>CAWEXB010000009.1:0-375237 GCA_963812915.1 uncultured Thermoleophilaceae bacterium | reverse complement strand
GCGCTGGGCTCGAGTGTGGAGCTCGTCCCCGGCAACTACGAGCTCCTGATCCGGGCCAACGGGTTCGGCACGCAGCGGCTCCCGATCGACGTGGCGGCGGGGCAGACGATCACGTTGTCGCCGGCGCTGGCGGCCAACCTCGCGTCCGCGGCGCGCGGCGCGATCGCCACCGGCGACGGCGCCGGCCACGCGCGCCTGATCGACGACACCGAGTCCACGCAATGGGAGTCGCTCGGGGCGCCGGTGGCGGGCCGGCAGGTGACCGTCCAGCTGGCGGAGAGCGGCCCGCCGATCCAGGTCGATCGCGTGCAGGTGAGCGCGCTCCTGAATCCGCCCCAAAGCCGCTTCTCGGCGCTGCGGAGCTTCCAGATCCTCGCCTGTGACGCAGGCTCCGACGGCGTCTGCAGCGACGCGGACTTCGCGCTGGTGTTCACGAGCGCACCCGACGCGTTCCCGTCGATAGCGCCGCGGCCGCGGGCGCCGGACCTGGTCATGCGCTCGTTCGACGTGCCACGTACGCCAGCCACTCACGTGCGCCTGCGCGTGGTCGCCAACCAGTGCACTGGCGCGCCGGATTACGCCGGCGAGCAGGACCAGGATCCGCGCGCTGGGACCAACTGCACGACCAACAGCCCGCAGGCGCTCAACGTGCGCGCCGCCGAGCTGCAGGTGTTCGAGCGGTAGCCCAGGGTGCGCGCCGCGGCTCCCGCCGCGGCGCGCGCCTGGCCGGCTCTCCTTCGAGCTCGAGGACGAAGCGGCCGTAGCCGTTGAAGCCGTCGCGCGTGTGTTCGGCGAATGGCTATCACTAGTGGGCGGTGAGCCATCACACAGGCGCTCTCGCCTCGGTTGAGGAGCAGGTCACGGCCGTTCGCGACGATCCGGCGGCGCGCCTTGCATTGATGGCGCGCTTGTTCCACGGGCCGACGGGCCGCGCACCGCGACACCTTCCGTTCCGACGGGCGGCGTTGTCGTTCATGCGCTGGCAGGCGCGCCGCGGGCTGCTCAATCCGCTCGACGCGTCGCCGCCCGGCAGCGTGTGGTGGCGGGCGGTCAACGAGCGACTGCTGCGGGACGGGTGCGAAACGGTCGCGCTCCTCGGTGGGTTGGCCGGCGATCCCTCGTCGCAGGCCGTGCGGCTCTGGCTGGAGTTCAGCGCGAGACCGACGGGGCGCAACTGGTACCGAGCGCACAACGCGAGCATCGTGGCCGGATACCTGGAGCACCGGAACCTCGCCGAAGCAGAGGGCGCACCGGAGCGCTTCTTCATGAACGTCGCGCTCGCACGTGTGCTGTATGCCCACGCACTCGCCGCGGCGCCGCGCCTGGCGCTCGGACGGTCCGCTCCGCTCGGCCACCTGTTCGGCGACCCCCGGCTCGGGATGGCCGGCGTCTTCCTCTCACTCCGCCGCGTGCTGCCAGACCGCTATCCGCTCGCGCTCGACGTTGAACGCTATATCGCCGACGAGCAGCGTCTTGGCCGGATGCTCGACTACACGGTGATAGTGCCGCGGCTGCAACGCCTGTATGAGTGGTCCGCCGAGGAGCTCAGCGAACCACGCCTGCTCGAGCTGGTTCGCGACGGCAACCCGATCTACGCCTGGCCCTTCGAGCAGCGACACGTATGGCGCACTCCGCACATGCCGTTCGCAGCCCGGGTACTTGAACGCGTCACACGCGACCGCTGAAGGTCGCCAGCCGGAACAGTGATCATCCGCCGGGGAGGTCGAGGAACGCCCGCTCATTGACAACTCCGGGACGCTTGTCGTTCGGCTGGCTGCCGCCGACCGATTCTTCGACAGAACTACGATTGGCAGGGGCCTCGCGCGACGCCTAAGGCGCTTCCGCAACTCGCGCGAGCGGCACGCGAACACCGACGGCTCCATCGCACGGAAAGCGGTACACATGGTCGCGAAACGCGGCCGAGGAGAAGGCATGGATATCAACGAGGATGCGCCCGTCATCACCCGGGACGAGATCGTGATCCGGGCACCGATTGAGACGATCTGGGAGATTCAGACAAATGTCGACGATTGGCCCTCCTGGCAGCCGGACGTCGACGGCGCGGAGTCCGAGGGCCATCTTGAGGTTGGGTCTGTCTTTCGCTGGCAGACCGCTGGCTTGGACATCACCTCGACGGTCGAAGAGGTAGATGCTCCCCGCCGGATCGTCTGGGGCGGCCCGGCTCAGGGCATAGTCGCCGTCCACGTCTGGACGCTCGAACCCCAAGGCGACGGCGTACTCGTCCGAACCGCAGAGTCGTGGGAGGGCGAACCGGTCGAGGCTCAAGTCGAGACCCTGCAGGGGGCGCTCGACGGGTCGCTTCGCGGATGGCTGGAGAACCTCAAGCGCACCGCCGAGCAGCGGTCGGGGGACGCGAGCGGCGGATAGTTGCTCAGGGCAATCAGCGCCAGCGGCGCTGCTCCCGCGGACGGGCCTCCTACGCGGCCATCGTCGCCCGCGGCGAGAAGACCGAGAACGACGAGAACCGCAAGTACCCGCGCTGAACCCCCGCGCGCTCACGCGCGTATCACGGTCCGACAATCGCTCGACAGGAGGAGGTCGCACCATGAGGAAAACGCTCGGGCTGCTCGTGGCGACGAGTGCGGTAGTGGGAGCAGGGGCCGTAGCGGTGGCGGGCACCGATGGCGGCGACATCAAGGAGACGCTCAACGGCTACGAGGAGAACATGGCGGTCTCGACGCCGGGGGTGGGCGAGTTCCGCGCGCGCGTCGACTCCGGCGACGAGACGATTCGCTACACGCTGTCGTTCGAGGCGATCCCGACGGACGTCCGGCAGGCGCACATCCACTTCGAGAAGCGCACGAACAACGGGCCGATCGTCGCCTGGCTGTGCGACTCGGCGGCGAATCCCTCGCCGCGCGCGACCACCCCGGAATGCCCGGCCGCCGGCGGCACGGTGGAGGGCGTGATCGAACGGGATGACGTGGGGACCGGATCGGCCGGGCAGGGCATCGCCGCCGGCGAGTTCGAGGAGTTCGTCCAGGCGATCCGCGCCGGAGTGACCTACGTGAACGTCCATAGCGTGGCCTTCCCCGCTGGCGAGATCCGGCAGCAGATCGGTCGCCACGGCGGGCACCAAGACTGACCCTGCACCAGAACAAAACCGGCCGCCCGGGGCTCCACTCCCGGGCGGCCGCTGGTGTCGACCCCAGCCGCCCGGGGCTCCCATCTCGGGCGGCCGTCTGGGAGTTGACCCGAGTGGGTGGATCGCTTGGCCTAGCATCTGGAAGCCCGCCGGGCGCGGCGCCCGACCGCCCGGCGCGCTCCCGAGAGCCTCACGCCAACCCCGCGCCCGCTGATACGCACAGATGTCATGCAGGGCCACGACGCCGAGCCTGCGACCGGGCCCGAACGACGAAATCCCCGCGACAGCAGGGACTCCTCGAAGCGCGAGCGACGGGACTCGAACCCGCGACCTCCGGCGTGACAGGCCGGCGGTGCCTGGCTCTACAGAGCGGCATTCCGGCGCATCGCCACCTTTTCGCCACGTTTACGCCTCGCCGCAGCCCGCCTCGGCCAAGCGCAGCGTGCCGCAGCGCTCAGGTCAGGGACGCTGATCGCGCGGACCCGGGCGCGACTGACCGGCCCGTCACGAGTGCGGTGAGCTCGCGCAAGGCCACCTCGCGCCACTCTCCGGTGGCGTGGGCGTACACGCGGCTCGTCGTGTTGTCGACCTCAGCGCCGCCGGCGCGAAGGCCGTGGCCCATCCACGCTGCCACCTCGACGAGCGGGATACCCGCGGCGAGCAGTCGGGAAGAGAAGGTGTGGCGAGGTCGTAGAGCGTGAAGTCGACGCCCGCACCCTTGCGGGCCGGATCCCAGATGTCGCGGTAGAAGTTCCGGATGCTCCATGGCTTGCCGCGCGGGGAGGGGAACAACAAGCCGGAGACGTGGCTAGGCCGCTCGGCCAGCATCTCGTTCAGGATGGCGGGGAAGAGCATCCACCGTCCGCGCTCCTCGCGGGAGGTGAAGCGGCGGACCCCCCTTCCTCCAAAGCCCAGGCGCAGAGCGGGAAACAGGCCGGAGGCGGGGCGGGGGCCTGTTGCGCTCAGGGCCGAAACCCATAAGAACGAAACACATGGAGGGAAACACATGGAGGGAAACAGGGGTCCCGTGCGTGGTGACTTCTCTTACTCCCGCCGCCGGCTGTGCCCGCCCGCACACTCCACCAGCGAGGCCCAGCCCGTCGCATGCAGTAGTGAGAGCGAGGCCGTTACGAGACGTGCCCCAGGGCCGCTCTTGCGGATCTGTGCCCAACTCGACCTGCGCGACCTGACCGGATTTCATCCCAACGGTATGAGGACGCCGGGCGCGTCGGCAACGAGAATCGCGGCGACCCTAAGGAGGCTGTGATGACCGTTTCAGGACACCCGAGCAGATGACCGATACCAAACAGGTCCCGTCCACTCTCTCCGACGAGCAGCTTCAGGAAATCATCGGCCTGCTGCGCGGCGCCGACAGCGCCGAGCTCAAGCTGACCGTCCCCGACGAAGGCCAGGGATGGCGCTCGACGGTGGCTGCACTCGGCATGGACCCGATGGACGCCTTCCTGCGCCAGGTCTTCTTCTTCGACACGCCAGCCCTCGACCTCGACCGCGCCGGGGTCGTCGTCCGCGCCCGCCGCACGCAGGGCAAGCCCGACGACTCGGTGGTCAAGCTGCGGCCGGTCGTTCCCTCTGAGCTGCCGGCCGAGGTTCGCGAGCACAGGAGCTTCGGCGTCGAGGTCGACGCGTTGCCGGGTGGATTCGTCTGCTCGGGCTCCTTCAAAGGACAGCAGGGCACCGGCGTCGTCAAGCCGGTGATCACCGCGGGCGGGAGGCTCTCGGACCTGTTCAACAAGCACCAGCGCGCGTTCTACACAGAGCACGCGCCGGAGGGCATCGGCCTCGACGACCTCTCGATTCTCGGCCCGGTGCTGGTGCTGAAGCTCAAGTTCTCGCCCGAGGGCTACGAGCGCCGGCTGGTCGCTGAGCTGTGGCTCTATCCGGACGGCTCACGGATTCTCGAGCTATCGACCAAGTGCAAGCCCGGCGAAGCATTCCAGGTCGCGGCCGAAACCCGGGCGTTCCTCGCAGAGCGCGGAGTGGACCTGTTCGGCGAGCAGCAGACGAAGACCCGCACCGCGCTCGAGTTCTTCGCGGGACAGCTCCGAGAATAGGCCAGCTCGAGCCACCGGCTGGAGCGGACCTTCTCGCTGGTCCCGATGCTGAGCATGCGACGTCGCGCCGCGCACGCCTCGCTCGTGCTCCGCCGCAGCCTCGACTCGATGGTGGAGACCGGAGGGACGAGGGACGCGGCACAGGTCGCCTTCTTCCTCGTCCTGTCCTTTCCAGCCCTGCTGCTTCTCGTCGTGTGGGCCTTCTCGGCCCTGCTCGGGGACGAGAGCGTGCGCGCGTCGATCGTGGATGCGATCGTGTCCGTCCTGCCGCTCGAGGAGGGCGCGGCGCGCAGCGACGTCGAGCAACTGCTCGACGAGGTAGCAGCCGGCGCCGGCGCGCTCGGTTGGGTCGGGGTGCTGACACTGCTCTACTCGTCCAGCGGCGCGATCGGCGGCCTGCGCCACGTTGTCAACGAGGCCTGGGGCGAGCAGCGAGACGCGTCCGTTCGTGCCGGCCAAGGCGCTCGATGTCGGGCTCACGCTGGTGGTGGCCCCGCTCGCGATCGTGGCGTTGGGGCTGACCCTGTCGGGCTCGCTCGCGGACACGATCGGGGATCATCCGTGGATCGTGGGGGCCGCGCAGTTTGCCGTCACGCGGCTGCTCCCGCTGGCGATCTCCTTCGGGCTGCTGGTGCTGCTGTTCCGCGTTCTGCCGGAGGTCCCGGGGGGCCTGCGCGCCGCGTGGCCTGGCGCACTGGTGGCGCTGGTGGGCGCCCTGGCCGTGCAGTTTGGGCTGACGCTGTGGTTCTCGGTCTTCGGCGACGCGAGCGCCGTGTACGGAACCATCGGCGCACTCCTCGCCGTGGTGCTGTCGGCCTACTTCGTTGCCATCGCGATCGTGTTCGGCGCGCACGTCTCGGCCCAGGTCGCGCGGCTGCCGGACGCCGCCGCGATCGACAGCGCACTCGAGCAGGAGAACCGCGGCCGCTCGCTCGGCGAGTTGCTGCGCGGCCTGTTCGTGAGAAGGGCGCGCTAGGGAAGACCCACGCCCACCAGCGCGACCGTGCCCGCGAGCATTTCCTGAAGGCAAAGGGGGCGCCGGCCGCCCGTAAGACGGCTGGCGTCCCCTAGGCGCGAACGGACCCGGCTCAGGGCTTAGGTTGCCGCCACGCGTTCGTCATCGCCGAGGATGACGATGCCGTACACGACCCACACGCACAGGAAGAAGACGGCCAGCGACCACCACGGGTTGGCGCCGCCGATCGAGAACAGCGCCCCGATCGCACCGAGGCTGCCGCCGATGATTCCGATGACCCGGCCGTAGGTGTTCCCGGAGAGCAGCGAGAAGCCTCCGGTGAGCTGGACCACCCCGAGCACGATCAGCACCCAGCCCATCGTGTTGAGGTTGGTGAAGATGTACCGCGTGTCGTTCACGAAGATGTTCGCGCTGTCCAGCGCGCCGATGCCGTAGACGACGTTCAGCGTTCCCGCGATCAACAGCAGGATCGCTGCAAATGTGGCTCGACCACTACCTCTCACCTCGTACCTCCTTGGTTGACTCGTTCGCGGCTCAGAGCACCGCCACCTGCGGATTCCGGCCAACCGTATGACCGCCCGCTGTCGGGTCGCATCACCCCGCTGGGATGAAACCCGCCACCGAATCGCGCCTCGCCCCGCGCCAGGGCGCTGCGTGAGCGGGCCCGAAATCACCGACATGGCGGCAAGCGGGTCGGGATCGTGACGACATCGGTCCGTGAGGGCGGTGTACATCGAGCGCCCTGACCCCATTTCATGCCAACAGGGTGATGCGAGCGCGCGCTCGGCCTCGGATGCTTGAGATTCCAACCGCGTGGACCGGCTCCGCGTATCCCGAAGGAGGCCACATGTCCGACAGACCCGTGTTCCTGTACGCCGCCGTCTACGACGAGATCGATGATGCCGAGGCCGACTACGAGGCCGTGTTCGACCTCCACGCCGCCGGGGCGATCGGGACCTTCGACTCGGCGGTGATCCGAAAGGAAGAGGACGGCAAGGTCCGTGTGACGAAGACCGAGAAGCCGACCCAGCACGGCGCCTGGACCGGAGCCGCGGTCGGCGCGCTGGTCGGGATCATCTTCCCGCCCGCGGTGATCGGCAGCGCGATCGTCGGCGCCGGCGCGGGCGGCCTGACCGGGCACCTGACGCGCGGCGTCTCGCGCGGCGACCTCAAGGAGCTCGGCGAAGAGCTCGACGCCGGCAGCGCCGCCGTGATCGTGCTCGGCGAGTCGAAGATCGAGGAGCAGCTCGAGAAGGCGACCACGCGGGCGAACAAGCTGATCGAGAAGCAGGTGGATGCCGACGCCGACGAGCTCGAGCGCGAGATCGAAGCGGCGGCACGGGAAGGCGCGAGTTAGGCCTGCAGGTGATTCCGCTTCTCCTTGCGGCGCGCGAACTCGGGCGGGCCCTCGCCGCCGTGTGGCGCGATCCCGAGACCAAGGCGCTGCCGGTCGTCGCGGGCGCCCTGGTGCTTACGGGGACTCTCTTCTACTGGCGCTTCGAGGACTGGACCATCATCGAGGCCCTCTACTTCTGCATCGTGACGCTGACGACCGTCGGTTACGGAGACCTCACCCCGACCAGCACCGGCACGCAGATCTTCACGATCGTCTACATCCTCACCGGATTCGGCGTGCTCGTCGCCCTGCTGACCTCGGTCGCGGAGCAATACCTGACGCAGAAAGCCGAGACCGGCGGCGTACGAGCACGTGTGAGCGCCCGTCGACAGCGCGATAAGCCCGCTGAGGAGGACCGAACGGCGTAGCGCCGGCTGCTCGCGCGATCGCGTCGCGCAGCGGCCCTGCCTAGGCGCGGCTCTCCGAGCGACGCGCCGGCTCACCGATCCCCTGGCCGTCGGCCCTGCTCGCTCGATCGTGATCGACCGAGTCGCGCCACACGTCGGCGACGGTGGCATCGAGGCGGCGGAGCTCTTCTTCGACCGCTGCTCGGTTCTCGGGCCGTACCGTCTCGAGAAGCTCCTCGAGCAGTGCTCGGAGCCGTCGCATGATCTGCACCGACGTTGCACCGTACTGTCGGATCTCCGTGAGTCCGAGCGTCACGAAGTCCTCCCAGCGGCGAGTCGCCATGACGACCGCGGCCGGCGTGTCCGCGTTCGCCGGCTTTGTGCGCTTCTCGAGGTCGGTGCTCCCGATTACGCCGAGAACCTCTCCGATGTGGTCGAGGACCTGGACGGCGGTCGTGGGATCGTTCACCGCGGCGGAGAGCGCCCGGTTTGCGATGTCGACCATCATCCGTAGCGCGAAGGCTGGGTCCTGGTCGAACGTGCGCTCGTCACCGAGCGCAATCATTCCCTCGAGTTTCCGTGCGGCACGATCGTCGAACCGGCCGCCGTAGACACGCACCAGCACTCCACCCGTATTTACGAAGTCGCCTACCGGATGCGGCAGCACGAGCTCGGCGCTATGCGCGCGGGCCCATTCGACGAGACCGTCGGGATCGACAGCTTGGATTGCGCCGCCGCGGCTGGCTCGTACGACGAGTGTTGGCTCCGCGGGCGGCGTCCCGTATTCCCACCTGATGTCCGTCCGATCGGCGAGGCGCACGGTCTGCGCGAACGTGGAGCGAGCCGTGCGCGCAACGTCTGCGGCGACGGCCACCGGTCTGAGCCGACGGATGCATCGATCGAAGAAGACGATGAAGGCCAGCAGGCTCAGGGAGACGAAGAATCCGGACAGCGTCACGCCGAGGTCCGGCACGGAGTCGTCCTCGATCCGCCGGAGCACCGAGAACGAGAACGTGAGGGTGCCAACGAGAACCGCGAGCGTTGTCTTCAACAGGCGGTCGCGGAACCAGAGGCGCATGATGCGGGCCGAGAACGTCCCGGTCGCCATCTGCACGACGAGGACGGTCACCGTGACCACGAAGCCGGTGAGCGCAGCCGTCGCACCGACGATCGCGGACAGCACCGTGCTCGCGGTCGACGGCGAGTACTGCCACAGAGACGAGTCCCCGATGTGCTCGTCGGCGAGCGAAACGACGATGCCGAGACTCGCACCGAGCACGGCTCCCAGTGCAGGAATGAGCCAGAGGCCTTCGAGCAGGCTTTCGCGCAGACGGAACCGCCGGGCCCAAGTCATATCGCGCGCCTCATTCCGGCGCGGAAGCCGCCCCTCGACGAGGGGCGCTCCGGCCAGCGCGGTTATTGCTCGCCTTGGCCATCGAGCTCCGCGACCTCGATCTCGAGCGCGAGCGCACCGACGATGCTGCTCGTCGCCGACACGACTCGCGTCGTCCCGACGATCGGTGCGATCGCCGCAAGCACGCCGCGGACCTGCTCGGCGTCGACACCGACCTCGCCTGCCGCTTCGAGGTTCATCGCATACGAGACCGGCGGGGCATCGACGGCGACCAGCGCGGCGATGCGAACGAGCATGAGCGTTTGCTCGTCGAGATTCGTGCGCGTCGAGCGAGGACGCAGTCATGTCCTTGAGTAGGTCGAGGACCGCGGTCTCATTTGTCGGCTGGGCCATGGTGCTTCCTTTCGTTCGGTCTTGACCGTGTCGTAGGCCAGGGACTCGATTTCGCTCGGGCGCCAGGACTTGTCGAAGAACGGCTCGAGCGGGCTGTAGAGGCGCAGGATCGGGAACCAGCCCTTGCGCTCGGTCGTCTGGATCCAGTTGCCCTCCGGGCTGTCCTCGGGACGCTCCGGACCGAAGGTGATGGTCGTCGAGCCGTCGTCGTTCGCGGTCGCCGCCGGTGTCGGGTAGGACTGGCTCCCGGCCCGCGGGAAGCGCTGCGGGGTCTCGAGCATCGAGCGCGTCTCGTTGTCGTAGAGGGTGACCGACCAGAAGCGGGCCGCCGGAATGTCCGGTGGCAGCGTCAACCGGTAGCTCTTCGCGCCGTCGAGCCTGTTGCCGTCGGCGTCTTTGGTGGCCATGAGGTACTGCGACCCGATCCCGGTCAGCCGCATGCACATCGCAGGCGACACCCCGGTGGCCGCGTACAAGAATGCGGTCCTGGAGTGTTGCTTCCGGACGCCGGTGACCGGGAACGGCTTGATCCCATCTTTCGTGACCAGGGGCGGCGGCGTCTCGAACGTGTACCCACCGACCCACAGCGGGTTGAACCAGGCTGAGCCGTCGTAGTACGTGAACCCTTCCGACGCTCGCGGGTCGAAGTACAGCGCCCGTGAGGTCGCGGCCCCGACGGCGGCCGCATCCTCGAGGATGCGACGCATCCGCTCGTCCGGCTCGAAGGGCTCGCCCTTGATGAGCCCGATCGCCGCCAGCTGTCCCAGGAGCTCGGCGTTCGTGCTGCCGGCGGGCTCCTCCTGCACCACCTCGTCGATCAGCTCGAAGAAGCCGAAGTCGCTCGGCGGCACCGTGTTGAACGCCTTCCCGCTCCCCTCCACGAAGACCGTCTCGGGCACCTTCGCCGGTGGAGCGGGTTGCACGTGGCCCTCGAGCAGCGTCGCGACGCTCGTGCCGGCACTGCCCGGCGCGTAGGGGTAGACCTTCATCGTGCTCTTGATCGTCTCGACGGTCGGCGCCGGGTCGTCGTCCGTCAGGAACGACCGCCCGAGTAGGAGCGCCCTCGACGTGCGCGACTCTCCGACGTGGTAGCCGCTGTCCGGCAGCGGGCCGTCGTAGCCGGGTGGGACGAGCAGGAACCGGCCGCCCTCGCCGCGATCCGGGCCCGACAGGCCGAAGTCGATGATCCACCCCCACCACATGTCGTCGATCACACCGAGCGCCTGCGGAGGCGTCTCGACGACCATCGGCCCCGACGTGAGACCGACGATTCCGACGAAGTAGACCGTGTCGGCATTCGCGGTCAGGAATACGGACTCCGACCCCATCAGCTCTGAGAAGATCATGATCGAGTTGTCCTCCACGCCCGCCTCGTGGAAGCCCTTCCGGATCGCGTACGTCGACGCTCCTCCGAAGCCGTCGAGATAGACGTTGAGGGCGTGCACGAAGTCGAGGTGCTGGTACACGAGCTCCGCGGTCTCGCCGCTCGGCACGCCGTCGACGAAGTCGAGCGTCCCGAGCCGGCTGTCGAGCCGCTCAGGTGTCGAGACGGAGCGACAGCGTGTCGCCGGAAACGGTCATGTGTCACTCCTGGTGGTTAGAGACGGCACGAAGCCAGAACGTAGATCCGGGCCATCAGCCGTGAGGACGAGAAGAGATGGGATTGCGCGCTGAGCGTAGGCGTGCGCCGTCTGCCTTTCCTCATACCAACGGGGTGATTTACGAGGTGTTGCGGGTGATTTGCGGGGTGAATCTGGCGTTCCCGCGCGGCAACGCCGTAGCATCAGGCTTGCGATGGCCCTCGCGGAAGTGCCCTACGACCTTGTGGAGGTCAAGCTCGCTGCGCCCTTGCCTCGGCCGGGGACCGTGGCGAAGGCGGACGTGATCGCCCGGCTGTGCACGTCGGCCTTGCCTTTCGTGACGGTGGTCGCGCCCGCGGGATACGGCAAGACGACCCTTCTGGCGCGGTGGGCGGATGCCGATCCGCGTCCATTCGCGTGGGTCGCGCTCGACGGGCGAGACGACGACGCCGTGGTGTTCCTGCGGTACCTCGCGGCCGCGATTCACGGGGTCGAGCCGCTCCCGCCCGAGGTGTTCGACGCGTTGTCGGGTCCCGGGGGGTCGGGTTGGGCGTTACGCGTCCCGCGCGTCGGTGGTGCGCTGGCTGCGCTCGAGAACCCAGTGGTGCTGGTGCTCGACGATCTGCACACCGTCGCCAATCCGTCCTGTCTCGACGTGCTCACGGAGCTGTTTCGGTACGTGCCGGAGGGCTCGCAGATCGCGATCGCGAGCCGGGAAGAGCCGCCGCTGCCGCTTGCCCGCTGGCGGGCGCAGGGATCGGTGCACGAGATCGGCGTGGCGGATCTCCGGCTGGACCAGGAGGAGGCCGAGTCGCTGCTGGAGGCGGCCGGAGTCGAACTCGACGCGGGCGAGCTGTCCGAGTTGACCGAGCGGACGGAGGGCTGGCCCGCCGGCCTGTATCTCGCGGCGCTGTCGTTGCAGGCCGGGGCGCCAAACCCGGCAGGCGTCTCAGCCTGGAACGGTGACGACCGCTTCGTGTCCGACTACTTCCGCCTCGAGCTCCTGTCGCGGCTGCCGGCGGCCGAAGCGCATTTCCTCAAGTACACCTCGGTGCTGGACCGGATGTCCGGTGGGCTGTGCGACGCCGTGCTCCAGACGACCCGCTCGGCACACACGCTCGAGACGCTCGAGCGAACGAACTGCTTCGTGGTGCCGCTCGACCGCCGCGGTGCGTGGTATCGCTACCACCACCTGTTCGGCCAGCTGCTGCGTAGCGAGCTCGAGCACACCGAGC
Organism: uncultured Thermoleophilaceae bacterium; assembly: GCA_963812915.1. Taxonomy (GTDB): domain Bacteria; phylum Actinomycetota; class Thermoleophilia; order Solirubrobacterales; family Thermoleophilaceae; genus JACVRW01. Next base: position 362,778 of record CAWEXB010000009.1, on the reverse strand, counting down.
CCGAGATGCTCCCCGCACTCAACAGCCGGGCGATGACCTGGTGCATCGACAACGGCTTCAACGAGGCGGCGGTCGCCTACGGGCACGCTGCCGGTGAGACGGACACGGTCGCCGGCTTGATCGACGCCCTTGCCCTGGCCGTCCACTACGACGGCCGGATTGAGACCTTGGAGGAGTGGCTGGGGTGGTTCAGCGATGACGAGTTGCGGCGATATCCTGCACTCGCCGTCGTTGGCGCCTGGGTCCGAGCGCTGACGGGTCGCCCTGGAGATGCCGAGCGGTGGCTCGCTCTCGCCGATGGGGCAACCTCGACGATCCCACTCTCGGATGGCAGCGCGACGATCGAGCCCTGGGTCGCCACGCTGCGAGCGCACATGATGCCGAATGGTGTCGGGCAGGCGTTTGCCGACAGCGATCTGGCGCTGAAGCAACTCCCCCCGGAGAGCGATTGGGTCACTGTCGCACTCCTGGGGCGGGGCGTTGCGCACGCGCTGCTCGGCGCGACCGAGTGCGCCACGGACGACCTCACCGCAGCCGTTGAAAAGGGGCTGCCCCGCGGCGCCACTGAGGACGTCTACCTTGCCCAGGCGCAGCTCGCGCTCCTGGCGGCGAACCAAGGAGCCTGGGGCGAGGCGGCGCGACGAGCGGCCGAGGCGCAAGCGCTCGTCGACGAAGCGGGCCTCGGCGACTACTCATCGAGCGCGCTCGCGCACGTGGCGACCGCGCGCGTCGCACTGCACGACGCGAGACAGGACGATGCACGGGCCGCGCTGACCCGCGCGCACCGTCTGCGCCCAATGCTCGACCAGGGCATCCCCTGGGTGACCGTCGAGGTGGGGCTCGAGCTCACCCGCGCCCATCTCGCGCTCGCGGAGCCCGGCGCGGCCCGCACGGTTCTTACCGAGACCGAAGAGCTGCTCGAGCTCCGTCCGCAGATGGGCTCGCTGGTCGAGGATGCACGCGAGCTGCGCGACCGCCTCGCGGCGACCTCCGGCTCGGACGGGGCCTGGGCGATGAGCCTGACAGGCGCGGAGCTCCGGCTGCTCCCGTTCCTCGCCACCCATCTCATGTTTCCGGAGATCGCGAGCAGGCTGTTCATCTCGCGCAACACCGTCAAGACTGAGGCGGTTTCGATCTACCGCAAGCTGGGTGTCTCATCTCGAAGCGAGGCGATCGAGCGTGCTGTCGAGGTGGGGCTGCTTGGAGAGCTCGGTCTATCCGCAGGCGGCAGATCTCATACCGGAGGGATGATGCGCAGGTAGCCCCCGGCGGGTTGGATACGCACGGAGGCAATGAACGAGTACAAGCACCATCTGCGTCGGCTCGCGGTACATGACGAGGCGCTTCTCGAAGCGATCGCGACGGATGGCGGCTCATTCGCAACGACGGCCATCGACGAGAGGACCGCGGCACTCGTGCGCGTCGCTGCGACGATCGCTGTCGATGCCGCCCCTTCGTCGTTCCAGCACGCCGTGGCGCTCGCGCTCGCAGCCGGGGCGACAAGTAACGAGATCGTTGCCAGCCTCGAGGCGGTCACGCCCGTAACGGGCACTGCGCGAGTCGTCCAGTGTGCCCCTAAGGTCGCGCTCGCGCTCGGCTACGACGTCGAAGCTGCGCTCGAGCGGTTCGACCGGTGACGGCCTGCGAATTCATGCCATCGGTATGAGGAATGCCGGCGACTGCACGCCCATAGTCCTCGTGTGAAGCGGAGCTTCGGAAGGCGCCTGGGCTCTCTCACCACTCGTATCGGCGCGCTCGTGCGGGCGATCGAGGAAAGTGACGAGGCGAGGATCGAGGAGGCGGTCCTCCGGCTGAGCCGCTCTCGGCGCGTGTTCTCTCCACTCGCGTTCGCGGTCGGCGCGTTCGCGTTGCTCTTCGATGGGCTTAGGCTGCTTGTGGCCAACTGGCGCCTCACGCTCGTACAGCTCCTCCCGGCGATCTGGGTCTGGGCGGCGATGGCCGACCTCAGGGCGCACGTGCTGCACGGCCATTCGTTCAATGTGCTCCGCGGCCCGGTGCTTGTTCCGATCATCCTGGCCATCGTCGCGATCACCGTCGCGAGCTTCTTCCTGAACGCCGTGTTCGCGTTCGCGATCTCGCGACCAGGTGCCCCCGAGATCCGGCCGGCCGTCGCGCAGGCGCGGCGTCACCTCACGCCGATCCTGGTTTCGGGCGCCGTCGTCGGCTTACTGCTCGCGCTGTCGACAACGGTGGTGACCCGCTGGGGGCGCCCCTGGTTCACGCTCTCGCTGGGAATCGTCATCGGAGTGATGATGGTCAGCTACGTCGCAGTGCCAGCGCGACTGATCGGAGTCAAGCCGACCCAATCGAGGCGGGACAAACTCACGACAAGCGTGGTCAGCACCGCATTGGGCGTGACGGTTTCCGCACCGCCCTACCTCCTCGGCCGCCTCGGCCTCCTAATGCTCGGATCGAGCGTTCTCCTGATTCCTGGAATCATCCTCATCGCCTTGGGTGTCACGCTGCAGGCAGGCGCAACAGGCGCGGTCAGGGCAATCAAGATGAGCGCCAGTCTCACCGGAGCGCGTGCTCACTCCGCGCCACCCTCAGCCCGCGTGAGCAACCCGGAAACCTGACCGATCCGATCCGGATTTCATACCGCGAGGATGACGCGGGCGCGCGCTCAGCCTCCGATGATGCCGATCACGTAACCAGCGACGGCTGCATCGGAGGCTTCAATGGCGACCAGCACATACGACAGTCCTGCCGCCCCTGGGTGGCTCAGGACTCTGGGATTCTCGTCGTGGCTGCTGGTCGGCTTCGTGCTGGTCATCGTCGGCCTCATCTGGCTACTCGCTGAGACGTCGACGATCGTCATGCCGGTCATCCTCGCCACGGTGCTCGGCGCAGTGGCCGGACCCGCGGTCGACTGGCTGGAGCGCCACAGCGTTCCGCGCATCTGGGGCGCGATCCTCGTCCTGCTCGGGCTTGTGGCCATCGGGGTGCTCATCTTCTGCCTCGTCTTCGGCGGCATATCCGCCCAGTCGGGCGACATCTCGGCGAAGGCGAACCAGGCGCTGGTCAAGATCGAGGGGTGGTTGAGCGACGTCGGCGTGGACAACGCGCAGAAAGCCACCGAGGACGTGCAGGAGACCGCCCCCGACGTCCGCACGACCCTGCTGAGCGGGGTCGCGGCGGGCATCGAGGGCCTGAAGTCGCTGGTGTTCTTCCTCGCTTTCGCGGTGCTCAGCACGCTGTTCGTGCTGAAAGACGGGCCGGTAATGCGCGCGTTCATCAACCGTCACATGGGCATCCCCCAAGCGGACGCCGCCATCGTCACGGCCAACATCGCCAAGTCGCTGCGCAGCTACTTCCTGGCCGTGACGATCATCGCCGCCTTCAACGCCGTCGTGATCGGCGGCACGGCGCTGATCCTCGGTGTGCCGCTCGCCGGCACGATCGCGGTCGTCACGTTCGTGGGCGCCTACGTGCCCTTCGTCGGCGCCTGGGTCGCCGGCGGCTTCGCGGTGATGATCGCGCTCGGCGCCGGCAGCACGCCCGACGCGGCGATCCTGGCGATCGTCTGTCTGCTCGCGAACGGGATCCTCCAGCAGATGATCCAGCCGTTCGTGATGGGCGCGACGCTGAGCCTCAACCCCCTCGTGGTGCTCGTCGTCACGATCGGCGCCGGCGCCCTATTCGGGATGGTCGGGCTGACCCTCGCCGCCCCACTGACCTCCGCCGCCGTGCACATCAGCAACGAACTGCGAGCCCGCAGCGAGGCCGAGGCCAGAGGTCAGCCGGCGCCGGCGCCCGCGCCGTCCGGCTAGAAGCGTCGGAGCCGACATTTCATCCCAGCCGGGTGATGCTCCAAATGCGACAGGACGATGGAATGCGGTCATGACTCGCATAGACACTTCCCAACAGGCGTTTACTCCGAGCAGGGCCATGCTGCGCCTTGGTTTGCTCGTCGCTGGACTCCTCGTGATTGCGGCAATGGCGGCCGGATGCGGAGAGTCCGACGCGGAGAAGGCGCAGAACCAGGTCTGCGACGCCCGTGACGACCTGAACAAGCAGGTCAACGAACTGGCCGCGCTCACTCCCGCGACTGCGACCACGGAGGGCGTGCAGGAGAACCTCGACGCGATCCAGAACGACCTCAACGACATCAAGGACGCACAGGGCGACCTCAGCGACGACCGAAAGCAGGAGGTCGAGTCGGCCAACCAGGAGTTCGCCTCCCAGGTCCAGGCGGTCGCAAGCGATCTCGGTACGAACCTCTCCGCCAGCGGGGCAAAGGCCCAGGTGCAGAGCGCGGCCACACAACTGCAAACCGCCTACAAGCAGACCTTCGCGAAGATCGACTGCGACTGATCGGGAACGGAGAAGCCCTGCCGCAGGTTCCGCTGCCACGTTTTCGCCACGTTTATGGTGCGGAACCCTGCGGATGGGCGCGCTGGGCTGCGGTGGTCCGCGCAAGGGTCGAAGCGCGTTTTCCCTGCTATTGCGGCATGTTGCGGCTCCCTGCTGAGCGCGAGCGACGGGACTCGAACCCGCGACCTCCGGCGTGACAGGCCGGCGCTCTAAACCAACTGAGCTACGCCCGCGTGCGGGACCGAGCATAGCGGTGGTGTGCGCTAGCCGCGACTGCGTCGGCGCTCGCGGATCTGGGTCGCGAGCAGCCAGACGATGAACGCCACGACGGGGAGGAAGTAGGCGATCGTCGTCAGGGTGTGGCCGGCGTGCGCGATATGGAGCATCGGGTTGATGTTCGCACGTGGGGCCCGATCTGATGTCTATTCGAGCAGGCGGTCCTCGCGGTGGCGGCCGAACCGCTCCGCGTAGCGGCGCGCCACCTTCTCCATCGTCAGCTCCGCCCGCTCGATGCCGAACACCGTGCCGGGGAAGTCCATCCGATGCTGGATCGGCCACAGCTCCTCGTGCGCCTCGGGCGGGAACAGCTCAGCGGGGTCGCCTACCGCGATCCAGCCGATCGGGACGGTCAGACCCTCGCGGAGCGCGCTGTTGACGTGCACGACGCCGTTGATCCGCACCTCGCAGCCCTTGCCGATGCGCGCCCCGGGGAAGACGGATACGCCGGTCGCCAGGAACACGTCGTCCTCGATCGTGGCGCCGTTTACGTGTGCGTGTGGGCCCACGAGGACGTGGTCGCCCAGCCGCACCGGGTGGCCCTCGCGGCCGCGGACCACTGCGTTCTCCATGACGATGCAGCGCTCGCCGACCTCGACCGGCCCGCCCTCGGCAGTGAGCACGGCTCCGAACAGGACGCGCACGTCTTCACCGAGCGTCACGTCCCCGCTCAGCACCGCCGACGGGGCGACGTAGGCCGAGTCGGCGACCCGCGGCCGCCTGCCCTCGTGCTCGACGAGCAGCGCTCAGTCCTCGCAGAGATCGGCGACCCGCGCCTGGCCGGCACGCACCAAGTCGAGCGGGTCGAGGAGCACTCCATGCTCGTGGTCCCCGCCGCTGCACAGGATGCGATCGTGATCGAGCAGGCTCTCGTCCATCAGCTCCACGGCCTCGATCATCGGCGCGAACGGTGGAAGCGCGCCTACTTCGAATACGCCGAAGTCCGTGGCCATCTCGGCCTCAGTAACCAACCGCAGTCCACGCGCTTTGCCGAGCACCTCGCGGACCTTGCCCAGGTCGAGCCGCTGGGACGCGGGGATCACCGCGAGCCGGTAGCCGCTCTCGTCGCGCAGGACGATCGTCTTCGCAACGTCGTCCGCAGGCATCCCCGCGGCCCTCGCCTCGGCGGCGGCGCTCTCGGTGTGGTCGTGCTCGACAACCTCGAATGGCACGCCCTCCCTCTCGAGGTAGCCCGTCACCGCGTGGAACCCCGTCTGAGCGCTCATGCACTCTCCTCTCTCGCCTCGAAACTCATGCTACGCCTCCCGCGATTGCGAGTGCAGTAGCGTCCGGAGCCGTGGAGCTGGGGGGAACGACGGTCCTGCTCACGGGCGCCAGCGGTGGTATCGGCCAGGCCGTCGCCCGAGCCCTTCACGGCCGCGGCGCCCGGATTCTGCTGAGCGGTCGGAGCACCGGTGCGCTCGAGCACCTGCGGGCGGAGCTGGGCGAGACCGCCGAGGTTCTCGAGGCCGACCTCACCGAGGCGGGGGCGGCGACGACGCTGGCGGAGCGCGCGGGGGAGGTGGACGTGCTCGTGGCGAACGCGGGGCTTCCGGCGAGCGGGCGCCTCGAGAGGTTCGCCCCGGAGGACATCGACCGCGCTCTCGACGTGAACCTGCGTGCCCCGATCCAGCTCACCCGGGCGCTGGTGCCGGGGATGGTCGAGCGGGGGCGGGGCCACTTGGTGTTCGTCTCCTCCCTGTCCGGCAAGGTCGCGTCCGCTCGCTCGGCGCTCTACTCGGCGACCAAGTTCGGGCTGCGGGGGTTCGCGGGCGGACTGCGCGAGGACCTTCACGCGAGCGGGGTCGGCGTCACCGTGCTGTTCCCCAGCTTCATCCGCGATGCCGGGATGTTCGCCGACACCGGGGTCAAGCTTCCTCCGTGGGTCGGCACCCGAAGCTCCGACGACGTCGCGCGGGCGGTGGTGCGGGGGATCGAGACTGGCAGGGGGGAGATCGACGTGGCTCCGCTGTCGCTTCGCCTCGGCGTGCTGGTATCCGCCCTCGTCCCGGAGACGTCGGCCCGCGTGCAGCGGCGGCTCGGCTCGCAGGGCATCGCCCGGGCGATCTCGCGCGAGCAGCGGGAGAAGCGCTAGCGAACGCGCGATGGCTCGAGGTGGGCGGCCACTCTCAGGCGCTCCGCAATAGGCCCGCCCGCCGCGCCCATTCGACAGTGCGCCGCACGGTCTCGCGGGGGTCGGTGTAGCGCACGCCGAGCTCGCGTTCCGCGCGCGACCCGTCGTAGCGGTGCCCGTGCAGGAGCGTTCGCACCATCTCGCGACAGACCGGGGGATGACGCCGGGCGAGCCGGAAGGCCCGCTCGACCACCGCGCCGGTCGCCGTGGCGAGACCGCGTGGGACGAGTCGCGGACGGCGATGGACACCTGCGACCTCGGCCGCCAGTTGCAGGGCCTCGGTGACAGAGAGAGTCATGCCGTTCAGGATGTAGCGCTCGCCCGGGGGCGCCGCGCTCGGCCGCGAGCAGGTGCCCGACGGCGCAGTCACCGATGTCGATCAGGCTCACGTTCGTGTCCACGAACAGCTTCAGCCGCCCGTCGAGGAAGGCGATCATTATCCGCCCGGTCCCCCGTACCCGTCCGGGCCCCTGAACCGACGACGGATTGACGCAGACGACCTCGACGCCCTCGTCCCTGCCGGCCTCCAGCACGGCGCGCTCGCCCTCGGTCTTCGAACGCTCGTAGGTGGAGAGGTACCAACCGCGGTGCGGAGTGTCCTCGTACCCCACGCTTCCCTCCGGCTCTCCGATCGTGGCAGCCGAGGACGTGTGCACTACGCGACGGACGCCCGCCCGGGCCGCGGCCCGCACCACGAGGGGCGGGCCGTCGACGTTCGCGCGCAGCATCGGCTCGGGATCCTCGACGCAGAGCGAATTCACCCCCGCGACGTGAAACACCGTCTGGCAGCCGTCCATTCCGCGGGCGAGCGCCTCGGCGTCGAACAGGTCGCCGCGCACGATCCGTGCCCCCCGTCGCTCGAGTGCGGCCGCCGCCGCGTCGGAACGGGCCAAGGCGATCAGCTCGTCGCCGCGCGCCTGCAGCCGCTCGACGAGGGCGCCGCCCACCGCGCCGCTGCCGCCCGTCACGAAGACGCGGCTCACGGATTGGAACGCAGCACGGACCAGAAGCGGACCAGGTAGTCCACTCCCGACCAGGCGGTGACCAGAGCCGCGACGGCGATCGCCCATTCGTCGAGGAAGACCCCGCCGATGGTCACGTCGGGGCGCACGATCGCCAGAAGGATGGCTACGAACTGAACGGTCGCCTTCCACTTGCCGAGCAGGGAGGCCTCGAGGTGCCGGCCCTCCGACGCGACCGCGGCGCGCAGGCCCAGCAGCACGAGCTCACGGCCGATGATGACCATCGCAAGCCATGGCGACACCCGGTCTACCGCGACGAGCGCGACCAGCGCTCCGGACACGAGCAGCTTGTCCGCCGTCGTGTCGAGGAAAGCGCCCAGCCGGGAGGCGACCTTCCAGCGCCGCGCGAGACGCCCGTCTATCCAGTCGGTGGCGGCCGCCACGGCGAAGACGATGGCGGCGGCGGTGTCGGCCCCGCCGAGCACGAGCCCGATCACGACAGGCGTGAGCACGATTCGGGTGCAGGTGCCGGCCATGAGCAGCCCGCTGCGTCCACCCGACGCGCGCCGCGCCCGGAGTACGCCGGCGCCCAGGGAGCGCGCGACGCCGGCGGCCGGCCTGCTCACAGCAGCGCCGCGGCGAGCCGCCGCGCCTCGTCGGCGCGCTCCGCCGCGAGAGCCCGCTCGGAGGCCTCTCGCGCGTCCGCGAGCGTCACCGAGCGGAGCGCCGCCTTCACCTCGGGGACCAGCCGCGGCGCCATGCTGAGTTCTCGCACGCCGAGTCCGACGAAGAGGACCGCGGCCGGAGGGTCGCCCGCAAGCTCGCCGCACACCCCAACCCAGCGGCCGTGGGCCTCCGCTCCCTCCACGGTGTCGCGCACGAGCCGCAGAACCGCCGGATGCGGCCCGGCAAGCAACGGTGCGACACGTTCGTTGCCACGTTCGGCAGCCATCGTGTACTGAGTGAGATCGTTCGTGCCGATCGAGAAGAAGTCTACGTGTCGTGCTAGCCGCTCGGACAGCAGCGCGGCGGCCGGGATCTCGACCATGATGCCGGTCTCGAGGGGCGCGTCGACGCCGGTCTGCGCGCGGGCCTCGTCCAGGATCGCGAGTGCCGCCCGCAGCTCGGCGACCGTAGCGACCATCGGGAACATCACCTTCAGTGGATGCTCCGCCGCCACGCGCAGGATCGCTCGCAGCTGGGTGGCGAGCAGCTCCGGCCGGTCGAGCGAGAGCCGGATGCCGCGGAGTCCGAGAAACGGGTTCTCCTCGGGCTCCATTGGAAGCGCGGGCAGCGGCTTGTCGGCGCCGACGTCCAGCGTCCGCACGATGAGCGAGCGGCCGCCGAGGGCGCCGGCTATCTGGGCCAGCCGCTCTGCCTGCTCCCGCTCGGAGGGCAGCGTGGGGTGCTCGAGGAAGAGGAACTCCGTACGCAGCAGGCCGACGCCCTCGGCGCCGAGCTCGACGGCCATCGCGGCGTCGCCGGGCTCGTCCAGGTTCGCGACCACCTCGATCCTGGCTCCGTCCCGGGTAACCGCGGGCTCGCCGGCTCGTTCCAGGGCGGCCGTGCGCCGCGCCGCGGCCCGCTCCTCGCGCTGCTCCGCGGAGCGGACGAGCTCCTCGCTCGGCGCCACGTGCACCGATCCCTGATCGCCGTCGAGCAGGAGCGGGGTCCCCGCCGGCACGGCCAGGACGTCGGCGCCGAGTCCGACCACGGCCGGAATCCCGAGGGCGCGCGCCAGGATGGCGGCGTGCGCCGTCGGCGTTCCGCGCGCAGTAGCGATGCCGCGGGCAAGGCTCGAGTCGAGCGCCGCCGCGTCCGCCGGTGTCAGCTCGGCCGCGATCACGATGCCCTCCTCCAGCGAAGCTGCGGGCCTTCCGTCGCCCACGATCGCCGCCACAACTCGTCGGCCGACGTCCTCGACGTCGGCCGCCCGCTCGCGGAGGAGCGGCTCCTCGAGCGCCCGGTAGGTCGACGCCGCGCTCTCCGCCGCGTCGTGCCAGGCCCTCTCCGCCGGCGCGCCGCGCTCGATCGCCGCGCGCGCGGGCTCGAGCAGCGCCTCGTCGTCCAGCAGGGCGAGGTGGGCGGAGAAGATCGCCGCCTCCGCCGCGGCGCCGCGAGCAATCAGGCGATCGCGGTCGCTCTCGATCGCGACGACGGCGTCGGCCCGGCCGCGCTCGAGGCGGTCGGTCTCGGCCACCGCGCCCTCGGATTCGCGCGCCGGCGGCGCCGCCACCCCGGCCTCCAGGTGTCGCGCGGGCGCGACCGCCACGCCCGCCGAGGCCGCGATGCCGGTGAGCACCGTGCCGGGTGTGGGGGGCGCGGGACCCGCCGCGGCGGGGCGGGCCGAGGCGTCCGCGGCGGGAGGCGCCGGTTGGGCGGTGGCCGGCTTCGGTCCTCCCGCCGCCGGCGCATACCCCGCGGCCACGCCCTCGCCGAAACCCTCCCGCGCGAGGGCCTCGAGCGCGGCCAGGGCCTCGTCCGCCTGCGGGCCCGAGGCGCTGGCCAGGAGGTCGTCCCCGAGCCGCGCCCCGAGGGTCATCAACCCCGTCAGGCTTCGCGCGCTGACTCGGCCCGGGCGGCCAGCCTTCGCCAGCCGCAGGTCGGCGTCGAATCGAGACGCGAGCTCGACCACCAGCGCGGCCGGCCTGGCGTGCAGGCCGATCTCGTTGACGACCGGTAGGCGGACCTCGCCCTCCTCGGCCGCCGCCCCGTCCGTCGATGCGTCCTCGACAGACGGTTCGTCGCCGCCCAGCTGCGAGACCTTCATGGCGAGCGCTCCGCGCGCTTCCGCGGCCACCTCCTCGAGCGACGCCCCGCCTCGCGCGACGGCCGCCGCGGCCACCGCGCCCTCCACGAGTGGAGCCTCGCTGAGGAGCACGCGGTCGTCGCCCCCTAGCAGCTCGGTCGCCATCTCGGCGCTCATGAGCGCGCTGCCGAGATCCATGAGCACGAGCACGCCATCGGCCGACGTCGCCCGCTCGATCGCGGCCTGCACTCTCGCGGCGTCGGTGCCGACCGAGCCGTCGTCGAGGCCGCCGGCCGCCTCGATCGGCACGTCGCCGCCGCCCATCTCACGCGCGAGCTCGACCACGCCGGCGGCGAGCTCGGCGCTGTGGGAGACGATGACGAGCCCGACCACTAGTGGATCTACAGCCCGAGTGCAATGAGCAGTATATCTGGCGATAAGACTATCACAACAGTATTCCTCGCTGTTACTTCGGCTTACGACGCACGGCACGGCGTGACACGCCGACACCATTGACGACGCAGACGACCTCGTGGACAACGCGGTGAGCCACGCTCTGATCGTACGGCCTCTGGCGATAGAAAGTGCCACACCGTCCTAGCCGGACAAAGCACGATACGCATGGTCGCGTTGAGCTGCGCCCAAGACGCTGACATCCTTCGAGTCCCGGGCATGTCGCTTACATGTGCCGCAGGCGGATATCCTTCGGTCGCGGCGGCTGCTCGGGCCGAGAGGCGCGTGGCGTACGGGGGCGGCAGGGCGTCAGCGCGTCGATCATCGTGGTGAGGAGAAAGCGAGCAGAGTTGATAGGCGTTGCGGCCGTAACCGAGCCGTACGTCTTCTCCTCGAAATCGGGGGAGAGGCTGCCGGAGTCGTTCGGGTGAGCATCCGGGGGGCGAGCATCGCCGACCTGCCGCACGCGCTGGCGGACCGGAGGAGCTCGACCTGCGGCACCGGCATCGGCATCTTCGTCGGCCACGCCGACGATCCCGAGGTCGGCGGCCGTACCACCGCAGCCCCCTTCGTTCTCGACTCCACCGAGGAGGTGCAGCGATTTCTCGACACGCTCGCACGTTGACCGTTACTTAGGCGGTTCGTCGTGGCGAATTCCACAGTTGCCGCAGCACAGTTCACCCTCGCCTACGACAGCTTCGAGCCCGGCCGAGGAGGGGCTGCGCGAGGCGCTGACCTCGACCGGCAACGGCTACTTCTGCACGCGCGGGCGCCGCCGAGTGGGAGGACGCCGACGACGTCCACTACCCCGGCACCTACGCGCACGGCGGCTACAACCGCGAGACCACGATCATGGGCGGCCGCCCCGTCCTCAACGAGGATCTCGTCAACCTCCCGAACTGGCTCGTGCTCAAGCTCCGGATCGAGGGCGAGGAGCGCGATCGGGCTCGGGAACGTCGAGCTGCTCGACCTACCGCCACGAGCTACGACATCCGCAACGCGATCGTCGTCGCGCACGCTCCGCTTCCGCGATCGCGCCGGCCGCGAGACCACGCTGCGACAGCCGCCGCTTCGTGAGCATGGCCCACGTCCACCAGGCCGGCGCTCGAGTGGACGCTCACGCCGGAGAACTGGTCCGGCCGGCGTCGAGGTCGTCTCGGCGCTCGACGGCCGGGTCACCAACCGCGGCGTCGCCCGCTACCGAGCAGCTCGAGGGCCGCCACCTCGACCCGGTCTCCCCGCGGACCTTCGGCCCCGAGGTCATCGCGCTCAAGGTGCAGACGCGCCAGTCGAACCTCTACGTCGCCGAGGCCGCCCGCACGCGCGTCTTCCAGGACGGCCAGAAGGTCGAGGTCGAGCGCGACCTCTACCAGATCGAGGACTACATCCAGCAGGTGCTCGCCGTTCGACGTCCAGGCAGGGCGAGGCCGTGCGCGTCGAGAAGATGGTCGCCTTCTACACCTCGCGCGACCGCGCGATCAGCGAGCCGCTGGGCAACGCCGGCAGGAGTCCGCCGCCCGCTACCCGTCCTTCGACCGAGGCGCTGCGAGCGCCACGCGACGCGCCTGGGACGAGCTCTGGCGGAGCTGCGACCTCGAGCCTGCCCGGCAACGAGCGGGTGCAGCTGCTCCTGCGCTTCCACATCTCCCACATCCTGCAGGTCTGCTCGCGCCACACCGCCGACCACGACGCCGGCGTGCCCGGCCCGCGGGCTCAACGGCGAGGCCTACCGCGGGCCACATCTTCTGGGACGAGCTCTACATCTATCCCTTCCTCAACTTCCGGCTGCCGGAGATCACGCGCGAGCTGCTCATGTACCGCTACCGGCGCCTCGGCGAGGCCCGGGCGGCGGCGCGGGAGGCGGGCTACCGCGGGCGCGATGTACCCGTGGCAGAGCGGCAGCGACGGCAAGGAGGAGACCCAGGTCGTCCACCTCAACCCGCTCTCGGGGCGCTGGGAGCCCGACCTCAGCCACAACCAGCGGCACGTCAACGCCGCGATCTTCTACAACGTCTGGCACTACTACCAGGCGACCGGCGACGTGGCGTTCCTGCGCGACTACGGCGCCGAGATGATGCTCGAGATCGCGCGCTTCTGGGCCTCGATCGCGCACTTCAACCCCGAGCGCGACCGCTACGAGATCCACGGCGTGATGGGACCCGACGAGTTCCACGAGAAGTACCCCGACGCCGACGAGGGCGGCCTGCGCAACAACGCCTACACCAACGTGCTGGTGGCCTGGATCTGCCGAGACCGCCCAGGAGGTGCTCGAGCCTGCTGCCCGAGAGCCGCCGCGACGCGCTGCGCGCGCGGCTCGGCCTCACCGACGAGGAGATCGGCCGCTGGGAGGAGATGAGCCGCAAGATGTTCGTCCCGTTCCACGGCGACGGGATCATCAGCCAGTTCGAGGGCTACGAGGACCTCGAGGAGCTCGACTGGGACGGCGTACCGCGCGAAGTACGGCAACATCCAGCGGCTCGACCGGATCCTGCGCGCCGAGGGCGACGACCCCGACCGCTACCAGCTCGCCAAGCAGGCCGACACCGTGATGCTGTTCTTCCTCTTCCCGGAGGAGGAGCTGCGGCGGCCTGTTCGAGCGGCTCGGCTACGACGTACACCGCCGACACCGCGCGGAAGAACATCGACTACTACGACCAGCGGACCTCGCACGGATCGACCCTCAGCTTCATCACCCATGCCGCGCGTGCTCGCCGACGCTCGACCCCGAGAGCTCGTGGGAGCGCTTCCTGGTCGCGCTGGAGAGCGACGTCGGCGACGTCCAGGGCGGCACCACCAAGGAGGGCATCCACATGGGCGTGATGTCGGGCACGCTCGACCTCGTCCAGCGCGGCGTACCTGGGCAGCGAGATCCGCGACGGGGTGCTCGTACTTCGCGCCCGAGGCTGACCGAGCGGCTCGACGGGCTGTCGTTCTCGATGCAATTCCGCGGGACGCCGATCCGCGTGACGCTCGCGGGAGGCGAGCTCACGGTGGCCGCGCAGAGCCGAGGGCTTCAGCCGACCCGATCCAGGTCGGCGCTGGGCGACGAGGTCCGCGAGCTCTGCGCCGGGCGAGCAGCTGCACGTTCACGCTCGAATACGAACGGAGGAGCGATGGCTACCAGGGTTCCGAGGAGCGATCTTCGACGTCGACGGCGTGCTGGTCGACTCGCCGCACGAGCGCGGCGTGGCGCGAGGCGCTTGCAGCGAGCTCATGGAGGGCGAGTGGAGCGACATCCGGGACCAGACGACCTGGTCGCCGGAGACGCTTCACGCCGCAGGTCTACCAGCAGGTCATGTCGGGCAAGCCGCGGATGGAGGGCGCGCGCGCCGCGCTCGACTACTTCGAGGTGCCCGACGCCGGAGAGCCGCGTGCAGGCGTACGCCGACCGCAAGCAGGCGATGGTCATCGAGCTCATCGAGGCCGGGAGTTCACGGCCTACCCCGACGCGCTGCGCTTCGTCCTCGGCGATCAAGGACGCCGGGATCCCGACCGCGGCCGCGTCGTCGTCGAAGAACGCCGGGCTGTTCCTGCGGCAGATCCGGCTGGACGCGTTCGCCGAGGAGCAGGGCCTCAACTACGACTTCGTCACGGCGGGGCTGACCCTGCTCGACTTCTTCGACGCCGACATCTCGGGCCGCGACTTCCCGCGGGGCAAGCCGCATCCCGAGATCTTCCTCACCGGCGCCCAGGAGCTCGGGGTCCCGCCGAGCGAGCTGCTTCGTGGTCGAGGACGCGGTCTCCGGCATCCAGGCGGCGAAGGCGGGCGAGATGGCGGCGCTCGGGTCTGGCGCGCGCCGACGACGAGGAGATCCTCGCGGCCGCGGGAGCCGACCTCGTGGTCACCACGCTGGACGACGTCGACCTCGACGGACTCTCCGAGGGCCGCCTGGCGAAGAGGGACCTCGCCAGGAAGGATGGCTGAGGCCGCGATGGCAAAGACCGGGCCCGAGATCCTGCTGCTACGACACAGCGAGACCGAGTGGTCGGTGTCGGGCCAGCACACCAGTTTCACCGACATACCGCTCACCGACAACGGCCGGGTCCACGCGGAGCTGATGGGCCGCCGTATCGCCGGCCGGCGCTTCGCTCTCGTGCTGAGCAGCCCGCTCGCACGGGCACGCGAGACCTGCCGGCTCGCGGGGCTCGGCGACGAGGCCGAGCTCACCGACGATCTGCGCGAGTTCGACTACGGCGAATACGAGGGGATCACCACCCCGGACATCCGCCGCGACCGCCCGGGTTGGGACCTGTGGCGCGACGGCGCCCCCGGCGGGGAGACGGCGGCGCAGGTAGGCGAACGGTGCGACCGTGTGATCGAGCGTGCGCTCGCCGCCGACGGCGACGTCGCGCTGTTCGGGCACGGTCACACCCTGCGGGTGCTTGGCGCCCGCTGGCTCGGCCTGCCGCCGGAGGCGGGCGCGCTGCTCGCCCTCTCGACCGGCTCGTTGGGCATTCTCGGCTTCGAGCGCGAGCGCCGGGTGATCTGGCTGTGG
The DNA here is from genome assembly GCA_963812915.1 of uncultured Thermoleophilaceae bacterium. Lineage (GTDB taxonomy): Bacteria > Actinomycetota > Thermoleophilia > Solirubrobacterales > Thermoleophilaceae > JACVRW01. The sequence goes on along the minus strand of CAWEXB010000009.1, from coordinate 347,373 downwards.
AACGACACCAACCACCTCGCCGGACCCGGGTCCGCCGACTCGAGCGGCGCGGCTTCGGAGGCGGCGCGCACGGAGGGTCGCGGCCGGTCGGCCAGCTCGGCCGCGTAGGCTCGGCCGACCAGGAGCGACCGCCGCCCGGCGCCGCTACGCGGGGCCGGCCGCGCGGTCGAGGATCTCGAGCGGGTGCACACTGCGCACGCCGGTGGCGTGCTCGATCTGCCAGCGGCAGGTCTCCGAGTCGCACACCGCCAGGTCGGGCGCCGCGGCCGCGATCTGGCCGAACAGGTTCGAGCCGACCTTCATGGCGATGTCGTACTTCTCGCGCTTGAGGCCGTAGGTGCCGGCCACGCCGCAGCAGGTCGCGTCCATGTCGATCACCTCCAACTCCGGCACCAGCGCCATCAGCTCGAGCGCGGGCTTTCCGATGCCATGGCCCTGCTGCTGGCACGGGGCGTGGTAGGTGACCCTGAGCGGGAGCCGCCGGAAGCCGAGGCCGAGCTCGCCGCGATCGTGCAGGGCGACCAGGTACTCGCAGATGTCGTACACGCGCTCACTGACCACCCGAAGGTCCGGTCGTCCATGAGCTCGAGGATCTCGCGCGCCTCCTGCTTCAGCATCAGCGTGCAGCTCGTGGAGGTGCCGACGATGTCGACCCCCCCTCGCGCCGCGGGTGCCAGCGCGCGGGCCATCGCCCGGACGTAGCGGCGTGCCGCGTCGAACTGGCCGTTCGACTGAAGGGGCAGACCGCAGCACGCCTGACCCCGCGGGACCTCGACCTGGCAGCCAGCGCGCTCGAGCAGCGCCACCGTCATCTCGCCCACGTTCGGCTCGTACCAGTTGGCGCCGCAGCCGTGGAAGTACGCCACCCGGCGAACCGCCTCGGGCGACCGGTGCCGCTTTGCCCAGCCCTGGAATGTGCGCCCGGCAAAGCGCGGAACCGGTGCCTCGCGTGGAGCCCTGCGAGCCGCTCGGCGAGCAGCCGCACGTGCGGTTCGCCAGGACTCGATTCGCAAGCGGCGCGACGGGGTGCCCAGCCGGCCGCTCAGCGGCGGCCGCGCCATCACACGATCGCGGAGCGAGAAGCCGTCGCGCTCCTTCAGGCGGGCGCGCGCCTGGGTGTTGATCTCCGCGATGTGAACGCCCTGGGGACACACCTGGGTGCACTTGCCGCAGCCGGAGCAGTAGTCGAGCGAGGCGTCGAGGGAGGGCTCGCCGGTGTGCGAAAGCGCTCCGCCTGAGGGCCCACGTACTTCGGCCCCGGGAACAGCGGGGTCACATTCGAAACGGGACAGATGGTCTCGCAGATCGTGCACTTCACGCAGTGGTCGAGCGACCCCCGCATCGTCGCCCAGGACGTCGTGCTCTTCTCCCCTGGCCGCCATCGTCATGCCTCCGCCGCGGCCTGGGCCGCCCGCGGCCCAAGGTCGCTTCCGTGGATGATCAATTCGGCCGCCCTGAAGCCGGTGGCCAAGCTCAACCCGTCGCCCGACTTCTCCTTCCACGGCACGGCGCCGGCGAGCGTCGCGCCGGCGACGAGTACGTTGTCGAGCAGCCGGTCTCCGTTCGTGCCAACGGGTCGGAGGTCGCCGTCCACCGCCACGCCTGCGCGCGAGAGCGGATGCTCGTCGAAGTCGTTCGGACGGAAACGCTCTCCGCCGGGCTCCGGGAGTCGAGCCAGGGGCAGCCCGAGCGCTGTCTCGCGAGCATTCCAGCGCGAGTCGAGCGCCACCCCGCCAGAGGCGAACCCGCCTGTCGCCAGCACGATCCACGGCGCGCGGTGCAACTTCTCGCGCAGCCCCACGCGGGTGCGCAGTGCGGTGACACGGTCGCCGTCGCGCTCGGCGCCGGTCACGGCCGCGCCCAAGATGATCTCCCCACCGGCTCGCCGGAGCGCGTGACGCAGCGAGTTGAAGACCCGAATGCCGGGCACCGACGGGGGCAGCGTCGGGATCTCGAACACGGGCCTGCCGAGTTGGCGCTCGAGCTCCGACCACGCCCCGTGGGGATCGGCCACGCCCAGGGCGGCCGGGAAGGCGACGTGCTCGTCGACCCGCAGCCGGCCGCCCACCTGGGCGGCGACCTCCGCCCGGAACGCAGCCTCGTCGAAGCCGCGCGCGAACCCCAGCGAGCTCACGTCCGGCTCGCCCCCCGGGGCCAGGTCGAGCTCCACGCCGCGCGCCTCTACGCCCTCCGGCGCGCGCGCAAGATTGTCCGCGAGCAGAGGGGCGTGAAAGTCCTTGAGCGCTCGAAAGCCGACGACGCAGACACGCCCCCCGGGGCGCACGTCTCCCGCGGCCATCGTCTCCGGCACTACCGCCGAGGGACGCACCGCGCCCACGGCGGTCGGAAGGAGCAGATTGTCGTCGACCCCGCCCACGTATGCGTATGGCGCGAGTGGCCCCGAGGCGATCCGCTCCTTGAACCAGTCGACGGCGGCGGCCACGCCCTCCGCGCCCACCTGGCCATAGGGATGGCCCGGCGGCAGATCCGCCAGGGCCGCGAGAGGCCGCTGGACGCGGTTGAGGCGGCCGCCATCCTCTGCTTCCGAGGAGGAGCCGGCGTAGCCGAGCACGTCGATCGTGCCGGCGCCGAGGTGTGTTCCCCCCACTCCTTTTGCCAGCACCAGCACCCGCGCTCCGGCGTCTCCAAGTCGGACCGCCGCGCTAAGCCCGGCCAGGCCCGTTCCGATGACGATGACGTCCGGGATCACGTGTGTGCCGGTTCTTCGGTCTGAACGTCCTGCTCGGCCTGGGGCGGTGCCCCGTCCGCGCCGGCCGGCAGGTGCTCGAGGTCGAGCAGTCCTTGGAAGACCCAGTCGTCGAGACGGGCCTCGCGGAGCTGATCCCCGTAGAGAATGGGCCACATTCCCTTCCAGCGCTCCTGCAGGAAGTGGCGCAGCGACGCCGAGGCCTCCGCGCCGCTCAACCGCCCGACCCCGTGAAGGATCCCCGTGGCCCGGTAGATGCAGAAGCCTCCCTGGCAGGGCCCCATCCCCAGGCGGAGGCTGCGGCGGATGTCGTCGAGGTTGGTCGTGCCGCGCCGGCGGATCGTCTCTTCGAGGCGGCTGCGACCGATCAGCTCGCACTCGCAGACCAGCTGCTCGTCGTGCAGCGTCTTCTCCCGGCGGCGCAGCCGCGAGCCGATGCTGTAGAGCTCGCCGTCCTCGTTGCCGGGGGGCGACTCCTCCGCCGTGCGACACGGACGCTCGTCGCCCATCTGACGGCACATCGCGTCCACGATGTCCTGTGCCATCAACCGCAGGGTCGTGAGCTTGCCGCCCGACATCGTGAGCAGCCGTTCCACGCCGTCGCGCTGGGTGTGGTCGACCACCGCGTGCGTGCGGCTGACGTCGCGCGTGTCGGCGGCCGCGGGCCCCGACTTCTCGTCCTGCCACAACGGCCGCACACCGGCCCAGACCCTGAGCGCCCGCGCGTCGCGGAACCCCGGCACCAGCCGCTCGCCGTCATCGAGCATCTGATCGACCTCGTCCTGCGTGACCGGGATCTCATCGGGATCGGCCGCACGGATGTCCGTCGTCCCGATCACGCTCACGGTGCGGATCGGAACGAGGATGTCGCCGTCGGCGGGCATCGTGCAGCGGTTGATCACGGTGTTCACCAACCGGTGGTTCATGGCGATCATGATCCCCTTGCCGGGGATCACGCCGATGCCCTCGATGCCGGCCATCCGCACGATCTGCGCGGCCCACGCGCCGGACGCGTTGAGGGTGAAGCCCGCCTCGATGTCGAACTCCTCGCCCGACAGCTCGTTGCGGAGCCGGGCGCCCGTGACCGCGTCGCCCTCGCGATGCAGATCGAGCAGCCGGTGGTAGGTGAGGATCCGGGCCCCGTGCGCCGCCGCCCCGCGCGCGAGCGACCACACGGTCTTCCAGGCATCGATCGACGCGTCGGGCACCGTGAACGCCCGGCGGATGCCCGGATTCAATCGCGGCTCCATCCGCAACGCCTCGGATACGGGGATCTCCTCCGCGGGGAGCGCCGCCCGCCGACAGCCCTCGAGGAACTGATCCCCATACGCCGGATCGTCTTCGGGTGTGACCACGAACAACCCGCCCGTGTCCTCGATGCAGTCGGGGATCACGCGCCGCAGGATCGCGTTCTCGGCAACGCATTCGTCGGCTGCCACGGGATCCTTGACTACGTAACGCCCGCCCGAATGCAGAAGCCCATGGAAACGCCCGCTGGTTCCCTCGGCGAGATCCGCCCGGTCCACCAGCACCACGTCGAACCCGCGCAGCGCCGCGTCCCAGGCGACGCCGGCGCGGTGGCCGCCGCCGATCACGAGCACGTCGGTGGTCTGGCCGCTCACTTGTGAAAGGCTATACGCGCGCCGCCGCTTCGGCGTCGTCGTAGACCTCTATGCGGGCGAATCGACGGCCTGACGGCGGGCGAGGCGAGCGATCTCCTGAACGGCGCCCGCCAAGCGCTCGGGATCATGGCGGATCTCGGCCGACATGGTGTCGGACAGCAAGCGCGCCTCGCGGATGCGAATCCCGAGACGCTCGATCGCCTCGCGATCGATCTCCACCGGCGCGGCGCCCTCCGCGTGATAGCGCGACAGCGCCCACTCCGGCAGCTGCTCCGCGGGAACGAGCACATCGGTGATCACGCTTCCCGTGTGTTCCGTGATCGCCCGCAGGTGATCCGACACCTTGAACCCCGTGGTCTCGCCCGGCTGGGTCATCAGGTTGGCCGCGTAGATGACAGGTCCCGTAAAGGCCGCCAGCGCCTCTCGGACTCCCTTGCCGAGCAGCGCCGGGATCGTGCTCGTGAAAAGGCTGCCCGGACCGAGGATCGCCGCGTTCGCCGCGTGTATCGCCTGGATGACTTCCGCCGGCGCGGCGGCCCCCTCCGGCTCGACGGCGACCTTGACGATCGCCGGGCCAGGCTCGCGCATCGCACCCTCGCCCCGCGTGAGGGTGCCGTCGGCGTAGTGGACGACCAGAGTGAGGCTCTCCGTGGCGGCCGGATAGACGCTACCCGTGATCCTCAGCAGCCGCGACGCGCGCTGGACGCCCTCGCAGAAGCCCCCAGAGATGTCGGTGAGTGCGGCGATGATTATGTTCCCGACCGCGTGGTCGCGAAGGTCGACCCCGCCCTCGAAGCGGTAATCGAACACCTCCGCCAGCTTTCGGCGGCCGGCGAGGGCGACCAGGCAGTTCCTCACGTCGCCCGGTGGCGCCACGCCGAGCTCCTGCCGAAGCCTCCCGCTCGAGCCACCGTCGTCGGTGACCGTGACGACAGCGGTGATGCCGTCGCCGACCGTGCCCCGAAGCCCGCGCAGGAGCACGGGCAGACCGGTGCCGCCTCCGAACCCAATGACGCGCAGCTCGTCGCTCATGAGCACGCTCAGGATAGGCCCGATTCGCCACCCGGGGTGCTCAGCGTACTCTCAAGCCATGGGCCGGGCGGAGCGCGCCGCCCGGCCCGCTGCCTCTCTTACTCGAGCCAATCGAACGTCCGCTCGACCGCCTTCTTCCAGTAGCGGTAGGCCTCGTCGCGAGCTGCGGCGTCCATCTGCGGCTCCCACCGCTTGTCCTCCACCCAGTTCTCGCGCAGGTCCTCGACCTCGGCCCAGAACCCGGTCGCCAGGCCGGCGGCGTACGCGGCTCCCAGCGAGGTGGTCTCCGCGACCTTGGGGCGGATCACCGGGACGCCGAGGATGTCGGCCTGGAATTGCATCAGTGTCTCGTTGACGACCATGCCCGCCGTCGACCTTCAGCGACTCGAGGTCCACGCCGGAGTCCGCGTTCATCGCGTCGGCGACCTCCCGGCTCTGGAAGGCGGTGGACTCGAGCGCGGCCCGGGCGATGTGCCCGTTGTTCACGAAGCGTGTGAGTCCTGCGAACACGCCGCGCGCGTTCGCCTTCCAGTACGGCGCGAACAGCCCCGAGAACGCCGGCACGATGTAGGTGCCGCCGTTGTCCTCGACGGTCTTCGCCAGGTCCTCGACCTCGCCCGACGAGCGGATCATCTTCAGGTTGTCGCGCAGCCACTGCACGAGGGCGCCGGTGATCGCGATCGAGCCCTCGAGGCAGTACACGGCGGCGTCGTCGCCGATCTTGTACCCGACGGTGGTGATCAGGCCGTTCTTCGACTGCACCGCCTCGTTGCCGGTGTTCAGCAGGAGGAAGTTGCCGGTGCCGTAGGTGTTCTTGGCCTCGCCGACCGAGAAGCAGGTCTGGCCGAAGGTGGCCGCCTGCTGGTCGCCGAGGTCGCCCGCCACCTGAACGCCGGCGAAGGCGCCCTCCTTTACCTCGCCGTAGCTCGCGCTCGACGGCCTGATCTCCGGGAGCATCGCGCGCGGCACGCCGATCGTGTCGAGCAGCTCGTCGTCCCAGTCGAGCGTCTCGAGGTTCATCAGCATGGTCCGGCTGGCGTTGCTCGGGTCGGTGATGTGCAGGCCGCCGTCCGTGCCGCCGGTCATGTTCCAGATGCACCAGGTGTCCATGTTGCCGAAGATCAGCTCGCCGGCTTCCGCCCGCTCCCGGGTCCCGTCGACGTTCTCGAGGATCCAGCGAACCTTCGGCCCCGAAAAGTACGTGGCGATCGGCAGGCCGTTCTTGAGGCGGAAGCGATCCTGGCCGCCGTCCTGCGAAAGCTCCTCACAGATCTTGTCGGTGCGCGTGTCCTGCCAGACGATCGCGTTGAAGACCGGCTCGCCCGTGTTGCGGTCCCAGACCACGGTGGTCTCGCGCTGGTTCGTGATACCGATCGCCGCGACGTCGTCGGCGTTGCCGCCGACCTTCCCGAGCGCCGCATCCATCACCTGTTGGCAGCGCCGCCAGACCTCGTTGGGATCATGCTCGACCCAGCCGGGTTTCGGATAGATCTGCTCGTGCTCGAGCTGCTCGACCGCGGCCACCTGGCCGCCGTGGTCGAAGATCATGCAGCGCGAGCTGGTTGTTCCCTGATCAAGCGCTGCGGCGTATTTCGCCATCACTCTCTCCTTTCAGCCCGCCAGCGCCTCGGCGGCGCTCCTGTAGAGGTAGTAGGTGGACGTCGCGCCGGGGTCCTGGTGGTCCTTGCTGCGCTCCCCCAGATAGCTCGCCCGGCCCTTCCGCGCCACCAGAGGCACCGTCGCCAGCATCCCGCGCTCGGCGCCCTCGACGCCTGCTCGCAGCGCGCCGTCGAGGTCGGATGCCTGCTCCATCGCCTCCAACGCCGGGACGAGCGCGTCGACCATCGTCTTGTCGCCCGGCTCTGCCTTGCCGCGCATCTGCACGCCCTCGAGGCCCTTCCGCCAGGCGGCCACGTAGCCGGCCAGATCCACCTCGTCCTGGCCAGCCACCGCACCGCCCATCTGCAAGAAGAGCGTCCCGTACAGCGGCCCCGCCGCTCCGCCGACGCTCGATACGAGCGCCATGGCCACGGTCTTGAGCACCGCGCCCGCGTCCGCCTGCTCGGCGCCGTCGAGCCGCTCGAGCGCCTTGCGCATGCCCCGGTCCATGTTGGTTCCGTGGTCCCCGTCGCCGATCGCCGTGTCGAGACGGACGAGCTCCTGGCGGTGCTCCTCCATCTCTCCGGCGAACCCCCGCATCCAGTCGAGGACGGTGTCCCGGTTGACCGGCACGGCTAGTCGTCAGACGCCCCAACGCAGGCCCGGCGTGTTCACCGGAGCATCCCAGTAGCGGAGCATCTCGTCGTCGAGCCTGAGCAGGGTGATCGAGCAACCCTGCATCTCGAGCGAGGTGATGTAGTTGCCGATGAGGTTGCGCTCGATCTGAAGGCCGTGGCCCTCGAGCAGTTTGGCCACCTCGGCGTACATCACGTACAGCTCGATCAGGGGCGTTCCGCCCATGCCGTTGACGAACGCGAGCACCCGGTCCCCCGACGAGAACGGCAGGTCCTCGACGATCGGTGTCACGAGCCGCTCCGCAACCTGCGACGCGGGGCCCGCCTCCTCGCGGAAGCGGCCCGGCTCGCCGTGGATGCCGATCCCGATCTCCACCTCGTTCTCGCCCAGCTCGAAGCTCGGCTCACCGGAGGCCGGCGTGATGCACGGGGTGAGCGCCATGCCCATCGACCTGCCGCCGGCGTTCACGCGCCGGCCGAGCTCGGCCACGTCAGCGAGGGAGCGTCTGTCCTCGGCGGCTCCGCCGCAGATCTTCTCGAGCAGGACCGTCACGCCGACGCCCCGGCGTCCCGGCCGTGTAGAGCGAGTCCTCCACCGCCACGTCGTCGTTCGTGAGTACCGACTCGACCTCGATCCCCTCGCCCCTCCCCAGGTCGGCGGCCATGTCGAAGTTCATGACGTCGCCGGTGTAGTTCTTCACGATGTGAACCACGCCGGCGCCGCCGTCGACGGCCTTGGTCGCCTCCGACATCTGGTCGGGGGTGGGGGACGTGAACACCTCGCCGGGGCAGGCGGCGTCGAGCATGCCCGGCCCGACGAACCCGCCGTGCATCGGCTCGTGTCCCGAGCCGCCGCCCGAGACGAGCCCCACCTTGCCCTGGACCGGAGCGTCGGCACGAACCACGTACGCGGGGTCGTAGCTCACCCGCATGCGATCCCCGTGGGCGGCCTCGACGCCGCGCAACGCGTCCTGGACGACCGCGTCGGGAGCGTTGATCAGCTTCTTCATTGTCGCCTCCTACTAGGGCCACCACCACTCGTATGCCAGCGCGCCAAGCGCGCCGCCGATGAGTGGGCCGACAACCGGGACCCACGAGTACGACCAGTCGGACGTTCCCTTGCCGGGGATCGGCATGATCGCGTGGATGATCCGCGGGCCCAGGTCGCGCGCGGGATTGATCGCGTATCCCGTGGGACCACCGAGCGATAGCCCAATGCCCAGCACCAAGAACCCGATCAGCAGCGGCGTCAGGCCGCTCTCGCCCGGTGCGGCGTTGGAGATGATCGCGAAGACCCCGAACACCAGCGCGAATGTCCCGATTATCTCGGTGACCATGTTCCAGCCGTAGTTGCGGATCGCCGGGCCGGTTGAGAAGACGGACAGCTTCAGTCCGGGGTCCTCGGTGTCCCCGAAATGTTGGTAGTACGCGAGGAACACCGCGGTTGCCCCGGCGAACGCGCCGAGAAACTCCCCGACGAAGTACCGCCAGGCGTCGCTCCCGTCGATCGTGCCCTCGATCCAGAAGCCGAGCGTGACGGCGGGGTTCAGGTGGGCGCCGCTGAACTGACCCACCGCGTAGACGGCGACCGCCACGGCCAAGCCCCAGCCGAAGGCGATGACGATCCAGCCGGAGTTCTGCGCCTTCGACCGGTTGAGCAGTACGGCCGCCACCACACCATCACCGAACAGGATCAGGAGAGCGGTCCCGATCGTTTCAGCGCCGATGATGCTCAAGAGCTCCTCCCCTCTTTGCGTATCAGGCCGGGTGCGACACTATCTGAGCGCGTTTGACAATGTCAAACGCCGTTCACACCATTTGGCCCAGAGGCTCAGGAATGCCCGGACACATACAGTCGATCGAGCGCGCGGCGGCGATTCTCCGCCTGCTCTCGGGGCGGACCCGGCGGCTCGGCGTCGGCGAGCTCGCGGGCGAGCTGGAGCTGCCGAAGGGCACCGTCCACGGGCTGCTCAGAACGCTCCAGCGCGTGGGCTTCGTGGAGCAGGATGCCGAATCCGGGAAATACCAGCTCGGCGCCGCCCTGCTCCACATGGGCTCGAGCTACCTCGACGGCAACGAGCTGCGAACCCGCGCGCTGAACTGGTCGGACGCCCTGGCCACCCGCAGCGGGGAGAGCGTGCGGATCGGCACCCTGCACGACAACGAGGTCCTGGTGGTCCACCACGTCTTCCGGCCCGACGACAGCGTGCAGGCTCTCGAAGTGGGAGCGCTGCTGCCGGTGCACGCGACCGCGCTGGGCAAGGCCCTGCTCGCCTACCACGAATACCTCGCCGCCGAGCTGACGCGCGGGGGCCTCCGGACGTTCACGGGTTCGACCATCACCGATCTCTACCGGCTGCGCCGGGAGCTCCGCGACGTGCGCGAGCGCGGCTTCGCGGTCGATCTCGAGGAGCTGCTTCAGGGAGAGGCGTCGGTAGCCGCTCCGATCGACGACCGGCGTGGCCTCACGGTGGGCGCGATAGGCATCACGGGTCCCGCCGGCCGGTTGTGCGAGGATGGCGGGCCACGCGAAGAGCTCGTCTCCTATGTGCGCGAGGCGGCCCGTGCCGTGTCGCGCGAGCTCGGCGCGATTCCGTGGTAGCGCGCTCGCAATGAGCAAGGACTACGTCGCCTCAATCGACCAGGGCACCGCCTCGTCCCGCTGCATCGTTTTCGACCCAAGGGCGCGGATCGTGTCGGTCGCCCAGAAGGAGCACCGTCACCACTTCCCGCGGCCCGGCTGGGTGGAGCACGATCCCGAGGAGATCTGGGGCAACGTGGTCAGCGTCGTCGGCGACGCGCTCGAAAAGGCGCAGCTCACCGTCGACGATCTCGCCGCCCTCGGGATCGCGAACCAGCGCGAGACAACGGTGCTCTGGCACCGCGACACGGGCGAACCGGTGCATAACGCCGTCACCTGGCAGGACACCCGTACGGACCACTTGTGCCGCGAGCTCGCCGGCGACGTCGGGCAGTACCGCTTCAGGGAACGCTGCGGCCTGCCGCTTGCCACCTACTTCTCGGGACCCAAGATCCGCTGGCTGCTCGACCGCATCCCCGGGCTCGAGGAGCGCGCCGAGGCGGGTCAGGTCCTGTTCGGCACCATGGACAGCTGGCTGATCTGGAAGCTCACCGGCCGACATGTCACGGACATGACGAACGCCAGCCGAACGATGCTGATGAGCCTCGACAGCGCCGACTGGGACCCCGAGCTGCTCGATGCGTTCGGGGTCCCACGGGCGATGCTGCCCGAGATCTCCCCCTCGTCGGAGATCTACGGCGAGGCCGACAGCGTGCTCGGCGGTCTCCCCATCGCCTCCGCGCTCGGCGACCAGCACGCAGCCCTCGTCGGGCAGACCTGCTTCGCCCCCGGGGAGGCGAAGTGCACGTATGGGACCGGCAGCTTCCTCGTGCTCAACACGGGCGAGCAGCTGGTGCGCTCCGCCAACGGCCTGCTGACGACGATGGGCTACAAGCTCGGCGAGGAGCCGCCGACGTACGCGCTCGAGGGCTCGATGGCGGTCACCGGGGCGCTGGTCCAGTGGTTCCGAGACAGCCTCGGGCTCATCGGGAGCGCTCCGGAGATAGAGACGCTCGCCCGGACCGTGGACGACAACGGCGGCTGTTACTTCGTGCCGGCGTTCTCCGGACTGTTCGCACCCCATTGGCGCGGCGACGCCCGGGGCGTGATCGCGGGCCTCACCGGCTACATCCAGAAGGGTCATCTCGCGCGCGCCGTCCTGGAGGCGACGGCCTGGCAGACGCGCGAGGTGGTCGAGTCGATGAACACGGACTACGGCATCGAGCTCACCTCGCTGCGCGTGGACGGCGGGATGACCGCCAACAACCTGCTCATGCAGTTCCTGGCGGACGTGCTCGACGTCCCGGTAGTGCGGCCGATCGTCGCCGAGACCGTGTCGCTCGGCGCGGCCTACGCGGCGGGTCTCGCCGTCGGCTTCTGGGCCGACGTCGACAGCCTGCGCGAGAACTGGCACGCGGCCGCCGAGTGGCGGCCGAGCATGGATCCCGCCGCTCGAGAACGCGGCTATCGCAAGTGGCGGAAGGCGGTCGAGCGCGCGATGGACTGGGTGGACGAGGACGACTGAGCGGCCGAGTTCGCCCTAGGGGATGCGGACCTCGCCGGCTCGCCCCTTGACGACCTTTCCGTGCTCGGTGCCCGGGTCGACGGCTACGGCGATCCCGGCGAGCCCTACCCCCACAGCGGCAATCGCAACGGCGGCCAGCACGCCTTGACGCCGGCGCCGCCGGCGGCGGACGGCCGAGGTCTCCGGGCCCACGAGCTCGGCGACGACGTCCTCGCCGAGGCCGAGGCCGCGGTCGCGGCAGTGGGCGAGAAGCGCGTCGGGACCATCCAAGCGAAGAAGCTCGGCGTCGTAGGTCTCCGCCAGCCGCTCGAGCCGGCGGGCGTTGCCGCCCGGCAGGAGCACGAGGGCGTGCGGGCGCCCACGCTCGGCGCGAAACCCGTCCGCGTGAACCTCGACCGCACCGGAGGCCTCGAGGATCCCCGGCACCTCGCGCCGGACGCCGCACACGCGGCGCGCCGCGGCGCGGCTGGGGTGCCACGCATGCAGCCCGCAGTCGCAGGTTGCGTGGGGCGGGGCGTGCGGCGGCGACGCCGAGCACTCGGCCTCCAGCAGCGCGCCGCCGTCCGGCCACGGTGTGGTGCGATGCGGTCCGGCCAGGCGTTCGTGACCGGGCGCCCCGGAAACGGTCCAGGTCCGGAGGCCGTAGATCGGCCCCGGCACGAGTGGGGAGTTGGTCACGACTGCAGCTGCGGCTGAGGCGGTGGCTCGCCCTCCGGCACCTGCGCGACGGCGGGTTCGTCGGGTACCGGTTCGTCAGCCACCGGCCCAGTCGGTACGACGATCTCGACGAGGATCGTCCGCGATGGTTCCTGGAAGCGCATGACGATAGATCTTACTCGCACGCCTCCGCCGGCTGAGGGGCTCAGCGCGAGGGCGTGAGCCGCTTGCGGAGCCGCCCGGCGCCGTTTCCCTTGTCGTCCTGATCGAAGAAGCGCTGCACGCGCTCGATGACCGCGCCGGCGTCTTCGGCCGGCTTGATCGGCTCGCCGAACGAGACCTGAACTCGATGGCGCTTCGAGAGCACCTTCCCGTGCAGCGCGCTTCGGCCAGAAGCGGCCGGGCGGCATCACGGCGCGAGTCCCGCTGACGCGGATCGGGCACGACGGGCAGCTTGTGGCGGTTCGCGAGCACGGCGGCGCCCTTCCGCACGCGTCCCGCTCCGCCGCTGCGCGAACGCGTCCCCTCGGGGTAGACCAGCAGGTTCCAGCCTTCGTCGAGCAGGCGGTCGAGATGATCCGTGGCCTGCTTGCCGAGCCCGCCGCCGCTTGCGCTCCATGGGCACGGTGTTGAAGATCAGCGACACGAGCGAGGCCACGAGCTTGTTGCGGTAGAAGTAGTCGGCGGCCGCGGCCACCGCGGTGCGCTTGCGCAACCTGCGCGGCAGCGCCGCGAGGATGACCGGTGTATCCATGTGGCTCGTGTGGTTGGCGACCAGGATGACGGGGCCCTTGACCTTGGAGAGCTTGTCGCGGCCGCTGGCGCGCCGCCGCGTGTAGACATCCATCACCGGTCTGAGGACGAAGCGCAGAAAGCCTGCGCGTACCACGCCGGCGATCCATGAGCGGGCCCACGGCAAATCGAGCTGAGGGGCGGCCCTTCGTAGCTCGCGCCCACGTTTGACCACGCGGTGCCCGAGCGAGCGCTTGCGGCTTAACGGCACCACCTCTGCTCATACCCGGGCCTGTGCGGAGTGTTACAGGCAGGCGTTACGATCCTGGCGTCGGGTAACGCATGTGCGATCAAGCGAGACTGAGATTCGGATAGGAGGTCGCTCGCATGACATACGAACCCACCGAGCGTGAGGATCCCGACTTCGCGAGGGGACAGGATCGACCCGAGGAGTTCCCCGAGGACGAGAAGGTCGGCAGCTTCGCCGAGGGTGAGGAGGCACTGCCCCACGACGAGGAAGAGGGGCGCTTCAGCGAGGGCGAGGAGGAACTCCCCGAGGAAGACCCGGAGAAGCACGCCGAAGGGAGCTTCGGGGAGGTCGAGCCGGAGGACGAGTAGCCGCTACATCACCGGCCGCTGCGCCGAGATGTCGGGCTCGAGCCGGTCCTGCTCGAGGTCGAGCGCCACGCGCACGATGCGCGCCTGCTCGCGTTTGTGTGCGGCCGTGTAGCCCTCGCCCGGGGCGGCACGCAGCTGGCGGCCGACGTAGTCGTAGGACAGGTGCCCGGGCAGGATCTTGGCCATCCGGCGCCGCATGAAGGCGCGCGCGCCCATGTTGCGTGGTTCCTCCTGCACCCAGACGACGCGCTCCAGGTTCGGATAGCTGTCCATCAGGGCCACGAGCTCGGACTCGGGGAAGGGGTACAAGAGCTCGACCCGCGCCACCGCGATGTGACCGGCGCCCGCGATCTCCTCGTGGCCGACGATGTCGTAGTAGACCTTGCCCGAGCAGAGCACGAGCTTGGTCACGGCGTCTCGGCCTCCCTCCGCGAAGCGCGGGTCGTCGATCACGCGCTCGAAGGACCCGTCCGCCAGCTCGGCCAGCGTCGAGGTCGCTGCCGGGAGTCGCAGCAGGCTCTTGGGCGTCATCAGGATCAGCGGGCGGGGCTTTGAGACCAGCGCCTGGCGGCGCAGCAGGTGGAAGTACTGGGCCGGGGTCGTGCAGTTCGCCACGCGGATGTTCCCCTCGGCGGCCGCCTGGAGGAACCGCTCCAGGCGGGCGCTCGAGTGCTCGGGGCCCGAGCCCTCGTACCCGTGCGGCAGCAACAGGCTCAGCCGTGTGGTCTGCCCCCACTTGGCGAGGCCCGAGACCAGGAATTGGTCGATGATCACCTGGGCCGAGTTCATGAAGTCGCCGAACTGGGCCTCCCAGAGGACCAGCGTGTCGGCCGCCTGGACCGAGTAGCCGTACTCGAATCCGAGGCACGCCTGCTCGGAGAGCGGGCTGTTGTGCAGCTCGAATGGAGCCACCGCGTCGCGCAGGTGCTGGAGCGGGCACCAGGCCTCGCCGCTCGCGGAGTCGTGGAGCACGGCGTGACGCTGGCTGAACGTGCCGCGCGCGGTGTCCTGGCCGGTCAGCCGCACCGGGACGCCGAGGGCGAGCAGCGAGGCGAACGCGAGCGCTTCCGCGTGCGCCCAGTCGATTGCGCCGTCGGGCTCCTCGAACGCCGCACGGCGGCGATCGAGGAAGGGCCTCAGCTTGCGGTGGACCGTGAAGCCGTCGGGTACGCGCAGCAACTGCTCGTTCAGCGTGCGCAGCGTCTCCTCCGGAACGGTGGTGCGCGGCTCGCGGCTCATCGTCCGGTCGAGCTCGTGCTCCCCGGTCTCCGGCGGGGCTCCGATCGAACGCTTCAGCTCCTCGTGGGCGACGGCGACTGTCTGGTAGGCATCGGCCGCCATCCGCTCCGCTTCCTCGGCGCTCACGACGCCCTCGCCCTGGAGCTCCTCGGCGTACAGCTTTCGCGCCGGCGGGTGCTTCTTGATGCGCTCGTACATCAGCGGCTGGGTGTACGCCGGCTCGTCGGTCTCGTTGTGGCCGAAGCGCCGGTAGCCGATCAGGTCGATCAGGGCGTCGCGGTGGAAGGTCTCCCGGAATGCGTGGGCAAGGCGGACCGCGGCGATGCAGGCCTCCACGTCGTCGGCGTTGACGTGGATGATCGGGATGTCGAAGCCCTTGGCGAGGTCCGAGGCGTAGCGGGTGGAGCGGCTCTCGTCCGGGATCGGTCGTGAAGCCCAGCTGGTTGTTGGCGATCAGGTGGAGGGTGCCGCCCGTGGAGTAGCCCGCGAGCGCCTGGAGGTTGAGCGTCTCGGCCACGATCCCCTGGCCCGGGAAGGCGGCGTCGCCGTGGATCAGAACCGGCACCACGGCCATCGGGTCGTGCCCGAGCTCGCGCGCCTTGCGGGTCGTCTGGTCGGCCCGCGCCCGGCCCTCGATCACCGGATTCACGTACTCGAGGTGGCTCGGGTTGGGGGAGAGGGTGACGGTCACGCTGCGGCCGGCTTCCGTCGTGTAGGTCCCGGACGCTCCGTAGTGGTACTTGACGTCGCCCGTGCCTCCCTCGGGAGCGGCGGTGTCCACCGCGAGCGTCCCCTCGCCCTCGAACTCCGCGAGGATCGTCTCGTAGGGCCGCCCGACGGTGTGGGCGAGCACGTTCAGGCGTCCGCGGTGGGCCATGCCGAGGACGATTTCACGGGCGCCCGCCGCGGCCGCCAGCTCGATCGTCTCGTCGAGCATCGGTACGAGGGCGTCGAGCCCCTCGATCGAGAACTGCTTCTTGCCGAGGAACGCCTTGTGGAGATAGGTCTCGAGCGCCTCCACCTCGGACAGCCGCCGCAGCAGCTTGCGCCGCTGCGCCTTATCGAGCGACTCTCGGTAGGCGCCCGACTCGATCGCCTGCCGCAGCCAGACGCGCTGCTCGTGCTCCGAGATGTGCTCGATCTCGTAGGCGATCGTGCCGGTGTAGGTCTCGCGCAGGCGGGGAAGGGCGTCGGCGAAGGTGTTGCCGGGGCACGCCACGCGAAGGACCGAGGCCGGGATGCGCCGCATCAACTCGGGCGTGAGGTTGACCGTCGCCGGGTCGAGCGCGGGGTCGCCCGGCGGCTGTGAGCCGAGCGGGTCGAGCCGAGCGGCGAGGTGGCCGTGCATGCGGTGCGCCTTCACGATCGAGGTTGCCGCCTGCACCGCCTGCAGCAGCGCCGCGTCGGCCACCGGCCCGGCCGCCGGCTGGGCCGCCGCGGGCACCGGCTCGTCGGCGGTCACCGCCGACGGGCCGTCGCCGCCCGCCACCCGCACGGCCAGGCCGAGCGCCTCGAACACGCCGTCGTAGAAGCCGTCTTCGCCCTGAAGCAGCTCGTCGATCCGGCGCAGGAACGAGCCCGACTCGGCACCCTGGATCACGCGGTGGTCGTAGGTGCTCGTCATCGTCATGACCTTCTCGACGCCGAGCTCGGCCAGGCGCTTCGGCTCCACGCCGGATAGACCCGGGGGATACCCGATCGCGCCGGTGGCGACGATGGTGCCCTGGCCCGGCATCAGACGCGGCACCGAGGCCACCGTGCCGAGGCCGCCCGGATTGGTGAGCGTGATGTTGGCGCCCTGGTATGCGTCCGGAGGCAGGGTGTTGTCGCGCGCACCCGCTACGAGCTCGTCGTAGCGGGCGACGAAGTCCGCGAAGCCCATCTCGCTGGCGTCCTCGAGGACCGGCACGACGAGCGTCCGCGTGCCGTCCTTACGCTCCACGTCCACCGCCAGTCCGAGGCTGATTGCGGCGGGCACGACTCGCTGCGGCTTGCCGTCCTCCTCGGCGTACGCGTTGCCCATCACCGGCATGTCCCGCGCCGCTTGGACGATCGCCCAGGCGATCAGATGGGTGAACGAGAGTCGCCTGTCGCTCGCCTTCAGCTCCCTGCGGCGGGCGTCGAGGAGGGCGACCGGCACGGTGCGGAAGCTCGTGGCCGTCGGAATCGAGCGGCTGTCGTTCATGAACTTGACGAGCGTCGCGGCGGGCCCGCGGATCGGCCGGGTCTCGGCTCCCGCGGGCGGCGCGGCTGGTTGCGGGGCCGCGGGGACGGGGCGGCCTGCGGCGCCGTTGCCCTCGATCGCGGCCAGCACGTCGTCCTTCGTCACCCGCCCGCGCGGGCCGGTGCCCTTGACCGCGCCGAGGTCGAGCCCGTGGGCGCTGGCGATGCGGGCCGCGACGGGAGTGGCGTTGGCGCCGTTCCCGGCGGATGCCGGCGCGGCCGCCTCGGTCGGCTGGGCCGACGGCTGGACCGGCCCGGCCGGCGCGCCGGCGCCGGCCGCGATCCGGCAGAGCACGGAGCCCACCTTCACCGTCTCGTCGGCCTCCACGAGGATCTCGGCCACGGTGCCGGCGACCGGGGCGGGCACCTCGGCGTCGACCTTGTCGGTGGAGATCTCGACGAGCACGTCGTCGACGGCGACGGTGTCGCCGGGCTTCACCCGCCACTCGAGGACGGTGCCCTCGGCCACGGAGTCGCCCATCTCGGGGAAGGTGACGTCGACGGTTTCGGCGGCCGGCCCATCGCCCGGGGGCGCGGCGGGCCCGCCGTCGCCGGCCTCCGTCGCCGGCCCTCCGTCCCCGGCCTCGATCGACGGCGCGTCCCCGGTCTCCGCCGCGGGCCCACCGTCTCCGTCCGCGGGCGCCGCTCCGTCCCCGCCTGCCTCGATCTCTCCCAGCACCGCGCCCACCTGCACGGTCTCGTCGGGCTCGGCCAGGATCTTCGTGAGCGTGCCGGCGGCGGGCGCCGGAACCTCGGCGTCGACCTTGTCGGTCGACACCTCGACCAGGGGCTCATCCGCCTCGACGCGATCGCCGACCTGCTTCAGCCACTCGAGAACGGTCCCCTCGGTGACCGATTCGCCCATCTGGGGCATCGTGATCTGCACGGTCGTAGCCCGCGTTGCCATCCCAACGTCCAACTGTACCCCCCACGCGGGGCGTCGCCGCCTCGGCGGCGGCGCGCGGCTCCCTGCCAAGCTACCCCGCCATGGTCACCGCGCGGCGGCGCAAGTTCTGGGGTTGGGGCTTCGAGGACGAGCAGCCGCCTCACGCCGAGGTCGAGCGGGCGGCGGCCGGCATCCGGGCTCATCTGGGCTTCGGCGCCGACGAGGTGGAGCGCCCGGTGGCTCTCGAAGACGTCGAGCTGCCGCCGTCGCGCCTCGACCCGCCGCCCGCGCTGGCGGAAATCTGCCGCAGCGACACCTACGAACGCGCCGTTCACGCCTACGGCAGGTCATACCGGGACGTCGTGCGCGCCTTCCGCGGGCGCTTCGACCATCCACCGGACGTGGTCGCCCACCCGACGGACGAGGCGGAGCTCGAACGGGTGCTCGCCTGGTGCACCGAGACGAAAGCGGCGGCGATTCCCTTCGGCGGCGGCACCAGCGTGGTGGGCGGCGTCGAGCCGGTGGTGCCCGACGGCTATGCCGGCACGGTCACCGTCGACCTGAAGCGCCTGGACCGCGTGCTCGAGGTCGATCCGATCTCGCGCGCCGCCCGCATCCAGGCGGGCGCCACCGGCCCCGCGCTCGAGGCCCAGCTGAAGGGACGTGGCCTGACGCTGCGCCACTACCCGCAGTCGTTCGAGTTCTCGACGCTCGGTGGCTGGATCGCGACCCGCGCAGGTGGCCACTTCGCCACGCTCTACACGCACATCGACGACTTCGTCGAATCGGTGCGCGCGCTGACCCCGAGCGGCGTCTGGCAGAGCCGGCGCCTACCGAGCTCCGGCGCCGGGCCAAGTCCGGATCGGGTGCTGCTCGGATCGGAGGGGACTCTCGGCGTGATCACCGAGGCCTGGCTCCGGGTGCAGGCGGCGCCGCGGTTCAAGGCCTCGGCCGGCGTGCTCTTTCCCGAGTTCGGCCTGGGCGCCCGCGCCGTCCGCGCGCTGGGCCAGTCGGGTCTCCATCCATCGAACTGCCGGCTGCTCGACCCCGGCGAGGCCGCGCTCACGGGGGCGGCCCCCGAGGGCAGGGCCCTGCTCGTGCTCGGCTTCGAGTCCGCCCACCACCCGCTCGACGCGTGGATGGAACACGCCCTCGAGTGCTGCCGGGACCATGCTGGCGAGCTGCCGGTCGCGCCCGCCGTCGGCGAGCGCGGCGAGGCGGAGGACACGTGGCGGCAGGCCTTCCTGCAGATGCCCTACCTTCGCGACACCATGGTGGCGGCGGGCATTCTCGCCGAGACCTTCGAGACCGCGATCACCTGGGACCGCCTCGACACGTTCGTGGCCGCGGTGCGCGAGCGCACCGAGGCGGCGCTCGGGGGCGGCCGCCTCACCTGCCGGCTCACGCACGTCTATCCCGACGGCGCGGCCCCGTACTTCACGGTGCTTGCGCCCGCCCGCCGCGGCGCCGAGCTCGAGCAGTGGGACGAGGTGAAGCTGGCGGCGTCCGAGGCGATCGCCGCGGCCGGCGGCGCCGTTACGCACCACCACGCCGTCGGGAGGGACCACCGTCGGTGGTACGACCGCCAGCGGCCCGAGCCGTTCGCCGCGGCCCTCCGGGCGGCCAAGTCCGCGGTCGACCCGGCGGGCGTCCTCAACCCGGGCGTGCTGATCGACCCGTGATCGTCGCGAGGCGGCCGGATGACCGATTCGCGACGTCGGCCGTCATGTTGCAAGCGAAGGCGTCCGGGCATGGGTGCGAGGGTCGATGCGGGGCATCGCGAGCCCGGCCTCGTAGGCGAACACGACGAGCTTGGCGCGGTCGTGGGCGTGGAGCTTGACCATCGCCCTGCTGACGTGGGTCTTGGCCGTTGCGCGGGTGACCACAAGCCGCTCGGCGATCTCGGCGTTGGTGAGGCCCAGCGCCACGAGCCCCACGACCTCGCGCTCGCGGGCGGTCAGCTCCTCGACCAGCTCGGAGCTGGGGGCCGAGGGCTCTGGCCGGGACGCGAGCTCGGCTATCAGCCGACGCGCGACGGTCGGGGACAGGCGCGCCTCGCCTCGGGCGAGCTGGCCCACGGCGCGGGTGAGCGTGGTGGGGTCGGTGTCCCTCGGCATTTGTCCGCTGGCGCCGGCGCGCAGCGCCGCGATGATCCGCTCGTCGCTGTCGGAGGCGGTCAGGAGCATCACCGCGACGGCCGAATCGGCGAGCATCCGGCGGGTGACTTCGACGCAATCGAGACCGGGGAGGTCGGCGTCCAGCAGCACGACGTCGGGGCGGCTGCGGCGGACGAGCGCGACGGCTTCGTCGCCGTCGGCCGCCTCGCCCACGACGGCGATCTGCTGGTGCCGCTCGAGCAGGACGCGAACGCCGGCCCGCACCAGCGCCTGGCCCTCGGCGATCACGACGCTGACCGCCGGCGAGGTGGCGCTGCGGCCGTTGAGCCCGGGGCGCCGGATGCGGTCGAGCACGACAAGCTCTCCCCCCGGATGGCCGTTTTGCATGCTCGGCGCGACCTCCGAGCGTTCCTGGACCGCGTTCATCTGAGCCGTCCTCCTTGCCCAGGTCGCTGGTGGCTGGAGTGCATGGCGCTGGATGATCGAGCCTGACCGAGCCGCTGTCTGCACCGCCAGCGACCATCCTTGGCCCCGGCCAGCAGGAACATCCGTATTCCGGCTAACCCGAAGACCAAGGTAGGCGCGGCCGGCCGAGAGTTGTGAGAATCGCTGCGACGGCTCGATGGAAACGCCCAGGGTGATCTTGGCCGACGACGACGTCCTTCTGCGCGAGGGGCTCGCCAGCCTGCTCGAGCGATCCGACTTCCGGGTCGTCGCGCAGGCCGGAGACGCAGACGAGCTCGTCGAGCTCGTTCGCGAGCACCAGCCCGAGCTCGCGGTCGTCGACATACGCATGCCCCCGACGAATTCGACGGAGGGTCTCGACGCGGCGCGGGCGATCCGCGAGGAATTCCCGCAGATCGGGATCATGGTCCTCTCGGCCCACGCGGAAGTGGAACATGCGACGGAGCTTCTCGCGGGTGGCCGGGGGATCGGTTACCTGCTCAAGAGCCGCGTCACTGATGTGGACGACTTCATCGAGACGCTCGCCAGGGTCGCCGGCGGCGGCTCGGTTGTCGACCCGGCTCTCGTACAGGAGCTCGTCGCCGCGCGCCGTGCCGCCGACCCGCTCGGCGAACTCACGCCGCGTGAGCGCGAGGTCCTGGCGTTGATGGCCGAGGGCCGCTCAAACGCCGGCATCGCCCGTCTCCTCTGGGTCACCGAGGGCACCGTCGAGAAACACGTCCACAGCATCCTCTCGAAGCTGCGGCTGCCCGAGACCACCGACGACCACCGCCGCGTGCTAGCGGTGATCACCTTTCTGGAGACTCATTGAGAATCGCGTAGAGCGCCTGCGCCGACAGATCCGACTTCGACAAGAACCCCACCGCCGGGCTCGAATCGATCAGGTCGGCGAAGTCGGCTTCGGCGTGAGTCGAGATCAGGATCGCCCGGTACGGGCGCCCGGGCCCCGTTACGCGCCAGCCGTGAGCGCGAGATCGAAGCCGCTTTCGGCTCCGAGATCGATATCGACCAGCGTGACGTCCGGCCGGACCTCGTCGACCAGCCGGAGCGCCTCGGCGATCGTGGATGCGACGCCGACGACGTCGACTCCCTCTCGCTCGAGTAGCGCGCGCGCCGCCTCCAGGAAGCGGGCGCTGTCATCCACGATCACGCAACGCAAAACCATGCCCTCAGAACCATCGCTGACGAGCCCCGGCTTCGCATTGCAGCTAGCAGGAAACTTGGGGTTGCAGGCGGCCTGTGTACACCAAAGCGCGTTCAGCCCCCCTCGATGGGTAGCTCCACGTGGAGGGACGTTCCCTCGCCGGCCGAGCTGACGACCGACAGCGTCCCGCCCAGCGCCTCGACCCGGTCCGTCAGCCCGGTCAGGCCCGAGCCCCGGGCGGGATCGGCGCCGCCGACGCCGTCGTCGTGAATCGTGAGGTCGAGGACGCCGTCCCGGGCTTCGACAAGCACCTCCGCGACCGAGGCCTGGGCGTGCTTGGCCGCGTTGGCGAGGGCCTCCGAGACGACGTAGTACGCCGCCACCTCGATCGGCGCCGGAAACCGCGTCTCCCGTCGAACCTCGAGCTCCACCGGAATCGCGGAGCGCCGGGCGAGCGTCCGCAGGGCCGGCCCGAGCCCGCCTTCGGAGAGGATTGCCGGGTGAATCCCGCGGGAGATCTCTCGCAGGTCGTCGATCACACCGCCCAGCTCCTTAGCCGCCCTGCCGATCTCCTCTCGCAGCTCCGCGAGATCCGGAGGCACGGTGGATTGCGCCAGCCGGAGCTCCAGCCCGAGCGAGACGAGCCGCTGCTGTGTCCCGTCGTGGAGATCGCGCTCGATGCGGCGGCGGGTCTCGTCTGCGGCCGAGACGATCCGCGCCCGCGAGGCGGCCAGCTCGGCGCGCGCCTCGGCGTTGGCGACGGCGGTGGCCACGAGCTCCGTGAACTCGGCGATCTGGGCTTCCGTGTCCGGAGCGAACGGCGCCTCGCTCTTCGACGAGGCGGCGATCACGCCCCAGAGCCGGCCCTGGACGACGATCGGACAGCCGACCGACGAGCGGATTCCCAGCGCACGAGCCTCTTCCGCGATCGGACCCGAGGCTTGGGCGAAGGTGTCCACTCGCACCGGACCGCCGCTGTCCCGCACCAGCGCGGCAATGCTCACGCCCTCGAGGGCGATGCGCGTGCCGACGACCAGCTTCTGCTCGGCGTCCCTGCTCCAAGCGCCTACCCCGGTGACCGTACCGTCCGCCTCGTAGCGCTCCATGCGCGCGAGATCGGCACCGGAGAGCAGGCCGACCTCGCGCGTGACCGTCTCGAACAGCTCGGACGCCGACACCGTTCGTGCCACCAGCGTCGCGACTCGGCGGAGCGCCGCCTGTTCCTCGACGAGCCGGGTGAGCTCCTCGCGGCTCGCTGCCAGGGAGGTCGCCATGGTGTTGAAGGACTGCTCGAGCGCGCCGATCTCGGCCACACCAGTCTCGGGCATGCGGGCGCTGAGGTCGCCGCCGGCGAGTCGTCCGGCCATCGAGGATGCTCGGCGGATCGGCTGGACGATCACTCGCGTCAGGTAACCGGTGAAGACGAGGATGAGGAGGATCGAGCCGCCAATGCCGGCCACACTGGCGGCGACAGCGCGTCGTGCGGACGCGTCCGCACTTTCCTCACGCGCGGTAATGCGGGCGCGCTCCGTCCCGGTGAGCCTGTCGAACTCCGCCCGGAGTCGGTCGACCCGCCGCTTCCCTTCTTCGGTCACCGCGACGCTGCGAGCGGAGGGCTCGCCTCGTCGAGTCTGCTCAACGACCGGCGTCGCGTAGTCCCGGATGTACGACCCGGTGTCGCGGGCGATTCGCCGCACGCGGCGCAGCTGTCCCGGGTCGCCTGCGACGAGACGCTCCAGCCTCCTGGCCTGTCCCGGGAACGCCGCACGCGCCTCGTTCCACGGTGCGAGGAAGCTCTCTTCACCGGTGATGACGAACCCGCGCACCCCCGTCTCGAGATCGATGACGAGCTTCTCGAGCCGATCCGCTGCTATCAGCTCCTCGCGGGCGTCACGCGTCTCTTCCGCCGACCCGCGCAGGTTGTCGATGGCCAGCAGCAGGAGGACGAAGGCTCCACTCACGAGGAGCGCGACCACACCGCTCGCGAGAACCATGCGGCGAGTGAGGCCCGGTCTCATGTCACCCGGACTGTACGGCGCTCACCCGTGGTTCGTCAGGCGAAAGGCCCCGGCCGGGGGAGCCGGGGCCTTTGCAATACCCGGGTCCGAAGTCCCGGGGGGCTCGGCTACCGGGAGGAGGGAGCGCCGGCGCGAGCTTCAAGGCAGATGATCACCTACGGGCGTGTCCTCGTCATCGCCTTGGGGTCGTATCTTTTCCCTACCTCGCGGGGAGTAGGAGCGTCGAGCAGTGTCACCCGGTTGTCCAGGGTGCAACCGCTCGACGCTCGGCACTTACTTCGATTCGGGTCGCGCAATCTGGAGCGTGAGCGCGACCGACAGTAGGATCGCGGCGCCGGCTTCGGCGATGACGGCGAGGGCGACAGGTGTGCGGAATCCGAACTCCTGCCAGCCGAACAGGCCTTGGCCGTAGCTGATGACGAGGCTGGCGAGCGCGACCGTCGAGATCGCGACGCCGGCGAGCGCGGCGATCGCCCGTGTGCGGTGGTAGGCGAGACCGGCGATCACAACGAGGCATGCGGCAGCGTTCGCGATGAACAGCGGACCGATCCAGCGGATCGCGTAGTAGCTCGAGGCGAACTGCTGGATGTGCACCGCCGCCTCGCCGGCGAGCATCAGCGCGCCGAGCGCGTATGCCGCGGGCACGGCCGTCTGGAGGGCGGCCCTGGTGGGCGACAGTCGCGCTGCGATGCTAGTAGACACCGTTGCCCCCCGTGCTCGATGTCTGCTGGGTGATCTGGTTGCCGGCGGGGGACACGACGTACCAGGGGGCGCCGAACGCGTTCAGGCCCTGGCCGTTTGTGTCGCCGGGCTTCTTGTCGCCCGCGAACAGGTAGAGCGGATGGCCGTTGTAGGTCACCTCCGGCTTGCCGTCGGAGCGCGCGGTCGTCCCGACCTTCGAGGCCGTCAGTCCGCTGCCGACCGTCGGCTTGCCGTTCGCCCGCAGCGGCGGCCAGTCGCTGGCGCACTCACCGGAGCAGGTGCTCTTGGTCCCCGTGTCCTGCTTGAACAGGTAGAGGGTGCGGCCCTGCGAGTCGACGAGGATCTTGCCCAGGCCGCTGTTCGTGACGCCGACCGTAGCCGTCCCGCCGCTCGCGGTCTTCGGCGGCGTCACCGCCGCGGTCGCGTTGCTGCTGTCGTCACCGCCGCCGCAGCCGGCGACGGCCAGGGCCACCAACGGCACCACCGCCGCGCCGGCGAGGAAGGTAAACGGTTTGCTACCAGTCATGCTTGCTCCTTAGGGTCAGGGAATGGGTCTTTCTTCGCCCCGAATCCTTGTCATGGAGCCTCCGCATGTCGTCGGCTGGCGGACGACTCTTTCCGGTGCGCCGCGTGGGGTGCAGCCACATGGGCTCTACGCCGGCTGTGGTACGCGACGGGCGGCATCGGCCCGGCGTTCGAACTCCTGCGGGACCGAGCGGTCTGGTCGCTATTCGGGATCGAGGTCGACCCGCACGCTCAGCAGCTCCGTGCCCATGGCGCGTACGGCGGCGGCGTTGAGGCGTCGGCCGATCCGGCGCTGGCGCTCGCGCGGGTCGTCGTCGGGCAACGGACGTGCGGTTCCCGAGCGCCACCTTCCGCGCACGTTGACGCGTACCCGCGGGTCGGCCTCGATGTTCCGCACGTAGCCCGCCCGGCGTCCGTGCTCGGCGACGATCCAGAACGTGTCGCCTTGTAGTCCGTTCCCCACTGCCGTGCGACGGGGCCTACCGGATTTGCGCCCGGTGGTCTCGATGATCGCCCATCCACGGAGCAGCCCCGTATCCACGCCGATCGTCACGATGGGGTTCAAGACGTGCTTCGCGACCGCCGTCGTCAGTCGGCGTTTGTCGACCCGCATCGCCGGGTCAACTCCCTCGCCGCCGGCGCACGCGCAGCACGGCGCCCACCGTCGCGCCGTATGCGAGGTGGTCGGCGACCTGGGGGAGCTGCGGCAGCGCTCGGATGCGGGGGTAGCGGCGGCCGATCGTCCCGAGGTCGAGCGCGGCGATGCCCAGTCCCGCCAGCGAGCCCGACGCGACCGTCCGTTCTCGCGGCAGGGCGACTGCAAGCACGAGTGCCCAGCCGAGCGACAGTGCGAGGTGGACCGCCGCGGCGGCGGGCAGCAGGCGCGCCCGCCGCCGCTCGTGAGGCAAGAGCAGCGTTCCCGCGGCAAGCGACGACTCCAGCAGCCGCCCGCCTGTCAGCAGCGTGTACAGGGTCGAGGGCGCCCCGCTGACGAGCGCCGCCGCCGAGCCGGCGGCGACGCCGTCGCGGAGCGTCTCAGTGTCGATGACGCGCACCCTCCGAGGACCGTATCTCGAAATCAGCGAACGGTGAAGACGCCCCGCATCCCCATCGCTGCGTGTCCGGGCACCGTGCAGAGGTAGCGGTACCTGCCCGCCTTTTTGAACGACACGGCGAGCTTCGCCGTCGTACCCGGCTGCAGGAGCTTGGTCTGCTTGCCGTTGATGCTGAAGTCGTGCGTCTCGTCGCCGTTGTTCTTGACGGCGAACGTGACCTTGCCGGGCCTCGCGATCGACTTCGCCGACAGCTTGAAGGAGAACTCCTTCGCGCCGACCTGGATCGTGGTGGCGCTCGCGCGTGCCTGCGGCTCGGTGCGTGCCCCGGCGGGCTGGACGAGCGCGAGCGCCGTGATTGCCACCGCCGCGAGCGCGGCTATCGAGCGGCTCATGAGTAGGTTCATTGGACAATCTCCTTTACGTGTAGCGGTGGCCTAGGGGAGCGCGTAGGCGACGAGTTCGAACTTCGGGTTCTTGTGGAACCCGGTCGTGCCCGCGCCGACAAGCAGCGTGTCGCCGTCGATCGCGGGGAAGGAGTTGATGCCGGCGGGCGCCTTCGTCGTCCAGAGGGTCTGGCCGGTCTGCGTGTCGAAGGCGTAGATCGTGCCCGCGTACGTGCTGGTGAAGACGACATCGTTCGCGACCGTCGCCGCGCCGAAGTTCGGCGACGGCAGCTTGTTCTGCCAGAGCACCTTGCCGCTGGCGGGGTCGACGGCGGTGAGGCCGCCCCGGCCCTTGCGGAGATTGGGGCTTTGCCCCGCCAGCCCGCCTGGGAGGCCGGTTGCCCTCGCGCGGGTGGGAAGGTCGAGCCAGGGCACGAACAGACGATTGTCGGCGAACGCCATCGGCGTCTCGACCCCGCCCGTGTCGCCGGGGAAGATGTCCACGAGCTTGCGCGGCAGCCGCCCGGTGTCGTTTTGGTGCTTGCCGACGGAGCGCGTCCAAAGATGCTTTCCGTCGGCAGCGCGGTAGGCAAAGGCCTTGCCCATCTTGCCGGCGACCATCACCACCTCCGTCTGGACGCCGTTGATCGGGACTGTCGCGAGGATCGCCGGGATCTGCAGGTCGTAATCGCGCACGTCATGCGGTAGGGCCTGCCGGAACCAGAGCCGCTTTCCCGTCTGGCCGTCGAGGGCGACGATCGAGTTGGTGTAGAGGTTGGGGCCGGGGCGGCTCGACCCGTTGGGGAACTTCCTGGTGCCGTAGAGCGGCGCCGGGTTGGCGACGGAGATGAAGACGCGCCCCTGGCTGTCCACGGCGGGCGGGTACCACAGGCCGCCGCCGCTGTTGACATTCGGGTGGCCCCACAGCTTGGCGCCGGTGCGAGCGTGTTGAACTTCCACTTCGGCTTACCGGTGGCGGCGTCGAGCGCCCACACGATGCCGTCCCCGTTGCCCGCGTAGAACGACTTCGTGTTGCCGGGGATCGTGCTGATCAGGACGGTGCCGTCGTAGAGCTGAGGCGTCATGTCGATGCCCTCGTTCTTGTTGCGGATCAGCCTGCGGCTCCAGAGCACGTTCCCGGTCTGGGGGTCGAGCGCGAAGGCATTCGTCTCAGTAGCGCCGTAGAGGCGGCCGTTGCCGAACGCCACCCCGTTCGGCCCGACGCTCGGCTTGTTGAACGCGTGCTTCCACTTCAGCTGGCCGGTCGAGCGGTCGAGCGCGTAGACGTTCGAGTTGAGGTCCTGGAGATACACCGTGCCGTTCAGGGAGATCGGCGTGGAAGCGAAGACGCCGAAGGCGCCCGCCCCCTTGAACGGGAAGGTCCACTTCACCTTCAGCTGCGAGACGGTCTGCGAGTTGATCGGCGTCTGCACGCGTCGCGCGCGTGTTCGACAGGTCGTGGTTGTGCGCGGGCCAGGCGCCGGCGTTGGCCGCCCACTCCGGCGGTGACTGGCCCACGCTCGGAGCCTGGGCCTCCGTCGCCGAGCTCCCTCCGAAACCCGAGAGGGCAACGAAGGCGACGACGGCACCGGCAGTGGCGAGCGCAGCCGTTGGCTTGCGACCCGGTCGGATTTTCGCGAAGGAAAGCATCTGTGAACTCCCTTTCGAGGCTTGAGGACGGCAATGGTCCCGACCGGGCTGTGTCGTTGTCGTCGGCCGCTGGGCGACTCTTTCGGCGACCTCCCGCCGGCGTAGTCCGCGCGCGAAAAGAGTCGCCGTCTAGCCGACGACAGGCTGGGCGCGTCGCACAGGACCCTTGTGGGCTCCACGACCCCCACGTAGGAGGAATAGGCATGACCCGTAGCAGACTCCTGACGTTGCTCGCAGCGGCAGCAGCCGTTCTGCTTGTTTCCGTCAGCGCCGCGACGGCTTCGCCGCAGGCCACGAGACTCACGGCAGGCGACCGTCAAGGTGGCGCATAGCGGCCTGGGGAAGATCCTCGTCGACTCGAAGGGCCGCACCCTCTACCTGTTCAAGCACGATTCCGGAAAGAAGAGCAGGTGCTTTGGCGAGTGTGCCGTCGATTGGCCCCCGCTCCGGGCGAGCGGCAAGCCGACGGCCGGCGGCGGGGCGCGCGCCTCGATGCTCGGAACCACCAAGCGGTCAGACGGGAAGCCGCAGGTCACCTACAACGGCCACCCGCTTTACCGCTTCCAGGGCGACAAGAAGCCCGGAGACACGAACGGCCAGGGCATCAACGCGTTCGGCGGCCTCTGGTGGGTGGTGTCCTCCGTCCGGTACGCAGATCACCGGCAGCGGATCGACCTCGGGCGGAGGCAACGGCTACAGCCCCTAGCCCGCTGGGGCGGTTCCGCGGAACCGCGAAGTAGGCCGGAAAGCACTCGGCCCCGGACCACGGTCCGGGGCCGTTCTGCTGTCCGACTCATTGGGCGCGGTCGCCAGGACCGTCGTCCAAGGGAGCCGGATGGCGCGCCTCGGCCGAGGCACATCGAGATCCGTGCCGTCCTGGATGGACCCGCACAGGAGGAGTGCTCGGCCACGATTGGTCAGCGCACTGAGGCGCGGAGCCGGTCGGCTCTAGTCCAGTGGACCCCCGCGGCTTGTTCCTCGCGGTCCAGCGCGGCGCGGTACCACTTGAACCCAAGAGTGCGCTGCGGCGGTTTGCAGTCGCGCCAGCACTCGTACGCGTTACGAACCTCTTCGCACGCCTCGCGCCAGCTGACGTAGCTGTCGAGGAACTCGTCGACGATCAGGTCAAGTGCCTTCGCCGGGAGCTTCGGCTTCGCCGGAGCCGACTCGCGCGTCGAGATTCGCCTCGTGAGCCAGCTCACTCTGACCCCGGGTCGGCGTTCTGCATGATCCACGCGCCGAATGTTCGAGGCGTGGAGCGGGTCTGTCGTCGGCCGCGAGGCGACTCTTTCGCGGCCCCGCCCTACCTCGTGGGGAGTACCGCAGAGAGTCTTCCCGAAACCGACGACAGACGCCCTCGCGCCGAGGACGATGCGGGCCATGCTCGGCACCAACGCCTCCCGTCCGGCCCGGGCACTTCCCACATGGGTCACCGAGCCCGGGTTCGTCGCGGCGAGCCTCGGTGCCCTGGCGATGGTCGGGCACGCCGCGGGCGCCGCCCAGCACGGCATCGCGGGCGTGCATCTGTACTGGATCGTCTACCTCTACTGGATCGGAGCGGTGCCCGCGGTGATCCTCCTGGGGCTGTTGGTGCTCCCCGAGCGGCCCAAGAGATGAACGCGCGCCCGGGGGGCGCGGTCTCGGCGGGCGTCGAGCGCGTATCGGGTGGGCTCGATCGGGCAACGCTCGCCGTGGCCGGTGTGGCCACGCTCGGGCTCATCATGGCGGTCCTCGACACGACGATCGTCAATGTCGCGCTGGACACCATCTCGCGCGACCTGCACGCCTCGCTGAGCACCATCCAGTGGGTCTCTACGGGCTATCTACTGTCGCTCGCGGTCGTGATCCCGCTCTCGGGTTGGGTGACCGAGCGCTTCGGCTCCAAGCGGACCTGGATCGCCTCCATCGCGAGTGTTCGCCGTCGGGTCGGCGCTGTGCGCGACGGCGACGTCGGCCGGCGAGCTGATCGTCTTCCGTGTCCTGCAGGGCTTCGGCGGCGGCATGCTCATTCCGGTCGGATTCACGCTCGTCGCGCAGAGCGCCGGGCCTCAGCGCGTCGGACGGGCGCTCGGGGTGGTGGGTGTCCCGATCCTGCTCGGGCCCATCTTCGGACCAATCATCGGCGGCCTGATCGTCGATAACGCGGCGTGGCAGTGGATCTTCGTCGTCAACGTGCCCATCGCCGTCCTGGCGATCATCGTCGCCGCCCGAGTGCTCCATCCGGACGCGGGCCGCGCCGACGCCGGCGCCCTCGACTGGGTCGGCGCAGCGCTGCTGTGCCCAGGGCTGGCGGGCATCGTCTTCGGCCTCTCCGAGACCGAGAGCCGGGGCGGGATCGACGATCCAATCGCCGTCGGGCCGATCGCTCGCCGGGCTCGTCCTCGTCGGGCTGTTCGCCTGGCACAGCTTCCGCGTGCCGCGGCCGCTGATCGAGCTGCGGCTGTTCCGCTCACGGGGATTCAGGGCCGCCGCCACCACGACCTTCCTCCTCGGCGCGGCGCTGTTCGGCACGCTCCTGGTGCTCCCGCTCTACTACCAGGTCGACCGCGGCCAGAGCGCGTTGGACGCCGGCCTGCTGATTGCCCCGCAGGGCATCGGGGCCGCGCTGATGCTGCCGATCAGCGGCCGTCTGACCGACCGCCTCGGCGGCGGGCCCGTGGTGGTCGCCGGATGCGGCATCCTTGCTCTGGCGACGCTGCCGTTGGTGTTCGTGACCGACCACACGCCGTACGCGCTGCTCGGCGGGGTGCTGTTCGTGCGCGGGCTGGGCCTTGGCGCGTCGATCCAGCCAACTGTCGCCGCCGCCTACCACATACTCGAGTCGCCGCAGGTGCCGCGCGCCACCGCCGCGCTCAACACCCTGCGGCAGGTCGGCGCTTCGATCGGCACGGCGCTGCTTTCGGTGGTCCTCCAGCACGAGAGCACGGCCGCCCTGCCGCTCGGCGAGCGGCGGCGCCGAACGGTTGCTCGCGCCGCTGCCGGCGGGGGAGCGCGCGCAGATCGGCGGGCCGCTGGCCACCGCCTTCGGCCACACCTTCATGTGGGCGGTGGTGATGGCGCTGCTCGCCATCGTTGCGGCCGTCGCGCTCCTGCGCGCGGAGCGCGCGAGCAGGGTCCGCACCGCCGAAGCCGATGATGGCGGCTCTTCCGCGTACCCCCGCAGGGTTAGGGCACGGGTAGCGGCACCCCGCCCGGAGTAGCGCGAAGAGTCGTCCTCCAGGCGACGACGAGAACGCCGGGCGGCGCGGGCGAGGCCGGAGCCCGGGGCCTAGACGGTCGCCCGGGCCCGCGTCCAGGGATGTGCGGCCCGGACCGCCGCGAGAATCGCCCGTGTTGCGGGGGAGCGGTTGAGCGTGTAAAAGTGGATGCCGGGCGCGCCCCGCGCCAGGAGATCGGAGCATTGGAGGGTCGCATAGGCGACCCCGAGCTCGGCAACCGCTTCCGGGTCGTCGGCGCGCCCGTCGAGCTCCCGCTCGAGCTCCTCCGGGATCGTCGCGCCGCACATCCCGGTGATCTTCTTGATCTGGTTGACGTTCGTGATCGGCATGATGCCCGGGACGATCGGCACGTGGATGCCGGCAGCTCGGGCGTCGTCGACGAACTTGAAATAGAGCTCGTTGTCGAAGAAGAGCTGGGTGATCAGGAAGCTCGCCCCCGCCTCGACCTTCTCCCGCGCGTAGCTCAGGTCGCTGGCTCGGTCGGGGGCGTCGGGGTGGACCTCGGGGAAGCACGCCGCCCCGATGCTGAAGTCGAACTGCTGGTCGATCAGCCGGATCAGCTCGACCGAGTAGCTGAGGCCGCCGGGGTGGGGAGTCCAATCCCTCTGGCCTCGCGGTGGGTCACCGCGTAGGGCGAGCACGTTCTGGATCCCGGCGGACTCGACCTCCGCGAGGATCTCCGCGAGCCGCTCGCTCGGCTCGCCGACGCACGAGAGGTGCGCCATCGCCTCGATCCCGAGGTCCTGCTTGATCCACTTGGTGATCTCGACGGTGCGGGCCCGGGTCGTGCCGCCCGCGCCGTACGTGACCGAGACGTAGTCCGGCTGGTCGTCCTTCAGGACCGCGAGGGTGCCCTCGAGCGTCCGCTGCCCGTCGTCGGTCTTGGGCGGGAAGAACTCAAACGAGAAGACGGGCCGCTGATGCTCGAGTATCTCTGCGATGCGCATGACGCCGAGAAAGGTAGAACCTTGACATGATCGTGTCAAGGTTGCTCGCCGCAGCGTAGCACGTCTTGGTTCAGTCGCCCTCCGGCGGAATGATCTCGAGCCCGGTCGCCACGGCGTCGCGCCCGCCGAGGCGGTACTGGACGTCGACAGAATCGTTCTTCCCGTAGGAGCCGAACAGCCCGAGGAACATCGCGGTCCAGCGGCCGAGGCCCAGCCTCTCCTTCTCGAGCGGCTGGAAGAAGCGCAGCTCGCGGCCGGCGATCTCGTAGTCCTTGCCCTCCACCTGCGGCACACCGTTCACGAAGACTCGGTAGGGCGGCGCGGCCCCACGCGGGAGGCGGACACGCCAACGCCTCACGGCCGCCGCTCCAGCGCCCGGCGCAGGGCGTCGTAGGCGGACTCGCGCCGTCCCTGCTCGAGCAGCCGCCGCCGGACGCGCCCCGTGAAGGCCTCGCTCGAGCCGTCGCCGCGGACGTCGACGCCTGCGCGCAGCCGGCCGGGGCCGGACAGCTCGAGCCGGCCGACGACCTGCTGAACCGGCTGCAGCCGGCGCATGAGCGCGCCGCCCACAGCGTGGGCGTCGGCGCCCCGCTCCAGCTCCCGGCCCTCGCGCTCCATGGCGTCGAGCGCCATTCCGAGCGTCCCGAAGCGCTCGCGCCTCACCTTCGGGCCGCTCCGGACCGTGAGTGTGTAGTTAGCCACCGATGGCGGACATCGTGCGCGGCGGCTGCCGGAAGCCCGGCTCGCCCACGTGGTGCTTCAGCTCCTTGCGCCAGACGGCGTCGCGGAGGACCTTCTCCAGCTCGGCGTCGGATGCCCCCGCGCGCACCGGCTCGCGCAGGTCGGTCTCGTGCAGCGAGAAGAGGCAGGTGCGCAGCTTGCCGTCGGCGGTGAGGCGGATGCGGTTGCAGTCGGCGCAGAACGGCTCCGAGACCGGGTTGATGAAGCCGATCTCGCCACGTCCGTCCCGGAACCGAAAGACACGCGCCGTCGCGTGCGGCTCGCGCGGCCGCTCCTCGAGCGGATGGACGCGGTCGATGATGGAGCGGATCTCCTTACCGGTGAGGACCTGGTCGCGGCTCCAGGCATGGTCGCCGTCGAGCGGCATGAACTCGATGAAGCGCACCTGGTAGCTCGTAGAGCGCGCGAACTCGGCGAACGGCAGCGCCTCCTCCTCGGTGAAGCCGCGCAGCGCCACCGCGTTGACCTTGATCGGCTGCACCTCCGGATGGCGCGCGATTGCCTCGAGCCCGCGCAGCACCTGCGGCAGCGAGTCGCGGCGGGTGAGCTGGAAGAAGCGGTCCCGCTGGAGGGAGTCGATCGACACGTTGACGCGGGTGATGCCCGCGCTGACCAGCGCGTCAGCGTCGCGCTCGAGCAGGTAGGCGTTCGTCGTGAGCGAGAGGTCCTCGATCCCAGGAACCGCGGCGAGCATCGCCACGAGTCGGGGGAACTCGCGCCGCACGAGCGGCTCGCCACCGGTCAGCCGCAGGTCGGTGACCCCCATCTCCGCCAGAACCCGAACCACGCGCTCGATCTCCTCGAAGGTCAGGATCTCGTCGCGGTCGAGCCACGGCAGCCCGTCCGCCGGCATGCAGTACTGGCAGCGGAAGTTGCAGCGGTCGGTGACCGACACGCGCAGGTCCGAGATGCTTCTTCCGTGGCCGTCGATAAGGGGTTCGCGGACCATGATCTGGAAGGGTACTCGCGTGGACCTGCCGCCGATGGAGATCCGGGCGCCCACCCGCGGCAACCGCCGACTGGAGGCGCTTTTCGCGGCCGCCCGCCACGACGCCCGCCTCCACGCCTGGTGGCACATGCAGCAGGTGAACGCCGACCGGCTCGACATGTCCGACCACTCGTGGGTGCACGTCCAGATCGTGGTGAACATCGCGCTGCGGCTGTTTCGCCTGCTGACTCGGGCGGGGGTCGAGCCGGTGATGGTCTCCGAGCACCGAATGGGGAAGCGCGACGCCGAGGTCGTGATCACCGCGGCCTGCCTCTTCCACGACACCGGCATGTCGATCCACCGCACGGACCACGAGCAGTACTCGCTCTTCCTCGCAGCCGACCGCCTGCCGCTGCTGCTCGCGGGAATCTACGAGGAGCCCGAGCTGACCGTCGTAACGTCGGAGGCGCTGCACTCGGTGATCGGCCATCGCCGCCGGGGCGGGGAGCCGCTGACGATGGAGGCCGGAATCGTGCGCGTGGCCGACGCGCTCGACATGGCGTCCGGACGCTCCCGCGTGCCCTTCGAAACGCGTCGCCCCAACATCCACTCGATCTCAGCCGCCGCGATAGATCAGGTGGTAATCGAGCCGGGCGAGGAGCGGACCGTTCGCATCGAGATCGCGATGAACAACTCGGCCGGCCTGTTCCAGGTCGACGAGCTGCTCGCGACGAAGCTGCGCGGCTCGGGCATCGAGGAGCACCTGGAGGTGATCGCGAGGATCGAGGCCGAGCACGAGAAGCGGCTCGTGCCCGTGTTCCGGATCTAGGGCGTGCCCACGGCGGGGACTACCTCGCCGCCGGATCGATCAGCTTTGTCGCGGACGTCGGCTTGTCGGTGAGCTTCTCGCGCTCGCCGACCGGGACGTAGTCGCGCTGGCGCTCGCCCGTGTAGATCTGGCGCGGGCGGGCGATCTTCGTCTCGTCGTCCTGGAGCATCTCGCTCCACTGGGCGACCCAGCCCGACGTGCGCGGGATGGCGAACATGACGGTGAACATGTCCTTCGGCAGGTTGAGCGCCTCGTAGATGAGGCCCGAGTAGAAGTCGACGTTCGGGTAGAGCTTGCGATCGACGAAGTAGTCGTCGTCGAGGGCGCGCTTCTCGAGCTCGGTCGCGATGTCCAGCTTCGGATTCCTCCCGGTGACCTCGAAGACCCGCTCGACGTGTTCCTTGATGATCCGGGCGCGCGGGTCGTAGTTCTTGTAGACCCGGTGCCCGAAGCCCATCAGGCGCTCCTTGCGGTTCTTCACGCCCTCGAGGAAGCCGGGAATGTTGTCCACCGACTCGATGCGCTCGAGCATCCGGACCACCTGCTCGTTGGCGCCCCCGTGCAGCGGGCCGTAGAGGGCCGCCACGCCGGCGGCCACCGCCGAATACGGGTCGACCTCCGACGAGCCCACGCCGCGCACCGCGTTCGTGGAGCAGTTCTGCTCGTGGTCGGCGTGCAGGATCCAGAGGACGTCGAGGGCCTTCTCGAGCCGCGGGTCCGGGTCGTACTTGGCCTCGGTCATCTTGAACATCATCGAGAGGAAGTTGCCCGGGTAGGACAGGTCGTTGTCCGGATAGACGTAGGGGAGGCCGAGGTTGTGGCGGTAGGCGAAGGCCGCAAGCGTCGGCACCTTGGCGATCATCCTCACGGCCGCCATGTGGCGCTCGAGCGGGTCGTCGATGTTCTTCGCGTCGGGATAGAAGGTCGAGAGCGCGCCGATCGTGGCGAGCAGCATGCCCATCGGGTGGGCGTCGTAGCGGAACCCCTCGACGAACTTCTTGATGTTCTCGTGGACGAACGTGTGGTGGGTGATCTCGAAGACCCACTCGTCGAGCTGCTCCTGCGTCGGCAGCTCGCCGTAGATCAGCAGGTAGGCGACCTCGAGATACGTGGAGCGCTCGCAGAGCTGCTCGATCGGGTAGCCCCGGTACTCGAGCACGCCGGCCTCGCCGTCGATGAAGCAGACAGCGCTGCGGCACGAGGCCGTGTTGGTGAAGGCCGGGTCATAGGTCTTGAGCCCGAAGTCGTCGTCAGACACCTTGATCTGGCGGAAGTCCATGGCCCGCACCGTGCCGTCGGTGACCTCGACGTCGTAGGTCTCGCCGGTGCGGTTGTCGGTGATGGACAGCGTGTCCTGGGCGGTGACTACGGCACCACCATCGTCACGTTGCACCTGTTCCTCGGCCATGGCCTCGCTCCTGGTTCGCGGCTCGCTGTGGTTCGCTCTACCGCAGTTTGACGAACCGGCGCAGATCGTTGGCCGACGGGGTGCTCCGCGCCGGCTGGCGCCAGGGCCGCCGGGCCCGCGACTTCGGCTGGTCAACGCTGGTCGTGGACCTGTGACCCCCGCCGCGCTTCGCCCTCGCCCGCGAGCGGCGCCAGCTCGGGAACGCCGCCCGCCCACGCCGCATCGGGCGCGGGCGGCGGGTAGGTGTTCGTCGCATCGCGGTCGTCGGCGCCGGCGCGGCGCATGTGCCGGTACCAGCGGTGGTAGAGCGGGGCGGCGAGGACGGCGAGCGCGGTGAGGACCGCGAGCCCGGCGAGCAGCCAAAGATGACGGCGGAGCGGCTCGGCGTCGCCGGCCGGCCAGACGGCCAGCGCGGCCAGCGCCACCGATAGGCCGATGCTCACGTAGTAGTCGAGCGGAAACCGCCAGATCCAGGGGACCTCGAACCACCAGACCCGTCCGTGCGCAAAGCGCCTGACCGTGTAGGCCGGGTTCAGCACGAACCAGAGGTAGTCCCACACGGACGCGAGCACGAAGTACACCGCGATCGCGATGAGCTCGTCCTCGAGCGTCCAGTCCACGCCCGCCACGAACGGCAGGTGCAGCAGCAGCAGGGGGATCGTGAACGCGAAGACGTGGTAGCCGGTGAGTGGCCGTCCACCCATGAAGATGCCGAAGACGCGGTAGGGGAGCGCGCGCCTCCGGTACCAGGTGGGCAGCCGCTCGGCCCAGCCGTAGCCGCCCTCGATCTCGATCTCGATGCCCGCCAGGCCGAGGGCCCAGAACCAGAGCAGAAGCGTGCGGCCGACGTCGAGCTCGTCCACGCGGGGATCCTAAGTGCTCGTCGCGGTTTGCCTCCGGTTCGCTATGCCGTCGCTACCGAGCCGACACGCTGACGACCCGACCTGTCGGGACCGACCAGTCGCCCCTACGCCAGCGGATGTGGCTGCCGTCGGCCAGCCGCACGCTCGCGCGTCCGAGCGCCGGCTCGCCCCAGAGCGTCGCCTCCAGCGGCCGCTCCGACTCCGGCGTGTCGCCCAGGCCGGCCCGTACGTGCTCGGGGGGATGGGTGACGAGGATCGCGCCGCTCCGGACGTACACCGGTATCCGCTCGAGCGGCGCCGGCGCCAGGATCTCGCCGCCGCCGCGCACCCGCTCGCCGGTCCAGTAGTCGATCCAGTCGCCACGGGGCAGTGACACCTCGCGCTCGCGCGCGCCGCGCTCGAGCACCGGCGCGACCCAGAGCGCGGGGCCGTAGCCGTACTGGTCGGTGAGCGACCAGCCACGCTCGTCGTCGGGGTCCGAGAGGAGCAGGGGGCGGACGATCGGGAGGCCGCTGCGCGCTGCGGTGGCAGCGGCAGCGCGAACGTACGGCAGCAGACGCTCGTGCAGCAAGACGTAGTCCCGATAGACGCGCAGCGTCTCGGCGTCGTAGGTCCACGCCTCCTGCTCGAAACGGCCGTGGGCCTGCATCAGCGGAGAGAAGCAGCCGAACTGCACCCAGCGGAGGAGCAGCTCCTTCGGGCAGCGCGCCACGAGCCGCTCGCCCAGGTAGCCGCCCACGTCGTGGGACCAGTTCGAGTAGCCGCTCGCGGCGGCGGTGAGCGTGGCGGCCACCAGCGTCTCGAGCGACCAGAAGTCCGAGGCCTGGTCGCCTCCCCAGGTGACTCCCACGGCCTGCTGTCCGGTCCAGCCCGAGCGGCCGAAGAGCACGCCGCGGCCGGGATGAACCTCGTCGAGGGCGCGCTGCATCGAGCGCCGGTAGAGGAGGCCGTACGCCCAGGCCGCCTCGGCGCCGCTGCGGCCGTCCGCGAAGCGCACGCCGGGCGGGAAGTAGTAGCCCTCGCCGTCGTCCGCCTTTATGCCCTCGACGCCCAGCCTGAGTACGCGCTTCGCCAGCTCGCGCCACCACTCCTCGGCGCCGGGCGAGGTGAAGTCGACCGGCGAGCCGGTGCCCATCCACCACCGCGCCACGAAGGGCTCCCCGTGCTCCGCCTCGACGAAGTGGCCGGCACGCGCCGCGGGCTCGTAGTTTGGCGCGGGTTCCCGGTGCAGGCGCTCGGACTCGGGGTCGGGCGGGCGCTGGCCGTCGCGCGACTCGACGTTCACCCAGGGCGTCACCCAGACCACGGTGCGCACGCCGCGCTCGCGGAAGCGCCCGACCATCCCCTCGAAGTCCGGAAACTGGTGCGGGTTCGGCTCCCAGGTGTTGTACTGGGTCTCCCAGGGCGAGTCGATCACGATCGCGTCGAGCGGGATCTGGTTGTCGGCGTAGCCGTCGAAGTCGTCCTCCGCGTCGCGCTGGTGCTCGTAGACGTCGCGCGACTTCCAGTGCCCGTAGGCCCACTCCGGGAGGAGCGCCGGCAGGCCGGTGAGCCGCAGGAAGCGGCGCAGGCGCGCGGCGGGGGTGGGGTCGGTCAGCACGTGGAGGCGGAAGTCGCCCGCCGCGCCGCGGGCGGATACCGCGATCCGGTGGCCGAGGTCGAACTCGGCGCCGTCTCCGCCCGTCTCGAGCCAGAGCGCGTAGCCGCGGCTCGCGAGAAGCCAAGGCATCGGGGCGTAGTCGCCCTGGGGGATGCCGCCGACGTCGAGCATGTCGGGCGGACAGTCGGGACCGGTGTAGCGGCGATCGCAGCCGAGCCGGACGCGGCGTCCGGTCTGTTCCACCTGCTCGCCGTGGCGCGCGCCGAGGCCGGTGAAGCGCTCCCCCGGCCGCGCCTCCCAGTCGGCTCCGAGGCGGAAGGGCGCCGGGTCGACCCCCAGAGCGATCGTCAGGCGCTCGTCCGAGAGTGCCAGGCCGACCGTGGCGCGCGCGGCGCCCATCCGGCCGCCGAACCGGAGCCCGTCCGCGGACGTCGACTCGACACGCTCGAGGCGCACCGGCCGCTCGAGCTCCTCGGCCGCGATCACGCCCTCGGTGAGCTGGATGAACTGGTCGCGAGACCGGCCGGCCGCCGCCCACAGGCCGATACCTCGGATCAGCCGGCGGCCGCGGCGAAGCTCGACCGCGAACGGGTCGAGGCTCACGGTCGCCCGCAGGGCGCCGCGCTCGAGGACCAGCGCATCGGGCACGGCGCCCTTCTTCCAGCCCGGAGCGTCCGGCCTGTTGCCATCGCGTGAAGTTGTGCCGCCCGCTCGCGGCGGCGCGTAACAGCCTTGTCACCGCTTCTTTGCCCAGCGGTAACGAAACCCGCGCGTTTGCAGGCGAATCTCTTCGGTGAGATGACCCGCGCCGACCTCCACTGCCACTCGAGCGCCTCGCAGGAGTCGCGGCTCGGCGTTCAGACGGCGCTAGGGCTGCCCGAGTGCGCGACGCCGCCGGAGGAGGTCTACGACCTGGCGAAGCGACGCGGCATGGACTTCGTGACCATCACCGACCACGACACGATCTCGGGAGTTCTGGAGATCGCCGATCGCCCGGACGTCTTCGTGTCGGAAGAGCTGACCGCCTGGTTCAGGGGCGAGCCCCAGGCCGTGCACGTGCTCTGCTGGGGCATCGCGCCGCACGATCACGACTGGCTCCGGGCGCATTCCGGCGACGTCGAGGAGTGCGCCGAGTACCTCCACGGGAACGGGATCGCCTGCGCGCTCGCGCACCCGTTCTACGCGGTCGCGGCACCGCTCACCGCGCGCCATCGCCGCCGTCTCGCCCAGCTCTTCCCCAACTGGGAGACGCGCAACGGCTCACGGGCGCCGGAGCTCAACATGCCGGCCGCGATCTACATCGAGACGCACGGCGGGGCGGGTGTCGGGGGATCCGACGACCACGCCGGGGTCGACATCGGGCGGACCTGGACGGAGACACCGCCCGCGTCGACTCCGGAACAGTTTCTCCGCCGCGTGCGTCGCGGCGAGGCGACGGCGCGCGGCGACCAGGGTGGCGCGGCGAAGTGGGCGCACGCCGCGATGGCCCTCGCCGCGCGGGCGCTCGGGCGGGGCGACGGCGGCGCGGCGCCCGACCCTCGGGTCGTCC
Source organism: uncultured Thermoleophilaceae bacterium (assembly GCA_963812915.1). Taxonomy (GTDB): domain Bacteria; phylum Actinomycetota; class Thermoleophilia; order Solirubrobacterales; family Thermoleophilaceae; genus JACVRW01. The sequence continues at coordinate 307,175 of CAWEXB010000009.1, read as the reverse complement.
TCGCGATGGCCGAACGCGTGGTGAGCCAGGCCGACGCCAGATCGGGTCCGCTCGCGGCCGACTTCGGTCCCGAGGATGCGCGCGCGGTGCTCCGCTCGTGGCTCGACTCTCTCGATCTGGGGCTGACCGAGCAGCAGCTGGTGGCCTGGATGCAGGAGGACGGCTTCGCTCACGCCGACCTCTGCCGCCGCGGGCGGAGGATCCACGAGCGGAAACTGCGCGAGGCCGTCGACGCCGCCCTGCTCGCCGCGCGACGCGGTGAGGGCTACGGGGAGGCGGCCGGCGCGGTCTTCGAGGCATCCGTCCCCGTGATCCCGTACGCGGCGGCCGCCGCCTTCCTCGGCCGCGAGAAGGCCAAGCTCGTCGCCCGCGAGGCCGGGCCCAGGCGCGTCGCGCTCGTCGCCGACGGCGTGGGCGGCATGCACGGCGTGACCCACACGCTCGACGAGATCCGCGACCGCGGCGTCCCCGGCTTCGAGGTCGAGGTGATCGGCACCGACGCGAACGTCGACCGCCGCCTGCCCGCCGTCGCCGACGTCGACATCCCGTTCTACGAAGGCCTGCGGGTGGGCGTCCCTCTGCTGCCGGCCGTGGTCGAGGCGCTCGCCGAGGGGCGCTACGACATCGTGCACCTTTGCTCCCCCGGCCCGGCCGGGGTCGCGGCCGCACTCCTCGCACGGATCATGGAGCTGCCGCTGGTGGGCTCCTACCACACGGAGCTCGGCGTCTACGCCGGCCTCCGCTCCGGCGACCTGCGGCTGCGGGCGGGCACGGACGCTGCGCTGGCCGCCCTCTACGGCCTGTGCGAAGTCGTCCTCTCGCCGAGCGAGTCGGCCGACGGTTCGCTGCGTGCGCTGGGCGTGGCCCCCGAGCGGATCGGGCGCTGGGACCGGGGCGTGGACGTCGCTCGTTTCGACCCGCGCCTTCGCGAGCCGAGCCGCCTGCCCGGTGAGCTGACAGTGCTCTACGCCGGCCGGCTGACCAGGGAAAAGGGCGCCGACCTGTTGGCCGACGCCTTCCTGCGCGCGCGAGAGCGCGACCCCCGACTGCACCTGGCGCTCGCGGGCGGAGGTCCCGAGCAGACGGTGCTGCGCGACCGGCTCGGGCCCTACGCCACCTTCCTCGGCTGGCTCGACTCCCGCGAGCTCGCCCGCGCCTATGCGAGCGCCGACGTCTTTCTGTTCGCCAGCACCACCGACACGTTCGGTCAGGTCATCCTCGAGGCGCAGGCAAGCGGACTGCCGGTGGTGGCGGTGGCCGAGGGCGGACCGCTCTCGCTCGTCGAGGACGGTCGTACCGGACGGCTCTGCCCGCCCGACTCCGACGCTCTGGCCGAAGCCGTGGTCGAGCTCGCTCGCTCGCCGGGACAGCGGAAGCAGCTGGCGGACGCCGCCCTCGCCGCGGTGCGGGAGCGCACCTGGGAGCGCGCGCTCGAGCGGCTCGCCGCCGGCTACCGGCGCGCGCTCGGCGAGGACGCGAGCGCGACGGCCGCCCCGCGAACAGGGACCGCGCCGGTCCGGACCGTGGCGTAGGGCCGTGCGCCCCGTGAGCAGGCAGACGAGCTCGTGGGCGCTCGCCTCGTCAGCGCCGCCGCCGGCCGCCGAACAGCCGCCGCACAGTCTCGCCGAGCCCCGGCCGGCCCGGACCCGGCCGGCCCGGACCCGGCCGGCCCGGAGGGGGCGACAGCTCGGCGGTCTCGGCGGCGGTGATGTTCAGGGTCACGGCCCGCTCCGCGGTCCGGGCCACCTCCGGCGCGTCGACGAAGCGCCGCACACCGTTCGAGGTCTCGATCACGAGCCCGTCGAAGATGTGCTCGCGGAAGTTGTCGAGCACCTCGACAACCGTTCCCACCTGCTGCTCGTCGGAGCTGTAGACCGGCGTGCCGCGGGGGACCGCGGTGTAGTGGACTGCGTGGCCGTCGTCGATCGGTGGCATCACTGACTCAGACTCGCAGAACGGCCGCGGCTTCCTCGCCGCCCTCGTCCTCCTCTTCCTCGGTGGCCGAGGTGTAGATTCCCGTCCCGATCGCCGCGGCGGCGAGGATGATCGAGATCGAGGCCACGAGTCTCTGTCCAGCGGCCGAGGCGGGGAAGTTCTCGCGTGTGATACCGAAGAAGGAAACGACAAGCGCCCAAGCGGCGAAGAGAATGCCGCAGACGTGAAAGGCGTTCACGGGGGCGAACGCTAGCGAAATGGACCTGGGGCTTCACCGACAAATCACAGTCTCGGCCGCTACCCGCCCCACCCTTCGGAGCAGGATGGCTCCGCTCCTCGACAGCATCCGAGAGGCGATGGGGACGCCCCGGGGGGGCCGGCCGGTGTGCCTCGTGTGTGGACGCGCCGTCACGTCGCGAGACGAATGCATGCGTCTGCGCGGCGGCAGAGTCGTGCACCGGCGCTGCACGACCTACGACACGCGCGGCCGCCGCGTGGGCTAGGCGCGGCTCGGGTCCCCGCGCGGCCGTTAGCCGTGCTAGCGGTGCCCGGCCGGCACGCGCGGGCGAAGGCGCGCCATCCGAACGCGCTGGGGCGAGCGCGGGGAGGCCTCGCGGTGGGGCCCTCGGCGAGGCGGGTGCGGTGGCCGGCGCCGGGGATGCCGGGGGTCGCGGTCGGAGCCTCCGCCTTCGTCCTCATCGGCCTCAGGCACCGGCGGCTCACGGATCGCCCACCAGACGATCAGCAGCAGCGCCACGATCGGGATCTTCAACACCACGGCGAGCCAAAAGACGCCCCAGAACCCGCTCATCGGAAAGGATCGTACCCGGTGCGCGCCGAATCGTGCCTTCCGGACGGCGGGTTCGTGGGGGCGGCTCCTCCCAAATGCCGCCCCCGCGGCGAACTCCGCTCCTCGGACGCCCCCAGAAAGTCTGTTTGCATGTACCCGCAGCGAGCGGGTTCTAAGCGCGGTGCTCCCGGATCGGTCGCATCAGGCGATCTGAACGTCCACCCGCTCGGGATCGAACGCCAGGTGGCCAGCCATGCCCGTCGCCTCGAGGCGCGGGAACTCGTACGACCAGGCCGCGTCGGCCACTCCTCCGACGTTCCAGTAGCGCGCCTCGCCCTTGTAGGGGCAGATCGTCCGTTTGTCGCCCGGCTCGATCGGCACGCGCACATCCGCCCGGGGGACGTACGCGCGCGGCGGCAGGCCGGTCTCGAACAGCAGAACGGCCCGGTCCGTGTCGGCGAACACCTCCGAGCCCGTGGCGATCCGCACCCGTCGCGAGCTCGGGAGGACGTCGATGCGGTGGAAGGGATCGCGCAGGTGGCCGAGCGCCCGTTCGTCCTCGACCCACCACTCGTCGGCCTGCTCGTGGTAGAGCGAGGCGTAGCCTTCGAGCCACGCCGCCTCGCCGATGGGCGACTCGTACGCCCACACGCGTTCTCGCGCGAGGTGCCGTCGACCCCCACTGACCAGTAAGAGGCGTCGCCCTTGAACGGGCAGTGTGTCGTGTGGTCGGTGCGGGTGAGGAACGCGGGGTCGAAGTCCTCGAGCGGGGCGTAGAGCCGCGGCATGATGCCGGTCTCGTAGAGCAGCTTGCCGCGCGTCGTGTCGAGCACCGTCCGCCCGGCGACGACCGCGCGCACGCGCGGCAGGAAGTCGGCGAAGTAGATCCGATGGGGCGGCGCCGAGCCGTCGATGTCGAAGTTGAACGCTCCCGCGGGAGCCTGTCCGAAGGGTCCTGTGCCTAGCGAGAGGGACATGGCCCGACGATAGCAAGATGGTTGCGCGTGCAATCGTAAGCGATGAACCGCCGCGAGCAGGGCCGCGTTGGACCGCGTTCGTCAGGCGGCCGGAACGCCCTCGACCGAGGTCATCCGTCGGAACGCCTCGTAGCGTTCGTCGATGTCCTCGCGGGAGAGCCGGGCGGCGCGCTCGCAGCCGAACTCCTCGACCCAGAAGGAGGCGACGGCGGAGCCATACGTCAGCGCCCGCCGGAGCGCGGCGTCGTCGTCGGCGCCGCCCTGCGCGTCGAGGTAGCCGAGCAGCCCGCCGGCGAAGGAGTCGCCCGCCCCGGTGGGATCGATCACGGTCTCGAGCGGATAGGCGGGCAACGAGAAGAAGCTCTCCTCGGTGAAGAGCGATGCGCCGTACTCGCCCTGCTTCACGACGATCACGCGCGGCCCGAGCTGCATCAGCTGCCGGGCGCTGCGGAGAAGCGTCGGCTCCTCGGTGAGCATGCGCACCTCGTCGTCGTTCATCAGGACCATGTCGACGGTGGCGATGGTGCGCAGCAACGAGTCGCGCGTCGTCTCGATCCAGAGGTTCATCGAGTCGAGTGCGGCGAGCTTGGCGCCGGTGGACTGTTCGCGCACCTCCCGCTGGAGGTCCGGCTGGATGTTCGCCAGGAAGAGGGTGTCCGCCCGCTTCGACGCCTCGGAGAGCTTCGGCGCGAAATCTCCGAACACGTTCAGCTGTGTATCGAGCGTGTGGCGGATGTTGAGGTTCCACTCGTACTCGGCGGCCCAGAAGAACGTCTTGCCGCCCTCGACATGCTCGATGTCGTCCGCGTTGACGCCGTGGCGCCGCAGGACGGCATATTCAGCCTCGCCGAAGTCGTCGCCCACCGGCCCGACCACGCGCACGTCGGTGAAGTAACTCGCGGCCAGTGAGAAATGCACCGCGGAGCCGCCGAGCATTCGCTCGCGCTCCCCAAACGGCGTCTTGACCGCGTCGAAGGCGATCGATCCGACGACAACCAGCGACATGAGGCCGGACAGCATAGGTGGTCACCACCTCAATCACGGTCGCGCTCGGACGGCCAGCACCCCGCCTGGCGCCACCCGCGGTGCTCGCCGATGCTCCCAGCATCGACTGCGCCCGCGTGCGCCGCCAGCCGCGCTGCTGGCTCGCCCGAGCATCGACCGTGCTTTCGGTGGTGACCACTAAGCTGCGACCGGCATGCGCGCGGTGCAGATCGACGAGTTCGGCGGTCCCGAGGTGCTCCAGGTCGTGGACGTTTCGAAGCCCGAGCCGGGGGACGGCGAGGTGCTGATCGAGGTCTCGCGGGCGGGGATGAACTTCGCCGACACCCACCAGCGCGAGAACTCCTATCTCGCTCGCTACGAGGTGCCGCTGATCCTCGGCGGCGAGGTGGCGGGCACGACGGAGGACGGTCGCCGGGTGGTGGCCCTGCTGCCGAGCGGCGGCTACGCGGAGTACGTCGCGGCGCCCGAGGCGACCGTCTACCCGATCCCCGACGGCCTCGACGACGGCGCTGCGCTGGCCCTTCTGATTCAGGGGCTCACCGCCTGGCACCTGCTCAGGACATGCGGGCGCGTTGCGCCGGGGGAGAGCGTCGTCGTCATCTCGGGGGCCGGTGGCGTGGGGAGCCTCGCGGTGCAGCTCGCGAAGCCGTTCGGCGCCGGGCGCGTGATCGCAACGGCGAGCAGCGAGGAGAAGCGGGCGCTGACGCTCGAGCTCGGCGCCGACGCCGCCGTCGACACTGCCGTCGACGACCTGACCGGCTCGCTCGTCGAGGCGGCCGGCGGCCGGCGGGTGGACGTCGTGCTCGAGATGTCCGGCGGGCGCATCTTCGACCAGTGCGCCGAGGCGCTCGCCCCATTCGGCCGGATCGTCGCCTACGGGATCGCGAGCCGCGAGCAGAACACGCTCGAGACCGGTCGTCTGATGCGCAAGAGCCGGACGGTCGTCGGGTTTTGGCTCGTGAACTGCCTGGGCCGCCGCGACATGGTGGAGGAGCCGCTGGCCGATCTCTTCGATCGCGCCGCGCGGGCCGAACTGGAGCCGCTCGTGGGCGCCACCTATCCGCTGTCGGAGGTGCGGCGCGCCCACGAGGACATGCAGGGCCGGCGGACGAGCGGAAAGCTGCTGCTGGATCCGCGGGCGTAGGCCTGAATTCAGCGCGCGTCCGCCACGATCCGCACGTCTATGCCGGGCAGCTTGCGTATCAGCTGCTCGGGCAGGGCCTCCTCGAAGCGGCGCATTCCGCGGCGGGGGCGCGGCTGACCCATGAAGATGTAGGTGGTGCCGCGGTCGTCGGCCACCCGCGAGGTGACCTCGGCCACGTCGTCGCCCTGCTCCACGAGGAGCTGAGCTCCGAGGATCGAGGCGAGTCGCCGGAGCGACTCGAGCTGCTCGCGGTCCTCTCCCCGCGGCGGCGGTCCGGGGGGAGCAACATAGAGCAGGTCGAGGTCCGCGCCCCCCAGCCGCTGCGAGGAGCGCCACGCGCGTCTTACCAGGCGGTGGGCGCTCGGCCCCGGCCGCACGAGTGCCAACAGCCTCTCCGCCACCGGCTGCGGCGCCTCGCCGAACAGCGCCTCCTCGCGGGTGCCGAGCGCCTCTGCCGGGGAGATCAGCCGCTTGGCCTCGACCTCCTCGGCCACCTGGCGCAGCGCGACCTCGCGCAGCGCCGCCAGGTTCTCGACCCTGAAGAAGCTGTTGAGCGCCGTCGGCACTCGCTCGGGGGGATAGACGCGCCCCTCGCGCAGGCGCTGAATGAGCGCCTCGGGCGTGAGGTCCACGAGCACCACCTCGTCGGCCGACGCAAGCACCTGGTCCGGGAAGGTCTCGCGGACCCGTACCCCGGTCAGCTCGAAGACCTGGTCGTTGAGGCTCTCCATGTGCTGCACGTTCACCGTCGAGAAGACGTCCACGCCCGCGTCCAGCACGTCCTCGATGTCCTCGTAGCGCTTCGCGTGCTCCAGGCCCGGCGCGTTCGAATGCGCGAGCTCGTCGATCAGGCAGAGCGCGGGCGCACGGTGGAAGATCGCGGGCAGGTCCATCTCCTCGATCTGCTGGCCCCGGTAGTCGACCCGCCGGCGTGGCAGCTGCTCGAGTCCCTCGGCCTGGGCGGCGGTCTCGGCGCGGTCGTGCGCCTCGAGGTAGCCGATCACCGCGTCGCGGCCGTCGCGCCTCGCGGCCTGACCCTCCTGGAGCATGCGATACGTCTTGCCGACCCCCGCCGCCATCCCCAGGAAGATCTTGTAACGCCCTCGCCCGTTGGAGGCCATTGACCCGGATTCTGCTAGCCGCCGGCCTCGGCCGTAGGTCAGGCGCCAAGCAGGTTGTGGACCACGAGGTCCAAGAGCTTGATCCCGACGAACGGCGCGATGATGCCGCCGAAGCCATAGATCAGCAGGTTGCGCCGCAGGAGCGCGTTGGCGCCGATCGGCCGGTAGCGGACGCCGCGCAGCGCCAGCGGCACCAGCAGCGGGATGATCAGCGCGTTGAAGACGATCGCCGAGATGATCGCCGACTCCGGCGTGCCCAGGGCCATGATGTTGAGCGCGTCGAGCGGGCCGTCCGGCTCCCCGGCCGTGGCGTAGGTCGCGGCGAAGATCGCCGGGAGGATCGCGAAGTACTTGGCGACGTCGTTCGCCACCGAGAACGTCGTCAGGGCGCCGCGGGTGATCAGGAGCTGCTTGCCGATCTCGACGATCTCGATCAGTTTCGTCGGATTCGAGTCGAGGTCGACCATGTTGCCAGCCTCGCGCGCCGCCTGGGTGCCGGTGTTCATGGCCACGCCGACGTCCGCCTGTGCCAGCGCCGGGGCGTCGTTGGTGCCGTCGCCGGTCATGGCCACCAGCCGGCCCTCGCGCTGCTCGTCGCGGATCAGCTCCATCTTGCGCTCAGGAGTCGCCTCGGCTAGGAAGTCGTCGACGCCCGACTCGTCCGCGATCTTCGCGGCGGTGAGGGGGTTGTCGCCGGTGACCATGATCGTTCTGATGCCCATCGCGCGCAGCTGGTCGAAGCGATGGCGCATGCCCTCCTTGACCACGTCCTTGAGATAGATCACCCCGAGCACCTGGGTGTCGCGTGCGACGGCAAGCGGGGTGCCGCCTTCGCGGGCGATGCGATCGGTCGTCGTCACAAGCTCGGGCGGGGCCTGGCCGCCCTCACCGTTCACGAACCCGATGATGGCGTCACCGGCTCCCTTGCGGAGCCGCGTGCCGTTGATGTCCACACCGCTCATCCGAGTCTCGGCCGAGAAGGGCACGAAGCGCGCGCTGGGGTCGAAGTGCCGCTCGCGGAGCCCGTATTGCTTGGCGAGCACCACGATCGAGCGGCCCTCGGGAGTCTCGTCTGCCAGCGACGAGAGTTGCGCCGCCTCGGCCAGCTCGGTCTCCGGCACGCCCGGCATGGGCACGAACTCGGTGGCCTGCCGGTTGCCGAGCGTGATCGTGCCGGTCTTGTCGAGCAGTAGGACGTCCACGTCGCCGGAGGCCTCCACCGAGCGCCCGGACAGGGAGAGGACGTTGCGCCGCACGAGCCGGTCCATGCCGGCGATCCCGATGGCCGACAGCAGCGCGCCGATCGTGGTGGGGATCAGCGAGACGAGCAGGGCGATCAGGGTGGTGATCGAGGCGTCCGTGCCCGAGAACTCGGCGAACGGGCGCAGCGTTACCACCACCACGAGGAAGATCAGCGTAAGCCCCGCCAGCAGAATGCCCAGGGCGATCTCGTTCGGCGTCTTGCGACGCTCGGCCCCCTCCACCAGGGCGATCATGCGGTCCAGGAAGCTCTGGCCGGGCTCCTGGGTGATCTCGACGACGATGCGGTCGGAGAGCACCCTCGTACCGCCGGTGACCGCGCTGCGATCGCCGCCCGACTCGCGTATGACGGGCGCCGACTCGCCCGTCACGGCCGACTCGTCGACGGAGGCGATGCCCTCGATCACGGTCCCGTCGCCCGGGATCAGCTCGCCCGCCTCGACCACCACCACGTCGCCGCGGCGAAGCTCCGAGGCCGGCTTCTCGCCGCCGTCTCGCAGCCGCGCGATCGTCTCGGTGCGCATCGCGCGCAACGCGGCGGCCTGGGCCTTGCCGCGCCCCTCGGCGAGCGCCTCGGCGAGGTTGGCGAAGACGACCGTCAGCCACAGCCAGACGCCACGGTGAACGTGAACCAGGCCGGCTCGTCGCCGCCGCCCAGCGGTTCGCCTCCGAAGACCTGGATCAACCAGCCGACGGTGGTGATGGCCGCGCCGATCTCGACGACCAGCATCACCGGGTTGCGCCACTGGACCCGCGGGTCGAGCTTCAGCAGGCTCGCCCACAGCGCCTCCCGCAGGACGGGGCCGGTGAAGACGCTTTGACCTGGCCTCGCCATCAGGCGGCCTCCCGATCAACCGCCATGTTCAGCTCGAGCACGTTCACGCCGGGCTCACCGAGCACGCCCAGCGCCCGGCCGTCGGTGTTGTCATCCACGAGCTCGAGCACGCGCTCGAGGGGGATTCCGCGCTCCTCGGCCACCCGCCGAGCCTGGATGCGCGCGTTGGCCTCCGAGATGTGAGGATCGACGCCCGAGGCGGTCGTCTGCACGGCGTCGGGCGGCACGTCGGAGGCCTGTAGGCCGGGGTTGAAGCGCCGCTCGCGCTCGAGGTAGGCCCCCAAGTTCTCCTTGAACATGTTGCTCAGGTCCCTGCTGTTGGGGCCGAGGTTGTTGAAGAAGGTGACGTTGGCGCTGTAGCCCGTCACGGAGGGCCGCGACTGGAAGTAGCGCGGGTCCGCTTCGAGCACCGGGTTGCCCTCCTCGTCCTCGCGCGGCCGGCCGTTCTCGTCGAGCACGGGGCGCTGAAAGTCCTGGCCGATCAGGCGCGAGCCGACGACCTCGCCGTCGCGCTCGATCTGGCTGCCATCGGACTTGCCGGGCCACAGCACCTGGGCGACGCCTGTGGTGAGCAGCGGGTAGGCGAGGCCGAACATGACCGTGAAGACGACGATGGCCAGGATGGAGTTGGTGAGGTCGCGTCGCATCGGTTAGAAGAGTTGGTCGGTGAGTGCCTGGACGATCGGACCCAGCAGGAGGGCCGGGAAGAAGGTGAGCGCCGCCACGATCACGATCACGAAGATGAGGAGGAACACGAACGTGGGGGTGTCGGTGCGGAACGTGCCGGCGCCGAGCGGCGCGACGCGTTTCGTGGCCAGCGACCCCGCGACCGCCAGCGCCGCGAACATCGGAACGAAGCGGGCGAAGAGCATCGTCACGCCGCCCAGGAGGTCGGCGAAGGTGATGCCGAACGCGCCCACGTTGCCAGGGGCGTTCGGCTGGACGTAGCCGGTGTAGCCGGCGAAGGCGGAGCCGTTGTTGTTCCCCTGGGACGTGTAGGCGTAGAGCGTTTCCGAGAAGCCCTGCGGGCCGCTGTTGAAGATGGACGGCGCGCCCCACTTCGTGGCGATGGCGAGCGCCGTGGTTACGAGTACGGCGAGCGCGGTGTAGAGCGTCCCGATCAGCGTGAGCTTGACCTCGCGCGCCTCGATCTTCTTGCCCAGGTACTCGGGCGTTCGCCCGACCATCAGGCCGGCTATGAACACAGCGAGCAGGACGAAGAGCAACATCCCGTACAGCCCCGACCCGACCCCGCCGAAGATCACCTCCCCGGTCATCATGTTCACGAGCGGCACGGCGCCGCCGGCGCCCGTGTACGAGTCGTGTGCAGAGTTGACGGAGCCGTTCGAGGCGACGGTCGTTGCCGTCGCCCATAGCGCGCTATTTGCGATCCCGAAGCGCTGCTCCTTGCCCTCGAGGTTCCCTCCGGTCGTGCCGTCGGCGGACGCGGTGGCGACCTCGGCGTTCTTCTGCGCGGGCGAGCCGTTCTGCTCGGCTCCGTACGCAATCGCGATCGTGGCGACGAGCATGACCGCCATCGCCGCGTACAGGGCCCAGCCCTGCCGCCGGTTGCCGACCATCCGCCCGAAGGTCGCGGTGAGCGCCGCCGGGATCAGCAGGATGAACAGGACCTCGACGAAGTTGGAGAAGGCGGTGGCGTTCTCGAACGGGAACGAGCTGTTGACGTTGAAGAAGCCGCCGCCGTTGGTCCCGAGCTGCTTGATCGCGATCTGCGAGGCGGCCGGGCCGAGCGCGAGCGTCTGATCGAAGCCCTGGACGGTCTGGTAGGCGACCGAGCCCGAGAGCGTCTGGATCACGCCCTGGGAGACCAGGATCAGCGCGCCGACGAAGGAGAGCGGCAGCAGGATGTACAGCAGGGTGCGGGTGAGGTCCTGCCAGAAGTTGCCGAGCTCGGCGACGCCGCGGCTCGCGAAGCCGCGGATCACGGCGGCGAGCACGGCCATGCCGACCGCGGCGGAGACGAAGTTCTGCACCGCGAGCCCCGCCATCTGCGAGAAGTACGACATCGTCGTCTCGCCGCCGTAGTACTGCCAGTTCGTGTTCGAGATGAACGACGAGACCGTGTTGAACGACACGTCCCAGGTGCCCGAGTCGAAGCCCTCCGGGTTGAAGGGATGAATCCCCTGGGTCCGCAGGATCACGTAGAGGACGATCCAGAACAGCACGCTGAAGACGAGCGCCGTCCGCGCGTATGCCTTCCAGTCCTGCTGGGAGTGCGGGTTCACGCGCAGCAGCCGGTAGGTCAGGCGCTCGAGCGGCCCGAACACGGGCGTGAGCAGTACGCGCTCGCCGCGATAGACGCGCGCCATGTAGCCGCCGAGAAGCGGCGTGAGCGCGGTCAGGACCGCGAGGTAGATCGCGATCTGCAGCCAGCCCTGGGCGGTCACAGCTTCTCACCGCGCAGCAGCGCGTAGAGCAGATAGACGGCGACCAGGATCGACACCACGAGCCCGAACAGCTCGGCGCCGCTCATACGCGATCGAGGCCCTCCAGCAGCAGGAACATCGCCGCGAAGGCGACGAGGGCGATGACGATGGCGAGGACGTCGGCGCCCATGGCTCAGCGGAGCAGCAGCGCCGCGCGAATGCGGCGCACGGTGTGCTCGAGGGTTTCCTCCGGGGTCCGGATGGAAGAGCGGTGACTCGCCGCTCGTGAGGAGCGGCTCCATGAGCGCGAGGCCGCGGACCTGCAGGCTCTCGTCGGACTTGAGAAGGCGTGCCAAGCTCGGTCAGCTCGTCTGCGCGCCTCGAGGATCTCGCGCCGGCGGACCGGCACAGCGGCGGTGAACGAGCCGGCGGGCTCCTCGGCGGCCTCGATGACGCGCTTGATGCCGGCCGCGAAGGAGCGGCGGCAGCGGGGCGAGCGCAGCTGGTCGGCCCGATAGGCCAGCTCGGGGCTCGAGGCGGGAAGTGCCCCTCGCGCGAGCCTGGCGTCGAGCGCGCGGCGGTGCAGCCACACGCGAGCCTGCAGCAAGCGAGGCTTGCGGCCGTCGCTTGGGACCGTGTGCGGATGTGCGACAGACGTGGACATGCCAGGAGCATCGCGCCCACCCCGTCAAGGCCCCATGAAGATCCGCGGCCGCCGCCATAAAGATGTCGTCAAGACGGTTTAGCCGGCGAAGCGATAGCCGATGCCGGGATCGGTCAGGACGCGCTTCGGGGAGGAGGGATCGGACTCGATCTTGCGGCGCAGGTTGGCCACGTGCACTCGCAGCACCTGCGTGTCGTTCTCGTAGGCCGGGCCCCAGACCTCACTGAGCAGCGCGCGGTGAGTCATCAGCCGGCCGCGGTTTTCGCATCAGCACGTGCAGCAGCTCGTACTCGGTGGGGGTCAGATGCACCACGTCGCCGTTCACCGTCACCTCGTGGGCGGCCACGTCGAGCTTGAGTCCCTCGGCCTGCAGGACGGGCTCGTCGCGCGCGCCTCGGCCCGCCCGTCGTAGCGCCGCCCGCAGGCGCGCGATCAGCTCCTGGGTACCGAACGGCTTCGTCACGTAGTCGTCCGCTCCGGCCTCGAGCGCCCGCACCTTCTCGGCCTCGTCGCCGACGGCGGAGAGCACGATGATCGGCATCTCGCTCCACTCGCGGATCGAGCGGCAGATGTCCACCCCGTTCCCGTCCGGGAGGATCAGGTCGATGATCGCGGCGTCGGGCGGGCGCACCGCCAGCGCGTCGAGCGCCTCCTCTACGGACGCCGCGGTGGCGACCTCGAAGCCCGCCTCTCGCAGGATCACCCGCATGGCGCGCAGGATCTGGCGCTCGTCGTCGACGACGAGCACCCGCCGTTCGCCGGTCACGTACGCGGGGGCGGGCGCCGGCGCCGGCAGCGGGAACTGGATCACGAAGCTCGTGCCCTGCCCGGGGAGCGACTCGGCCCGGATGCGTCCGCCGTTCGCCTCCAGGAAGCCGCGCGCGATGGCGAGCCCCAGGCCGGAGCCGCCGCCCTCGCGCTCGCGTGTCCGATGGAAGGGCTCGAATACCCGCTCCAGCTCTTCGCGTCGGGATCCCCGGCCCGCGGTCGGAGATTCGCAGCACGAGCAGTCGCCCTCCCTTCCGCGCCCGGATGGTCACGGGCTCGTCCCCGGCGAACTGGGACGCGTTCTCGAGCACGTTGGCGATCGCCCGCTCGAGCTGGGCGGCGTCGGCGTTCAGCGCGGGCAGGTCGGGGTCGATCTGCAGGTCGAAGCCCGCCGGCGGCGCCGCGACGGTCGTCGATCGCGGCCCGAAGCACCTCGTCGAGGCCCACCCAATCCTGGCGCGGCGCCACGCTGCCGGCCTGGATGCGGGTGAGGTCGAGGAGGTTGTCCACCAGCCGCGAGAGCCGCGCGCTCTCGCTCCTGATCACCGACGCGAGCTCGCGCCGCGATTCCTCGGACAGGGTGTCGGAGGCGAGACCGTCGGCGGCGGTCGTGATCGCGGTGAGCGGCGAGCGCAGGTCGTGCGAGACCGAGCGGAGCAGCGTCGTCTTCATCACGTTGGAGCGGCGCAGCGCCTTGGTCTCGATCACCTGCGACTCGAGCTCGTCCCGCCTGCGAACGGCCGCGACGAGGGTCTCGAGCCCCGGGATGACTCGATCCTGGAGCACGTCCAGCACCGCGCGGTCGGTTCCGGCGGGCACCAGCACGGTGCCGATGCGGCTTCCGCCGACGATCAGGGGGAGCGCACGCCGGCGCTGGTCGCTGTCGGCCCATCCGAGCTCGATCGTCACCGACGGCAGGTCGAACGCGCGCGCGATCCGCTGCCCGACGGCCCGGAGCGATTCCTCCACGGACGCCGAGCCGAGCAGTGTCCGGCCCATCTCGGCCAAGAGGTCGGCCTCGCTGCGGCGCCGCTCGGCCTCCACGGCCCGCGAGCGGCTGACGTCCGCGAGGGCGCTGACGACCACGGCCGCGACCAGGAACACGACCAGGGCGACCCAGTTCTCCTCCTCGGCGATGGTGAACCGGCCCGTTGGCGGGATATGGAAGAAGTTCCACGCGAGCGCGCTCGCGACGGCGGTCGGCAGCGCGAGCCAGAGTCCCCAGTAGCCCGCCACGAGCAGCACCGGGAGCAGATAGAGCACGCTCGTCGAGACGACCGGTACGACCTCCCTGAGCGGGTAGATGAGGACCGTGATGAGCGCGACGGAGCCCGCGGCCACCGCGATGCCCGTAACCAGAGAGCGCTGTCCGATGGGACGCACGGCTGTTAATGGTGACCGATGGGTAGGGTGGGTTGGCGGATGATGACGTTTGCCGAGCTCGGTCTGTCCGCGCCCACCCTGGAGTCGCTCGCCCACCTGGGCTACGAGCGCCCGACGCCCATCCAGGAGCAGGCCATCCCGCCGCTGCTGGAGGGACGCGACGTGATAGGCCAGGCGCAGACCGGAACCGGGAAGACCGCCGCCTTCGGGCTGCCGATGCTCGAGTACGCCGACCCCGCGGACCCGAACGTGCAGGCGCTCGTGCTCACCCCGACGCGAGAGCTCTGCATCCAGGTCACCCAGGCGCTGCGGGCATACAGCGGGCGTCGCGGACTCGAGCTCGTGGCCGTGTTCGGCGGCGCCTCGATTCGCGACCAGGCGGTGCGCCTCAAGGAGGCCCAGATCGTGGTGGGGACCGTGGGGCGCGTGATGGACATGATGGATCGCCACCACCTGTTCCTCGACCAGGCCCGCTACGTGGTGCTCGACGAGGCCGACGAGATGCTCGACCTCGGCTTCCTCGAGGATGTCGAGGCGATCCTGAGCCGCTGCCCGATGGGACGCCAGACCGCGCTCTTCAGCGCGACCGTGCCGCCGGAGATCCGGCGCCTGGGGGACACCTTCATGCACGACCCGGTATGGATCAAGGTGCGCGCCGCCACGCTGACGATCGACACCGTCGACCACTACTACGTCGAGGTGCCCGATCGCGAGAAGCCCGACGCGCTGGTGCGCGTGCTGAAGGACGAGCGACCCGAGCAGGCGATCGTGTTCGTGCGGACCAAGGTGGGGGTCGACCGCCTCGGCAGGCGTCTGGGCGACGCCGGCGTGCGCGTCAAGACGCTCCACGGCGACATGCCGCAGGGCCAGCGCGACGGCGTGATGATCGCCTTCAAGGGCGGCCGCGAGCGGCTCCTGGTGGCCACGGACGTGGCCGCCCGGGGCCTCGACATCACCGGCGTGAGCCACGTCGTGAACTACGACATCCCCAACTCGCCGGACATCTACGTGCACCGCATCGGTCGCACCGGGCGGGCCGGCGATAGCGGGCGCGCGATCACCCTGATCACGCCCCGCCAGCGCCGCGAGCTTGCGGCGATCGAGCGCCACGCGAACACCGAGATCGACCGCTGGGCGCCGGGCGACGGAAGGCCGCGGCCGGAACGCGCGGAGCGCGAGACGCGCAGACCGCGGCACACGAAGCCGCACAGCCGCGACGGCGTGCCGTACGCGAAGCTGATCGTGGGCGCGGGACGCGGCGACGGGCTGGAGCCCGCGGACGTGGTGGCGGCGGTGGTGGACAACACCCACTTGGAGAACGACGACGTCCGACACGTGCGCGTGCTCGAGCGCTTCAGCTTCGTTGAGGTGCCGGCTTCGCGCGCGGGCGAGGTGGCGGAGAAGGTGAGCGGCAAGCGAGTCCGAGGCACCGAGCTTCGGGTGGAGGTGACGAAGAGGCGATGAGCCAGACGACGATGCACACGAACCACGGTCCGATCGAGCTCGAGCTGTTCGACGACGAGGCGCCGAAGACGGTCGACAACTTCCTCAAGCTCTCACGCGACGGCTACTACGACGGCCTGATCTTCCACCGTGTGATCAAGGACTTCATGATCCAGGGCGGCTGCCCGCTCGGCACCGGGACCGGCGGCCCCGGCTACGAGTTCGAGGACGAGATCAACGAGCACAAGATCGTCCGCGGCGCGCTTGCGATGGCCAATGCCGGCCCAAACACGAACGGCAGCCAGTTCTTCATCGTCACGATCGACGCCGCGCCCTGGCTCGACGGCAAGCACACGGTCTTTGGGCGGGTGACCGCCGGCATGGACGCCGTCGACGCCATCGAGGGCCTCGAGACCGCCGCCCAGGACCGGCCGGTCGCGGATGCCAAGATCGAACGCGTGGAGGTCCATGAGAGTTGAGTTCCTGTGGTGGGACGGCTGCCCGTCCCATCCGGAGGCGCTCGCCGAGCTGCGCGACGTGCTGCGATCGGAGGACCTGGACCCGGACCTGGTCGAGAGGCGCGAGATCGAGACAGACGAGCAAGCCGCGCGCGAGCGCTTTCCGGGCTCGCCGACGATCCTGATCGACGGAGAGGACGTGATCCCGCACGACGACGGTGAACCGTTCTCGCTCACCTGCCGGGTCTACCGGCTGCGCGACGGCAGGTACTCCGCGACGCCCGACCCCGATGACTTGCGAGCAGCCGTGCGACGAGCAAAGGAGAACCAATGACGCTTGCAATCAGAGAGAAGGCCCCGGAGTTCACCCTCCCCGACACCGAGGGGCGCGACCACTCGCTCCCGGAGGGCCGGGTGACCACGGTGGTCTTCACCTGCAACCACTGCCCCTACGCACTCGCCTGGCACGACCGGATCCTTCAGGTCGCCCGCGACTACGACGACGTGCGTTTCTTCGCGATCAACCCGAACGACGCCGAGCGCTATCCGGGCGACTCCTACGAGGCGATGCGCGAGCGGGTCGAGCGCGACGGCGGCTGGCCACTGCCGTACCTGCACGACGAGTCGCAGGAGGTGGCGCGCGCCTACGGGGCCCGGACTACGCCGCATGTGTTCTTGATCGACGCCGAGGGCGCCGTGCGCTACGCGGGGGCGCCGGACGCGGACCATCGGGACCCGGGCCTCGAGGCCGCCTGGCTGCGCGAGGCGCTCGATGCGGTGCTCGCTGGGGAGGAGCCGGCGCGGCCGGAGACCGAGCCGGTCGGGTGCAGTGTGAAGTGGAGGGCGTGAGGCGCTCGGACGTAGGGTGCCGCGCGAGCTGCAGTGTGTTCGATAGGGGGCAATACTTGCCCCCTAAGCAGCACAGAACCGCCACTAGCCCACGATCGCCTCCACCGCCGCGTCCGTATCCCGCAGGTCCGGCAGCAGCACGTCCGGCCGTGAAGCCCGCAGCGCCTCGAGGTCGCTGAAGCCGGTGGCCACCGCCACCGCCCGGGCACCCGCGGCATGCGCCGCGCGGACGTCGAGCGGCGTGTCGCCCACCAGCACCGCGGCGGCCGGCGCTCCGTACTTCGCCGCCGCCCGCTCGCGCGCCACCGCCACGAGCTCGGAGCGCTCCTCGTGCGGGTCCGAGCCGTAGGCCCCCACCTCGAAGTCGAGCCAGCGCTCGAGCCCGAAGGCTCCGACCTTGAGCGCGGCGTTCGCCTCGATGTTGCCGGTGAGGAGCGACTGCACCACGCCTCGGCGGCGATCGAGCGCCGCCAACGTCTCCGGGACGCCCGGGTAGGCGTGCCCCTCGCGTCCAATCGCCTCCTTGCGCGCCTCGAGCGCGGTGGCGAGCTCCTCGAGCAGGCGCGGCAGCCGCTCGCGCTCGCCGTCCAGCATGGCGAGCGCGATCTCGTGGTCGGTGCGGCCCGCGAACTCGACCGGCTCCGGCGGCCGGCCGACCACGGCCTCGAACGCCTCCACGAAGGCGTGACGACCGTGGCGGGCGGTGTCGACGAGCGTCCCGTCGACGTCCCAGAGGACGAGCAGCATGAGCTGAGCCTGCCACACTGCGCTCCCATGTTCGACGTCCTCGCCGTCCCGCCGCGCCTCATCGCGCGGGCGCTGGACGACCTGCACACGCTCGCCGAGGGCGTGCGCAACCTGTCCGACCGCGAGGGCGACCTGTCGGAGCTCGTGGAGGCGGTGAAGACCCTGCCGCAGGTCGAGGACCGTCTATCGGAGCGCATCGAGCAGCTTCGGCTCGACATACAGGCGCTCCAGGAGTGGCTCCAGCCGCTCCACAAGGAGCTGACCGACCTCGACGACACGGCGGAGAAGCTCGAGCAGGCGCTCGGCGGACTGGCGACGATGCTGAAACGGCTGCCGGGCGTCTAGCGGAGCACGTCCTGCGGAAGGAGTCGAAGACGTTGGTGGTGAGGACACCGCCGAAGTCGACCAGGAGGCCCTTCATCCACCGCGGGCCACTTCTCGCGCCTTCTCCGCCAGCGCCGGCACGCCCTCGTCGAAGAGCGCCAGGTACGGATCGTCGGTCGAGCCGGCCGTGAAGCGCTTGTAGTTGCCCTCCATGAACACGGCGGCCTTCCAGAGGGCGAGCGCCTGGTACCAGCCCAGAGCCGATACGGGGCGTCCGCTCCGCTCCTCGTAGCGCGCCACGAGCTGATGCCGGCCCAGAAAGCCCTCGCGGCGGGTGGCCGCCGAAAGGCTTGAGTACGAGATGTCCGGGGGATCGTCGGCCTCGGCCCAGGTGACGGTCAGGTAGCCGACGTCGGCGAGAGGGTCGCCGATCGTGGACAGCTCCCAGTCGAAGATCGCGACCAGCCGGGGTGGGGCATCGTCGGCCATCATCACGTTGCCGAGGCGGTAGTCGCCGTGCACGATCGTCGACTCGCGCGACTCCGGCATGTTGCGCCGGAGCCAGTCGCCGACCTCCTCCACGATCGGAAGCTCCCGCGTCTTGTTGTGCTCCCAGAGGCCGGTGAAGCGCCGCAGCTGGCGCTCGAGGTAGCCGCTCGGCTTCCCGTAGCCCTCGAGTCCGCAGGCACGCCAGTCCACCTCGTGCACCTCCACGAGCCCGTCCACGACCTCCTCGGCGATCCCGCGCCGGGCCTCCGGGTTGTCGATCGCCGGAGGGACCTCCGTGGTGATGACGCTCCCGTGCAGCTCTTCCATCAGGTAGAAGGGCGCTCCCAGCAGCGAGTCGTCGTCGCAGGTGGCGAGCACCCGCGGCACGCGCACCGGAGTCTCCTCGAGCGCGCGCAGCAGGTGCGCCTCTCGCAGCACTTGGTGGGCGGACGGCGGAAGCGGCGGGCGGGGCGGGCGGCGCAGCACCACGCGCGCGGCGCCCCGGCAGACTAGGAAGGTGACGTTCGAGTGGCCCTCGCCGATGCGCTCGGCCTCCACCCGGCCGGAGCCGATCCCGCGCTCGTCGAGGAACCGCTCGAGCGGCTCGCGCACCAGGAGCGGAGGTTGCTCCAGACGCGAGGCGTCCTGCGGCGTGTCGACCACATCCGGCGACCCCATTGCGGGCGGGAATCCTACTTGCCGCCTTCGGGGGCCGAAGCGGCGGACGTCCACGGTCCCCCGCTGAGCGGCGTCAGCCGATCTCGTCCACGTGACGGATGTTCGCGGCGTCCGCAGCGTCGGCGCTCGGCTCGCCGGCGAACCAGCCGTCGAGGATCTCCTCGAGCACCGCCCCGCTGGTAGTGCGCAGAGACAGCGCAAGCACGTTCGCGTCGTTCCACCTCCGCGCGCCGCGGGCCGTCTCGGAGTCGCCGCACAGCGCGGCCCGAACACCGGGCACCTTGTTGGCCGCGATCGAGGCGCCCGTCCCGGTCCAGCAGCAGACGATCCCCTGCTCCGCCCGGCCCTCGGCCACGTCGCGGGCGGCGGCCTCGCTCGCCCACGCCCAGTCGTCGCGCTCGGCGTCGCTCAGGGCGCCGTGGACGAGCGGCTCGTGCCCGCGTCGCCGCAGCTCGTCTACGACGGCCTCGGCCACGCCCGTGCGCTCATCCGCGGCGACGGCGATTCTCATGCCCACCAGCCTAGTCTTGAGATGCCATGCCCGAGCTTCCCGAGGTCGAAATCACCGCGCGCCGTCTCGGCCGCGCGCTGAGCGGTGCCGAGATCGAGTCGGCGCTCGCGCCCGGCCTGGTGGCGCTCAAGACCTTCGATCCGCCGCTCGACGAATTGGCGGGCAAGGAGATCGCCGGCGTGCGCCGGATCGGGAAGATGCTGGCGGTCGACGCCGGCGGCCTGACCCTGCTCGTTCACCTGATGTCGGCCGGCCGGCTGCAGCTCTTCGACGCGCGCGCCTCGCTGCGCGACCGCAGCTCGCGGATCCTGATGCGCATCGCCGACGGCCGAGAGCTGCGGCTGCGGGAGTTCGGCACCCAGCAGAGGGCCTGGGCGAAGCTGCTGCTGAGCGATGAAGTGGCCGCCGATGAGGCTGTCGCCACGCTCGGTCCCGGACGCGTTCCCTGCTCCCCCGCCCGACGAGTTCGCGGGGCTGTTGGAACAGCCGCGCCACCTCCATCCGCTCCTCCGCGACCAGCGAACGATCGCCGGCATCGGCCGCTCCTGGGTCGACGAAATCCTGTGGACCGCGAGGCTGTCACCGTTCCAGCGCGCGTCCGACCTCGAGTCCGAGGCGGTCGAGGAGCTCCGTGCGGCCTGCGACGAGGTGCTCGGCGGGGCCCTCGACCACTACGAGCAGGTTGTCGGCGACAGGCTTCCGGACAAGATGCCGATGCCGCTCCAGGTTCACCGCCGCGCCGGTGAGGACTGCCCCCGCTGTGGAGCGCGTATCCAGTCGATCCACTTCAGGGACTACGTGATGTGCTACTGCCCGGAGGAGCAGACCGGCGGGCGCGTGCTGAAGGACCGGCGGCTGTCCAAGCTGTTGAAGTAGAACGCGCGAGTCAAAGCCGCGACGCGGCGGAAAGGAGCGAACGTGAACGAAGGCGACACCGCCCCCGACTTCGAGCTACGGGATCAGGACGGCAACCCGTTGAGGCTCTCCAGCCAGCGCGGACGCAGGGTGGTCCTGTACTTCTATCCACGGGCCGACACGCCCGGCTGTACAACCCAGGCCTGCGGGGTGCGCGACCACCTGCCCGACTACGAGCAGGCGGATGCGGTCGTGCTGGGCGTTTCGCCCGATCCCGTGGCCAAGGTCAAGGCCTTCCACGACAAGCAGGGACTGAACTTCACCCTGCTGGCCGATGAGGACCACGACGTGGCGGAGCTCTACGGCGTCTGGGTGGAGAAGTCGAGGTACGGCAAGACCTCCTGGGGCGTCGAGCGGACCACGTTCCTGCTCGACGAGGAGGGTCGCGTGACCAGCGTGCTGCGGAGGGTCAAGCCGGACGAGCACGACCGGCTCGTTCTCGACGCCCTCGCCGCACCCGCGTAGCAGCGGGCCGGCATCACGCCCCGGGGGGCTTCCGCGGCGCGTACATGATCACCGCGACGCCGACGAGGCAGACCGCGGCGCCGGCGAGGTCGTAGCGGTCCGGCTGGAAGCTGTCGAAGGCCACTCCCCAGGCGATCGAGCCGACGATGAACACGCCACCGTAGGCGGCGAGCACGCGGCCGAACTCGTTCTCGGGCTGGAAGGCGGCCACGATGCCGTAGAGGCCGAGGCTGAGTACCCCGAGCGCGCCGAGGAGCAGGCCGCGGCCATCCTTCACGGCCAGCCAGACGAGATAGGCGCCGCCGATCTCGGCGAGGGCGGCGGCTGCGAACAGCGCGACGGACTTGCCGGCCACGGCGGCATCCTGTCAAGCCCACCTCCTCGGCCGCCGAGCCAGACGGGTGCTACTTTCGCACGGGTCGACCGGTGGCGCTTCCGATCCTGACCGAACGGCTTGAGATCCGGGCCTTCGAGCCCGCGGATCTACACGCGCTTCACGCGGTGTACGGGGATCCCGAGGTAACGCGCTGGATGCCGCCCTACCCGACGATCGAGCACACACGCCGCGCGCTCGAAAAGCATGTGGCGGCCGGGCGCGCCGGTGGGGCGGCGCTCTGGGCGGTGGTCGAGCGCAGCTCCGGTCAGTTGATCGGGGACGCCGGCTTTGCGCCGCTTGACGGTGTCGGGCCCGAGGTCGAGCTGGGCTACACGCTCGGTCGCCGCTGGTGGGGCCTCGGCTACGCGACGGAGGCGGCTCGCGCCTGCCTGGCGGAAGCCTTCGGCCCGCTGAGCCTGAAGCGTGTGGTGGCGGTCGTTCGCCCGGAGAACGATCCCTCGATCCACGTGCTCGAGAAGCTTGGGATGACGCGCGAAGGCCACCGCTTCGCCCATGGCGCCGACCACCTGCTCTACGCGACCACCTCCGCAGACGCGGGCGCATCGGCGGGCGCCTCGGACCGCCCGCGGTGAAGCGCCACGCCGGCGATCACCAGCGCCACGCCGGCCGCCTCGGCCCATGACGGCACCTGCGCCAGCACGACGATCCCGATGACGGTCGCGGTGGCCGGCAGCAGCGACACCATCAGCGCGTAGGTCGCCCGGGCGAGACGCCGCATCGCCAGCTGGTCGGAGACGTAGGGGATGAGCGACGAGGACACGCCTACGCCGATGCCCGCGAGGATGGCGACCGGGTCGCCGAGAGCGGGCAGCACCTCCCAGCCGCCGATCGGCGTGACCACGACGAGCGCGATCAGCATCGACGCCGCGAGGCCGTCGACCCCAGTCAGCGCCTCGAAGCGCGCGACGCGATGCGCGAGCACGATGTACAGCGCGAAGAGCACGGCGTTGGCAAAGGCAAAGACCACGCCCAGCGGCTCGCCGGACAGGCGCACGTCGGTCAGCAGATAGACGCCGGGCACCGCCAGGAGTAGGGCGATCGCGTTGCGCGGCGTACGGGCGCCGAGCGCGGCGAGAGCCACGACCGGCAGGAACT
Organism: uncultured Thermoleophilaceae bacterium; assembly: GCA_963812915.1. GTDB lineage: Bacteria > Actinomycetota > Thermoleophilia > Solirubrobacterales > Thermoleophilaceae > JACVRW01. The sequence continues at coordinate 284,535 of CAWEXB010000009.1, read as the reverse complement.
CGATCGCCGCCACAGTGCCGAGGGGAAGCCGGTCGATCGCGAGGTAGAAACACGAGTTCATCACGGCAAGGACCGCTCCCCAGGCGATCAACAGGCGCCGCCCGTCTCCGCCGAGCTTGGAGAACGCACGCCAGGGACGGAGCCAGACACCGAAGATCGCTGCCGCGGCGGCGATCCGCAGCCACGCCACACCCAGCACGTCGACCCGTGCGAACAGCAGCACAGCGAACGCCGGGCCGAGGTAGTGGAAGACGGCGCTGACGACGAAGTAGAGGTGAGGTGGAATCTCGGCGGTGATCGCCGGCCGCGCGAGAGCAAGGCGACTCATGACTGCAGATTGACCGCCAATTGAATTGACGTACATGGCCAACCACAGGTATCTTCATGTCCATGCCTGTGAATCAAAGGTCAAACGGCTGGAATGCCGAAGGCCTCCTCATCGACGACACGAACCGCCGGCTGCTATCCGAGCTCCAGGAGAACGCGCGTCTCTCGCTCGCGGAACTGGGACGGCGCGTGGGCCTGTCGCCGCCCGCCGTGGCGGAGCGGGTTCAGCGCCTCGAGCAGCAGGGCGTGATCCTGGGCTACCGCGCAGATCGACCCGCGGGCGCTCGGGTTGTCACTGAGCGCGATCGTCCGGATCCGGCCGGCTCCCGGTCAGCTCGCAACGTCGCGCAGCTCGCTGGGACACCCCCGAGGTGGTCGACTGCCGTCGCGTGACCGGCGACGACTGCTACGTGATGACGGCGCACCTCCGCGACGTCGAGCACCTCGAGGAGGTGATCGACCAGTTCGTCGCGCTCGGTCAGACCACCACGTCGATAGTTCAGTCGGCACCCGTGCCGCGCCGGGGCCTCGCGCTCGCGGACGAGGGCCTGCTCGCGACGACCACGTAGGTCCTCCGCGTAGCCATTCCCGGCCGGCAACGTACCCTTTGAGGCGTGCCCGCGGCGAGCCTTGGCGACTCCTTTCAGTCGTTCTTCGACGCCGTCGACTCGTTCCTGTCGAACCTGGCGTCGGTGCGCCTCGTCCCGCTGGTGCTCGCCCTGCTGTTGTTCACGGCGTACCTCTCCCTGCGCGCGCGTGCCAGCTTCAACATCCTGCGCGCCGCCTACCCGACCGAGAAGTTCAACTTCCGCGAGATCTGGGGCGCCTACTTCGCGGGCTACGGCTTCAACGCCGTCATTCCCGCGCGTGGCGGCGACGTGGTCCGCCTGTTCCTCACCAAGACCTCGATTCCGAACTCGAGCTATCCGGCGGTTGGCGCGAGCTTCGTGGTCGAGCTCGGTTTCGACGTCGCGATGGGGTCGTGATCCTGCTGTTCGCCTTCACCCAGGGCGTGTTCCCTAAGCCGCCGGACTTCGCGAGCCTGAACGCGTTCGACCTCTCCTTCTTCGCCCAGAACCCGCGCTTCACCCTCTTCCTGGTCACCGCGCTCGCGATGGGCGCGCTGCTGGCCTTCGCGCTTCTGAGCGTGCGCGTGAGGGCATTCTGGCAGCGGGTCCGTCAGGGATTCACGATCCTCCGCGACCGCCGCCGCTATTTTCGCGAGGTCTTCGCGGTGCAGTTCGCGGGCTGGTGCTTTCGCTTCGCGGCGTTCTGGATGCTGCTCGAGGCCTTTCGGGTGGGGGGCTCGGTCAAGAACGTGCTGCTCGTCCTCGGCGTCAACGCCGTCTCCGCGGCCGTGCCGTTCACCCCGCAGGGCGCGGGCGTGCAGCAGGCGCTGCTCGTGAGGGTTTTCGCCGGCACCGCCGCCGGATCGACGGTGGCCGCCTACTCGGTGGGTCAGCAGATCGCCATCGGGGCGCTGACCTTCGGCATCGGCTTCGCCGCGCTCGTCTTCATCTTCCGCGTGCGCAGCTTCAAGGAAATCGTGAGGCGTGGGCGGGAAGACCGGGCCGAGGACGCCCAGCGCCGCGCCGACCCGGGCCGGGCCGGGGAGGCCGCTCCGGCTAGGTCCCGAAGCCCTCGCGCGCCTCGCGCACGAGGATCACCGCTTCGGGGAAGATCAGCCGCATCGCCTGGAGCAGATCCTGTGCCTGCTGCTCGGCGTTGCCCTGCAGGTTCATTCGCGTGAGCCCGGAGACCGTCATGTCGACCGCGAGCTTGATCGCGTTATCGGCCCAGGCCACCCGCTGGGCTCCCTGCATCTGCTCGGCGAACTCGGCCATGCGCCGGCGCAGCTCGTCCGGGTCGCCGAACAGGCCGCCAAAGGGATCTTCCGAGGACATGCCCCGAGTCTAGACGGCGGCGAGCCTGGCTACGGCTGCTCGACCATCGCGCTGCCGCCGCCGCGCCTCAGCGGCTCCGCCGCGGCGAGCACGCGCTGATCGCCCAGGAACTCGATGCCGGTCGCCGCGCCGATCTCCGCCTGCCCGGGAAGGGGTAAAACGTGGCCGTACATGCTTACGAGTGTCGCCCCGTCCGGCGAGGCGATGAAGGCGGGCTCGGCGACAGTGGTGGTCGTGTTGCGCTGGCTCGCCCGCGGACGCGCGATCGCCTCCGGCAGCGTGGCGCCCAGGTCCAGGCGCTCCAGCAGCACCTGAAGCACCGTGGTGATGATCATCGAGCCCCCGGGCGAGCCGAGCGCGAGGAACGGCCTGCCGCCATCGAGAACGATCGTGGGGGCCATCGAGCTGCGCGGGCGTTTGCCGCCCTTGGCCTTTATTCGGGTGCGTGGTCGAGTCGTAGTTGAAGTCGGTGAGCTCGTTGTTGAGCAGGAAGCCGCGGCCGGGTACGACGATGCCGTTGCCGCCGGTGGCTTCGATCGTGAACGTGTACGAGACGACCGTGCCCTTGCGGTCGGAGACCACCAGGTGGGTCGTCTCCCGCGACGGGTCGCCGGCAACGACCGGACTCGTGGCGGCGTGATCCCGATCGATCTCCGCACGGCGCTGGGCCGCGAACTCGTCCGAGAGGAGCTCCTCCAGCGGGACTTTGTAGAAGTCCGGGTCGGCCAGGAACGCGTTGCGGTCCGCGAACGAGAAGCGCGATGCCTCGAGGAAGAAGTGAAGCGCCTGCGTGCGGTTGATCGGGGCGGGCTCGAAGCCCTCGATGATGTTGAGCGCCTCGCCCACGGTGCTGCCGCCGCTCGAGGGCGGACCCATTCCGTACACGTCGAGGCCGCGGTATTTCACCCGGGTGGGCGGTCGTTCGATGGCCTCGTACGAGCGCACGTCGCGGGGGGTCATGAGGCCCGGCCGCCAGGCGTGGTTGGCGTTAGCGATGGGCGGATCGGCCGCGGCGTCGGCTATGTCGTGAGCCAGCCGGCCGGAGTAGAAGGCCCTCGCTCCGCGGCGCGCGATGCGCCGGTAGGTGTCGGCGAGATCGGGGTTGCGGAGAACGGAGCCGACATCACGCGGCGTGCCGTCCGGGTCGAGGTAGAGCGCCGCGGTGGAGGGGACGTCGTCGAACCAGTCGACCGCGGGCATGGTTTGGGACACGAACGTCTCGTCGACCACGAAGCCGTCCCGGGCGGTCTCGATCCCGGCGCAGCGCCTGCCCGAGGGACCAAGTGCCATAGCGGCGCAGCGCGCGCTGCCAGCCGTCCACGGTGCCGGGCACGCCGGCTGACAGTCCGCTCCAGCGAGCGTCGTTGAACGGCAGCGCCACGCCTCTCTCGACGAGTGACCCGGGGTTCATTCCGGCCGGCGCCTCCTCGCGCGAGTCGATCGTCGTAACCCTGCCGTCACGCGTGCGGATGGCCTTGAAGCCGCCGCCGCCGATCCCGCACGAGAAGGGCTCGGTCACGCCGAGCACGCCGACGGCCGCCACCGCGGCGTCGACCGCGTTGCCGCCCTCGCGCAGCGTGTCGATCGCGGCCTCGGTGGCCAGCAGGTCTACGGTTGCGGCTGCGCCTCCCGTCCCGGTCGCGGTGTGCTGCTTCTGCTGGGCGACGGCGGTGGCGGGCGCGACCAGGAGGGCGATGACGACGACGGCGATTCGCAGAGAGGCGCATGTCATCGGCTACCCCAATCGCCACGCTTCCACACGGCAAATGCCTCCCTGTGCGCGCGGCGGCTATACGCTCCGCAACCGATGGCTCTGCCGCCGACGGACCCCGGCTCGACATGTTTGATCACCGGCGCGTCGTCCGGCATCGGCGCCGAATTCGCGCGCGCCCTCGCCGCCCGCGGGCACGGGGTCGTCCTGGTGGCGCGGCGCACGGAGCGGCTCGAGCAGCTGGCCGATGAATTGCGTGACCGGAACGGGGTCAGGGTGGAGACGGTCGGCTGCGACCTGTGCGACGCCGACGCCAGGCGGAACATGCGGGCCGAGATCGATCGAGCGGGGGCTGAAGGTGGAGGTGCTGGTCAACAACGCCGGCTTCGGCACCGCCGGGCGCTTCGACCAGCTCGACCTGGAGCGCGAGCTGGAGATGGTGCGCCTGAACGTCGAGGCGGTGGTGGACCTCTGCGGCCGCTACGTACCCGAGCTGGTGCGGCGCGGCCGAGGCGCGGTGCTGAACGTAGCATCCACCGCCGCCTTCCAGCCGCTCCCGCGCCAGGCCACCTACGCCGCGAGCAAGGCGTTCGTCCTCGCGTTCACAGACGCCCTCCACGAGGACCTCGCGGACACCGGCGTCACCGCCACGACCCTCAGCGCCGGGGCCGGCAAGACCGAGTTCATGACCACCGCGGGAATCGACTGGGAGGGCCTGCCGGGTTCATCGGGAGCGACTGGCCGACATCGCGGAGGCGGGCGTGAAGGGGCTCGAGAGGGGCAGTCGCCTCGTCGTGCCCGGTGCGCTCAACCGGGCGGGCGCGTTCGGCGGCCAGCACGCCCCGCGCGGCCTGCTACTCAGGGTGGCCGGCAAGGTTACCCCGTCCGCTAGCGCCCCGAGTCGTCAGCGCCCGCCGACAGCTCCCGACGCGACCCCGTGGTCGCCGAGGTAGTTCAGGAACGCCTCGGGGTCGAATGCCGCCGCGGGCGCGAGGGCGCCCGCGCGATCGTACCCCGGGGCGCTCATCAGCTCGGCCCCGTGCACCAGCGTGACGGCCGTGAGCCCGTAGACGTCGGACCCGCGTACGACGCCTGTGCGCTCGGAGCCGTTCTCGTCGCGCGCCACGGCCACGACGTGAACGCCGCCTTCAGGCGCTGGCCCCGGCCGGTCCCTCGGGCAGCGCTCCGATCGCCCGGTTCAGGAGCCCGCGAAGCGGCGTGCGGAGCGTCAGCGCAAGCGCGAGGCATCGTGTAGGGGAGGACCGGCGCGAGCCACGGGTGGGGCGCCGTGGTACGCGCCGTGACCATCGACACCACGCGCTTCGTGCGCGTGTGGCGCGGGACCGTGATCACCTCGCCCGATGGGTAGCGGGCCATCGGCTGGCGCCCGATTGGCTCCGGAAAGTCGAAGCTGGCACGCAAGACGCCGAACGGTGCCGGCCGCCAGTCGCCGTCCTCGTACACGAAGTCGCCGCCCTTTTGCGATCTCGAGGCCGGAGCGCAGCGTGCCGCGGCTCATGCCGAGCCCCTCGACCGCGTAGGCCAGCCACCAGCTCCTCGAGTGGCTCGCGGCCGCGAGCCGTTAGGCGGGCGATGCAGTCGCCCGGCGAGTAGTCGAAGCCCAGAGCGCGGGAACGAGCGCCACCCCCGCCCGCTCGGCGGCGGCGCCGTGGTCGTCGAAGACCTGCTTTATGAACGGCTGCTCGCCGGTGGAGTCGACGTAGTGCGTGCCCGTGTCGATCGCCGCTCGCACGAGTGCGTGGCCGGCCAGTGTGAACGGGCCGGCGCAGCTGATCACCGCGCTCGCGTCCGCCAGGAGCTCGCGAAGGGCGCGCGCATCGTCGAGCGGCGCAACGCGCACGGTCGCTCCACGCCCGTCGGCGAGTCGCGCGAGCTTCGCCTCGTCGCGGCCGCCCAGCACGCACTCGAGTCCGCGGCGCTCGAGCTCGTCCAGGACCAGCCGGCCGGTGTAGCCGGTGGCCCCGTAAAGCACGATCGTCACCGCCGGGACGATACAGTCGCCCCGTGCGCATCAGCGAGGTGATGACTCAGGGTGTGGTCACCGCGGATACCGATCACAGCCTGCGTCGCGTGGGCGAGCTCATGCGCGACCGCAACGTGGGCTCGGTGGTGATCTGCGAGGCCGGGGGGCCCTTCGGAGTCATCACCGATCGTGACCTTGCGCTGGTCGTGGTGGCGGACAACGTGGAGGCGGACACTCGCGCGGGTGAGCACGCCTCACGTCCACTCGTGACCGGCGAGGTGGAGATGGACATCGAGGAGGCGGTCGCGCTGATGGTGCAGCACCACATTCGCCGCCTGCCGGTGACCGAGGGGGAGACGCTGGTCGGAATCGTCACGATCGACGACCTGGCGGTCCGCGCGGGCGACCTGCACCAGGCCCAGCAAATCACCGCCGAGGTGGCCAAGGCGGCGCTGCCCGAGTTCTACTTCCAAGCGCGGCGGCTGATGGCGCCACTGTCGCCAGAACAGCTCCGCACCAGGCGGCGGATCGAGGCTCTGATTCGGCTGATGACGCCTGCGCTCGACGCGGTCCCGCGGTAGGCGACCGCGTCTCGCGCATCATCGAGCGCGAGGACGTCGAGTACTACCCGCCGCGAGTGCGCCGCGACGATCCCTCGACCCCCAGCTCGTGAGCAAGGAGGCCCAGCTCCAGTGGGAGGCCCGGTGGGCCCGCCCGGCTGCCGTCGCCGCGTTCCTTGCGGCGGTTGCGCTGCTCGCACAGATCGTGGTGTCCCAGTTGGTGCTCGACGACCGACCAGCGGTCCGGACGCTACCGGACTTCCTGCTCTCGGTCGACGAGCGGCCCGGGCTATACCTGGGCTCGGCGACCGTGCAGGCGATCGCGGCCCTGCTCCTGATGCCGGTGTTTCTCTACCTGTTCCGCGCCACCCTGGCCCGGCAGGCAGGGATCCCCAGGTGGTTCGTTATTTGATCTATCTCGGCCCCGCGCTCCTGGCGTTCTCGGCGGCGCTCGGTGCGGTAGACCGGATCGGCCTGGCCCACGACTTCGCCGATCGGGCCTACTCGTTCCCCGGCGCGGACCCGAACGACGACCCGGATCTGACGCAATGTCCGGCGATTCGCGGCCAGCTCGGCGACGACTGCGCCGAGGAGCTGCTGAGCGACAACCCGAATGGGCTCGTGTTCGGCTTCAGCTTCGCCGGCTCGCTGGCGATTGCCTTCCTCTTCGTGATGCTGCCGCTGCGGGCGCGCCGAGTGGGACTGATGAGCCCGTTCATGAGCATCCTCGGCGTCGTGACGGGCGCCCTGCTGGTGCTTCAGATCGTGCCACCGGTGTCGGCGGTCCTCCAGGCGTTCTGGCTGGGCGCGATTGGCGTGCTCTATCTGGGCCGCTGGCCCGGCGGGCGCGGGCCCGCCTGGGACTCGGGCGAGGACGAGCCCTGGCCGAGCGCGGCCCAGAAGCGGGGACTGACGCCTTCCGCGGAACCCGAGCAGCCCGAGCCGGAACCCGAGCCGGCGGCGCTAGGCGAGGGCGATCCGGAGGCCGAGCACGAGAGGCGCGCCTCGCGTAAGCGGAAGCGCAAGCCGCGATAGCGCCGCCGGGAGTCAGGCGATCGCCGGCGTCTCCGGCAGCCGTTCGAGCGCCGCCTGCATGTCCGCCTCGGAGAACTCGGGATCCTCGAGCTTGCCTGCCAGGTAGGCGTCATAGGCCGACATGTCGAAGTGGCCGTGGCCGCACAGGTTGAAGAGGATCACGCGCTCCTCGCCCGCCTCCCGCGCGGCCTCGGCCTCGTCAATCACCGCACGGATCGCATGCCCGCTCGGGCGCGGCAGGATCGCCTCGCTGCGCGCGAACGTACGGCGGCCGCGAAGGTCTCGTTCTGCTTGTAGGCGCGCGCCTCCATCAGCCCGTGCTTGACGAGCCCGCACACGATCGGCGAGTCGCCGTGGTAGCGCAAGCCGCCGGCGTGCACGGGCGGCGGCACGAAGTCATGCCCGAGCGTGTACATCGGCATCAGCGGGGTGAGGCCGACGGTGTCGCCGAAGTCGTAGCGGTAGGTGCCGCGCGTGAGGGTCGGGCAGGCCGCCGGCTCGGCCGCCACGAACCGCGTCCTTGCCTCGCCGCGCAGGACGCGCCGTAGGTAGGGGAAGCTGATCCCCGCGAAGTTGGAGCCACCGCCCACGCACCCCACTACCACGTCGGGCTCGTCACCCGCCATCTCCATCTGCGCGATCGCCTCCTGGCCGATCACGGTCTGGTGCAGGCAGACGTGGTTCAGCACCGAGCCGAGCGCGTAGTTGGTCCCGGCGTCGCCTGCCGCAACCTCCACGGCCTCGGAGATCGCTATGCCGAGCGAGCCGGTTGTGTGCGCGGCCTGGCTGCGGCCGGAGTCCGTTGTGTCGCTCGGCGAGCGGATCACGGTGGCGCCCCAGGCCTCCATCATCGCGCGCCGGTACGGCTTCTGGTCGTAGCTGGCGCCCACCCTGTAGACGAGGCAATCGAGCCGAACAGGCTGCACGCCAGCGCGAGCGCGGAGCCCCACTCGCCGGCCCCCGTCTCGGTGGCCAGCCGCGTGATGCCCGCCTCCTTGTTCGCGTAGGCCTGCGCGACGGCGCTGTTCGGCTTGTGTGAGCCGGCGGCGAGACTCCCTCGTACTTGTAATAGATGCGCGCGGGAGTATCGAGGTCGCGCTCGAGCCTCCGGGCACGGTGGAGCGGAGTCGGGCGCCAGAGCTTGAGGGCGTCCCGGACGGGCTCGGGAATCTCTACCTCGGGCTCGATCGAGACCTCCTGGGCGATCAGGGACATGGAGGATGGGTCAGGTCGTCCGGCTCGGCCGGCTCATCGTGCCGGGATTCAGCGGCGGCAGGGCGCGCCCGGGAGGTCCGGCAGAAGGTTGATCCAGTGAGTCGGGATCCTGTCCTCTGGGAGCGTGAACTTCACGGGACTCGGCGGGCATGAGTTCTCCTGCGGTCGGGCCCGGCGATCCTATCGGCCCACTAGCATCCCGGCCGATGGAAGCGGCGGCGCGCATGCGCCTTGCGGCGCTGGCCGTGCTGCTGGCGGTCCTCGTTCCGCTCGTGGTGATCGCGGTCTCGTCCGGGGGCAGCGACGACGGAGCGCCGGACGGGCTCCAGGTCGAGCGCACGCCCGGCGTCCCCGAGGTCATCGTCTACGTGGAGGATCCCGACGTGAATCGCGCAGACACGGCGGGCGGCGCCGCGCGGGTAACGCTGCAATGCCTCGATCGCGATGGCGAGGTGGTGTGGAGCTCGCGCGAGCCGTGGCCCTTCACCGACACCGACCGGGGCACGCTCGACCCGCACGTGCACCTTGCGATGGAGGCGACCGTGGTCGAGCGCGTCGCGCGCTGTCGCCTGAAGGACACCGATCCTCCACTCGAGGGGAGGCTGATCTAGTGTCCCGCCCTTCTCAGCCGCTTTACACGCCGCGACGACGCCACGCTACGGTGCCGGTCCCAGCTTCGGAAGGAGGCGCCTTGAGTTCCGTGCCCATCCGTGCAGCCGCTTGCGCGGCGGCAGTCCTCGGACTGGCCGTCGCCGCGGCGCCGCCGACTCTCGCCCATCCCCGCGACCGCGATGACGACGGGCGCGGCAAGACGCTCCGCTTCGCCACCTTCAACGCGTCTGTGAACCGCAACACCGACGGCGGGCTCATGCAAGAGCTCTCGAACGGAGACGACCCGCAGCTCCGAAACGTCGCCGAGATCATCCAGCGGGCCCGGCCGGACGTGCTGCTCATCAACGAGTTCGACTTCGTGCCGGACCAGCAGGCGGCGCGTCTGTTCCAGCGCAACTACCTCTCGGTGTCGCAGAACGGCGCCCGGGCGATCGAGTTCCCATACCGCTTCGTGGCGCCGTCCAACACCGGCATCGCCTCCGGCAAGGACCTCGACAACAACGGGCAATCGTCACCCAGCCGGGTCGGGCCTGTACGGCAACGACTCGTTCGGCTTCGGCGAGTTCCCGGGCAAGTTCGGCATGGCGGTCTTCTCGCGCCGGCCGATCGACTTCAAGCACGTCCGCACCTTCCAGCACTTCCTGTGGAAGGACATGCCCGGCGCCCTGCTTCCGGACGACCCCGCGACACCCGCCCGGCCGTCTGGTACTCGCCGGACGAGCTCGACGTCTTCCGGCTCTCGTCCAAGAGCCACTGGGACCTCCCGATCAAAACGGGCCACGGCGAGCGGGTCCACTTCCTCGTCAGCCACCCCACGCCGCCCGGTGTTCGACGGCCCCGAGGACCGCAACGGCAGGCGCAACCACGACGAGATCCGCTTCTGGGCCGACTACGTCAACCCCGGCGCGAGCGGCTACATCTACGACGACCGCGGCGTCGGGCGGCCTCCGCCGCGGCGAGCAGCTTCGTCATCGCCGGCGACCAGAACGCCGACCCCTTCGACGGCGACAGCGCGGAGTTCGCGATCCAGCAGCTGCTCGACACCCGCGGATCAACACGAGTGACGCCGACGAGCCCCGGCGGTCCCGAGCAGGCCGCGCTCCAGGGCGGATCCAACACGGCCACATCGGCAACCCGGCCTTCGACACCGCGGACTTCGCGGACGGCGCGCCCGGCAACCTGCGCGCCGACTACGTGCTGCCGAGCGCGGCATCGCGATCGAGCGCGGCTTCGTGTTCTGGCCGCGGAGCGACCACCGCTGTTCCGGCTCGTGGGGACGTTCCACCCGGCGCTGCTGCCCGACGGGAACGGATTCCCGTAGTCGGATCACCGTCTCGTCGCGGTCGACGTGGAGGTGGGGCGCGATCGCGACTCAGGACACTAGAGGGGGATCTCCGCCCGCACCTCGGTGCCGGCGCCGACCGGGCTGCGCAGTTCGAGGCGTCCGCCGAGGGCGGCGACACGGTCAGTCAGGCCGCGCAGGCCCAACCCGCCCGCGACATCGGCGCCACCGATCCCGTCGTCGGAGACCTCGACCACGACGCTGTCCGACGTGAGCGTCACGGCGACCGTCGCGCGCTCGGCGTGGGCGTACTTGGCGACGTTGGTGAGCGCCTCGGACACGACGAAGTAGACCGCGGTCGCCGCGGCGTCGGGCAGGTCCTCGGGCGGCGCGCCCGCGATCTCGACCGGCACAGGTGTCCGGCTTGCGAGCGTCTCCAGTGCCGCTGCCAGCCCGCGGTCGGTTCACGCGGCCGGATGGATCCCGCGTGCGAGCTCTCGAAGCTCGTCGAGGCTCGCCTGCAACTCGGCGGTCGACTCGTCGAGGAGCTCCGAGACCTCGGGCTGGGCCTGTGCCTTCATGCGCGCCAGCCGCAGCTTGACCGCGAGTGCCACGAGCCGGGACTGGGCGCCGTCGTGCAGGTCGCGCTCGAGCCGCCGCCGCTCGGCGTCGCCGGCCACGACGAGGCGGGCGCGCGATGCGCGGAGCTCTTCGATGCGGGCGCGAAGCTCCGCGGAGAGACGCTGGTTCTCGAGTGCTAGCGCAGCGGCGGCACCGGCCGCGCGCACGAGCTCCGGCTCGTCGGCCAGCGTCGGGTCGTGGACGATCGCGGCGATCCGGCGGCCGTGGAGCTCCACCTCGGTCCACCCGCCGTCGGGAAGCGTCACCGGACGGCCCTCCGCGTCGACGAAGCGCTCGCTGTCGGGGAGCCAGTACATCAGTGCCAGCGAAGGATCGCCGAGCGCGTCGGCGAGGGCGGCGCGCAGCGCCCCCGGCTCGGGCGCCTGGCCGAGGCGGGCCACGAGCCCCGACATCGCGCTCGCATGGGCCAGCCGGCTTCGCAGCAGACCGGCGAGGAAGCCGAACGGGACGGTCACGAGCAGCGCTTGCGATAGCCGCTCCAGGAAGTCCTGGGGCGCGCCGGCCGCGTCGAAGCCGTTGGCGATCATGAACACGACGAATGCAGCGCCGCCCGTCCACACGACCGGCGCCAGTTGCCCTGCGCTGTGGTGGCGTGGCCGCTCGCCAGCGCCGGGCGAGAATCAGGAAGCTCGCCGCGATCACGCCGATCGCCGCCGCGAACTGCACCGCGTCGAGGACGTCCGACAGCGACTGGTCGGGGTCGATCACCAGCCAGTTGCGGGGGTCCTCCTCGAACAGAAGCGACAGGAACCTGCAGGACGGTGGAGACGAGGTAGCCCGCGGTGACAACCGCGCGCTCGACAGGGAGTGCGCAGCTGCCCGGTCGGGAACGCCAGCACGAGGTGACCGGCGAACGCGGGGAAGAGCGCGTCTCACGCCCCAGGCCGACCGTGTGAAGCACATCGTCGTTCGCGTCGCTCAGGCCGGCGGCGAACCACGCGAAGCCGACGGCGGCCATCAGCTCCCCGGTCCGGTTGCCCGGCCGGCGCCACCACGCGAAGAGCCCGGTTCCTACAAACGACCACCCGACGAGCAGCCCGAGCGCCGCCGCAAAGCCGCGGTCGTCGACGTCGTCGCTCGTGAGCACGATCGCCAGGTACACGAGGCCGCCCATCAGTCCAGCGAGCCCAAGTGCAGCCAGTGTGCGCCGCGGGGCGGCGGTGGATACGGCGGTGCCGGCCATCGGCGCCATTGTCACCCGGCCCGGCCGAGAGGTCGGGGGCCGGCGCCGCCAGGCGTGCACAAGCCGCCAACGTTCCCGGCGCGATAGTTGTCTGGCGGGTTGTGCGCGCTAGGGACGCACAATCCGCCAACGTTCTCCGGCTCGGTGTTGTGTGGAGGGTTGTCCGCGCGCGCTCGCGGAAGCCATTCGCTCGCTGACAGCTAGACGGCGCCGGCCACTGCCGCGATCTCGCGTACGCCGAGGCCGGGTCGGGCGACCCGAAGATCGACGACCCGGCGACGAACAGGGTCGCCCCCGCGGCCGCGGTCGGGCCCGCGGTGGCCACGTCGATGCCGCCGTCCACCTCGATCGGCACGTCGGGTCCGAGCAATTCGCGCAGCCGCGCCACCTTCGCGGTCGAGCTCTCGATGTAGGGCTGACCGCCCCAGCCCGGGTTGACCGTCATGCACAGCACGTGATCGAACTCCTCGATGAGCCCGATGGCATCTCCGGCGGGGTGGCGGGGTTGATCGCGAGCCCCGCGTGCAGTCCGGCTTCACGCACCGCCTTCAGCGCGTAGTGCACGTGCGGCGTGGCCTCGGCGTGGACGGCGAGCGTGTCGGCGCCGGCCGCGGCGAACTCGGGCACGCGCCGCTCGGGCCGCTCCACCATCAGGTGCACGTCGAGCATGCCGTCGCGCCCGTGCACGAGCTCGCGCAGCGCGCGACGATCAGCGGGCCGATCGAGATCGGGGGCACGAAGTGCCCGTCCATGACGTCCACGTGGATCACCCGCGCCCCGGCGTCCATCACCTGTTCGACCTGAGCCCCGAGGCGCGCGAAGTCCGCAGAGATCGAGGGCGCCACGCGAACGTCGTTCATGAGCGGCGGGGCCAAGGACGCCGACGCTACCGCTACCCCCTCACCGCGTGGCGGGGGCGCGCTGCTTGCGTGGGCGCGGATCTCCGACAGGATGCGCTCCAGGCGCGGCTCGGTGTCGCGGTCGACGAACCTCATCGCGGCCGCGACCGCCGGATGAACGCGGGCGATCTCCGCGTGGACGCGTGGGCGACCGCCCGGTAGGCGGGATGAGCCTCGCGGCCCGAGCGCAGCTCGATCAGGTGCATCGCCTCGCGGGCGTTCATGTCGAGCACGTAGCGGATCCGGTACCCGAGGCAGAGCGCGTAGGGGGCCAGCTCGGGCCGTCCGGGCTCGACGATCCGCGCGTGCTCGGCTCGCGAGCGTTCGAGCGCCTCGCGGTAGAGGTCGCCGACGCCGGCCTGGTCGAGCTCCTCGGGGACGCCGCCACCCAGCTCCGGCCCGAGCGTCTGCCACTGAGCGGTGAGCATGCGGTGGCGCTGGAGGTCGCGGAACGCTCCGTAGTCCGACACCACCTCGAACCGGTAGCTGAAGCGCCTCGAATCCGCTCCCCGGGCGATGGCGCCGGTTTCGCCGCTCGCCAACGAGCTCGCGCGAGCATCGTCGCGGCTCGTCCGCCGGCAGCTTGGGATCGCGGTGCGGGCCTCGTCCTCGGAGGCCGCGGCCGCCTCGAACAGCAGCGCGGCGAGCAGCTCCTCGTCGCTTCCACGACCGAGAGCAGGCGCACGGCGGGGCCCGTCGCTCGTCGGCCGCGCGATCGAGGCCGAGCCGGCGCGCCCAGCGGTCCGCGGCCCGCTCGCGCTCCGCCAGGTACGAGATCCACTCGCCGCCGCGGTCGGGGCGGTCGACGCGCGCCACGAAGCTCGGCATCACCGCCTTCAGCTCCGCCAGGATCATGCCGCGTAGTCGCGCGCCTCGGGAAGGGGCGAGGCGGACAGCCTGCAGCAGCAGCTGCTCGTAGGCCTGACCGGTGGCGAACATGCCGACGTGCGACAGCGAGGCGGCGGGCAGCAGGCCGCGCAGCAGGTCGAGCGCCTTTGCGCGGATCGAGCGTGATGGGCGGCCTCGGGCTCGTCGTCGGGGCGCGGGGAGCGCTCCGCCGCCCAGGCCTCCACGCGCGGGAGTGTCTGCGAGTAGGCGTCGAACACGAAGTCCATCGCGGGCTCGTAGTCGGGACCTAGCGAGGGTCGCGCCGGTAGCGGTACCCGAGCCCGGGCCGATCGGGGAGTCGTAGGCCATGTAGCGGGTGGACTGCTCGAGATACGCGGCGAGGGGCCGCGCTGGAGCAGCTTCGTCATGACGTTGGAGACCCACTCGCAGGCGACGTGTGCGCCGCCGAGCTGGGCGACGGATCGTCCCCGTAGCCGAGGAAGATGCGCTCGTAGAGCTTGCGGGCGCGCTCTCCCTCCTCTCCGTCGAAGGCTCCCGCGGCGAACGGCCCTGCCCGAACTCGTCGAGGTAGAGCCTGCGCAGCCCGTCCTGGTAGCGGGAGTAGCGAGCGAACATCGCCCCCTTGACCGTCTCCGGCAGGTTGACCAGCGCGAAGACCGGCCGGTCGAGGTTCGTGAAGTGGGGCCGAGCAGCGTCCGCTCCTTGTCGGTGAACTTTCCACCGGGTAGTCCATGCGGGGCGGGCCACCATAGCGCCGGCGCCGGAGCGTCATGCCAGCGGCGATCCAGCACCCGCTCGAGGCGGGCCTCGCCTGAATCGACGGGCACCGCCTTGTCCAGACGCATCCGCATCTCCCGCCCGTCGATCAGCAGGCTGGCCACCTGGTTGTCGAACCAGGGGCCGCCGCCGGCGAGCCGCCAGCGGATCTCGGGATCCGGCACCCGCGCTGTGGGCGAGCGTCCGCGCGCGGCCGCGAACGGGCGCGACATGCCCGCGCGGATGATTTGCGCTCGCGCGCCTCGAGCGGGTTGCGATACGGCGAGCAGACCGCCTGGTAGACGGGCGATGCGCACACCCGCGTCGCGGCGGAAGGCGACCTCGAACAGGTACGCGTGGTGCACGTCGCCCGACAGCGCCACGATCGACGGCCGGGGGCTCGCCGCGCTCGCCCGCCGCCACCGAGCGCAGGAGCTCGCGCCGAGCCGGGCGAAGGACTCCTGGAACGCGGCCCAGTGCTCGAGGTCGACGGCCCGGCGCATCGCGCTCGCCGAGCGCGCGCGACAGCGCTGCCCCAGGCGCCGCCGGCGACCGCCTCGGACCACGCCTCGACGTAGTGCATGCCCGGCGCCGAGCAGCCAGGGCAGCGACGTCGCGACGAGCAGGTGGTCGAAGCCGCCGGTCGCATGCTCCTCGATCCAGTCCCACTCGTCGTCGTCGAGCATCGAGCGGCTGCCCTCCTCGAGCACCCGCCCGGCGCGGGAGTCGATCACCACCAGCCGCGTCGTCGCCAGGTCGCGGCAGTAGCTCCAGCGCGTGCCGCGCGGTCTCGCGGTCGGCGCGCCCGGCGAACTCGCGCAGCGCCCGGCCCGCCGTCGGCCTCCTCGCCTGCACCGCTTGCAGCAGCTCGTCCTCCAGGTGGCCGGGCGCGAGGTTGCCGAGGTGCTGGTAGACCCAGTACGACATGAGCGCCGCCGACGATGTGCTCGTTCCACCAGTCTGCGCGCGCATCTCCTCGACCCAGCCGGCGAGATGTTCCAGTCGTCGTGGACGTCGTGGTCGTCGAAGATCATCGCCGTCGAGACGGTCGAGAGCAGCCAGCGGACCGCCGGGTCCCCCCAGCTCTCGTGGTAGAGCCGGGTGTACTCCTCGAAGTCGACCACTCGCTCCCCGGGTGGCTCGGCCGGGTCGCGGCGGCTCTCGACGAACGCGCTCGTGGCGGGCGGGAGCTCGTCGGCGTACACCTGGTCGCCGAGCAGCAGCAGCACGTCCGGCCAGCGTTCCCGCGGCTCGTCCTCATATGCAGCGCGAGCGTGCGCAGCGCGTCGACCTCGCGCCCGCGCGGGTCCTCGTCCTTTCGCAGCGAAAACGGCGGCTCGTGCGGGGCCGCCACCCGGCACGAGCCGAACACGACGTGCAGCGGGCCGCCCTTCGGATAGGTGCGGAAGGCGCTCGGCGGGAAGCCCGAGTCCGCCTCGGGCCACACCGCTCGCCGTCGAGCAGCACCTCGTACTCGTGCCAGGTGCCCGGCTCGAGATCGCCCGGGCAGACGAGCGCGTAGTGGTGGCCGCAGACGCTGAAGGTCCGCTCGCGGGTGCCGAGCACCTCGACCTCGCACGGCGCGTCGGTCTCGACCCAGATCACCGCGTCGGTCTCGCCGACGTAACGCAGCAGTGGACCGAGGATCAGCTCCGGCATGGGGGCAGGCTAATCCGCCCGGATCGCCCAGCGCTCGTGGTCGCGCCAGCGCCCGCCGATCTTCAGGTAGCGCGGCGAGTAGCCCTCGCGCTCGAAGCCGCAGCGCTTCACGAGCGCGATCGAGGCGTGGTTGCCGGGCTGGATGTTCGCCTCGAGCCGGTGGAGCCTCAACGTCCGTGAACGCATGGCGAACCAGGAGTCGTCAGGGCCTCGCTCATGTAGCCCTGGCCCGCGAACGGCGCGACGGCGCCATAGCCGAGATACGCGCTCTGGAACGGACCGCGGACGATCTCGGAGACGTTCAGCCACCCGACCATGGCGGAGTCCTCG
This sequence comes from uncultured Thermoleophilaceae bacterium, assembly GCA_963812915.1. Classification (GTDB taxonomy): domain Bacteria; phylum Actinomycetota; class Thermoleophilia; order Solirubrobacterales; family Thermoleophilaceae; genus JACVRW01. The sequence continues at coordinate 267,587 of CAWEXB010000009.1, read as the reverse complement.
GGGCGGCAGGCGAGAAAGCCCTCGTGGCGGTCGTCGGCTATCCGGTTGAGATAGGCGCGGTAGCTCTCGCGCGTGAGGGGCGGGTCGAGCCAAGGGCGATGAGGCGGCGGCTGGCCCGCATCTGCGGATGAACTCTTCCTCGTCGGACCGTGCCGGCGTGCGGAGCACCACGCAGGGACATCGATCGCCAGCCTAGTGTCCTGAGTCGTTAGTTCGCCGCACCTTCCCGGCGTCTGCGCGCCCGACGGTCGCCGGCGACCTCGCCGCCCGAGTACGGCTCCGGTCACGTCAACCGTCAGCCACGCCCAGCCGCTCGGGAAGCTGATGCCGAACTTCCGACTCAGGCGAGCGGTACTCGCCGCAACTGCGGCCAGCACCACGAATGCGCCGCGATACCGTTGGCTCGTGGAGGCTGAGCTCCAGCGCGTCGGCCGCTCGATCCACGCGGCATTCCCCGCCAGGACCCGCAACCCGCTGCGCGCGCTCGACCTGAAGGCGATGGAGATGGCGGCCCAGGACAGGAGCTGCGCGCCGCCCTGTTCCGCTTCGTGGACGTCACGCCGGCCTGCCGCCGTTCGACGACCTGGCGCGCCACCTGACGCGGCTACCTCGACGAGGTCGATGCCCGCCCGCCGCCGATCGCGGCGGCGATGCGGATGTCGGCACGAAAGCGGGCCGGCCGGCGCTCGGCGCGGCCGCCGCGGCGGGCGTGCGCCACATGGCGCACCGCTTCATCGTCGGCGAGACTCCGCGCGCGGCGCTGCGAGTCGATCCGCCACCTGTGGGAGCAGGGCGCCGCGGTCTCGCTCGACCTGCTCGGCGAGGCGACCGTCACCCAGGCCGAGGCCGACCGTTACGCGGCGCGCTGCCTCGACGCGCTCGAGACGCTCGCCGAGGCGGCCCCGCGCTGGCCCGAGCGGCCGGTGCTCGAGGCGACTCGCTGGGGCCGCTCCCGCGCGTGAACGTGTCGGTGAAGGTCTCCGCGCTGAGCCCGCTGCTGCGCCCGGAGGCGCCCGAGGTCGGCCGCGACGACGCCGCCCGGCGGATGCGGCCGCTGCTCGTGCGGGGCCAAGGAGCTGGGTGCGCACCTGCACATCGACATGGAGTCGGTGGACACGCTCGAGGCCACGATGGAGCTGGTGTTCGACCTGCTCGACGAGCCCGAGCTGCGCGACGGACCGTCCACCGGGCTCGTGATGCAGGCCTACCTGCGCGAGTCGCCGCGAGCAGCTCGAGCGGGTGATCGACTGGGCGCGGCACAGCGAGCGCCGGCCGCCGCCGGTGGTGCGGCTCGTGAAGGGCGCCTACTGGGACCACGAGGTGGTCGAGGCGCGCCAGCACGGCTGGACCCCGCCGGTGTTCGAGCAGAAGCGCGGAGTCCGACCGCAACTTCGAGGCGCTCACCCGCCGCCTGCTCGAGGCGTGGCCGCACCTGCGGCCGGCGATCGCGTCTCACAACCTGCGCTCGGTCGCGCACGCCGTGGTCGGCAACCGGGAGCTCGGGCGAGAGGACCGCGACCTCGAGCTCCAGGTCCTGCGCGGGCTCGGCGACGACCTGGCCGCCGCTCTCGCCGAGCTCGACATGCGCGTGCGGATCTACTGCCCGGTCGGCGACCTCGTCGCCGGCATGGCGTACCTCGTCCGGCGGCTGCTCGAGAACACCTCGAACGAGTCATTCCTGGCGGACCAGCAGCGCGGCGTCCCGATCGAGGAGCTGCTGGCGGCGCCGTGAGTGGCCGACACGCCCGCCGGCTTCAGCAACGAGCCGATCCTCGAGCTGCGCCGCGCCTCCGAGCGCGACTCGCTGCTGGCGGCGCTGCGCGAGCTCGACGAGCGGCTGCCGCTTTCCGTCCCGGTGCTGATCGGCGGCGATCGCGGCGCGGCCGAGGGCATCGACTCCACCGACCCGGGCGCACCGCGCCGGCTCGTCGCCCGCGCCGGGCGAGCCGGCGAGGACGATGCGGCCGCCGCCGTGGAGGCGGCGCGCGCGGCTTCCGCGACTGGGGCGCGCGCCCGGCCGCCGAGCGCGCCGAGGCGCTGCGCGCCGCCGCCGCGCGCCTGCGCGAGCGCCGCCTGAGCTGGCGGCGCTGCAGGTGCGCGAGTGCGCCAAGCCCTGGCCCGAGGCGGACGGGGACGTGTGCGAGGCGATCGACTTCCTCGAGTACTACGCGCGCGAGGCGATCGAGCTGGACCGCGGGCGCGCGCTCGTCCAGGCGCCCGGCGAGCGCAACACGATGCGCTACGCGCCTCGCGGCGTGGCGGCGGTGATCGCGCCCTGGAACTTCCCGCTCGCGATCCCCTGTGGCATGACCGCCGCGGCGCTGGCCGCCGGGAACGCGGCCGTGCTGAAGCCCGCCGAGCAGTCGCCCGCCAGCGCGGGCGCCCTGGTCGACGCGCTCCACGAGGCCGGCGTGCCGCACGACGCGCTCGCGCTCCTGCCCGGCTACGGCGAGGCCGGCGCCGCGCTGGTGCGCGACCCGCGCGTGCACGTGATCGCCTTCACCGGCTCGAGCGCGGTCGGGCTCGAGATCGTGCGCGCCGCCGCCGAGACGCCCGCAGGACAGAGCCACGTGAAGCGCGTGGTGTCGGAGATGGGCGGCAAGAACTGCGTGATCGTCGACTCCGACGCCGATCTCGACGAGGCGGTGCCGGCGATCGTCCACTCGGCCTTCACCTATGCCGGCCAGAAGTGCTCCGCCGCCGCCCGCGTGCTCGTGCACGAGGCGGCCGCCGACACGCTGGTCGAGCGCCTGGCGGGCGCCGTGAGCGTGCTGAGCGTCGGGCAGGCCGACAGTTCGCCGACCGAGGTCGCCGCCGGTGATCGAGCGCGAGGCGCAGGAGCGGGTGCTGCGCTACGGGAGCAGGCCGCGGCCGCCTGGCGGCGAGCGCCGAGCCCGTCCCGCAGAGGGCTGGTTCGTGCCGCCGTCGCTCGCCGTCGGGCTACCGGAGGATTCGCCGGTGAACCGCGAGGAGATCTTCGGCCCGCTCCTCTCCGTGACGGGGGTCCGCGACGTGGACGAGGCCATGGACGTCGTCGACTCCCTGCCGTTCGCCCTCACGGGCGGCCTCTTCTCGCGCAGCCCGGCGACCGTCGAGCGCGTGGCGGCCCGCACGCCGGTCGGCAACCTCTACGTGAACCGCGGCATCACCGGCGCGATGGTGGGCCGCCAGCCGTTCGGCGGCAACCGCCGCTCGGGAAGCGGCTCGAAGGCCGGCGGTCCGGACTACCTGCTGCAGTTCGTGGAGCCGCGTGTGGTTACGGAGAACACCATGCGCCAGGGCATCCCTGTCGAGTAGACGGCGCGCGGAGGGACCCGCGGAGCCCTTGTATATCCTCGCGCCCGGTGGACGCCCCGTCCTTCGATCTTCAGTCCCACTCGCTGCACTCGGACGGCGAGTTGCCGGCGGCCCAGGTGGTGGAGAACGCCGCCGCGCGGGCGTCCAGCTGCTGGCGCTGTCCGACCACGACACCGTCGACGGCGTCGACGAGGCGCTCGCCGCCGGCGCGCTGCACGGCGTGCGCGTGGTGCCCGCCACCGAGATCTCCGCCGTCGACGGGCCCTACGAGGACCTGCACGTGCTCGGCTACGGGATCGACCACCGCAGCGGGCTGCTCGCGCGAGCGCCTGCTCGACGCCCGCGGCGACCGCGAGCGGCGCGCCGACGCGATGGCCGAGCGCCTGCGCGAGCTCGGCTTCGAGATCGACCCGGCTCCGATCGAGGCGCGCAAGGCGGCGGGCAAGCCGGTCGGCCGCCCGCACCTGGCCGCAGCGGTGCTCGCCCATCCCGCCAACGCCGAGCGGCTCGCGGAAGGAGGGCCACGCCGACGTCTCCTCCTTCATCCCCGCCTATCTGATCCAGGGCACGCCGGGCTACGTGGCGCGCACGCACCCGACCGTCGAGGAGGCGATCGCGCTGGATCCACGAGGCGGCCGGCGTGGCGGTCTGGGCGCACCCGTTCTGGGACATCAAGGACGAGCAGCAGGTGCTCGCGGCGATCGACCGCTACCGCGGCCGCGGGGCTCGACGGCGTCGAGGTCTTCTACGCCTCCCACACCGAGGAGCAGACGCTGCTGCTCGCCGATCGCTGCGCCGAGCTCGGCCTGCTCACGCACCGGCTCGTCGGACTACCACGGACCCGACCACCGGCTGTTCAGCGCGCTTCCGCGCCTTCGAGCTGCACGGCCGCGAGCCCAACCTGGGCCCGATCGCGTACGGCACGCTCGCCGCGCCCGCGCGCGGCATGGACGGGCTCTGCGTCTGGCTGACCGGCCTGTCCGGCTCGGGCAAGTCGACCGTCGGCCGGCTCGCCGCCGGCCAGCTGCGCGACCTCGGCCACCGGGTCGAGGTGCTCGACGGCGACGACGTGCGCCAGAACCTCTGCTCCGACCTTGGCTTCTCGCGCGAGGACCGCGACGTGAACGTCCGCCGGCATCGCGTTGGTGGCGGACCTGCTCACGCCGCAACGGCGTGGTCACGTTCGTCGCCGCGGTCTCGCCCTTCCGCGGAGCCGCGCGACGCCGCGCGTGCCCGGATGGGCGAGCGCTTCGTCGAGGTGTACGTGCGCGCCTCGGTCGAGGAGTGCGAGCGGCGCGACGTGAAGGGCCTCTACGAGCGGCGCGCGCCGGGCGAGATCCAGGGCTTCACCGGCGTCTCCGACCCCTACGAGGAGCCGCTCTCGCCCGAGCTGCTGGTCGACACCGAGTCGGAGTCGCCGCAGGCGTCGGCCGCCCGGCTGGTGCGCTCGTGGAGCGGCGGCTCGCCCGGCCGCGCCGAGGCGGGCGCGGCCGTTTGACGCTCGGCTCCCGGCGCGGTGGGGCTTCTCCGTCGGGCGCTCGTCTCCTCACGGCCGCGCTTTTGGGCTGGGTAGGGGTGCGTGCCCCTGAAGCGGCCGGCGGCCGCCCGAGCGGGGGCGGCTCGTGCGTCTCGCCCCGGCGTGCTCGGCCCCATCCGGGGGGGTTGGGCACATTTCGGGAAGATACGTCCGTTATCGTGACCAGCCCGCTCGCGAGCTTGCTCGGCCGTGCACGCCCTCCTACGCTCGGCGCTTGTCGACCGCTTCACAGCAGCACCACGCAGCCGCGCTCGCGCAGGCGCGCCGAACCAGGCGGGCGGGTCGACGAGCTTGTTCCAGCGCAGGTCGAGCTTCTCGAGGCGCGGCAGCCTCGGCGATCGGCTCGGGCACGGACGTCAGGCCATTGGCGCGTAGGTCCAGCAGCCGCAGCTCGCCCAGCTCGGCGATCGAGTCGGGCAGGGTGGCGAACCGGTTGCCGCGCAGGTGCAGCTCGCGCAAGCGGCCCAGCCCACCAAACGAGTCCGGAAGCCGAGCCAGCTCGTTGTCGAGCAGGCGCAGCTCGATCAGCGCGGCCAGGCGGCCGATGCCGTCGGGCACCGGGCGAGTCCGTTGGCCGAGGCGTTCAGGTAGGTCAGCCCACCCAGCTCGCACAGCGCGTCGGGCAGCGCCCCGAGCCGGTTGTCGTGCATATACAGGAGCCTCAGTTCAGCTCAGCTGCCCGAGCGACTGCGGCAGCGCGCGCGAGCCGGTTGTGGCCGGCGTCGAGCACGCGCAGCGCGGTGAGCTGGCCGATGGACTCGGGGAGCTCCTCCAGCGCGAGCTCGTGCACGTACAGCTCGGTCAAGCCGGCCAGCTCGCCGATCCGCGCGGGCAGCTCGCGCCAGCTCGTTCTCGCCGAGCGACAGCGAGCGCAGCTCCGGGAGCCCCCAGAGCGCCTCCGGGACCGACGCGAATCGGTTCGCCCGCAGGCTCAGGTGCTCGAGCGAGCGCAGCCGCGCGAACGACGCCGGCAGCGACTCGAGCCCGTTGTGGCTCAGGTCGAGCCAGCGCAGCCGCGCGAGGCCGGCGATCTCGTCCGGCAGCACACGCAGTCCCCGACCCTCGAGATCGACCGCCTCGACGTCTGCCGGGAGCGGTCAGGTCGCCGGCCGCTCGGCCGGCGCGGGTCTCGGGGCGCCGTCGGCGCCGTCGGCGCCATCGGCCGTGTCGCCCGTCGGAGCGGCTGGCGCGGCCGGCGCGTGCTCCGCGCGGGGCCCCGGCCCCCGCCTCGCTGCTCGGCCCGCATCTTCGCCATGAACTCCGCGCGCGCCTGCGCGGGCGTGCGGCGGAGCGCGCCGAGCAGCGGGAGCACCGAGAGGATGAGCAGCGCCGCCTGGCGGAAGGACCACGCGAAGCCCTCGCGCGCCGAGCCGGCGGTCTGGCGGATGATCTCCTCGTCGAAGCCCGGCTTGGGCTCGAAGCGGTCCTAGGTCCCGCCCGTGTAGTCGTGGAGCGTCGACTGGATCACCATCCCGGCCATCGGGGCGGGGATCTCCCAGTCGTCGACGATGTCCTCGATCTCCTCGTCGGCGAACCAGGACATGTGGGCGTGCAGCACGCCGCCGAAGGTGGCGATCAGGATGGCGATGCCGATCGCCGCGCCGAGCTGGCGGGCGGTGTTGAGGATGCCGGACGCGAGGCCCACCTCCGGCCCGGCTACCGCGCCCATCGCGCCCACGTTGAGCGCCGGAAACCCGATCCCCATCCCGACGCCGATCATCAGGAGCCCGGGCAGGATGCGGATGTAGGCCCAGGCGTCGTCCGAGGTCGCGGGCAGGAACGAGACCCAGAGCATTCCGATCGCCATGACGATCAGCGCCGGCTTGGCGATCTCGCCCGGCGGCTTCGTGTCCGCGGCGCGTCCCACGAAGGGCCACACGACGAGGCCCATCAGCGGCACGGGGGCCAGCGCGAACGCCGCCTCGAGCTGCGTGTAGCCCCACAGGTTCACGAACACGAGCGACAGGAGCAGCAGCGTGCCGAGCGCGCCCGCGCCGAAGAACAGCATGCCGAGGTTCGCGTTCCGGAACTGCCTGTTGGCGATCAGGCCCGGCGTGATCATCGGGTTGGGCGCGCGCCGCTCCCACCAGATGAACGCGGCGCCCAGCAGGATTGCGGCCTGCATCAGGCTGAGCCAGAGCGGAAGGTCGCCGCCGAACGGGTTCGCCTCGATCAGCGCGACGGTCAGGCAGAAGACCGCGCCGCCGAGCAGCAGCATGCCGCGAAGGTCCACCTCGCGGCCGGCGCTCAGGTCCCAGGTCTCGGGCCACCAGCGCAGGCAGAGCACGATGCCGAGGATCCCGAAGGGGATGTTGATCAGGAAGATCCAGTGCCAGCTCGCGATCTCGACCAGCGTCCCGCCGATCACCGGACCGAGCGCCGAGGAGACGAGCGCCACGACCGCTATCAGCGCCAGGCCGCGGCCGCGGTGCTCCGGCGGGAACACCAGCACGGTGATCGCGAAGCCGAGCGGCGCGAGGATGCCTGCCCCGACACCCTGGATCACACGGAACACGATCAGCCACTCGACCGACCAGGCCGCGGCGCACAACCCCGAGCCGATCGTGAAGACGGCGAGTCCGACGATGAAGAAGCGCTTGCGCCCGAACTGGTCCGCCAGGCGCCCCATCGAGACGAGCAGGATGGCGAACACGATGTTGTAGGCGTTGATGACCCACGTGACCGTGGCGATGTCCGTGGACATCTCGTCCTGCAGCTCCGGGATCGAGATGTTCACGATCGAGATGTCGAGCAGGGACATCGCCCAGCCGATCATCATCACGCCGAAGATCCGCCACTTGTTCGCGTAGAGGAACTCGGCCGGACGGGTTCACCCGCTCGGCGGGTTGCTCGGCGCCCGGCTGCTCGGCGGCCTCGCTCACGGGTTCCTCCCGTCGAACTTCAGGTCGCCCGGCTCGTTGTCGTCGTCCGGCTCGTCGTTGTCGACCGCGTCGAAGTCGTTCGGGATGCCGGTCGTCGTCCGCGTCGTCGTCGCCGCGCTGAGGCGGCGGGCGCAGGGCGCCCTCCGGGCCGAACTCGGGCAGCGTGCCGCCGGCGAGCGCGAGCGAGAACAGCGAGAGCTCGGTGAGCACGCCGGGCTCGTCGTTCGCGACGTCGTCGTAGCGCTTGTCGTCGTTCGTCGTCCGCCTCCTCGTCGTCGTCGTAGAGGCGGCGCTCGATCTCCTCGCGGTCGGCCACCATCAGCCAGCGGCCGTCGCGCACGATGATGTTGGAGCCCACGCACGTGACCGACTTGGGGCGGTCCGGCAGGTCGTCCTCGTCCACGTCGTCGAACAGCGCCGTGAGGTCCTCGCCCTCCATCTTGCCCGGGATGGTGAGGCCCATGAAGGACAGGAGAGTTGGGGCGACGTCGTGGGTGGAGGCGTACCAGTCGACGTCGTCGCCGGCCATCTCGCCGTTCGGGTGGCGGATCAGGTATGGGATCTCGTAGGACTCGCGGTGCGAGGTCGGCGTCGCCAAGCCGAGGAAGTCGTGCTCGCCGAGCGAGACGCCGTGGTCGCCGAGCAGGTATACGACCGTGCTGTCGAGCAGGTCGAGCTCCTCCATCCGGTCCATCAGGTGGCCGACCCACTCGTCGACCTTCTCGACGTGCCGCACGTAGCGCTCGCGTACTCGATCGACGTCGTCGTCGCCGAACCTCAGCTCGACCGTGCGGCCGTTCATCGGGCCGATGCCCTCCTGCTCGACCTCGCCCGGCTTGACGTACACCTTCGGCGCCTCGGCGGCGTCGAGCGGGTCGAACGGGTCGACCGCGAGGAAGAACGGCTCGGCGCCCTTGAGGCGTGCGAGCTCGTCGATGCCGGCACGGAAGGTCCGCTGGGTCGCTCGGGTCGCCCTGGCGATCGATGGGATCAGCTCGGTGTCGATCCCGGGAGCCGCGGAGGCGGCCGGGACGACGCCCGTGGTGCGCCGCACGTCCGGAAAGCGCGGACCCTCCAGGATCGGGTTGTCGCTCACGTACACCGTCGTAACGCCGTTCGCCCGCATCACCTCGGTCATGACCGGCTGGTGGTCGTAGATCGGGTTGAATCCCGGCACGGCCGGCATGCCCTCCGTCTGGCGCCAGTCCCGGAACGGGAACGCGCGCATCCCGGTGATGAGAGCGCGGCGGACCGGCAGCGCCGGCATCGACTCGGGGATGGCCCGATCGAAGCGAAGCGAGTCGCCCGCAAGCTCGTCCAAGTTGGGCGTGTCGGAGGGCGAGTCGCCCTCGAACGCGTTCACGTGGGTGGCCCGCACGAGCGGGAGCACCACGAGAAGCGCGTTCGGCGCGCGGTCGTCGCCCGGCTGCGCCTGCGCGGCCCGGGGCGCCAGCCCGGTGCCGACCATCGCCGTCCCGGCGGCGGTGGCGCCGCCGCGGCGCAGGAGGCTTCGGCGCGTGAGCGTCACCCGCCGATCACGCCCTTGGCGCCCGAGGGGGCGAACTGCGGCAGGGTGCCGCCCGCCTCGTCCTCGAGCACCCGCCAGAGGCGGTCCACGATCTCCGGGTGCGCCGCCGCCACGTCGCGGTTCTCGCGCGGGTCGGCGCGCTTGTCGTACAGCCGTTTGCGGCGGCCCTCGCTGTCCGAGATGAAGAACCAGTCGCGATCGCCGCAGAGGACGTAGTTGTCGTAGCAGGAGGTGAAGTGCGGTCGCGGCGGCGGCTGGCGGCCCTCGAAGATGACCGAGAGGTCCTCGCCGTTCATGATCCCGGGCGCCCGCACGCCCATGAAGGAGAGGGCGGTGGGCGCGACGTCGTGGGTGGAGGCGAAGTAGTCGCTGGTCTCGCCGGCGAGCTTCCCCTCCGGGTGCCGGATCATGCACGGCACGTGGTAGATGTGCCACTGGGCCCGCGCGCCGTGCTTGCCGAGCACCCCGTCCTCGCCGAGCGTCAGCCCGTGGTCGGACATGTAGTAGACGACGGTCTCGTCGAGCAGGTTCTCGTCGGCGAGCCTGTTCATCAGCCGGCCGATCCACTCGTCCACGAAGGTGACCTCCGCGGCGTACAGCTCGCGCACGCGCTCGATCGTCTCGTCGTCCACGTCGACGTCGATCACCCAGCTGTAGGGCGTCTCGAAGGGCTGAATCGGCGTGACGCCCTGGAGCTCGATCCCCTTGGGACTGCCGGCCGCGACCTGGAAGACGCGCGGGGCATCCAGCGGCTCGTGGGGATCGAACGCGTCGACGCCGAGGAAGAACGGCCGCCTCTCCTTCAGGTCGTCCAGCAGGTTGATCCCGCTGCGGATCACCCGCGCGGTCGGGTAGTCGTTGTCGCTGTCGCGGTAGATCGAGTTCCAGCCGGCCATCGCGCGAAGCCGCCCCACCTCGACGCTGTCGGACAGCTCGGGAAGCAGGTAGCGCTCGATCGTGCTGCGCGTGGCGGGGCGCTTGAACGGCTTGTTGAGGAAGCGGTAGGCCCCCTGCGAGTAGCTCGGGCGCGCCCAGTCGAGCGTGCGGCGGAAGTTCGCGAAGCGGGGGCCGACCAGGAACGGGTTGTCGGTGCAGTAGCCGGTCTCGACTCCCGCCTCCCCGAGCGTCTCGGTCACGATCGGCTGGAAGTCGGGGATCGGGATCCAGCCGGGACCGACGGGCAGGCCCTTCGTCGGCACGTAGTTGCGGTAGGGGAAGGAGCGAATCCCGGTCAGGAGCGCCCTGCGGGCGGGGCCCGTGGGCATCGCCTCCGGCACCGCCAGGCCGAACTTGAGCGAGTCCTTCGCCAGCGCGTCGAGGTTCGGTGTCTTGTTGCGCGCGCTCGGGTTGTAGGCGCCGATGTAGTCCGCGCGCGTGGAGTCCGTGAAGATCAGGACGACGTTGGGCGCGTCCGAGCCGTGATCGGTGGAGGGCTCGAAGTAGTCGTCCCCGCATGCGGCAAGGCCGAGGGCAGCCGCCCCGGCGCCGCCGGCCTTGAAGACTCCTCTACGCGTGAGGCCGCGCCGCGAGCCGCTTCTCACGCGCGGCAGGCTAGCTGAGCCGCTACCTGGACCACTGTGTTTGCGGGCGTTCCTGGGGCTCGCCGTCGATCTCCACGTCCACGCGCTCGTCATAGAAGGCGACCAGATCCTTCACCGGCACGGCGTCGTTCAGGGGGTCCTCGTAGGTCCACGCCACGGCGTCCTCGCCCGCCACCGAGAAGTGGGTGGCGTGGCCCTTGTACGCGCACGTGGTGCGGTGGTCGCTCGGCTCGAGCTCGGCCAGCACATCCTCGCGCGGGATGTACCAGCGCGGAGGCAGGCTGCTCTCGAAGAGGACGACCGCGCGCGTGGTCCTCGCGACCGGGCGTCCGCCGATCGAGACCAGCACCGCCCGCGAGGTACGGCGCGTATCGATGCGGTGGTAGGGGTCGCGCGGGTGCCCGATCAGCTCCTCGTCCTCCTCGAGCCACTGATCGACGGCGCCGAAGTCGATCTCGACCAGCCCGTCGTGCTCGCGCACGGCGTCCTCGGGGAGCAGGTCGCGGCGCACGTCCTCCGGCGGGAAGAGGTGGACGGGAAGCTTGCCGAAGCGGTGGAGCAGCTTCGTCCGGCGGCTGTCGGCCACCGTCTCGCTACCTAGCCGGGCGCGGATCCACCGCGGAGACTCCTCGACGTAGGTGAAGCTGCCGGCCGGCCGGTGTCCCAACGGTCCGGTGCCGAGCGTAAGGGCCACGACCGCAGGTTACTCCGAGCCCCGACGCGCCGGGCAGCGCCCGCCGGGCGGGGCCGCCTCAGGAGGTCGCCGCCACCCGCTCCGGAACCTCGACCTCGCGCTTCAGGATCTTGCCGGTCGGCCCCTTTGGCAGCTCGTCCACGAACCAGATCTTGCGCGGGTACTTGTAGGCGGCCACCTGCTCCTTTACGTAGCTGCGGAGCTCGGCCGGGTCGAGCTGCTCGCCCTTGCGCAGCACGACCGCGGCGCCCACCTCCTCGCCGAGCGCGTCGTCCGGCACCCCGACGACGGCGGCCTCCTTGACCGCCGGGTGCTCGTAGAGCACCTCCTCGATCTCGCGCGGATAGACGTTGTAGCCGCCGCGGATGATCATGTCCTTCTTGCGATCGACGATGAAGAAGTAGCCGTCCTCGTCGACCATGGCCATGTCGCCGGTGCGGAACCAGCCGTCGTCCGTAAGGACCGCCTCGGTGGCGTCGGGGCGGTTCCAATAGCCCTTCATGACGTTGTGGCCGCGGATCACGATCTCGCCGACCTCGCCCCTCGGCACCTCGTTGCCATCGTCGTCCCACACCTGCATCTCCACGCCCTCGATCGGGGTGCCGATCGAGCCGGGCTTGCGCTCGCGATCGGGATGGTTGAACGACGCGACCGGCGACGTCTCGGACAGGCCGTAGCCCTCCAGGACGATGCATCTGAACTTCTCCTCGAACGCGCGGATCAGCTCGACCGGAATCGCGGCGCCGCCCGAGTTGCAGATCCGCAGCGAGGACGTGTCCGCGGAGTCGGCGGCGTCGGCGTGGAGCAGCGCGTTGTACATCGTCGGCACGCCCTGGAAGACGGTCACCCGGTCGCGCTCGATGATCTCCAGCGCCTTGTCGGGGTCGAAGCGCGGCAGCATCGTCACGCAGGCGCCCGTGAGGACCGCGCAGTTCATCGTGCAGGTCTGCCCGAACGTGTGGAACAGGGGCAGGGCGCCGAGCAGCACGTCCTCGGGTGTGAAATCGCCGAGCGTGCGGGTCGAGACCGTGCAGTTCATGCGCAGGTTGGCGTGGGTCAGCTCGGCGCCCTTGGGCGTGCCCGTAGTGCCGGAGGTGTAGAGGACCACGGCGGTGTCGTCGCCGGCGCGGTCGGCCAGCGCGCGGTCGGGCTCCTGGGCGGCCACGAGCTGCTCGAACTCGCCCGGCTTGACGAGGACGCACTCGGTGCCGGCGTCCGAGGCGCCCGCCTCGGCGGCTTCGGCGAAGCCGTGCCAGGCAAAGAGGACCTTCGCGCCGGAATCCTGGAGGTAGAAGCCCACCTCGCGCTCCTTCAGCAGCACGTTCATCGGCACGACCACGGCGCCGGCGCGGAGGATCCCGTAGTAGACGACCGGGAAGTAGGGGACATTCGGGAGCATGAGTCCGACGCGGTCTCCCTGGACCACGCCCTTCAGCTTCAACAGGCCGGCGATGCGCGCGCTCCCCTCGTCGAGCAGCGCGTAGTTGAGCTCCAGATCGTCGACCTTGAAGGCCGTACGCTCTCCGTGGCGCGCTGAGGTCTCGGTGAGGATGCTGGCCAGGTTCTCGCTCATGCTCGCTCCTTCTCGCTTTGCTGAGTGCACCCTAACGGGAGCGTGAAGGGGGGCTCGAGACGGTCAGCCGAGGGCCTGTCGCTGGCCGGCCTTGTCCCCCACCGGCCGCGCGCGCTCGCGCTCGAGTTGCACGGCGATCGGGTCGCCCGGGCGCAGGTTTGCAAGCCAGGCGGGCGCGGGCGCCGGGGCCCTCGCGAGCAGCCGCCGGCCGTCCAGCTCCGCGATCACGCGACTGGTGGAGCCGAGCGGGATCACGCGGCGCAGCTCGGCCTCGATGGTGAGGGACGATCCGTTCGCCGCGGCCCCGGGCGGCGCCGCGGCGCAGTCCTCGGAACGGAGGGCGAGGCGGTGTGCTGTGCCGGGGAGGATTCGTCGCGCGAGGTCCGCGTCGAGCACGGTGTCGTAACCGAGGATTCGCGCGCAGTCCGGATCGGCCGGATGTCCCCACACCTCGGCGGTCGGTCCGTCCTGCCGGAGCTCGCCGCCGTGCAGGATGGCGATGCGGTCGGCCAGGGCCGCGGCCTCGTGGCGGTCGTGCGTGACGAGCAGCGCGGCGGCGCCCGTGGCGGCGAGGACCTCGCCGAGGTCGACGATCAGCTCGCCGCGGGTGGGCGCGTCGAGGTTGCTGAACGGCTCGTCGAGCAGCAGGAGGCGGGGCGAGAGGGCGAGTGCGCGGGCCAGGCTGACGCGCTGTGCCTCGCCGGCGGAGAGCGTGTGCGCGGGGCGGTTTGTCAGGTGGCCGACGCCCAGCCGATCGAGCCACTCGCTCGCGCGACGACGCGCCTCGGGGCGTGGCACCCGATGGAAGCGCAGCCCGGTCTCGGCGTTCTCGTGCACCGTCGCACGACGGAGCAGGGGGCGCTGCAGGACAGCGGCGCTCACGCGGCGGATGGAGGCGGCCGTCGCCGCCCGCCCGTCCAGAAGCACCTCGCCGGCCGTCGGTCGGATCAGGGCGCCCGTCACGCGCAGCAGGGTCGTCTTACCCGCACCGTTGGCGCCCAGCACCGCGGTGGTGTGCTTCGGGGCGAGCGCGAAACGCGGTACGTCCAGGATGGTTCGTCCGCCCGCCTCGACCACGATGCCGCGCAGCTCGAGCAGCGGTGGAGGGCTCATGGGCGTCCACGCTGCTGTGCGAGGGTCAGCACGAGGTTCACCGCGAACGCGAGCAGGAGCAGGATCAACCCGAGCGCCACGGCGAGGGCGAGGTTGCCCTTCGACGTCTCGAGCACCGCGGCAGTGGTCAGGACACGGGTCTCGCCGGCGATGTTTCCGCCGACCATCATCGCGGCGCCCACCTCCGACACGGCGGCGCCGAAGCCGGCCATCACGGCGGCGAGCAGGGGGAGCCGGGCCTCGACCGCGACGGCCCAGAGCGACCTAAGGCGGGAGGCGCCAAGGGCCTGCATCTGAACGCGGAACTCGGGGTCGATCTGCTGGAGCGCCGCCGCCGAGATGCCCGCCACGAGCGGCGTGCCGATGGCCGCCTGGGCCACGATCATCGCGCTCGGCGTATAGAGCAGCTCGAGGCCGCCCAGCGGACCGCTCCGCCAGAGCGCCACCGTCACGATCAACCCGACCACCACCGGCGGCATGCCCATCCCCGTGTGGACGGTGGCGAGCGCCAGCCGCCGGCCGCGAAACCGTCCGAAGGCGAGCAGCATGCCGAGCGGCAACCCGAGCGCGAACGCGATGACGGTCGCCGTCAGGGAGATTCGCAGGGACAGGGCGATGATCTCGAACGTCTCGGCGTCGCCGCTGAAGAGGAGCTCGAAGGCGTCCCGGAGCGCGTCCCAGATGACGTCCATGGCCGATCAGGCGGCGTCGGCGACCTGCTCCTCGGTCTTGCCGGCGTCGGGCACGAAGAGCGGCCGGCCGAACTCCTTGCGGCCGAACGCGCCGATCATTCGCTGCGCGGCCGGCGAGACGATCCAGTCCGCGAAGGCGCGGCCACCGGCCGCGTTGACGCGCGGCCCGGCGCCCGGGTCGACGTCGATCACGTGGTAGACGTTGAGTAGCCGCGGCTCCCCCTCGACCACCACGTCGAGGTCGGTCGAGTCCTCGGTGCTCAGGTGCGTTCCGCGATCCGCGATCGTGTATGCGCGCTTCTGATCGGCTATGCGGAGGGTTGCGCCCATGCCCTGGCCAGTCTCCTGGTACCACGATCCGGCCGGCCTCACGCCTGCCTCGTCCCACAACTTCAGCTCGAGCGCGTGAGTCCCCGAGTCGTCGCCGCGCGAGATGAACGGCGCCTCCGCGTTTTGGGCGATGCGCTCGAGCGCCGCGGTGGAGCTCATCCCGCGAATCCCCGCGGGGTCGTCCGGCGGGCCCACGACGACGAAGTCGTTGTGCATCACGAGCCTGCGCGTGCCTCCCTTCCCGCTCGCCATGAATTCCTCTTCGTCGTCCGGCGAGTGCACGAGCAGAACGTCGGCCTCGCCGCGGCTGCCCAGCTCGATCGCCTCGCCGCTTCCGACGGCGACGGTCTTCACTTGGCGATCGGTCTCGTTCTCGAAGGCGGGAACGAGAACGTCGAGCAGGCCCGAGTCCTGCGTGCTGGTGGTGGTGGCGAGGATCAGCGGACGATCGCGCGAGTCGGACGCGCCCCCGTTGTCGTCGTCGTCACCGCAGGCGGTCGGGGCCAGCAGGGCGATCAGCAGGCAGAGGAGGCCGAGGGTTCGCTTGCGCATATCTGTATCAATACAGAAGCGATGCAATGCTTGGCGCAGTGACTCGTTACGTCGGCCTCGTAGAGGAGCTCGAGCAGGCGGTCGCCGAGGGCTCGCTGGCGGCGGGAGCGGCCCTTCCGAGCGTCCGCTCGCTGGCGCGCGAGCGTGGGGTGGCGCCCGCCACGGTCGCGCGCGCCTATGCCGAGCTCGCGCGCGCGGGGGTGATCGAGACCAGCCCACGGCGAGCCGCGCGCGTCGCATCGGACGGGCCGGCTCGTGCCGGCAGGCGGCTGCGCGGCGGAAGGCCGCTCCTGCTGGCGGGCAGCGACGATCCTCTACTGGATCTGCTGCTGGCGGCCGCTCCGGACGAGGTCGAGCGGCGTGGCTTGCTCGGAAGCTCGGCGGGCCTGGCCGCGCTGTGGCGGGGAAGCGTCGACGCCGCCACGCTCCATCTCGTCGACCGCGGCGGCGACTACAACGCGCCGTACGCGGCCCGGGTGCTCTCCGGTCGGGCGCCTCGCCTGGTGCGGCTCTGGCGGCGCGAGCAGGGCCTGGTCGTGCCGCCCGGCAACCCGAGAGGGTTTTCCAACGCCGCCGAGCTCGCGCAGGCCGTGACCGCACTGCGACGGCCCGGCACCGGCACGCGCCTCCTCACTGAGCGGCTCGCCCGCGAGGGCGGCGCCGATCCAGCGGACATCCGCGGACCCGAGCTCGACTCCCACCTCGACGTCGCGGTGGCCGTGGCAAGCGGCCTCGCCGACGCCGGCGTGGCCGTCCGCTCCGCCGGGGCCACGCTGGGACTCGACTTCGTCCCGCTTGCCTGGGAGCCCTTCGACCTCGTCCTGCCGGCGGAGGCGCTGCCGCGCGCGGAGCCTCTGCTGGCGGCCCTGACGGCGCCCGGCGTTGCGGGGCGAGCGGGTGAGCTGGGCGGGTATGACCTCGAGGGAAGCGGGGTGGTGGCGGCGGTTTGAGGAGACCTCGCCCCGCCAAGGCCGACGCGTTCGACCTTCTGCGGCCGTGGGGCAGCAAAAGGTCGAACGCGTGAAGGTTGGCCCGGCCGGGAGCCCCAGCCGGGCCCGATGCCGTCGCTGCGGGAGACTGAGGCTGATGGGATCCGAGAGCGTCGAGCTGGTGCGACGCGTCTACATCGCTTGGCAGGAGGGCGACCTGGAGGAGCTGCTCACGCTGGTCGACCGCGAGGTGAGCTGGTCTCCGGTGCTCCGCTTCCTCGAGGGGGAGAAGCCCACCCTCGGCCATCAGGGTATTCGGCGATGGTTTCGCCGGATCCGGATCACCTACCGGAGCCTGCGAGTCGTGCCAGAGAGCTTCGAGGATCACGGCGATCGAGTGCTTGTGCTCGGACGGCTCGTAGGCGCCAGCCGGCTAGAGGAAGGGGACCTCGACGTTCACGTGGCATGGATCTGGACCGTCCGCGCCGGCCGCGTCGTTGAGATGAAGGCCTTTCTCGAGGAACGCACGGCGCGAGAAGAGCTCGCCTCACCGTAGGTGAGCGAGCGTCGATACCGCTCCCGCGCCGGTGGGGTGGCGCGCGGCACTCACCCGGCCGCCCCTCACCGCAGGTTCGACAGCGTCGTGCCCACGTCCCGTGCCGCGTCGAACAGCGGGTCGGGAAAGATGCCGATGAGAATCGTCGCGGCGGCGAACAGGATCGCCACGGCGGCGACCTCGGGCTGGGCGCGGGCGTCGGCCTCGGGGGACCAGCCGGCGACCGGCTTCACGCGGCGGCGCGGCAGGCCGGGAAGCTCGACCTCGTAGCGACCCATCCACATGACCGCAATCACGCGGAGGTAGTAGACGAGCGAGACGACGGAGCCGACCACGATCACGATGCCGAGCCAGGTGTAGTCGCCGGCGACCGTGGCGTCGATCAAGAAGAACTTGCCGATGAAGCCGGCCGTGGGGGGGAAGCCTGCGAGGGAGAGCATCGCGATCGTCATCGGCCAGGCGAGCCACGGCTGGGTGCGGCCGAGCAGCTCGAGAGAGGCGATGTCGTCGCCGTGCTCCGAGACGCGCTCGCGGGCGATCACCACGGCGAACGCCGCGACGTTCATGACGAGGTAAACCGCCAGGTAGAAGGCGGTGGCGCGCACCCCGAGCTCGCTGGCCACCACCACGCCCGCGAGCAGGTAGCCGGCCTGGGCGACGCTCGACCAGGCGAGTAGGCGCTTCAGCGAGCGCTGGGCTATCGCCCCGACGTTGCCGATCACGATCGTCGCGGTGGCGAGCGCCGCGAGCGCCGGCGCCCACTGGAGCTGAGACAGGCCGAGCGCCGAGTCGAAGAGGCGCAGGAAGATCGCGAACGCGGCGGCCTTGGTGGCGACGGCCATGAAGGTCGTGATCGGGGTCGGGGCGCCCTGGTAGACGTCGGGCGTCCACTGGTGGAAGGGGGCCACCGACGCCTTGAAGGCGAGGCCGGTGGCGGAGAGCGCAATACCGGTCAAGAGCAGCGGATCGTCCAGCGCGACCGTGTCGCCGATCGCGTTCTCGATGCCCGCGAACCCGGTCGAGCCGGTGGCGCCGTAGATCAGGGCCAGCCCGTACAGGAGCGTCGCCGAGCCGACCGATCCGATCACGAGGTACTTCAGCCCCGATTCGAGCGATGTGCGGCGACGCAGCTCGGTGGCACACAGCACGTAGAGCGGGATCGACAGCAGCTCGAGGCCGACGAACAGCGTGATCAGGTTCTCGGCGCCGGCCAGCACGACCATTCCGGTAATGGAGCCGAGAAGAAGCGAGTAGTACTCGCCGTGGGCGGCCTCTCGGGCCGCCTCCGCGCGCAGGGACAGGACGATCGCCACCAGCCCCGCCACGAAGAAGAGCATCGAGACGCCGAGCGTGAGCGTGTCCATCGCAATCGCGCCCTCGATGATCGGCTCCCGATCGCCGGGTTCCCAGATCCAGATCGTCAGGCCTATCGCCGCGAGCAGGGAGACCGCGGCGAGGGCAGGCACGAGCACCTGTCGCACGAAGGGGGAGCGCAGCAGGCCCACCATGAGCACCACGATCGAGCCCCCGATCGTCGCCATTAGCGGGGACAGCTCGCGGTAGTCGATCACCGGAGCGGCGACGTCGGCCAGCGGAAGGATCATGGTCGAGCGTCCTCCGAGACGAACGTCCGCCGGTCGGCCCCCGCCGCGCCCGCCCGCAACTCAGCCGCGAACGCCCGCGCAGGCTCGATCTTTCGCACCGTCGCCGCCTCCGTGCGGTCCACCACGAAGTTCGGGTACACGCCCAGCGCGACGATGATCGCCACGAGCGGCGCGATCGCCACGAGGTCGATCCGGCCGATCTCGCGCGATTCGACCACCGGTCCCGGGCGATTGTGCATCGTGCGCTGGAAGACGCGGATCATGTAGACGCTGGCGAGGATCACGCCCAGGCTGGCCACGAGCCCGTACACGAGCTTGTCCTCGAAGGCGCCGAACAGCACCAGTATCTCGCCGATGAAGTTGGCCGATCCGGGCATGGCGAGCGTGGCGAAAGTGACGAGCAGGAACAGCGCGGCCAACACCGGCGCGCGGAACGCCAAGCCGCCGAGGCGACTCAACGACTCGCTACCACCCGCGCGCATCGCGATCACCCCGATGATGAGGAACAGCGGCACCACGACCAGGCCGTGGTTCAGCATCTGGAGGACCGCCCCCTGGGCGCCCTTGTCGTCGAAGGCGAAGATCCCCAGCACGATGAAACCGAGCTGGGCGATCGAGGAGTACGCCACGACCAGGCGCACGTTGTCCTGCGAGAACGCCAGCACCGAGCCGTACAGGATCGAGAAGACCGCGACGATGATGAACAGCTCCTGCCAGTGCTGGGAGCCCTCGGGCATCACCGGCACGACGATGCGCAGGAAGCCGTAGGCGCCGACCTTCGACAGCACGCCCGAGAGCAGCGCCAGCACCACGATCGGGGTCGAGCGGTAGGTCTCGGGCACCCAGCCGTGCAGCGGGAAGAGCGGGGCCTTGACGAAGAACGCGAGCGCGAACAGCAGCACGATCCACTGCTGCGTGCCCTCGGAGACCGAGCGCCGCTCGAGCTCGGCCAACGAGAAGGAGATCTCGCCGCCGTCGGGGGTCGACAAGACGCCCAGCGCGACCGCGCCCGCCAGCATCAGGAGCGAGCCGGCCATTGTGTAGATAACGAACTTGGTCGTGGCCCGCACCCGGTCGCCGCTGCCCCAGCCGCCGATCAGGAAGTAGAAGGGCACAAGCATCAGGTCGAAGAAGACGACGAACAGCGCCAGGTCCTGCGCCATGAACGCGCCCAGCACTGCGGTCTCGGCGAGAGCCAGGTTGAAGAAGAAGAGGCGCGGGCGGTCGTGCTCCCGGAAGAACGCCACGAGGGTGCACGGGACCCAGGCGACCGCGGTGAGCACAACCATGAAGAGGTTGAGGCCGTCGATCCCGAGCTGGTAGCGGATGCCGAGCTCCGAGATCCACTCGTCGTCCGTCACGTACTGGAGGCCGGCGCTGTCGCCGTCGAAGTCGACGAGCAGGACGATCGCGTATGCGAGGACCGCCACCGTGCCGGCCAGCACCGCCCAGCGCGCGTGCCGGGCCGGCAGGAAGGCGCCGATCAGCCCCGCGGCAAGAGGCAGGAAGAGGACTATCGACAGGTGGATGGTCACGAGCTGACGATCAGGAAGTAGAGGGCGAGGGCGGCCAGGCCGAGCAGGAGCAGAAGCGCATAGCCGCGCAGGAAGCCGGTCTGGATCGTGCG
This sequence comes from uncultured Thermoleophilaceae bacterium, assembly GCA_963812915.1. GTDB lineage: Bacteria > Actinomycetota > Thermoleophilia > Solirubrobacterales > Thermoleophilaceae > JACVRW01. The sequence continues at coordinate 247,132 of CAWEXB010000009.1, read as the reverse complement.
CGCGAAGGAGGTGCCGACGCGCACGATGCCGGTGGCGCCGCCAACGATGAAGCCCTGTACGAAGTCGGTCTCGATCACCCGCCGGCCGAAGGAGCCGGCGGTGGCGGCGGGACGGACGAAGACGGCGTCATAGAGCTCGTCGAAGTACCACTTGTGCTCGAGGAAGCGGTGCACGGCGGGGAAGCGGTCGCGTAGCTCGAGCGAGATCCCGCGACGGCGGATGTAGACGATCCACGCAACCGAGACGGCGAAGATCGAGACCAGGCCGCCGGCCGCGAGCCCGACCCATTCGGCGCCCTCGCTCGGATGAGTCGTGGCGTAACGCGAGTCCTCGAAGCTGGGCTCGAGAAACGTCCCGAGCATGTCGGTCAGGCCCGGTACGCCGATGAGACCGCCCGCGATCGCGAGCACGGCCAGCGGGGCCATCGCCGTCTTCATCGGCCAGGAGCGCTCCGCTATGTGATGCTCGGGGCCGGGGAAGCCGACGTCCGTGTCCTCGGCCTCGCCGGTCATCGGGTTCAGCGGCTCGCCGTGGGCCAGGTGGCCCTCCTCGAGCTCGCGCGCCTCGGGCACCGGCTCGCCCCAGAAGACGCGGAAGACCATCCGGAAGGCGTAGAAGCCGGTCAGCGCGGCCCCGAGGTAGCCGACGATCGCCAGCATCCAGAAGCCGCCGCCGCGATTGATGGTGAAGGCCAGTATCTCGTCCTTCGAGAAGAAGCCCGACGTGAGCGGGAACGCGGCGAGCGCCAGCGCGCCGGCGGTGAACGTGATGAACGTGAACGGCATCGCTCGCCGGAAGCCGCCCATGCGGTCGACGTCCTGGATCCCGGCCATGGCGCCGATCACCGAGCCGGCGCCCATGAACAGGAGCGCCTTGAAGAAGGCGTGCGTCATCAGCTGGAAGAGCCCCGCGCTGTACGCGGCCACCGACACGCCGAGCACCATGTAGCCGATCTGCGAGATCGTCGAGTAGGCGATGATCCGCTTGAGGTCCGTGACGACGAGCGCCACCGTGGCGGCGAACAGCAGCGTCGCGGTGGCGATGACCGCGCTGATGTCGGCCGCGGTCGGGGCGAGCTCGAACAGGGGGTGCGTGCGGGCGATCAGATACACGCCCGCGGTCACCATCGTCGCGGCGTGAATCAGCGCCGAGACCGGCGTGGGACCCTCCATCGCGTCCGGCAGCCAGGTGTGGAGCGGCAGCTGGGCCGACTTGGCGAAGGCGCCGACGAGGATCAGGAGGCAGGCGAAGACCAGGGTGACGTCGTTGCTCTGGAACACCTCGGGCGCGCGTTCGAAGACCGACCGGAAGTCGACCGACCCCGTCTCGTTCAGCAGCAGGAACGTCGCGATCACGAGCCCCACGTCGCCGATCACGTTGATCACGAACGCCTTGATGCCCGCGTAGGTGGCGGTGCCGCGCCGGTACCAGAACGAGATCAACAGGTACGACGCCGCGCCGACGAACGCCCAACCGATGATCAGGATCACGAAGTTCGCCGCCAGTACCAGCAGCAGCATCGAGAACACGAAGTAGTTGAGGTAGGCGAAATAGCGGGCGGAGCCTCGGTCGCCTCCCATGTAGCCGACCGAGTAGACGTGGATCAGGAACGAGACGCCGCTCACGACCAGGCACATGAAGACCGCCAGCGGGTCTACGAGGATCGCCATGTCCACGCGGAGATCGGCCGTGGCCGCGTAGGTCCAGACGGAGTTGACGAGCGAGCGCTCCTCCGCCGGTAGGTCCTGGATCTGAACGAGCGCGCCGATGGAGGCCAGGAACGAGAGGCCGATGGCGGCGCTCGCGATCCAGCCCGGAAGGCGTCCCGGCAGCACGCGCCACCCGAACGAGATGACGACCAGTCCGGCGAGCGGGAAGGCGAGGATCAGCCAGCCGTAGTCGGTGGCGCTCACCCTCGCAGCTCCGACATCTCATCGACGTCGATGCGCAGCCGGTTGCGGTACATGGCGACGATGATCCCGAGGCCGATCACGACCTCGCAGGCGGCGATCACCATCACGATCAGGGCGAACACCTGACCGGCCTGGCCGCCGTGCATGCGCGCGAAGGCGATCAGGGCGAGGTTGCCCGCGTTCAGCATCAGCTCGAGACAAAGCAGGATCACCAGCGGATCGCGCCGGACGATCACGCCGGCGGCGCCGATGCAGAAGATGAATGCGGAGAGGACGAGGAACCAGATGACGTCCACTAGCGCCCTCCTCCGTCCACCTAGACCCTCACTTCCAGAGTGTCCTCCGCCGGCTCCCGCTGCGGGGCCGGCGGCGCCTCCTCGAGGCCCCGCCGCCGGCGCGCCAGCACGACGGCGCCGACCGCGGCGACGAGCAACAGGTACGAGGCGGCCTCGAACGGCACGAGGAAGCGACGCAGGAGCAGCGAGCCGATCTCGCCCGGCGAGCCGAAGCCGGGGCCGACGTCCGCTCCGCGCGTGTCGAGCGCCTCGAGCCCGCTGCCGATCAGCGCGAAGCACAGCTCGACCCCGATGGCGGCGGCGAACAGCGGGCCGAACGAGGTGATGAGGCTGTCGTCGGGCCGCAGCGCCTCGTCCTGGCCACCGATGTAGGCGACCACGAAGATGTAGAGGACCATCACCGCGCCCGCGTAGACCACGACCTGGGCAGCGGCCAGGAACGCGGCCTGCAACAGCAGGAAGAGCACCGCGAGCGTCACCAGGTGCACCACGAGGGCGAGCACGGAGTAGAAGGGGTTGCGCAGGAGCACGACTCCCAGCGCGCCGCGCGAGCGCGCCCGCCGCCGCGATGAAGAAGAGCACCTGCTCGAACCACATGGCCTATTCGCCCTCGCGCCGGAGCGGTGTGTGCTCGGGCGGGTCGGCCAGCAGCATCTCCTTGGTGAAGATCAGGTCGCCGCGGGTGTAGTCGGCCAGCTCGTAGTCGTTGCCCATGGTGATGGCGTCGAACGGGCAGGCGACCTCGCAGTAGCCGCAGAAGATGCAGCGAGCCATGTTGATCTCGTACACCGCGGCATAGCGTTCGCCGGCGGAGACCTGGTTCTCGGGCGTGTTCTCCGCGGCCACGACACGAATGCACTCGGCCGGACAGGCGGCGGCGCAAAGCGAGCAGCCCACGCACTTCTCGAGCCCGTTTTCGAAGCTGTGCAGCTTGTGCCGGCCGCGGAAGCGCGGGTAGACGGGCGTCTTCTGCTCGGGATATTCGACGGTCACCGGTGCCCTCGACGACCCGGCCCAGGGTGGTGCGGAGGCCGCGCAGCGTCTCGCCGAAGACGCGGTACACGGCGCCGGGCCCGCCGGGCTCGGGGCCGCGCGGGACCGGGGCGGCGGCTTCGCGCCAATCGCTCATGTCGCCACCAGCACGACCGCGGTCGCGAGCACGTTGAGGGTGGCCACGGGGAGCAGGACCTTCCAGCCGAAGGACATGAGCTGGTCGTACCGCAGCCGCGGCACCGAGGCCCGGACCCAGATGAAGAGGAAGATCCCGGCCATCAGCTTGATGAGCATCCAGAGCGGCCCGAGCGCCTCCGGCCCGGGGCCGTGCCACCCGCCGAGGAAGCAGGCCGCGGCGATGCCGGATATCACCACCATCTCGATGTACTCGGCCATGAAGAACGAGCCGAAGCGCATCCCGCCGTACTCCGTGTTGAACCCCTGCACGAGCTCCGAGTCGGACTCCGGCAGGTCGAAGGGCGCGCGCGAGGTCTCGGCGAAGCCCGCCACCATGAAGATCAGAAAGCCGACGAACTGCGGCACGACGTACCACATGTCGCCCTGCCCCTCGACGATGTCGACGACCGACAGCGAGCCCGCGGTCATCACCACGCCGAGCAGCGACAGTCCGAGCGCCACCTCGTACGAGATCAGCTGTGCGGCCGAGCGCATCGCGCCGAGGAACGAGTACTTGGAGCCGCTCGCCCAGCCGCCGAGCACCAGGCCGTAGAAGCCGAGCGAGCCGAAGGCGAAGAAGTAGAGCAGCCCGATCGGCACGTCGATCCCGTAGAGGCCGATGTCGCCGCCCCACGCGTCCCGAGGCCCGAACGGAATGATCGCGAGGGTGGCGACCGCCGTCACGATCGAGATCACCGGTGCGATGGCGAACATCCACGGCACGGCCGTGCCGGGCGTGGCGCGCTCCTTCGAGAGCAGCTTGAGCACGTCGGCCGCGGGCTGGAGCAGGCCGTACGGGCCCACGCGGTTCGGACCGAGGCGGGACTGGAAGCGACCCAGCACCTTTCGCTCGAGCCACAGGATGATGGGGACGAGCACGAGCACGAAGGCGAAGATCACGATCGACTTGGCGATCAGGACGAGCGTGCTCTCGATCACGGCGGCCCCGCCCCGCCGGCGGTCACATCGACCGCTCCACTCCGGCAGCCTCGCCCCCGTCAGGAAGGCGCTCCCCGTGGGCACCCCGCTGCGCACGACCGCCATCGCGGTCACACGATCGCCATTCACCGCGAGCGACACCTCGCGGCCGCTCTCGACCCGGAGCTGGCGCGCATCCTCCACCGACAGCTCGACCCGCGGAGGGAGGGAGAGGAATCGGAGCGAGGGCGACTGCTCGATCTCGCTGCCGGTCCAGAGCGTCGGCACCGCGGCGAGCCGTAGGCCGCGGGGGGCGGCGGGCGGTTCCTCGAGCGGCTCGTCGGAGAGCGGCTCCTCCGGCAGCGCCGACGCCGCGGCCCGCTCCTGCCAGCGCACGCCGAGGCCGCCGATCTCGTCGAGAGTGAGATCGGCGTAGAAGGGCACGGCCTCGGCCACCAGCGCGGTGACCATCGGCGCGGTACGCGCGCCGATGGCGGCGCCGACCCGCTCGCACAGGTCCGCGAGCACCTGCCAGCCGGGACGCACCTCGCCCGCGTGTCCGAGCGCCTGGCGTACCCGCTGGATGCGCCCGTCGGGGTGGGTGATCGTGCCCTCCTTCTCCGCGTAGGTCTCGGCCGGGAAGACCACGTCCGCGTGCTGGTCGAGCGCCTCGCTCGTGAAACCGGCGAAGGCGATCACCGCCGGGGCGCGCGCCATGGCGTCCTCGGGGATCTCCGTCTCCACCAGGAGGAGCGCGCCGCCCGCGCCGGCGGCGTCGCCCGGGACGGCGGCGTCGCTCAGCCCGGGGCCGAGGTCCGGAGCGCAGCCGACCTCACGCAGGCCGCGTCCGTTGGTGCCCGCGGGGATCCCGATCAGTCCGGACTCGGGGCGCTCGGCCATACCGAGCACGCCGGCGAGCGCCAGCAGCGCGTCGGCCGTTTGCCGGCCGCGGCCGCCCGCGGCCGCCCCCTCGCCCCAGACGATGACCACGTCGCCAGAGTCGCGGAGCACGTCGGCGGCGGCGCGCACCGCGCCGGCGGCGTCGTCATCGGGGCCGCCGTTCGTCGCGGCGCGCCGCTGCCCGGGGATGAACCCGCGCGTGGCGTCCGCCCTCCGGGCGAGGTCGTCAACGGCGAGTCCGCTCGTGCGCGGCGAACCCAGCGCAGCCGCGAGGGCGGCCAGCGCCGCTTCGGTGCAGCCCGGCGCGAAGCGGAGCGCGGCGCGCGCGTTCGGGTCGAGCGTCGAGGGTCGGCTCGAGGCGACCACGAGCTTCGCGCGGTTCCGGCGAACGGCCTTCCGGATGCGCAGGTCGATGATCGGCGCCTCCTCGACCGGCTCCACGTCGACCACGAGAATCGCGCCCGCGTGGTCGATGTCGGAGACCTTTGCCGCCAGGTCCGTTCGTGCGAGAGCCCGCGCCCGCGCCGGCCGGGGCCCGGCGCCCAGAGTGCGGCGATCCGAGCCCCTCCCGGAGCAGGCGCTGAACGAGAAAGCCCTCCTCGTTCGTCGCACGGCCGCCGACCACCGCCGCGGTGCGCTCACCCGATCGCGTCAGTGCCGCCGCCGCCTCGGACAGCGCTCGCTCCCACGAGACCTCGCGGAGGGAGCCGCCGTCGCGCACCATCGGCGCGGTTATGCGCTCGCCCGAGCTGAAAGCCTGATACGCGAAGCGGCCCTTGTCGCAGAGCCAGCCGTCGTCGACCTCCTTGTTGTCGCGCGCGAGCACGCGCACGACCTTGGCGTCGTCGCGGATCGTGAGCGTTACGTTGCACTGCGACGGGCAGAGCGTGCAGATCGTGCCCGAGTCCTCGATGTCCCACGGCCGCGCCCGGAAGCGGTAGGCGGTGGAGGTCAGCGCGCCGACGGGACAGAGCTCGATGATGTTGCCGCTGAAGGGCGCGACGTAGGGCCGGCCGTCGTGCGTTCCCACGAACGTGTGGTCGGCGCGCTCGAGGAAGACCAGCTGGTAGTCCTCGGCCACCTCCTGGGAGAAGCGCACGCAGCGGTAGCAGAGGATGCACCGCTCCCGGTCGATCGCCACCAGCGGCGAGAGCTCGACCGGCTTCTTGAAGTGGCGCTTCGGCTCGATGAAGCGGGAGCGCCCGGCGCCCCAGCCAAACGAGATGTCCTGGAGCGGGCACTCGCCGCCCTTGTCGCAGACCGGGCAATCGAGCGGGTGGTTGACGAGCAGGAACTCGACGATCGCGTTCTGGGCGTGCTTCACCCGGTCCGAGGTCGTGACGACGACCATGCCGTCGCGCACGGCCGTCGAGCACGAGGTCTGGAGCTTGGGGATCCCCTCGATCTCGACCAGGCACATGCGGCAGGCGCCGACGGGCTGGCCGAGCTTCGGCTCGTAGCAGAAGTAGGGGATCTCGACGTCGCCGTACTTGGCGGCGTCGACCAGCATCGTCCCCTCGGGCGCACGCACCTCGCGCCCGTCGATCTCGAAGGTGATCCACTTTTGCTCGGGGCGGGCCATCAGCCGAGCCCCGCCCCCTCGACCGCGGCGAGCTCCCCCGCGCCGAAGGCGGTCATCTCCTCGAGGTCCCGCCGCCTGCGCGCCGCCTCCATGTGCTGCTCGAACTCCTCGCGGAAGTGCACGAGCATCGACCCGATCGGCATCGCCATCGAGTCGCCCAGCACGCAGAGGCAGTTGCCGATGATGTTCCCCTGGACCTCGGCCATGATGTCCAGGTCCATCGGGGTGCCCTCGCCCTCGTCGATCCGCTCGAGCATCTTCACCGTCCAGTTCGTGCCCTCGCGGCAGGGCACGCACTTGCCGCACGACTCGTGGCGGTAGAACTCGGCGAGGCGCAGCGCAAGCGGCACGAGCGGCTGCGAGTCGTCCACGACGATGATCGAGGCGGTGCCCAGCATGGATCCGGCCTCGGCCATCGCCTCGTAGGTAAGGGGCACGTCGAGGTGCTCCCGCGTGAGGACCGGGGCGGATGAGCCGCCGGGGAAGAAGCACTTGATCTCGCGTCCCTCGGGCGGGCCGCCGGCGAGCCCGTAGATGACCTCGCGCACGGTAATCCCCAGCTCGACCTCGAAGTTCCCCGGCCTTTGGACGTTTCCCGACACCGACACGATCTTGGTTCCGGTCGAGTTGCCCTTCCCGAGGCCGCGGTACCAGTCGGCGCCCTTGTCGATGATGAGCGGCGCGTTGCAGAGCGTCTCGACGTTGTTGATCAGCGTCGGGCCTTGGTAGAGGCCCTGGTTGGCTGGGAAGGGCGGCTTCAGCCGCGGGTTGCCGCGCTTGCCCTCGAGAGCGTCCAGGAGCCCCGTCTCCTCGCCGCAGATGTACGCCCCCTGGCCGCGGTGCACGACGAGGTCGAAGGAGTGCTCGGAGCCCAGGATGCGCTCGCCGACGTAGCCGCGCCCGTAGGCCTCGATGAGAGCCGCGTCGAGGATGTCCGCTTGGAACGCGTACTCGCCACGGATGAAGATGAAGCCCTTGTTGGCGCCGGCGGCGATCGATCCGATGACGCAGCCCTCGATCAGCTGGTGCGGGTTCTTCTGTATCAAGAGGCGGTCCTTGAAGGCACCGGGCTCGGACTCGTCGGCGTTGCAGCAGAGGAACTTGTCCATCGTCCCCCTGGGAATGAAGCTGGCCTTCTTCCCCATCGAGAACCCCGCCCCGCCGCGGCCGCGAAGGCCGGACTCCTCGAGCTCCTGGAGCACCTCCTCGGGGCGCATCTCGAACAGCGCCTTGCGGAGAGGGCGGTAGCCGCCGAGGCGCTCGTATACGCCGATCGTGTGGAGGTCGGGCTCGTCGATGTGCTCGAGCAGGACGCGCGTCTCGCTCACGAGCCGCGCCCTCCGCCGCCGTCCGCGACCGGCGGCACGTCGAGGAGCTCGGCCTCCTTCCACGTCCCGCCGGCGGGGTGAACGTCGGGCTCCTCGGGCGGGCCGGGCGGCTGATGCGGGCTCGGCGGCACCTGGTAGCCGGGGTCAGGCAGGCCGCGGCCCGGCAGCACCTCGCGGCCTTCCTTCACGGCGCCGACGAGCTCGGTCGCATCGGACTCGTCGAGGGGGCCGACGTAGCGTCCGTCGACGGACGCCATCGGCGCCATGTCGCATGCGCCGAGGCACTCGAACTCCCTGATCTCGACGTCCGCGAGGCCCTGGGCCGTCGCCTCGGAGGCGATCGCGTCGTAGACCGCCTTCGCGTTACGCGGATGACAGGCGACCCCGGTGCAGACGTACACGTAGCGGCTGCCCGTCGGCCGCGTGCGCAGCATGTCGTAGAAGGTGGCCACGCTCGACAGGTAGGCCGGGGTGACCTGCATCACGGCCGCGATCTGTCGGATCGCCTCCGGCGAGCACCAGCCATGGTGGCGCTGGGCCGCTGCGAGGGCCGGCAGGGTCGCCGAGTGGCGGTCCGTGTACTTCGCCATGTACGCCTCGATCTCGGCGCGCAGTTCGTGGGGCACCTCGACCTCGGCGGGATCCGGAATGGTGGCGGGGTCCTCGTCGAGGCGCACGGCCTCGTCCCAGCCGGGCGGCAGCGGCACCGCCCGCAGCACGCCCTCGTCGCTCCGCTCGACGCTCAGCGGTCCACTCCCCCCAGGATCGGGTCGAGCATCGCGACGGAGGCGATGAAGTCGGCGATCAGCCCGCCCCTGGACATGTCGGGCAGCGCCTGCAGGTTCACGAAGCTCGGGTCGCGCACGTGCACCCGCGCGGGCTTCGCGGAGCCGTCGGCCAGGACGAAGCAGCCGAGCTCGCCGCGAGGCGATTCGACCGCGGCGTATGTCTCTCCGGGTGGAACCCGGAAGCCCTCGGTCACCAGCTTGAAGTGGTGGATCAGCGCCTCCATCGACGTCGCCAGCTCGTGCCGCGGCGGCAGGGCAACCTTGCGGTTCCGGGTGATGTACGGGCCCTCGGGGAGCCCGTCGAGGGCCTGCTCCACGATCGCGAGCGACTGGCGCATCTCCTCGATGCGCACGCGGAACCGGTCGTAGTTGTCGCCCACCGTGCCCACCGGGACGTTGAAGTCGAACTGGTCATAGGACGAGTAGGGCGTCGCCTTGCGGAGGTCCCAGGGATGCCCGGCGGCGCGCAGGAGCGGGCCGGTCACGCCGAGCGCCAGCAGACGCTCGAGCGGCACGACGCCGGTGCCCTTGGTGCGATTGAGCCAGATTTCGTTGCGGTCGAGCAGCGAGAGGTACTGGTCGAGGCGCTTCGGCATCACCTTCAGGAACTCGCGCGTCTTCTCCTCGAAGCCGGGCGGGATGTCCTCGATCACGCCGCCCACCTGGAAGTAGCGCGTGTGGATGCGCTGGCCGCTCGACATCTCGAACAGGTCGAGCACGAGGTCGCGGTCGCGGCAGCCCCACCAGAGCATCGTGACCGCCCCGATGTCGAGGGCCGCGGTCGCGATCCAGAACAGATGCGAGGCGATTCGGTTCAGCTCGAGGTGGAGCACACGGAGGTACTGGGCGCGCGGCGGGACCTCCTCCTCGAGCAGCCGCTCGACCGCCATGCAGAACGCCATCGCGTTGTAGTAGTAGGCGAGGTAGTCCATCCGCTCCACGAACGTGATGGCCTTCCAGTACTGCTGGTCCTCGCAGCTCTTCTCGATGCCGGTGTGGACGTAGCCGATGATCGGCTTGACGTCGCGCACGATCTCGCCCTCGAGCGTGGTCAACAGGCGCAGCACGCCGTGCGTGGCCGGATGGTGGGGGCCGATGTTGATCGTGAAGAGCTCGTCGTGCTGCTCGCCCTCCGGGACGGCGGTCGTCCCCGAGACCGGCTCCATCGTCACGGAGCGCTCCCGCTCCCGGTAGGGCACCTGCAGCGGATCAGTCATACCAGCGCGGGTACTCGTCTTCGTTGAAGGTGAAGAGGACGGGCTCGCCGCCCATGGGGAAGTCGCGCCGCTGGGGGAAGCCCTCGTAGTCCTCGGGCATGAGGATGCGGCGGAGGTCGGGGTGGCCCTCGAAGATCACGCCGAACATGTCGTAGATCTCGCGTTCCTGGTAGTCGGCGGTCGGGAAGAGGTCGACGACGCTCGCGAGGCGAGGATCCTCCACGCCCAGCCGCGTCTTCACGTTCAGCCGGTCGGCGCGCTCCATCGAGAGCAGCTGATAGTGCACGCCCAGGCGTGGCTCCTCGGGCAGGTAGTCGCAGCCGTGGAGGCTCATGAGGTTCGGCCAGGGCTCGTCCTCGGCGTCGCGCAGGAAGGCGAGGGCGTCGTGCACGGCCGTGGGCGCCACCTCGAGCGTCGCCTCCTCGCGATAGAAGGCCGTGCCCGTCACGGTCTCGGCCGACACGCTGTCGCGCACGCGCTGCGCGATCAGCTCGAGGCCAGTCGCGTCAGGCACTTTCCTCGGTCCCCTGTGCCTTGTAGCGCTCCCGCCACCCCATGCCCGGGTGGCCCATGATCTTGTCCTGGAGCTTGTTGATCGAGTAGATCAGCGCTTCCGGTCGCGGCGGGCAGCCCGGCACGTACACGTCCACGGGGAGGAACTTGTCGCAGCCGGCGACGACCGCGTAGTTGTTGAACATGCCAGCGCTCGAGGCGCAGGCGCCCATCGAGATCACCCATTTCGGCTCGAGCATCTGGTCGTACAGCCGGCGGATGATCGGCGCCATCTTGGTCGCCACGCGTCCCGAGATGATCAGCAGGTCCGCCTGCCGGGGCGAGAACCGAATTACCTCGGCACCGAAGCGCGAGAGGTCGTTGCGCGGCGACCCGATCACCGTGATCATCTCGATCGCGCAGCAGGCGAGGCCGAAGCCGAGCGGGAAGAGGGCGTTCTTTCGCGCCCAGTTCTGCGCCTCCTCGAACTTCGTGAAGATGAGTCGCTTCTCGACTTCCTGCTCGAGGTCCTTGCCCTCCACCTCGCCACGGAGGAGCTGCTGGGCCCTCAGCCCGCGGACGCGCAGGTCCTCCACCTTCGTGCGCGTCACTTCCAATCGAGTGCCCCCCTCCTCCAGACGAAGACGAAGGCCACGAGCAGAAGCGCGATGAAGATGGCCGTCTCGGCGAGGGCGAACCACCCGAACGCGTCGAGCTGGAGCGCCACGGGGTAGAGGAACACGACCTCGATGTCGAACAGGATGAAGAGCATCGCGATCAGGTAGAAGCTGATCCCGAAGCGGAAGGTCTGCTTCACGTCGGAGGGCAGGCCGCTCTCGTAGGGCTCGCTCTTTACCTTGCTCGGCCGCTTGGGTCCCAGCGCATGATTGGCGAGCGTGAAGGCGCCACCGATGCCGATGCCCAGCACCAGAAAGACGAGGGCTGGCAGGTAGCTCTTGAGCACTCCAGGCGGGAGGTATAACGCAACTTTGTGCGGCGAGGCCACATAGTGCGAAAGGACACCCGCTGAGCGGGTTTCACATGGTCGCCGGCATCGCGGTGCTGGTGGCCAACGCGGCGGCCGCCGGGTGGGGCGGAGTGGGCTGGCTGCGCAAGGACGCGGGAATGTCGATCGTCTTCTGGCCGCTCCTGCGCGCGGCACAGGCGGCCGTCGTCGTGGAGGCGCATCGTGGGCTTTCTCCTGCTCGCCCGCGGCGCCTCTGCGCCGGACGGCCTCCACATCGCGTACGGCGTCGCGCCGCTCGTCATCGCGCTGGTCAGCGAGGGAATGCGCGTTGCGGTCGCGCAGCGCGAGCTCGAGGGCGTCGACGACCTCGAGGCGCTCGACCGGCGGGAGCAGGTGGCCCTCGCGAAGCGGGTGGCGCTCGGCGAGATGGGCGTGATGACGGTGGGCGCCCTGCTGATCGTGACCCTCGCGCTGCGCGCCTATCAGACGGGGGGCTAGCGATCCGACACGTAGCCGCCGTCCGGGGCCGGCAGCAGCACGCCGTCGTGGAGCTCGGAGAGCCAGTCCATCCGCTCGAGCGCCGTGCCCGCGTCCAGCTCTCCGATCACGAACGGGCACAGCGTCACCACCTTCCGACCGCTGAACGCTCGGTCCCAGGCGTCCTCGAAGGGGCGGAACGCCGTGTGGGCGCCCTCGTCGGGTCCAACCGCGAAGCGGGCGTACCAGGCGGCGGAGAAGCCGCGCTCGAGCGCGCTCGTCGAGCGCCCGCTCGAGCCGCTCCGTCGAGCCCTCGGCCGGCCCGTCAGGGTCTATCTCCATCATCGCCAGCCGCTCCTCCGCCTCGAGATCCGCGACCTGAAGGCCGGCCCGGGAGAGGCGCTCGACGGTCCATGTCGGACTCGCCGGGAAGGGAGCGGTGGGCGAGCCAGCCGTTGCGCTTGGCGCCGAGCGCGTAGAACGACGCGAGCACCTGGGGAAGCTCGTCGTAGCTCTTCAGGAGCACCGCGAGGTGCGGGCAGGAATCGGCCCCGACCTGGGGATCGACGAGACCCTCGATCACGGCGGCCACGTTAGACGACCTCCTCGGGGATCGGAAGCACCAACACGACGCGGGTTCCGTGCGGGGTGGCGGGCTCGACCGTCACGCTTCCTCCCGCGGCAAGAGCGCGCTGGTGCATGAGCTGCAGCCCGAAGTGCCCTTCTCCCGTCTGCGGTGCCGTTCCCGGCGCGATGCCGTTCCCGTCGTCCCGCACGACGAGGGTCAACCGCTCGTCGGCCCCGCTCAGCTCGACCGACACCTCCGAGGCGGCTGCGTGCTTCTCGACGTTCGCGAGCGCCTCGGCGAGGATGCGGGCCACGACGGCCCTCGCCTCCGCCCCCACCTCGGGAGGCTCCTCGCCCGGCTCTAGCCGGACGGGAACGCGTCGAGCTGCGAAGCGCCGGCAGATCTCCTCCACCGAACGCCGCAGCCCTCCGAGGGGCACGGGCGCCATGAGACCCATCAATCGGGCCCGGGCGGTTCCGTGCGCCGACTGGACCGCCTCGCGCAACCGAGCCCGGCTCGCCGCGGCCTCCCTCGGCGCTGGATCCTCGTCGAGTAGCCGGAGCTCGCGCGCGGCGAGGGCGAGGTCCTGGGCGAGCTCGTCGTGTACCTCGGTCGCCAGCTCGAGTCGCTCTCGTTCGAGAGCCGCGATCTGAAGTCGCTGGCGCAATCGCGCGGTCGCGATGCCCGCTCCGAGGAGGTCGCCCAGGAGCGTGAGCACGGTGGCTCCGAGGGGATCGAGCCGCGGCGGGCCGGGGCCGGCGGCGATCACCACGCCCAGCATCCGGTCGCCCGAGGCCAGCGGCAGCGCCAGCCACGATTCCGGAACGGGCTCGAACGGGCTGGCCACGAGCGCGCTGCCCTCGGCGAAGAACACGAGCGGCGCCGGGCTCTGGACGGCGAGTCGCCACGCTTCCGGTTCCAGGGTCAGCTCGTGCTGCACCCCACGCGTCGATTCCGGGGATGCCGAGTACACGAAGCGTCGCAGGACGGGACCCTCGCGGCGGTCGGGCAGGTAGAGCGCCGCCACCTCGAGGCCGAGCCCGCGATGCATCTCGTCGAGCGCGCGGCCGGCGAGCTCCTCGAACGTGCCGGGACCCACAAGAGCGCGGGCCACCCGGCTGAGTGCTCCGAGCGCCTCGCGAACGTCGTGCGGCAGCCGGGTCGCCAGTCCGAGCGTGGCGCCAACGTCGTGGCTCTCAGCGGTCACGGGCTCCGCCTACGATAGACCGCCATGACGGACGAGCCGGTTCGGGTGCTGGTCGCCGACGATCACCGCCTCATGCGCGAGGGAACGGCCGCGCTCTTCGACGCCGACGAGCGCCTCGAGGTCGTTGGCCTCGCGAGCGACGGCCGCGAGGCGATCGAGCTGGCGGGCCGACGCGATCCCGACGTCGTCCTGCTCGATCTGAACATGCCCGGGGTCGGCGGCCTCGAGGCCTGTGCCGCCCTCCGCGAGCGCGACTCCGCGCCCGAGGTGCTGATGCTCACGGTCTCCGACGAGGAGCCCGACCTGTACGCGGCGCTCCGCGTCGGCGCCTCGGGCTACCTGCTGAAGGACATGGCGCCGTCGGAGCTGATCGAGGCGGTCCTCGCCGTCGCTCGCGGCGAGCCGCGCATCGCCCCGGAGATGGCGAGCCGGATGCTGGCGGAGCTGGGCAGGGGATCCGAGGGCGCGCCGCGAGACCCGCTCGAGTCCCTGAGCGACCGCGAGCGCGAGGTGCTCGCCCTGATGGCCGACGGTCTCCGCAACAGAGAGATCGCCGAGCGCCTGGTGATCAGCGAGGCCACCGTCAAGACGCACGTGCGCCACGTCCTGGAGAAGCTGCGCCTGCGGAACCGGGCGGAGGCTGCGGCGTTCGCCGCGCGTCATCTCGCCTGAACCGGCGCCGCGGCGGCGGCCCGGAGGCCCTCGAGCATCCTCCGCTTCGCCTCGGCGGTCGAGACCCCGAGCGTGGCGGCGATCTCGTCGGCGGTCGCGCCGCCGGGCCGCGCGAGGGCAACGGCCTCACGCTGCTGAACGCTCATCCGTCGGTACTGGGGAGCCGGCGCGGTGCGGGCGGCAAGCCGGAGGGTTCGCGTGACGAGGTCCTGCTCCCCGCCCGACCCGGCCTCCAGGGCGACCGCGGTCACGTGCTGGGCGACCGCGGCGTTGGCGGAGACGGCTATCGCGGCCCCGTAGGCGGTGGCGACCAGCGAGTCGGGCAGACGCCCGTCGCTTGACTCCATGCCGCCACGCTATGACCGCGGCGAGCTCCTGCCATCGGCAGGACGGGCTAAACGGGCATCATCCGAAGGGACGATTTAGGGGCTAAGCGAGACCCGCGTACCACAGTCCGAACATCACGCCGAACAGGCCGAGACCCGGGATCAGCACGGTCCGGTAGACGGGCTCGATGATCGGTCGCGTCAGCACCCAGGCGAACGCGGCAGTGCACGCCGCCATCGATACGACCGACATCGGAGCGAAGACCCCCAGCGCAAGGCCCGCCTCGAGCCGGGTAGGCAGGGCCGCGATCAGCAGCAGCACGACCGCTCCGGTCCCCGCCAGGCCGTGGAGCAGGCCGATCGACAGGGCCTGACCGCGCGTGCGCACCTTCACGTGACGGTGCCCGCTCCCCTCGCCGTGGCGCAGGTGGCGCCTGCGGTCGTGGCCCTCCCGGTGGGAGTGCGCCGTGGCGCGGTAGTCACCGCGTGCCCACTTGAAGATCACGCGGGCGGCGAGCAGGAGGATCACCAGGCCGATCGCCTTCTCGGCCCCGGACTCGAGCCAGGCCGGCACCTCCGTCTTGAACGCGATCAAGGGAATCCCGATCGCCACCAGCGCACCCGCGTGGCCGATTCCCCACCAGGCGCCAAGACGGGCCGCCTTACGGGTATCGCCTTCCTCGGCGGCCACCAGCGAGGTGACCGCGACCAGGTGGTCCGGATCGGACGCGTGGCGCAGTCCGAGAAGAAACGCGACACCCAACGCCACGAGCAGCGGAGCGCCGTCGAAGAGATTTGTGAGCACCGCGTCGAGTTCCTCGACCGGCTTGAACAGGAACTCAAAGCTCAACATGCGCGAGGCTCCTCGGCGTCGTAGTTGACGGGCTCCTCACGGCGACAGTCTGTACAGAGCCCGATGATCGGGAAGTGGGAGAAGCTCGCCTCGTAGCCGAACTCGTCCCGCACCAGCGAGCGCAGGCGCTCCATCCGTTTCGGCTCGACGGCACGCACGGCCCCGCACGAGTTGCAGACGAGGTACTCGTGCTCGGCTGCGCCGGTGAGGCCGTAGAGCCCGGGTCCGTGACCGACGTGGAAATGCCGCACGAGGCCGACGGTCTCGAGCGTCTCGAGATTGCGATAGGCGGACGCCAGGTCCGAAGGTGGCAGCCGGCCGGCGAGCCCGTCGGCGATCCGCTCCGCCGGAATCGGCCGGCCGGCCGTGAACAGCGCCTCCAGGACGAGGCGCCGAGCCGCCGACACTCGCAGGCCGTGGGACCGAAGCGCCGCGACTGCGGCGTCCATGTTGGCGGCGGCGAGCGGTGGACTGGCGTGCGGAACAGTCACGGCGAGCGGTCCTTTCGGCGAGTTGAAGGCCGACCGCAGCTGCAGCCGGTTCACAACTGCGCGGCGATCTCGCAAGTCCCTTTCGCAGCCGGGGTGCAGCTGGATCACTGAACACGTGTTCACACCACACCGGGCACGGCCCGGGCCGTGAGAAGGCACCCGACCAGGACGATCGCGAGGGCCGAGGCGGCGGGGAGGGCGGTGGCCAGTCGCCCGGTCAGGCGACCGCGCGGCAGGATCCCGCGCGCGTACACGACCAGCAGGCCGAGGGCCGTCAGCGTTCCCGCGAGCCCGACGCTGAAGGCCACGATCAGGAGCAAGCCGAGCGCTACCTCGTGCTGGGCGAGCGCGCCGAGCAACACGACCAGCGCCGAGGGACAGGGGATCAGCCCCGCGGCGGCACCCATCGCGATCAGGCTGCGGCGGGTGACGGCGGTCTCGACGTGCGGATGGCTCTCGCCGTGGGAGTGCGAGTGGTCGTGGCCGTGGTGATGGCCGTGCCCGTGACGGTGTGAGCGGAACCGGGCCCGCAGCACGGCGGCGCCGATCGCGACGACCATCAGACCCGAGACGAGCGTGAGCCACGGGTACAGGTCCTCGGGGAGGATGTACTGCGACAGGGCGAGCGTGACCAGCCCGAGCGCGAACACCCCGATCGTGTGCGTGATCGTCACGGTGACCCCGAGCCAGACGGCGTGGCGTGCGGTGCCGCGCGTCCCGATCAGGTAGGCCGCGACCATCGCCTTGCCGTGACCGGGGGACAGCGCGTGCAGGGCTCCCCATCCGAACGCCACGAGCAGCAGCAGCACCAGCACTCCGCGCCCCGCCGCGGCGTCCTCGAAGACGCCGGCGAAGCCCTCGCCACTGCCGTCACGTGTGGTGACAGTCTTCTCGCCCTCCCCCCGTGGTGCCACGAGCGTGCCGTCGCCCGGCTCCACCGAGAAGGTCGCCGAGCGCCGGTCGAGCGGGCTGTCCAGCAGGTTCTCGGGGTAGCGTCGCAGCCCGCCCGTTGGGTCGCCCGACGGGGCGGTCGAGCGCACCGCCGTGCCATCGCCCGGCTCGACGACGATCGCCCTCCAGCCCACGCGATCGGCGAAGGTCTCGTCGCGGAGCTCCACGCGCTCGGGGTCCGAGACGGCGGCACGCAGCGGCTGCTCGAAGCGGGTGGTCTCGAGGCCCGCCTGTCCCTCGGGGAAGGACAGCCTGGGTTGGAGCGTGCGAAGCGGGACGCGACGTCCGTCCACCTCGAGGCGTGAGCTTCTCGCGCAGCTCCTCCTGCTTGCTCCGCACGATCTCGGCGCGCGACTCGCCGCGCTGCTCGGTCGTGGGGATCTCCGCCTCGTCGAGGACGTAGAGCACGTCCACCCGGTCCTCCGAGATCTTGACCTTGCTGAGGTGGTTGATCGAGAAGTTGCCGAGTGGGTGCGCCATCGCCGCGGGCGCGAGCAGCGCCAGGCCGGCGACCGCGATGAGCACCGCCAGCGCGCGCCTCATCGCAGGTCCTCCAGTGCCGCGCGGGCCTCGCGCGCCCGGAGGGGCGACAGCGCGGCGCGGCCGGACAGCGCCGTCCGAAGCTCGCGAGCGGCGGTTCCGGCTCGCCCCGCGGCCTTCGCGGCCAATCCGGCGTGGAGATGGAACAGCGGGTCGCGCGAGCCGAGGCGCAGGGCGCGCCGAGCCCAGGCGAGGCCCTCGCCCGGGCGTCCCGCACGCGTGAGCGCCCAGCCGAGCGCGTCGGCGCTGCGGACGCTCGGAGCCTCCCGCCACAGGCGCCGGCCGAGCTCGACGGCGGCCCCGGCGTCGCCGTAGTTCGCCTCGAACACGACCAGCTCCGCGTCCGGTCGGGTGCCCGCCGCCCGGAGCAGTCGCTGCTGGGTGCGCACGACCTCGAAGTCGACCTCGGCGGCGCGCTCGTCGCCGCGCGCCGCGTTGGTCTCGGCGAGCAGGATCAGATTGCTTGTGAGTGGGAGCCGCTGCGCGACGCTCCGCAGGCGACTCGCCGCGGAGTCGAGATCGCCGGCCGCGAGCTCGACGCGCGCGAGCCCCGCCTCGGCGGGGGCATATCGGGGCAGCCGCGCCAGCGCGCCCCGGTAGGCCGCGCGAGCGGCCGCGGGGCGACCGCGCTGGAGCTCGAGGTCGCCGAGCAGGGTCTGCACGTAGGCGACGTTCTCCGGCACCCCGGCGCCGGCGGACACGGCCAGCCGCATCGCCTCGACGGCGCCGTCGAGGTCGCCGTTCAGCTCGCGGTAGTAGGAGACGCGGGAGTAGGAGGCCAGGTTCGGCTTGAGGTCGAGGAAGCGCTGGAGGGTGCGCTCGGCGGCCCGGTAGCGGCCGAGCTCGATCTGGGCGTCGGCGATCACGGGGTAGGGGGCGACGAGTTCGGGCATGAGCCGCTGCGCCTCGAGGCCGAGCCGCAGCTGCTCGCGGAAGTCGTGGCGAAGTCCGGCAAGGGTGCCCGCGCCGAGCAGGGCCGACATGCTGCGGGCATCGCGGCGGAGCGCGGCGTCGAAGCTGCGCTCGGCGCGCGAATAGAAGCTGGGATCGCCGTTCTCGCGCGCCTTCTGGAGGTAGGCGTCGCCGAGTGCGGCGTAGCCCTCGGCGCCGCCGATTCCGTCGCGCACCGCGCGTTGGAGGATCGCGATGCGCCGGTCGGTCGAGGCGTCCGGCGAGATCTCGATGTCCACGCCGGCGGCGCGCCCCGGCAGCTCGATCCTGTCCGCGCCGCCGAACGCGACCAGCACTCCGAACACGCAAGCGAAGGCGGCCAGTGGTGCCAGAAGCTTTAGGAGGAAGGTTGGTCGGTTCGCTGTCATCGCCTCGATTGAGGTCGTCGGGAAGTGGGCCGGCGGCCCCGGCCGCCCACCCGCCGAGAGGCGGGTGGGCGGACCGGGAGCCGTCGGTTACTCGCTACGGCAGCTGCGCAGGCGGCGGCTGCGGCACGCCTCGTGCTGCTGCTCGGTCCGCTTGAGCTGGCTGTTGAACCCGTCGTTCGCGAGGGAGACATACGGGAACTGCGACCGGAACGGCTTGTCGTTCTGGTCGACGCCGTCCCCGAGCGGGATGTTCTTCGGGGGCGACAGCAGAGCGCCCGCGATCACGCGGAGCTCGATGTCAACGACGTCGTCCGCAAGTCGCCGGCCGTTCGGGAACCCGGCGAGGTCACCCGCCAGGACGCCGAAGCGGTTCGGGTTGGCCGCCGGGGCCACGCCCAGGTTGAGCTTGAGCGTGTCGGCCGCCGCCGGCTTCTTGCCGATCTGGGTGAGACCGGGCACGCCGGTGAGCAGGGCCTGAACGATGTCGCTCCGGTTCGTCTCCTGGATGCCGAGGCCGAACAACGCGTTCAGGATGCGCGCCGGCTCCGGGTTGAGCGCGAAGCGACCGAAGTTCCTCGCGTCGTCCGCCGGGGACGTTGCGTTGAACTTGTCCTTCATGCCGATCGGGATGATCACCTCGTTGATGAGGGGATTGCCCAGCCGGCTGACCTGTGCCCAGTTGTCGTTCTGGGAGCGCTTGCCCTTGCCCGACGCAGCGGCCCGAAGGACGGAGTCGCGCTTGCGCTCGGTGGTGGACCACACGCCGACCACGGCGTTCCCGGCCTTCATGTCGGCGACCTGCTTGCCGTCGCGCGTGACCTCGCTCTCGGGCACCTGCAGCACGAACGACTTCGTGTTGTAACCGGCGACGTCGTCCTTGCCGCCGCCCTGGTTGCCGAGACCGATGTTCGGACGACCGGGCTTGTCGATGTTGATCCCGTCGAAGATCGCGCCGAGATCCACGAAGAACGCGTCGTCGGCCGGAGTGACGATCGTCTTACCGCCGCCCCTCAGCGGAGTGACGCCACCCGCCTCGACCTGCGCGAAGTTCGGGATCGTCTTCGGGCCGACGTTGTCCGGCACCACCGGTGCGTCGTTGGCGATGCGCTTGGAGCCGACCAGCTTGCGGTCCTTGTTGTACGTCTCCTTGTAGAGGTCGTACGTCTGGACGAGGTTGAGGTCCGGATCGCCCACCGAGTCGACCGTCGGAGCCGCGTACAGGAACGAGTTGGGGTTGCGGAACCGCGTATCGAAGTCCCAGCGGTAGGCAACGTCCTCGTAGCCATCGCCCGTGTTGTCGACCTTGACGTAATAGCGGGCGTTCTCATCGAGCGGGTAGAAGTTCGGGCCGCCGGCGGGATCCGCGAGCGGGATCCAGTTGGAGACGACCGTCAGGCTTCCCGGCGCATCCGAGGCCGTATAGGCCCAGACGTCCGTGTTGTCCGCGGTGGGATCCTTCAGGATGTTGGGCGCTTCGCGGTGGCTCGAGCCGATGCTCAAGGGCACCGCGACCGCCACGGCCAGCAAGGCCGCGAGAAGGGCGAGCTTCTTCATCTAGAGCTCCTCCGTGATGGTTTGGGCCAGGGTGTGTTCCCGGGCACTCACTGGGCGGTCCTTCGCCTGCGCGCACGACTCGGATCACTCTGAAAACATCTGCAAATCCAGACCTTTTGCAGTCGCGCCGCAACTGCGAGCCGGTCGCTATTACAGAAACCGACCGATCCGAGCTCTCCCCCCGCGCGTAAGACTTGACGCTTTGCACGGTTGGAGCGGCATGGTCACCTTCGAACCCCGTGAACACTCCATCCAGGCCGACGTCGACCGGCTCAAGGAGGCGCGCGACTTCGCCGACCACGCCGCCTCCGACTTCGGCTTCGACGAGGAGACTCGCTACCAGGTGAAGCTGGCCATGAGCGAGGCGGTGACCAACGCCATCCAGCACGGCTCGGCGTCGCCGCAGGACGTGATCCGGATCCTCGCGATCGAGGAGTCGGGCGCGCTCGTGTTCGAGGTGTCGGATACGGGCCGTTTCCGGCCGCGCGTGACGCGCCGCGGCGAGCTGACCGAGTCCGGCCGCGGCCTCGAGTTCATGCGTCGGGTGATGGACGAGGTCGACCTCCGGCCGACCGGCTACGGCACGCTGCTGCGCTTCGTGAAGCGCCCCGCCTAGCACACCCGAGCCGGCCGGGGAGCGGATAGCATGCGCCGCCGTGGTCCGCGCGGTCGCCATTCTCTGCCTGGCCGGCGCGGCCCTGGCCGCCGGATGTGGAGGGGAGATTGAGGTCCCCGAGGACGAGAGGACGGCGCACCGTGGAGCCGTGGTCTTCAACGAGCGCTGCTCAGGCTGTCACTCGCTCGACGCGGCCAACGCCTATGGCTCGAAGCCGGAGGATGAGATCCAGGGCGGCGAGCGGACGAACGGCCCGAACTTCAACGTCCGCACCGAGACGCGTGACGACGTCCTCTTTGCGATCCGCAACGGCGGCTTCTCGGGCGCGATCATGCCGGCGAACATCGTCGTCGGCGCCGACGCCGAGGCGGTGGCGGACTTCCTCGCCGAGTACTCCGGGCAGGGCGGTTAGCCCGCCCGCGAGGTCGCCGTGCTCGACCTCAGGGAGATCCGCGAGGACCCGGAGCCGGCGCGGTCCGCGCTCGCGCGGCGAGGAGTGGATCCCGCCGCACTGGACCAGGCACTCGAGCTCGACGATCGCCGGCGCGCGCTGCTGCCCGAGCTGGAGGAGCTGCGGCGCCGCAAGAACGAGGCCAGCAAGCGGATCGGCGAGCTCCAGAGGGCCGGCGGCGACGCCTCGGAGGCGATCGCGGAGGTGAGAGGGGTGTCGGCGCGCGAGAAGGAGCTCGACGAGGAGCTGCGCTCGGTGGAGGAGCGCCGCTCCGCCGCGCTCGCGATGCTGCCGAACCTGCCCGATGAGAGCGCGCCGCTCGAGGACGAGGTGCTGCGCGAGGAAGGGGAGGCGGGCGGGCGCGGGCGAAACCACGTGGAGCTTCTCGGCTCGTACCTCGACCTCGAGTCCGCCGCCCGCGTGGCGGGGTCGCGCTTCGCCTACCTGAAGGGTCCCCTGGTGCGGCTCGAGCTGGCGCTCGTGCAGTGGGCGATCGGGCTGCTGGAGGAGAAGGGCTTCACCCCTGTGGTGCCGCCCGTGCTCGTTCGCGAACCCGCCCTCTTCGGCACCGGCTTCCTGCCGGACACCGAGCAGCAGATCTACCGCATACCGGACGACGATCTCTACCTCGTCGGCACCTCGGAGGTGCCGTTGGCCTCCCTGCACGCCGACGAGATCCTCTCCGTCGGCGCCCTGCCCCGGCGCTACGCCGGCCTCTCCTCGTGCTTCCGGCGCGAGGCGGGGGCCGCCGGGAAGGACACGCAGGGCATCTTCCGCGTGCACCAGTTCGACAAGGTGGAGATGTTCTCGTTCGTCGCTCCCGAGCAGTCCCGCGACGAGCACGAGCACCTGCTGGCCGTGGAGGAGGAGATCTTCCAAGCGCTCGAGGTTCCGTACCGCGTGGTGAACATCGCGGCGAACGACCTCGGCTCGTCGGCCGCCAAGAAGTACGACCTGGAGGCGTGGCTACCGGGCCAGCAGCGTTACCGCGAGGTGACTTCGACCTCGAACACCACGGACTTCCAGGCGCGCCGGCTCGACATCCGCTACCGCCCTTCCGAGGGCCAGGCCCCGCGCCACGTGCACACCCTCAACGGCACCGCGATCGCGGTCGGGCGCACGATCATCGCGATCGTCGAGAACCACCAACGAGAGGACGGGACGATCGAGCTGCCCGCGGTCCTGCACCCCTTCGGCGCGCCAGAGACCATCAAGGCCGCGGAGTGACAGCGGAGCGGGAGGGATTCGAACCCCCGGGCCTCATCGGCCGGCTGCTTTCAAGGCAGCTGCAATAAGCCAGACTCTGCCACCGCTCCGGGGCCAATCGTAGGCATGACATAGGGTCCCCGGACGGTGGGCCAAAGCGACGACGGCTTCGACGCCTGGCAGGTCGAGCTCCACGGGCACCCGGTGATCTACAGGACGGCGGGCAGCGGTCCGCCCGTGGTCTTGATTCACGGCATGGTGAACTCCTCGCATCACTGGCGGGAGGTCGCGTTGCGGCTCGCCGACCGGTACACGGTGATCGCCCCTGACCTCATCGGCCACGGCGACTCCGCCACGCCGCGCGGCGACTACTCGCTCGGAGCGCACGCCGCCGTCATCCGCGATCTGCTGACCGCGATAGACGTGGGTGGCGCGACGATCGTGGGTCACTCGCTCGGCGGCGGCGTGGCCATGCAGTTCTTCTGGCAGTTCCCGCAACTGGTCGAGCGGCTCGTGCTGGTCTCGAGCGGCGGGCTCGGCCGCGAGGTCAGCCCCCTCCTGCGCAGCGCCGCGCTGCCTGGGGCCTCGGTTGCGCTGCGGGTCGTCGCCGGCCGGCGCTCCCTCGCTGCGCTCGACCGGGTCGCGGCCGCCCTCGACGCGAGCGGATCCGCGCGGGGGGTCTACGTGCGAGCCGTTGTGCGAGCGCTTCGTCCGTTGGAGCGCCCGGGCTCGCGCGAGGCCTTCCTGCAAACTCTGCGTTCGGTCATCGACCTCCAGGGGCAGCACGTCAGCGCCACGGACCGCCTCTACCTTCTCGGGCCCGTGCCGACCCTCATCGTCTGGGGCGAGCGTGACAACACCATCCCCCTCCAGCATGGACGCTCCGCCCACGAGGCCATACCCCACAGTCGCTTCGAGACCCTGCCGCGCGCCGCGCACTTCCCGCACCTCGAGGACCCCGAGGGTCTGGCCGACGTGCTTGGCGACTTCGTCGCCACGACCGAGCCGTGCCGTCTCGACGACGCCGACTGGTCGGAGCTGATCTCGTCGCGCAGCGTGCGTAGCCGGCACCTGCGCAGCGCGGCATAGCGGCCGGGATCGTCACTACCCTAGGAACCGGCCTCGCCTGCCGCAGATCTCACGGGGCGGCACGCTGAATCGTTCCAATGAGCATGAGGCTCCCGCCCTTTCAGTCCCTCCTGGACGTCCACGGCTCCGACGTCTACCGCTTCTGCGTGGCGATGGTCGGCGCCGTGGAGGCGGACGATTGCTTCCAGGAGACGTGGATCGCCGCGCTGCGTGCATATCCGAGCTTGCGGCGAGCGGACAACCTTCGCGCGTGGCTGTTCCGGATCGCTCAGAACAAGGCGATCGACGCCCACCGCGCCCGCTCGCGCCGCCCGGTTCCGGTGGAGTCCGTCCCGGAGCCGGCGGCGCCCCCGGCGGTCGCCGGCGGCGCCGAAAACAGCCAGCCGGAGCTCTGGGCGAGGGTTCGGGAGCTTCCCGCGAAGCAGCGAACCGCGGTCTTCTGCCGCGAGGTGCTCGGCATGCCCTATTCCGAACTGGCGCTGCTGCTCGACTGCTCGGAGGACGCCGCGAGGCGCAACGTGCACGAGGGCTTGAAGAGACTTAGGAAGGAGTACGCGAAATGAACGACTTCGACAGTGCGCTGCGCCACGCGGTGGGGAGCCTCCCGGCGCAAGCCCCGCCCACCACCGGGCGGAGGCTCGCCGAGCGCGCCGCCGCCGACGGTTTGCTCGACGTCGCCTACGCCTCGGTCGACTCTCCGCTGGGCCCCCTGGTCGTGGCCACCACGCCCCGCGGACTGGTTCGCGTGGCATACACCGAGCCCGGGTCGCAGGACGACGTGCTGGAGGACCTCGCCGCCCGCGTGTCCCCGCGGATGCTCGAGGCGCCGGCGCGGCTCGACGAGCCGCGCCGCGAGCTGGACGAGTACTTCGCCGGCGACCGCACCGACTTCGACCTTCCGATCGACTGGTCGATCCTCCGCGGCTTCACGCTGAAGGTGCTCCGCGAAACGGCCCGAATCGACTTCGGCGAGCTACGCAGCTACGCCGACGTCGCCTCGGCTGCGGGCAGTCCCCGTGCGGTGCGCGCGGCCGGCAATGCGCTCGGGGCCAACCCGCTGCCGGTGGTGGTGCCCTGCCACCGGGTCGTCCGGACCGGCGGCGCCCTGGGCGGCTACACCGGAGGGCTCGAACGCAAGGAGTTCCTGCTCCGCCTGGAGGGAGCGCTCCTGTAGCCAGCCCTACAATCGACCTCTCCCGGAGAGGTGGCCGAGTGGCTGAAGGCACTCGCCTGCTAAGCGAGTATGGGGGTCACACTCCATCGAGGGTTCGAATCCCTCCCTCTCCGTCTCCACCGGGGTCGCTACCCTCTGGCCCCCGAGCGCCCGTAGCTCAGCTGGATAGAGCGTCGGTCTACGGAACCGAAGGTCTGGGGTTCGAATCCCTACGGGCGCGCTTCACTTTCCTCCTGCTAATCACCATTTTCTATGGGTGACCATCTTCCCGTCGCGGAGCGTGTGCCGGGTATCAAAGCGCCGGGGCGCTGCTCAGCCAGGTTGACGAGGCGGCAGGACAGCGCCGATCAACCAGAACAGCGGGAAGAAAATCCCGATGATGAACATGACCCAGTGGCCCTTCCGGAGGGAAATGATGCCCAGGGTGACGAGTAGAACGAAGTACAGGACCCCGAAGCCGATACCCAGTCCGGTGCTGACGGCTAGTGGCGGCATATCGGGCCCCTTCTCGTTTGCGTTGCACTTCGCGGCAAGCCAACCCTAACCTGGTGGGAACGAGAATGCCCATTTGCTCAGCCTCGCTCGTCGGGTCCGGATGCAACCACGATGCCGCTATTGGTGGGCCTTCAGGCGTCGAAACCGACGCTCTATCACGACGGACGCGACCACGGTCGTCGGTCCCGGTCGAGCACGCAGCCAACCGCCTGCCCATGTCCTGAGAGCGCTCGCAGCTACCGCTCGTCCGATCGATCGAGGTAGCAGAACGTCCCGCAAGCAAGAGTGCCCGCTGAGCGCGGGCCTTCCCAGCACGAACGGGCGGATCTCTAGTCGTGGTCGTGCCCGTCTTCGTCGTGTTCGCCGAGATCCTCGTCGTCGGAGTGGTGGGCCGCCTCGAACGTCGTTGACGAACACCCTGAAGGTGCAGGCGCCGCCGAGATCAGGGGCCACCTCGATCGTGACAGTGTGCTGGCCGGGCGAAGTCTGCGGATTACCGCCCCCCCAAGCGTGCGCGGTGAACGTCGCGGTCTGCGCGGGGACGCCGAACAGGTTGCCTTCTCGCAATTCCACCGTCCTCTGTGGCGAAAATCCGCCCGGATCCCCATGACATCGGGGTCCGATCGTGGCGTCTCGCAGACCGCAGTTGCGAGCGCCGTGGCGCGCGGAGGCAGAGCCCCTCGGAGGCTCACTACGACCGTCTCGGCGCCGGCTCTGGGGAGAGCCGCGGCAGCCGGCGACGGATCCCGGCCGGGAGCCACCAGGTCCGCCGGCCCAGGAGCTCGAGCACCGCCGGCAGCAGCAGACTCCGGACCACGAATGCGTCGAGGAACACGGCGCTCGCGAGACTCAGCCCGAAGATCTTGATCTGCCGCTCCGGGAGTAGGACGAACGCGAGGAAGACGCAGACCATGATCGTCGCCGCCGCCGTGATTACGCGCCCGGTCGTGGCCAGACCCTCGATCACCGCGCGCGAGGGGTCGCGCCGCCGGATCCACTCCTCGTGGATGCGCGAGACGAGGAAGACCTCGTAGTCCATCGAGAGGCCGAAGACGACCGCAAATAGGATCACCGGTATCCAGGCATCGATCGGGCCCGGCTCTATGCCGAGCCATCCATACTGGAAGAGCGCGACCGTGACGCCGAGCGCCGCGCCGATCGAGAGCAGGTTCATGACGGCCGCCTGCACCGGGATCACGAGTGACCGGAAGACGGCCATCAGCAGCAGCGCGGCAAGTCCGACGACGATGGCGATGAAGTACGGCAGCTTGCCCGAGAGGACATGGGTGAAATCGACATTGCTTGCGTTCACGCCGCCCACGAGGATCGTGGTCCCGGTGCCGTGCGCCACGGGCGGAAGGACCGTGTTGCGCAGGCGCTTGACCAGGTCGGTGGTGGCTGTGGCCTCCGGGGCGGCCCGCGGAAATGCCTGATAGACGGCCGTCGTGCCGCCTGGGCTGACGCTGGCCCGTGAGACCGAGACGATGCCGGGGGTGTCGCGGAGCGAGGAGCCGATGTCGTCGAGGGCAGCCGTGTCGTTCGGCCGGGGCAGCTCCACGAGGACCTGGAGCGGGCCGTTGGAACCCGGGCCGAAGCCCTGTGCGAGCAGGTCGTAGGCTTTGCGCGTGGTCGTGTCTGCGGGGTCGTTGCCGGCGTCGCTCACGCCCATTCGCAGCGACAGCGCGGGAATCGCGATGACGAGCATGATCGCCAGCCCGGCGACTGCCGCCGGCCACGGGTGGCGGCTGATGAGGCCTGCCCAGCGTCGCCAGAACCCGGCACGTGGGACATCCTCCGCCGGGGGAGGCGTCGCGGGCGCTTGGCGGCGCCGTCCGATGCGCGCGCCGAGGCGCGACAAAAGGGCAGGAAGCGCCGTGAGCGCAGCAAGCATGACGAACAGGACCGCGATCGCCGCCGAGATCGCAAGGCCGTCGAGAAAGCTCACACCCAGCACGAGCATCCCCAGGAGGGCGATGATGACCGTGCATCCTGCAAACAGCACCGCGCGTCCGGCTGTGTCCATCGCGATCAAAGTCGCGGGCCGGACGTCCTCGCCGTCGCGCCGCTTCTCGCGAAAGCGGGTAACGATGAACAATGAGTAGTCGATGCCGACGCCGAGCCCGATCAGGGCGGCGAGCTCGGATGAGTAGCTCGGCATCGTCAGCACGTGCGAGACGAGCGCGATCACGCCGAACGCGGTGCCGAGCCCGAGGAGCGCGGTCACGATCGGCAGCCCCATTGCGATGACCGAGCCGAACGCGATCAGCAGCACGACGATCGCGGCCGCGATCCCCAGCGCGCTCGCTCCCCCGAACGACGGGGTCTGGGTGCTCTCGATCGCCTGCCCGCCGAGCTCCACCTGCAGGCCGGGCGCGCGGGCCTGCTCCGCCGTGGAGATCACCCGCTCGACCGTCGTAGTCGACAGCGCCGGCGCCTGTTCGTCGAAGGTCACCGTCGCGAACGCGATCGATCCGTCGCGGGAGATCGCTCCAGTTCCGGCCGCGTACGGGCTGGTCACACCGGCCACGTGCGGCAGCCGCTCGACCGCGGCGAGCGCGGAGGCGATGCGGCCCCGGTTCGCCGAGTCCGTTATCCGCCCGCTGACGGCATGGAACACGATCTGGTCGACGTCGCCCGACTGGGCGCGGAAATCGCGCTTCAGAACGTCCTCGACTCGCTGCGATTCGGTGCCCGGCAGCGAATAGTTGTTGGCATTGCGCGTGCCTATCGCGCTTGACAGGCCGGACACGACGATCAGCAGCGCGATCCAAGCGATGAGGACCCACCCCCGGTGGTTCAGGCACCAGCGGGCGAGGCCCGCGACCACACCGCGCTTGGCCGGATCGGAGTTGGACATGCCCCCGGATTGTGCTCGTGTCGCCGCGCCCTGTCGTCGGCCAGGAGAAGACTCTTTGTCCTACGCCTGGGGTCCTACGCTGAGCTACGCCAGCACGCGCTCGAGCTCGCGTTCGAGCGCGGCCGACACGGCCTCGCGCAGGAACGGCGCGTCCTCGAGCCGGGCGGCGATCACTTCGAGGAAGCCACCCACCAGCATCCGCTCGGCTCGCCGCGCGTGAGCCCGCGGCTCATCAGAGAGAAGATCTGCTCGGCGTCGAGCCGCGACGGTTGCCGCATGGTGCAGCGCACGTCGCGTAAGCGCTTGCGGCGTACCGATCGGGCCGCGGGTGGGAACAGGGGTGGGAACGAGGTGGGAACAAATCGTGTCCCCTCGTGGCTCTCGGTGTCCGCTCGTGTCCCCCTCGGAATGTGCCGTTGTGCAGCGGATTCCCGATGAGGACTGGGGATTGCGGGCCGCTAGGGCGCCCGCCTACGGAACCGAAGGTCTGGGGTTCGAATCCCTACGGGCGCGCTGCGAACCCGCATGGATACTGGGATTTTCGCTGATTTGACCTTCGATCTCGAAGGCCGAACGTCAAATCGTGCGGGCGGCGGTTTTCTTGGCGACGTCTGCGATGGCTCGCCGGCCGTGGGCGATCGTCGTGCTCAATGACTGGTTCAGCCGGTGTCGTTGGCGATGAGCTGTCCGGTTGCGCGCGTGGCGGAGTTGAGGGCCTTGTCCCACGTTGCCAGCAGCACGTCGTCGCCTTCGACGTTCAGCGCGCATGCGAGGTGGACGGCGTCGTAGCCGCGTAGGGCGTACTCGCTGGCGAGATCGCCGGCTTGGCGGGCGAGCGGGTCGTCGATCGCGATGATGCGCAACTGAGCGTAGAGGCCTTCGAGCGCGGCGACCGCGCTGATATGCGTCGGTTGATCGATGCGGCCCGCGCGCGCAGCCGCTGCGAGTGCCGCGCGCGTTTCCGGGTAGACGAGCTGGCTCGAGACCAGGAGGTCGCCTCGGTCCCAGAGCTCCACGGCGAGCTCGGAGCCAGGTTCGTCGAAGATCAGCTTGATCAGCGCCGACGTATCGAAGTAGACGATCAGCGCCGTTGGTCTGCGACGAGGTCGGACACGGGCTCGGCGGCCTTCAACCGCGCCCGTTCAGCGCGCGGGTGACGCGGCGCGATCGGCTCGCGAACCAGGCCGCGGGCGCGGAGGTCTGCCAGGGGGTCAATCTCGTCCACCGGGACCAGACGCGCGACGCGTCGGCCACGCATCGTCACGACGACCTCCGCGCCTCCCTGGACGTGCTGGATGTAGCGGCTGAGGCGGTCGTGTAGTTCACGGACGCCGACCTCGGTCTTCAGGGGTTCGCGATGTGGCGTCATACTGGTCGATTGTACGCGCTACATCGATCTTGGGCTCAGTAGCGGGCTGAGTTGGTGAGCAGCTGCGGCCACACCGGGAGCTCGACACCGTCCACGGTCGCCCCGCCGAAGCCGAATGCTGGGGTGATTTCCGCGATGATGGCCGCGGGGAAGCCGAGCGACGGCATCGACGGTTCGTTGAGAGCGGCGAGCTGCTCGGGCGTGAGCGTGATCTCCAGCGACGCGAGATTGGACCGCAGCTGTTCGATCGTGCGGGCTCCGATGAGCGTGGAGGTGACCGCGGGGCGGCTGCGCACCCAGGCGAGCGCGACCTCCGCCGAGCTGACAGCGAGCTCCGCCGCGGCGCGCGCGACAGCGTCGATCACGTCCCAATCCCGCTCGGTCAGCTCGGCGTGTCGGCCCGTCGCGCTTCGGCTATCAGCGGGCGCGCCGTTGTTGCGGGCGTACTTGCCCGACAGCCGGCCGCCGCGCAGTGGACCCCACGGTAGGACGCCGATGCCAAGGGCTTCGGCCATCGGCAGCAGGTCGCCTTCGGGCGTGCGCTCGAGCAGCGAGTACTCGAGCTGCAGCGCGGTGATGGGCGCCCAGCCACGGAAGTGGGCGATCGTCTGGGCCTGTGCGGCGACCCAGGCCGGGACGTCGGACAGGCCGACGTAGCGGACCTTGCCGGCGGCCACGAGGTCGTCGAGCGCGCGGAGCGTTTCGTCGATCGGGGCGCGGCGATCCCAGTTGTGCAGCCAGTAGAGATCGACGTAGTCGGTCTGCAGGCGGCGCAGCGAGTCCTCCAGCTGGGCGATGAGTGCCTTGCGGCCACCTCCGCCACCGTTGGGGTCCCCGGGATGGAGGTTGCCGAAGAACTTGGTGCTCAGCACGACGCGCTCGCGCAGGCCTGGCCGCGCGGCGAGGAAGTCGCCGACGATCTTCTCGGAGTGCCCGTTGGTGTAGATGTTGGCGGTGTCCACGACGTTGCCGCCGCGGTCGAGATATTCGGCGAGAATTGCCTCGGAGGTCTCGGGGCTCGCGCCCCAGCCCCAGTCCTCGCCGAAGGTCATCGCGCCGAGGGTGAGCGGGCTGACGCGCAGACCGGAGCGGCCGAGCGTGACGTAGGAGTCGAGAGAGGTCATGGCTCGATGACACCACTGCGCGCTCGAGTGCGTTAGATCGATGCTGCCCGACTCTTGCACGATCTTGCCAATCGCCGCAGTGAAAATGCGCCCGCGTGATTCACTGGGTGCGTGAACACGTTGGCTCGCCTCCGGGAGTCGATCACCCGCCATGCGGGCGAAGGCCGGACGCCGACGGCGCTGCCCGGTGTCTCGGTCGTCCGCACGCCGACGACCACCCAGCCGCCGGGGAACGTGATCGAGCCGACGCTCTCTGTCATTGCGCAAGGCGTCAAGGAGACGGCTCTGAGCGGCCGGACATTCATCTACGGGCCCGGGCAGTTCCTCGTCGTGTCGGTCGCGCTGCCCGTGACCGGGCGTATCACGCACGCCACGGCCGAGGAGCCGTTCCTCGCCGTCGTAGTCGAGCTGCGCCCGGAGAGGATCGCCGCGCTGCTGCTCGAAACGGCTCCGGTGGCCACGGGCCTCCCGGGCGCCGCCGACGCCACGCCCGCCGGGATCGCCGTCAGCGACGCGTCACCGGCGCTGATCGATGCGATCGGCCGGCTGCTCGCGCTGCTCGACGCGCCCGAGGACGCGGCCGCGCTGGCGGCCGGCGTCGAGCGCGAGGTCCTGTGGCGGCTCCTCACCGGCCCGCAGGGCGCGACCGTGCGGCAGATCGGGCTGGCCGACAGTCGCCTCGCGCACCTGGCCCGTGCGATCCGCTGGATCCGCGGCCACTACAACGAGACGCTGCGCGTCGAGGAGCTCGCCGCACTCGCGACGATGAGCGTCTCCTCGTTTTACCGCCACTTCCGAGCGGTGACTTCGATGACGCCGATCGAGTTCCAGAAGCAGATCCGCCTGCACGACGCGAGGGCGCGGCTGATCGCCGAACCCGGCGACGTCGCCGGTGTCGGCTTTGCCGTCGGCTACGACAGCCCCTCTCAGTTCAGCCGCGAGTACCGGCGGATGTTCGGCGTGCCGCCGAGCCACGACGCGGTGGCACTGCGCGAAACGGCGGCGTCCGCGTAGACCATCGCGTTGACGTGCGGCGCTCGGGCGGCTAGGTTGGACGGGGCTGCTGGGGCGCTCCAGTGGCTGGAAAGGATTCGCATGGATTCATCGGCTACGGGGTCCTTTGTGGCCGCCGTACGCAAGCTGCTTGTCGCCGCCGCGGCCTTGGCCGCTGGCTGCGTCGTCGCGCTCCCGGCCGGCGACGCGGTTGCCCGCGGCTCCGGATCGCCGCGCGCGGCTGGCCCGGTCGGCGCACCGATCCCGTGGGCGGCATGCGTTCCTCCCGGCGAGGGTCTGCAGTGCGCCCGGATCCGGGTGCCGCTCGACTGGGATCGCCCGAACGGGCGCACGATCAGCCTGGCGGTGATCCGCCACCTCGCCAGCAACCCGGACGAGCGGATCGGCACGCTGTTCATCAACCCGGGCGGACCGGGATCGAGCGGCGTCGACCTGGTGCAGGGCGATCCCGAGGGGATCGACGCCTTCGGCGGCGGGCGCTTCGACGTCGTCAGCTGGGATCCCCGCGGCACCAACGCCAGCACCCGGGTGCACTGCTTCCGCAACCCGCGGAGCGAGGCGATCTTCTGGGCCGGCGAATCGATCCCCAGCACCAACGCCGCCTCGGAGCGCTTCGCGCGCAAGACCGCCGACCTGGCCCGGCGCTGCGGCGAGGTCAGCGGCTGGCTTCTGCCGCACATCTCGACCGCCGACACCGCCCGCGACCTCGACCACCTGCGCGTCCTCGCCGGCGAGGAGAAGCTCACCTACGTCGGCCTCTCCTACGGCACCCTCATCGGCCAGACCTACGCCAACATGTTCCCCGACCGGATCCGGGCGATGCTGCTCATGGGCATCGTCGACGCGCCCGAAGACTCGGAGGGGGCCGAGGCGAGGTCCGCCAGCGACGCCAGCTCGGCCGACGAGGTCTTTGACCAGTTCCTCGCGTTGTGCGACGGCGCGGGACCGGAGCGTTGCGCGCTCGCCGGTGGCGGCCAGACCGCGGCCGAGCGCGTCGAGCAGTTGTTCGCGCAGGTGAGGCGCGCGCCGATCCCGGCTCCGGGGGCGAGGCCGCCGCTGTCGTCGCCCGAGGAGCTGAGCTACGGCGATCTGCTGCTGTCGCAGTTCGAGCCGCTGAGGGCTCCCATTCGGTGGCCGGCAAACGCGGCGGCTCTCGCCGCCGCGCTGGGGGGCGACGGATCGGCGCTCGAGACCGGGGCACGCGGCCCTACCTCGGTCGCGGGCTGGGCCGGCGTGACGACCTCGGCGGCGATCTCCTGCGCCGACGCCCCGGCCCTCAGGGGAGTGCGGGCCTGGCCGCAGGTGATCGGACGACTCGAGCGGATCGGCCGGCTCCAGGGCCGCGTGCAGGGCTGGTGGCGGTGGGCCCCCTGCGCCTCCTGGCCGGTGCGCGGCGAGGACAACTACCGCGGGCCCTGGGGCGCCACGACCCCGAACCCGATCCTGCTGATCAACACAGCGCCACGACCCCAACACGGGCTACGCCAACGCCGTGCGCGCCGAGCGCTACCTCGGCAACGCGGTCCTGCTCACCCACGAGGGCTACGGCCACCTGAGCTTCCAGAACCCGAGCGCCTGCGTAGACCAGGCGACGGTCGCCTACCTGACCGAGCTGATCACCCCACCGGCGGGCACGGTCTGCCAGTCCGATCAGCAGCCCTTCGATCCGGACTTCGGCCTCGGCGGGGGCTAACTCCACCTCCACCGCTCGCGAGGGGCTGTAGCGGTGACTGCCTCGGACTGACGCGCGCGCCTTCGAGGGGCCAGGGCCGCCGCGCGGATCACGCGCGGCAGGCGTGAGGCCGCCAAGGCGCCGGGTGCTGCCTCTCGCGTGGTTGCGAGCGTCCCGCCGTCGAGCGTCAGACGACCGGGATGGGGGCGTTAGATCACGCCGTTGCGCCTCAGGAGGTACAGGGCGTTCACGGTCAGGTGGCCGCGCCACTCGAGCGCTGCTGCGGGCGAGTAGGCCTGGAACTCGAGCGGCCAGCCGCCATCGTCCTGCTGGGCGGTCGCGAGTCGCTCCAGGTCGGCGGCGACCGACTCGGCGCTCAGCAGTTTTCGAGCCGCGCCGTCGGGTAAGGGTGCGAAGTCGAGCGGGCGCATGAACTCGTCGGGCAGGCCGCCGCTGACGTGCAGCTGTCCGCTCTCCGGGATGGGCGCGGCGAGACGCTCGATGACGGCGTCGGCCTCGGGGCGGGTGTACGCCGCGGCGTCCAGCGCCTGGAGCGCGAAGGCCCGGGCCATCGCGGGTAGCTCGTCGGCCATCGCCTCGCTCGCCTGCAGGCAGTAGTCGGTGGCGCTCCGCAGCCAGTCGTGCTTCGCCACGGCCGGGTCGCTCGCCGCCACCCGATGAGCCATGGCGGTCACGATCGCGGTGATCTGGAGCGAGGAGACCGTTGGATCGGCGTCGGCCCAAAACGGCGCGCAGCCCGCGCTGTTGCCGACCGCGAGCGCGAACGGCAGCCCGCCGTCGTCCAGGGTGGCCACGTCCAGCCAGTCACATAGCTCGAGCGCCCGCGGTGAGGTCGCCGGGGCGATGTCCTCGAAGACCTCGAAGGCGTGCAGGGCCGGACCCGGCTGGCTCTCGGTGGCTCTCAGATCTGGCTCGAGGCCCCAGCTGTAGCCGCCGTCGGCGTTGCGGTAGGCCTCCAAGGCCGCCAGCACGCCTTCCGGCGGAGCGCCCTGAACGACCACCTCGAACCTGCGGCGATCGAGCAACCGGGCGTTACTCGCCATGAACTCGTATGCGGTATCGAGATCGATCATGGTGTTCATCCTCCCAACCGGCTCGGCCCTGGCTCTCGAGCGTGTCGGGCGCGCGAACCAAGCCCCTGGCTCGGGACGATCGGCAGGGCGCGTCACGTGGCCCTCCGTGAGTTCCGCAGATCGCGCGAAGGGGCAGTGCGGCCTCGCGGCCCGAGCCGCCCGGCCATCTGTCTAGGAGCCTGCGCGGACGGTCCGCTCCAGCCGGACCAAGGTGCCCGACCAGCCGCGGCGGGTCGCGTCGGTCATGCCGGGCATGGTTCGCTCGAGGCCATCGAGTCGATCGTGGACCAGGGTGAGCTCGCACGCGTCGGGTGGCACGGGGCGCAGCGTGATGGTCAGCCGGGAACTTGGCTCTGCAAGCGGGCGGCGGTCCGGGCCGACGAACTGCCAGCGCAGCACGATGCGCTCGTCGGGCACGAGCTCGAGGATCTCGCTGTCGAAGCCGCCAACCTCCCGGCCGTCACCATCGACGTGCCAGCAGCGGTAGTGCCCGCCGACACGCTCGTCGACCTCCACGCGAACAGCCTCCCACCCGACCGGCGCCGACCACCGCAACAGGAGCTCAGGGTCGAGCCAAGCGCGGTAGACCGTCGCCGGCGATGCCGGGATCGTCCGTTGGAGCTTGACGGAGGTCACCGGTCGCCCGACCGAGCGATCACGTCCTCGAGCGCGTCGAGACGCTCCGTCCAGTAGCGCTCGTAGGGCTGCAGCCAGGCGCTGGCCGGCTCAAGCGTTGCGGCACGCAGCCGGCACCGGTGCGCCCGGCCCTCGACCGTCCGCTCGATCAGCCCGACGCTCTCGAGCACCCTCACGTGCTTGGACGCGGCGGGAAACGACATCTCAAATGGCTCGGCCAGCGCGCCGATCGTCAGGTCTTCCGCCACCAACCGCTCGAGCATGTCACGCCTGGCTTCGTGAGCGACGGCGTGGAAGAGCCGGTCCAACGAGGTTCGTTCAACCATTTGGTTTAGTGTACCGCCACAGCGGCGATCCGCACGCCGTCTGTCCGAGCCCGACGAAGAGGAGACCGATGACCATCCCAACCGCTGTCGTGTCCGAAGAAGAGTGGAACTCCGAACGCGAGGCGCTCCTAGTCAAGGAGAAGCAGCTCACTCGCGCGCGCGACGCGCTGGCGGCTGAGCGCCGCCGCTTGCCCATGGTCCGGGTCGATAAGGACTACCGCTTCGCGGGCCCGGAGGGCGAGGTCAGCCTCCTCGAACTCTTCGAGGGGCGTCGACAGCTGATCGTCTACCGCTTCTTCCTGGACCCGGGAATGGACATCGCCGAGTATCCCGAGCAGGGCTGTCCGGGCTGCACCATGTTCGCCGACAACCTGCCGAATCTCACCCACCTCAACGCGCGTGACACGACGCTGGTCTTCGTGTCGGCCGGCTCCCAAGGCGCGATCCACGACTACCGCAAGCGCATGGGTTGGGACGTGCCCTGGTACACGACCCTCGACGATTTCTCGGCGGACTTCGACGTCCCCGAGTACTGGGGTGTCAACGTCTTCCTGCGCGACGGTGACCAGATCTACCGCAGCTACTTCGCCAGCGGCCGCGCCGCCGAGGACCTCAGCAGCGTCTGGGGGCTGCTGGACATCACGCCGTTCGGCCGCCAGGAGGAGTGGCAGGACGCGCCCGACGGCGTACCGCAGGATCCCACCGGCTCATGGGTACGCAGGCACGACGAGTACAGCCCCGACGAGCTGGGCGGAGGCCGGACATGACCCTCAAGCGGATGGACCACGTCGGCATCGTGGTCGAGGATCTCGCGGCTGCTATCGCGTTCTTCGTCGAACTGGGCCTGGAACTGGAGGGCGAGGCGGCAGTCGAGGGTGAATGGGTGGACCAGCTCGTCGGGCTGGACGGCGTCCGAGCGGACCTCGCCGTCGTGCGGACCCCGGACGGCCACGGCCGGGTCGAGCTGTCGACGTTCCACACGCCGGTGGCCACCAGCAGTGCGCCGAGGGCGCCGGTGAACACCCCGGGCATTCCTCGCCTCACGTTCTTCGTCGACGCCGTCGACGACGTCCTCGACCGCCTGCGCGCCCACGGCGCCGAACTCGTGGGCGAGGTGGCGCAGTACGAGGACATCTACCGGTACTGCTACGTCCGCGGCCCCGACGGCATCATCATCGGGCTGGTCGAGGAGCTCCGCTGAACGACACTCCGAGCATCGGCCTCACCGCGTGACGGCCCCCGCTCGGTAGGCGGCGACGCCGGCCGCGATGGCGGCCTGCAAGTCCGCGCCGCCGCCCGCCGAGGAGAACCTGCCCACCGCGGAGATGGCCGCGACCGTCTGGGCGCGCGTGCACGCCGAGCCGTGCGCACACGACTGGGACAAGCCTCAGCCGCTTGAAGTCCGCGATCGCCGACACGCGACGCGGGGCTGAATTTCGGCTGCTCCTTTGTTGAAGAGCGGGTGTCTCGAATGGCCTTGAGCACGCGCTCGCAGCGGACGAATCTCAGGACGGGCTCGCCGCCAGTGCTCGGCCCTGCTTTCCTCATTGGGCGTAGCCCTCGCCGAAGCCTTGCCGTGGGTCGCGAGTCACAGGCGTAACCACTGCGGGCTCGTCATCTACGGCGAGGATTACAGGACGCGCGCGGGAGCCACGGATCGTGTCGGGCGAGCCGGAACACAAGCATGGCCGCCGCCAACGACGCGCGCCGCGAGCAGCCGGCGCGGCGGGGCCCGGGAGTACGCCTTAGGCATCGCAGGTCACCGATCCCTGGGCTTGCATCGCGACGGGCTCGTCGGTCCGCACGATCGTGGCAAGCACGCCGTTGAACGCCTCCGTCGAGCTGGGGTGGGTGTAGATGGCGTCACGCAGTTCGGCCGCGTTGACGCCGTGCGTAAGCGCAAGCGGGGCCGGGTCACGTGTGTCGACCGAGCGGGCCAAGCCCGGGCCCTTGGCGCGTGATGTCTTAGCGGCGTCGCCGGGCCGTGATCAACCAGGAACGCGCATCGAGGACCACGCCGCGCTCGTCACTGTAGTGCGCCGCGAGCGTCTCGCGCAGGCGCTCGACGGTACGAGCCGCCTCGGCGTCGCTCAGGCTTGCGAGGGCCGCGCTGGTGCCCTGAAACCCCCGGACGAACGCGAGCGCGGCGTCGGGGTCGTGTCCGTAGAGGACCGGCTCGTGGACGTCCTCGAAGCGCATCGCCGTCGAAGCCGGCGCCCTCGAGGATGTCCGGCGGTGGCTTCGGCGTCGCCGAGCGAGAACGGGTCCGCGCCCGGCTGCGGGGGCTGCGCCGCGTCGCCCAGCGCGGCGTCGATCGCCCGCGCCCATTCGTTGTGCTCGTGTCGCTGCCAGACGAGCAGCACCAGGCGCGCCTCGGGTCGAAGGGCGGCGGCGAGGTTGGCGAACGCGGCGGCCGGATCGGAGAAGAACATCGTCCCGAAGCGGCTGATCGCCACGTCGAAGCCGGCGGGGTCGAAGCGATGCACCTGGGCGTCTCCTAGCTCGTATCGGACGTTGTCGAGCCGTTCGGCCGCCGTCGCCTGACGGGCGCGCTCGAGCATGCGCTCGGACACGTCGACGCCGACAACGCGGCCCGGCGCCGCGGCGCGCGCCGCCTCGCGAGTCGTGAGCCCGGTTCCGCACCCGATGTCGACTACCTCGTCACCGGGGCTGATCCCGTATGCCGCGCGAAGGTGCTCGTGGTGAGCGCACAGCTCGGCGTCGTAGAAGTCCAGGCTGTCCGGCGAGGACACCCACGCGATGCTAATTAACCACGGCAGCGCGCCGCGAATCGCTCCGCCCGCGCCTCGATAACGGCGCTCTGTCGACCGCTGGTGCTGCCGCCGACCGTAGAGCACGATGCGAGACACTGGGAACGCGGTGTCACAGGAGAACGTCGAACTGGTCCGCCGACTCTACGCGGAGCTTGCGGGCGAGGGCTCCACACAAGAGTTCGAGCAGCGCATGTCCGATGACGCTCTCGGCCGTTTCCTGGATCCGGAGATCGAGTGGGTCCCGGTGACTGACTCATTGCTTGCCGTCGACAGTTACCGCGGCTTTGACGGCGTGCGGCGCTTCTGGGGTGAGTTCCTCTCGGCTTGGGAGAGGTACCGGGTTGAGACGCTGCGGTTCGACGACGCCGGTGATCAGGTAGCGGTCGTCGTGCACATCGTCGGTCGGACGCACGAGCTCGAAGTCGATGAGACCCGGTCATCGCTCTTGACCGTCCGCGATGGGCGGGTCGTCCGCGTCGAATCTTTTGCCGACCCCGACGGGGCGCGCCAGGCCGCCGGGTTGCCACCCTAGGCGGAGCCGGCAGTGCCGCATTGCGCGAAGCGCGGAAGCGTCGGTGTGGGCCTGCGGTCCCCTTAGGCTCCTACCTCAAACGTTGTCGCGGATCGGCGGGCGTCGCCAAGGATTGGTCGCTGGCACAGAAATTGGCCACGTAGTCCATCCTGGCGAGCCGGTCGCCTGGAGTCGGTAGCGATCTCGCCGAGCTGATCGAGCGCCTGGCAGCCCGCGAACCTCGGCTCCGGCTCGCCGCCTGAAAAGACGACCACGACCTCTATCCGGCCGGCGAGTCCTGCGGCTCGAGGGGCACGCTCAACTGACTGACTACTGGCGCCGCTAGCGGTCCAAGTCCCACGGCCGTGCCGGTGCCCGGCCGGCGCGGAAGGCCTGATCCGGCCGGAGGAAACCTGGGCGAGATTCCGCGCCGAACACCGGGGCCAGCACGATCGTGGCCGCGACCATGGCGATGAAGAAGAAGGCGATGAAGTCCATGCTGCGACAGACGTTACTTGCGGACCGAGCTCACTCTGTGACCCCGGTCACAGATTCGACGATCACGTCCGCAGTCGAACAGCATTCGGCGGCGCGACCGCAGCGGGTCGCCTGATCGAGCGTCGCATTTCGATGATTATCAGGTCCGCGGAGGGAAGGACACGGCACGTTGGTTGAGCGCGACCGAGCGGTTCCCAGGTGGAATCCCGGGGCGTCGGTCGCTGCCACGGCGGTGGTGGTCGGGACGTTGCGATCGCAGCCGGCGCCTCACGGAGGACTGCTACGTGGCCACCCAGGTGATGGCCTTTCAGGGAGCCGAGCTGGGCGTGGCATCGCGGCTGGGGCCGGCTCGATCGTGCGCGTCGAGACACAGCTGTCGCCCGACAGCCGGGTGGGCTGCGACAGCTGGCGGTCGCCGGTCGTGACGGTCCTCTCGTCACCTCCGACGTGGAGGCCGCGCGCAGGTGCTCAAGAACGCGGACATCTTCGGCGAGGTCTTCGCCCTGGGTGAGGACGACCAAGAGCAACTTCACCGTCAGGCGGCGGCAATTGTCAGGGCGGAGGCACTCGCCTGGCGGGACGACGAGCCGCAGCCTCCGGCTTGAGGCTGTGGGTTGCGAACGAACTTCGGGCGGGGAGCACTAAGGGCCAGCTTCATCTGCTCGCTCTCGCCTTGCGCGAACGAGCGGCTGCATACGGCTACCGCAGGGATAGAGGCGGCCTGGACCCGCAACGTCACATGCCTCATCCTCCGTCTCGCCCCCCGCGACGCCCGAAGGAGGGAAAGTGACGATTCGAGAGATGCTCGAGACGCATCCGCAGCCGGCCGGCCGCGATCGCGATGTGGTGGTGCGCTGTATCGAGGCATGCATCGACTGCGCCGCCGCGTGTACGAGCTGCGCCGATGCCGACCTCGGCGAGAGCGACGTCCGGGAGTTGGTGCGCTGCATTCGGCTTTGTCTCGACTGCGCCGACCAGTGCGAGTCCACCGGCCGCATCGTGACCCGCCAGACCGCATCCGACGTCGGCGTTGTCCGCGCAGCGGTTGAGGCGTGCGTGGTGACATGCAGCGTCTGTCGCAAAGAGTGCGAGCGCCACGCCGAGCACCACGAACACTGCCGGATTTGCGCCCAGGTGTGCAGCCGCTGCGAGCAGGCATGCAACGACTTGCTCGAATCGATCGGCTGACCCCGACACAGCTTGTCGGAACGGGCGCCGGACGACATCGACGCCGAGGCCAAGGCCGAGGCCAAATGGCTCGCAGTTGGCCGTCTCCCGCCCCACGTCGAAGGCCTCTTCCATGGACCGGCGAAAATGTTGCCCCATGACTTTCGACGACCTTCGCAAGCGACGCAAGGAGATCGCGCGAATCGCGGAGCGCCCAGGGGGCGCGCAACGTCCGTGTGTTCGGCTCGGTGGCGAGGGGCGTCGCGGTGCCGGGGAGCGACGTCAACTGCGCTTGGCTGCGAGGACGATGTGAAGGAGCTCACCAGAGACGGTCGCGCTGCCGAACCGATCCGGCGCGAAGCGATCGCGCTGTGAGCGGCGGGCGCGAGAGCGCTACCTCGACCACATCGCCGAGAGCATCAGGCTGTTCGACGACGACGTCCGCGACGGACGCACGCTCTTCG
This sequence comes from uncultured Thermoleophilaceae bacterium, assembly GCA_963812915.1. GTDB lineage: Bacteria > Actinomycetota > Thermoleophilia > Solirubrobacterales > Thermoleophilaceae > JACVRW01. The sequence goes on along the minus strand of CAWEXB010000009.1, from coordinate 206,065 downwards.
TCGAGCAGCGACCAGGTCCAAAGGCGCGGACCTCCGGACAGCCCTACTAGTCAGCCCACCAGTCGCGCTGGCCATTGACGTCTTCGCGCGGAGCCTCGCCGAGATTGGGCGCGCCGATGACGAGGATCTCGAGGCCCTCCGGCCCGGCCTCGTAGCCTCGCCACGTACGGGGCGGGACGCGCACCGCGTCCCATTCCTTGAGCTCGACGATCTCGTCGTCGACCTTCATCCGCCCGCTCCCGCGCAGGACCACGTACACCTCCTCCTGCTTCTTGTGCGTGTGGCCGTACGGAAAGCGATAGCCGGGCGGGACGCGCTGGTAGCTCAGGCCGGATCGCTCGAGCTCGAGTGCCTCGGTCGCCAAGCGGAACTCAAGGTCCGGCGCGCCGTCGAAATTGGATCCGACGTCCTCCAGGTCCTCCTTGAGGTTCCTGAGCGTGAACGGCACGTCGCAATCCTATGGCACCGCGTAGGACGTGCCATCGCGCTACATAACCTCGCCACCGGCCGCGCGGCTCCTTCAAGAACCCCCCGAATAGCAGGACGAACACCGAGGGTCCGCCCGTCGGTGGTGGTGTGAGGCGCGGCGATGCGTGGCGAGCTTCCCGGGCGCACCGCGGCGCTGCTATAGCGCATCCGCTCGATCCGGTTGGCTTCCAGCCTTGGCGAGTCCAAGGCCGCGTAGGAGCACGTCGACGATGAGGTCGACGATGGTGGCGCGTGGGACTTCGGGATGCTCGCCCCACCAGACCGCGAGCCCGGTCGTGGCCGATCGAATCAGCTCGGCGAGTGGCTCGAGGCGGTCTTCCGGGATCTGAAGCTCCGGCTCGGCGCCCAGCAAGGCGACATTGGCGGCGCGCGCTGCCGCGTGATTCTCGCGGTAGAACTCCTGCACCTCGGGGTCGCCGGTGGTGTCGCGGAACAGGAGCGCGGACGCGTAGGGGTGCTCCTCCACGTAGGTGAACCAGTCGTCGAGGACCCGAGGCAGTCGCTCGGCGAGGGGGCCCGGCGTGGACATGCTCTCGGTCAGGCGTCCGAGTATCTCGTCGCGGTGCTTGCCGAGGAGCGCCAGGTGGAGGGCCTTCTTGGAGGGGAAGTGCTGGTAGAGCAGCTGCTTGGTGACCCCGGCGGCGGCCGCAATGTCGTCGAGACGCGTCTCGGCGTAGCCGTGCTCGGCGAACAGCCTTGAGGCCGCGTCCTCGATCACCCGGCGCCGTTCCGCCTTCGGCAGCCGTCGCCGACGTGTCGGTGGGGCGCTCATAAGTTGACCAAGAGTACACTTATCTGGTAAGTTGCCCTTCGATCAACTAACGAGCGAGCGCCATGAACAGCGGATTCATCGACGACCCCCTGTTTCGCCAGCCGTACCGGTCTCAGCCTCGCGTACGGCGACGTCCTCGGCTCGCACATGTTCGCGGACGGAGGGCGAGGAGGTCTGCCAGGAGACCGAGGATGGCCGCGGAGGCGCAGCGCGCCTTCGGACACCGGGCGCTATGCGCCCGCCGGCTGGAAGAGCTCGATGGGGTTGCCGGAGGGATCCTCGAGCAGGATCTGCTGGCCGCCCGGCCCGCTGACGATGTCGTTGCGGAACATAAGGCCCGCGGCCCGCAGCCGCTCGACGTCCGCCGCGATGTCGTCGACGATGAAGTGGATGCGGTTCCAGCCTCCCGGCGCCGGCGTGCGGCCGTCGGGCATCGGCCTCCCGGCCGAGCTCGCCGGACCGCTGAGCAGCAGCCGCAGGTTGCCGCGCACGACGTCGGCGAAAGCGGGCGCGGCGCTGGAGCGCAGCGCAAAGCCGAAGTGCTTGGTGTAGAAGGCGACGGCGTCCTCGACGTCGTCGACCATGTAGCGGACGTTCACGAGCTCGTCAGCCACGTTCGGTCACCTCCTGACCGGTGGTGGTAGTGGTGCTCTGTTCGATCGCCGCGATGAGAAAGCCGACGCGGGTGCAAAGCTCGGTCGCAGTACGCTCGAAGGCGGGCAGCGTCTCCTCATCGCTTCCGGGCTCGCGGGCGGGATCGGGGATGCTCCAATGGATCAGCCCGGGTCCGCCGGGAAAGTCGGGGCACACCTCGCGCACGCGATCGCAGAGGCTGATCACGTAGTCGAAGCGCTGGGCGGCGAACTCGCCCAGCTGCTTGGAACGACGCCCGGCGAGATCGATGCCCCGCTCGCGCATCACCCGCACCGCGTTGGGATGCAGCGGCTTGGGATGGCTACCCGCGCTCGCCGCGCTCACCGTACCGCCGGACAGCCGCTCGGCGAGCGCCTCGGCGATCTGCGAGCGCGCACTGTTGCCGGTACACAAGAACAGCACCCGCGCCGTTGTGGCACCGGGATCGCGGACGGCGCGTGGGCGCGGGGTCTGCGCCAGGCCCGGATGCAGCGACACGCCGGCGCTCGACAGCAGCTCGCCGCAGCGCACCAGATCGAGGACGTAGTAGGTGTCGCGACCGTCGGCGGCGCTGCGACGCATCGTGACGAGACCACCGTCGCGCAGCTGACGCAGGTGGTAGGAGACGAGGCTCTGGCGCCGGGCCGCCAGCGCGCACAGCTCGCCGACACGCCGATCGCTGCGCGCGAGCTCGCTCAATAGCCGCCACCGCAACGGGTGCCCCGCCAGCCGCAGCAGTGGCGGCGGCGAACTCTCGCCATGTCCCGCCGTGGCGATCATCCGCCGGAAGATTACATCAATCTCGTTTGATGCGTCTGCCCGTGGAGCGCGGCGGGATTGCGGCCGATCAGGCGCCGACCACCGTGAGCCCCAGGCCACGCGCCGCTTGCGCCTGGCGCAGATCGAAAGTCAGGAACGGAACGGCCGCGCCGCCGACGCGCTGGGCTGCCGCGAGATGCAACGCGTCGAGCGTTCGCGCGCCGGTCACCTCGGCGATGGCAGCGGCCATCTCGCAGGTGACCTCGTCCAGCTCGACGATCGATAGGACTCCGAGGTCCTCCAGGAAAGCCGAACGGGCGGCGCCGCCTCACGTTCGTCGAGCAGGCGAGCGAGGTTGCGGCGAACCTCGACGGTCGTGTGTCGGGCGGTCAGCAGCGACGGATCGCTGCGAAGGAGCGACTCGGCCGTCTCGGAATCGGACTCGTCCACGTAGCGCTTCAGCAGCGCGCTCGAGTCCACGTAAAGGCTCACTCGCCGCGATCTCTCGGTCAGTCGGATTCGGCGCGCAGGAGGAGTTGTTTCGAGCGCTGAGGCGACTGAGTCGCGCCGGCGTTGGCTGAGCGGCTCGAGGAAAGCCTTGTCGGCGGCAATTACGGCGTGGAGGGCTCGCTCGGCGACCTGCTCGCCCTCTTCGGCGATGTGGACACGCACGGCTCGCCGGTCTCTCGGATCGGGCGCTCGTCTGATGAGTCCGGCGCGCTCGAGACGGTCGAGCCGCGCGGTCATCGCGCCGGTGGTGATCAGCGAGGACCGGGCCAGGTCGCTGGGGTTGGTGCCGAGCTTATCGCCGCGTCGCCGCAGCGTGTTCAGTACGTCGAAGTCGCCGAAGCTCAGCTCGAAGGGCTCGAGTGCGGCGACGATGGCCCGCTCGAGATGGGCGGCGCACAACAGTAGGCGGCCGGCGACCTCGAGCGGGCTCGCGTCCAGGCGCGGATCGCGCTTGGCCCACGCCTGCACGATGCGGTCGACGGAGTCAGTGGCCACGCGTCCGAAGCTTAGCTTGGCGTCTGCTATCTTGATGACAAGTTATTTAACGGCCAGCTACCCAAAGCTCGGGAGGACCCGATGGACAGCATGCTTCGTGAAGAGACGGTGGACAGCGCACTTCGGGAGGACCCCGTGGACTACACCTCGCTCGTACGCAGCCTCTTCGAATCGGACGATTGGCAGCCTCTGATCGACCATCTCGCAGAGGACGTGGTGTTCAAGGCGACGATCCCGGACGGCACGCCCATCAGCGGAGAGCGGCGCGGCAAGCAGGCGGTCGTGGATCACCTCGTCAGGCTCGGGGACATCCTCGAGTTCCGGCAGAAGCGGCCGCGCGAGTTCTTCGGCAACGGCGAGCGCGTCGTGTTCCTCGGCACGGAGAGCGTCGAGGTCAAGAAGAGCGGCATCACGGTGCCCGAGAGCGAGTACGCCACCGTCCTCGACTTCCACGACGGGCTGATCACCCGATTCCTCGTCATCCAGGACCTCACCGCCGTCGTCGACGCCTACCGCGGCGATTAGCCGCGCATAAGCGAGCACCCACTTGTGCCGCTATTTCTCGAGCGGCGGCGCCGCGGTCGCCCGCAGTGCGTCGGCGGGATCGCGGTACATCGTGGCGCGCCAGAGCTTCTCGTCCTTGAACTCCCAGACGTTCGCGACTCGCTGTGCGAATGGGAGCCCGCTCCCCCTTCCGCGCATGTGCGTGGACATGACGATCACGACGCGGCCGTCCGGCGTGGATAACAGCTGCTCGACCTCGACTCGCCATTCCTCCCAGGTCGCGTCGACGTCCCTGAAGTACCTGCGAATACCGGCGAACCCGCGGTAGGGGCTCGCCTCGAGCTGTGCCAGCAGCGAGAAGAACTCGATCTCGGCGTGGCAGAGCTCGAGGGCCGCCTCGAGGTCGCGATTGGTGATCGCGTCGGCAAACGCCCGAACGACGCTGATGCGTTCATCCCACATCCCGTTGGCGAGTATCGCTGCTGTAGGTCTCGTGAGGGGGTGAGCCACCCCCACACTTCTGGTCGCTGGCAATCTTCGGCATCGACCTGTTGATCATCTACGGCCTCAGCGCGTATGGCGGACGGCGTTCACGCGCGGTCGGCCTGAAGGAGAGGGCACCTCGACATGGCGAGCAATCCAGACGACGTGCAGCGGGACGTCCTGCCGATTCCCGCACAAGCCGCTACGAGGGACTCGTCACCTACGACGCGAAGGACGCCGGACGCGTCGTTCCCGCCGATCGAGCCGCTGCGCCCGCCCGAGGGCGCGCCGAACGTGCTCGTGATCCTGCTCGACGACGTCGGCTTCGGCGCCTCCAGCGCGTTCGGCGGCCCGTGCGCGACGCCCACCGCGGAGCGCCTCGCGGCCAACGGGCTCAGGTACAACCGCTTCCACACGACCGCCCTCTGCTCGCCCACGCGCCAGGCGCTGATGACCGGGCGCAACCACCATTCGGTCGGGATGGGCGGGATCACGGAGATCGCCACGTCGGCGCCCGGCTACAACTCGATCCGGCCGAACACCGCCGCCCCGCTCGCGGAGACGCTCAAGCTGAACGGCTACTCGACGGCGCAGTTCGGCAAGTGCCACGAGGTGCCGGTCTGGGAGACGAGCCCGCTGGGGCCGTTCGACGCCTGGCCGAGCGGCGGCGGCGGGTTCGAGCACTTCTACGGCTTCATCGGCGGCGAGACGAACCAGTACGCCCCGGCGATCTACGACGGCACCGTGCCGGTGGAGCCCGACCGCTCCCCGGAGGAGGGCTACCACTTCACCGAGGACATGACGGACCGGGCGATCGACTGGATTCGCCAGCAGAAGGCGCTGATGCGAGACAAGCCGTTCTTCGCCTACTTCGCGCCCGGCGCGACGCACGCGCCGCACCACGTGCCCACCGAGTGGTCGGACCGGTACAAGGGCAAGTTCGACCAGGGCTGGGACGCGCTGCGCGAGAAGACCTTCGCGCGCCAGAAGGAGCTCGGCGTGATCCCGCCCGAGGCCGAGCTGACCGAGCGGCCGGATGAGATCCCGGCTTGGGACGACATGCCCGACGATCTCAAGCCGGTGCTCGCGCGCCAAATGGAGGTGTACGCCGGCTTCCTCGAGCACACCGACCACCACATCGGCCGGCTGGTAGAGGCCCTCGAAGAGCTCGAGGTGCTCGACGACACGCTGATCTACTACATCATCGGCGACAACGGCGCCTCCGCCGAGGGGACGCCACAGGGCACGTTCAATGAACTGATCTCCCTCAACGGCGCGGCGGGGATCGAGACGACCGAGTTCATGGTCTCGCGCATCCACGAGTTCGGCACCGTCGCGGCCAACAACCACTACGCGGTCGGCTGGGCGCACGCGATGGACACGCCCTACCAGTGGACCAAGCAGATCGCCTCACACTGGGGCGGCACGCGCAACGGCACCGTCGTGCACTGGCCGCGCGGCTTCGAGGCGCGCGGCGAGGTGCGGACGCAGTTCAGCCACGTGATCGACGTCGCTGCGACCGTGCTCGACGTGGCCGGTCTGCCCGAGCCGACCTTCGTGCACGGGGTGCAGCAGATGCCCCTGCACGGGAAGAGCATGGCGCCGACCTTCGACGACGCGGCGGCGCGCGAGCACCGGGAGACGCAGTACTTCGAGATGTTCGTGAACCGCGGCATCTACCACAAGGGCTGGACCGCGGTCACGCGCCACAGCATCCCGTGGAAGCCCACCGAGATGCCGGCGTACGACGACGACGTCTGGGAGCTCTACGCGCCCGAGGACTGGACGCAGGCACACGACCTGTCGGCCGACCAGCCGGAGAAGCTGCGCGACCTGCAGCGCCTCTTCCTGCTCGAGGCGACCCGCTACAACGTGCTCCCGCTCGACGACCGCCGCTTCGAGCGCTTCAACGCCGACCTTGCCGGGCGCCCGCAGCTGATCCGCGGGAAGTCTCAGCTGCTGTTCGGGGGGATGGGCCGGCTGTCAGAGAACTCCGTGCTCGTCGTCAAGAACAAGTCGCACGCCGTGACCGCGCGGATCGAGGTGCCGGAGGATGGCGGCGAGGGGGTCCTGATCGCGCAGGGCGGCGCCTACGGGGGCTGGAGCCTGTATCTCGACGGGGGGCGCCCGGCCTACTGTTACAACTTCTTCGGCCTCCAGCGCTTCAAGGTCTACGGCGACCAGGTGGTGCCGCCGGGCGAGCATCAGGTGCGGATGGAGTTCACCTACGACGGCGGCGGGCTCGGGAAGGGTGGGGATGCGAGGCTCTACGTCGACGGCGACAAGGTCGGCGAGGGGCGTGTCGAGAACACCCAGCCGGTGGTCTTCTCCGCCGACGAGACGACCGATCTGGGTCGCGACAGCGCGACGCCCGTGAGCGACGACCACGGCTACGAGAACGCCTTCACCGGGCGCCTCCACTGGGTCCAGATCGACATCGACGAGGCCGCCGAGGACCTCGACCACCTGATCAGCCCGGAGGAGCTCCTGCGCGTCGCGATGTCGCGCCAATAGGGCGGCATGACGGGGCTCGCCGTCCGCGCGGCGCCCGCGAGCTACGGAGCTGGGCCCGCCCCTAGACTCCGGCCGATGGCGGAGGCGTCCTCGGCCCGGGCAGGGATGGTGCTGCTCGAAGGCGGCGAGTTCCTGATGGGGAACGACGGTCCTTCGGCCTACCCGGGCGACGGCGAGGGACCGCCGCGCCGGATCCGGCTCGATCCGTTCCGGATCGACCGCCATGCGCTCTCGAACGCCGAGTTCGCCGCCTTCGTCGAGGACACGCACCACGTGACGGAAGCCGAGCGCTTCGGCTGGTCGTTTGTGTTCGCCGGCCTGCTGCCGGACGACTTCCCGCCGACGCGGGGGGCGGCGCAGGCGCCCTGGTGGCGCCAGGTGGAGGGGGCCGACTGGCGCCGCCCGGAGGGTCCACAGTCGGACCTCGACGGGCGCAAGGACCATCCGGTCCTGCACGTCAGCTGGAACGACGCGCAGGCGTACTGCGAGTGGGCCGGCAAACGGCTGCCGAGCGAGGCGGAGTGGGAGTACGCAGCGCGCGGAGGCCTCGAGGGAAAGGTGTTCCCGTGGGGCGACGAGCGCGAGCCGGGGGGCGAGCACCGCATGAATGTCTGGCAGGGCACTTTCCCGGGCGAGAACACGAGTGCCGACGGCTTCTACGGCCCCTGTCCGGTCGACGCCTTTCCGGCCAACGGCTACGGACTGCACAACATGACCGGCAACGTGTGGGAGTGGTGTGCGGACTGGTACAGCCCCGACTTCCACACCCGCGACCGCCGCACGAACCCGCAGGGGCCGCGACGCGGCACGAATCGCTCGACGCGCGGTGGCTCCTATCTGTGCCACCACTCCTACTGCCGCCGCTACCGCGTAGCCGCCCGCAACGCACTGGAGCCCGAATCGACTACGGGCAACACCGGATTCCGCTGCGCGGGCGACGCCTGAGGATTCCCCCGAGCAAGGTCACACTTCCAGCCGCGACTCCTCCAGGTCGAACTCGCGCTCGATGCGGTGCATCACGTCATTGCTGATCTCGCCGCTGTTGCGTAGCTGGACGATCGCCTGGCGCTGCACGGTGTAGAGCTCGTGCATCAGGCGCTGGTAGGCGAGCGAGCGGTCCTGGATACCGTCCTCGTCCTCGATCTTGCCGGCTCGCACCTTGACGCGCCGCTGGCGGAACTCGTAAAGGCCGCGGACACGGTCGATCGTGTCGTCGAGCGTCCAGTCCTCGATCGCCAGCTCGTCTAGGCGCTCCAGGGCCGCGCGCGACGCCGCGTATCGCGCCCGCATCTCCTCTGCCTCCTCCTCGGCGCCGTCCTCCCGCACCCCCAGGGCACGGATCAGGTACGGAAGCGTCAGCCCCTGTCCGACCACCGTCACGAGGATCAGCGCGAAGGTGATGAACAGAATCAGGTCGCGCTCGGGGATCGGTACCCCGGCGTCGGTCTCGAGTGGCAGCGCGAGCGCTGCAGCCAACGAGACCGCTCCGCGCATCCCCGCCCAGGCCGACACGATCCGCGGGCGGGCGCCGATGCGCCGCTCCCGCTGGGAGGGGCGGCGATCGAGCGCCCGGATCACGTAGGGGGCCGTGAACGAAAAGGCGAAGCGGGTGCCGATCACTGTGGCGCAGACGAGCGCCGCGTAGCCGAGCACTTCGCCCATCGTGTAGGCGTCGAGGCCCTCAATTATCACCGGCAGCTGCAGCCCGATCAGGATGAACAGCGTGGCGTTGAGTAGGAAGACGAGGATCTCCCAGACCGCGGTGCTCTGGAGGCGCGTCTGCGGCGTGATCAGGTCCGGCGCCATCCATCCGAGATAGATGCCGGCGGTGACCGCCGCCAGCACCCCGGACAGTCCGAGCGCGTCAGCCGGGACGAACGCGGCGTACGCGGTGAGCAGCGAGATCGTGATCTCGGTCGGCGCGTCGTCGAGCCGGCGCCGGATCTCCGCCACCACGAAGCCGACCACCAAGCCGATCGCGATCCCGCCTGCGGCCGCCCCCAGGAACTCGAGCCCCGCGTCGAGCGCCGAGAAGCTCCCGCCGACGACGGCGGCCACCGCTACGCGGTAGGCCACGAGCGCGGTGGCGTCGTTTACGAGGCTCTCGCCCTCGATGAAGTTCACGAGCCGGCGCGGGGCGCCGAGCTGGCGCATTATCGCGGTGGCGGCAACCGGGTCGGTGGGCGAGACGATGGCGCCGAGCGCGAACGCCAGCGGCCAGGAGAGCCCGATCGCCTCGTGCGCGATCACAGCCACGGTCCCGGTCGTCAGGAGCACCAACCCGATCGATGCGACCGAGATCCCGCGAAGGTCGCTGCGCAGCGCGCGCAGGTCCGAGAAGAACGCGGCCGCGTAGAGCAGCGGCGGCAGGAAGATCACGAGCACCAGGTCGGGCTCGAGCTCGATCTCTGGGATGCCCGGTAGCAGCCCGAGCACGAGCCCACCCAGCACGAGCGGGATCGGATAGGGCACCGACAGCCAGCGCGCGATCGCGTTCAAGCCCGCGACCGACACGAACAATGCGGCCAGGAAGATCTCGAAGTCGTGCACGGCCCGAATTGTCGCTTGCGCGGCGCAGTCCGGGATACCCGGGGGATAGACTGCCGCGCCGGATGGATTTCAGACTCGAGCTGATCCCGGTTCCGGTGTCCGACGTCGACCGGGCGAAGGCGTTCTACGCAGAGCGGGCCGGCTTCAGCGTGGACAACGACGTAACGGTCCGCGAAGGCCTCCGCTTCGTCCAGCTGACCCCGCCGGGCTCAGGCTGCTCGGTCTCGATCGGTGAGGGCATCACCGAGATGGACCCGGGCTCGCTCCAGGGGCTTCAGCTGGTGGTGGAGGACGTCGAGGCTGCCCGGGACGAGCTCGTGCGACGGGGGCTCGAGGTCTCCGAGGTCCAGGACTTTCCGTGGGGCAGATTCGTGTTCTTCAGCGATCCCGACGGCAACGGCTGGGCCGTCCAGCAGATCCCCGACTACGGCGAAGGTCGCACCCAGCCCGAGTTGTGAGACGGCGTCCGGGCGGACGCTCGCCTCGGCGCCGGCGAGGCGGCGCCGCGTACTTCGGCCCGTCCCGTGCCCGGCTACTCGCACGGGATCGCCGCCCGGACCGTCGTGCCCTGCCCGGGCCGTGAGTCGACCTCGAGCCGCCCGCCGACCGCCGAGACCCGGTCGAGCAGGCCGCGCAGGCCCGAGCCGGTCGCGGGGTCGGCGCCGCCGACGCCGTCGTCCGACACCTCGACCAGCACCTGGCCGTCCAGACGTCTGACGTTGACGCACGCCCGGGTCGCATGGGCGTACTTGGCGACGTTGGTGAGCGCCTCCGCCACCACGAAGTAGGCCGCGGACTCCACGCGATCCGGCAGGCGCTCGGTCGGCAGCTCCTCGAGGTCCACCGGCAACGGAGCCCGGCGGGCCAGCCCGTCGAGGGCGGCATCCAGGCCGCGATCCGTGAGCACCGAGGGATGGATGCCGCGGGCGAGCTCGCGCAGCTCGGCGAGCGCCTGGTCGAGCTCGCCGCGGGCGGAGTCGAGCTCCTCCACGGCGTCGGGATCGCCGGCGACTCGCGAACGGAGGATCCGCAGGCTGAGGGCGAGGGACACGAGGCGCTGCTGAGCACCGTCGTGTAGGTCGCGCTCGAGGCGCCGGCGCGCCGCGTAGCCCGAGTCGACGATACGCGCGCGCGAAGCGCTCAGCTCCTCGACCTTGGCGCGCAGCTCCGCCTCGAGACGCGCGTTCTCGAGCGCCAGCGCCGCGGCGGCCCCGGCGGCTCGGACCTGCTCGGGGTCGTCGAGCAGTGCCGGGTCGTGGACGATTGCGCCGATCCGCCGTCCGTCGCGCTCGACCTCGGTGACTGCGCGACCCGCTCCCGCGGGCGGCAGTTCCACCGGCCGCCCTTCGGCGTCGACGTGCTGCCCCGAATCCGGCAGCCAGTAGGCCAGCTCCACCGACGGATCGCCGAGCGCTCGGGCGAGTTCCGCGCGCAGGGTTCCGGCCTGGTGGGGTTGGCCGAGCCGGTTGATCAGCGTTCCCAGGCCCCGCCCGCGTAGCCAGCGGCCGCGCACGAGCCCGGCGAGAAAGACGTAGGGAACGAGTCCGAAGGCGACCGCGCAGGCGTAGAAGATGCTCATCGTCACCCCGTGCCCGAACGGCTCGAAGAGCCCGGCAGCCAAGAGTGCCGCGAGGGCGACCATGAACGCTCCGCCGACGAGGAAGACCGGGCCGACCACACGCCGTAGCGGCGCGCTGGCCCTCCGCCAGCGCTGGAACAGTCGCGCCAGCACCGTGACCATCACCGCTATCCCGACTACGCCCAGCCCGTCGTAGTACGCGTCCGTGAACCCGGCGTCGGCGTCGATCAGAAGAAGGTTTTCGGGGCAGTCCGTGCACCCGAAGTCGGCCGGGTCGCTGAAGAGCAGGACGGGAAGCCACAGGACGGTCGTGGCGACGTACGCGATCCCGACCACCACGCGGTCCAGCTCCGTCTCCAGTCGCCCGGAAGGGAATGCGAGCAGGAGGTGGATCGCGGTGGCGGCGAAGAGGTTGCTGAACAGCTGGCCGAACGTCCACAAGACGGCCGGCTCGGTGTTGCCGGCGATCACGAAGTACCAGGCGAAGGCGGTCGCGACCATCAGCGCGCCGACCCGGTTGTCCGGACGGCGGTACCAGGCGAAGAGCCCCACGGCCGTGAACCCGCCGCCGATAACCACGTCGAGCACGATCCAGAGTGCGCGGTCGGGCAGGAAGTCGGCGGTGGCGAGAAACGGCACCAGTGCGAGCGCGATCGCCGCGGATCCGGCGCCGAGCGCCCAGAGGAGTCGGGGGTCCAGCCTCAACCGACCAGGCCCCGGATCCCGAGCGCGACGAGCGCCCGCGCGGGGCTGCCTCATCGCAACAGCTCCTCGACGGCGCGACGTGAGAGCTCTGACTTCGGCACGAACCCGCGCGCCCCGCACGCGGATACGCAGGACTCGAGTCCGGCGCCGTCGCGGCTCGAGGTCAGCACCACCGTCGGCGGATCCGGGAGAGCCCCCAGCCACGATGTCAGCTCGAAGCCGTTGGCATCCGGGAGGTGCACGTCGACGAGGGCAAGCTCCGGCCGGAGCTCACGCGCGGCTTCGAGCGCCGAGGCGCCGTCGGCGGCCTCCCCGACCACGCGGTAGCCCTCCCACTCGAGCAGCCGGCGGGCATGCGCCCGGAAGCCGGCGTGATCGTCGACGATGAGGACACTCTCTCCCACTGGCACCGCAATTCTCGCTCCTCGGTCGCGCCGGGACGGTACGGCTGGCCGCACTCCGATGGGCAGAGATCCGAACCCCGAGAGGCTGGCTAGCCCCATTTTGGCGCTGGCTTTCTCTGGCGATCCTTCGCCGATGTTGTTCCGCAAGCACATCGAAGAGCTGGACGTGACGGCGCCCGAGGTGCGGAGTCACCTGATCAAGCTCCAGGCGGAGCGTGCACTCGCAGTGGACACCGGTGTCGCCGAGTCCGCCCTCTATCTGGCCGACATCGACGAGGAGCTCGAGGTCTGTCGGGAGCTCTATACGTGGTCCGCCGTCACCGAGATCGCCACGCTGCGGGCCGAGATGTTCGGACCTCAGACCGGCTGATGGTGGGATACGGGCCGCTCAAAAGCGAGGACGAGCTCGCCTTCAACACTCGGGCGGAGTTCGGGCGCCAGATCTACAACCTGCTCGCGAAGGGATATCCGAGAGTGGCCGGCCTGACGTCGACCGAGTTTCTGGCTCACGTCTACCCGCTCCTGGGGCACGTCACCGAGCTTCAAAGCTCGGCGGGTGGGGAGAGCGAGGCAATCCCGTTCGTCATCGTCGTCAAGAGCGACCTCGCTCCTCGGGCCGAGACGATCGGCCTCGTGGAACGTCGCGACGAGACCGCGGTCTCAGTCCTGGACGCCGACGACCTCGACGGCTTCGAGCCGATCGACGGCGTGACCCTGCCGGGGGGCCTGGCATACCTGATCGCCGACGTCGACACGGGGGCAGACACCCGGAACGTGACGCCCGACGCCGGCTTGGAGATCATCACCGGGCGACAGCGCTCGCCCCTCACGATCGATGAGGGCATCGCGCTCTTGACTCACTATCCGGAGGCGGTGGCGAGGAACGCCGGCTTCTCGCTGCTCGGCTCCCGCTGCGGCGACCGCAGAGTGACCGCCATGTGGATCAGCCGCGGCCGTCCAAAGCTCGGCTGGTGCTGGGCGGGCAACCCGCACACGTGGTTGGGCTCGGCGTCGTGTGCGGGCAGATTCGGATCTCGTTGATCGGGCCTACGTCCGATCGGGGCGGCGATCCGGCTCCGACCTTGGCTTCGTACTCCTCGGTCGGCGTGCCGCCGACGGCATCGCGCACCGCCTTCTTGAGCCGTTCGGTGCGGCGGTCGGGCCGGAAGCGCTGCTCGGCCTTGGCCTGCTTGTCCGGCCGGCGCGCCCCGTAGAAGCGACGCGCCCAGGCCGACCCGGGCTTGCCCAGCCTGACCGCGCCGTAGATCGCAAACGGGGAGACGACAACCCCGGCCAGCCCGTGGAAGAAGCGCTGCTTCGCCAAGCACACCAGCACCAGGGCACCCCAAAGGACGAACACCGCCACCGCGGCGATGACCCCGACGACGCCTTCGACGCTGACGTCGTACGGAGCGGCCCCCAGCAAGATCAGGCCCATGAACCCGACGGCGATCAAGGTGGCGTCGATCGAGCTGCGGCCCGCCTCCGACCAGTAGACGTCGTCGAGGTGGAGCCAAAGCGCAAACTCGTCGATCGTCAGGCCAATGCCGATCCCGAAGGCCAACGCGCTGACGTCGTACCAGAACCCGACGTCGGAGAGCGCGAAGCTGACGACCCCCGCGATCATCATCGTCACGATCCCGAACACGTGGTGGTGCACGTGCAGGCCCCCCTCGCTGACGACGCTCCCCGGCCACCAGGGCACCTTCGGGCTTCGCATCAGCCGGGTGGAGAGCCTGATGAAACCGAACGAGCCGAGGAATCCGACCAACACGAGGAAGTGGTACTGCCGGCCGTGTTCGACCAGCTGGTCGTTCCAGAGGTCAGAGATGAAAGATGCTGTGATGGTCACCACCGGGTGTCCGCCCTCACGGCCAGTGCTGGAAGCGGAAGAAGCTGTCGGGATCGTACCTCTCTTTGACACGCACGAGTTATTGGTCTCGTGATTCCTTGGAGTTGACCAACGGCCGAGAGAAATGATCGTCGTCCGCCCAGAGAGGCCCGGCGACCGGGACGCCGTCCGCCGCGTGAACGAGCTCGCGTTCGGCGAGCGGACCGAGGCCGACCTCGTGGAGGCTCTTCGCGATTCCGAGGCCTGGCTGCCGAGCTTCTCACTGGTCGCCGAGGATGGAGCCGGGATCGTGGGTCACATCTTGTTCAGCCTCGTGCGGCTCGACACAGGGCCCGAGCTGCTCTCCCTCGGACCGATGGCCGTCCTACCCGGCCGCCAACGATCCGGTGTCGGCACCAGCCTGGTGCGGCACGGCCTCGTGCGTGCGCAGCGGACCGAGTACCCGCTCGTCGTGGTGCTCGGCCACCCGGACTACTACCCTCGCTTCGGCTTTCGACCTGCCCGAACGTACGGCATCGAGACGCCTTACGACGCGCCCGACGAGGCCTGGATGGCCCTTCCGCTGCCCGCTTACGACGAGCGGCTTCGAGGCACGGTGCTGTACCCGCGCGCGTGGGGGAGCGTATGAGCCTCTATGGCACCAACCCAGCTCGGACTCGTGCTCCATCCATACCGGGAGATCGACGACGCGCTCCAGGAGATTCGCGGGTGGGCGGCGGCGCACGGCGTCGCCGTCGGCCAGGTGCCGATTCCCGGGCAGGCGCGGCGAGTCGGCGACCCCGTCGACGCCGCCTCCTGTGACCTGTTGCTCGCCGTCGGCGGCGACGGGACCACCCTCGCGGCCCTGCACGCCGCGGCGCCTGCGTCCCGCCCGGTGCTGGGGGTCGCCGCCGGCAGCATCGGAGTCCTCACCTCGGTACACGTCGACGACCTCCCGACGGCGCTCGAGCATGTGGCGGCCGGCAACTGGACCCCGCGTGCACTCCCCGGGCTTGAGATCACGGCCCGGACCGGCGAGGTGCGGGTTGCCATCAACGATTTCGCGGTCATTCGGGAGGGAACCGGCCAGGTGCTCACGGCGATCAAGGTCGACGGCGAGCTGTATGCGCGAACCGCCGGAGACGGGCTCGTGGTTGCCACCCCGCTTGGGTCCAGCGCGTACAGCATGGCCGCCGGAGGGCCGATCCTGGCGTCGG
This sequence comes from uncultured Thermoleophilaceae bacterium, assembly GCA_963812915.1. GTDB lineage: Bacteria > Actinomycetota > Thermoleophilia > Solirubrobacterales > Thermoleophilaceae > JACVRW01. Next base: position 190,620 of record CAWEXB010000009.1, on the reverse strand, counting down.
GGGCGCAGGGAATGGTGGTCACCCAGCTCGCCCATCACGCCGGTAACGCCCCGCCGCTCGTGGTCGGACCGGATAGCCGCCTGGCTTTGTCGGTCGAGGCCGGCTACGGAGGAGCCCGCCTCGAGGTCGATGGTCAGACGATGGGGGCGGCGGCGGCCGAGGTGACCGTGAGGATGCGTCGAGAGTACGCCACGATGGTCACGCTCGGCGACCAGGAGCCGAGGCTCACCGGGCTTCGGCGGCGCGGCCTCGTGGTCGACGCTCCCAGAGTCCTGGTTCGAGACGCGCGCGCCGCGTCGGCCGGCCCTACACCGGAATGAGCATGCGGGTGCCCGCCGCCCGCGTCCTCCCCCAGCGCGCGCTGAACCGCGCACTGCTGCAGCGGCAAGGGCTTCTGGCGCGGTCCGATGCCCCCGCGATCGACATGATCGAGCGGCTCGTGGGCATGCAGGCCCAGGAGCCGGGAGACCCGTACGTGGCGCTCTGGTCGCGGCTCGACGACTTCGATCCCCAGGAGCTCAGCGGACTGATCGCCGAACGCCGAGCGGTCCGGGCGCAGCTCATGCGGGCGACGATTCACCTCGTCTCCGCCCGCGACTGCCTCGCGCTCCATCCGATCACCCAGCCCGTGCTCGCTCGAACCTTTACGAGCCCCTGGGCCAAGGGGCTCGCCGGCGCGGACGTTCGGGAGGTCGCCGACGCCGGCCTCGCGCTGCTCGCCGACCGGCCGCGGACCCGCGCCGAGCTCGGCGCCTTGCTCGCCCCGCGCTGGCCGGACGCCGATCCCAAGGCGCTGGCCCACGCGGTCACCTTCAACACCCCGCTCGTGCAGGTTCCGCCCCGCGGGCTCTGGGGCGCGAGCGGGCAGGCCACCTGGGCGCCGGCCGAGACCTGGCTGCAAGCTGAGCTGGACCCGAACGCATCCACCGACTCGATCGCCCTCCGCTACCTGGGCGCGTTCGGCCCGGCGACCGTCGCGGACATGCGAACTTGGTCCGGGCTGACCGGGCTGCGGGCGGTGGTCGAGCGACTCCGCCCGCGGCTGCGCACCTTCCACGGCGAAAACGGCAGGGAGCTCCTCGACGTGCCGGATGCTCCGCTGCCCGATCCCGACACCCGCGCTCCGCCCAGGTTCCTCCCCGAGTACGACAACCTGGTCCTCTCGCACGCCGACCGGTCACGGATGTTCAATGGACTGGGACCGGGGCCGCCGTTCCCTCGGGGCAGGGCGATCGGCACGCTCCTCGTCGACGGCTTCTACCGCGCGAACTGGAGGGTCACCGAGGATGACGGGGTCGCCACGCTCACGATCGACCGGTTCGCGCGACAGCCGAGCGACGGCCCCGATGTCGTGGACGAGATCGCCGCGGAGGGCACGCGCCTGCTCGCGTTCATCTCGCCCGACATCCCCGAACATCGGATGGAGTTCGTTCCGAGCCCCTGACGGTCACGATCGCAACACGGCCTGCGTCTGGATGGTCTTTGCCACGAGCCGCTCGTCGTCGCGACGCAGCTCGGCCTCCACGACGATCAGGCTGCTCCCGACGTGCAGCGGCGTCGCCGTCGCAGTGACGGTCCCGCCGCGGACGGGCGCGAGCAGGTTGGTCTTCGACTCGATCGTCGTGGTGCCCTCGGCATCGGCGGGCAGGTTGAGGAACGCGCACACCGCACCGGCGGTGTCGGCGAGGCTCATCAGCGCTCCCCCGTGCAGAACGCCGCCGGCAGTGCAGAGCTCCGCGCGCCAATCCAGTTCCACCCGAACGGCGTCGGACCTCGCTTCGGCCAAGCGGATGCCGAGCGTGGCGGAGAGCGGGACGAGCCCGTGGAGCTGTTCGGTGTCGAGCGTCGGCGGGGTCATGGTCGGCTCACCGCCCTACCCCGTGGCGGGGCTGGGCTCGGGCGCCGCGCGCGCCCGGTCGCCGCGCAGACGCAGGCCGAGGAGGGGGAAGATCATCGTGGAAAGGATCGCGGCGCCGACCAGCGAGGCGGCGGTGGCGGCGCGCATGTGGCCCTCCTCGATGGCGATCGTCGTGATCGCGACCACCAGCGGCAGCTGTGTGGACGAGAACACGGCCAGGGCGAGCCGGTCGGTGTGGTCGAGCTCGCGACGGTAGAGAACCAGAGCCGGCACCCCGCGCACGACGAGGAAGAGGGCCAGGAACAGCGGCAGCTCGAGCAGCCGGATGGGGTCGTCGGTCAGGGCGCTGAGATCGAACTCGAGGCCGCTGGTGATGAAGAAGAAGGGGATGAAGAAGCCGTACCCGACCGCGGTCAGCTTCGACTCGAAGACGCGCACCTCGTGCCCCTTGAGCGCGAGTCGGACGATCACTCCGGCGACGAAGCCGCCCAACAGCAGGTCGAGCCCGAGTGTCGACGCAAGCGCGCCGAGCGCGAACACCAGCACCACGGCGATACGGATCGCCAGCTGACCGCTCGTCTCGAGCGTGCGCTCGATCAGCGGCCATCCTCGACCCGCGCCGCCTACCGCAGCGAACGCGGTGCCGACCGCGAGGATGATGAAGGCGAGCAGAATCGCGGCGTTCGCGGCCGCGCTCTTCGTGGAGAAGACGAGGGTGATGAGGAGGATCGGGCCGAACTCGCCGACCGCGCCGGCGCCGAGAAGGTAGGTGCCGAAGCGCGTGCGCAGCTCGCCGGCGTCGGTCAGGATCGGGATGAGCGTGCCGATCGCCGTCGTCGCCATCGCCGATCCGGTGAAGAGCAGCGACAGCACGAGCCCGCTCAGCTCCAGCATGCCGCCGAGCGCGTATGCGAGGGCGAGCGACATGAACCAGCCCAACACCCCGAGCCTGAGCGGTGCGCCGCGGATTCGCTCGAAGTCGATCTCGTATCCGGCGAAGAAGAACAGCATTCCGAGTCCGAGATTCGAGAAGAAGTCGATGAACTCGTCGGACTCGGCGAGGTCGAGCACCTCCGGTCCGACCACGATCCCGGCCACGATCTCGATCACCACCACCGGTACGACCAGGCGACTGCCCACGAGCGCGGCCAGGAAGGCGGCGAGCGCCGCCACCGTCACGATGACCAGGAAGGACTCGGTGTCGACCGTGAACATTGCGGCCGCACCAGCCTATGGGCTCCGTCGGGCGCATCGGAGACGATGCCGTCGTGCGCGGTGCGGCGCCACTGCAGATCGTGCGTCCCGAGGTGCGCCGCGGGCGCATGGTCCGCTTCCGTGTCTGGCTCGCCTCGGCGATGTGGTTCCCGGTGCTCGCGGCGAATCTGGTCGCCATCGCCCTCGGGATCTCGCTCCCCTTCCTCGACGAGAGCCTGAGCGACCGGCCCACCCTGCCGATCGGCCTCGCGTCGGTAGAGCAGCTCCTCGGCGCGCTGGCGGCCGGCATGATCACCTTCACCGGCATCGTCTTCTCCGCGGTCCTGGTGACCGCTCAGCTCGAGACCACTTCGTACTCGCCCCGGCTCGCCGCACGGCTGCGCCGCGACCCCGTGGTCATCGCCGCCATCGCGCTCCCGACGGCGACGGCGAGCTATGCGCTGTTCGCGCTGGCCGCGATCGGCCGTCAGGCCGACAGGCTGGGGACGGAGGTAGCGCCGTTCACCGTGGGCGTGGCGTTGCTGCTCTCATTCGTGACCTTCGCGAGCTTCGTTGCACTCGTACAGCGCGCGCTCGACAGTACGCAGATCGGGGGCATCTTCCGCACGATCCTCCGACGCACTCACCACGTGATCCGAGACGTGCATCCAATCGGCGCCGGGACGGGCGAGCTGCCGCCTGCGGCGTCGGAAGGCGAGCTCGTCGTCGAGCTGCCACATCCCGGCCCGCCGGGCGTGCTGGCGGCTGTCGATCGAGCGGCCCTCGTCCGCCTCGCTCGTCGTAGCAGCGCTTTCGTCGAAGTCGTGCCGATGGTGGGTCACTACATCGCACCGGGAGCCCTCGCGCTGCGCCTCCACGGCGCGGAGCGTCAACCTGACGGAACCTTGGCCCGGCGCGTCTTGGTGCTGGCCCGGCAGCGAACGGTCGACCAAGACCCCGCCTTCGGACTGCGCATGCTGGTCGACATCGCGATACGCGCGCTGTCGCCGGCCGTCAACGATCCGACCACGGCCGTGCAGGCGCTCGACCGCATCGAGACGATCCTGATCGAGCTCCACCGTCGCCGAGCGGGCCCGACGATCGTCGCCGACCCGGAGGGCGAGCCTCGGGGGCTCCTCCACGCCCCGACCTGGGAGCAGTATCTGGGTCTCGGTCTGATGGAGATTCGACAGTACGGTGCGAGCTCGATACAGGTGGCGCGCCGCCTCCGGGTGGTCTACGAGCACCTGCTCGAAATCGTTGACGAGTCGCAGCGCGCCCGGGTGGAGCTGGAGCGGCGGCTCCTCGACGAACAGCTCGCCCGCAACTTCCCCGACCACGACGAGCGCGAGATCGCCAGCCGGCCCGACCGGCTGGGCCTTGGGAGCTCGGCCTGACTAGGGTCGGCTCGCTCGCACCGCCGTGCCGTGCGCGCAGATCTCGGTCCAGGTGGTCCCCAGCTCTGAGGTGTCGAAGCGGAAGGCGTCTCCCTCCGTCCGGGGGACCAGTTCGCGTTCTTACAATAGGTCGCCCGCACCCATGGCAAAGGCCCCCTATACAGTCGTCAACCTCAAGCGGGTGGAGAACATGGCGCCGAAGTTCGGGCTCTCGCCCGGCCTCGAGTCCCGCTTCGCCCGCGTTCCGCTCGAGCTCGAGAACTCGGGGCTCAGCTACTTCCGGATCGCGCCCGAGTTCCGGGCACCCTTCGGCCACACCCATGAAGAGCAGGAGGAGATCTACCTGGTCGTAAGCGGCAGCGCCAGGCTGAAGCTCGACGACGAGGTGGTCGAGCTGAGCGAGTGGGACGCGGTTCGGATACCACGCGGGATCATGCGCGCCCTCGAGGGAGGACCGGAGGGCGCCGAGATCCTCGCGTTCGGCGCGCCGAGCAACGAGAACCGCGACCTGGAGATGGTTCAGGACTGGTGGACTGACTGACGGCGCGTAGCCTCCCGCTCGAGACCGACCCGCAGGCCGATCTGCGACGCGACATCCGCGAGCTGGGCGTCCTGCTCGGCCGGACGCTCGTACGCCAGGAGGGCGCGCCGCTGCTCGACTTGGTCGAGCAGGTCCGGCACCTGATCCGATCGGACCGCGAGGCCACCGCGGCGGTGCTCGCGGATGTCGACCCGGCCACCGCGATCCGGCTCGTCCGCGCCTTCAGCACCTACTTCCACCTCGCCAACGTCGCCGAGCAGGTGCACCGAGGGCGCGAGCTCGCGAGCATCCGAGCGCGCGACGGCACCTGGCTCGGACAGGCGACCGAGCGGATCGCCGCAGCGGGAGTGGCCCCGGCCGACCTCGCCGCCGAGGTCCGCCGGCTCGCGGTGCGACCGGTGTTCACCGCTCACCCGACCGAGGCCGCGAGGCGGACGGTGCTCGCCAAGCTCCGGCACATAGCCGGTCTGCTCGACGAGTGGGACCGCGCGACCGGCCCCGGCGGACCGCTGGACGTCGGGCGCGAGCGGCGGGTCCGGGCGCGGGTCGAGGAGCTGATCGACCTGATGTGGCAGACCGACGAGCTTCGCATCGCCCGCCCCGACGTCGTGGACGAGGCGCGCAACGCCGTCTACTACTTCGACGAGCTCCACCGCGACGCCGTCCCGCACGTGCTCGAGGGGCTCGCCGACGAGCTCGCCCGGCTGGACCTCGAGCTGCCGCTCGACGCACGCCCGATTGCGTTCGGCAGCTGGATCGGCGGCGACCGCGACGGCAACCCCAACGTGAGCCCCGAGAGCACGATCGAGGTGCTCGACCTTCAGCACGAGCACGCGATCCGCGACGCGCTGGCCGTGGTCGACGAGCTGCGTTTGGAGCTGTCCTCCTCGGTGCGCATAGCGGGGGTCACCTCCGAGCTTTCGGCATCGCTCGCACGCGATCTCGACGAGTTGCCCGAGCTCGAGGCGCGCTACCGGCGCCTGAACGCCGAAGAGCCCTACCGGCTGAAGCTCACCTGCGTGCGGCAGAAGCTGCTGAACACCCGCACGCGGCTGGCACAGGATCGTCCTCACGAGCGGGGACGCGACTACCTCGGCGCCGCCGAACTGCTCCACGACCTCGTCCTGGTGCGCGACTCGCTGCTGCTGAATCGCGGCGAGCTGATCGCACGGGGCCGTCTGGAGAGCGCCATTCGCACGCTGGCCGCGTTTGGTCTACACCTCGCCACGCTCGACGTGCGCGAGCACGCCGACGCCCACCACGCCGCGCTCGGCCAGCTCTTCGATCGGCTGGGCGAAGGCGAACGCCCCTACCGTGAGCTGTCGCGCGACGAGCGGCGCGGGCTGCTCGAGTCGGAGCTGCGCTCGCGCCGTCCGCTCGCGGTGAGCCCGCCACCACTCGACTCGGCGGGTGCCCGAACATTTGGGACCTTCGTCGCCGTCCGCGGCGCGCAGGAGCGCTACGGCGACGACGTCATCGAGTCATACATCGTCTCAATGTGCCGCGGCGCGGACGACGTCCTCGCCGCCGTGGTGCTCGCACGCGAGGCCGGACTGGTCGACGTGCACGGTGGGATGGCGCGGATCGGCTTCGTTCCCCTGCTCGAGACCGTGGAGGAGCTGCGGCGGGCCGACCGCGTGCTTACGGAGCTGCTCGAGGATCCCTCGTACCGCGGCATAGTCGACCTGCGCGGCGGGGTGCAGGAGGTGATGCTCGGCTATTCGGATTCCAACAAGGTCGCGGGCATCACGACGAGCCAGTGGGAGATCCACCGCGCTCAGCAACGCCTTCGCGACGTGGCCCGGCGCTTCGGCGTCCGGCTGCGACTGTTCCACGGGCGCGGAGGGACGGTGGGCCGCGGCGGCGGGCCCGCCCACGACGCCATCCTGGCGCAGCCGTCGGGCACACTCGACGGCGAGATCAAGCTGACCGAGCAAGGGGAGGTGATCTCGGACAAGTACCTGGTGCCCACCCTCGCCCGCGAGAACCTCGAGTTGATGCTGGCGGCCACGCTCGAGTCGACCGCTCTCCACCGAAGGCCGCGGCAGTCACCGCAAACGCTCAACGCCTGGTCCGCGGCGATGGACATCGTGTCCGACGCCGCGTACGAGCGCTACCGCGCGCTGCTCGACGATCCCGACCTGCCCGCCTACTACTTCGCCTCCACGCCGGTCGAGTTGCTCGGCGAGCTGCATCTGGGGTCGCGGCCACCGCGCCGACCGGACGCCGGCGCCGGTATCGACGGCCTGCGGGCAATCCCCTGGGTTTTCGGCTGGACACAATCGCGCCAGATCGTGCCCGGCTGGTACGGGGTCGGCTCGGGTCTGGCCGCGGCCGGCGAGGCGGGCCTGGGCGAGCGCCTGCGCGAGATGCAAGAGGGTTGGCGGTTCTTCAGGAACTTCCTGTCGAACGTGGCAATGACGCTCGCCAAGACCGACCTGGGGCTGGCCGGCCACTACGTCTCCCGTCTCGTCCCCGAGGAGCTTCGGCGGCTCTACGAGACGATCCGCGCGGAGCACGACCTGACGGTCGCGGAGCTCCTGCGAATCACGGGCGAGCGGGAGCTCCTGGGCGCCAATCCGGTGCTCCAGCGGACGCTTCGGGTGCGAGACGATTACCTCGCGCCGATCCACTACCTCCAGGTCGCGCTCACCGAGCGCTGGCGGGCCGACCGCGAGGCCGGCCGCGACCCTGACCCGGACGTCGCACGCGCCCCTGCTGTCGGTGAACGGTCGCCTATTCGACCCGGCTGAAGACGGCGGCGCAGATCGCCGGCGCTGCTCCCGGTCGCGCTACCGCCATCCGACTTCGCTCGGCAAACGAGCACGACTTGTCGGAGAGACCACTAGGGACGGTTGCGCCCGAACAGGTCGTGGGCCTTGACCCACTCCTCCGCCACGATGGCCGAGCCGAGCGAGAGCTCACCACAGAGCACCGTGGCGGCGATGATCTCGGCGAGCTTCAGGACCTTGCCCTTGCCGTAGCAGCCCATCAGCTCGAGACATTCCCGCTGGGTCGCGAGGCCGGTGCCGCCGCCATAGCTGCCCACGATCAGCGAGGGGATGGTCACGGAGAAGTAGAGGTCGCCGTTCGGCAGTAGCTCGCCGTAGTTGAAAGCCGCAGAGGACTCGGCCACGTTGGCCACATCCTGCCCGGTTGCGATGAAGATCGCGGTGATGCCGTTGGCGGAATGCGCGCCGTTGTTGTTGGCGCCCGACATGAAGCCGCCGAGGTTCGACACCAGCCGGGCCTGCCAGAGCAGGTCGGTGTCGGCGTGCATGATCTCGTTGATCAGGTGACCCGGAATCGTCGCCTCCGCGACAACCCGCTTCCCCCGCGTGCGGAGCATGTTCACCTGCGAGCTCTTCTTGTCGGTGGCGAAGTTCGACTCGAGGAAGTAGTGCACCAGCTTGGGGTAGTTGGCCCGGATCCACTCGCACGCGACGGCGGTGGCCTTGCCGGTGAGGTTCTGGCCCGCGGCGTCGCCGGTCGTGTAGTTGAACCTGCAGAAGAGGATCCGGCTGGCCGAGTACTTCTCGATGTCGAGGAGGCGGCCCGCTCGCGTTGTGCTCTCGGCCATCTGCTTGATCTGCTCGAAGTTCTCGTCGAGCCAGTGAGCGAACTCCCTGGCCTCGCGGGCGTTTTCGAAGATGAACGCCGGCGCGCGCTGCATCTTGTCGGCCATCACCGTGGTGGTTACGCCGCCGGCTTCGCGCAGCAGACGCATGCCGCGGTTGTAGCTGGCCACGAGCGTTCCCTCGGCCGTGGCGAGCGGCACGTAGAAGTCGCCCTTCGCGTGCTCGCCGTTCACGAGCACCGGACCCGCGACCCCGAGGGGGACCTGGGCGACGCCGATGAAGTTCTCGATGTTCCCCTGTGCGATATCCGGATCGAACGAGCACTCGGCGGTGTGCTCGAGCTCGACCCCCGTGCGCTCGTGCAGGAACTCACGCCGGCCGGCGGCCGCCTCCGGCGTGTAATCGTTCTCTCGGCTGCGCGGGATCTTCGGGTTTGTCTCTTGAACGGCCATGCTCTCCTCCTATTGTGGCTGGCCGCAGCCTACGCGCGCAAATCGCAGGACGTCGCGGCGGGGCCACGCGAGCCGAGGTCTCCCGGTTTGCGGGGAGCGGTTCCAGCTCTAGGCCGTGACCGGCCGCGCGATCGTCTCTCGGCGAGCGAATAGCACGCCGGCGCCCACGGCGGCGACGGCCACCGCCACCAGCACGGCGGCGGTCCAGGAGTAGGACTCCACCAGGGCGCCCGCCGTCGCCGCGCCGAGCGAGACGCCGGCCACGAGCGCGGTGAGCGGCCAGGTGAAGGCCTCCGTGGCGGTGCCGGGCAGCGACACCCTTCCCACCAGCTGGTTGCGGGAGGCGATCAGCGGCGCGATCGGGATCCCGGCCAGGATCACGAGCAGCGCCATGGTCAGCGGCGAGGAGGCGACCAGGAGCGCGGCGATCCCGAGCGGCAGCAGGCAGGCGAACCGTAGGTGCATGTCTTCCACCGGCGCCCGTGTCACGCGGGCGCCGTAGACGAGGCCGGCGGCGCCGCTCGCGGCCGACCATACGGCGAGCAGCACGCCGGCCATCTCCTTCGACCCCTCCGACTCGCTGAACGCGGGCAGCACCACCTCGATCGCTCCGAAGCAGAAGCCCACCGGCAAGCTCGCGAGCACGAGCGTGCGCAGTCCCGGCGCAGCGAGCGCGCCGAGACCGAGAGCGGGGCGGTCGCGCGCCTGGCAGCCGGGCCCGCTGCGTCCGCGCAACCCGGCCAGCAGCAGCACCGTGCCGGACAGCACGCAGGCCGCCGACACGCCGAGGGCGTACTCCGGGCCGGCCGTGGCGACGATCGCGGTCACGATCAGCGGCCCGACGATGAAGATGAACTCGATCATCACCGAGTCGAGCGCGTAGGCGCCCGGGATCAGATCGGGGCTTCGTTCGAGCAGGTAGGGCCAGCGCGAGCGAAGCACCGACGACAGCGGCGGAATCGCGGCGCCCGCGAGGAAGGACGAGGCGACGACCGCGACGATGGGCGCGCCCGCCGCGCCGAGCACCCACACGAGCACGAGGCCCGCGCCGTGCACGCAGGCGAGCGGCAGCAGGGCGCCGAGGCCGCGGCGATCGACCAACCGCCCTTGGAGCGGCGCGCCGCAGGCGCTGCCAAGGGCCAGTGCGCCCGCGCAGGCGCCCGCCGCGGCGAACGAGCCGGTGACCTCGCGTACGTAGAGCAGGATCGCTAGACCGCTGATCCCGATCGGCAAGCGGCCGACGAGCGTCGCGACCACGACGGCGGCGACCCCAGGAGTGCGCATGATGCGCGCATAGACCCCCACCGCACCAGGATTGCAGGCGCGGCCGCGGCCCCTGTCGCTCGCGGCGCGGGCTCCGGCCCTGGCCGCTCGCGGCGCCGCCCCGGCCCCGGTCGCGGTCCCTGCCGCGCGGATGATCGCGGCAAGGGCTTTGCATGGGCTCGGAATCGGGCATATCGTTCGTATTGATGGAGGATCTGATCGTCGATCGGCCGGCGAGGGGGTAAGGCGTGCCGAGGCGGCTGCTCGTGGGACACGATGGCTCGCCCGCATCAACCGAGGCGCTCCGCCACGCGGCCCGGCTGGCGTGCGCGTGGCACGGCCGCATCACGGTGGTTCTCGCGCTGCCGCGCGTCCCGTTCGGCGCCGCAATGGCCCCTGTCTGCGTCCCGGCCCTGGAAAAGGAGGCGCGGGTGGCCGCCGAGCGCGAGCTGTGTCTCGGCGTGACCGAGCTCGCGCCCGACGTCTCCGTCACGACCATCGTGACGTGCGCCCGCCTGCGACCCGCTCTCGTTCGCGCCTGGCGCTGCGGCGAACACGACGCCGTCGTTCTCGCCGCCGGCGGGCCGTTCTCACAGCTTCGCGGTGCGGCGCGTGGGCTGCGACGGCTCGGGCTCGAACCGATCATCGTGGGCGCCGAGCCCAGACGTCGTCTCGTCCGCTTGCCCCGGCGGCGGGCCCGCGCCGCCGGGCGCGCCCGTCCCGCCTAATACTCTCCGCTCGGTGGAGCCGGATGCCGCCGAGATCAGGGTCCTCGGCTGCCTCATCGAGAAGCAGCGGACGACCCCCGACGCCTACCCACTCACGCTCAACGCGCTGCGGCTCGCCTGCAATCAGTCGACCAACCGCGACCCTGTAGTCGACTACGACGAAAGCACGATCCGGGGCGCGCTGGAGAGGCTCGGACGCAGGAGATGGACCACGCTCGCCAGCTGGTCGAACCGCCGCGCGATGAAGTACCGTCACACGCTCGACTCGGCGCTCGGCCTGTCCGATCCCGAGCTGGCGGTGCTCTGCGTGCTGATGTTGCGCGGGCCACAGACCTCCGGCGAGCTCAAGCAGCGCACCGAACGCCTGCACGCGTTCGCCGGGCTCGAGGAGGTCGAGAACACGGTTCTCGGACTGATCGAGCGCGAGCTCGCCGCCGGGGTGCCGCGCCGGCCCGGACAGCGCGAGGGGCGCTACGCGCAGCTCCTCGGCGGCGCGGACGAGGACGTCGAGACCGATGCAGGTGCCGCCACGCCCGCGTCGCGTCGCGCTGCGGCCGGGCCGGCGACGCCCGAGCCCGCCGCGCGGCCCGAGCCGGGTGCGCCCCCCGGGCCGGCCGCGCCCCCTGAGCCTGCCGCGCGGCCGGAGCCCGCCGCACGGCCCGGGCCTCCCGCGCCCGGGCCCGCCGCGCGGCCCGGGCCTGCCGCGCCGCCCGAGCCTGCCCGGCCCGAGCCCGCCGCGCCCTCCCCCGCGGCGGCCACGGCCACCATGCCCGGCGCCGCCACGCCCACCCCCGCGCCCACGGCGGCGCCCGAGCCCGCCGCAGCCGAGGTCGCCGCACCCACGGCGCCCGCTGCCTCCGCGGCCCGCCTCGAGCGGCGGGTCGCCAGGCTCGAGGACGACCTTGCGTCCCTGCGCGCGGACTTGCGAAGCCTCCGTGAGGAGCTCGGCGCGTAGCGACGGGGACGCTTCCGCTGAGTGCGTAGGGTGCCCGGCCGGGGCCCGAGCAGGCCGCCCGCCCGGCCGGCGCGAATCCTTACGCGCTCCCGCGGAAGCGCCCCAAATCGGGCACAGCGCCAACGAGCGAGCCGGCCACCACGCCCTCATACTGACCGCCGGTGAAGCCGCTCAAGCAATCGATCTCCCTGGTGATCGAGGGGCCCGGCGGCATCTTGCTGGTGCGCCGCCCGGAGGACGACGAGGAGCTGCCCGGGCTCTGGGGGCTCCCAGCCGCCTCGCTCAACCAGGACGAGAGCGAGGAGGACGCCGTGCGGCGGACGGGACGAACCAAGCTTGGCGTTGAAGTCCGGCCGCTGCGCCCTCTTGGCGAGGCCGTCGGCGAGCGCCCCGCCTACCGGATTCGGATGCGCGACTGGGCGGCGGAGATTGTCTCCGGCCGGCCGGCCGTACCCCAGCCGGGCGCGGGGACGCAATACGACGAGCTTCGGTGGGGCGATGCCGCCGAGCTCCTGCCTGCGGCGCGGGCGGGCTCGCTCTGCTGCCGGGTCCTGCTCGAAAGCCGCGGTCTAGGCTGGGAGACGTGACCGCGCGCCCCGGCATGCTCGCCCGCGGCCCCTGGCGACCCAACCAGGTCGAGGTGCGCTGGCGCGAAGAGGTCTACGAGCCGCCGGCGGAGATAGAGCGCCTGGCAGACGAGGCCGTCACCGACCTGCGCGAGCGCGGCTCGCCGGCCCACGACGGCATGTCGACTCGACTCGCCGGCTGGCGCGCCGACCGCGGTCGCCTCGAGCTCGAGCTTCAGCCGGCCCGCTGGGCGCTCCGCCTAGTTGAGGACCACGCGGCAGGTAGCCTGACTGCGCTCTGCGTGGTGCGCGCGGCCGACGGCCGCTGGCTCGCCGGCCGGCGGGCGGACTGGGTGTCGACATGGGCGAACCGCTGGGCCCTCGGCGCCGGCGGCGCGGTCGATCTCGGCGAGAGCCCGGCCGACACGCTGGGACGTGAGTTGCGCGAGGAGTGGCAGCTCGAGCCCGAGCTTCTTACGGTGGAGGCGCTCGTGGTCCTACCGAACGGCCTTGCGATGGTGGTTGGACTGGCGACCGTGCCGGACGGGTGCCGCCCGGTCCCCGATGCCGAGCACGACCACTGGGCCTGGTGGCCGGCCGACGTGGACCGCTGGCCCGCGGAAGCGGACGAGCGCCTATGCCTGATGGCCCGGCTGCTCCAGACCGCTCAGGCGCCGGCCACGCCGACCGGGCAAGACACGCCCGTTCCGCCCAGGCCGCAGTAGCCGTTGGGGACCTTCGCCAGGTACTGCTGGTGGTAGTCCTCGGCGTAGAAGAACTCCGGCGCGTCCATGATCTCGGTCGTGATCTCGCCGTACCCGGCTTCCCGCAGCCGCTCCTGATAGCCGTCGCGCGACGCGAGCGCCGCGTCGCGCTGCGCCTCGGAGGTGACGTAGATCGCCGAGCGGTACTGAGAGCCCACGTCGTTGCCCTGGCGCATGCCCTGGGTGGGGTCGTGGCCCTCCCAGAACAGCCTGAGCAGCTCGTCGAATGAGATGTCCCCGGGCCGGTGCACGACGAGCACGACCTCGTTGTGGCCGGTGCGCCCGCTGCAAACCTCCTCGTAGGTGGGATTCGGAGTGAAGCCTCCGGCGTAGCCGACGGCCGTGGTGAATACGCCGGGCGCCTCCCAGAAGCCACGCTCGGCGCCCCAGAAGCAGCCCATCCCGAAGATCACCCGTTCGGCGCCTTCGGGAAAGGGCGGCTCGAGCGGCGTGCCGAGGACGAAGTGTGTGTCGGGCACGTGGAAGGGACGGGTCTCGCGGCCGGGCAGGGCGTCGGCCGGGTCGGGCATCTCGGTCTTGTTGCGAAAGAGGAAGCTCATCTCTATCCAGGGTAACGTCTCCCGGGCCGAGCACCTGAAGGGGAGCGCTACGGACTGGAGAGGCTGCCGCTGCGATGGAGATAGGGCTCGCGATATTCCTCACCGACTACACGATCGAGCCGACGCGGCTGGGGCCGCTCGTGGAGGAGCGCGGCTTCGAATCGCTCCTGTTGACCGAGCACAGTCACATCCCGGTCAGCCGCGAGACTCCCCGCCCGGGCGGCGGCGAGCTGCCGCCCGAGTACAGCCATTGCTGCGACCCGTTCGTCGGGCTGGCGATGGTGGCCGCGGTCACGGAGCGCCTGAAGATCGGGACTGGGATCTGCCTCGTCGTAGAGCGCGATCCGATCGTGACCGCGAAGGAGGTCGCCACGCTCGACCACCTCTCCGGCGGGCGCGTGCTGTTCGGGGTGGGCGCCGGCTGGAACTTCGAGGAGATGCGCAACCACGGCACGGATCCGCGCCGCCGCTTTTCGGTCATGCGCGAGCGCGTGGAGGCGATGAAGGCGATCTGGACGCAGGACGAGGCGGAGTACCACGGCGAGTTCGTGAGCTTCGACCCCATCTGGGCCTGGCCGAAGCCGCGCCAGAAGCCGCACCCGCCGGTGATGGTCGGCGGCACCGGGGAGAGGGTGCTCGACCGGGTGTTGGCGTACGGCGACGAGTGGATGCCGAACCGAGTGGAGGACCCCGAGAAGCTAGGCGAGCGGATCGCGGAGCTCGAGCGGCGGGCGGAGGAGGCGGGCCGAGATCGGATCCCGGTCAGCGTGTTCGGGGCGAAGCCCGACGCGGGGTTCGTCGAGCGTCTCGGCGCCGCCGGGGTGAGCCGGTGCTGGTTCTACATCCGACCCGCCGAGCCCGGCGCGGTGGAGCGCCAGCTCGACGAGCTTGCGCAGCTGCGCGACGAGATCGCTAGGCCGCGAACAGCGTGAGGTCGGGCTCGCGCTCCCCGCGCAGCACTTCGAGATCGATCTGGACGCACCGGATACCCCGCGCCTCCGCCAGAGCGCGCGCCTGCGGCTTCAGGTGCTGGGCGGCCAGCACGCCGCGGCAGCGGCCGAGCCCGGGCGACTCGCAGATGCGCTCCAGGTAGCGGCTGAGCTGCTCGACCGCCTCGATCGTCCCGACCCGCTTGATCTCGACGGCGACGTACTCGTCCTCGCCGTCCAGGCACATCAGGTCGACGGGCCCGATATCCGTGGGCCACTCCCGCCGTACGAGCCGCAGACCCTCCCCGCACCAGCGCGGCGCGTCGGCGAGCAGCTCCTGGAGCTCGCGCTCCACACCCTCCTTCTCGAGCGCCGCGGCCGCGCCCATGTCGTGACTCACGTCCGAGAGCACCTCGGCGATCCGGATCTCGAGCCGATCCTCCCTGCCCCGCCCCCGCACGACCATGAGGCCCGGCTCCTCCTCGATCACCGTGGGCGGCGTCATCCAGTTCTGTGGCTTGAACCCGCCGGTATCGGCGTGCACCATCACCGAGCCGTCCGACTTCAGCATCAGGAGCCGAAGCGCCTCCGGCAACACCGCGGTCAGGCGACCCGAGTAGTGGACCTCGCAGCGGGCGACGATCAGACGCACTCTGCTGACGCTAGCCCGGCGTCCGGACGGCGCTTAGCGCCGCCACGGCAGCCGCGACCGCGGCCGGCGCCGGCGACGCGCCAGCAGTCCGCCGCCGATTCCCAGCGCGGCAAGCGCCGCCGCGATAAGTGTGGGGCGCGCTCGGAGGCGCCGGAACTCGCCCTCCACCTCGGGCCAGAGCGTGCTCTCGACCACTCCCGCGGCAGCCTCAGGTGTGGACGCAAGGTGGGCAACGGGGATCGGCTCGGAAAACGCCACCTGCACGCGGCGGGGCTTGGGTATGGGACCGAGAAAGAGCCGCTCGGTGCCGGTGATCGCACATGGCACGAGTGGCGCGCCGCTCTCGAGCGCGAGCCGCCCGGCACCGCGCCGAGGGTGGCCGAGCTCGTCGGGGTCGCGGACGCGCGTCCCCTCCGGGAACAGCGCCAGCAGCCCGCCCTGGCGCAGGATCACCGTGGCCGTCTCGAGCGCCTCGGCGTCCGATTCCCCACGCCGGACCGGAAACGCACCAAGGCGCACGAGCAGGCCGCCGTAGCGCGCCTCGATCAGCTCCGTCTTCGCCATGAAGCGGACATGCCTACGTGTGCACACCGCGATGAAGAACGAGTCCAGGAAGCTTTTGTGGTTCGGAGCGATGATCGCGGCGCCGGTCGCCGGCAGGTGCTCGGCCCCCGATATGTGCATGCGGAAGTACAGCCGCAGGAAGGGCGCCACGATCGCTCGGACGAGCGCATACAGGCGCCGCGACACCCCTTTCTCGCGCGCGAAGCGGTGGGCTTCCTCGTTGGTCACGCTGCCTCGCCGGGTACCGTAGGAGCGCCCGCTCAGGCCAGCTTCGTAATAGCGATCACCGCGCCGATCAGCACGAAGATCACGATCAGCAGCTGGAGGACGATCCAGAGGCGGGGCATCTCCATGGAGCCGCCCACGATAGTGGCGGAGGCCCCGGCTCCGACGCTCGCTACTCGATGATGGCCTGGCGCAGAGCGATGGCGACGGCGTGCACGCGCGTGTCGGCCTCGAGCTTCAGGATTGCGCGCTTCGTGTCCGACTTGACCGTCTCGGTGCTGAGCCCGATCCGACGCGCGACCTCCTCGGTATGGAGGCCCTCCGCGAGCAGCTGGAGGATCTCGCGCTCGCGCTCGGAGAGCGGAGCGTCGGGACCGACCGCCGACATGAGCAACGCCGGCGAGAGCGACGGGTCGACGAACGGCTTGCCGGTCGTGACGGTCCGGATGGCGCGCAGCAGGTCCTCGGGCGGCGAGCCCTTCATGACGTAGCCGCGCGCGCCCGCCGCGATCGCGTCCGAGAGCAGGCGCTTGTCACCGTAGGCCGAGAAGACCACGGTCTGCGTCTCGGGCGCCGCCTCGGCGATGCGCTTGACGGCCGAGATGCCGTCGATGCCGGGCAGGCGCACGTCCATGATGACGACCTCGGGTCGCAGCCTCCGCACCGCATCGATCACACCTTCGCCGTTCTCGACGCTCCCAACAAGCTCCAGATCGGGCGCCTGTCCGAACATCAGGCCGAGTCCTTGGCGCACGGTCGGGTGATCGTCCACGGCGAGGCACCGTGTTGGTGTGAGCTTCATCCGGAAACCCTACTGGCTCTGCGGGCAGCTAGCCACCAATTTGTCCAAAGACGGAACGCCCGATTTCGCCGCGGGCGGCATATGATGGTCGCGCTCTTTTTTGGACCGCGCGCGGAAGGAGAGGCCTTGTTCGGTTCGATGGTCGTCGGTACGGATGGCTCCGACACCGCCAGCGAGGCGGTGCGGCAGGCCACGGAGTTCGCGCAGGCGGTCGGCGCGAAGGTCCACCTCGTGAGCGCCTACGAGCCCATCCCCGAGGGCCGCCTGCGTGAGGAACGCCAGCAGGTGCCGGGCGATCTCCAGTGGATGGTCAACCCCCGCGAAGACGTGAACGACACGCTCGCGTCCGCCGCCCAGGGGCTGCAGGATGTGGGCGTCGAGGTCGAGACGCACGCGCGCGAGGGCGATCCGGCCGATGCCCTTCTCGACGTCGCGGAGGAGCAGAACGTGGACCTGATCGTGGTCGGCAACAAGGGGATGACCGGCGCGAAGCGATTCCTGCTCGGAAGCGTCCCGAACAAGGTCTCCCATCACGCTCCATGCAGCGTGATGATCATCCGGACGACCTAGCCTGCAGCGCGGCGGCCGCGTCCACGATCCCGTGGCCGTAGAAGGGATCGAAGCCGACATCGCCGGCGTCCCGAGACGTTGCCTTGATGTGGTTCTCCACCAGTCGCGGGCTGGGGTTCGGGCCAAGGCGCCCGCTGCCGATCACGAGCGCCGCGATCGCCGCGACGTGCGGCGCGGCCATCGACGTGCCTTCGTAGAGCGGTCCCCGAAGCCCGAAGGAGCCGACCCAGCCATCGTTCGTGAAGGTCTGCTGAATGATTGGCCTGCTGGGATTCTCCGGCCGGCAGTGGTCGAGGTCCCACTGGCTACGCGGGTTCGGAGCGTCGATGCCGCCGCCCGGCGCCACGACGTCCAGGTCCTTCCCCGCGTTCGAGTAGTCGGCCTCGCAGCCGGTGATCGTAGTGGCGCCCACGGCCATCACCTGCTCCGCGCGCGCCGGGTAAGCGACCGCGGTGCCGGCCCTGTTGCCCGCCGCGGCCACCACCACCGAGCCATGGCGACGCGCAAACCGCAGCGCCGACAGCACGTGGGGGATCTCGGTGGCCCGCACGCGCGCGGGAAACTCCAGGCTGAGGTTGATCACGTCGACGCCCCTGCGCGCCGCGTAGCGGATGGCGCGGGCGATCGCCGCCGAGTCACCTTCGCCGAAGGAGTCGAGCACGCGTAGCGGCATGATCTTCGCGCCGTATGCGATCCCCGCGGTGGCGACCCCGTTGTTCGTGGCCTGCGCGATCGTGCCCGCCACGTGTGTGCCGTGTCCGAACTCGTCGTTCGGATGGCCGTCCCGATCGATGAGGTCTCGGCCCTTCACGAACGTGCTCGCGCGCAGGTCGGGCGCCCTGCGGTAGCGGCCGTACCGCTCGTACGCGACTCCGCTGTCGAGGACGGCGACTACGGCGCCCGCGCCGCCGGGGGCGCCGCGAGCCGCCGCGAGCTCCCAGGCCTCGGGCATGTTGATGCCGAAGAGATCGAACAGATTCCACTGACGCCGGAAGGCCGGGTCGTTGGGGATGAACGCCGCGGCGCGAGCCTTCCAGTTCGGGACCGCGTACGCCACATTCGGGTTCCGGTTCAGCTCGGTGATCGTCTCGCGCACCGAGTCGCCGTCCTCGATGGCGAGCTGCTCCCCGCCGCCCGGTAGTGCGCGCTCGGTGTCCGTGCCGCTGAGGGGCGCCGCGGCCGAGGTCGCTTTGGCGTCCGCGTCGTTCTCGTACTTGACGATGACCTCCCCCCGCTCGTAGGCCCTTTCGTCCGCAGCCACGCCGGCGGGCACGGCGAGAGCCGAGAGAGCGAGGAAAGCGGGGAGAAGCAGGCGAACTGGCATTGGTTACGGTGCGCGGCGGAGTGTACGAGGACGCCAACAACACCAACGCAGCAAAGTTGTGAGCGTTTGCGTCACCGGGGCCACCGGTTTCATCGGCGCGCATGTCGCCCGAGTTGCTTCCGAGCTCGGCCGGCCCGTTCGAGCGACATACCGGAACGAGGCGCGCCTGGAGCGCCTCGGGGACACCGAGGTGGAACGGGTGAAGGCCGACGTGCTCGACCGCGCCGCCCTGCGACGAGCGTTCCGCGGCTGCGAGGTCGTGTTGCACTGCGCCGGATTCGTGGGCGCCCGCCCCGTGGAACGCGTCTGGCGCGTGAACGCGCTCGCGCCCCGGATCGTGGTCGAGGCCGCGGTCGCGGAGGGCGTCCGGCGGGTCGTGGTCACCTCGAGCGTGGCCGCCATCGGCCCTCCGCCCGGCGGCCGCCAGGGCACCGAGGAGGATCTCTACCGTGGCGGCGGCCGGGGGCTCACCTACCCGGACGCCAAGCACGAGGGCGAGGCTCAGGCGCTCGCCGCCGGTGCCCGAGGGGGCGTCGAGGTGGTGATCGTGAGTCCCTCCTATGTGTTCGGGGCGCCGGTCGACCGCTCCCTGCCCGGTGAGACGTCCTCCCGCATGATCGGCAACTACCTCCGCGGCAGGCTGCCGGCGATCGTCGACGGCGAGACCAACGCGGTCGACGTACGCGACGTGGCGCGCGGGCACATCCTCGCCTCGCAGCTGGGCAGGCCCGGCGAGCGCTACGTGCTGGGCGGGCACGACGTCCGCTGGGTCGATGTGCTCGAGCGGGTGGCGAAGCTATCGGGAGTTCACCACCCGCTCATCGTGCTCCCTCCCGAGACTTCGACGCTGGCCCGCCGCAGGGAGGCCCTCGGGCTTCCGGGACTCGCGCGAGCCGAGGGGATCGCTCTGATGGCGCAGAACTGGCGTTACTCATCCCGCAAGGCCCGCCGCGAGCTCGGCTATCGCAGTCGACCGCTCGACCGCACCCTGCGCGACACGATCGACTGGTATCGCGAGCTGATCGACAGCGGGCTGCTTGGCGGAGGACCCCCGTCGCCGCTGTCGCTCGCGGCCACCGGCGTGCAGCTCGCCGGGCGCGTGGGACTTCTGCGCGCGCTCCGCGCGGCCGAGCCCTACGTGGGCCGCAGGCTGGTAGCCGGCGAATGACGCCGGCCGCCTTCTTCCCGCGCGACGAGTACTTCATGCGGCTCGCCCTACGCGAAGCCGAGCGCGCGCCCGACCACGACGACGTGCCCATCGGAGCCGTGCTGGTCCACGGCGGCGAGGTGCTCGCGGCCGCCCGCAACGAGCGCGAGCTGCGCGGCGACCCAACCGCGCACGCCGAGCTGCTCGCCCTCCGCGAGGCCTCGGCCAAGCTCGGCACCTGGCGGCTGCTGGACACGGTCCTGTACGTGACGCTCGAGCCGTGCCCGATGTGCGCCGGCGCCATCGTCCTGGCGCGCGTGCCGCGAGTCGTATTCGGCGCACCCGACCCGAAGGCGGGCGCCGCCGGAAGCGTGCTCGACGTGCTCGACGAGCCGCGCCTGAACCACCGCCCGGCCGTGGCCCGCGGCCTCCTGGCCGAGGAGTCCGCCGAGCTACTGCACTCCTTTTTCGGCCCGCGGCGTTGACGGGCCCCCCTGTCGGCCGCGGCGTCGCCGCCTAGAATCTGACGCCCCGGAGGGGTGCCGGAGCGGTTGAACGGGGCGGTCTCGAAAACCGTTGTGGGCCTTACGGTCCACCGAGGGTTCGAATCCCTCCCCCTCCGTTTTTGCGGGCTGGGATGGCAGGTCGCTCACGCGCGCAAGGTCCGCGATGTCGCGCCGCTGCCCCGCGGGACCGACAAGGTTGACGCGCGCGTGCTCGCCGAACTGCGCCGCCGCGACCTCGTGCCCTCCTTGTGGGTGCCGTCACTCGACGAGCGAGCGCTGCGCGAGCGGCTGCGCCGGCGAATGCACCTGGTCCGGCTGCGGGCGGCGATGAACCGGGGCGGCGAGAGGGCTTGTCGGCGCGATCGGCTGCCAGCGGGTGAGCGTGACCGCGATGCCCTCCGAGGTGCTCGTTGATGTTGCGAGACGGTACGGCCGAGCGGTGCTCGTCGGGGCTTGCGGGCACGCGCTGATAGGCGCGAGGATTGGGCTCGGGTGGAGTCGACGCCGCTGCTGATAATCGGGGCCGGGCCGTATGGCCTCTCGACCGCTGCCTGCGCGAAGGGGATGGGGATCGACCCGATCGTGCTCGGCGAGCCGATGGGGTTCTGGAAGCACAACATGCCGGAGGGCATGCTGCTGCGATCGGGGGTCGACTGGCAGCTCGACCCGTTCGAGGTTCGCACCTTCCGGGCCTATCTCCGGGAACGCGGTCTGTCCGAGCGTGACCTGGAGCCCATCCCGGTGGAGCGGTTCATCGACTACGGCGAGTGGTTCCTCGAGGCGTATGGGCTGGACGTCAGGCCGACCCTCGTCGAGGAGCTCCACGCGCGCGGGGACCAACTCGAGGCGAGGCTGACGGATGGCGGGGTCGTCGTGGCCGACAACGTGGTCGCCGCCCCGGGCGTGGCGCAGTTCGCGAACGTTCCGGAGCAGGTGGTGCGCTCGCTCGACCCGGCGCGCTACTCGCACACGTGCACGCTGACCAGGTTCGAGGCGCTGAGCGGACGCCGGCTGCTGATCGTCGGCGGTCGCCAGAGCGCATACGAGTGGGCGGCGCTGATCAGCGAGCGCGTCCCGGTCGAGATTCACATCGTCCACGACCACGAGACGCCGGCGTTCGCCCAATCCGACTGGTCGTTCGTGGACGGGCTGATCGAGGACACGCTCACCACCCGCGGCTGGTTCCGCCATCTGCCGGCCGAGCAGCGTGACGCGATCTCCAAGCGCTTTTGGTCCGAGGGTCGGCTCAAGCTCGAGCCGTGGCTGGCGGGGCGCATCGACCGCAGCAACATCACCGACTGGCCCCTGACGCACGTCGTCGAATACCGCCAAGAACCAACGGGAGAGATCGTCGCCGCGCTGTCGAGCGAGCAGCGACTCAGCGTCGATCACGTGCTCCTGGCCACCGGGTATCGAGTGCGAGTCCCCGCGGTCCCCTACCTCGCCCGCACCCATCTGGCCGCCGACCTCCACACGGTCGACGGCTGTCCCGTCCTCGACGCGAGCTTCCAGTCGAGCGTCCCGGGCCTCTTCTTCACCGGGTTCATCGCCGCGCGTGACTTCGGGCCCTTCCTCGGATTCGTGCGGGGCTGCCCAGCCGCCGCCAAGATCATCGTCTCGGAGGTCAAGGGCCGACTGGCAGCCCGCGCCCACGCCGACGAGGCGAACGCTCACGCGCGCGGCATCGCCGAGACGAAGCGCAGCCGCCCCAGCCCACACCACGATCGACCCGGACCCGGCGCCGCCCGCGCAGCATGAAATAGAAGAAGCCTCGGCCGGAGCCGCGGGCCCTGCGATTCCAGCCGGCTCGCCCAGGGCGGCTGGGGTCAACCCGCGGCCGCCATCTCGACTAGGTCCGCCGCCCTCCCGAGCCGCCTGGGCTGGTCCCGCGGCGATACGAGACGACCAGCATCGCGCCGAAGAGCGCCGCCGCCCAGGCCGCCAAGACGAGGATCGGCCGCGCGTGCTCGTAGCCCGGGAAGTAGATCGCGTCGCGAAGCGAGGTGACGGTTGCCCCCGACGGAAGCCAATGCGAGACGAACGCGAACGGCGCCGGCAGCAGCGGCGGCGACACCGCGCCACCCGACGAGCTGTTGCCCAGTACCACGAAGAACAGCCAGGTCGGGACGATCGCCCACGGGCCGATCAGCACGGCCATCAAAGAGGTAAACGACGCCACCGCCAGCATGTACATCGCAAGGATGCCCCAGCCCTCCAACACCGGGATGTCGAGGCGGTCCAGGATCGGCCCCTCGACAAGCGTCAGGGCAAGCGAGGCCGCGAGCGCGAAGGCGACGACGAATCCCGCCCAATGGCGCAGCGGCATGCCGCCGGCGAGCGCCCGGGTCTGGAACATGGTGATGAAGCCGACGATCGTCCCGACGAGCATCAGGTAGAAGATGTCGATGCCGCTCGGATCCGTCGACGCGAGCGGGTGCGTGTCGACTACCCGCACACTCGGGTCGACCGCGGAGATCTTCTCCAGCACGCGCGCCACGGAGGCGCCGGCGGCGCTCGCCACATAGAGAGTCGGCCTCGCCGAGGTGAGGTCGAGGGCGGCGTAGACTCGCTGGCGATCGATCGCGTCGCGCGCGGCGGCCAGCGATTCGTAGGGGGTGAAGTCGAGGCTGTTCTCGGCGACCCCCTGGACCGCCTTCACCGTGCCCGCGTCTCCCCTCGGATCGCCTACGAGCGCGGCATCGATGCGGCGGGCCAACGGCTCGCCGAGCGCGAGCGTGTAGGTCGTCACGAACAGCGAGCCCATCACGATCGCCAGGGCGGCGATCACTCCAGCACGCTCGATCGGCGTCCAGCGGTGGCCGCGAAGCCGAGCCCACCACGGAACGCGCCTGCTCGTGTCGGGTGCGTCCATCGGTCGTGAACCCTGACACCAAGCGCCGGCCTCCCTGGTCCCGGCATCCCGCGAACCTGCGCTCAGGAAGGCCGCCGGCACGCCAGTGGCGACCCACCTCACTCGTACGAGGTGTCAGCCGCCGGCTGAGGAAGACCGAGCCCGACCCCTGCCAGAGATCGGCGACCTCGCGGAGGTGCGCGGCGCTAAGGCGAGCGCCGCCGCACCCATCAGCAGCCGCCCGGCGGGTCGTCCGCTGCGTCGGAGACGCAGGTGTCGCGCCCCTCGCCGCCCTCGGCGTGGTCGGCGCCCGCGCCCCCGGCGACGACATCGTCGCCCGGGCCGGCCGACAGCACGTCCTCGCCGTCCCCGCCGTCGAGCCGGTCCTCGCCCTCTCCGCCGTAGGCGGTGTCGTCGCCCGCGCCGCCCGCGAGTCTGTCCTCGCCGACGTCGCCGAAGAGCGCGTCGGCGCCGCCGCGGCCGTCGATCCGGTCTTCGCCGCGCAGGCCGCAGATGACGTCGTCTCCCCCGGTGCCCGTGAGCCGGTCGTCGCCACGCGTGCCCGTGATCGTGCAGCCTCGCGGGAAGACGTTGAACTCCTCGACGCCGATGACCGGCCGCACGGCGCGGCGCGTGTCGGGTGTCGAGAACGCCTCGCGCAGCACGTCGTCGCCAAGCTCGTTGCCGAGCGCCGCCATGATCATGCCCTGGTCGAGCGACAGGTAGTTGCCGGACACGTGCCCCGTGTCCACATTCACGGAGTCGGCGAAGCCCCACCGCCCGAACATCCCGGGGATCTTCTCCTCGAGGGCCGCCAGATTCGCCATGGTCTCGCGCGGGCGGTAGCGCAGCGCCAGGAAGGCGGCGTGGGGCGTCACGACGCCGTTCGTGTACGCGCTCGGCTCCGGGTCGGGCACCGGCTCACGGCCCGGGCAGCCCGGGAAGCCACGGTTCACGAGCGTACGGTCCTTGTTCGAGGGGTAGCCGTTCGGGTCCATCCCGAGGGCGTCCACGCCCCAGGCGTCGTAGCCGCCCTCCGGCACGTTCGCCGGCGAGAAGCCCCAGTAGCCGTAGCCCGCGACCGCGAGCCCATGGTCGATCTGGGCGTCGACGGTGAGCGGGTGGTTCTGCCGCCAAGACCCCGGCCCCCAGCTCTCCTCGGGCACGAACAGCGCCGGCATCAGCGCCTCGAACATGGAGCCGCCCCAGCTCGGGGTCACCCGCGTGGCGCCGTACGGGTAGGTGCCTTCGAAGACCGGGACGCCGTCGTAGCTCCGGCGAAAGCCCGACGGCCGCGTCTCCACCCAGGACCAGTCGCAGGAGTCCGGGAAGCTGCGCCAGCGCCCGTAGTAGGTCTTTCGCGGCAGCTCGCCCTTCGCTGTCCCGATGTAGTCGGCGATGCGGCTCTCGGAGACGAGCGTGTCGTAGCAGCACGGCCCCGTGCCGGTGGACGGCACGTAGTGGAAGAGGATCTGGTTGCGCCCCGCGACGTAGTAGAAGCCGAAGTCGATCGAGTCATACAGCGCGCCGGCGCGCGCCGAGACCTCGGGCACGGTGCTCTCGACGATCTTCAATCCCGTCGCGAGCCAGCCGTTGTCAACCGAGGACAGGATCGGCGTAAGCGGCTGGCCGCTCGGCGGCCAGGTGGTGAGCTTGTCGCCGGTCCGGTGGTCATACCAGTTGTAGTACTGGCCCTCGAAGCGCTCCATCCGCTCCAGCGTTGAGAGGGTCCGGTCGAGCCGGGCGACCAGCTCGCCGTGGCCGATGATCCCGAGCCGCTCGGCGGCGACGGCGCTCCACATGTAGGCGCCGATGTTGGTCGTGGAGGTCTGCACCGCTCGCGTGCCGTCCGCGCGCAGGAGGTCGGTGGGGAGGCCGCTGTCCTCGTCGGTCATCGCGACGAAGGACGCCCAGGTCGCCTCCGCGTAGCGCTCGAGGGTCGCCCGGTCCGCCTGGGCGGGCGGCGCGACGGACAGCGCGACGACCACTAGCACGGCTGCCGGGACCCAGCGCACGGCACGGGCTTACCCGAAACGACAAGTTTCAATCGCCACATGGCCGGGTAAGGCGCCTTTCCGACTACAGGTCCGGACCAGAGGGGGGAAGCATGCGGAGGCTCAGGCTCAGGGCGTCGATCGCGGCGGCTCTCGTCGCGCTCGGGGTGGCGGCGGCGGGTGGCGTAGTGGCGCAGACGCAACGGTCGGATGACGAGCAAGCGCTCGAGCCCACGCGGCAGCCGGCCGAAAGGAGCATCGAGTCGAGCGTGAACCGTTTGCTGTCACGCATGACGCTGGAGGAGAAGCTCCAGCAGATCCAGCTTCTTCCGGACTTCAGGTTCACCGGGGATCAGGCGGAGGAGGGGGAAGAGAAGGTGCGGAGCGGGCTCGGGGCCGTCCTGAGCCTCACGGATCCCGCGAGGATCAGGGAGCTGCAGCGGATCGCAGTCGAGGAGACGCGGCTCGGGATCCCGCTGCTGTTCGCGTTCGACACGATCCACGGCTACCGGACGATCTTCCCGATCCCGCTCGGCACTGGCGCGAGCTTCGATCCACAGATGGCCTTCGACGACGCAAACTACGGTGCGCGCGAGTCGGCGGCCGTCGGGCTCAAGCAGACGTACGCCCCGATGGTGGACGTCTCGCACGAGCCGCGCTGGGGCCGGATCTCAGAGGCCGCCGGCGAGGACCCGTACCTGAACTCGGTCATGGGCGCGGCGCGGGTGAAGGCGACGCAGGGGAGTGACTACAGCGCACGCGACAAGCTGGTGGCGAGCCCCAAGCACTTCGCCGCCTACGGCGAGCCTGAGGCTGGCCGCGACTACAACACGACCGACATGTCGATCCAGCGGCTGTGGAATCTCTACCTCCCGCCGTTCAAGGCCGCGCTCGACGCCGGCGCGGACACCGCGATGTGCTCGTTCAACGCCCTCAACGGGGAGCCGGGTTGCGGCAACTCGTACCTCATGAACGACATCCTCAAGGGGCAGTGGGACTTCGACGGCTTCGTCGAGGGCGACTGGACCGCCGTGGCTGAGATGCGGGCGTGCCCGCCGGTCAATCCGGACCAGGGCGAGTGCGGCCACGGGGTCGCCGAGGACGGCCCCGGGGCGGCGGCGCTAGCGCTGAACTCCGGCGTGGACATGGAGATGACCAGCGAGCTGATCAGCACCTTCGGCGCGCAGCTGCTCGAGGAGGACCGGATCTCGATGCGGCGGCTTAACGACGCCGTGCGCAGGATCCTGCGCGTCAAGTTCCGCGCCGGCCTGTTCGAGAACCCGTACTCGCAGTTCCAGCCCGAGCAGACCGAGGCCGAGATGCTCAAGCCGGACGCCGTCGCGGCCGCCCGCAAGGCCGCCGGCCGCTCGATGGTGCTGCTCAAGAACGAGGGTGCGGTGCTGCCGCTCGATCCGAACAAGTCGACGGCCGTGATCGGACCGCTCGCGGACAACCAGCACGACATGCTCGGTCCCTGGTGGGGCCGCGGCGACGACCGGGACGTCGTGACCGTCCTCGACGGCATCGACGAGCAGAACACCGGCGCGACGACCTACGCGGAGGGCTGCAAGCTCTCCAACCTTGAGGTGCCGCAGTGGAACGGCGACGGCTGCGGCGCAGAGGCCGATTTCACCGAGGCCGTGAACGTGGCGCGGGCGGCCGACCAGGTCGTACTAGCACTGGGCGAGACGCGCGAGATGAGCGGCGAGGCGAATGTCCGCAGCACGCTCGACCTCCCGGGCAGGCAGGAGGAACTGATCCAGGCGATCAAGGCCACCGGGACGCCATTCGCCGTCGTCCTGTTCAGCGGCCGGCCGCTGGCGCTCGAGAACATCGTCGGCGACGCGCCGGCGATCCTCGAGGCGTGGTTCCCGGGAGTGCAGGCGGGCCCGGCGGTCGCCGACGTGGTGTTCGGCAAGGTCAATCCTGGCGGCAAGCTCCCGGCGTCGTTCCCGTACCGGGTCGGCCAGGTGCCGATCCACTACAACCGCGAGCCCACGGGGCGTCCGTGCAACAAGGGCGTGAAGTGGAACTCGCAGCACCGGGATATCCCGAGCTGCGACCCGCTGTTCGTGTTCGGGCATGGGCTGAGCTACACGACGTTCGACGTCTCGAACCTGCGGCTGAGCTCCACCAGCGTCTCTCGCAACGGGAGCCTCAGCGCCTCGGTGGGCGTGACGAACACGGGTGGCCGCGCCGGCGACGAGGTGGTGCAGCTCTACATCAACGATCCCGTCGCGAGCATCTCCCAGCCCGTCCGCCGCCTGCGCGGCTTCCAACGCGTAACGCTGGAGCCGGGCCAGACGGACGAGGTGAGGTTCACGCTCGACAGGAGCGACTTCGGCTTCTACGACAACCGCGGCAAGTTCGTCGTGGAGCCGGGGCGGATCGACGTCTACGCGGGCAACAGCTCGAGCGCGAGCATGAAGCAGTCGTTCACCGTGACGCGATAGCCGGCGGGCCCCGAGCTGAGAAAGCCGCCGGCCACGCCCACCGCGTGGCCGGCGGCTTCGATTCGAGGCCGCTTCCCTGCTCAGCGGAGCGAGATCGCGACCTGCTCCAGGAGGTCCATCCCCTCCTGCATGCCGGCTTCCATGCCGGAGTTGATGATCGCGTCGCGGACCTCCTTGCTCGGGGTCTGCACGAGCAGCGTGAGGGTCGTGCGCCCGTCCGCCTCGGTGAAGCTGACGATGTTCACCACGTCCTCTTCGGGCTGCTGGTCCTCGGGCAGGCCCTCGTAGACCTCGGTCGTGACGATTCGCTCGTTCGGGACGATCTCGCGGTACTCGCCGTGGAAGGCGACCTCGAATTCGTTGTTCGCCACCATCACGTAGCGCCACGTCCCGCCGACTCGCAGGTCGATCTCGCACGACGTCATCTCGCCGCGCTGGCCGCTCCACCAGCGCTTGACCAGCTCGGGCTCCGTGTACGCCTTGTACACCAGGTCCTTGGGCGCGTTGAACTCCCGCGTGATGAGGATCTGCTCATCCGTCGGGAGCGTCACCTTCGCCGTTCCTGTGCTCGCCACTGCCATCTCTTTACTCCTTCTTGTTGAGGTCGTCCAGCACGACATCCAACTCGTCGAACCGCTCCGACCACGCGCGCTCGTAGTTCTTCACCCAGTCGTGGATGGGCTTGAGCGCGTGCCCGTTCAGCCGGTACAGCCGCTGTCGTCCTTCGTCACGCACGTCAACCGCTCCCACCTCTCGGAGCACCCGCAGGTGCTTGGACACCTGTGGCTGGGCCAGCCCAAGCCGGCGCACCAGGTCGTTCACGGGGCGCTCGCCGCCGACGAGGAGGTCCAGGATCTGCCGCCGCCGGGGCTCGGCCACCGCGTTGAACGCGTCCGCTGTCGTCGCTGCTCTTGCCACGGGAACAATCATATACCCATATGGGAATATGTCAACGCGAGGCGGATCGCCGAGCTCGAGCCGGCGGCGCAAGGTCTCTACCGCGCGCTTGGCTAGCGCGGCGGAACGAGCTCGTCGAGCGCGGCGCCCAGCCCGGCGAGATCGGAGAGCTCTCGCGTCGGCGCCGGCTCTCCCTGCTCCCCGAGACGGTTGATCCAGATCGAGCGGATGCCGAGCTCGCTTGCGGGAGCGATGTCGTGGAAGTGGCTCTGGGCCACGTGCACGTGGCGCGCCCGGTCGGCGTCCGACCACTCGTAGAAGGCTCGCCAGTGGCCGTGCGCCGGCTTGTACGAGCCGACCTCCGAGGCGACGATCGCGCCGTCGAACGAGACGCCGATCGTGCGCAACGAGGCTTCGATCAGGTCGCGATCGGTATTCGAGAGGGCGACGAGCCTCCACCCTCGCCGCTTGGCCTCGGCAAGGGCGTCCGGCACCTCGGGGAACACCGGCCAGTCGGGAAGCGAGCGCCCGAGCGCGTCCCGCTCCTCCTCCGTGAGCTCGGCGCCGGCCTCGGAGGCGAGCTCGGCGAGCGCCAAGGCCATCACGTCGCGGTAGCTCGAGGTCGGTTGCTCGCGCTGGATGCGCGGCTCGATCGCGTGATAGGAGCCCAGGAGCTCTTCCGCTCTCGACTCGCCGAACAGGCGGCCGAGCTCGGTGCCGATGCCGCGGTTCCAATCGACGAGCGTTCCGTAGCAGTCGAACGTCGCCCAGCGGGGAGGAGGGTCGGCCATGCCCGGCAGGATAGGGCCGCTACCGAACCACCGGGCGCGGGTCGCCGATCCAGTAGCGCGGTCCGGGCCCGCCGGCGGCCGCACGATCGCCGGGGTTCGCCAGGCGACAGCGATCGAGCGAGAGGCAGCCGCATCCGATGCAGTCGGTCAGGCCGGCCTTGAGGCGCTCGAGCTCGGCGATCCGCTCGTCGATTCGGGCGCTCCACGCGCGCGAGAGCCGTGACCAATCCCGCCGGTTCGGCACGCGGTCCGCGGGCAGCTTGGCCAGCTCGCCGTGGATCTCGTCGAGGCTCAGGCCGACGCGCTGCGCGAACACGATGAATGCCACACGCCTGATCACCGGGCGCGCGAAACGGCGATGGCCCGCCGAGCTCCGCTCCGAACTGATCAGGCCCCGCTCTTCGTAGAAGCGAAGGGCGGAGGCCGCCACGCCGCTGCGCCGTGCGACTTCTCCGATGGTCAACAGCTCGGCCATGATCACGTACTTCACCACGCGCGACGCCGCATCGCTCGCCAGGAGAACTACGACTGCTTTCATCCCGACCCGGCCGGCATCGACGACGAAGGAGGAACGGGTGGAACGCACGCAGGAGGAGAAGGCGGCGGACTTCCGCGAGCTGCACGAGGGCGAGCCGTTCATCATTCCGAACCCGTGGGACGCCGGATCGGCCAGGGTGCTGCAGGCGCTCGGGTTCAGGGCGCTAGCGACCACCAGCTCCGGCTTCGCGTTCACGCTCGGGCGCCGGGACGGCGGCGCCGGTCCCGACGAGGTGATGGAGCACGTCCGGATGCTCGCCCGCTCCTCGACACTCCCGGTGTCTGTGGATCTGGAGAACGGCTACGGGCCCGATCCGAAGGACGCAGCATCGGCCATCACCCGGGCGGCCGAGGCGGGCGCCGTCGGCGGCTCGATCGAGGATTACGATCCCAGCGGCGAGATCTACGGGCGCGAGCACGCGGCGGAGCGGGTGGCCGCGGCGAGCGAGGCGGCCGGGCGTCTGGGCTTCGGGTTCGCGCTTACGGCCCGAGCCGAGAATCACATCCGCGGGAACCCGGACCTCGATGACACCATCGAGCGCCTGCAGGCCTACGAGCGGGCCGGCGCCGACGTTCTGTATGCCCCCGGACTCCGTAACGGGGACGAGATCCGAGCGGTGGCGGAGGCCACTTCGAAGCCTCTCAACGTGCTGGCGCATCCGGGCATGTCGATGGGGGAGATCGTCGACGCGGGCGGTCAGCGGATCAGCGTGGGAGGCGCGCTGGCCTTCGTCGCGGTCGCCGCGATGGCGGAGGCTGCGGAGAGGATCCGCGACACGGGCGACTTCTCGGCCCTCGCGGCGCGCGTCAGGCTCAAGGAGTGGCTGGGGGACTGAGGCGGAGACCGGCCCGTAGCGGGCGTCAGGCCTCGTCCCGGGCGTTCAACACCGAGTCGACGAGGCCGGGAAAGCGCCGATCGAGCTCCTCGCGGCGAAGGCGGATGAACTTGCGCGTGCCCTCCTCCCGCTCCGTGGTGATACCCGCGGACGACAAGGTCTTGAGGTGGTGGCTGGCCGTGGACTTCCCGACCGGGAGCTCGATCTGCCCGCACGCCAGCTCGCCGGGAGCGCTGTTCTCACATCCCGCCAGCTGACGCACGATCTCGAGCCGCACGGGATCCGCCAGCGCCTGCAGCACCGTTACGACGTCGACCCTGGCTAGGTCGGGCGGAAGTGACTTTTCTGAGATCATTGTTTGACAGACGTCGAACAACAAAGTACGATGCTGATCGAACAATAGCTCAACGGGGTGGCGGCCGCCACCCCCTCTTGTTTCCACCCCCCGTAAGGAGCAATTCGTGTCTTCAGCTCTTTCCTCCCTCGACGACGGCACCGGCCGCCTGAGCAAGGCCGCCTGGGGCGCGCTCCTCGTACTCTGCGGCGCCCTCTTCCTCGACGCCATGGACGTGTCGAGCACCGGCGTCGCCCTCCCCTCGATCCGCGACGACCTCGACATGTCTACGAGCTCGCTGCAGTGGGTTGTGAGCGCCTACGTGCTCGGTTATGGCGGGTTCCTCCTGCTCGGCGGACGAGCCGCCGACCTCCTCGGCCGGCGCCGGGTGTTCCTGATCTCGCTCGGCGTGTTCGTCGTCGCCTCGGGACTCGGTGCGTTGGCGAACGACGGCGCCCTCCTGATCGCCACCCGGTTCATCAAGGGCATCAGCGCCGGGTTTACGGCGCCCGCGGGGCTGTCGATCATCACGACCAGCTTCGCCGAGGGCCCGGCCCGCAACAAGGCGCTCGCGATCTACACGGCGACCGGTGCGACCGGCTTCTCGTTGGGGCTCGTCTTCAGCGGACTCCTGACCGAGATCGGCTGGCGCTGGGTGTTTGTCTTCCCCGCGCCGCTCGCTCTCCTGACCCTTCTGGCGGCGATTCGCCTGGTACCCAACGACGGCCGCCCCCCGCGCTCGTCGTCCCGCTTCGACCTCGCCGGCGCAGTCGGCGTCACGGTAGGGATGCTGCTGCTGGTGTTCACGCTGGTAGAGGCGCCCGATGCCGGGTGGCTGTCGGCACGGACCCTCGCCGGGTTTGCGGCCGCCGCAGCGATACTCGCGGCCTTCGTCGTACACGAGCAGCGGGCACCCGCCCCCTTGGTGCGCCTGGGCATCCTGCGTTCCAGCTCGCTGGTGAGGGCCAACCTGGGCGCGATGGCGCTGATCGGCGGTTGGTTCGGCTTCCAGTTCATCGCCACTCTCTACATGCAGCAGATTCGCGGATGGTCGGCGCTCGAGACGGGGCTGGCGATCTTCCCAGGCGGTCTCCTGGTCGCGTTGCTTGCGCCGCGCATGGTCCCGCTGATCGAGCGCTTCGGCACTACCCGTCTCATCGGGGCCGGACTGGCATCGACGGCGGCAGGCTACGCGCTCTTCCTGCCGATCGGCTTGGACTCGGGCTACCCGCTCGAGATGCTGCCGACCTTCATTCTCGCCGGGCTCGGCTTTGCCCTTGCCTATGGACCGCTCAACGTCGCCGCCACCAACGGCGTCGCGCCCGAGGAGCAGGGGTTGGCCGGCGGCCTCGTGAACACCTCGTTCCAGTTCGGCGGGGCGCTCTTCCTCGCCATCGTGACGGCGGTCAACAACGCCGCCGCGGGGCCCGGGGGGTCGCCATCGGCGGTCCTGGACGGGTTCCAGGCGGCGATCGTCGTCTCCGTGGTCGCCGCCGCCCTCGGCGTGGCGGCCACCACGCTACGCCGCCGGACGCGGGTCGTGCAGCCCGCGTAGCGGGCGGCCCGGGGGGCGCCGCCGGCGGCGCGGCGGCGCCCCCCTCTGGGTTCAAGCGGCGCTGCTCGGGGTCGAATACCGTCGACACCGATGCGGGTCCTAGCCCTCGCCGACGAAGCGCCGCCGGTAGACGCCGCGGAGCTGGTCGCGAGCAACCAGCCCGACGCCGTCGTCACGCTCGGCGACCTGGAGCCCGCGTGGATCGCCTCGCTGGCGAGCATCGATCTGCCGCGCCTGGGCGTGCACGGCAACCACGACGCGGAGCACGAGCTCACGACATTTGGCATTCGCGACGTCCACTTGACCCGGGAGGGGGTCGGCGGTTGGAGCTTCGCGGGGTTCGAGGGATGCGTGCGGTACTCGGACGGCCCCCACCAGTACACACAGGAGGAAGCCGCGGACCTCGCCCGCCGGCTGCCGTCCGCGGACGTGCTGCTCTGCCATTCCCCGCCGCGCGGGGTGAACGACGAGCCGGACGATCCGGCGCACGTCGGCTTCTCCGCGCTACGCGACTGGGTGATGCGCCATCGGCCCCGGTACCTGCTCCACGGGCACACGACCCCGGACCCCCGCCGGCGGACGCACCGACTCGGCGCGACCGAGGTGGTCTGGGTGCGGGGTGCGTCCGTTCTGGAGCTACGGAGGTAGCCCGACCACCTTGCCGGCGGCGCGATTCGCCTCCATGTAGCGGTGCGCCTCGCCGATCTCGGCGAGCGGGAAGGTACGGTCCAGGTTGTCGCGGTAACGGCCCTCTTCGACGCGGCGGACGATGTCTTGGAAGATCTCGCCGTAGCTGTCGACGTTGATCGTGCCGCTCCGGAAGCCAGTCAGCGGTATGCCGAGCCGCGCCGCCTCGGCGCGCCCCGGCTCCACGTTCCAGTCGCCCTCGAGGAAGCCCGAAATGCAGGCCCGGCCGCCGGCTCGGACGGCCGTCAGCGAGTCGATGAGGGAGCCCGGACCGACCAGCTCGAGGAGGCCGTCGACTCCGTCGGGCGCGATCTCCCGAACCTTCGCCGCAGCGCGTCCGTCGTCGACGACCACGTGATCGACGCCGGCCGCCTCGAGCGCGGCGCCCTTGCCTTCCTGGCGCGTCGTGGCGAAGACGGCGAGACCGTGGTCCTTCCCGATCGTGATCGCCGCCATTCCGACCGAGGAGGTCCCTCCGCGAACCAGAAGCGACCCGCCGGCCTTGAGCGCGAGCTGGTCCAGGGAGCCCCACGCGGTTCCAAAGCTCTCGGGGATCGCGCCCAGTCGCGGCCAGTCGAGCGTGGTCTCCACCGGGATCACCTGCCCGACCGGCAGCAGCGCGTACTGCGCGTAGCCGCCGTCGTAGTCGCGGCCCATCCCGCCCATCGCGGCGACCACCCTCTGGCCGCGACGCAGGTCGGCGCCGGGCGCCTCCACGACCTCGCCGACGCACTCGATCCCCAGCACGCGGGGGAATCTCACGGCGTCCCCGGAGCCGCCGCGCCGGGTGACGAGCTCGGAGCGGTTGAGGCCGAAGGCCCGAACGCGCACCAGAACCCAGCCCGGGCGCGCCTCAGGGACCGAAAGCTCCTCGAGCCGCAGAACCTCGGGCCCGCCGGGTTCGCGGACCACCACGGCCTGCATCGTCGGCACCGGGCGATCTTAGGCGTCGGGATCGCCGCCGGTCGCGGCGATCGCGAGACGGCGCAGCATTTCCTCCCAGCCGCCCTCGTGCGGGGCGCGCTCGGACTCGGGGAGATCGCGGTGAACGAGCCGAAGCCTGGTGCCGTCCCCATCTGGAGCGAGCGTGACCTCGACCGTGCTCCCGCCGGGATGCACGCCGACGTCGGTGTTCTCGAAGCCCCACGTGAAGACCACGCGTGCAGGGGGCGAGACCTCCACGAACTCGCCCCGCATGTAATACGGACCGCCGGGATAGTCCGCGTCCCCGGGGTGGGTTTGGTGGTTGATCCCGCCGGGCCGCGGGTCGAGGGTGGCCTCGGATGCCAGCCAGCGGGTCAGCTTGTCGGGCTCCGTAAAGAACGCGAAGACGGTCTCCGGGCTCGCGTCGATTCGCAGCTCCTTGACGATTGGCTCAGTTCCGACTGCCTCGGTCACGTCGTTTCTTCCTCTCTTCTCGCTCTGCTTCCACCCGCAGGGTCTCGAGCCGCTCGTCCCAGAACTGCTCGAGGAAGTCGCGCAGATCACCGAGGCCCTCCGGGCGGGCCCGGTAGAGCCGGCGCGTACCGTCGCGGCGCTCGCTCAGGAGCGCCGCCTCGCGCAGCACGCGCAGGTGCTGCGAGATCGCCGGCCGCGAGACGTCGGCGAAGTGCGCGGCGATTGCTCCGGCCGGAAGCTCGTCGTCGCGCACGAGCCGAAGGATCTCGCGCCGGCGTGGCTCGGCGATGGCGTCGATGGCATCCTGCATTTCAAAACTATATGTAAGCAAGACCTTACGTAAGTGTCAACGGACAGATGTCTTTCGTCGACGCCTTGCAGTAGGCTGCGCCGCAGCGGGGGTCGCGGCGGTGGCCTCTCCTGTCACGCGAGCGACAAATCCCGGGGGGCAAGGAGTGTCGTGACTCAAGACGCAGGCACAGCTGCGATGGATCGGCCCAACCCGGAGAAAAGGGAGATCGAGCCGGTTCTCCACGAGACGCGCGACCGGATCATCACCGGCGTCATTACCGTTCTCCCGTTTCTGGCCCTCGGCGCGGTCTGCTGGCAGGCGTGGGCGGATCTTCTGCACTGGAGCGACGTGGCCGTGTTCGTGATCATGTACATCGCCACGGGGCTGGGCGTCACCGTCGGCTTCCATCGCTACTTCACCCATCGCAGCTTCAAGACGAGCCGCCCGATGCGTGCGATCCTCGCCGTCCTTGGCTCGGCCGCGATCGAGGGCCCCGTGATCTCGTGGGTCGCCGACCATCGCAAGCACCACCGCTTCTCGGACCGCGAGGGAGATCCGCACAGCCCGCACGTGGGGCACGGAGGCGGCTGGCGGGGGGCGCTCGCGGGCCTCGCGCACGCGCACATGGGCTGGCTGTTCATTCATACGGAGCGGGGGGCGAAGAGCCGCTACGCGCCCGACCTACTGAAGGATCCGATCGTGCGCTTCGCCGACCGCACCTTTCTGGCGTGGACGCTGGCGGGCCTCGCGATGGCCTTCGGCCTGGGCTGGGCGATCGGCGGCACCCTGCTGGCGGCGCTGACCGGGTTGCTCTGGGGCGGAGGCGTGCGGATGCTGGTCGTTCACCACGTGACCTACAGCATCAACTCGCTCTGTCACTTCTTCGGCCGCCGCCGCTTCCCCACCGACGACCACTCGCGCAACCTGCTCTGGCTTGCCATCCCCTCGTTCGGCGAGTCCTGGCACAACAACCATCACGCCTTCCCGACGTCGGCGTTCCACGGCCTGCGCCGCTGGGAGATCGATCCCTCCGCGCTCGTCATCCGCGCTCTGGAGGCCGTGGGCCTCGTCTGGGACGTCGTGCGGGTCGATCCCGCGCGGCAGGCGCAGAAGGCGGCGGTAGAGGCCGCCTAACCGGCCGGCGCCGCGTAAGCGGCCACGGCCACGAAGTGAGCCAGGGCCGCGACCACCACGAGCACGTGGAACAGCTCGTGGTAGCCGAAGACCGCGGGTCGCGGATCCGGGCGGCGGCGCGCGTAGATCACCGCCCCCGCCGTGTAGGCCACGCCTCCGGCCGCCAGCAGCGCCAGTGCGCCGGGGCCGGAGCGGTCGATTATCTGGGGCAGAGCGATCAGCGAGAACCACCCAAGCGCTACGTATGCGGTCGCCGTGAGCCACTTCGGCGCGCGGATCCACAGCAGCGTGAAGACGATTCCCGCCGCGGCGCCGGCCCACACGCCCGCGAGCACGACGTCCTGCACCGGCCCCGACAGGACGAGCACGGCGAAGGGCGTGTAGGTCCCCGCGATCAGGACGAAGATCATCGAATGGTCCAGCCGGCGCATCCAGGCACGGACGGCGGGCCGCCAGGTGATGCGGTGGTAGAGGGCGCTGGTGCCGAGGAGGCCGCAGAGCGCCAGCGCGTATACCGCGCAAGCAGCCGTCGCGCGGCCGGCCGGCGCCAGCACCACGAGCGCGATTCCCGCCGCGAGGGCGACGAAGAACGACCACTGGTGAACGACGCCGCGGAGCCTGGGCTTCACCGGCGGAGTCGGCTTCGACTTGATTGACGGCATGAACGAATCTGCATTTGCGCGTTCGAAGATCGTGTGGATCACCGTATCGCTCGCTCGCCGACGGCTTGAGGAGGGGCGGCGGCGGGTATCAGCCTGGCAAATGGAGCACGAAGAGGACGCCAGGCGGATGGAGCGCGAGGCCGACCGCATGGAGGAGGAATCCGAGCGGGTCGGCGAGGACATCGAGGACGCACGCGACGAGTGGGAGGCGAAGGAGCGCGACCCGGACGTGCCGGGTGCGCAGCCGCCGCCGGGGGAGGAGGAGTCGATTCCCGGGGTGGACGCGGACGAGGACGAGCCGAGGGACCAGCCGGGACCGTGACGCCGGCGTAACCTCCGGCACCGCGTACCCTCGGGGGTGTGAAGGACACCTTCCGAGGGCCCGTAGCAGCCGCACTCGCCGCCGCGTTCCTGGTCGGGCTGCTCCTGCTCTTCCTCAACCCGCCCTCGCTATCGGGCGCGGGGGGCATGGCCGTGATCGTCGGTAGCGCGCTGCTCCTCCTACTGGTGACCGCCTGGGGCACCGTCGCCCTGACCGGGCGCGACGGGATGAGCGAGCCCGAGTTCGAGCGGCTCGTCCGGCGTAGCGAGGAGCTCGCCCGCGAGCCCGGCCTGCGGGCCGGGACGACGGAGTTCGACCTGCTGGTGGCCGAGGCGATCGACGGCCTGCCGGAGGACTTCCAACGCCTGCTCGACACGACGCCGGTGGTCGTCTCCCAGCGCGGTGCGGAGAACCGCGCGTATGGCCACTACTTCGGCGACACCGTCGCTCGCGACGACTTCCCCGACCGCATCGTGCTCTACCAGGACACCCTCGAGCGCGACTTCGGCTACGACCCCGACGTGCTCCGCGCGCAGGTGGACCGAACCCTGCGCCACGAGCTCGCGCACCACCTCGGCTGGCGAGAGCGGGGGGTCCGCGAGCTCGGCCTCTGAGCACGCCGCGCCCAGCGCCGAGGCTAGGCTAGACCCGCTTGGAGAGGTGACCGAGCGGCTTAAGGTGCACGACTGGAAATCGTGTGGGCGGGCAACTGCCTCGTGGGTTCGAATCCCACCCTCTCCGTTGATCACGATGGGTGCGCAAATTGCCGCGCGGCCTGGTCTTCCCTGCTCTCCCCGAACTGACCGCTCATCGGATCCGCTCGGCCCGTCCACGCGCCCGCCCCCGTCGGCCGCCGCCTCAGCGGCCGCCGCCGGCCCGGAAGGTGAAGACCAGATACGACCCCGCCGGGGTGGACTGCACCGCGTTGAGCCCGAACGTGTACTCCGAGCCGCCTCTGCGCAGACGCTGGTCGAATAGCCCGTAGGCGCCGCGCAGCGAGGGACGGTTGGGCCGCACGGAGACGAGCCGCAGGTCGGTGTCGGACAGCTCGATCGTCACCCGCTTGTCGCTCGCGCCGCCGGCCAGGCTCACCCTCGCCCGACAGGAATCGCCGCCGCCCCGGCAGCGCACCGTGGTCGGGCGCACCATCCGCAGCTCGCGCCGGACCGAGTCGATGACCAGCTCCGGCTGTTCGGTCTGCACGTAGTGCTCGCTCTTGCGGGCGATCACGTGCCGGGCGTACGGAACAATCGCGGCGAGCCAGCCCTGGGCCGTCCGCCATGTGCGCTCCAGGGTGTCCCCATCCGGGAATCCCGGCGGGGTCAGGTCCGGCGGGAGCGGCGGCAACGGAAGTCCGCGGGTGAGGACGACCATCGGCAGCGTCGGGCGCAGCGGCCGGGCCGCCTTCGCGCGGATCATCTGGTCGAAGCTGGTATAGAAGTCGGCGATCTCGAGCGGAGGATCGATCCCGGGCACCGAGTCGAGCTCGAAACCGAGCTGCTCTACAAGCGTGTTTTGCTGGGGGGTGAGCTGATCGCGTACGAACTCGGTCGAGGCGTCGACCGAGACGAGCCCGGCGACCTGGCGCGGGTACGTGCTCGCGTAGAGGCGGACGATCAGGCCGCCGAAGGAGTGTCCGACCAACAGGTAGGGACCGGGGACTCGCGCGGCGCGCAGCAGCGCGTGCAGGTCGGCGACCGAGCTGCCCGCGGTCACTGGCTGAGCGACCGGATCGCTGCGGCTCGGTCGGTCGTCCAGCAGGAAGTTGTTCGGGCGATCGTACGCGCAGACGCGGGTGAGCCGGGCGACGCCTCGCATCACCGCCGGCCCCCGTACGGGCAGCTCGAGTCCCGGATAGCGGTCCGGCAAGCCTTCCTGATATTCGACCCGGGCTTTTTCGCCCCAGATGTCGGCCGCGTTGCCGTGCCCCGATACGAGGATCACGGTGGGCCCTCCGCTGCCGCGACATTCGAGGTAGATCTTGCGACCACCGCGAATCTCGACGAGGCCGGCGAAGTTGCCGCGCTGCGCTCCGGCCGCCTCGCCGCCCGCCGCCCGGACCGGGTCAGCCGCGCCGGCCGGCGCCGCGAACAGGATCAGGAGACCGGCGACGGCGAGGGCCAGCGTAAGGCGCCGACGACGCGCGTGCTCGTTCTTCGCGTCGGCCTGGTAGTCGGACACCATCGATGCTCCCGGGGTTGGGTTCAGGGTTCGTCGGCTCAGGGTGACCAGGACGGTCACCAGCCCGCGCGGACTGCGAGTCCCAAGGCGGGCCAAAGCGACGGCTACGCCGCGGCCCGCCGCGCGGCGCCCTCAGTCGGTCGTGGCTGGCGAGCCTCCCACTTCCGCACGCCCAAATCAACCCGTCGAAGATGTCCGCCGCCCGGCAATACGCTGCAGCGGCCGAGGCCCTCGGCGCTGATCTCGCTCACCCTGCTGGCGGTCGGGCCGAGCCCGCCTCGACCTGGCGCCTCGGGGCCGTGCCGCCGGCGGCGGCGTCGTCGCCCCGGCGGACGCGGCGCTGACGCTCCAGAAGAGCGTCATCGCGACCCGGCACTCCGGTCTCAGCGGGTCACGTCGGCCAGCGCGCTAGGGTAGCCCCGGCGCGATGGCGCCGAGTGCCTCGACCCCGTCTGCGCCCCCGGAATCGAGTTAGGGCCTTCACAGGCCCGCATAGCGCAAGTCAGGAGCCGCAGATGGAAGCCTCAGCGAAGGCCGAAACCGTTGCAATCCGCCCCTATGACGTCGATATTCCGCAAGACGCCCTAGACGACCTCCGCCGCCGGATCGCCGCGACGCGGTGGCCGAGCAAGGAGCTCGTCCCCGATCGGTACCAGGGCGTGCAGCTGGCGACGCTGCAGGCGCTCGCGCGCTACTGGACGACCGACTACGACTGGCGCAAGGTCGAGGCGAAGCTCAACGCGCTGCCGCAGTTCACGACCGAGATCGACGGGGTCGAGATCCACTTCATCCACGTCAGGTCGCGGCATGAGAATGCGTTGCCGCTGGTCGTGACGCATGGCTGGCCCGGCTCGGTCATCGAGCTGCTCGAGACCGTCGGCCCGCTGACCGACCCGACCGCTCACGGCGGCACCCCCGAGGACGCATTCCACTTGGTGCTGCCGTCCATGCCTGGCTACGGTTTCTCGAGCGAGCCGACCGAGCTCGGCTGGAACGCCGGGCGCGTCGCGCAGGCCTGGGCGGAGCTGATGCGCCGCCTCGGCTACACGCGCTACGTCGCCCAGGGGGGCGACGTGGGCGCCGCCGTCACGGACCTGATGGGCCGCCAGGCGCCGGAGGGGCTCGTCGGCATTCACACGAACATACTCGTGGCGGCGCTGGCAATCGCCGACCAACTGCCGGCCGAATCAGAGGCGGAACGCGCGGCGCGCGATGCGTTCGCCACATTCAAGGAGGACGGCTTCGGCTACTTCCTGGAGATGGCGACGCGGCCGCAGACGATTGGGTACGCGCAGCTGGATTCACCCGTCGCCCTGGCCGCCTGGATGCTCGACCACGACACGGACAGCTACTACAAGTTCTCCAGCGCCTTCGTCGACGGCGAGCCCGTGGGCAATCTCACCCGAGACCACATCCTCGACAACATCACGACGTACTGGCTGACGGGCACCGGCATCTCGGCGGCGCGGTCGTACTGGGAGGACGGACGAGCACAAGCCGAAGCGGCTGCGTCCGGCCAGCCTCCTCCGCCGGTCTCGCTCCCGGTCACCTTCACCACGTTCCCCGGCGAGATCTTCGCGGCTCCGCGCAGCTGGGTCGAGGCGGTCTACCCCGGCCTCACGTACTTCAACGAGGTCGACAGGGGCGGCCACTTCGCCGCCTGGGAGGAGCCGGAGCTCTTCTCCACCGAGGTGCGGGCTGCATTCCGCTCACTGCGCTAACGACGCCATCGTGCGCGTGTTCGCCGGAGGTTGGGGGACGTGAGCCTCTTCGGCGCGCGCCGCCATCCGCGCACGGCCGCGTTGCCCATCGAGGGTCACCTCCCTGGTTTCGACGGGGCGACCGGCTGGCTGAATTCGTCGCCTCTCACTCCGGCGGAGCTGCGTGGGAGGGTCGTTCTCGTCGATTTCTGGACGTACACCTGCATCAACTGGCTCCGCACGCTGGCCTTCGTGCGCGCGTGGGCCGCGAAATACCGCGACCTGGGGCTCGTCGTCATCGGCGTCCATACGCCCGAGTTCCCGTTCGAGCGCGAGGTCGAGAACGTCCGCGAGGCCGTGGAGGCCATGAGAGTCGAGTACCCGATCGCGCTCGACAGCGACTACGGGGTGTGGAGCGCCTTCGCCAACCGGTATTGGCCGGCCGTCTACCTCGCAGACGCGGAGGGCCGGATCCGGTACCACCACTTTGGCGAGGGCGAGTACGACGAAGGCGAGTGGATGATCCAGCACCTGCTGCGCGAGGGCGCGGGCGAGGGCATCGATAACGAGCTCATCTCTGTCGCGCCCGACGGATTCGAGGCGCAAGCCGACTGGACGAACCTGCGCTCTCCCGAGACCTACCTCGGCTACGCCCAGGGGCAGAACCTCGACTCTCCCGACGGTGTCGCGTACGACGAGCCTCGCAGCTATGTCGCGCCCGGGTCGTTGCAGCTCAACACCTGGGCCCTGGCCGGGAACTGGACGATCGAGGAGCGGGCGAGCGTGCTGAACGAAGCCGGGGGGCGAATCGCCTTCCGCTTCCATGCGCGCGACGTCCATCTCGTCCTGCGCTCGCGGGCGGGCACGGCCGTCCCGTTCCGCGTGCTGGTCGACGGCGAAGCGCCCGGCGCAGCCCGCGGGCTGGACGTCGACGAGGAGGGTCGGGGAACGCTGGTCCAGCCACGGCTCTATCAGCTGGTGCGCGAGCCCGCGTCGATCACGGACCGCACGTTCGAGATCGAATTCCTCGATGCGGGCGTCGAGGCGTACGTCTTCACCTTCGGCTAGCCGGAACGCGGTGTCACGGGAGAACGTCGAGCTGGTCCGCCGTCTCTACGCGGCGCTTGCGAGCGAGGGCTCCCCGCAAGAGTTCGAGCAGCGTTTCACCGATGACGCTCTCAGTCGCTTCTTGGACCCAGGGATCGAGTGGGTCCCGGTAACTGAGTCGTTGCTTGCCGTCGACACCTACCGAGGCTTCGCTGGCGTACGGCGCTACTGGGGCGACTTCCTCTCGGCTTGGGAGAGCTACAGGGTCGAGCCGCTGAGCTTCTACGACGCCGGTGATCAGGTAGCGGTCGTCGTGCACATCGTCGGCCGGACGCACGAGCTCGAAGTCGATGAGACCCGATCATCGCTCTTGACCGTCCGCGATGGACGGGTCGTCCGCGTCGACTCTTTTGCCGAACCTGAGAGTGCGCGCAAGGCCGCCGGGTTGCCGCCATAGACGAGCAGCGGGAGCCGACGCTGACACCGCTGCTCCTCAGCTGGGGACCTGGGCGTCATCGAGACCGAGCGCGCGGGCACGCGTGCGGGCGGGGGTCGGGTCGTAGGGCGCGCGCCGCCAGGTCGCCGTGCGCTCCTCGAGGTCGAGCAGCAGCCAGAACGCCCCGTCGGCGGCCTGTATGTCCAGCGCATTCCACCAGCCGAGCCGCGACGGCACGGGTGCGCCGACCGCGCCGGGGTTCAGGAGCCACTTGCCCGTGGAGAGGTCCAGCGGCACGCCGGGGCGGATCTTGGCCGCGCGGGCGCCGCGAGGCGTTTGTTGCCACGCGGCCGGGACGTGTGTGTGCGCGACAAGTCCCAGCTCGGCGCGCTGAGCTGCGAGGCAGGCGCCTGCGTTGGACGATCCGACGTATTCGCGGACTGCGTTGCGCGGGCTGCCATGCCAGCACTGCACGCCGTCGCGACGCGCCGCGGGCTTGCGCGTTCGCAGCCACTCGACGTCCTCCGCGGGCAGACGCTCGCGCGCCAGCTCGATCGACCTGGGCCCGGGCGACCCGGGGTCCCCGAACCGCGAAGGATCTACCGACCCGGTCGCGCCGTAGTCGTGATTGCCGAGAAGCGCCACGGCGCACCGCTCGCGCGTCCGCCGCACGGCCCACTCCGGGTCCGGGCCGCCCCCGACCATGTCTCCGAGCGACCAGAGCTCCTGCACGCCGGAGGTCTCCGCGGCGGCGAGGACGGCGTCAAGCGCCTCGGCGTGAGCGTGTGGGTCGCCGAACACCGCGACGATCATTCCCGAACCGTAGACGCCTTCGCCCCGCCGCCGGACTCGCCGTGAGCATGCGAACGGGTCGGGGTGACGGTCTAGGTCATTCTTGCCGACGCGAGGACGGTCGCCTGGTGGGACGGTGGCGGCACCCGCACCCGAGGAGGGACTCCTGACCGCCACCACAACCACTCCCGATTCGCGCCGTTGGCTCGCGCTTGCGCTGCTCGCGGTCGCGCAGTTCGTCGTCGTGCTCGACGCGTCGATCATGAACATCGCGCTGCCGTCGATCGGCACCGAGCTCGACGTTTCGCAGGAGAGCCTGTCCTGGATCATCAACGGCTACGTCCTGACCTTCGGCGGTTTCCTCCTGCTCGGGGGCCGGCTGGCCGATCTCTTGGGCCGCCGGCGGGTGTTCGTCGCCGGGCTGGTGGTGTTCGCGGCGGCCTCGCTGGCGGGCGGGCTCGCCTC
Source organism: uncultured Thermoleophilaceae bacterium (assembly GCA_963812915.1). Lineage (GTDB taxonomy): Bacteria > Actinomycetota > Thermoleophilia > Solirubrobacterales > Thermoleophilaceae > JACVRW01. Next base: position 146,681 of record CAWEXB010000009.1, on the reverse strand, counting down.
GTCGTCGTCGCAGCTGATCGCCGCCCGCGCCGGCAGGGCCTCGGCGGGGCGCTGCTCGCGCCTGCCGCTCTTTCGATCCTGACCACGCTTCCCGGCCGGTACACGGAGAGCGCCAGATGAGGCGCTATGGCCGCCTCGGGAGCGCCGCCGGCCCCCGGCGGGACGGGCAGGCGCGAACCATCTTCCTGACGAGTGGGCGACCATACCCCGATCACCAACAGCGTTTCGCGGCCGCGCCGAGTGCCCGCGCTGACCAGCGCTCGACGGCGCGGACGACTGGGAGGGAGAGGTCCTTCGGAGCGTCGACGCGAGGCGTGTCCTGCTGTTCGTCGAGCTCAGATGCCGCCCGACGTCGCGCTCCTCCGTGGGCGGACCTTCGCGCAGCGGCTGGTCGAGCAAGTCGACCAGACGGGTGTACGCATTCTCGAGGCCCGCGTGCTCGAGCCGGCATCGCCATGACACGCCAACGAAAGGAATCCCTTGAGCGCCTCCTCGGCCGATACCCAGTCGCCGTCCGTCTCGTCCACGTCACACCGACCCGCCAGCGGCCCAGCGGTCACTCTCCTCGGTAGGCCTGGGGATGCCGCCGACTCCGCGCGTGACTTCCTGGCGCGCAACGGCGTCGCCCTGCGCTGGATCGACCTCGATCGCGACCCGCTGGCGGCGATGCTGCCTCACGAGGAGCTCGACTCGGCCTCGCTTCCGCTCGCGATCTTCGCCGACGGGAGCCGCCTCGAGGCGCCACCGACATACATCGAGCGAACGGCCGGGCTCGACTTCTCGACCCTGGAGCGAGCCCGAGCGTCGCGAACCTGGCACGCAGACCTGGCGAGAGGCGCCGGGCTGCCCACGCACCCGAGGCACGAGCTGTATGACCTGCTCATCGTGGGCGCCGGGCCGGCCGGGCTCACCGCCGCCGTCTACGCCGCCTCGGAGGGCCTGCGCACGCTCGTCATCGAGATGCACGTCCCGGGCGGACAGGCCGGGACGAGCTCGAGGATCGAGAACTATCCCGGCTTTCCGAACGGGATCGGAGGGGGTGAGCTCTCCGCCCGGACCTATCGCCAGGCCCGGCGTCTCGGCGCCGAGTTTCTGATCGGCGCGGGCGCGCTCGCCGCGGCCGCCGGCGCGGATGGGGTGATCGAAGTCGAGCTGGCGAGCCGCACCGCCGCCCGCGCGCGCAGCGTCATACTCGCCTTCGGGGTCGCCTATCGACTGCTCGAGGCTACGGGCGTCGACAGGCTCATCGGGCGCGGCGTCCACTACGGCGCCGCACCCGGCGAGGCGTCCGCCTACCGCGACCGCCGGGTGGTCCTCGTGGGTGCGGCCAACTCCGCCGGCCAGGCCGCCCTCTCGCTCGCAGACTTCGGGGCGGAGGTCACGATGCTCGTGCGCGCCGACTCGCTGGAACGCAAGATGTCCCGCTACCTCGTCGATCGCATCGAGCACCACGGTCGCATCGCCGTGCTGACCGGGACCACGGTGAGCGAGACCCGCGGCCGGGAATGGCTCGAGGAGGTTGTCGTCGATAGCCCGACCGGGCAGACGACCCTCCCCGCGGACGGGATGTTCGTCCTCATCGGGGCCGCGCCGCTGACGGCGCCGGTCGCCGACTGGTTGCGCCTCGACGACCGCGGTTACGTCCTCGCCGGCCCCGACCTGCTCCGGGCGCAGGGTGGATCGGGGTGGCCGCTCGATCGCGACCCGTTTCACCTAGAGACGAGCCGGCCGGGCGTCTTCGTGGCCGGGGACCTGCGCCACGGGTCGATCAAGCGCGTGGCGTCGGCCGTCGGCGAAGGAGCGATGGCCGCGTCGCTCGTCCACTCCTTTCTGGCGACCTGAAGCCAGGCCCCTTGACTTCAAGTGCGCTTGAGGGCTCACACTTCCGGGCCATGCGGACGGCATTGGTGACACGGTTCGGCACCCCCGAGGTGCTGGTGACGGGTGAAGCGCCGGATCCGGTCGCGGGGCCGGGTGAGGTCGTGATCGACGTGGCGGTCGCCGACGTCCTATGGGTCGAGACGATGATCCGGCAGGGCGGCGGCGGCGAGTACTTCGACATGACGCCCCCGTACGTGCCCGGCAACGGCGTGGCCGGCCGGGTGGGGGCCGTGGCCGACGGCGTGGACCCGGGCTGGCTCGGCCGTCGGGTCGTGGCGCACACGGGGCAGGGCGGGTACGCGGAGCGGGTCGTCGTTCGCGCCGACCGGCTGTCCGCCGTGCCCGATGGGCTGGGCCTGCACGAGGCGGCGGCGCTGCTGGCCGACGGGTCGACCGCGCTGGCCCTCTTCGAGGGAATGCGGATCGGCGCCGAGGACCGAGTGTTGATAGTGGGCGCGAGCGGCGGGCTCGGGATCGTGTCGGTTCAGCTCGCGCGGGCGCGGGCGGCGCGGGTCGTCGCGGTCGCCCGCGCCGAGCGCAAGCTGGCGCGGATCCGGGAGCTCGGCGCCGACGCCGTGATCGACTCCGAGGCGCCCGACTGGGTCGAACAGGCCCGCGCTGCGCTCGGCGACGACGGTGCGGACGTCATCCTCGACAACATTGGCGGACGGGTCGGCGAGGCCGCGTTCGCTGCGATCGCTCCGGGCGGCCGGTTCTCGGCGCACGGCTCGCCCAGCGGCCGCTTTGCGGCCGTCGACCCCGCGGCGGCGAAGCGTCGCGGCGTGAGCATGCACGGCATCGAGGACGTGCAGCTCCCGGCCTCTGATCGGAAGCGCCTGATGGAGGAGGCTCTCGCCGAGGCCGCGGCCGGCCGCATCAAGCCCGTGATCGGGCAGACCTTCCCGCTCGCCGAGGCCGCGCAGGCGCACGCAGCCATCGAGCGGCGCGGTGTCTTCGGAAAGACGCTCCTCCTCACCTAGCAGTGCACTACGCCGCGAGCTCGACGGCGACGCCGAGGGGGAGCCAACGGACCGCCCGGCGGATGTCGTCGGGCGCCGACGCGAATTCGCGCTCGATGGCCTCCTGGCTCTCCTGGAAGTGCTGCCAGCCCTCGTAGTGGACAGGGATGACCGTACGCGGCCGGATGAGGCTGCACAACTCGACCGCCTGTCGCGCGGTCATCGAGTAGCGCAGCGGTCCGGTCACCGGAAACCGCACCCCGCCGAGGTGCAGCACGGCGGTGTCGACCACGACCCGATCGGCCACTCGGCGAACGCCGTCATACAGGACCGTGTCGCCCGAGATCCAGAGCACGCCCTGCTCCTGGCCGTCCCAGCGAAGCGCGAATCCGATCACGTGGCCGGCGAGCGGAAGGCTCAGCGGCGGACCGTGGCGGCAGGGCGTGGCGGTGATCTCGATCGTCGGCCTTCCCGTGGTATCGAGCCGCGTCGTCTCCCATGCCTCGAGCCCGCGGGCGCCGCCGCCGAGCCGCCGGGCGCCGGGCGCGGTGGTCACGACCTGGCCCGCGGACGCGAGGAGGGCACGGCCCGCGGTGTCGAGGTTGTCGCCGTGATGGTCGTGGCTAAGCAGCACTGCGTCGATCGGCGCGAGCTCCGAGGCGGCGACGGCCGGTCCCGTCAGCTTGCGCGACGCCGTGCCCCATCCGAACGAGTATCTGCGGCCCGGGGGGTCGAACGTCGGATCGGTCAGGAGGCGCCAGCCGGCGACCTCGATCAAGACCGTCGGACCGCCGATATGCGTGAGACGGACGTCCCTCATCCGCCCCTGCCCGCGGGAGGTTCCGCTAGGAGGGCGCGGCGGCGGGGCGGGCGTGGCTCATGGCCCAGTCGAGGGCGTAGTCGGCCACCTCTTCCCAGCCCTCCTGGGCGGGGAGGAGATGTGCCCGGCCCTCGTACTCCTTGACCTCCGTGACCGTGTCCGACTTGTAGTGCTTGGCGTTCGACTGCTGGATCTTTGGCGGCATCAGGTGGTCCTCGCTGCCGGAGATGAAGAGCAGCGGCGCGCGGTCGTCGTTCTTGTAGTCGACCCAGACGTCCTGATGGCCGGGCTGGAGGTTGGCGAGCACGCTGCCCCAGAAGATCGAGCCCGAGGCCGGGATGTGGTAGCGCTCGTAGAGACGCCGGGACTCGTCCTCGCTGAAGGTGTTGGTGAAGGCGTAATGCCACTGCTCATGGGTGAACCCGACGGCCCTGTGCCGGTTCGCGGGGTTCTTCAGCACCGGGAAGGTCGCCTTGAGCTGGGCCGGAGGAACGGCGCGCACGCCCTCGGTGGGGGCGGAGTTGATCGCAACCCCGGCGGCCCCGAAGCCGTGATCGAGCAGGATCTGCACGAAGGTTCCGCCGGCGGAGTGGCCGATCAGGATCGGCGGGGAATCGAGCTCGCCGATCACCTCCTCGAGGTGCTGGATGATCGCCGGGGCGGTGACCGCCTCGATGGGCGACGGGTCCTCGTTGAGGGCCTCGACCTCCACCTCGAACCCGGGATAGGCGGGAGCAAGCACGCGGTGGCCGCGGGCCTCGTAATGGCTGATCCAGTTCTCCCAGCTACGCGGGGTAACCCAGAATCCATGGACCAGGACGATGGGGGGCTTGCCGTCGAGTGTCATCACGCTCCTTGCGCCGTCCGACGCGAGTGGTTGGAGTCCAGACCGAGGGGAGCAGTACGGTAGAAGGTGCCAGCTTGGGAAGTCAAACCTTGGCTGTGAGGTGCCGAGCTCTCATGGCCGGCGCTCGCGCCGCCCTCAGAGGTCGATCGTGACCGGCCCTCGCGGGCGCGAGCAGCACAGGAGCGCCTGTCCCGGGGCGGGATCGTCGAGCGGCTCGGGGTCGTAGTCGACCGCGCCGTCGACGAGCCCGCTTTCGCAGCGGTGGCAGACGCCGGTGCGGCAGGACCAGTCGGCGGGTACGTCGCAGGCCTCGGCCAGCTCGAGCAGGGTGCCGTAGCGATCGTCCCAGGCGATCGTCAGCGCCGAGCGGCTGAACGCGACCTCGGGGCCTTGACCCGGTGGCCCCGGAGGTGGGTGGGGGTCGGGGGCATCCTCGCGCGGCTCGGGTCCGAACACCTCGCGGTGGATCCGCTCGGGCGCCGCACCCCAACCGAGAAGGCCGGCGGTCAGCTCGCGCAGGAAGGCCGACGGGCCGCACAGGTAGAAGTCGGCGTCTCGGGGGACGTCGAGATCGACCAGGGCGTCGAGGTCTATCCGGCCGGCGGTGTCGTAGTCGGCACCCACGCGGTCCGCGGGCCGCGGGCGGCTGTAGCGCACGTGCGAGCGGGCCGCCGGGAGCCGTGACAGCAGCTCGCGCGCCTCGGCGGCGAAGGCGTGCTCGGCGCCGTTGCGCGCACCGTGAACCCACCACAGCGGGCGCTCGCTTTGCGCGCGGGTGAGCGCTCCCAGCATGGCGAGCACGGGCGTCACGCCGACGCCGGCGCTGAGCAGCACGACCGGCCCCGTCCCGTCCACGTCGAGGGTGAAGTCGCCGCGCGGCGCGCCGACCTCCAGCACGTCGCCCGCGCCCACGCCGTCGTGGAGGAAGGCGCTCCCCATCCCGCCGTCCTCGCGCTTGACGCCGATGCGGTAGCCGCGTTCGTCCGCCGGCGCGGCGAGGGAGTAGGAGCGCAGCAGCGCGGCGGGCGCGTCCGGCGGCTCGAGTTTGAGGGCCAGGAACTGACCGGGCAGGAAGCCGGGCAGGGCGTCGCCGCCCAGCGGTTCGAGCACGAGCGAGCGGACCGATTTGCTCTCGCGCCGGGCCGCCGCCACGCGAAACCGGCGCAGCCCCGGCCAGGCCGGCGGGCTGGACGGCCCGGCAAGCCCCTGGTTTCCCGCCTCTCCCTTCTCATGCTGTTCCAGCAGGGCGGTGAAGGAGCCCCGCCAGCCTTCAGAGAGCGCCGGTATCGCGAGAGCGCGACGCAGGCCGGCGGGAGTGTGCCCCGGCAGGTAGAGCAACGCGCTGATCTCGCGCACGCTCATCGCCTGCGGCCCGACCGCGACGCGCTCGATCTCGTCGCCCGCGCCCACCTCGCCCTCCTCGAGCACTCGCAGATAGAAGCCGGGACGACCGTGCGAGTAGAGCAGCGCCGGCATGCGCGGCTCCTCAAGGCGCAGCCCGACCTTGTAACAGGTGACGCGCGGCTGCGTCACCTCGAACACGGCGTCGCCTACCCGGTAACGGTCCCCCACGCAGACCTCGTCGTCCGGCATCCCGTCGACGGTGAAGTTCTCGCCGAAGTGCCCGGGGGCGAGGTCGTCGCGGCCGAGGAACTCCGACCAGTGCTCGTACGCCGACCGGTCGTACACATACACGGCGCGATGCTCGCCGCCGTGCCCGACGAGGTCCGCCTGGCCATCGCCGTCCACGTTCAGGCGCCTCACCCGCCGCCGCCCATCCACGGGCGACTTGAAGATCGCCGTCCTCACGCTGCGACCACGCCAGGCCACATCTCGCGGAAGCCCGACGTTCACCGAGAGCAGCTTCATCAGCCCGCGCTCCGCGATCGCCGATTAGTAGGCGGCCGTGAAGCGCTCGCCGACGAATCGGCTGTTCTCGAGCGCGTCGACGATCGCCGCGGCGTAGTCGGGGACGCTGATGCGGCTCTCCCCCCGATCGTCGGTGATCGGAAGGTCGCCCGCGCGGACTCGGTATCGACCGGTCCGCTCGCCCTCGACCAGCTGAAGCGGAGGCGGGCTGACATACGACCAGTCCACGGCCCCGTCCGCGGCGCGCAGGATCTCGAGCGCCCGCGCCTGGGCGAGCGCCTCCCCCTTGTACTCGCTCGGGAAGTCTGGCGAGTCCACGAATCGCTGCCCCGACGGCGCCAGGAGGCTCCCTCCGCCGCCGACGAAGACCAGGCGGCGCACACCGGCCCGGGGCAGAGCCGCCAGCAGGGCGCTCGCGGCGTCGGGGACGACATTCGGTTCGCTTTCGTCTCGGGCCTTCAGCGCGGCGACGACGGCGTCGTGATCGCCGAGGACTTGTGTCATCGCGTCGATGTCGAGCACGTCGGCGTCGGTCGCCCGTGCGCCGTCGAGGTCCCGCAGCCCGCCGGTGTCGCGCGCTACCGCGGTGACGTCGTGCCCACGCGAAAGCGCCTCGCGAGCCACGGCCCCGCCCAGATGACCGGAGGCTCCGATCACCGCGATCCTCATCGGCTCGCCGGGCGCGACCGGACCCGCGGGGGACCAGGTGCGCTCGAGGAACGACTCGATCAGCGGGGCGATCTCGCCGACGCGGTCCTCGAGCGCGAAGTGCCCCGCGTCGAACACATGCACCTCGGCGTCCGGGACGTCGTCCTTGAAGGCCTCCGCTCCCGCCTCGACGAAGAACGGGTCGCCCCGCCCCCAGACGACGAGCGTCGGCGGCTGGTGCTCTCGCAGCCACGCCTGCCACTGCGGATAGAGCTCGACGTTGCTGTGATAGTCGAAGGCGAGGTCCACCTGGATCTGCTTGCGGCCGGGAAGCTCGAGGAAGTGGTGATCGAGGGTCCACCCGTCGGGAGCGATCGCCTCCGGCTCGCCGGCTCCGTGGAGATACTGGTCGCGGGTCGCGGAGAGGGTGAGGATGTCGCGGATCTTGGCCTCGGCGCCCTCGTCCTCAGGGCGAAGTGCTGTGAACGCGCGTGCGAACGGGCTCAGGCCCGCCTCGTACGCGTTGGCGTTCTGGACGACGAGACCTGCGATCCAGTCGGGATGGCGTGTGGCCAGGCGGAAGCCGACGGGCGCGCCGAAGTCGAACGCGTAGAGCGTGAAGCGGTCGAGCTGGAGGACGCGGCAGAACTCCTCGACGACGTCGGCGAGCGCGTCGAAGGTGTACGCGAACGAGCCCCCGGTGGTGCTCGACGGCGGGGCGTCGCTGTGCCCGAAGCCGGGGTAATCGGGCGCGATCAGCCGGAATCGTCCGCCGAGCGCATCAATGAGCCTTCTGAACTGGTGCGAGCCCGACGGGAAGCCGTGCAGCAGGAGCAGCGTGGGGGCCCCCTCGTTGGCCTCGGCCTCCCGATAGAAGATCCGCAGACCGTTCACCTCCACGTGCCGGTGGACGACGTGTGGCATGGCCGGGGTGGGCAGTTCGGACTGAGTGTCGAGCATGGAGGGGCTCCTCTGGAATGATTCTTCTTCTAACGTCTGACAGGGCAGGTAACCGTTATATCATACTAACGGAACTTAATCTACGCTACCGTTAGAGAAATGAACTCCTACCCGGGTCCTCTCCGCGACGAGCCGCTCGCCCTGGAGCTGCACAACACCCTCTACGCGGGCCGCGGAGAGCTCGTCGACGGGCTCGAGACGGCCGATGGCCTGGGCGCGTGGCTTTCGGCGATCCGGGATCGCCTTCCCGCGCCAGCTCGGGGCGCCGACGCGTCGCGACAACCCGAGTTCCTCGCTCTCCGCGGCGCGGTGCGCGACGCGCTGCATTCCGCGCTCGAGGGGACCCCCGGCCCGCCGGCCGCGCTGGAGGCGCTCAACGGCTTCGCCGCCCGCGCACCCCATTCGCCGGTCGCGGTCGTGGGCGCCGACGCGCAACCGAGAGCGGAGACGCGCTACCACAGCGCCGACGCGACCGACGTCGCGCTGGCGACCCTCGCCGCGGACGCCATCGAGCTGCTCGCCGGTCCCGGTCGGGAGCATCTTCGTGCCTGCGGGGCGCCGGGCTGCGTGTTGATGTTCCTGAAGGAGCATCCGCGACGCACCTGGTGCTCGGGCGTTTGCGGTAATCGCGCCCGTCAGGCCCGTCATTACGAGCGCACGCGGCGCGCGCATACCTGAGGGCTCGGCGCCCCGCTGAGGCCGAGCCGCGGGCGGGGCCCGCGAGGAGCCCCGCCCGCTGCTTCTCCAAGCGGCTCGACTTAGGCTTAGCCGGCGGCGGCGCCGGTGATGCCCGCGGCGGCCGGAGCGCTCGTGATCCTCGCGAGCGACCCGTCGGCGCGGACGCGGTAGCCGGTCACTTGGCCGCCCGTCGTCGCGTCGTCCCCAGGGCTCACGGCGTAGAGGTACCTGCCGTTGCGCGCGAAGTCGAGATCACGCGGGGTTGGGGTGAGTGCGGCGGTGAGCCCGTCTTCGTTCAGGGCGGCAAGCGACCCGCCTGCGTCGACCGCGAAGCCGCTGATGCTTCCGGTCGCGTTGCCCGTGTAGGCGAACCTTCCATTTGGCGACACCGCGACCCAGCAGGCGGCGCCCCGGTTGACTGGCAGGGCCGCCGTGATCGCGGACAGCCCGCCGCCCGCACCGACACTGTATGACGACACCGTGCTGCCACCCGCCTCGGAGACGATCACCTCGCCACGGCGGCCGAACGCGAACCCGAAGGGCGTTGCGCCGCTGGACGCGGTGATGACAGGCTCCCCAGGACGTCCGCGGCGGTCGAGCGCCAGCGTCTCGAGACGGTTGGAGAGACGCTCGCTCACAACCAGCCGGCTGCCGTCCGGCGTGACGGACACCTGCGCCGCGCCGACGGCGCCCGGCAGCTCGCGGCTGCCGCCGGGAATCGGCGTCAGCGCGCCGCCCCTCCCGACCTCGAACGCCGTCACGTTCGGCGTGCCGCCGGAGTTGAGAACGTAAACCCTGCCGTCCTGCTCGTCGACGCTGATCGGCGCGAAACCGCCCGAGGCGACCGTGCCGACGGGCTTGAGCCCCGCATCGGCGCCCTCGCGGCGATCGTCGCCACCGCGGACGCGGAACGCCGTGACGCTGTCCGAGCCGGCGTTGATCGCGTACACGCTTTTCTCGTCGTCGCTGAGCTCAACCGCTCCCTGCCCCCCGCCGAGCGCGGCGAGACCGACGCCGCCGGTCGGGAACGTGCCCGCCGGAGTGAGACTGCCGTCGCCGGCGCGGTCGAACTTCTGCACGGCATTCCCGGCAGGGTCGTTCGTCTGGGTGAAGACCGCGCCCACGTCGGCCATCGCGCCGGCGGCGGCCGGCCCGGCTAGCACTCCGAGTGTGGCGACGCAGGCCACCCCCAACCTGCGGGCCGACCGCGGAATGGCGGCAAGCGCTTTCGCTGCCCTGGCTTTTAACACGGGGTTCCTCCTTCTGGGAGTCGAGGACTGTGGACTAGTTGGTCCAGTCTTGCCCTCGCGTCTTACGCGACGCTTACGAGACCTGGCGCGCGCCTGCCGCGTGCGACCGAAGTTGGGCGTAGGCGGCGTCGACCGCGATCGCGAGCTGACCGGGATCGCGTCGAGTCTGGGTGAGGAGCAGGCCACCCTGAATGGCGGCCATCGCGGCGGTCGCCAGCTCGGCGGGATCGGCGCGCCGGTCGAGCTTGCCTTGCGCCTGCATCGAGACGAGACCTTGACGCAGATGCGCCTCCCAGCGCGCGAAGGAGGCGGCCAGCATGAGCCGCGCGCGCTCGTCGGCCTCGGCCAGCTGGGGAACGAGCGACCCGATCGGGCAGCCGGCGCGCGCGTGACGCTCGACCTGCAGCTCGACCATCGAGTCGAACCACCCACGGATGGCCTTCCAGTTATCGACCGGGCCGAGATCCCCGAGCACGGCCTCCGTGTTGTGGACGACGACGGCGCGCAGCAGCGCGGCTCGGTCCTCGAAGTAGTGGTAGAGCTGGCTCTTGCTGGCTCCGGCGCGATCGATCACGTCGTCGAGGCTCGTCTCGGCCACGCCGCGCTCGCCGATCAGCTCGGACGCGGCTTGGATGATGCGGCCGCGCGCGGCGCGCCCTCGCGCGGTCTTAGGGGATTCGATCACTGGCAATGAGGTTAGAAACTCTGGACTAGATAGTCCAACTTGCCGCGCGACTCGGCAACTCCGAGTCGACCGATCAGCCGACGCCGTACGCCTGGCGCAGCCGGTGGACCTCGGTCGCGGCGAGGCTGCGCCGCGGGTCCCGGAAGTCCAGGTGCGTCAACAACCGCTTCCACGCGGCCAGGTCGTCTCGGCCGGACGGCGACTGGACCCAGGCCCAGATGGCATCGGTGTCATCGGCGGTCATGACCGCCTGTCGCAGCCAGGCATCGAGCGCGTCGCGCTCCCGGACCACGCCGGGCGCCTCGGAACGCGGCAGGAGCGGGCCCTCGTAGCGCTCGGCCGCCTCCCTGATCGCGCCGCGGTCGAGCAGGCCCTGCACCCGGGCGATGTCGGACTCGACGTCCATCGAAAGCCGGTACGGCTCGGTGTCGAGCCACGGGCCGAGGATCTTGCGTAGCCGGTAGACCTCGACCCGGGCCGTGCTCGGGTGGCCGGCGTCGCCGTAGAGATCGGCGGCGAGCTCCTCGCTGGTCATCCCGCCCGGTCGCGCGGAGAGCAGCGCGAGGACCTCGGAGTGACGGCGGCTGAGGTGGACCGCGCGCCCGTCGACCTCGGCGTCAGCGTGGTCCCGCGCCAGCAGGCTCACCCTCAGCGATCGGACGCCTGCGGGCGGCGGTCACGCCGTCGAGCGCGCGCACGACGAAGGCCTCCTCGTGGTCGACGGGCTCCGCGAACGCGTGCGATCCGGAGGGGAGGATCAGCTCGCCTCCGCCCGCGGGCAGCTCGAGCCGCTCCGCCCGCAGCCAGCCCTCGGGATAATCGGCCACGACCCTCCCGCTCGGGGTGACGAGCGCGCGTCGGTCCGCCCCGGCGACGACCCGCTCCCCGTAGCGCGAGCGCAGCCGGTCGTCCCGCTCGTGCATCGCCCAGCGCAGATGGGACTCGACTGCGTTGGCCGTGGTCGAGGCCAGGGCGAGGCTGTGCGGGTGCACCGTGGTCATCTTGCCGGTGAGATCGACAATGCCCAGCAGCCGCCCGTCCTCCGGGTCGTGCACGGGAGCGGCCGCACAGGTCCAGGCCTGCACAGGCTCGTTGAAGTGCTCGGCCGCAAAGACCTGCACGGCGTGGTCGGCGGCCAGGGCGGTCCCGATCGCGTTCGTGCCGGCTCCGTTCTCGCTCCAGAGAGTCCCCTCGGTGAAGTTCATCGACTCGGCGGCGGCCATGCGAACCCTCGCGTTCCCGCCGATCCAGAGCAGGAGCCCGTCGGCGTCGCTGATCACGATGAGGTGCGCCGACTCGTCCGCGATGGCCGCGAGGCTGTCCTCGATCAGAGGCAACGCCGCGGCCAACGGATGAACGTCCCAGCGCGCCGAGGTCTGGTCCTCGTCGGCGAGAACCGGCGCCAGGTGGTTACCCGAAGGGTCGACGCCCGCCCCCTGCGAGCGCCGCCACGAGTCGGCGATCGGCGTGCGCACCGCGTCGACTTTCCCGTCGCCGAGGAACCGCTCCCACAGCCGCTTCAACTCGCGCGCCCGCTTTCGCGGGGGCGTCGCCGCATCAATTGCTAGCCACGGGTTGGCCGGCATTTCTCTCCTCAGCCTCGTCCAAAGGGGTGGACGAATCGCTCTGGCGAGGAGTTTAACGCGCCCCGGTAACCCGAATGTAACGCGCCTCGGGAGTACAACTACCTCCTGAGACGGCCGAGCCGCAAAGGAGGACGCATCCCGTGAGTCGAGCAAGCATCACGAAATCCCACCAGAAGATCCAGGAGCTCTCCTGGGAACCGACGTTCGTCGAGCCGGTCGACAAGTACCCGACCGACTACACCTTCGAGAAGGCCCCCAAGAAGGACCCGCTCAAGCAGGTCCTTCGCTCCTACTTCCCGATGGAGGAGGAGAAGGACAACCGCGTCTTCGGGGCCATGGACGGCGCCATCCGGGGCAACATGTTCCGGCAGGTCCAGGAGCGATGGATGGAGTGGCAGAAGCTGTTCCTCTCGATCATCCCGTTCCCGGAGATCTCCGCCGCCCGCGCGATGCCGCTGGCCATCAACGCGGTGCCCAACCCCGAGATCCACAACGGGCTGGCCATCCAGATGATCGACGAGGTCCGCCACTCGACGATCCAGATGAACCTCAAGCGGCTCTACATGAACCACTACATCGATCCGGCGGGGTTCGATATCACCGAGAAGGGGTTCGCGAACTGCTACGCGGGCACGATCGGACGCCAGTTCGGCGAGGGGTTCATCACCGGCGACGCGATCACGGCCGCCGACATCTACCTCACGATCGTGGCCGAGACGGCGTTCACCAACGTGCTCTTCGTCGCCATGCCCGCCGAGGCCGCCGCGAACGGCGACTACCTGCTGCCGACGGTGTTCCACTCCGTCCAGTCCGACGAGTCGCGCCACATCTCCAACGGCTACTCGATCATCCTGATGGCGCTCGCCGACGAGCGCAACCGCCAGCTGCTCGAGCGCGACCTCCGCTACGCGTGGTGGAACAACCACGCGGTCGTCGACGCGGCGATCGGCACGTTCATCGAGTACGGCACCAAGGACCGCCGCAAGGACCGCGAGAGCTACGCCGAGATGTGGCGGCGCTGGATCTACGACGACTACTACCGCTCCTACCTCGTTCCGCTCGAGAAGTACGGCCTGGTCATCCCGCACGATCTCGTCGAGGAGGCCTGGAACCGCATCTGGAACAAGGGCTACATCCACGAGGTCGGCCAGTTCTTCGCCACCGGCTGGTTCGCCAACTACTGGCGCATCGACACGCTGGACGACGAGGACTTCGAGTGGTTCGAGCACAAGTACCCGGGCTGGTACGACAAGTACGGCAAGTGGTGGGAGCGCTATGCCGACTTCTCGAAGAAGAACGGCAACAAGCCGATCGCGTTCGAGGCCGGCGCCGACTACGAGTACCCTCACCGCTGCTGGACGTGCATGGTCCCGTGCCTGATCCGCGAGGACACGGTGGTCGACGAGGTCGACGGCCAGGTCCGCACGTACTGCTCGGAGACCTGCCACTGGACCGACAAGGTGGCGTTCCGGCCCGAGTACGAGGGGCGCCCGACGCCCGCCATGGGCCAACTCGCGGGCAAGCGCGAGTGGGAGACGCTCCACCACGGCAGGGACGTGGCCGACATCATGGAGGACAGCGGCTTCGTGCGCGACGACGGCAAGACGCTCGTCCCGCAGCCGCACCTGGACCTCGACCCGAAGAAGATGTGGACGCTCGACGAGGTCAAGGGCATCACGCTCCAGAGCCCCAACGTCCTGCTCAACGAGATGTCGCCTGACGAGCGCGAGACGTACATGGCCAAGTACAAGGCCGGCGGGCCGGCCGGCCGCCCGGCGCGCGAGGGCGCCACGAGTTGAGTCCTTCGGGGGTGGCGGCGCCGCTCCGCGCGAGCGGCGCCGCCACAAATCCCAAGGAGACGACGGGCATGGGAGAGAAGTTCACCGTCCGGTTTGAGCCGGTGGACATCGAGATCGAGGTCGACGAGGACGAGACGGTCCTCCACGCCGCCTTCCGCCAGGGCCTGATGCTCATGCACGGCTGCAAGGAGGGGCAGTGCTCGTCGTGCAAGTCGTTCCTGCTCGACGGGGAGGTCGACCTCGAGCGCTACTCGACCTTCGCGCTGCCCGACTTCGAGGAGGCGGAGGGCTACACCCTGCTCTGCCGCGCGCACCCGCATGTCGGACCTCGAGGTCGAGTTGCTCAACTTCGACGAGGAGATCCTGCGCAGCGGGGTCGCGCTCCAGACGGCCAGGGCGCGGGTGGAGGCCATCGAGCATCTCACGCACGACATCCGCCTGCTGCGCGTTGCGCTCGTCGATCCGGAGCGGCTCACCTTCCAGCCCGGGCAGTACGTCGACATCAAGATCCCCGGCGCCGACGAGCACCGCTCGTTCTCAATGGCCAACACGCCGTCGACCGCCCATGAGCTCGAGTTCATGATCAAGGTCTACCCCGACGGGCATTTCTCCGGGCTGCTCGACAGCGGCGAGATCAAGGTCGGGGACGAGCTGGAGCTGACGGGGCCGTACGGCGTGTTCACGCTGCGCGCGACCTCGACACGGCGCATGTTGTTCATCGGAGGCGGCGCCGGGATGGCGCCCATCCTGTCGCTGCTGCGCTCGCTCGAGGAGTCGGGGAACGGGCGTCCGGCTGTCTACTACTACGGGGCGCGCCGCCCCGAGGACCTGTTCCACGTCGAACAGCTCGAGGGGCTCGCGGAGCGGCTGCCCGACTTCCGCTTCGTCCCGGCGCTGTCGGAGATCGAGGCCGACGGGAACGGCTGGTCGGGCGAGACGGGGCTAATCACCGACGTCGTCGACCGCCTCGAGGGGGACGTGAGCGAGGTCGAGGCTTACGTCTGCGGTCCCCCACCGATGGTCGAAGCCGCCATCGCCCTGCTCGAGCGGAGGGGCGTCCCCGAGTCACAGATCCACTTCGACAAGTTCACAACCACCGAGCAGTAGGAGGAGAGAGGAGCCACATGGCCACGGACAGTCGCGTCAAGGAACGCAGCGTCCCCAAGCCGGAGTTCACCGACGCGGAGGCGGGGGCGCTCGAGTTCCCGTCCTCGGACAGCCGCAGCTTCAACTACTTCACGCCGCGCAAGCGCCGGGCGACGGTGTACGAGGACGTCACCGTCGACGTGCAGCCCGACCCCGACAGGCACCTGACCCAGGGTTGGGTCTACGCCTTTGCGGACGGCACGGCCGGCTTCCCCCAGGAGTGGACCGCGCTGAAGTCCTCCAACTGGCACGAGTTCCTGGATCCCAACGAGGAGTGGGAGCAGACGATCTACCGCAACAACGCGGCCGTCGTGCGAGGGGTCCAGCAGAACATCGCCAACGCCAAGGCGGCCGGGTCCTTCGCGAACCTCAACCGCGGGTGGGCGAAGATCCTCGAGCGCCACGTGTTCGCCTGGGCGCACGCCGAGCACGGGCTCGGAATGCACGTCTACATCCCGGCCAACCGCGACGCGCCGACGAACATGATCAACAACGCGCTGTCGGTGGGCGCGCTACACAAGCTGCGCTTCGCGCAGGACCTCATCCTCTACAACCTCGAGCTGACCGACCAGGTCGAGGGCTTCGAGGGCGCCACGCACAAGGAGGCCTGGCAGCAGGACCCGGTCTGGCAGGCCACGCGCGAGAACGTGGAGCGCCTGACCGGCGTGCGCGACTGGGGGGAGGCGTTCTTCGCCACGGCGGTGGTGTTCGAGCCGCTGGTGGGCGAGCTGTTCCGCAGCGGCTTCGTCATGCAGGCGGCGGCGCTGCACGGCGACTACGTCACGCCGTCGCTGATGGGCAACGGCGAGTCGGACGCGGCCCGCGAGCAGCGCGGCGCCCGCGCCCTGTTCGGCATGCTCGCGAACGACGAGGCGCACGGCGAGGAGAACCGCGCCACGATGCAGGAATGGCTGTCGAGCTGGACCGCGCCGAGCGTCGCGGCGGCCCACCAGCTGCAGCCCATCTGGTCCCAGCTGCCCGAGAAGGTCGTCCGCTTCGAGGACTCCTTCGGGCGCTCGCAGGAGCGCTTCGAGGGCCTGCTCGGGGACCTCGGCCTCGACACCCCAAAGGAGCTGAGCGCATGACTGAGTTCAACGCGGACCCGACGTCGTCGAACAAGACCGGCGTGACCCTGATGGACAATCAGGTCGGCCACGTGGTCGCGGACGTGATGAGGGGCAAGGAGAACGTGACCGTGACGGTTCTGCCGTCGATGATCCGCGTGGACGGGGTCGGCAAGGTCGACTTCGACTACGTGGAATTGGCCGACGCGCTCGGCTGGGCCGACTTCGGCAACGACGACTTCGAGGAGATCATGTCGACCCACTACGGGCGCATGGTCGTGCTCGACGACCGTGTCCTGTTCTTCGCCAACCCGGAGGATGCCGCCGAGTACCTCGGCTTCGACCTCCAGGTGGTGAGCTAGTCATGTACGAGCACAACGGCGAGAAGTACTTCGTGATGGACGGCCACGTCCACTTCTGGGACGCGAGCCCAGCGAACTGGGTGAAGGGCCAGGAGCAGTTCGCCAAGGGCTGGATCGAGTGCTTCCACGCGTATCAGGGGCCCGGCCCGCCCGACACGCACTGGCCGATCGAGAAGTTCCAGAAGTACTCCGAGGAGGACTTCGTCAAGGACGTCTTCGAGGATGGCTACGTCGACGTCGGCCTGTTCCTGCCGACCTACCTGAAGCAGTGGTACACCGAGGGCTTCAACACCGCCGAGCGCAACGCCCGGATGGCCGAGAAGTACCCGGACAAGCTGATCGTGAACGGTCGCTGGGACCCGCGCGAGGGCGAGGCCGGCCTCAAGCAGCTCGAGGAGGACGCGAAGCGCTACGGCCTGAAGGGCGTCAAGCTCTACACGGCCGAGTGGCACAACGGCTCGCGTGGGTGGAAGCTCACGGACCCCGAGTCGCAGCGCTTCCTGGAGAAGTGCCAGGAGCTCGGGATCAAGAACATCCACGTGCACAAGGGCCCGACGATCTGGCCGCTGGACAAGGACGCCTTCGATGTCTCCGACGTCGACCACGTGGCGACGAACTTCCCCGAGCTCAACTTCATCGTCGAGCACGTCGGCCTGCCGCGGATCGAGGACTTCTGCTTCATGGCGACGCAGGAGCCGAACGTCTACGCGGGCCTGGCGGTCGTGATCGGTGGGCTGATGCACGCCCGTCCGCGCTTCTTCGCCAAGGTCATGGGCGAGCTGCTCTTCTGGGTCGGCGAGGACAAGATGCTCTTCGCCAGCGACTACGCCATCTGGGAGCCCAAGTGGCAGGTCGAGGGCTTCGTCGACTGGAACTACCCGGCGGACGAGGCGTACTCGGACTATCCGGCGCTCGGGACCGACGGGAAGAAGAAGATCATGGGCCTCAACGCGGCCAAGCTCTACGGCGTCGAGGTCCCGCAGGAGCTGCAGCTGCCGCCCGACGAGGCCGATGAAGCCGGCCGCCCGCGACGACGCACAGCTGGTGGAAGACCGCGCGTGACAATCCGGTCGCGCGTCCTCGAGGCGCTCGGCACGGTCTACGACCCCGAGCTCGACGAGCCGATCACGTCGCTGCGGTTCGTGACGTCCTGCGACGTTTCGGACGACGGCGATGTCGACGTCCGGCTGCGGCTCCCGACGCCGCAGTGCGCGCCGAACTTCGCGTACCTCATGGCCGCCGACGCGCGCAACGCCGTGCGCCGGCTGCCGGAGGTCCGCGGCGTCACGGTCCTCCTCGAGGACCACTACACGGGCGACGAGATCAACACCGCAGTCGGGCGTGGCGACGCGTTCGCCGAGGCCTTCCCGGGGGAGACCGAGGGCGAGCTGGACGCCCTGCGCGAGCTGTTTCGCCGCAAGGCCCTGGTCGCGCGGCAGTCCGCGCCTGTGCGAGGCGCTGCTGGCCGGCGGCGCGACGCCGGAGGAGGTCACGGCCCGGCGCGTGGCCGACCTGCCCGACGACCCGGAGGCGCGCCGCTGCATCGAGCTGCGCGAGCAGCTGGGCCTCCCGGGCGCGGACGACACGCCGGCATTCGTCCGGCCCGACGGCGAGCCGATTGCCGCGGCCGACCTGCGCCTGTGGCTGCGCAAGGCGAGGCTCATGCGGACCAGCCTCGAGGTCAACGGGGGAATCTGCCGCTCCCTGCTGCGCATCCGCTACGACCTTGCCGACGCCAAGGAGGTGGCCGCATGAGGGCCGCGAGGCTGCACGCATATCACGAGCCGCTCAAGCTCGACGAGGTCGACGAGCCCAAGGCCGAGGGGCCGCTCGACGTCGTCGTGCGGATCGGCGCGGCGGGGCTATGCCGCACCGACCTGCACATCCAGGAGGGTCAGTGGGCCGAGAAGTCCGGGCGTCAAGCTGCCGTACACGCCCGGGCACGAGAACGCCGGCTGGGTGCACGCGGTCGGTCCGGCGGTGACCAACGTCGAGGTGGGCGACACGGTGATCGTGCATCCGTTCATCTCCTGCGGGCTGTGCCAGCCATGCCGCGCCGGCGACGACATGCACTGCCTCTTCGGCTCCTTCCCCGGCATCAACCGCGACGGCGGGTTCGCCGACTTCCTGTTCACGAGCGCGCGCTCGGTCGTCAAGCTCGATCCCTCGCTCGAGCCAAAGGCCATCGCCGCGCTGGCGGACGCCGGGCTCACCGCCATCCACGCGGTCAAGAAGGCGATCCCGGTCCTCGGCGCCGGCACCAAGGCGGTCGTGATCGGGGCCGGGGGCCTCGGCCATATCGGCGTCCAGTGCCTGCGGGCGTATACACCCGCCGAGATCATCGTCGTCGATCCCTCGGAGCCCGCGCTGGCGCTGGCCGGGGAGCTGGGCGCGCACCACACGATCAAGGTCGAGGGCAAGACCCACGTCGACACCGTCAAGGAGATGACCGACGGGCTGGGCGCCGAGGCGATCATCGACTTCGTCGGAGAGAAGGGCGCCATCGAGGACGGCATCGGGATGATCCGCGACGGCGGCTTCTACTACGTGATCGGCTACGGCGAGAACATCGACATCCCGACGATCGACGTGATCTCGCGCGAGATCTCCTTCATCGGCAATCTGGTCGGGACGTACGTGGACCTGCAGGACCTGATGACGCTCACCGCCCAGGGCCAGGTCACCCTTCACACGAGCACGTATCCGCTCGACGCCATCAACGACGCGATGGCCGACCTCGACAACGGACGGCTCCAGGGACGCGGCATCCTGATCCCGGCCGGCGCGGCCTAGCCCGATGGGCAAGCGGCTGCACTTCAACCACGACGCGCGGCAGCTCCTGCAGGCCGGCGTCGACGAGCTGGCCAACACCGTCAAGGTCACGCTGGGGCCCAAGGGGCGCAACGTGGTGCTCGAGCGCCTCGCCGGCGCCCCCATGATCACCAACGACGGCGTCTCTATCGCGCGCGAGATCGAGCTGAGCGACCAGTTCAAGAACATGGGGGCCCAGCTCGTCCGCGAGGTGGCCAACAAGACGAGCGACCTCACCGGCGACGGCACGACGACAGCGACGCTGCTCGCCCAGGCGATTGTTCGCGAAGGCATGCTCGCCATCGACGGGGGCGCGAACGCGATGCTGCTGCGCCGCGGCATCGAGGAGGCAACCGACCGGGTGGTGGCCGAGCTCGGCCGCTCGGCGCGCTCCGTGGAGGGTCGAGACGACCTCCGTCACGTCGCCACGATCGCCGCAGGGGAGGACGAGCGGATTGGCGGCGCCATCGCCGAGGCGCTCGACCGGGTGGGTGAGGAGGGCGTCGTCACCATCGAGGAGACCGAGCTGCCCGGCATCTCCGTCGACTTCGTCGAAGGCGTGCACGTCGAGAACGGCTGGCTATCCCCCTACCTCGTGCGCGATGAGACGCGGATGGAGACGGTGTTCGAGGACCCCTACATCCTCATGACCAACCGCCCGATATCTCAGCCGCAGGACCTCATGCCCACGCTGGACAGGGTGATGAAGTCGCCGCGGCCGCTCGTGATCCTCGCGGAGAAGGTCGACGGCGCGGCGCTCGGCATGCTCGTCCATAACAACAACCACGGCACGCTGCAGGCCGTGGCCGTGCGCGCCCCGGGGTTCGGCCATCGGCGCGTCGAGCACCTAGGCGATGTGGCCGTTTTCACGGGCGGGCAGGTGATCGCCGAGGAGGCCGGGCTGTCGCTCGCGAGCGTGCAGCCGGAGCATCTCGGCACGGCGCGCCGGGTCGTGGTGACGGCGGACTCGACGACCATCGTCGAAGGCGGAGGCACTGACGAGGCGGTCGAGGCGCGCCTCGCCCAGATCAGGGTCGAGCTGGCACGTGCCTCGCAGGAGCGGGACATCGAGATCCTCCAGGAGCGGCTCGCGCGGCTCGCCATTCGCCTGGCGGTGATCCGCGTCGGTGCCCCGGCCGAGGTTGTGCTGCGTGAGCGCCTGCGCCGCACGCAGGGCGCACTCGACGCGACGCGCGCGGCGGTCGCGGAGGGGATCGTCGCCGGCGGCGGCACCGCGCTGCTGCGCGCGGGAAGAGTTCTCGACGACCTCCGGCTGGAGGGCGACTACGCGCGCGGGGCCGAGGTCGTTGGCCGGGTCCTCCACGAGCCGCTGTACTGGATCGCGACGAACGCGGGCTTCGACGGGCAGGCCGTGGTCGACCAGGTGAGCGCGATGCCCGAGGGCCATGGACTGAATGCGCTGAGCGGCGAGTTCGGCGACCTCTTCGCACAGGGCGTGATCGACCCCGTGCGCGTCACGAGGCTGAGCCTCGAAGGGGCCGCCTCGGTCGCCGCGCTGATGCTGACGACCGAGGCGCTGGTCGCCGAGGAGTTGATCGCCCAGCCGGGGGCCGTGATCGCCCCGGGCTTCGGGGACCTCGCCGAGGGGATGGCGCGCCCGTCCTCCCCGATCTGAGCAGATGCCGGTCGCCCTCGTCCACACCTGCGTTCGCGTCCGCGACATCGACGCCTCGCTGAGCTTCTACCAGGCCCTCGGCTTAGAGGAGCGCGGGCGTCTGAACTTCGACTCTGCTTACAACGTGTACATGGGGCTCCCGGGCGACGAAGACCGCCTCGAGCTGACGGTCAACATCGGCCGGGAGGAGCCCTACGACCTGGGTGACGGCTACAACCACTTCGCCGTCACCGTGGAGGACATCGACGCCGCGCTGGCGGACCTGGCCGAGATCGGCGTCGAGCCGGAGAAGCCGCCTTACCGTCCGGGCGAGCGCGAAGACCTTCCGCGGATCGCGTTCGTTGCGGATCCTGACGGCTACCGAGTCGAGCTCATCGACGGCGGTGCCTTCTCAACACCCAAGGACGGGCCGCACCCGGCGGCCTGACCGCCCATAACCGACCGAAAGGGTTGGTGCTGTCCATGGCCGCACGTGTGAAGCTGGGCAACGGCCTCGAACTGCCCAAGAGAAGACGGAGGAGACGACGGCTGTCTGAGATGGCTGAAATCAGCGTCACCGTGGAGGAGGAGGGCCACGCCCATGTCAACCTCACGGGCATGCCGATGGTCGAGATCCGCCATTCCGTCGAGCTGAGCGGGCTCGAGCAGACGGAGACGGTGCCGGCGCTGGAATCGATCGTCCTGCAGTTCGACCACTACGGGCGCCTGGCCGGCATAGAGGTGACCGAGGCCGCCGACTCGGTGCTGCCACCCGTTCTGCTGGAGGGCGCCTCAGGCTCTTGATGCCATGCGACCGCCTCCGCCGCCCTTTACCGAGCCCTAGCCGCGCTTGGCCGCGCGTGCGAGCGTCTGCCGCTCACCGGCGGGAAGCACGGCCTTGCGCAGGCGCAGCTTGCCCGGGGTGACCTCCACGCACTCGTCCGCGCGGATGAACTCGAGCGCCTGGTCGAGCGAGAGCTGGTGGTGCGGCACGAGGCGGACGGTGTCGTCGGAGCCGGCGGCGCGCACGTTGGTCTGCTTCTTCTCGCGCACCGCGTTCACGTCGAGGTCCTCCGCCCGGGCGTTCTCTCCCACGACCATGCCCTCGTAGACCTCCTCGCCCGGGCCCACGAAGAGCTGGCCGCGCTCCTGCAGCTTGAGTAGGGCGAACTGGCCGCTCTCGCCGCGGCGGTCGGCAACGAGGCTGCCGGTGGGCCGCGACTTGATCTCGCCGTACCACGGGTCGTAGCGTTCGAAGACCGAGTGCAGGATGCCCGAGCCGCGCGTCTCGGTTAGGAACTCGGTGCGGAAGCCGATGAGGCCGCGGGCAGGCACGAGGTACTCGACCCGCACCCAGCCCGTGCCGTGGTTGACCATGTGCTCCATGCGACCCTTTCGCAGAGCCAGCAGCTGGGTGGTGACGCCGAGAAAGTCCTCGCGCACGTCGATCGACAGGCGCTCCACCGGCTCGTAGACGCTGCCGTTGTCCTCGCGGGTGACGACCTGCGGCTTGCCCACCGTCAGCTCGAAGCCCTCGCGCCGCATCGCCTCGACGAGCACGGCGAGCTGCAGCTCTCCGCGGCCCTGCACCTCCCACGCGTCGGAGCGCTCGGTGTCGAGCACGCGGATCGAGACGTTGCCGACCAGCTCCTGCTCCAGGCGCTCCTTCACCTGCCTGGCGGTGAGGCGGGTGCCGGCCCTGCCCGCGAGCGGCGAGGTGTTGATGCCGATCGTCATGCCGAGCGCGGGCTCGTCGATCGAGATCGGCGGCAGCGGGATCGGATCGTCCGGGTCGGCGACCGTCTCGCCGATCGTGATCTCCGGGATACCCGCAAGCGCGACGATCTCGCCCGGCCCGGCCTCCTCGACCTCGACCCGCCGCAACCCGTCCATCGCGTACAGCTCCGTCACTGCCGCGCGCTCCACCGATCCGTCACGCCGGCACCACGCCACCGGCACGCCCTTGCGAAGCACGCCGTTGTGCACACGGCAGATCGCCAGCCGTCCCAAGTAAGGCGACGCGTCGAGGTTCGTGACGAGCGCCTGCAGGCCGTGGCCCTCCTCGTACACGGGCGGGGGAACCTCCGCAACCAGCAGGTCGAGCAGCGGATGGAGGTCGCTTCCCTCCTGTCCCGGCTCGGCCGAGGCCCAGCCCACCTTGGCGTTCGTGTAGACGATCGGGAACTCGATCTGCTCGTCGTCAGCGTCGAGGTCGAGGAACAGGTCATACACCTCCTCCACCACCTCCCCCACGCGCGCGTCCGGCCGGTCGACCTTGTTCAAGGCGAGGATCACGGGCAGGCGCCGCTCGAGCGCCTTGCGGAGCACGAAACGCGTCTGCGGAAGCGGTCCCTCGGAGGCGTCGACGAGCAGCAGCACGCCGTCGACCATGCTCAACCCGCGCTCCACCTCGCCACCGAAGTCGGCGTGGCCGGGTGTGTCCACGATGTTCAGCTTCACGTCGCCGTAGCGCACGGCGGCGTTCTTGGCGAGGATCGTGATGCCGCGCTCGCGCTCCTGGTCCATCGAGTCCATAACCCGCTCGGACACCGCCTCGTGCGCCGCGAACACCCCGCCCTGGCGCAGCATGGCGTCGACTAGCGTCGTCTTGCCGTGGTCGACGTGCGCGATGATCGCGACGTTTCGGATGTCGGAACGGACCGCCACGGGGTCCAACCTTAGGGCGCAACCGCGGGTCCCTCGACGGGTACGGCCTCTCCGCCTCAGCGACGCGCCCGCGGCCGCACAGCGCCCCGGTCTGAATCCTGTGCGCCCAACGCGAACCGGGCTCTTACAGTCGTGCCGGCGCCGGCGGGACTCACGATCTCGAGCCCGCCTCCCAGCGCGCTGACGCGATCGGCCAGCCCGCGCAGCCCCGAGCCGGCGGAGGGGTCCGCGCCGCCGACGCCGTCGTCTCGGACTTCGACGGTCGCGGCGCCGTCCTCCGCTCGGACGTCCACAAGGACGTGGCCGCACCGCGCATGCTTGGCGGCGTTGGTGAGCGCCTCGGCCACCACGAAATATGCGGACGTCTCGACGGGGGACGGCAGCCGCTGTGGGGGCACCTCGCCGATCTCCACCGGCATCGGCGAGCGGGTGGCGAGCGCCTCCAGCGCCGCCCTCAGCCCACGGTCGGTGAGGACGCCCGGGTGGATCCCCGCGGCGAGCTTGCGCAGGTCGCGGATCCCTGACTGCATATGCTCGAGCGCCTGCTCCACGAGCTCACGCGCCTCGTCGGGGGCTTGCCCCCACCTGCGCTGGGCGAGCCGCAGGCTGATCACCGCCCCGACGAGCTCTTGTTGGGCGCCGTCGTGCAGATCGCGGCCGAGCCGGCGGCGCTCCTCGTAGCCGGCCTCGACGATCCGCGCCCGGGAGGCGGCCAGCTGCTCGCGCGCGTCCACGTTGGCGAGCGCGGCCGTGACCAGCTCCGCGAAGTCGGCGAGTCGACTCTCGGCCCCTTCAGCGAAGGCGTGAGGGCGTCCGCTCGACGCCACGATGGCGCCCCATATCCTTCCGGCGACGGTGACCGGCGCTCCAACGGCGGATTTGATGCCGACCGCCCGCAGCCGCTTCACCAGGTCGCCGCGGACGCCCGAGTATTCGTCCACGCGTTCGGGTCGGCCGCTTCGGCGCAGCTTCCCCGAGACCGTTTCTCCGTCGATCGGGACCCTCTCGCCTGGGGGGAACCAAGGCGCACGGCCGGCGGCCCAGGCCCCGACCACCGTCTGGGTGCCGTCGTCCTCGTACCGCAGGATGTTGGCGCTCTCCACGCCAAGCACTCGGCCGACCTCTTCGCAGACGGCCTCGAACAACCGCCCCGCGCGCGGATCGCCGGCCACCAGCGTTGCCACGCGGCGGAGCGCCGCCTGCTCGGCGAGGAGCGCTTCGAGCTGTGCCACCGAGGGCTGGACTTGCGTCATCGCGGGTGCGCGTCGAATTGTCGCTTGGGGAATCCATCAACACGGTACGGCTAGCTCTAGTGTCCTGAGTCGTCAGCTCGGGAAGCTGATGCCGAACCTCCGACTCAGGACTCTAGTTCCGTGAGGTCACGTACCGGCGTACATGAGCGAGCCGGGCGTGGTGAGCGGCTGTCCGGTCTCGAGCAGGGTCTTGAGGCCGGAGAGGATCTGTGGCCAGCCGCCGTAGACCTCGTCGTTGGCGTCCTCGCGCAGCTGGTCGTGGGTGACGGTGAGGCGGCAGCTGTCGCCGATCGGCTCGATCTCCCAGGTGACCCTTGAAGTGCCCTCGGCCTTTACGTCGTCGCTCCAGAGGGCGTTGAAGCTCTGGACGAGCCGCCGCGGCGGGTCGACCTCGAGGTTTTCGCCGGCGGCGATAGAGACGCCGGCGGGGTGGTTGGCCTCGTAGCGCGAGCCGTTCGTCCAGTCCGAGCTGACGCCGACGCCGAAGTTGTAGATCTGGCGCTGGTCGCTGTCGGTGATCGCCTGCCACAGGCGGTCGGGGGTCGTCTTGATGTAGATCTCGAACACCTTTTCCATGGTGCGCTCCAATCTGGTCTTGAGCCCTGTCAAGGTGGCGGCCCAGGGCTCCGCGTACTTGCTCACCCAGCGGTCGTGGACGAGCCGGATCGGGACGGGGTTCAGGTAGTGGAGCTTCTCGCGCCCGCGCCGCCTGGTGGCGACGAGGCCGGCGTCTTCGAGCACGCGCAGGTGCTTCATGACGCCGATGCGCGTCATCGGCACGCCTGCCTCGAGTGCCTTCAGCGCCTGCCCGTCCTCTGAGTAGAGGCGGTCGAGCAGGCTGCGGCGGGTCGGGTCGGCGAGCGCCTTGAACACCTCGTCCATGTCCGGCATCTTACGTAACCATATGGTTACCTGTCAAGAGGTTGGATGTTGGTGGGGAGCGATGAGCCGCCGGCGCTTGCGTGACGCCGGGAGGGCGGCGTACTCTCAGCCGGCGTGAAGATCTTCGTTCTGGGCGCTGGGCTGGTGGGCGCGACGGTCGTCGAGGCGCTTCAGGTCGACCACGACCTGACGGTGGTCGACCTCAATGTCAAGAAGCTGAAGCCCCTTGCACAGCTGTACGACGTGGCTTGGGTCCTGGCCAGCGCCGGGAGCGGGCGGGAGCTCGCTGCCGCCGGCATCGCCGAAACGGACCTGGTGATCGCCTGCACCTCCCAGGACGAGGCGAACCTCGTCGCGGGCATGATCGCGCGGAAGCTCGCTCCAACGGCGACGACGATCGTCCGCACGTCCAGTGCGGAGTACGCCGAGATCTGGCTCGAGAACCGTCTCGACATCGACTTCGTGGTCTCCTCGGAGCGGGAGACTGCGCGGGCGGTGTCCCACGCGATCGGCATGCCCTCCGCGCGCCAGACGGACACGTTCGCCGACGGCAAGGTCCAGATCGTCGAGCTCGATGTGGGCCCGCGTGCAAGCGGCGACCTGGTCGGCAGGACGCTCCGCGAGGCGCGTCTGCCGGGCGACTCGCGGGTGGCGGGGATCATTCGGAACGGGGAGGCAGTTCTCCCGAGCGGCAACACCGTCGTCGCTCCCGGTGACCGGGTCGTGGCGGTCGGATCCCCTCGTGCGGCGCAAGAATGGTGCAACCTCGTGTCACCGAGCCGCGGCGACGTGCGCGACGCGGTCGTATTCGGCGCGCAGGAGCTCGGTGCCGCGATTGCTCGGGAGCTCGTCGGCAAGGGGATCGCGGTTCGCGTCGTCGAGCCCGACCCGGCGCGCGCCGCTCTGGTCGCCGAACGGATTCCCGAGGCGCAAGTCTTCAACACCACCGGTCTGGATCGCGGTTTCATGGAGCGCGAGGGAATCGCGCGCGCGCACACCGCGATCTTCGCCATGCGCGACGACGCAAAGAACCTGTTCGCGGCAACGCTGGCCCGCGTTTACGGCGTGGGGCACACGATCGCGCTGGCCCACAACCCGGGCTCGTCGGCCGTGTACGAGCGCGGCGGCATCGACGTGAGCGTCGCTCCCGCGAACGTGACCGCGGAGGAGATCGTGCGCTTCGCCCACGATCCGCGCACGAAGCAGGTCTCGATGCTCGAAGGGGATCGCTTCGAGATCCTGGACATCACGACCCGTCGAGAGAGCGAGCTCGTGGGCTTGTCGCTGCGCGACATGCCGATCCACGGCGCGCTCATCGGAGCGATCGTGCGCAACGGAGAGGTGATCTTTCCCTCCAGCGAGGACGTTCTCGAGGCGGGGGACCGTGTGATCGTCTTCACCGAGGCCGCGCGCGCTCCCATGGTCGAGCGCGCTCTGTGACGCTCTCGCCGGTGGGCCGGGCCGGGCGGCCGGCGCGGCTCGGCGTCGACCTCTCCGCCGCGGCCAACCTCGTCGGGTCGCTCGTCAAGTATCTTGGCCTCGCGTCGGCTGTGCCGGCGCTGTTCGCGATCGCGCACTCGGAGCCGATCTGGCCGTTTCTGGTCGCCGGTGCACTCGTCAGCGGCTTTGGGTTTGCACTCGAGCGGTCCACCCGGGGCGCCGAGGAGGTAGGGGTCCGCGAGGGCTACCTCGTCATTTCGCTCGTTTGGCTCCTCGCCGGGGCGTACGGGGCGCTGCCCTACATCCTTGCGAACGACCCCCAGCTCGGCCGGCCGGTCGATGCCCTCTTCGAGGGGATGTCGGGCTTTACCACCTCGGGCGCGAGCACGGCAACCGACCCCTCCGCGCTCCCGGTCTCCATTCAGGTCTGGCGCCAGCTGACCATCTGGCTGGGTGGCATCGGCGTGGTCGCGCTCGGCCTGGCGGTGCTCCCACGCCTCCGGGTCGGAGGCCGGCAGCTGCTCGAGTCCGAGTTGGCCGGCGCACAGGCCCAGGCGCTTTCCGGTCGTATCCGCGATACCGTCGCGCGCTTCTGGCGGCTCTACCTCGTGCTGACGGCCGCCGGGTTTCTCGTCTTGGCGCTGCCCGGCTGGCTCGGCGTCGAGCGCG
Source organism: uncultured Thermoleophilaceae bacterium (assembly GCA_963812915.1). Classification (GTDB taxonomy): domain Bacteria; phylum Actinomycetota; class Thermoleophilia; order Solirubrobacterales; family Thermoleophilaceae; genus JACVRW01. The sequence continues at coordinate 118,790 of CAWEXB010000009.1, read as the reverse complement.
CCATGGACACCTTTCAGGCGTTTGCCCACACCCTGAGCACGATCGGAACCGGAGGCTTTTCGACCGAGCGTGAATCGATCGGCGCGTTCGGCGGGCTGACGCAGTGGACGGTCGTGGTCTTCATGGCCGTCGCGGGCGTGAACTTCCTCCTCCTCTACCGCGCCCTGTTCCAACGCAGGGCGCGCGAGGCGGCACGCGACGAGGAGCTACGGCTCTACTTCACGATCCTCCTCATCGCCGGCGCCGCCGTCGCCCTCGTCCTGCTCGACCGCGGGCCCGAGCACGGCGAGGCCGCGGTCCGGGCTGGGATGTTCCAGGTCACGTCCGTGGTGACGACGACGGGCTACTTCACCGTCGACTACGGTCAGTGGCCGACGTTCGCCCTCATGGCCCTGGGCCTGCTCCTCTTCGTCGGCGGCTGTGCGGGGTCCACCGCCGGCTCGATCAAGGTCGTCCGCCACCTCCTCGTCGCCCGGCTGCTCGGGCGCGAGGTGGTCCGCACCGTGCATCCCGAGCTCGTCCGGCCAGTCCTGCTGAACCGCGCCGTAGTCGAGCAGCAGACGCTCTTGGCCGTCCTCTCATTCATCCTCATCTACGCCGCCGTGTTCGTGCTGGGCACCGCCGTGCTCGCGTTCGAGGCGGCATTCCGAGGACCGCGCTTCGACGTGCTCGACCTCGTCTTCGCGTCGGCATCGACCCTCGGCAACGCCGGATTCGGCCTTGGACCCGCCGGGCCGACGGGGTCCTTCGCCGCCTTCGGCGACGGGTCCACCGTGGCCATGACGCTGCTCATGTGGGTCGGCCGCCTCGAGATCCTGCCTGTCCTCGTGCTGCTGCGCCGGAGCTACTGGCGACTCTGACGGCCGCCGGCCCGCGACGCCACGTGCGGGCGCCCGCCCGCGACGCCTGTCGTGGCAGGATCTTGAGCGGGCAGCCGAAAGCCGACCCAGCGTCGCGTAACGGTGCCGCGTAATGTTGGACTAAATAGTCCAACTGTGCCTACCCACAAGGAGACCGCTGGCATGACCACCACGAAGGCCGACACCGACAGATCCCGCGGCAGGGTCCGGATCGAGTCCGGGGCGAAGCGCGTTCGCGCCTACCTGGGCGCGGAGGTTGTGGTCGACACGACACGCCCGGTGCTGGTCTGGGAGGTTCCCTACTACCCGGCCTACTACTTCCCGGCCGCCGACGTCCGCACCGAGCTGCTGGAACCCGACGGCGGCGTCGCTCACTCCCCGAGTCGGGGGGACGGGCGGACGTTCACCGTGAGGGCGGGGGGCAAAGAGGCGGCGGGCGCAGCCCTCCGCTACGAGGACTCGCCGATTGAAGAGCTGCGCGACCTGATCCGCCTCGACTGGGATGCCATGGACGCCTGGTTCGAGGAGGACGAGGAGGTGTTCACCCACCCGCGAGACCCGTACACGCGCGTCGACATCCTCCCCAGCTCGCGGCACGTGAGGGTGGAGGTCGACGGCGTCACGGTCGCGGAGTCGGCCAGCCCGCGGCTCCTGTTCGAGACGGGCCTCCCGTCCGGTACTACCTGCCCAAGACGCACGTGCGCATGGACATGCTGACGCCGACCGACAGCGAGAGCCACTGCCCGTACAAGGGCCAGGCCGAGTGGTGGTCGGTGCGGACCGGCGACAGCCTCCACGAGGATCTCGCGTGGTCGTATCGGACCCCGCTGCCGGAGAGCCAGAAGATCGCAGGCCTGGTCGCCTTCTACAACGAGAAGGTCGACATCTACGTCGACGGCGTGCGGCAGGAACGGCCCTCCACCAAGTTCAGCTAGCTCCCGCCAGCCGGGCCCGCGCGAGCGAGCTCCAGCGCCGCCGGGCGACGGTGCGCGCGCCGGCCGTCGCGAGCGCGAGCGCGAGGTGATGGCCGATTCCGCGACTGGCGCCGGTCACGAGCGCCACCTGCCCATCGAGATCGAAGCTGACGGGCTCCATCAGCGTGTCAACAGTCGGCGGGTGTCATAGGTCTTCCCGCCTTTGCAACGATACGTTATGTTACGTATCGAATTGTAAGCCCGACAGCCGATGCGTTCGCGGAGGAGTCCCGTCATGCCTCTCATCGAAGCACCTTCCCCTCTCGACGGGCGTGACGGGGATCGCCAGGCGGCGACGCTAGCGCTGCTCGCGTTCGCGATGCTGATCGTCTCGCTCGATCAGTACATCGTGGTGGTGGCGCTGCCCGAGATCGGGCGGGAGCTGGGGTATTCGGCGCAGACGCTGCAGTCGGTGATCAGCGCCTACGCGGTGGCGTCCGCCGGGTTCCTCTTGCTCGGTGGCCGGGCGGCCGATCTGCTCGGACCGCGGCGAGTGTTCGTGTCGGGCCTCGCGCTCTACGGCGGAGGCTCGCTCGCGGGTGGGCTCGCGCCCACACCCGAGATCCTGCTCGCCGCACGCGCCATGCAGGGACTCGGCGGAGCGCTTGTCTTCCCCGCCACCCTGGCGCTGGTCAACATCACCTTCGCCGAGGGCCGCGAGCGCAACCGCGCCCTGGCGGTCTGGGGAGGCGCCGGCGCGGCCGGCCTCGTGATCGGCGTGCTGCTCGGCGGCGTGCTCACGCAGGCACTGGGCTGGGAGGCGGTGTTCTTCGTCAACGTGCCACTGGCGGGAATCGCGGCGCTGCTCGCCTTTCCTGTGATCGCCGCCGACGACCGGCGCCGGGCAGGCCGCAGCTTCGACCTGCCGGGTGCGCTCACCGCCACGGCAGGCGTGACCCTGCTCGTGTTCGCGCTCGTACAGGGCTCGAAGCTGGGCTGGGCGTCGCCGGCCATCCTCGCCAGCGCCGCCGGGGGCCTGCTCTTCGTGGCGGCTTTCGCGGTAATCGAGCGGCGCGGTCGCGATCCGCTCCTGCCGCCGCGGCTGCTCGCCAACCGAAATCTCGCGACCGCAGTAGGCATCGCGTTCCTGTTCTGGGCGACGTTCGGCTCGCTGCTCTACCTCCTCACGATCTACTTTCAGGACGTGCGCGGTTACGACGCCCTGGAAACCGGTGTCGCCTTCCTGCTCCCGACCGCGTTCGTGGTCGCCGGCTCGTCGCTCGCGGGCCGGGTGGTGACGCGTTGTGGTCTGAGGCCCACCCTGGTCGCCGGGCTTGCCCTCGGCGCGCTCGGCGCGCTCGCGCTCGGACTGGCGATGTCGCCAGACGGCTCCTACACCGGGCTGATCCCGGGGCTGGTCGCGATCAGCATCAGCGACGGGGTCGTCTTCACCACGATGTTCATCGCGACTGGGACCGGGGTGGCCGATCGCGAGCAGGGCGTCGCCTCGGGAATCGCCTCCACCAGCACCTCGGTCGGGGCCGCCGTCGGGCTCGCCGTGCTCGTGCTGGTGGCCACCTCCGGCACGGACGGGCTGGCGGGCGAGGCGCTACGCATCGCCACGGCGGACGGCCTCAGCGCCGCCGTGCTCGTCGTCGCGGCGGGGATCGCGGCCACAGCGCTCGTCGCTCTGAACCTCCGCCCCGACCCGGGAACACGCGTGGAGGCCCCGTGTCCGCGCCGGCTCGCTGTGCCGACCCGCTTGCGGCTCCGCCGAGGTTGACGTAGGAGGCTCTCCCGTCAGGCGTGCAGTCGATGCAGCTTGGGATCGCCGCTGACGCGGCGGCTGTGCTCGAGCAGCTTCGGATAGTCGGTGGCGATGCCCTGAAGGAGTGCTTCGACCGCGCGCTCGATCTCGATGTTGGTCGTGGGCGCATGACCAAACAGAGCGCGGTAGTGGACCAGCGAGCCGATTAGATCGAGTATCAGATCGAGATCGACGTCGTCGCGCAGGTCACCCCGCGCGTGGGCCCGTTCGAGCGTCTCCCTGACCGCCGCGCGGGGCGGGTGGAACAGCGTTGTCATGAACGCCGCCCTCAGTTCGCGGTCGCCGGCGCAGTCGGCGAACAGCGGGCCGAGCACGTCGGGGGGCATGCGCCGGAAGGCCGCCACGAACACCTTGAGGCACTCGTCGAGATCGCACAGGGTGCAGCCGGTGTCGGGCGCGCGCGCCTCGCCGAGGCGCTGGCCGAGCGCGGCGAGCACGAGCCGCTGGCGGCTCGGCCAGCGGCGATAGATGGCGGGCTTCGATGTCCCGGCGTGGCGCGCGACCTCTTCGAGCGTCATGCGGCCGTATCCGGACTCGTCGAGCACGGCGAGCGTTGCCTCGAGCACGGCGGCGTCGATCTGCCGGTCGCGCGGACGACCAACCCGTGCCCCGCGAGCTGAGACGTCGGGAACGGCCTCCATACGGCCGAGTCTAATAGAACTGTTATGTCACGATCCGTAACTTAGGGGGGTCCGGGGAGCGGGTGGCTGCCGTCGCAGCAGCTGCGCGGCCGCGGCGCCGACCAGCAGCATCAGCACGCCGTACACGCCGGCCACGGTCGCGGCCGGCGGCCCGAACGCCTGGGAGGCGAGCGCAGCGGCGACCGCGAAGTCGCGGAGCCCGATCACGAAGGCGCCGGTGAGGCGAAGGTCGCGCGGGGCGACGGCCATCCAGGCCGCCACCGGGATCGCGGAGAGCACGAGGAACAGGGCGCCGGCGGCCGCGGCGGCGAGCAGGTCGCCGTCGGCGCCCGTACCGCTCATCGCGGCATAGACCAGTACGACCACCGTCACGGTCGCGATTCCGCTCAGCTCGCCCTCCGCGTCGCCCAGGCGGGGCGTCGCCGCCCTCACCGCCAGGCCCGCTGCGAGCGGCACGATGACCACGAGCGCGAAGCGGCCGACGAGCTCGCCGACCTCGACGTCGCCGCCGCCGGCGCCGGCGAGCAGGGCGAGCAGCGGGGGGCCGGCGAGGGCCGCGACGACGAGCGAGCCGGTGAGGGCGCCGAGCGCCAGCACCGCGCGCCCGCCCGCCAGCGCGACCATGCCCACCGCGGCAACCTCCGTGGAGGCGACGCCGAGCGCGAGCACGCCGTCGGACACGGCGCCGTCGAATGGTCGGCTGGCCACCCAGGCGAGCGGGGCCAGAACGGCGAACGGCGCCACGATCAGCGCCGTGACCTCGGCCTTGCGGGCGCGGAGCTGCACGAGCTCGGACGGCGAGATCGTCAGCGCCGTGAAGAGCACCAGCGCGGCGAGGACGAGGTCCGAGCGTTCGGCCACCGCCGTCGACGGAGCCACCAGCGCGAATGCGGCGGCGCCCGCGGCCAGCGGCAGGAGGAAGTCTGTTGTGCGGATCAGTCCGCGGCGGAGCACGGACCGCCGGGTTCGAGCCGCAGCTGCCGGAAGCGGTCGAGCGTGTCCTCCAGGCCCCACACCGCCGAGATGCGGTCGCCCTGGAACGTGAAGAAATAGACCTCGTCGACATCCTCGAAGCGCCGGCCCGTGGGCGGGTGGCCGCGCCACTCGCCCCGGTGGGTGGCGGAGCAGACGAACCGTCCGATCACGGTGTCGCCTTCGGCAACGAGCGCCACGGTGCGCATCTCGAGGTCCGGGAAAGAGCGGCGGAAGGCGCCGAACCAGTCGCGGACCCAGGCGGTCATGTCGCTCGTGAACAGCTCGTCGATGAGCTCGTCACGGCCGCCGTTGACCGCCTCGTCGACAAACCGGCGGACGATCAGCTTCTTCTCCACCGCGATCACCTTATGGGCTCGCGGCGAGGAGCGCGCGCAGGTCGTCGATCGAGTCCGCCTCCGCGGCGCGCTTGTCCGGTCGATAGCGCTTCACCCGGGCGAAACGCAGCGCCACGCCGCCCGGGTAGCGAGTCGAGGACTGCACGCCGTCAAGCGCGATCTCAACCACGAGCTCCGGGCGCACGTGCACCGCGATCCCCCGCCGGCCTGTTTCGCGCGCGAGCAGCTCCTTCGTCTGCCACTCGAGGAGCTCGTCCGTCAGCCCCTTGAAGCACTTTCCGACCATCACGAATTCTCCCGTGCGCGGGTCTCGAGCCCCGAGGTGGAGGTTCGACAGCCACCCCCGGCGGCGCCCGTGGCCCCACTCGGCGCCGAGCACGACGAGGTCGTAGGTACTGACCGGCTTCACCTTGCGCCACGCCTTGCCGCGGCGGCCCGCCCAGTAGAGCGACGCGGCGTCCTTCACGACGATGCCTTCGTGCCCGGCGCCCAGCGCCTCGTCGAGAACGCGCTGAGCCTCGTCGGGGTCCGACGTGATCACGCTCGGGATCTTGAGGTGCGGCGCGATCCCCTCGAGCCGCTCGGCACGCTCCTCCAGCGGCGTGTCGAGCAGATCCTCGCCCTCGAGATGGAGGACGTCGAAGAGGAACGTCACGACCCCCTCCGGCGCGCCCGCCCCGTCGAGCCGGGATACCGTGTCCTGAAATGCGGCCGGCCCCTGCTCGCCCATCCAGAGCGCCTCGCCGTCGAACACGGCCTGCGTCACGGGCAGTCGGCGTACCGCACCGGCGATCCCGGGCAGCGCGTGCGTGAGCTCGTTGAGGTTGCGCGTGTAGATGCGGACCTGGTCGCCGCGGCGATGGATCTGGATCCGGATGCCGTCCAGCTTCCACTCCACCGAGGAACGATCGAAGCTCGCGACCGCCTCGCCCACGGTTGCGGCGGTGGAGGCGAGCATCGGGAGGATGGGGCGGAAGATCTCGAACCCCACGTCGCGGAGTCCTTCCTCGCCGCTCGTAATCGCGATCTCGGCCGTTCGGGTGAGATCGCCCGAGAGCATCAGCGCGCGGCGCGCGATGGCGCCCGGGACCCCGGCGGCCTTGGCGATTGCGTCGACCATCAACCCGCCGAGCGCCCCCTGCCTCAGCCCGCCGGTGAAGAGCCGCTTGACGAAGTCGGCCTCTTGCGCGGTGGCCCGGCCGAGGAGCTCGCCGAGAATCTGCTTGCGCTTCGCCGCCGATCCGCTTCCCGTCATCCTCTGGACCTCGGCGATCGCGCGGTCGAGCTCGCCGATGGTCAGCGAGGCTGCGGCCGCCGGCGCGCGCTCGATCCCGTAGATCGTCGAGTAGCCGATGCCGACTCGGCCCTGGCGGGGCGTGCCGGTGAGGAAACCGACGGCGAGCGCGACCTCGTTGGGGTCGAGCCGGTTCAGCAGCTCGGCCAGGATCGCGATCTTCCTGGAGCGCGAGCTCGTGGCGCCCACCTCGCCCGAGGCAGTGACGACATCGGCCAGCAAGGTCATCGTTCAGCCGTTCAGCAACCCTGCTAGGACTTCGCGGGAAGCGAGCGCGCGTAGGTAACGCCGCGCTTCACCCACGGTGCGAGCTGGCGCTTCGTTCGGACGCCTTCCCGATCGACTCGGAGCCAGCCCCGCATCTCGCGGCCCCGCATCTCGAATGGTCGCGCGTGCGGCTTCGCGAGAAGGGCGTCGGTGTCCTCCGGGGCGACGCGCACCATCAGGCCGCCCTGACCGCTCGCCGCGACGGACATCTTCCCGCCGACCAGAAAAGCCAGCCCGCCGAACATGCGCTTCTCGGTGACGCCGGGTTCGCCGGCGACCAGCTCGCGGATGCGGTTGGCGAGGTCTTCGTCGTACGCCATCGCGACACATGGTCGCCCAGGGACGACGGGTGGCGCAAGGGCGACGGCGGCACTTAGACATCCAAGACCCCGTCGACCGCGAGGACGACCCCGCAGGCTACGAGCAGGGCGGCCAGCAGCCGCCCGGCCCATCGGAGGACCCGGCCTCCGGTGCCCTCGGTGGGGCAGCCCGCCGTCAGCGCGCTCAGCAGCGCGATACCGGCGGCCAGGGCGCCGGCGCTCACGAGGACACCCTGGTCGGCGCCCGCGCCCAGCGCCAGCACCAGGAGCGCCGGGCGTGCCACCACGGGGATCGCGACCGGGATGAGCGCGGCGCGCCAGCCGGTGAGCGCGGGTTCGGACGGGGGCGGTCGCCGAAACAGGTCGGCGGCGCCGGCCAGCCCGGCCACGATCCCGGCGGCGATGCGGAACGAGGGGTCGCTGACGTCGAGCGCATCGAGCAGCGGGCCTCCCACGGCCGCGACGGCACACACGGCGAGCGCGCCGATTACCCCGCCGAGGGCGGCGACGCCGACCACGGTCCGGGGCGATCGCCCGGCGCGGGGCACCCCGAAGGCGGCCCGGGCAGGGTTGAGCGCCAGCACCAGCGCGGCGGCCCACAACCAGCCCGACGGCGCGTCGTCGCCGGGGTCGGACGAGCCCCCCGAGTCTGGCTCTTCGGCCGCCTCGACAATCGGGATGGTTCGCAGCAGCCCGGCGAGCGCGTGCTGCTGGTCGTCCATGCGCGTCTCGCCATCCACGAACCACGCGCCCTCCACCCGCTCGGGCCGGGCGGAGTTCGCGGCATCCTCACCGTCGGACTGCTCGCTCACTGCGAGCCCAGCGACGCAGGTAGCGCGGGCCGCGACCGGCTTTTGCAGATCGGCCAGTCGTGGGTCCTCCCGCGCGGTCAGCCACCACCCGGTGAGCGCCTCGCCCACCACGCCGTACCAGCCGCCGCGGGGCTCGTAGCTGCCCCGCACCAACCTGCCCCACGGCCCGAAAAGCTGGCCGAGCCACCGCGCCTGGAAGCCGAACAGCTCGGCCTGACGCCGCGCGTAGTCGAGCTCGTCCTGGGTGAGCGGCGGGCGGCCACGCTCGGGGAACTCCACCGTCTCGGCCTGGCCGTAGGCCGCCCAGTGATCGGGGATCGGCGGCCAGTGGTCCTCGACCTCGTCACGCGAAGTCGCGAGGTAGGCCCCGATTCGGTCCGCGGCCTCGCCCCAACCCTCGCCGGGGAAGGCGCGGTGGAGACCCGCGAGGGCCCAATAGGCCTCCCCCGTGTAGTACTTGGAGTACTCGCCGGGAACGGGGCCTCCGCGCGCGGAGTCATACGAAGCGAGCACGGCCCCCGACGCCTCGGTCTGGGCGAGTAGGAAGCGCCCGAGCCGGCGCAGCACCTCGTCGTAGCGCGTCTCACCGGTCGCCTCCCGGCGAACGACCAGCCCGGCGACGAGGAGCGCGGTTGCGCCCGTGGCGACCCGCGCGTCGAAGACGAGCGCGGCCCAGCCATCCCGCTCGATAAGCCTGTCGAGCGCCCATTCGGTGCCCCGGTCGGCCGAGCTGAGCGCGCCCGGCAATCCCGCCGCGGCGGCCTGGTAGAGGCCCATCGTCACCCCGGCGTGGCGAACCTCGTTGTACTCGGACGGAGTCGAGTCGTCGTCGGCGTCGTACTGGTAGAGCCAGGCTCCGTCCGCGCCCTGATTGCGGACGAACCAGTCGACGGTGGCCTGGGCCGACCGTCGGAGCTCGTCGGCGCTGACCGACGGGCAGTGCTCCGGCGGCGCCGCCGCAGCGAACGCGAAGGCGACCAGAAGCGCAAGGCTCAGGCCCGCCCGCCAGAGGCGCGTGACGGGCCGCGGCCCCGAGTCGTCCGGTGTCTCGTCCTCCGTCATGTCCGCCCGACGGCGATCATCGGTCGCTCACGGCGGGCCCGGCGGACGGCGGGGAGTAGCAGCGCCGGGAGCGCGAACCAGGCCGTCAGCGGTAGGCGGCTCAGCGCCAGCGCGACCGCGGGCGCCCCGCGGATCGCCCGGCCATCCCGGTCCACGACCTCAAGCCGAGAGGCCGGCGGAGCCGGCTCGACGCGAAAGCGGGCCAGCCAGTCGAGGCGACGCACCACCGCGCCCAATCGCCGCTGGCCGGCCGCGGTCGGGTCGATGCGGAGCACTCGATCCCGGGTGGACGGCACCGCCCAGATCACCAGCACGGCGATGGCGAGGAACGAGAAGATCTGCACCGACGCAGAGAACTCGATGGCGACGTGAAAGGCGACCGCGACCCACACGGCCGCGTAGCGAGTGCCGCGCCACCAGAGGCCGATCGCGATGAAGAGCTCGGTCAGCACGATGACCTTGGCGGCGCCGGTGTGGAAGCTCCGCTCGGTCAGGACGGAGACCGTCCAATCCGGCAGCGCGCCCAGCTCGTCTCGCGCCCTCATGACGCGCTGCCAGGTCACGGTGCCGCCGAACCAGTCGGGGTCGAGGAGCTTGCTCAGGCCCGACGCCCCGTAGATCGCGGCGCACTCGAACCGGAGCAGCCACAGCGGCCAGGCCGGCGCCGAGGGGTCGAGTGCGGGTAGCCCGCGACGGCGGCGGATCCACGCGTCCAGAGACAGCTCGCGTCCGCACGGCGCCACCGCCAACACCCCCAGGACGATGACCAGGTAGGCCCGGTTGTTGTGGAAGTGCGTGGTCGACAGGAAGAGGTTGTAGGCGACGATCGCGAACGTCGTCGCGGTCGCCAGGCGAGTGAGGAAGCCGAGCGACATGCCGACGGCGGCGGTCGCCGCCAGCAAGAGCAGCCCGACGTAGGCGGCCTCGGGCAACTCCGGATACCAGGCGGCGTAGGGCTCGTAGAAGGCGTCCCGGTAGATCCGCCCGTCCCACCCGTCGGCGAGGAACGGTCGCAGATGTAGAAGCACGACCGGCCCGGTCAGCACCCTCAGCAGCGCGAGGGCGCGCATGCTGACCGCACGGCCGAGCAGCTCGTCGAGCCGGCCCGCCACGCCGCGGACCTCGGGTGGGGCGCCGACCGCGGCCGCGCTCACCCGACGTCCTCCCGGACACGGCTTCGGAAGACCCCGACCCGGGGACGGTCGGCGTTGTGCCACGACGTCACGGTGGCCTCCAGGTATCTGGTCTCGCCGTCCCGCGGAGTGTTGGCCGCGACCCAGTCGAGCGCGGCCTCGAGAAACGCCAGTTGGTTGGCGAGCCCGGCGTCCGCGTGGTGGCGAAGCCAGGGGTACCTGAGCCCCCGGTCCTGCACCAGCTCGTCCCAGCGGTATCCCGACCACGGACGCTCGATCGGGACGCGTCGGCCGTCGGCCGTGACCCGGACCACCTCTGCGCGCCAGGTGCTCGCCTCGGGGAACATCTGGAACGCGAACTCCTTGTGGTCGGACCAGTAGCCGCGAGCCACGAACCCGAGCTGCAGGACCACGACTGCCACGACGACCACCCGCCGCCCGACGACCCTGACCCTCGACCGCACGCGGTTACGATGACATGGTCCCGCGACCGGGGCGTACGCTCGGGGTCATGGAGCTCCCGCCCGGCCCGCGCGCGCCCGCTGCCTGGCAGACCCTTGGCTGGACCGTGCGGCCCGCCGCGTTTCTGCGGCGGGTGCACGAGCGCTTCGGCGACCCGGTCACGATCCGCACCTACTGGACCGACGAGCCGATGGTGCTCTTCTCGCACCCGGACGCCGTGCACGACGTCTTCCGGCTCGACCCGGCGATCGCGCCCGCCGGGCAGAGCTGGGAGTTCCTACGCCCCTTCGCCGGACCGCACTCGATCCTCGTGCTCGACGGAGACGAGCATCTGCGCGAGCGGCGGCTGATCCAGACGCCGTTCCACGGCGAGCGCATGCGCGGCTTCGGGCCGACCGTCGCCGAGCTCGCCCGGCGGGAGCTGAGCACGTGGAGGGGGCGCGTCACCACGCTCGAGCGGATGAAGCACCTGACGCTGGAGACCATTCTGCGCGTCGTCTTCGGGGCGCGCGGCGAGCGAGAGGCCGCGCAGCTGCGGGACGCCGTGCACGACACGCTCGACACCGTGCGCTCGATGCCGCGGATGCTCGCCATGTCGCTGGTGCAGCGCGACCTCGGACCGCGCAGCCCGTGGGGTCGCTTCCGCCTCGCCGTCGAGCGCTTCGACGCGCTGCTGCTCGACGTCGTGGCGCGCCGCCGGAGCGAGCCGGACGGCGACTCGATGCTGGCCCTGCTGCTGGCGCAGCGCGACGAGAACGGCAACCCGCCGACGGACCGGCACCTGCGCGACCAGCTCGTCGCGCTGCTAGCGGCCGGCCACGACACCTCGGCCGCCTCGTTGTCCTGGGCCTTCGAGCGGCTGGCCCGCCACCCCGCCGTCCACGCGCGCCTCGGCGAGGGCGATCCCGCCTATCTCGACGCGGTCGTCAAGGAGGTCCTGCGCGTGCGGCCCGCCCTGACCATCGCCCCGCGCCGGCTCCTCGAGCCCGCGCGGATCGCCGGGCGGACCCTCCCCGCCGGCGTCCACGTCGCCGCCTGCCTCTGGCTCGCGCTCCGCCGGGAGGACCTCTGGCCCCAGGCGGCCGCGTTCCGGCCCGAGCGCTGGCTCGAAGGCCCGCCGCCGAACCCCATGTCGTGGATCCCGTTCGGCGGCGGCGTGCGCCGCTGCGCCGGAGCGCCCTTCGCCGAGATGGAGATGCGGGAGGTGCTGCGCGCCGCAGCCGACCTGACGATCCGCCCGGTCCGGCCCGAACCCGAGCAGGCGCGGCGAAGCGCGCTCGTCGTCACCCCGCACCGCGGCGGCGAGGTGCTCGTCGGATGATCGCTCATGAATAGACCAGCTGCTCGTCCCAGTCGGTCGGCCGCCCCTCGCGCGTGAAGTCGAACAGGTTCCAGAGCGGCTCGATCGTGCCGACGTGGCGCGGGTCCTGCCCCGAGTCGGTCGGCGCGTAGAAGAGCTCCGAGCCCCAGAAGTGGCGGATCACCTCGCCGTCGCGGTGGAACACGTTCAGCATCGGCCGCTGCGCTCCCTCCGCCGTCTCGCCGTGGTAGTCGCGGTTGTATGTGTTCTCGGCCGAGGACACGAGCCGCAGCCGCCGCCAGCCCCGCTCCTTCGCGAAGGCGAGGATGCGCGGCAGCGGCGCCTTCGCGACGGCGACCAGGTTCAGGCGCTGGCGTACGTGCTCCGCGGCGCCGTCGAGCTGGTCGAGCAGCGCCGTGCAGGACGGGCACGGGCCCTCCGCGAGCGGCAAGAGCGCCGTCTCACCGCCCTCGGGGCCGGGCCGCTCGTCGCCGGGATCGCGCGGGAACATGAAGCTGTAGACCACGAGCGAGTCTCTGCCGGGGGCGAACAGCTCGGACAGCCGCACCTCCGTCGCGGCGCCGTCGGGTCCCGGCCCCTGGAAGACGTAGTCCTCCGGCACGGCCCCACCGGGCGGCAGCCCTCGTCTCGCCGCCGCGACCGCCTCCATGGCGCGTCTCAACTCGATCTCGCGCTCGAGCAACCGCTCGCGGGCCGCCCGGTACTCGGCCGACTCTCCTGGAAACGTCATGCTCATGACGCGAGGTCCGGGACGGCCGCCCGGGCGATCGTAGCTCGGGTGAGCTCCTTCTCTTTGTTCCGAAGGCTCATGATCCTCCTCGTCGGGCTCATGCATCTACGCGTTATGACCGGGCGAAGGGCGGAAACTGGTCGCAGCCGTCCGGGCTAGCCCGGACGCTGCAACATCACCGGCTAGCCTGCGGCGCGTGGGCGCCGACGACGGTCTTCCGAAGCTTCCGTTCGCCTCCGTCTCCGAGTGGGAGGCGTGGCTGGAGGACAACCATGCCGAGTCCATGGGGGTGTGGATCAAGATGGCCAAGAAGGACTCGGGCATCGAGAGCGTCCGGTATCCCGAGGTGCTCGACAGCGCGCTGTGCTTCGGGTGGATCGACGGGCGGCGCGAGGCGCTCGACGAGCGCTTCTTCCTCCAGCGGTTCCAGCCGCGGCGTCCGCGCAGCAACTGGTCGCAAATCAACCGCGAAAAGATCGAGGGGTTGACCGCGGAGGGCAGGATGCGGCCGGCCGGGCTGGCCGAGGTCGACCGGGCGAAGGCCGACGGGCGCTGGGAGGCAGCCTACGAGAGCCAGAGGAACAGCACGGTGCCCGACGACCTCCAGCGCGAGCTCGATTCACGCCCGAGGGCCCGGGCCGCGTTCGCCGAGCTCAGCCGCCAAGACCGCTTCTCGATCCTCTACCAGCTCCGGAGCGCAAGGAGACCGGAGACCCGCACCAAGCGGCTGGCGAAGTTCGTCGCGATGCTCGACGCGGGCGAGCCTCCGCTCAGTTGATCGCGATCGTGCGCCCGGTCTGCCGGGCCCAGAGGGCGGCGAGCTGCTCGAGCCGTCGCTTCGATGGCGGGTTGCGCCCCATCTGCGTGCGCCGTGCGCGTCGCTCTGCCGGATGGGAGCTCCTCGACCAGGCTTTCGATCTTGACCATCGCGTCGTTCTTTCGGTGGAGCGCCATCGGTTCTCCTGTTTCCGTGTCCTGTCAGTAAGACGCGGCGAGGCGCGGAAATGATCGTTCCGCGGGTGGAATCCGTGTCGGATCTCCGGCGGGGGCCCCGGCTCGGGTGGCCCGGCCCGAGCGGCGCGACGCGGCGGCCCTGTCCCACGCGGATTGAAGGATTCGGGGGTCCATGGACCCCCAAATGCTTCAATCGATCGGCCGGCGTGATTGGCAACCGGATCGCACCTCGTTGCTTGTGCCAAGAGAAGGTCGAAGGCGGCGGCGCCGAAGGCTTCTCCCCGCGCGCCCGCGCCACCACCCTCCTCACCCAGCCCCGACGCGGCCCGCGCTACCGCAACCGGCCGATCAAACCGGAGCCGCCTGGCTGCTTGCGCGCTCCCGGGGAACGCCGATCCGTCCTGGGCGAGTGGGAACATGTGTTCGTGTCGGACGACGATCAGGCCACCATCCTGCACGCGGACCTGGACGCGTTCTTTGCGTCGGTCGAGCAGCGGGACGATCCTCGTCTGCGTGGCCGTCCCGTGATCGTCGGGACCTGGGTGGTCCTCGCGGCGAGCTACGAGGCCAGGGCGTACGGGGTCCAGGGCGCGATGGGCGGCGCTCGCGCCCGCCGGCTGTGTCCGCACGCCCTCGTGGTCTCGCCGCGGATGTCGGCCTACACCGAGGCGAGCAAGGCCGTGTACGAGGTCTTCGACCAGACGACGCCGCTGGTCGAGGGCCTGTCGATCGACGAGGCGTTCCTCGACGTCCGCGGGTTGAGGCGGCTGTCTGGCTCGCCCGAGGAGATCGCCGTGCGCCTGCGGCGCGACGTCCGCGAGCGCGTGGGACTGCCGATCACGGTCGGGGTGGCGAGGACCAAGCACCTCGCCAAGGTCGCGAGCGGAGTGGCGAAGCCCGACGGCCTGCTCGTGGTGCCGCCCGACCGGGAGCTGGCCTTTCTCCACCCCCTCCCGGTCGAACGCCTCTGGGGCGTCGGCCCGGTCACCGCGGAGAAGCTCCACGGATTGGGCATGAAGACCGTGGGCCAGGTTGCCCGGCTCGGTGAGCACGCGCTCGTATCGATGCTCGGGCGGGCGGCGGGCCGGCACCTCCACGCTCTGGCTCACAATCGCGATCCCCGGCCGGTGCGGGCGGGGCGCCGTCGGCGCTCGATGGGGGCGCAGCGTGCGCTCGGGCGTACCAAGCGGCCATTCGAGGCCCTGGACGCGACCGTCGTCGCGCTGGTCGACCGTCTCGCCCGCCGGCTACGGGCGGCGCGGCGCATGTGCCGGACCGTCGTCCTCAGGCTGCGGTTCGCCGACTTCTCGCGCGCGACCCGCTCGCACACGTTGTCCCAGGCCACGACCCAGACCCGGACCATCCTCGCCACGGCGAGAGGGCTCCTGGCGATGGCCATGCCGATGATCGAGAGTCAGGGGATCACCCTCGTCGGGGTGACGCTCACGAACCTCGAGGACGGCCTCGCTCCCCAGCTCGCGCTGCCTTTCGATCGCGAGCGCGCCAGCGCCCTCGATGCCACGCTCGACATCGTGCGCGACCGGTTCGGAACCGAGGCGATCACGAGGGCGGTGCTGCTTGGCCGCGATCCAGGCGTGGAGATGCCGCTGCTGCCCGATTAGGGGGTGAGGCGACCGCTCGGCGAAACTCTCAACGGAAGGCGTCGGCGTGGATGCGCGCCCATTGCTCGAACGACCGCGGCGGCCTCCCGGTGACTTCCTCCACGGTCGGCAGGACCTGCGATTCGTCGAGCGTGCCGTCGGCGAAGAAGCTAAGGAACGCGTCGACGTATGGGGCGGGCATGGCGCCGCTCATCTCCGCGCGTGCTTCGGCGTCCGACTGTCCCTCGAAACGCAGATCCCTTCCCAGGACCTCGGCCAGTACGGCAAGCCGATCGGCGGGCAGCAGCGAGTCCGGACCGCTCACGCGGTAGCTGCGGCCTTCGTGTCCCTCCGAGGTGAGCGCCTGCGCCGACACCGCCGCCACGTCGAAGGGATCGATCGTCGCCACTCGCACGCCGGCAAACGGCTCTCGGACCAAGTCTCCGGACCGCAGCTGCGGGATCCACCGGAGCGTGTTCGACATGAAGGTGTTCGGCTGCAGGAACGTCCATCGCAGACCCGACTGACGGACGGCCTCCTCGGAGAGGATGTGGTAGCGCGCGACGGCGTTTGTCATGTCGCCTCCCGGCACCGCGCTGCTCGATTGCAGGACGACATGCTCCACCCCGCCGCGGCGGGCCTCGGCGAGGAGCTCCGCCAGGCCGTCGTAGCCCGCCAGCAGGTGCATTCCGCGGACGCCGTCCAGCGCTGCACCAAGGGTTTCCGGCCGGTTCAGGTCGCCGACGATGGCCTCGACACCGGCCGGCAATCTGGCCCGGTCAGCGTCGCGGCGGATCAGTGCTCGCACGTCCTCGCCGGCTCCGGCAAGGGCCCGGACGAGCTCGGCGCCGATGTTGCCTGTCGCGCCGGTGACGAAGATCATTTGCGGCCTCCGGCCACGTCGAAGCCCCCGCCCCGGCGTTGCCGGGCGTTGGGTGATGCATCCGCTCTGGTCATCGGTCTCTCCTCACCGGAGGCTAGTATGCGAGGCGCATACTGTACCACCTACTATGCATGCTGCATAGTCCCCCGTGGTAGTCCGGAGAATGGGAGAAGCGATGAAGGAACAGGAGCGGCGCGACAACCTGCTCGGCGCATTCGTTCTCTCGGTGAGCGACCGGCTCCGCCGCGAAACGGAGGAGTCGATCGGACATACCGGAGGCAGTGCGGCGGCCCTGATCACGATCGCCCAATTCCCAGGCCGGTCGATCGAGTTCCTTCGCCAGGCGATCGGCCTCTCCCATCCCGCCACCGTCCGGGTGGTCGACCGCCTCGTCGAGCAAGGGCTCGTGCGGCGGCGCCCGGGCGGCGGCGGACCGGCGGTGGCGTTGACGGCGACCGCCGCCGGCAAACGCCAGGCGCGCCGGATCCTCGAGATCAGGCAAGAGGTGATCGCGGACTCCCTGCCCAGGCTCTCCCCGGCCGAGTCCAAGGCCCTGACCTCGATCCTGGAGACGGCGCTCGGGCAGCTCTCCCAATCACCGGGGACGACGCACTGTCGCCTCTGCGACATGAAGCGCTGTCCGAGGTCGGACTGTCCAGTGGTTCACAAGCAGATCGAGCTGGGCGTCCCGCCACCGGAGCCAGTGCCGGTCCCCGACTGAGACGTGCGTCACCGCCGGGGGGTGCGGCGGAGGTCCGGACGCCGGCCGGAGGGCCGACTGTCCCGTGGTTCGAAGGCAGACCGAGCTCGGCCGACCGCCGCCGCTGCCCACCCCGCTCGATGGTTGAATACTGAGCGCCATGAGACTCAGCGACATCTTCGAACGCCTCGTCGACCGCGACGTTCCGGTCGGCTTCCGAGCCTATGACGGCAGCGCGGCCGGGCCGGCCGACGCCGAGACGGTCGTGGAGGTTCGCTCGCCCGAGGCTCTGCGGTACATCGCCACCGCGCCGGGGGAGCTCGGGCTGGCGCGCGCCTACGTGACGGGCGCGGTCGAAGTGCACGGGGACCTGTACACGGCGATCAGCGGGCTGCTGGCGCACAGGCGCGACATCCCGAGCCCGGTCGAATTCTTGCGCTGGTTGCGGGAGCTCGGCCCCTCGACGTTGCGCCGGCCGCCGGTGCCCCCCGAGGAGCTGCCGGCGGCGTGGCGGCGCCGGCGGCGCCGGCTGCGCCGTCACTCGAGGGCGCGCGACGCCGCGTCGATCGCCCACCACTACGACATTTCGAATCGCTTCTACGAGCTCGTCATCGGCCCCTCGATGACCTACTCCTGCGCGGTCTTCCCGACCGAGGACTCTTCGCTCGAGGACGCCCAGGCCGAGAAGATCGACCTCATCTGCCGGAAGCTCGAGCTTCGTGCCGGGCAGCGGCTGCTCGACGTTGGCGCGGGCTGGGGCGCCCTCGTGCGGCACGCCGCCGAGCACTACGGGGTCCACGCCCTGGGGGTGACCTTGTCGGCCCGGCAGGTGGCGTGGGCGGAGCGCGCCATCGCGGAGGAAGGCCTCGAGGGCCGGGCCCAGGTCCGACGCCTCGACTACCGGGACGTGCACGAGACGGACTTCGACGCGATCTCGTCCGTCGGGACCATGGAACACATCGGGAGCGCGGAGCTCGGCGGCCACTTCGAGGCGCTCGCCGGCAAGCTGCGTCCCGAGGGGCGCATGCTCAACCACACGATCACCCGGCCCTCGAACCGCGAGCGCAACCGCCCCGGCCCGTTCCTCGATCGCTACATCTTCCCGGACGGTGAGTTGCAGGGTCCGGGCACCATCGTCGGCGCCATGCACGACCACGGCTTCGAGGTCCGTCACAGCGAGAACCTGAGGGAGCACTACGCGATGACGCTCCGTGAGTGGGGGCGGAACCTCGACCGTCACTGGGACGGAGCAGTGGCGGAGGTGGGCGAGCGGCGGGCGCGCGCCTGGCGGCTCTACATGACGACGTCACGCGTTGCCTTCGAGACGGGCCGCGTCCAAATCCATCAGTTCCTGGGCGTGCGGCCCGATCGCCGAGGGCGATCCGGTATGCCGCTGCGGCCGAGCTGGGAGCGTCCGCGCGAGGCGCGAGAAGCGGTCGGCGCCGAGGCCTGAGCCGGGCGCGGCGAGGCCGGGCTCCGGGGCCAAAGGGTCGACGCGTGTACCTTTGGGGCTGTGGACCCCACGGGCACCGTGGAGCGAAGCACAGCGCTGGACGCCGTCTTCAAGCCGGTCCAGCCGCCGACCACCTTCGAGGAGACCGTCGAGCGGCTCGGGACCGCGATTCGGCTCGGCATCCTCGCGCCCGGCAGTCGCCTGCCTCCCGAGCGCGACCTGGCGGACGAGCTGCGGATCTCGCGCTCTACCCTGCGACAGGCGCTCACAACGCTCGTACAAAGCGGGCACCTCGTCTCCATGCGGGGGCGTGCCGGCGGCACCTTCGTGGCCGACCGGCCACCGCTCGGCCAGGACGCGGGGGGCTGGCCGCTCGGCGGTCAGACCCGCGCGGTGCTCGACTACCGCGTCGCCGTCGAGACGGGCGCGACCATGCTCGCCGCCGAGCGCTCGAGCGAGGACGATCTCGACCACCTGACGGGCCTGACCCGGGCGATGGACGGGGCGAGGGGTCCGTTCGAGGAATACCGGCGCGCCGACGTCGCCTTTCACATCGGCGTCGCCGAGGCCTCCCACTCCCCCAGGCTCGTGGCCGCGATGACGGAGGTGCAGGGTCAGATGAGCGACCTGATCGCCCGCATCGCACATCCCGACGTGGTGCTCACCAGCTCGAACGCTCAACACAAGCGCCTGATCGCGTTGCTACGCCGGCGTGACAGCGGCCGGGCGGTGCACCTGATGCGCGAGCACATGGGCGGGACCGAGCACATCCTGGCGGGGCTGCTGCGCGAGCCCTCGGGCTGATGCCGTCGGCGGGCAAGGGCGTGGTGGCCCTCCTGCTCGCGGCGCTTGTCCTGCCCGCCTGCGGCGGTGGTGACGATGGCGACGGTGGTGACCGGGTCTCGCGGGAGGACTACGCCCAGCAGGTGAGCGAGGTGTGCGCCGACGTCGAGCGGGAGCTGAGCGAGCTGGGGAACGCGGACCCCGAGACCAGCGCCGAGGTCACCGACCTGTTCGACGACGTGATCGCCAAGTCGCGGGCGGCCCTCAGTCGCTTGGAGGCGCTCGAGCGGCCCAGCGGCGACGCCGGCGAGACCGCCGATCGGTTCGTCGAGACGTTGGAGCGCGAGTTCGAGGCGGAGGCTCTCCCGGCGCTGGAGGATCTGGGGGACGCGATCCGGAGCGGGAATCGCGAGGCGGCCGCGAACGCCGCGGAGCGGCTCGCCCGGCTCGAGAACACCGAGTCCGGCCGCCTCGCGCGCGAGCTCGGCGCGGACGCCTGCGCGACGTAGCCACCGCCCGCGTCGCGCCGTCGAATCCGCCCGGATGACAGGCTCCCGGGCCCATGACAGAGGGCGAGATGATCCTGGTGGCGGGCGCGCTCCTGGCCGGCGGCATCGCCGCCTCGCTCGTGGCGGCGCGCGTGCGGCTGCCCGGACTGCTGTTTTTCCTCGGGCTCGGCATGCTCGTCGGCTCGGACGGGACCGGCTGGATCGACTTCGGGCGCTCGCACGCCGACTACGAGCTCGCGCGCACCATCGGCGTGGTGGCACTCGGCCTGATCCTGTTCGAGGGCGGACTCGCGGCCGGGTTCAGAGAAATTCGTCCCGTGCTGCGCCCGGCGGTGGGCCTGGCACTCGTTGGGACCTTCATCACGGCCGCGATCACCGGGTTTGCGGCGGCGTGGCTGTTCGACCTGGGCACCCTCGAGGGGCTCCTGCTCGGCTCGATCGTCGCGTCCACGGACGGCGCGGCGATCTTCGCGCTGCTCCGAGGCTCGACCTTGCGGCGGCCCCTCGCGCGCACGCTCGAGGGCGAGGCGGGGCTCAACGATCCGGTCGCGGTCCTGCTGGTGATCGGCTTCATCGAATGGATCCAGCAGCCCGACTACGGCGTCCTCGACATGCTGCTGCTGTTCGTGCGCCAGCTCGGCATCGGCGCGCTCGCCGGATTGCTCGTTGGCTGGCTGGCCGTGCAGGGGCTGACGCGAGCACGGCTCGACACAGTCGGCCTCTACCCCGTGGCGACGCTCGCCACCGCCGCCCTCGCCTTCGGCGCGGCCGACAGCCTCGACGGCTCCGGCTTCCTGGCCGCCTACCTGGCCGGGCTGGTGCTCGGATCGGCGCCCATCCCGGCGAGGCGAACGGTCACGGTCTTCCACCAGGGCGTCGCCTGGGTCGCCCAGATCGCGCTCTTCCTCACTCTCGGGCTCCTTGTCTTCCCGAGCCGGCTCGGCGACTTCTGGCTCGAGGGAACGGCGCTCGCCCTCGTGCTCCTCCTGCTGGCGCGGCCGCTGGCGACCGTACTCGCGACCGCGCTCGACCGCTTCACGGCCGCCGACCGCATCACGCTCGGGTGGGCCGGGCTGCGCGGCGCGGTCCCCGTGGTGCTCGCCATCTTTCCGGTGCTCGACAACATCCCGGATAGCACCGAGTTCTTCAACATCGTGTTCTTCGCGGTGGTGATCTCGACGCTGGTCCAGGGCACGACCTTCGAGCCGCTGGCGCGGCGCCTCGGCGTCACGACGAGCGAGCCTGCGCTGCCACGGCCGCTCGCCGAGACGGGCACTATCCGCCGCCTCGGCGCCGAGATCGTGGAGTATCCGGTGGCGCCCGCCGATGCGATCGTCGGCCAGGTGGTGCGCGACCTCGGGTTGCCGCGGGACGCGCTGCTGAGCGTGATCGTGCGCGGCGATGAGGCGATCCTGCCGCGTGGCTCGACGCGCATCGAGGCGGGCGACCGGATGCACGTGATCGTCCGCAAGGAGGTGGCCGGCCAGGTGCCTCAGCTCCTGCACAGCTGGCACGCAGGGCCGGTGGGACCGCGGCCGCGCCCCACCGCGGGACTCCGTGCCAGCACGGCGGTGTTCACCGCGCGCCCATGGAGCGACGAGGACGGGGATCCCGGCTTTCCGAGCAGCCTGCTCGGCGTCGAGGTGCTGGAGCACCTGCGAACGCGAC
This sequence comes from uncultured Thermoleophilaceae bacterium, assembly GCA_963812915.1. Classification (GTDB taxonomy): domain Bacteria; phylum Actinomycetota; class Thermoleophilia; order Solirubrobacterales; family Thermoleophilaceae; genus JACVRW01. Next base: position 97,264 of record CAWEXB010000009.1, on the reverse strand, counting down.
GCGACATGCGCGGCGCACTGGTGGTTCTGGAGGACGGGCGCTACGCCGTCAGCGGGCCGCTGCTCGCCGTCGGCGGCGCCTCCCAGCTCCAGCGCTACGCCCGCCGGCGCCTGGCGGATGAGTCCGACGAGGCGGCGCGCGCATGGTGGCAGGAGGTGATCGGTGCGCTCGCCCGGTAGCCACTCGCGACGCGGGCTGAATGGGCCGCCGTGTGTACCTTTATCGCGTGACCAGGCCGATCATCGGAATCTGCGCGGCCGTCGAGCGCGTCAAGTGGGGCCCCTGGGAGGCGACCGTCGCGATGTTGCCCGGCTCGTACATCCGCGCCGTGCAGGCGGCGGGTGGTCTTCCGGTGCTGCTGCCCCCGGATGACGCCGTGGCGGAGGATCCGGACGCGCTGCTCGATCGCGTGGACGCCCTGGTGCTCGCCGGAGGCGCCGACATCGATCCGACCTCCTACGGCGCCCGCCCACATCCCGATCTGGGCCCCACGGTCCCGGAGCGGGATCGCTTCGAGCTTGCGCTCGCCCACCGCGCTCTCGAGCGAGAGCTCCCGGTGCTCGCCATCTGTCGCGGGATGCAGATGCTCAACGTGGCGTGTGGAGGGACGCTCCACCAGCACGTTCCGGACGTGGTCGGCCACGAGGAGCATCGACATACGCTGGGCCAGTTCGCAGATCACGAGGTTGAGCTCGAGCCGGGATCGTTGGCGGCGCGGGCGGTCGGGAGCGAGCGGAGCGCGGTCAAGTCCCATCATCACCAGGGCGTCGACGAGCTCGGGGAGGGCCTGGTGGCGAGCGGGTGGGCGGACGGCGACGGGTTGGTGGAGGCCATCGAGAACCGCGATCGGCGCTTCGTGCTCGGGGTGCTCTGGCATCCGGAGGAGGACGAGTCGAGCCGGCTGGTCGCCGCGCTCGTGGACGAGGCGCGCGGGGCCCCGGCTCAGCCGCGCTCGAACATGCGCGCCCGCTCGTAGTCGGTCACGACCTGGTCGAACAGGCGCTGCTCGGTCCTCCCGTAGTTCAGGTAGTGCCTCCAGACGGCGTCGCCGAAGACGCGGCGCGCGAGCTCGCTCCGCTCCCAGTTGTCGACCGCCTCGCGCAGCGAAGCCGGGGGCCGGTGCCGACGCGCTCGACCTTGCCTTGCGCAGCGTGTACTAAGGTGCGCCCAGGAGACCTTTTCGTGGGGAACACGACCGTCATCGAGCCCGCGACCGAGCAGGTTCTGGCCGAGATCCCGCGGGTCGGCATCGGGGACACCGATGCGATCCGCCTGGCGAACGACACGATCTACGGCCTGTCGGGGTCGGTCTGGACCCGCGACGGGGCACGCGCGCTGCGCGTGGCGCGCGAGCTCGAGACAGGAGTGCTCTCGATCAACTCGAACACGTCCGTTCGCGTGTCCACGCCCTTCGGCGGCTTCAAGCAGTCGGGCTACGGTCGGGAGCTCGGCCCCAAGGCGCTCGAGCACTACACCGAGGTCAAGAGCGTCTACTACGCGACCGGAGGCTGATGGGGCGTCTCGACGGGAAGGTCTGCGTGATCACAGGCGCCGCCAGCGGAATCGGCGCGGAGACCGCCCGCCTCTTCAAGGAGGAGGGGGCCACGGTGGTGGGCGTCGACCTGAGCGAGGACGGCGTGAGCGATCTCGCCCTCCGGGCCGACGTGGCCGACGCCGCGCAGGTCGAAGGTATGTACGCGCGCGCGAGCGAGGAATTCGGCGGCATCGATGTTCTCTTCAACAACGCCGGGATCTCACCCGACGACGACGCGTCCGTCCTCGACACCTCGCTCGAGGCGTGGCAGCGAGTGCAGGAGGTGAACCTGAAGTCGGTCTTCCTCTGCTGCAGGCACGGCATCCCTCATCTGCTCGAGCGCGGCGGCGGCTCGGTGATCAACACGGCGTCATTCGTCGCCGTCATGGGCGCGGCGACGTCGCAGATCTCCTACACCGCCTCGAAGGGCGCCGTGCTGGCGCTGTCGCGGGAGCTGGGTGTGGAGTTCGCCCGCCGGGGAGTCCGCGTGAATGCGCTCTGCCCGGGTCCCGTCAACACTCCGCTGCTCCAGGAGCTGTTCGCGAAGGATCCCGAGAAGGCCCGGCGGCGGCTGCTGCACCTGCCGATGGGCCGCTTCGCGGAGGCGCGCGAGATCGCGCAGGGCGCGCTCTTCCTTGCCTCCGACGACTCTTCCTACGTGACGGCCTCGACCTTCCTCGTCGACGGCGGGCTGACGAGCGCGTACGTCACCCCCGAATGACCGCGCTCCTCAGCATCGTCCACCAGCCGAATGCCGGGCCGGGCGTGTTCGCCGATGGGGTGAGCGACGTCGTCGAGTGGGTGCCGAGCGCCGGGCCGCCACCGACACTGGACGGACTGAGCGCCGCGATGGTCTTCGGCGGCGCAATGCACGTGGACCAGCACTCCACGCATCCGTGGCTGCCTGGCGAGAAGCAGCTGATCCGAGAGCTCCTCGATCGTGGGGTGCCTGTCCTCGGCGTGTGCCTCGGTGCCCAGTTGCTGGCCGAGGCGGCGGGGTCGCAACCGCGCCGAGCCTTGCAGCCCGAGATCGGCTGGCACCGGGTTGAGGTGACGCCGGAGGGCGCCCGCGACCCGCTGATCGGTCCGCTCGCGACCGCCTTCGAGGTCTTCCTCTGGCACAGCTACGAGGCGCCGCTTCCGCCTGGTGCGGTCGAGCTCGCCCGCACGCCGCTCTGCCTGCAGGCGTTCCGCCTCGGCGACGCTCGCGCCTGGGGCATTCAGTTTCACGCCGAGGTCACGCTGCCCGGCCTCGAGGCGTGGCTCGACGGCTGGGCGGAGGACGACGACGCCGCGGCCACCCGCCTCGACCCGGAGGCGATCCGCCGGGAGAGCCGGCGGAAGATCGCCGCCCAGACGGAGCTGGGACGCGGGATCGCGCGCCGCTTCCTGGCGGAGGCGGGGAGCGTAGCCTCCCCCGTGTGAGCGTCGCGGTACTCGAGCGGATGTTCGCCGCCCTCGAGGAGCGCGGGGTCGAGGCCGCGCTCGGCGCGCGCGGGGGGGCGCGGTGAGCGAGAGCCTGCGCGGCCAGCTGCTGATCGCCGCGCCCTCGTTGTTCGACTACTTCCGCCGCGCGGTGATCCTCGTACTGGAGCACACGCCCGACGGCGCAATGGGGGTGGTCCTCAACCGCGAGTCGGAGACGCCCGTGGCCGAGGCACTCCCCGCCCTCTCCGAGCTTCCAGGTTCGGACGACCTCGTACGCCTGGGCGGTCCGGTGTCGCCCGAGTCGGTGGTGGCGCTCGGCGACTTCGGCGATCCGGCCGAGGCGGGCACTCGCGTGGTCGGTCCGCTCGGCACGCTCGATCCGGACGCCGCGAACAGCTCGCTTAGGCGGGTGCGGGTGTACGCCGGCTACGCCGGCTGGGCGCCGGGACAGCTCGACGGCGAGCTCGAGGAGGGCGCCTGGATAGTGCAGGAGGCCCACCCCGACGACCCGTTCCGCGACGGCGACATCTGGTCCGAGGCGCTGCGGCGCAAGGGTGGGGGCTATCGCCTGCTGGCGACCATGCCCTCCGACCCCTCGCTCAATTGATCCAGCAGCGTGGTGGCGGCCACGCTCAGCGGCAGCGACGGACCGCCCGGGCGATCGCACGGGCCCGTGCCTGATAGCCCTCGGCGGTGACGTGCACGCCGTCCTCCCCCAGCCAGTGCGGATTCTCTCGGACCATTCGCACCCAGTCGACCAGGTGCAACTTCTCGCGCGACCTCGACTCCTCGGCGAGGGCGCGGTTGTAGCCGGCGTAGCTCGTGCCGGCCACGGGCGGACGGACGATGTTGGCCCACACGACGCACCTGCGCGGCCCGGCGGCGTCCATCACCGCGCCGATCGAGGCGCGGAAGCTCGACACCGCGCGCGGGTCGTCGTTCGTCCCGAGGCTCACGTGTATCACCCGCGGAAGCGAGCGGCCGTATGAGCGCATCACCGCGGCGCCCTCGGGCGCGTGACGGCCGATGGAGACCGACTGCGTGACCCGCCAGCGGCGCAGCTCGCGCGGTATGTACGGCCGGGTTCCGGCGGCGAGCGAGTCGCCGTTCACGAGCAGGCGGCGGGAGAGCGACGCGTCCGCATCGGGGCCGGCCGGGGCGGCCGCGGCGAGGAAGAGGAGCAGGGCGATCACGCCGCAGGCGGCCGCGGCGGCTCGGCGGCGGACGCGTCTCAAGGGCCGTCCCTGTCACCAAGGGCCGGATAGTCCCTCGCCATGGCGCGCAGGATAAGGCGGGTCGGCACGACGGCGCCCTCACGCGTGAAATGGACGCCGTCGGACTGACGGGCGAGCACTCGCCGTCCGTCGATCCTCAGCTCGTCGCTGTACTTGCCGCCGTTGATCGTGCTGTAGACGTCGACGTAGCGCGCGCCGCGCACCGCCTTCGCGGCTTGCTCGACGGCCCGGTTCTGGGCCCCGTAGATGGCGTTGAACTCGTCGTCGCGAGCGGTCGGTGGCGGAACCCAGTAGACGGGGCGCCTGCCGTTCTGGCTCAGCTCGCGCATCACGACCGCGACCCGGCGCGCATACTCGGTCTGCCACTCGGGGTCGTGTGGCCCGTACAGCTCCCCGGCCACCTCGACGTTGAAGCCGTCGTTGCCCCCGATGGCCATGATGACCGCGTCCGGGTCGCGAGCCTCGATCTCCTGCCGGGCGTTCAGCTCCCAGTTGAAGAAGGCCGGATTCGTCAGCCCGGTGGCGTTGCGCGCCACCGTTTCCACCTCCACCAGGCCGGGAGGAGCCTGGTCGACCACGCGCTGGCCCACGAACTCGGCCTCCGAGTCGCCGGTCACGAGCAGCTCGAGCGGGCGATCCTGGGTCGGCTGCCTCCACTCCGGCTCGGCGCCCGCGGAATTGTCGGGGCGGCGCCGCAGGATCGCGGTGGAGCCCTGCTCGAGCTCGGTTCCGCCGGCCGTCTTCGGGTCGTGGCCAAAGGCAAGGTCGAGCCCTTCGCGGGGCAGGTGGAGGCCGACCGCGCCCGCCACGTCGTCGAGCGGACGGCCGATCGACAGCACGACGTCGCGGGTCGTCCCGTGCTGCATACCCTCGCCCGCGCGGACGATCGCCTCTGAGTTGAACAGCGCGGCGATGAGGAGCGCGATCACGATCACCCCGAGCACCCGCCCGGCCGGCATCGTGAGATCTCTGTTCACGCGTGGGTTCATTCAGAACTGGTAGTAGATGAAGGGGGCCACGCCCTGCTGGCCGACGGCCGCGTCCGCCACGACGAGCAACGCGCCGAAGGCCACGCCCTGCGCGGCGACCGGCTGGCGCACGAGCCAGCCCTCGGCCTGTCGCCACCAGCCGCTCGGCAGGGCCTGCAGGGCGATCGCCGCGACGGTCAGGAACACCACCGGCACGGTTACGAGCGGCGACGGTCCCGAGGCTCCGATCTGGCCGAGCATCTCGAATGCGGTGCTGAGGTCCGGCGAGCGGAAGAAGACCCAGGCGAGGCAGACCACGTGGAAGGTCACGAGCCAGGCGAGCCAGGCCGGCAGGCGGAAGCCGACCCATCGCTCGCGCCCCCAGCGCTCGACGCTCAGCGCGGTTCCGTGGATGCCGCCCCAGATCACGAATGTCCAGGCGGCGCCGTGCCAGAGGCCGCCGAGCAACATGGTGAGCATCAGGTTGCGATAGGTCCTACGCGACCCGTGACGGTTGCCGCCGAGCGGGATGTAGAGGTAGTCGCGCAGCCAGCGCGACAGGGTCATGTGCCAGCGTCGCCAGAAATCCTGCAGGCTGAGCGCCAGGTAGGGGCGGTTGAAGTTCTGCGGCAGCACGTAGCCGAGCAGCAGCGCGAGCCCGATCGCCATGTCCGTGTAGCCCGAGAAGTCGCAGTAGATCTGGGCGGCGAAGCCGTAGATCGCAAGCAGCACCTCGGCGCCCGAATGGGCGGTGGGATCGTTGAACACCGGGTCCACCACGCGCCGGGCGAGCTCGTCGGCTACCACGGTCTTCTTCACGAGGCCGCCCGCGACCAGGAACAGCCCGGGCCCGGCGAGCACGGTGCGCGGGTCGCGCGGCACGCGCAGCTGCGGCAGCAGCTCGTTGGCCCGCACGATCGGCCCGGCCACCAGGTGTGGGAAGAAGGCCTGGAGGATCGCCACGTCGCCGAGCGACGCGGCCCTGGTGTCCCCCCGGTAGACGTCGACCACATACGAGATCGCCTGGAAGGTGAAGAACGAGATCCCTATCGGGAGCACGATCTGAACCAGCGGCAGCGGCGACCCCAGCCCGAGGGAGTCGAGGAAGTCGTCGACCTCGGTGACGAAGAAGCCGAGGTACTTGAAGACGCACAGGAGGCCGATGTCGAAGCAGATCGCGGCGATCAGCGCCTGCTTGCGGGTGCGCGGCGACGGCGACGTCGCGATGACGCGCGCCGCGACGGTGTTGATCACGCTGGAGCTCACCAGCAGCAGCACCCAGCGCCAGTCGACCCAGCCGTAGAAGAAGTAGGAAGCGACCAGGATGAAGGGCCGCCATGCCCGAGGGTGGGGCATGAACGCCCAGGAGAGGATGAACACGGCCACGAAGAAGACCGCGAACTCGATCGTCGGAAAGCTCACGAGATCACACGCGCCTGGCCCCTCGTGGCAGGTCCGCCCCAAGAGTGCTGCGTGCGGAGGGTAGCTGGAGCTCCGGGCGTTAGCGCCCGATCTCGGTCGTTACCCTCAGGCACTTCCCCACCCCCCAAGGAGATCTCCGATGGCTACCGCTGACCAGCTCGCGACCACCGTCAATGCCCTCAAGTCTCGATTGGGAGATCGAGTCGTAGGCCCCGAGGACCCCGGCTGGGACGAGGCGCGTCGGGCTTGGAACCTCGCCGTCGACCAACATCCGGCGGCCGTGGCGAGGCCGGAGTCTGCGGAGGACGTGGTGGCCGCGGTGGAGGTCGCCCGCCGGCACGGCCTGCGGGTCGCCCCGCAGGGGACGGGGCACGGCGCCCCTCCGCGGGCCTCGCTCGAGCGAAGCGTCTTGGTCGACACGTCGCGCATGAACGCGGTCGAGATCGACCCCGAGCGGCGCCGCGCGCGCCTCGAGGCGGGCGCGCAGTGGCAGCACGTGGTCCCCGCGGCCGCCGAGCACGGGCTGGCGGCGCTGTCGGGCACGGCCCCCGACGTGTGCTCCACCGGATACGCCCTCGGGGGCGGAGTCGGCTGGATGGTCCGCCGCTACGGGTTCGCCTGCAACAGCATCCGCGCCGCCGAGATGGTGACGGCGGACGGCCGCCAGGTCCGCGCCGACACCGACAGCGAGCCCGAGCTGTTCTGGGCGCTTCGCGGCGGAGGCGGGAGCTTCGGCGTCGTCACGGCGCTCGAGCTCGAGCTGTTCCCGGTGCGCGAGCTGTACGCGGGCGTGTTGTTCTGGCCGCAGGAGCGGGCGGCCGAGGTGCTCGGCGCCTGGCACGAGTGGGCCGCGGGTGTGCCGGATGAGATGACCTCGATCGGGCGCCTGGTGAACGTGCCGCCGCTCGAGGAGATCCCCGAGCCGGTCCGCGGGCGTTCGTTCGTGATGGTGGAGGCGGCGTGGATCGGCGACGAGGCCGGGGGCTCCGAGCAGCTGGCGGCGCTGCGTGAGCTCGGTCCGGAGATGGACACGTTCGCGATGATCCCGCCGACGGGTCTGGGTGCGCTGCATATGGACCCGCCCGAGCCGGTGCCGGGCGCCGGCGACGGGGTGCTCCTGGGCGACTTCCCCGCCGAGGCGATCGACGCGATGGTGGCCACGGTGGGCCCGGGGACGGACTCGCCTTTGGTCTCGATAGAGGTGCGTCACCTTCGCGGCGCGGCCGAGCGCTCCGATCCCGCGCACGGCGTCCGCGACGCGCTCGACGCTTCGTACGCGCTCTTCGCGGTGGGGATGGCTATGAACGATGCGATGAAGCAAACGGTCGTGCAGCGACTCGACCGGTTGCAGGCGGCGCTGGCGCCATGGGCCGCCGGCAGTCTCCTCAACTTCGCCGAGCGCCCGCTGGATCCCGCCGGCCTGTTCACCGACGACGCCTATCGCCGCCTGCGCGAGGTCAAGTCGAAGTACGACCCGGACAACCTCATCCAGGCCAACCACGAGATTCCCCCGGCCGACTAGATCAAAGCTCGATCTCAGGGTGGCGCGCACTCAGGTGCTCGCCGATCGTCTCGCGCACCCAGCGACGCTCTTCCGAGCTCGCCATCCGGTAGCGGCCGAGCAGCTCCCGCTGGCCCTCGAGCGGCAGCCCGGCCAGCTCCCACCTCACCGCGAGGCGCTCGAAAAGGAACTCGATCCGGCGCTGCCAGCGGTCCTCGGCCGACGCCGCGGGCTTCGCCTCGAGCTGCTCGAGCTGCCGTAGGGTCCCGGCGGTCAGCTCGTCCCGCAGGGTGAGCACGTTGCCCTCGGCGTCCGAGTAGTCGCTCGTGGAGGCGGGCGCGCGGGTCTCGCGCTTCTCCTCCCTCGCTCTGCGGCGCGCTCTACGGCCCATTGGGCAAGGCTAATCGCGCGGTGAAGTTTTGGGACGTTGTCCACGCCGTTCTTACGCTGCCCTTAAAAGCGCCGGTTACGTTCCGTGCGCGAGATGCAGATCCTGATCGTCGACGACGAGCCGGCAGTCCTCAGCTCGCTCTCCCGGGCACTTCAGCTTAAGGGCTACCACATCGGTATGGCCGCCGACGGGGGCGAAGCGCTCGCGCTGGCACGCGACGCCCGTTACGACGCGGTGGTGCTCGACGTGAGCATGCCCGGCATCGACGGGCTCGAGGTCTGCCGGCGCCTGCGCGACGCGGGCGACGACACGCCGATCCTGATGCTCACCGCACGCGACGCGATCGGCGACCGTGTCGCCGGGCTCGACGCCGGCGCGGACGATTACCTCGTCAAGCCCTTCGCCCTGGAGGAGCTGCTCGCTCGGCTGCGGGCGCTGCTTCGGCGCAACACCGAGAATGGCGAGCGCGCCAACGTGCTCCGCTTCAGCGACCTCGAGCTCGACTCGGGCGCCCACGAGGTCCGCCGCGGCGAGCGGCGGATCGAGCTGACGCGGACCGAGTATCAGCTTCTCGAGCTGTTCATGCGCCATCCGCGCCAGGTGTTGACCCGCACCGTGATCTTCGAGCGGGTGTGGGGCTACGACTTCGGCAGCGGATCGAACTCGCTCGGGGTCTACATCGGCTACCTGCGGCGAAAGCTCGAAGGGGGAGGCGAGCGCCGGCTCGTCCACACGGTGCGCGGTGTGGGGTACGTGCTGCGCGAGGAGAAGTAGTGCCCTTCCGGCAGCGCCTCGCCCTGGCGGCGGCCGCCGCGGTCGCGATCGCGGTGCTGCTCGCGTCCGCGGCCGCCTACGTGCTCGTGCGGGGTCAGCTGCGCGGCGAGATAGACGATTCGCTGCGGACGCGCGCCGAGGGAGTCGCGGACATGGCCGGGCCGGTGCACGACCGGGGATTCCCCGGGCCGGGACGGATCCCGCCGCCCAAGTTCGAGGTTGGGGGGCCGGTGCCGTTCGTGCAGCTCCTCGGTGAGAGCGGGACGGTTCTGACCGGCGGCCCGGACGAGGTTCGGCTGCCGGTGGAGGCGCGCGACATCCGGCGCGCGCGCGGAGAGGAAGGCACGGCGGTGAGGGACGCGCAGGTGGACGGCGAGCACGTCCGCATGCTGACCGCCTCCCTGCCTGGCGGGGGCGCAATCCAGCTCGCCCGCTCGCTCGACGAGGTCGACCAGGTGCTGGGGGACCTGCGGCTGATCCTCGGCGGCGTGCTCCTGCTCGGAATCGGGTTCGCCCTCGTGCTCGGGCGGTTCGTGGCCCGGACCGCGCTCGCTCCGGTCGAGCGCCTGACCGAGGCCAGCGAGCACGTGGCGGCGACAAAGGACCTGAGCCGGCGCATCGACGCGGGCACCGGCGACGACGAGCTCGGCCGCCTGGCCGGCAGCTTCAACACGATGCTCGACGCGCTCGAGGGCGCCATGGCGGCGCTCGACAGCTCGCTGCAGGCCCAGCGCCAGCTGGTGGCCGACGCCTCACACGAGCTGCGAACTCCGCTGACGAGCCTACGGACGAACATCGATGTCCTGCGCGAACCCGACGGCCTGACCGCGCACCAGCGCCGCGAGCTGCTGGACGACGTGGCGGCCCAGCTCGACGAGCTCGGCGGGCTGGTCGGCGATCTGATCGAGATCGCTCGCGGCGAGGACCGCGGCCTCGAGGCCCAGGACGTGCGGCTCGACGAGCTGGTGGCCGAGGTGGTCGATCGCCGCCGCCGCTACTCGCGGGACCTGCGCTTCGAGACGCGGCTCGAGCCGACCGTCGTCGAGGGTGCGCCGGAGCGCCTGGAGCGCGCCGTGGCGAACCTGCTCGACAACGCGGCGAAGTTCAGCCCGCCGGGGAGCGTCGTCGAGGTCGCGCTCGAGGGCGGCGGGCTGTCCGTGCGGGACCACGGGCCCGGGATCGACCCGGCCGATCTCCCGCACGTCTTCGACCGCTTCTATCGCTCCGCCGCCGCGCGGGCCGTCCCGGGGTCGGGCCTCGGGCTCGCGATCGTCCGCCAGACCGCGGAGGCGCACGGCGGCCGAGTGGGCGTAGAGCCCGCGGAGGGCGGCGGCACGGTGTTCCGGCTCGTACTGCCCGCGCAGAGGGTGAGCGAAGCGACGGGATTTTCTTCGTTTTCTCTTCGCTGAGCCTTAGCCCGTCCTTGAGGTCTCACGCTGGAGTGCGGGACATGACCTTCCTCACTTGCAGCGCGTGCGGCCAGCGCTACTTCGGGCGGGAGGCCGCCCGCCGGCGCCGGCGCTGCGCGCTGTGCGGCGGCCCCCTTCGCCGCGAGCCGCGGCCGCTCGCCCCCGCGGCGGCCGATGCGGCTCGCGGCGGGCCGCCCCTCCCGGCCGAGCCTCCGCCGCTGGTGCGTGCGGCGAACGGCTCCTTCGCCGACGGCCCGGACAGCTACGCGTCGCTGATCGACTTCGCCGCCGCCGACGTGCGCCGCCTCACCTCGCGCGAGCGCGATCTCGGACTCGTGTGGCGCGACGGCGATCGTCTGTTCCGGGCCGCCCTCGTCGAGGACACGCGTGAGCTCTACGTCGTACAGCTCGGTCCGGCCGGAGACGGCGGGGGCCACGTCGAGGTGCTCGGCACGGTGGCGGCGGGCGCGGACCTCGACGGCATGCTCGACGGCTGGCGCGACGTCGCCCGGCGACGCGACTCCTTCCGCTGGCTGAGAGCCCAGCTCGACGCCGCGGCCGGGTTCAGCTGGACCCGAGCGTGACCGGCCAGGTATGCACGGGCTCGTTCCCGTGCATGTGCTCGCGGTAGCGCACCGTCATCTCGCGCAGCGCGTCGTGGCGCTCGAGCCGGCGCTCGTCGTAGAGCTGGTGGAAGACCGCGCTCTGCCAGGACCCGCCGTTGCTCAGCGCCACGCACCGACGCTCGATGATGTCGAGCAGGCGGTCGCGATCCGCCGGATCGACCCCCCAGCGGTCGAGCCCCTCGTACGCGAGCGGAAGCAGCTTGCGGACGACCAGCTCGGCGGCCGGCACCTCGCCCAGGCCGGGCCAGTAGATCCTTGCTTCGATGCCGTCCCGCGCGCCCGCGTGGAAGTTCTCCTCGGCGGCCGAGAAGGACATCCGCGACCACACCGGGCGCTCGTCCTCGGAGAGCACCCGCACCAGCCCGTAGTAGAAGGCGGCGTTGGCCATCGTGTCCACCACGGTGGGTCCGGCGGGCAGCACGCGGTTCTCCACACGAAGGTGGGGCTGTCCGCGCACGACGTCGTAGATCGGCCGGTTCCAGCGGTACACGGTGCCGTTGTGGAGCCGCAGCTCGCCGAGCTGCGGCACGCCGCCGCCGTCGAGGGTGCGTTCGGGATCCTCGTCCTCGCACACGGGAAGCAGCGCGGGGAAGTAGCGCACGTTCTCCTCGAACAGGTCGAAGATCGAGGTGATCCAGCGCTCGCCGAACCAGACGCGCGGCCGGACGCCCTGCGCCTTCAGCTCCTCGGGGCGGGTGTCCGTGGCCTGCTCGAAGAGCGCGATGCGGGTCTCACGCCAGAGCTCCCTGCCGAAGAAGAAGGGCGAGTTCGCGGCGATGGCCACCTGGACGCCCGCGATCGCCTGTGCCGCGTTCCAGCACGCCGCGAAGTTCTCGGGTCTCACCTGTTGGTGCAGCTGGACGCTCGTGCAGGCGGCCTCCGGCGCGATGGTGTCGGCGTAGGTCGAGAGCCGCTCGACGCCGGAGATCGAGAGGTGGAGGTCCTCGCCGCGGGCGGCGAATATCTGCTCGTTCAGGAGGGCATAGCGGGGGCTCTCGCTGAAGCTCTCCGCGTTCAGGTGCTTCTCCTCGACGGTCGGGAGGATCCCGATGATCATCATGTGCGCGCCGACCGTGCGCGCCCTCTCCTCGCCCCCGTTGAGGCTGCCGCGCACCGCCGACTCGAGCTCGGACAGGACGCGTCCGCCGAACAGGTGCGGCGCCACGTTGATCTCCACGTTGAACTGGCTGAGCTCGGTCTGGAAGTCGGGGTTCGCGATCGCCTCGAGCACCGCGGCATTGACCAGCGCCGGGTCGCCGGCGTCGTCGGTCAGGTTGAGCTCGATCTCGAGGCCGAACGAGCGCACCTCGGGATCGAACCGCGCCTCCGCCAGCATGCGCGCGAACACGTCGAGGTTGGCGCGCACCTTTTCCCGGTAGCGCTGCCGGTCCTCGCGGCTGAAGACCCTCGCGGCAACCTGTTGTCCCATCGCGTCTCCTTCCGGCGCAAGTGTCGCACGGCCGGCCGTCCGCCGTGCGAGCCATCATTCACCGTATGGAAAGCTCAAGCGCACGGGCGGCTATGCCGAACCCCTACCGTCAGATGGGCAATCTCTGGTGGCTCTGGCTCATCACCGGTGTTTTCTGGATAGTCGTCGCATTGGTGATCCTCCAGTTCGACCAGGCCTCGATAACCACGGTCGGGGTGCTGATCGGGATCATGTTCCTCGTCGCCGGTGCGCAGAACTTCTTCCTCGGCTCGCTGGCCGGCGGCGCCATGCAGTGGATCCTGTGGATATTCGCGGTGCTGTTCGTGATCGCCGGGGTCATCTCGCTGATCCGGCCGGAGGAGACCTTCGCCGGTATCGCCGACATCCTCGGCTTCCTGTTCCTGCTCGTGGGGATCTTCTGGATCTTCCAGGCGTTCGCCGAGCGGGAGGCGAACGAGCTCTGGTGGTTCGGGCTCATAGCAGGGGTCGCGATGATCATCGTCGCCTTCTGGACCGGCGGTCAGTTCTTCATCGAGAAGCAGTACGTGCTGCTCGTCTTCGCGGGCATCTGGGCCCTCTTCGAGGGGGTCGGCGACCTGATCAAGGCGTTTCAGATCCGCAGGCTGCGGGACCTGCCCGACCTGCGGGGCTGACCTCAGACCTCAGCGCACGAGCGGCTCGGAGCGCTCCCGGACGGCCTCCCTGATCTGCTCGGCCACGGTCGGGAAGGACCGGGCAACGCCGCGGAAGTCCTGCTCGCTGAGCACCATGACTCGAGTCGGCTCGCGAGCGATCACCGAGGCATTGCGCGGCGCCCGGGTGACGATTCCGATCTCGCCGAGGAAGTCGCCCGGTCCGAGGTCGGCGACGTGCTGCCCGTCGCGCAGCACCTCGGCCGAGCCGTCCTCGATCACAAAGAACTCGTAGGCGAACTCGCCCTCGCGCACGAGGTGGGTCCCCTCCGGAACGTCGATCTCATCGGCACGGCCCGCGATCTCCGTCCGCTCGCGTTTCGACAACGACGAGAAGAGGTCGATCGAGGCCAATCGCGATTCGTCCATACCTTCCTCCCTTGTCCAGGACCGCCATCCTCGCACGGGCCCGCGAGGCGGCGCAACGTCGGTCCGGCCACGTCAGGTAGCGTCGGGAGCGGCTTATGGCCAAGGGGAGCGTTGAAGTGGTGCGCCGCAGCTTCGAGGCGTTCGTGGACGGTGACTTCGAGACTGCGTTCGCGGCGTACGACCGCCACGCCGAGTGGACGACGGCCGAGGACGAGCCGGATTCGCGGACCTACCGCGGGATCGAGGAGATCAGGCGGTTTGCCGCCTCCTTGGCGGAGCCGTGGGCCGACCGGTTCGAGCGCGCGGTCGTCCCCGAGGAGTACATCGACCTGGGCGACTGGGTCGTCGTTCCCACCAGCGGCCGGCTGCATGGGAGGGGAAGCGGGATCGAGGTGGACATCCGGGAGACATACGCCGTTCGGGTACGCGGCGACCGGATCGTCCGGGTGGAGGAGTACCGCACCAGGGAACTGGCGCTCGCAGCGGTGCGGTGAGCGCGCAGCCTCGCGCCGAGGGCGGCTCCCTGTGAGCCGCCCTCGGCAATCCTCCGCTTGCGCGGTGGGTGTTGACTATCGCGTGGCCTGTCTCAGCGTCAGAACGAGAACTCCTGCGTCTGCGGGTTCAGGTGGCCGAGCCTCCTGGCCCCCGCCACCGCTCTGTCGTTGAGCTTCCAGAGGATCAGACCCCTGGTGATGTCGCTCTCGTAAATGTGCCCGTCGTACCAGTAGGACGACCAGTCGCCGCCGGTCTCGATCGCGGCCGGGTTGTTCGGGTTCACGAGCGGAGCGGGATCAGCGAAAGCGATCTCCTCCGGGTCCTCCGGGTCGCTGAAGTCCACGACCGAGATCCCCGACTGGTAGTTGCCGGCTGACCAGCACGTTCGCCCTGCGCGTGGGCACGACGTTGTAGTTGTGCCACGTGCAGTTCTCGAGGGCCGTCTGCGGTCGCGGATGCAGGAACTCGCTGAGCTCTCGCCGGTGTCCGCGTCGAGGAAGAACAGCGTCCGATCCAGCGTGCTGGTCGGGAGGTCTGTCACGCAGCGTGCCTGGACCCCGCCGCCGGGCTCGTGGCCGAAGATCAGCACCTCGCCGTCCCAGCTAAACGAGGCCGAGTGGCCGATCTGCGTGCCGAGATCGCTTGTGGTACAGGAACTGCGGGTCCTCGAGCGATCCGCCGTCGCGCCGGGTCGAGCGACCACACGGTCGGCCCGGGGCCGCCCGCGCACGCCGCCTTCATGACGTCGCCGAGGATCACGCCCGTGTCGTGGCACGGGTGAAGCTCCGCGGCCGGCATGTCCGGGTCGGCGGTGGACTCGAAGCGGAGGCGGCTCGACCCCTCCGGGTTGTCCAGCGGCACCTCGACGATGTCGAACCCGTTGCAGTGGACGGGCTCCGAGCCGGGCGCCGGCTGCCCGAAGACCGTCCCCGATGACGGGTTGCTGTAGATCAGCAGGCGGTTGTTCTTCGAGGTCGGGCACCAGCGTCTCGGTGTGCGATCCGCAGGGGAGGTCGACGAACGCGACGACCTCCGGCTCCTCCGGGTCGCTGACGTCGATCACGTGCACGCCCTCCTGGCCGCGGTCAGTCGGCTGCGGCTGCCCTGGCGGGGCCGGAGGGACCGGGTGCGTCTCCGTTCCGGCCACCCGGAACATCGGCTTGTCGCCGCAGAACGCGGCCGGCTGCGTCAGCCGCAGCGGGTCGCCCTCCGGGATCTCGGGAGAGGCGGGATTGTTGAAGTTCTGCCTCGGTGCCGGCGTCGGAGAGTTCCACGAGCGGATGACGAGCGACTGCTGTCGCTTGGACTGCGGGTCGCCCCACACGATCACGTCGCCCTGGTTCCCGACGGTGTTGGTCGGGCTCGCGCAGTCCTCCCAGTCGATGATCTCCTTCGGATCGTCGCGATCGTCGACGTCGATCAGCCGGAAGCCGGCGTAGGTGCCCTGGACCGCCGTGTCACCCCAGAACGCGAGGTCTGAATTGATGACGTTCGCCCTCGGCCTGAAGTTGTCGAGCGGCACCATTCGGGACGAGAATCCGACCGGGCGAAGGTTGTCTGTGAACGTGAATGTCTCCGTCGCCCGTTCCACCTTGCTCAGCTGCGCCGAGGCGGTCGATGGAACAGCGAGGATCCCGGCCGCAACGAGTGCGACCACTACGGTAAGGCGCAAAGCGCGCATTGCCACCTCCTGGTGGAGAGTGCTATCGGGGGCGGCCGCACTGGCGACGCGTCAGGCGCCGTTCAGAACCCGGCGTCGACCGTCCTCCCAAAGCCCCTCCCATGGTCTAAGGAGGCCGCCGGAATCCCGCATCAATCCCACCCTGCAGCCCAAACCAGCGGGGGAGCTCGGCGGCTCTCCCGGTTCGTGCCAGGCGGCGGAGTCTGCTTGGTTCTGCAGTGGGTGTCAAGAGGGCGCCCACTCCTGGTCGGCTCGCGAGAGCCTTTTGGCGGCAAAGTGGTTGCCAAAGCGAGGCGCGTGGGCGGCGCTCGCTCTCGCCGTTTCCCTCCGATCCTCGGGCGCGGGGTCTGCGCAATCCTACGGAGCGGCGCGCGCCCGCGTATTCTCGACGGCGTCGACCTGGAGCTGCGCGGGGCGAGCTCGTGGCCGTAGTCGGACGTTCCGGTAGCGGCAAGTCGACGCTGCTCCACCTGCTCGGTGGCCTGGACCGAGCCGATGCCGGCAGCGTCGAAGTCGCGGGCCGGCCCGTCACCGGCGCATCCGAGCGCGACCTGAGCGCGCTGCGCCGCGATGAGATCGGGTTCGTCTTTCAGTTCTTCCATCTCGTGCCGGAGCTCGACGGCGAGGCCAACGTCCTGCTGCCGACCCGCCTGCCCGGGGCGTCTAGGGAAGCGGCCGCGCGCGGTCGAGCTCTGATCGAGCGTCTGGGCCTCAGCGACGTGGCGCGGCTGCCTCCGCACCAGCTGTCGGGTGGCGAGCAGCAGCGCTTCGCGCTCGCGCGGGCGCTGTGGCCGACCCGGTGCTGTGCTGGCCGATGAGCCGATCGGCAACCTCGACGCCGCCTCGGCCGCCGTCGTGCTCGACCTCCTACGCTGGATCGCCGACGACGGCCGCGCGGTGCTGATGGTGACTCACCAGGCCGAGGCCACTGCGCGTGCCGACCGCGTCCTGCGTCTACGGATGGGCGGCTCGTGCCGTTCGACGAGTCCGGCCCCGCGACGGTCGACCACGCCGAGGGCGCGCCCACGCCACGCGCGGAGCATCGCTCACGCCGCGCAACGCGGTGAAGGCGATTCTCGGCGATGCCCTGAGCGGGCTTCGTGCGCGCCGCGGTCGCACCGCGCTGGCGGCCGGTGGCGTCTTCGCCGCCTCGCTCGTGCTCGGGTGTGGCCACGGTCGCCTATGCCCTGGCCACCGGCTTCGACCGTGCCGCGGATCGCGCCGACCTACCGTCCGTGATCGCGCGCTTCGATGGCGAAGATCGCGACACGGTCGACGAACGGGTGCGCGCTCTGCCCAACCTGGCGGCTGCGCGCCTACCGCACCGAGATCACCGGTGTGCGGCTCGGCGCGTCGGCCGGCACACCCACGAGGGCGTCGTCCACATCGTCGGCGACGGTCGTCGCGGGTACGCGATCGCCGAGGGCCGGGACGTCCGGGCGCGCGGCGACGAGGCCGTTATCGAGGCCGGCCTGCGCGCGAGTGGGGGCTCGGTCCGGGTGACCGGATCGACGTCGGGCGCCTGGGCCCCGTGCGTGTGGCCGGGGTGGCCCTCTCGCCCGACAACGTCGCCTTCCCACTGGTGCGAACGGCGCGGGTTTACCTTTCACGGAGCGGCCTGGTGCGCCGTTTCGGGGGGGCGACCCGGCGGTGAACGTCGCGCTGCTCTGGGCGCGAGACGAGTCGCGGACCGATGTGCTGCTGTCGAATGCCCGGGCGTCGGCAGGGGGCCTGCAATCGCTTCGCTTCACCACCCGCGCCGGGGTCCGCGCGCTCGTGGAGCAGGGCGCGGGGCTGGTCGTCTCCCTGCTCGTGGCGTTCGCGCTCGTGGCCGCGGGACTGGCCGGCGTGCTGCTGGCCGCGGGTGGGCGCTCCGACGTACAGCGCCGGCTGCCCACGATCGGCGTGCGGCGCGCACTCGGCGCACCACCGAGCGCGGTCGTAGCGCTCCATGCGGCAGAGGGCGCGCTCGTGGCGGCGCCGGCGGGCGCCGCCGGCATTGCGCTCGAGGCCTGTTGGCGGCCGGCCCCGTGAGCCGCGTGCTGAAGCGCTCAACGAGCTTGCGCCGGCGGCCGGCACACATCTCGCGCTGCTGACCGCGCTGTGGGCCGCGGTCGTCGGGCTCGTCGCGGCCACCGCCGCCTGGCCGGCCTGCGGGCGACCCGCGACTCGCCCGCCAGGCTCATGCGCCGGGGACGTCCACCGGCCACGGGGCCGAGCCGCGGGCGGCGGCGCCTCGGCCTGCTCGGGGCCCGCCTCGTGACGGCCCGCCGAGCGCGCTTCGTCGGCGCTCGTCGCGGTCCTCGGCGCCGCGGCGGCGGTGGTGCTCCTGCTGCTCGCGCTCGCTTCGTTGCTCACCAGCCTTCGCGACGATCCCGGCGACGCTCGGGAAGCGCTACCAGCTCACCGCGAGCCTGCGATTCTCGGCGCGCGGCGGATGTCGAGGCGATTCCCGGCGTGAGGGACGCCGCACCGCGCTACGAGGTCGACGCGGTCAGCGCCACCGCTCTCGGCTCGCCGCTGCGACTGATCGCCTACCCCGGCGACCACACCCGCTTCGAGGCTCCTGCGCTCGCCGAGGGCCGGCGGCTGCGGCAGGCCGGCGAGGCCGAGGTCGGGCGTGGGGCTCGCCGACGCGGTCGGCCTGCGGGTGGGCTCGATCCTCGCGGTTCAGCCCGGGGCCGCGCGCGAGCTGCGCTTCCGCGTCGTCGGGATCGTGCGTGCGCTTCAGGACGAGGGCCGCGTCGCCTACGTGCGGCCGGAGCGGCTCGCGGCGGCGCTCCCGGTCCCCGATGGTCCGCTGGCGGTCCGTCTCGAGCCGGGCGCGGACCGCGAGGCGGTTCGCCGCGGCCTGGCGGCGCTGGGCGCCGAGCCCCGCGCCGTGAGCGGTGCAACCGGCGACGACCGCGGCCTGCTGACGTGCTCGCGGGGTTGCTGCGGCTGGTGGCGCTCACCGTCGCGCTCGTCTGTCTCACCTCGCTGGTCCAGGCGCTGGCGCTGACCGCGGCCGAGCGGCGGGGGCCGTCGCCACGCTCCGCGCGGCCGGTGCGGACGCGCGTGCCCTGCGGCGGCTCTTGGCCGGGGCCGCGCTGGCCGTCGTGGTCCCGGCGGCGGTGCTGGCGCTCGCGCTGGAGGGGCTGGTTCTCGGCGCCCGCCGTCGAGCGCCTGGCGGCCGGGTACGCCGACCTGCCGCTGCGGACCGGGCCCGGCCAAGTCGCGCTCGTCGCGATCGGCCTCGTCGGTCTTTCGGCGTCGGCGAGCGCCTGGACCGCCCGGCGCTTGTCCGCGAGCCGTCGTTGCCGGGCTCGCGAGGCGGAGACATGAGGCCGTCGCCGGGGAGCGGCCGGACGCGACGCGAGGCCCTCGCGCTCATGGGCGGCGCGCTGCGCGTGGGCCGTCGCGGCTTGCGGCTCCGATCGAGGGCCCGGGTCCCACACTCGTGCGCTCGCTCGTCGACCCTGACGGCGACGGGCTGCTCGCGAGCGGACCCGGCGTGCCCCTGCGCGACCGGACCGAGCTCGGGGCAGCGGCAGGCCCGGGCGCATGCTGCGCGTCTCGCGCAGGTCAGCGACGTCGCACGTGCGCGATGCCCAGTCGCCCGCGCGGGTGTCGTTCCTCGACCGTCTCGGGCCACGCCTGGGAGCGCGTCTTCAGCCCGGGAGGCGCTCACGACTCAGTTGCTCGCGGCGACCGTCGCATCGGTGAACGGCTGGGGCGAGGCGGATGCGGTGCTCGTGACCGGCGACCTGATCGACTCGGCGCAGCGCAACGAGCTCGACCTGGGCGCTGGCACTGCTGCGCGGCGGCTCCGCGAAGCCGGATTCGGCTCCGACGGGTACACCGGGTGCAGTCCGCCTCCAATCCCGATCCGCTCTACTACCGCCCGCTTGTCGACGCGCCGCGCCACCCCGGCCTGCTGGGGCGCGCGCTCGCGCCGGTCAGGTCGCCGGGCTGCGAGCGCCCTGGTGGCCCGTGCTCGGCAACCACGACGTCCTCGTCCAGGGCGAGGTTGCACCGAGCGCGGCGATCACCGCGGTCGCCACGGGCGACCGGCTAGTGCTCGCGCGCCGAGGTCGGGCTGGCGCGATTCGCCGAGCGAACTCGGCTGACCCGCCGCGAGGTCGACGCGCTGCTGCGCGGCGGTGTGCCGGGGACGCGTTGCGCGTGCCGGCCGACGCTCGCCGGGCCCACCTGTCCGCGCGCGAGGCGGTGGCACACCTCCGTTCCGCCGCGCCCGGGCATCCCGACGCGAATCGAGGTCGTCTCGACTACGCGTTCGGCATCGGCTCGGACCTGAACCTGATCGTGCTCGACCTCGTGCGCCGCGACGCCGGAGCCGACGGGCTTGTGACCGAGTCCACGCTGCCTTCCTCGCCCGGGCGCTGGCCGACACCGGCGAGCGCCACGTGATCGTCGCATGCCACCAGCCGCTGGACGCCAGCGCCGCGGCGACGCCGTGCTCGCGCTGCTCGACGCCGACCCGCGCGTGGTGGCCGTTGTCGTCGGGCACACCCATCGCAACGCGATCGAGCCTCGTCGCGGCGCCGGCAGCGGCTACTGGCTCATCACCACCGCCTCGATCGTCGACTTTCCCCAGCAGTGGCGAGCCCTGCGGCTGTCGCAACGGCGCGGGGCGTGGCGATCGAGACCTGGATGGTCGACCATGCGGGACGACCGAACGACGAGGACGACCTCGCGGGTATCGCCCGCGACCTCGCCTTCCTCGATCCCCAGGGCGGCCGGCCAGCGCGCGCCGCGGCCCACCCAGCGCCCGCAACGTACGCCTGCACCTGCCGGCGCGGCCGTTGCGGCCACCGCGAAGGCGCCCGCGACCGCCAGCGCTTCCGCCGCCGTCCGCGCCTCCCGGGACGGCGGGCGCGGGTGACGCGTTCGGGCGAGGTCACCCTGGAAAGGAGCCGCGACGTCACCAGTCCTCGCGCCCGCAGCTCCGCCACCGCCTCGTCTCCGCGCTCCGGACGCTCTGGCCGCGACCCACTCGGCCAGCTCCGGCAGGCCGTCGCTCGAGCGTCACCTTCGCCTCGAAGCCGAGCCGCTCGCGCGCCAGCGTCGGGATCGGCGAAGCAGTGGCGGATGTCGCCGGCGCGGAATTCGCCGGTGATCTCGGGCTCGAGGCTCGGGACCCGAGCAGCCCGCGACGAGCCTCGAGGCCAGCTCGGCGATCCGTGATCGCGCCGGCCGGTGCCGACGTTGAACGCGCGGCCGCGGCGCGCCCGGCGCGTCCATCGCGGCGCATCGTCGCGCGCGACCACGTCGGAGACGTGGACGAGGTCCCGGATCTGGCCGCCGTCCTCGAACACGCGCGGCGGCCTGCCGCCGAGCACGCGGGCGGAGAAGATCGCCGCGACGCCGGTGTAGGGGTTGCCGAGCGCCTGGCGCGGGCCGTAGACGTTCAGGTAGCGCAGCGCGCACGCCTCGAAGCCGTAGGCCTCGACCGAGCACGAGCGCCAGCTCCTCCTGGTCGCGCTTGCGTGATCCCGTAGACGCTCACCGGCCGCAGCGGCCGCGTCCTCGCGCGACGGGCACCGGCTCGAGCTCGCTGCGCCGCACGCGCGGGCAGACGCGGCTCCCAGCGCGCGCTCGCGGAGCTGGGCGGCGGGCCGCAGCCCGGGGACGACGACGCCGTGCTCGGCGCAGCGGTAGGTGCCCTCGCCGTAGACCACCATCGAGGAGGCGACGACGACACGGCTTGATCTCGTCGCGGCGCGCGATCACCTCCTCGAGCAGCGTCGCCGTGCCGCCCGGCGTTGGAGTCGATCGCCTTGCGGACGTTGACCATCGACTCGCCGTTGCCGACGATCCCGCCGAGGTGGAAGACCCGGTCGACGCCCTCGAGCGCGCGGCCCGACGTCGGCGGCGGTCGCGCAGGTCGCCGATCGACGAGCTCGGCCTCCGCCGGCAGGTGGGCCGGCGGCTCGCCCGTCGGGTGGGCGAGCGGGTCGAGGTTGTCGAGGATCCGCACCTCGCTCCCCGCGCGCCAGCAGCGCGTCGACGAGGTGGGAGCCGATGAACCCGGCGCCGCCGGTGACGAGGACCCGGCTCACCAGATCGTCTCCAGCAGCAGCTCGGTGGCGAGCGCCTGGACGGCGAGCGCGCCGAGCACCGAGCGGCATCCGCCGCGCGGGACCAGCGTCCGCGGCGGCGACGGAGGCCAGCGGTCACCATGAACAGCCAGATGCGCTCGGTCTCCGCCTTCGTGACGCCGAGCACGGACGGCGATCGACGATGATCGCGGCAGGG
Source organism: uncultured Thermoleophilaceae bacterium (assembly GCA_963812915.1). GTDB lineage: Bacteria > Actinomycetota > Thermoleophilia > Solirubrobacterales > Thermoleophilaceae > JACVRW01. The sequence continues at coordinate 75,052 of CAWEXB010000009.1, read as the reverse complement.
CGACGCGCCGCGGCGTCGCCCGTCCCGAGCGAGCGCACCGCGTACCAGGCGGTCGGCAGGCCCAGCGCCACCAGCGAAGGCGACCGGCGAGCCGAACACCCAGAAGTCGTACGGACGGCGCGCTGGCGATGCCGTCGCGGTAGACGGTCTCGGTCGCCCCGATCGCGCCGATCGGGTCGTAGCCGGTGGCGCCGATGGAGGCGGCGTAGAAAGCCGAGAGCGCCGGTCGCGCAGCGACCGCGATCGCGACGCGCTCGCCGGAGGCCGCTCCGCTGCCACGCCACCAGCGCCGCCCATGCGCCGAGCGCGAGGTCAGCGCCCAGTAGAAGAAGCTACGCCAGCGCAAGCGCCAGCGCCGCCGCGGATCCGCGCCGCCCCGGCCTGCGAGCCGCCAGCAGCAGCGGCAGCGCCGCCAGCAGACCGAGCGTCGCGTACAGCGCGTCGGCCGAGGCGACGCCGTAGAGCATCGCCGCCGGCGCGAACGCGTAGCAGCAGCGTCGCGATCCGCGCGCGATCCGCTCGTCGAGGCCGACGCGCGGCCGAGCAGCGTAGGTGAGCGGGATCGCGACAGCGCCCCCACCCCGATCAGTGAGCGCCGGCCATGCCCTGCGCATCGTCGATGCCCGAGCGCGTCCATCAGTGACCAGCAGTCCCCGGCGGGTGGGCCGAGGCGTGACCGGCAGCGTCGGTGCCGATCTCGGCGAAGCGTGTCCAGGAAGAAGCGCGGCCCGAACGTCGAAGGCCGGCAGCGCCGGCAGGTACTCGTTGCGCCGCCTCGGGTCGATGCTCGAAGACCGCGTACCAGCCCGTCGATCCGCGCGCGCGCGGTGGCAAGCGCGAGCCGCAGCGCCGAGCCCCAGCCCGAAGAGCGCCGATCAGCGAACGCGCACAAGGGCGCAGGCGCCACGAGCGCAACGCGGCGCGCGACCACCGCGTCCAGCGAGCACGAGCGATGGCGGGAACGCGCTCGGTCGCAGGACCGGCCGCCATCCCGCCAGGAGCGGCGCGAGCCCGGCGCCGAGCTGCACGCCGTTCGCGCGGGCGACCAGCCGTACGCGACGTGTCCGCGCACGGCACCGCGGCCACGAGCCGGGCAGCCACAGCTCCGGCGCCGTGCGAGCAACGCGAAGCGCACCGGTGCCGGCCTCCATCGCCGACACCTTAAGTTCGAGGCCGCCCTGCGGCGCTCGCAGCGCAGGCGTTCGCGCTTCGTAAGGTCCCGGCCGTACGGTCCGACGGCCGTGATCGACGTCGTCCTCCCCGTGCTCGACGAGGCCGCGGCGCATTCCCTGGGTGCTCGGGCGGCTGCCGGACGGGTTCCGCGCCGCTCGTCGTCGACAACGGCTCGACCGACGGCTCGGCCGAGATCGCCGCGCGCCTCGGCGCTCGCGGTGGTCGCGCGAGCCCCGCCGCGGCTTCGGCGCCGCCTGCTTCGCCGGGCTGCTGCGCGGCCGAGCGCGGAGGTCGTCTGCTTCATGGACTGCGACGGCTCGCTCGATCCGCGCCGAGCTGCCGCGCGTCGCCGACGCCGTCGCGCGCCGGCGGCGCCGACCTCGTCGCTCGGCGCCCGCGAGCGCGAGCCGGGCGCCTGGCCGCTGCACGCCCGGCTCGCCAACCGGCGTCGCTCGCGCTGGAGCTGCGCCGCCGCACCGGGCTTGCCTCTGCGCGACCTCGGGCCGATGCGCGCCGCACGCCGCGAGCGCGCTGCTCGGCGCTCGGCCTCCGCGACCGCCGCTTCGGCTGGCCGCTCGAGATGGTCCTGCGCGCGGCGCGCCGCGGGCTGGCGCATCCACGAGGTCGAGGTGACCTACCGCGCGCGGGGCGGGCCATTCCAAGGTGACCGGCACGCGTGCGCGGGACCGCACGGGCGTGCGCGACATGGCCGCGGCGCTGCGGTGAGGGGCGGGTCGCCGCGCTCGGGGCTCATCACCGTCGAGCCTGGTCGCCTGCGGGGACGACTCGGGCGGGCAGGCGGGGGCGACTCGCCGCGCACGGCGCGGCGAGCGACCACCGCGGCGGGCGCTCGTGCGGGAGCGCCACCACCCGGGCGCTGGCCCGGACACGCCGCCGAGCGGCCGCGGGCTCGAGCTGGCATGGGCGCCCACGAGCGCCGGCTGGCGCCGGGCGAGACGATCGCGCATGCGTCACGAGTTCGCCTTCATCTACGCGCGTCGTGGTCCGCACTCCCTGCACTCCGCGGGCTCGCGCAGCGTCGCTGCGCGCGGGACGGGGCGGCCGTGGAGGCGAACGTCACGGCACCGTCACGAGGGCCGGGACGCGGTCGACCTTCTGGGAGATCCGCCTCGCCCCGGCGGCATCCCGGCGCCGCCCGGGCTCGGGACGGCTCGCCGCGTGTTCCAGAGCGAGCCCCTCGAGGGCATCCCGGTGCCCGCGGATGCTGCGTTCATCGAGGTGGCCGTGCCGCCGCGCGGCGGACGGACAACCGTGCACACGCACCCCGGTCCCGAGTTCATCTACCAGCTGTCCGGCCGGATCGACTACCAGAACGCGATCATCGGCACGCGGCGGTTCGGGCCCGGCGGCGCCGAGGGCATCCCGCCGGCCACGGCCGTTCAGAAGCGCAACCCGTTCGAGCGGCCGGCCTCCTTCCTGTCGCTCTTTCTGGTCGACCCGGACCGGCCGTTTGCGCCGAAGGCACGCTTCTAATGGCCGGCGTGGCCCTGGTGGTGATCGCGAAGGCGCCGGCGCCGGGCCGGTCCAAGACCAGGCTGTGCCCACCGTGCACGCCGGAGCAGGCGGCGGGCCTCGCGGATGCCGCGCTCCGCGACACCATCGCCGCGATGGCCGCCACGCCGGCCCGCAGGCGCATCGTGGCGCTCGAAGGCGAGCCGGACGGCTGGCTGCGTCCAGGTTTCGAGGTGCACACGCAACGCGGCGACGGGCTCGCTGAAAGGCTCGGCCACGCCCTGGTCGGTGCAGGCGGGCCGGCGCTGGTTGTCGGGATGGACACGCCCCAGCTCAGCGCGGCGCTCCTGGCTGAGGCGGCGCGGCGGCTGACGGAGCCCGGGATCGACGCGGTGCTGGGACCGGCCCTCGACGGTGGCTACTGGACGATCGGGCTGCGGCGCCCCCACGCCTCGGCATTCAGCGGCGTGCCGATGTCACGCGCGGACACGTGCGCAGCGCAGCGCCGGCGGCTGGAATCGTTGGGACTGCGCACCGCCCTGCTGCCGCCGCTTCGGCGATGTCGAGCACGATCGAGCGACGCGGCGGCGGTGGCCCAGAACGTGCCCGCAGGACGCACTTCGCCGCCGCGTTCACGCGCGTGGCTCCGCTCCTGCGCCCGGGGCACGCGTAAGGAACCCGCAAGCTCCGTGCGCTCGAATCCGAGGGGATGGGCCGAGCAGCCCTCGCCGTCGCTGCGATTGCGTCGGCCGGCGCCCTTCTCCGGCGTGCGGCGGGTCGTCCGGTCGCCTGCCGCCGGCCGCCGAGCCGGCGAAATCTCCGCCCCTCGACCGGCGGCCGGCGGGAACGGTCGTGCCGGTCGGTCACAAGCCGGAAGGGCTCGCCTTCGACCCGGTCACTGGCTGCTCGCCGTCGGGCTCACCAACCCGGACCGACTCGCGCTCGTCGACGGCGACAGCGGCGAGACGGTTCGCCGTATCCGCCTGCCCGAGTCGCCGCGGCACCTGGGGCTCGCCGCCGCGGTGGTCCGGTGCTCGTCCCGGCCGAGCGGCGAACTCGATCGTGGAGGTCTCGCTACCCCGCGGTCGTCTTCGGACCACCCGCGTCGGCCGCTTCACCCGCACGACGTCGCGCGCGCCCAGCGGCCGGCTCTTCGTCGGCGACGAGCTCGGCCACACGCTTTCGGTCGTCGAGCGCGGGCGGCGGATCGACACGCTGCCCGCGCCGCGGCAGCCAGGTGGGGTGGCGATAACCGCTCGATCGCGATCACGTCGGCGTGGTGGGCGTCCGCGAGCGTGCCCTCGAGGTCTTCGACGCCTGCACCCTGGAGTCGGCGGGCAAGGTGACGTCGGCATCGGGCCGACGCATGTCGTGGGCGCGCGGCGAGCGCTTCTTCGTGGTCGACACGCGCGGCGATGCGCTGCTCGAGGTGCGCCTCGACCCGCTGCGGGTCCATCGCCGCACCCATCTCGGGCGGAGCCCCCTACGGCATCGCCCTCGACAGCGGGCGCGCGCTACTGGGTGACGCTCACCGCGCGCAACCGAGGTGGCCGAGCTGACCGACCACCGCGTGCTGCGCCGCTTCCCGACCGTGCGCCAGCCGAACTCGGTGGCCGTCGATCCGCGACAGCGGGCGGGTGTTCGTCGCGAGCCGAAAGGACGGGACGCTGCAGTTCTTCGACCCGCCGCCGTGTCGCGGAGAGGAGTGCAACCGATGAGGCTGCCCGCGGTCCGGGCCCTTTCCGCGCAGGACTTCTGGCGCAGCCCGCTCCGCGGGCCGTGGCTCGCTTCGGTGCTGAGCTCCGCCCTGCTGCCGCTGATCGCGATCTGCGCGATCACCGGCTTCGTCTCCCACTGGGCCTACCAGCCTCACCGGGCGGCAACGCCGTCTTCGGCGGCGCGGCGCCGGGCAACGGCTTCGACCTCTACGGGCTCGATTGGCCCGACGAGCCCGGTCTGGCTCTACGCCGCCACCCAGGGGCTCCACGTGATCACCGGAATCGCGGCGATCCCGATCCTGCTGGCCAAGCTCTGGACGGTCATCCCCAAGCTGTTCGAGAACCCGCCTGTGCTGTCGCCGCGCACGCCCTCGAGCGGCTGAGCCTGGTGCTGCTGGTCGGGCGGCTCGCTGTTCGTCTTCTCCACGGGAGTGATCAACATCCAGGTCTGGTACCCGTTCGGCTTCAGCTTCGTCCCCGCCCACTACTACGGCGCGATCGTGATGCTCGCGGGGCTCGCGCTCCATGTCGGGCTGAAGCTGCCGGTCATGCGCGGCGCGCCTTCCGGCAGCGGGGCGTGACGAGGCCGCTGCGCGAGGACCTCGGCCACACGCGAGCCCGAGCCGGGCCTGCCCGGCGTCGTCACGAGCGCGCCACACGCCCCCGCCGCCCCGACGCTCACCCGCCGGGCTCTTCTGGGCGGAGTCGGCGCCGCCTCCGCCGGCCTGGCGGTGATGACCAGCCGGTCAGGTTGTGGGCGGGCCGCTCGCCGACCTCGCCGTGCTCGCCCCGCGCGGGCGCGGTCGGGCGACGGGCCCGAACGACTTCCCCGTCAACAAGACGTTCGCCGCCACGAACATCCCGCACGAGAAGGTCGGCCCCGATTGGCGCCTGCTGCTCCACGTGAGCGACGAGCGCCGCGCGGTGCTCACCCGCGAAGAGCTGCTCGCCATGGACCACGTCACGGCCGACGCTCCGATCGCCTGCGTCGAGGGCTGGTCGACGACCCAGAGCTGGACCGGCGTCCGCCTGGCCGATCTCGCCCGGCTCGCCGGCGTGCCCGACCCGAGCGAGGTCGAGGTGCGCTCGATGCAGCCGCGCGGCGGGCTTCGCAGCGTCACGCTCAACCGCGGCCAGGTCACGCACCCCGACGGCGATGCTCGCGCTGCGGGTGAACGGCGCCGACCTCTCGCTCGATCACGGCTATCCGGCGCGCGTGATCGTGCCCGCGCTGCCCGGCGTGCACTGCACCAAGTGGGTGGGGAAGATGGTGTTCGCCTGATGCGGTGGTTCCGCGAGCACTACGGCGCCGGCCCGATCCACCTGCTCGCCGTGCTCGCCAGCTTCGCGATCGCCGCCTACGCGCTCTCACGCGCGCTCGACCTGACCGGCAACCCCGACCGCATCGTCGCTCTGGCTGGGCGGCTCGATCGTCGCCCACGACCTGATCCTGTTTCCCCTCTACGCGCTGCTCGGGGTTCTCGCCGCCGGCGCGCTCGCTGCCGCGGCCGGCCGCAGCCGGCTCCGCATCGCCGCGCTCAACCACCTCCGCGTTCCGGCGCTCCTCTCGGGCCTGCTGCTGCTCGTGTGGTTCCCGCTCGTGGCGGGCAAGGGCGAGCGCAGCTTCATGCGGGTCAGCGGGCTCTCGAAGGACGTGTACTTCGAGCGCTGGCTGCTCATCACAGCCGTGCTCTTTGCCGGCTCCGCGCTGCTGTTCGCGCTCCGCCTCCGCCGATTGGCGCGTTGACCCTGCCCAAGATCGCCGTCGCTCGACGCAGCTGTCTGGGGAGACGCCCGGATCCTGCCAGCATCTCCGGCATGACGATCCTCGAAGTCGACACCCCCCACGGTCCAGCGCACGTCCACCTGAATTCCGCCGATGACGCACGGGCAGCGCTGGTGCTCGGGCACGGCGCCGCCGGGGGAGTGGAGTCGCGGGACCTAGCGGCGACGGCGGACGTCGCGCTGTCGGAAGGGATCACCGTCGCGCTGGTGGAGCAGCCCTACCGGGTCGCCGGGCGACGCTCTCCTGCCGCGGCGCGCCTGCTCGACGCCGCCTGGACGGCCGTGGTCGACCACCTGGTCGGGGGCGAGCTGCGCGGGCTGCAGCTCGTCGTCGGCGGCCGCTCCCTCGGCGCGCGCGTGGCCTGCCGCACCGCCCAGGCGACCGGCGCCGCGGGAGTGCTGTGCCTCGCATTCCCGCTGCAGCCGCCGCGCCGCTCCGGGGGAGCTCCGACACAGAGCCGTCTCCCCGAGCTCGACGCGGTCACGGTCCCGACCCTCATCGTGCAGGGCGAGCGAGACCGATTCGGCATCCCGCCGGCCACCAGCCTCCGCACGGTCGTCCAGGTGCCGGGCGACCACAGCCTGAGAACGGACCCCGACGCGGTGGCCGCCGCGGTGCGTGGCTGGCTGCCCGGCGTCGTGGGCACCCGGGTTGCGGACGCGATTTGACCGCAATCCCCGATAGCGTGCCGACGGCGCCATCGACCACCTAGGAAGGGACGCTATGGATTGGAAGCTCGAGCTCGCGAGTAACCTGCTCGGCTGATGGCAACGCCTTCCACAGGCGCCACGGCTCACGAGCGGGAGTTGGTCGAGGCGGCTCGCGGGGGCGACGAGGCCGCGTACGCCGGCCTCGTCGAGAGGTACCGCGGCGAGCTGCATGCTCACTGCTACCGGATGCTCGGGTCGGTCCACGACGCAGAGGACGCGCTCCAGGAGGCCCTGTTGCGCGCATGGCGCGGACTCGACCGGTTCGAGGGCCGAAGCTCGCTCCGCTCCTGGCTCTACACGATCGCCACGAACACCTGCCTCAACGCGATCGGACGCCGGCCCAAGCGGGTGCTCCCGATCGACTACGGCCCCGCCACCGATCCGCACGACGGGATCGGCCTTCCCCCAATCGAGTCGGTGTGGGTGGAGCCATACCCGGACCAGGGGCTGGGCCTCGAGGACGGCTTCGCGGCGCCGGAGGCCCGCTACGAGGTGCGCGAGAGCGTCGAGCTGGCGTTCGTCGCGGCGCTCCAGCACCTTCCGGCCAACCAGCGCGCCGCGCTGATCCTCCGAGAGGTGCTCGGCTTCTCCGCCCAGGAGGTCGCGCAATCGCTCGAGACGACGGTCGCCTCGGTGAACAGCGCCCTGCAGCGCGCCCGCAAGACGATCGACGAGCGCCTGCCGGAGCGGAGTCAGCAGGCCACCCTGCGCTCGCTCGGCGACGACCGCCTCCGCGAGGTCGTGGAGAGCTACATGGACGCGATGCAGCGCGGCGACGTCGACGCGGTCGTCGCGATGCTCGCCGAGGACGCGGCGTGGTCGATGCCGCCGCTCGCCGCCTGGTTCCACGGTCACGATGCGCTCACGGGCTTCCTGATCCGCGGGCCGCTGTCGGGCGACTGGCGCTGGCGTCACCTGCCCGCTCGCGCGAACGGGCAGGCGGCGGTCGGCAGCTACTGCTGGCACGAAGAGGAGAAGGCCTACCTCCCGTTCGCGCTCGACGTCCTGACCCTCGACGGCCCTCGCATCAGCGAGATCACCTCGTTCATCACGCGTTCCACCCGAGGTCGCGAGCGCGAGTTCTACGAGCGTTGGCCGGAGCAGCCGGTGGATCTGTCGGAGGTCGGGATCGTCTTCGAGCGTTTCGGCCTGCCCGAGCGGCTCGATTGACCGACCGGCGTCGATTCCCCCGTTTCCCGTTCGTCAGTAGGGTGAGGCGGCGAGACGCGCCGCCCTGAGCGAAGGAGGAACGATGAAGTACCTGCTGTCGTTCGTCGTAGACGAGGGCGCAATGGAGGACGCCTCTCCCGAGGAGATGAGGGAGGGCATCGAGCGCTGGAGTGCCTTCGATCAAGAGGCGGCCCAGAAGGGCGCGCTTATCGCGTGTGAGCCGCTCGAGAGCAGCTCGGCCGCGACGACCATCCATCTTCGAGAGGACGGCGAGCCGACCGTCAGCGACGGGCCGTTCGCGGAGTCGAAGGAGCAGATCGGAGGCTTCTGCCTGCTCGAGTGCGAGAACCTGGACGAGGCGCTCCAGTGGGCAGGCAAGGTGCCTCTGCGCTCGGGCTCGATCGAGATCAGGCCGATCATGGACCTCTCGCAGTTCGGCTACGAGAGCAGGACGCTGACCCCCGCGAAGGCCACTGCGTGAGCTAAGACGCCGCCTCCGCTCCAGGGCTCCCGGCTCTCGCCCCTAAGACCGCCGACGGGCGCGAGACTCATCGCGTGTCGAGAATCTCCGGCCGGGTCCGTCCTATGGACGAAGGGCGCGCAGACCGCGCGCCGGAAACCGAAGGAGGCACCACGTGAAGTACATGCTGCTGATCTACCAGAACCCCGCCGGCTTCGAGGCCCTGTCCGAGGAGGAACGGAGCACGGTGTTCGCCGATGTGGACGAGATCGTGAAGGAGCTCACCGAGTCTGGGGAGTTGCTCGGTGGGGAGGGGCTCGCGGATCCATCGAACACCAAGACCGTCAAGGTGCGAGAGGGCGTGCCTGCCGTCACCGACGGGCCCTACCTCGAGTCCAAGGAGCATCTGGTCGGCTACTGCCTCGTCGAGTGCGAGAGCGTCGAGCGCGCGACCGACATCGCCACGCGCTGGCCTGATGCCCGCTACTGGGCGGTGGAGGTGCGGCCGCTCATGGTCGCGGCGGGGACGGAGATGTGAGAACGGATGACCACGTCGAGGATCTGTTACGGCGGCTGGCGCCCCAGGTCCTCGGCGTGCTCGTTCGCCGCTACGGCCGGTTCGACGCGTGCGAGGACGCGACGCAGGAGGCGCTTCTGGCGGCCGCGGTCGGATGGCCCGCGGAGGGGATCCCCGACAACCCGCGAGGCTGGCTGATCACGGTCGCGGACCGCCGCATGGCCGATCAGCTGCGTAGCGAGCTGGCTCGGCGACGCCGTGAGGACCGGGTCGCGGCGCGGGCCCCGCCGGAGGCGTGGCTCGCTCCGGCGCCCGGCGACGACCGGCCGCCGGAGCATGACGACACCCTGACCCTGCTCTTCCTGTGCTGCCACCCGGCGCTGTCGCCCGCCTCCCAGATCGCACTCACCCTGCGCGCCGTCGGCGGCCTCACCACGCCAGAGATCGCCAGGGCCTTCCTCGTTCCCGAGGCGACGATGGCCCAGCGGATCAGCCGGGCCAAGCAGCGCATCAAGGCCACCGGCATCCCATTCCGCATGCCGGCCGAGGCCGACCGGGACGAGCGGCTGCGGGCGGTCCTGCACGTCCTGTACCTGATCTTCAACGAGGGCTACAGCGCGAGCTCCGGACCTCATCTACACCGCGGTGAGCTGACGCGAGAGGCAATCAGGCTGACTCGCGACGTCCACCGCCTGCTCCCGGACAACGGCGAGGTGGCGGGACTGCTCGCGCTCATGTTGCTCACCGACGCTCGCCGCGCGGCGCGCACGGGGCCAGACGGCGCGCTGGTCCCGCTCGCGGAGCAGGACCGGGGGCTGTGGGATCGAGATTCCATCGAGGAGGGCATCGCACTCGTGACCGATGCGCTCAGCCGGACCCGCCTCGGCCCGTACCAGGTCCAAGCCGCGATAGCCGCCGTTCATGCCGAAGCCGCGCGTGACGAGGACACGGACTGGTCACAGATCGTGGCCCTGTACGAGCTGCTCGGGCGCATCTCGCCCAACCCGGTGGTCACGCTGAATCACGCCGTCGCGGTCGCGATGGTGCGAGGACCCCGGGCGGGCCTAGACCTGCTGAAGGACCTGGACGGCGACGACCGGGTCGCGAAGCAGCACCGCCTCGAGGCGGTGCGCGCGCATCTGCTAGAGATGGCCGGCGAGCTCGAGGCCGCCCGGGCCAGCTACCGGGTCGCGGCACGCCGCACGACGAGCCTTCCCGAGCGGCGCTACCTTGAGACGCGCGCCGCCCAACTGACCGAGCACGAGCGGTGAGATTTCGAATTGCGGCCAGTTCCCGGCCGCAAAGGCTCGTAACCTCGTCGGCGAGCGATGAATTCCGGGACTTCGTCCCGTCTTAGGTTGGAACTCCGAGCGACAAGGAACGAACCAAGTTGATATCGCAGTCCACTCTCGCCATCGAGGCCTCGGGCCTCATGAAGTCATTCGGCTCCGTCCGGGCGGTCGACGGCGTCGACCTGGCCGTGCGAAGCGGGTCGGTCTACGGCGTGCTGGGCCCGAACGGAGCCGGCAAGACGACCACGATCCGGATGCTCGCGACCCTGCTGCGCCCCGACGCCGGCTCCGCGCGCGTACTCGGGCACGACATCGTCGACGACGCCGGCGCCGTGCGCGGCCTCGTGAGCCTCACCGGCCAGCTCGCCTCTGTCGACGAGGATCTCACCGGCCGCGAGAACCTGATTCTTCTGGGCCGCCTGCTGGGGCTGAAGCGGACCCACGCCAAGACGCGCGCGGGGGAGCTGCTCGAAGCGTTCGGGCTCGCCGACGCGGCCGCCAGGCTGGTCAAGCACTACTCCGGCGGCATGCGGCGCCGGCTCGACATCGCGGCCAGCCTCGTGGTCACGCCGCAACTGATGTTTCTGGACGAGCCGACCACCGGACTCGACCCTCGCTCGCGCAACCAAGTCTGGGACATCATCCGGGCGCTGGTCGCCGAGGGCACCACGATCCTGCTCTGCACGCAGTACCTCGACGAGGCCGACAACCTGGCCGACGGGATCGCGGTCATCGACCACGGAAGGGTGATCGCCGAGGGGACGCCGGGGCAGCTGAAGGCGTCCGTCGGCTCCGGCGCGCTGCACGTGCGGCTGCTGGACCCCGAGCAGCGACCCGAGGCCGAGCGGGTGCTTCGCGCGCGAGCTCGGCTCGGTGCACCTGGAGCCCGACCCCGCCGCGCTGTCTGCGTCGTGCGCGGACGCGGACCGCGCCGCCGAGGCCGTGGCCGCGCTGTCTCGCTCGAGCGTGCGTATCGGTTCGTTCTCGCTCGGCCAGCCGACCCTCGACGAGGTGTTCCTCGCGCTCACTGGCCATACGGCCGAGGACCAGACCGCCGACGAACCCGACACGATCCAGGAGGACCAGGCAGCATGAGCACCAACCCGACGGCGGGAGCGCCGTCCACGCCCGCCACACAGGAGGCGGCTCTCCAAAAGGCGCTCGCCTCCACCCCGCGCCCACCGCGCGCCAGCGCCCTCTCGGCCGCCCTGACCTTCGGCTGGCGCGGGATGCTCAAGGTGAAGCACGTCCCCGAGCAGCTCGTCGACGTGACGATCACGCCTGTGCTGTTCGTGGTGATGTTCACCTACATATTCGGCGGCGCGATCGCCGGATCGACAGGCGACTACCTGGACTACCTCCTGCCGGGAATCCTGGTCATGTCCGTGTCGTTCACCACCGTCTACTCGGGGGTTGCGCTCAACACCGACCTGACCAAGGGGGTCGTGGACCGCTTTCGCTCGCTGCCGATCTGGCGCCCGGCGCCGCTCGTCGGCGCCCTGCTCGGCGACAGCGTTCGCTACCTGGTCGCCGGAACCCTGATCGTCGTCCTGGGCGTCATCCTCGGCTTCCGGCCGAGCGCCGGGGTCAGTGGCGTGATCGCGGCGATGGCCCTGGTGATCGTGTTCGCGTTCGGCCTCTCATGGGTCTTCACGACGCTCGGGCTCCTGATGCGCTCGCCCAACGCCGTCATGAACGCGGGCTTCCTGGGGATCTTCCCGCTGACCTTCCTCAGCAACGTCTTCGTCGAGCCGGAGACGCTCCCGAGTGCGCTCGAGGCCTTCGTGAACGCCAACCCGATCTCGGTCCTCGCGACCGCCTCGCGCGGGCTGATGGAGGGCGACGCGTCCGGTGGCGACATCGCCATCGTGCTGGCCACGACCGTGGCGCTCACCGCCGTGTTCGCGCCGCTCACCACGCGCCTGTATCGCAGCAGGGCCTGATCGTCACGTTCCCGCCGATTCCGGGGCCCCGAGTCGTTCGAGCGGAGACGGCTCGCCTCGGCCCCTGCGGCGAGCCCCGGCGAGCTGATCGCCGACGATGACCGCGACCAGCACCCCGAGCAGCGAAGCGGCGACCACGAGCGCTGGGGCGAACGTGCCGATCGCGCCGATCGCGAGGCACGCGAGCGCCCCGGCGAGCCGCCTGCCGCCGATCGTCCCGGTCACTCGCAGCCGCAGCGCGACGTGGGCGAGCAGGTAGAGGGCCGGCCCGCAGACCACCGCGGCGACCTCGTTGTCCGGCAGCTCCTCGGTGGGGTGCGCGATGACCAGCTCGTCCCCGACGGCTGTGAGGAGGATCCCGGCGACGATCACGACGTGCAGGTACGTGTAGGCGTCGCGGGCCAGCAGCGTTCGGTTCTCGGCGAGGGCGAGCCGGCGCTGGACGATCGTCGCGACGAGGTTGAAGTAGAGCCACCAGAACGCAGCCGTGGAAAGAAAGGCGAGCGCGAAGGCGACAACCCTCGCCGTCGTCAGGTCGAGCTCGGCGGTGGTCGCACCGGTGATCACGATCGACTCGCCGAGCGCGATGATGACGAAGAGCTGAAAGCGCTCGGCGAAGTGCTCGGTGCCGACCTTCCACGCCTCGAGTCCGAGCGGCGGTCGCCCGGGTAGCCAGAACGTCACGAGCGGACCCGCGTAGTCCACTGCGAGCGCCGCGAGCCAGAGCAGCGTCCGGGTCGGGCCATCGGCGAGCGCACCCGCGATCCAGAGTATGCCGGCGGCCACGAACCAGGTCAGGATGCGCCCGGCCCGTCGGCGTTCGATCGTGCCGGGTTCCGCCGCGGCGAAGGTGAGGAAGGTGTGCCGCCCCAGCTGAATCGCGACGTAGGAGGCCGCGAACAGCAGCGCCTTGTCGCCGAACGCCTCCGGGATGGCGATCGCCATCAACAGGCTCCCGAGCATCAGCGCGATCAGGAGCAGGCGAACGACCGTCGATCGCGGATCGAGCTCGTTCGTCACCCACGTCGTGTAGTTCCACGACCACCAGACGACGAGCAGCACGAGCATCGACTGTCCCACGCCCTCCCAGTTCAGGTGGTCGAGCAGGAGGTGCGACACCTGCGTGATCGCGAACACGAAGACGAGGTCGTAGAAGAGCTCGAGGCTGGTGGCGCGCTGCTCGACCCCCGGGTCGCGACGCAGCGAGTCCCTCATCCCGGACACCAAGCCGAATCTCATCCTCCGGGCGCACTCCCTCGTGACATGACCCCAACAGGCTCTCGCATGGCGGGGCCGGGCGCGTTTCAGGCACAACCGTGTAGTACCATGCATAACCATGCAAAAGCGTGCATCCCTTCTCAGCGCCGAGCGACGCCGGTCCATCCTCGACACGCTCGAGCGCGACGGCAAGGTCGTGGCGGCTCGGCTGGTGGAAGAGCTCGGGGTGTCCGAGGACACCATCCGGCGCGATCTACGTGAGCTCGCCGCACAGGGGCTCGTGCAGAGGGTGCACGGCGGCGCCCTGCCGCCGGCCCCGCAACTCGGCTCGTTCACCCACCGGCGCGAGACCTACACGGCGGAGAAGGCCGCCCTCGCCCGGGCCGCCGTCGATGTCCTCCGCGACGCGCGCGTAATCATCCTGGACGGCTCCACGACGAACCTCGAGCTGGCACGCGGGCTGCCGGCCGACCGGACCTCCACGGTGCTCACCAACTCGCCGCCGATCGCCGCGGCGCTCGCCGAGCACCCCGCCGCGGAGGTCGTGATGATCGGCGGGCGGCTCGACAAGCGGGCGCAGGTGACGGTCGGCGCCGCGGCGATCGACTTCCTCCGTTCGGTCCGCGCCGACGCGTGCGTGCTGGGCGTCTGCGCCTTGCACCCGGAGGCCGGGCTCTCCACCGACGACCTCGAGGAGGCGCACGTCAAGCGGGCGATGGTCGAGGCGTCGGCGGACGTCGTCGCGCTGGCGACCTCGGACAAACTCCGCGCCGGCAGCGCCTACCTGGTCGCACCGGTCACCGAGCTCACCCACGTGGTCGCCGAGGCGGCAGCGCCGGACGATCTGCTCGACCCGTACCGCGCGATCGGCGTGACCGTGACTCGCGCATGAGGCGGCGCTGGGCCACCACCGGCGTCTTCTTCGTCAACGGCGCCGCGATCGGCACGTGGGTCGCGCAGATCCCGTGGATCCAGGAGCGCTTCGAGCTTTCCGAGAGCGCTATCGGCCTCGTGATCCTCGGCATGTCGCTGGCGGTGGTAGCCGCACTGCCGATCGCCGGGCAGGCTGTGGTCAAGCATGGGTCGGCTCGGATGACGTGGGTGGGCGGCGTCGCCACGGCGCTGTCGGTCAACCTCGCGGTCCTCGCTCCGAGTCCCGCCTTGGTTGCCGCGGGCCTGTTCGTGCTCGGCGGCTCCAGCGCCACGATGGACGTCTCGATGAACAGCCACGGCGTCGGCGTCGAGCGCGACGCCGGCCGGCCGATCATGTCCTCGCTCCACGCCGGCTGGGCGTTCGGCGGGGTGGTCGGCGCGTCCTTCTCGGCGCTGCTGGCCGCCCTCGGCGCGGATCCCCGCGTCACGGTCGCGCTCGCCTCCGCGCTCATGCTGGGTGCGCTCGTGGCCAGTGCCCGCCGCATCGGCGCGGGCGCGCCCCCCGAGGGGGACAGCGCGCCGCGCTTCACGCTGCCGCCGCGGGGGGTCGTGCTGCTCGCGGCCCTGTGTCTCGTGATCATGCTGACGGAGGGCGCGATGGCCGACTGGGGCGGCATCTACCTCCGCCAGGAGCTCGGTGCCGAGGCGGCCGTGGCGGCGCTCGCGTTCGCGTTCTTCACCGGCGGGATGACCGTCGGGCGACTCTTCGGCGATTGGATCAACCATCGCGCGGGCGCCGTCACCCTGCTTCGGGTCGGCGCGCTGCTCACCGGGATCCCGTTGGCGGCGATGCTCCTGATCGGCCAGCCGGCGGCGGCGCTGGCGGGGCTGTTCCTGGTGGGGCTTGGGGTCTCGAACGGCGTACCGCTGATGTTCAGCGCGGCCGGCCGGCAGCCGGGCGCGCCGCCCGGCCCGGCCATCGCGGCCGTGTCCTCGATGGGCTCGCTCGGCTTCCTGGCGGGTCCGCCGCTGATCGGCTTCGTGGCGGGCGCGATCTCGCTGCCGTGGGCCCTGGCGTCGCTCGTCCTCGGCGCCGTCGCGATCTTCGCGCTGGCGCGCCGGGCGACCGGCGAGCCCGAGGCGACTCGCTTCGACGCGGTGATCGCCGACATGGACGGAGTGCTGCTGGACTCGTCCGGCCCGACGACCCGTTCGTGGCGTGCCTGGGGCGTGCGCCGCGGGGTCGACGGTGAGGCGATCCAGGCCGCCAATCACGGACGCCCCGTCGGGGCGGTGCTCGCCGAGCATGTTCCAGAGACCGACCTCGAGGGCGAGGTCGAGTTCCTCAGCTGTGCGGAGACGACCGACACGGACGGCGTGGTCGCCTACCCGGGCGCGGCCGACGTGCTCGCGCTGGCCTCGCAGCGAGTCGCCGTGGCCACGTCGGCGAGCGAGCCGCTGGCCCGGGCCCGACTCGCCGCCGCCGGCCTGCCGGTGCCCGCTGTACTCGTCACGTCGGACCAGGTGGCGCACGGCAAGCCTGCGCCGGACCCGTACCTGCTCGCGGCGGAGCGACTCGGCGTCGACCCGGCGCGCTCCCTCGTGCTCGAGGACGCGCCGGCGGGCATCGCGGCCGGCCGCGCCGCGGGCATGACCGTGTGGGCGGTAACCACCACGCACGACGGCGCCGAGCTCGCCGACGCGGACCACGTCGCGCCCGGACTGGCCGATCTCGTTCGGATGCTCGGGCCTTAGGGTCCGTCTGGTTCGACTCCCCAGGCCGCCGGGGCGCGCGCGCCGGGGCACCGCGCCTGCGAGACTCGACTGCTTGAGCGTCTCCGCCCGGAACCCACGGATGATGCGCGCCGAGCCGTTGGCGACCGGCGGCGCCGACGCGCTGCCGGAGGAGCTCGCGCCGCGCCGGCTGCTGCGCCGGCTGCTCCAGGTGGCCGCGCTGGTGGGGGTTCTGGTGCTCGTGGCGCTGCTGGCGCCCGGCCTCGGGGAGGTCAGGCAGCGGCTGGAGACCGCGGCGCCCGGCTGGCTGGCGGTGGCTGTGGCGCTCGAGGCCCTGTCGTGCGGCTCGTACGTGCTCATGTTCCGGCCGGTCTTCTGCCGCCGAATGTCGTGGCGCACGAGTGGGCAGATCGCCTGGTCGGAGCTGGCCGCCGGCTCGCTCGTGCCCGCCAGCGGCGCGGGTGGCCTCGCGCTCGGCGCGTGGATCCTGCACCGAGGCGGGATGCCCACTGAGCGCATCGCGCGACGCTCGGTGGCGTTCTTTCTGATCAAGAGCTCGGTGAACTTCGTGGCGGTGGCGGCGCTGGGCACGCTCATGGCGGTCGGGCTCGTCGGCCCCGAACGCTCGCTGCTGCTGACCGCGCTGCCGGCGGCGCTGTCCGTCGCCCTGATCGCCCTCGTGCTGGCGATCCCGCGCCTTGGCCCCGGGCGCGATCCGCGCCCCGACGCGTCGGGGCTGCGCCGCGCCGTGGTCGCCGCACGGCGCGCCGTGATTGACGGCACCGCCGGGGCCGTCGAGATCCTGCGCTCGCGCGACCTGCAGGTATTGGCCGGCGCGATCGGTTACTGGGCCTTCGACAACGCGGTCCTGTGGGCCACCTTCCAGGCCGTCGGGGCCGACGTTCCCATCTCCATCGTGATGATGGGCTACCTGATCGGCCAACTCGGCGGGCTGCTCCCGCTACCCGGCGGCGTGGGGGGCATCGACGGCGGGCTGATCGGCACCCTGATCGTCTACGGTGCGCCCGCCGCACCCACCGCCGCGGCCGTACTCGCCTACCGCCTCATACTGTTCTGGCTGCCACTGATCGGGGGCGCGATCGCATTCGCCTTCCTGCGCCGCGCCCTCGACCGCGCCGAGAGGCCCGACCTCTGCCAACCGATCCCAGCCACGTGACGCGGTCACCTCAGGTCGGGATCTCGATAGTGCCCTACGCGGATTCGATCGACCGCATCCGAGAGCTCGTGCGGGTCGCCGACGAGGAAGGCCTACAGCTCGTCGGGATCCAGGACCACCCCTATCAGCGGCGCTTCCTCGACACCTTTGCCCTGGTCGCCACGCTGCTGGCCGACACGCGTCGCGCCTCGCTTTTCACCGACGTCGCGAACCTGCCCCTGCGCCCGCCCGCGGTGATGGCCAAGGCGGCCGCTTCGCTCGACGTCTTGAGCGGCGGCCGCTTCGAGCTCGGCCTCGGCGCGGGCGGGCTTCCGGACTACATCGCCCGAGTGGGCGGCCCTCGCCGAAGCCCCGGCGAGTCTGTGGAGGCGCTGGAGGAGGCGATCGACGTGATCCGGCTGATGTGGTCCGGCGAGCGCTCCGTATCGTACGAGGGGCGCCACTACCGGCTTGCGGACGCCCACCCCGGGCCACCCCCGAGGCATCCAATCGGTATCTGGCTCGGCGCCTTCAAGCCGCGGATGCTCCGGCTCGTCGGGAGGAAGGCCGACGGCTGGCTCCCATCGCTCGGCGTGCTGAGCGCCGACGAGCTGAGAGCCGGTAACGAGCGGATCGACGCGGCCGCCGAGGCCGCGGGTCGCGACCCCCGACAGATTCGCCGCATCCTCAACCTGCAGGGCGTGATCGGCGAGAGCCGGACTCCACCGGGCGGGAAGCTGCCGGTCGGCTACCTGGCAGGGGAGCCGCTCGCAGGGCCGCCCGACTGGTGGGCCGAGACGCTCACCGGCTTCGCGGCCGACGGGTTCGACACGTTCGTGTTCTGGCCGATCGACCCCTCCCCCAGGCAGGTGGGGCTGCTCGCGCGCGAGGTCGTGCCGCTGCTCTCCACTCCGATCCTCGATCGAGGAGGACCGTCCCGATGACCGATGCTTTCGTGCTTGGTGGCGTGCGGACGCCGGTCGGGCGCTACGGCGGCTCGCTGTCGCATATCCGCACCGACGATCTGCTCGGTCAGACGATGGTCGCGGCGTGCGAGCGAGTGGGGGTGCCGCTCGAGCGCATCGAGGACATCGTCGCGGGGTGCGTGAACCCGGCCCACGAGGGGATGGGCGACATAGCGCGCTGGGCGGCGCTCCGCTCCGGCTTCCCCGACTCCGTCCCGGCCATCACCGTCAACCGCTTCTGCGCCTCGTCGTTGTCGGGCGCGATCTCCATCGCCCACGCGATCCGCAGCGACGAGTTGTCGGTCGGCCTCGCCGCCGGAGTGGAGTCGATGTCGCGCTCGGGCTGGGCCCTCATGAAGGGGGAGGCGCCGTTCATGCCGCGCGGCCCGGTGTTCATGCTCGACACGATGTGGGCCGGCGCCGGCGGCCCGCCCAACCCGGCCCTGCTCGCCCGCGACGCCTACATCGACATGATGCGGACCGCGCAGAACGTGGCCGACCGCTACGAGCTGACGCGCGAGGAGATCGACGCATTCGCACTGCGCTCGCACCAGCGCGCGGCCGCCGGCCGCGATTCCGGGCGCCTGGCGAAGGAGATCCAGCCAGTCGAGATCGAAGCCACGCGTAAGCAGCCGGCGCGCACCTTCGAGCACGACGAGAGCATCCGCGCCGACACGACCGCGGAGAAGCTCGCGGCGCTTCCGCCACAGCCGAACACCACCCAGATGACGGCCGGGAACTCGTCGCCGCTGAACGACGGCGCCAGCGCCGTGGTCCTCGCCGGCGCGGCGGCCGCCGAGGAGCTCTCGGCCGAGCCGCTGGCGCGCGTCGTGGCGTCGGCGACGCACGCGCTCGACCCGCGGGTGATGGGGATCGCGCCGGCGTTCGCCATCCCGAAGGCGCTCGAGCGCGCCGGCCTGGCTCCCGCCGACGTCGACGTGTGGGAGATCCACGAGGCATACGCGTCGGTCGCCGTCGCGATCCTGCGCGAGCTTCCGCGGCAGCTCGACGGCTTCGAGATCCCCGACGAGCGCCTGAACCCGAACGGCGGGGCGGTCGCGATCGGCCACCCGTTCGGATCATCCGGCACCCGCTACGTCCTCACGCTCGCCACCGAGCTGCGCCTCCGCGAGGCGCGCTACGGCGTCCTCGGCGTATGCGTAGGGTCGGGCCAGGGCGTCGCGCTCGTCCTCGAGAACCCGAACGAAGCACCAAGGAGGTAGCAACATGATCGTCATGTTCTCCGCCCGCCGCCTCAAGCCCGGCGCGTGGGACCAGTTCAGGCGGGCCTGGGATCCGGGTGACGACAAGCCCCCGGGCTTCCAGCGCGCCTACCACGCGCGAAACATCCGCGACGAGGACGAGGTCATCTCGTTCGGCCTGTTCGAAATGACCGAGGACGACTACCGGCGCTGGCGCGCCGAGGCGGACGCGCAGGAGATCAAGCGGGTAGATCGATTGTCGGCGTTCGTGAAGAGCGCGCCGGTCGAGGGCGTCTACGAGGTCATCGACGTCGTAGACGAGTAACGAGATGACCATGGAACCGCTTGACGAGGGGGTCGACCACGTCCGAGGCTCGCCGGCCGGTCGACTGATCGTCGAGTACGGCGACTACGAATGCCCGTACTCGCGCCAGGCATTTCGAGAGATCGGGCACGTCGAGGCGCGACTGGGCGACGGCGTCCGCTTCGCCTTCCGCCACTTCCCGCTGACCGAGATTCACCCGCACGCGCTCGCAGCATCCGCCGCCGCCGAGGCGGCGGCGGTTCAGGAGCGATTCTGGGACCTCAGCGAGCTGCTCTTTCACCATCAGCAGGCGCTGGCGGACGACGACCTGCGGCGCTACGCCCTCCAGCTCGAGCTCGACGTCGCGCGATTCGACCGCGACCGGACCGGCGCCGCCGTCCTGGCGCGTGTTCGGCGCGATGTCGAGAGCGGGATCGCGTCGGGCGAGGTGCGCGGCACCCCTACGCTGTTCATCGACGGCGCGGTGCACCTCGGCGGCTACGACGCGGATGCCCTGTTGGAGGCGCTGGTCAGATGAACGCGATTTGCTCGCACCTGGACACCATCGAGCTGACCGAGCTAGCTCGTTCCGCCGAGCCCGGGGAGGACTGGAGCCGCCGGCATCAACAACTCCGGGCAGATCGTCGCGAATGGCAGCACCGAGCCGGCCAGCAGCGAGCATTTCTGCTGATCCCGCGCTGACCGCGGGCGCAGTGGGCCTGAACGCTTGACCGCCGGTCAGCCCGCGAGCCAGTCGAGCGCCTCCTGGCGACGTGAGAAGTAGGCCGTCGGGAAGGTCGCCGGTCCCTCGACGGCCGGTGGTGCGCCGATGGCGGGCATGCCGTCGGGGAACAGGAACGCGAATCGGCGCACGCCGGCGGCGTTGTAGCGAGGGACGATGTCGGCGTCGCGCCAGTCGTCGTTCAGATTGGCCGGGTCCATCATGAATCGGGTTCCGTCGACGAGCACCCGCGGCCTCCGGAGGCGTTCAATCTGGCCGGCGAAGGTTGCCAGCCAGTCCTGGAACTGCTCGGCGGACATGTCGGCGGTCGTGTCGTACCAGCGCAGCTCCACCAGCTCGGTCGCGGGGCGGTCGATGATCTGGCCCCAGCGGTCCTCGTAGACGTGCTCGGCGTCAGCCATTTGGCGGCTCCCTTCTCATTTGTTGGACGTTGGGCGGGTCGGGCGCTATTCCCAGCCGCGCGCCGGTCTCGACCAGCGCCTTGAGCCGGGCGCCGACGAGCTCGTTCCAGCCCTGCTCCATCCGCTCGGCGACCTCGGCGTCGACCGCGCCGACCGCCCGGAAGGAGAACCGCAGGAGCGTGCCTTCGGCGGCGGTCGCAAGGTCGAAGCTCGCGACGCCGACCGCGACGCCGAGGTGGAACGGTCCCGTCAGCTCGAGCCGGCGGTCCTGCCCCCAGCCGGTCACGGTGGCGATCACGTTGCCGCCGTCCTCCCAGCGCTCGAGCAACAGTCCGCCGAGCCGGGGTTCCAGACTCAGGCCGGTTGCCTCACGGCCTAGGAACGGATGGCCCCACCACCCGCCCGGGTCCGCCGTCAGCGCGGCGAAGACCGCCGCCTGAGTTCCGGCGATCGCGACCTCGAGCGCCACGTCGACGGCTGGGCGAGTCGGTTGCAAGCCGCCGCCCTCGGCCTCAACCCGGTCCTTGAGCCGCAACAGCCCGCCCGCGAGGCGCGCGGCGAGCGGGTCCGCCCAACGCTCGTGCACACGCCGCAGCGCCACGGCGTTCAGGTAGTGCCAGCGCTCTCGGCCGCGCTTGCGGCTCGTCACCAGGCCGGCGGATGACAGGACCTCGAGGTGCCGCATGACCGCGATGCGGGAGATCGTGAATTGCGCCGCGATCTCGCCGGTAGTGCGCGGCCGCTCGCTGAGCAGATCCAGTACCCGGCGGCGGGTGGGGTCGGCCAGCGCGCGCCAGACCGGCGCGGTCTCGTCGTCGAGCCCGCCAGGCGTTGGCTGAGCACCGGTCCGCACACATGTAATGCTAGCGTTACATATCCGCCCGGCGGCCGCAAGCGGCGGCTTGTTGCACCGCCTTGAGCAGTCCGACCGCGTGGCCCTCCGGATCCGAAGGGAGCGCGATGGTCGTGCCCTCGACGACCTCGTTCAGCCGCCGCCGCGAGATCGGCACGGATCGGTGGGGCGGGCGCATCGCTAAGGGCGGCCGTCAGCGGGCGAGCGCCGCGAGCAGACGCTGCGCGTCGCTCACGATTCGCGCCACCAGCTGCGCGGCGGGCAGCTCGCGGACGAGCGGCGCCGCCTGGCCCGCCCACATGGCCAAGAACTCGCCCGAGCCGCGCTCGGCCGCGGCCGCGCCGAGCGGGCCGGACATCGACATCTGCGCCGGGTAGGGCAGCGGGTCATCCCCGGCTTCCTCTACGGCGCGGTTGCGGATCGCGCGGGCGGGGCGGCCGGAGAAGGCGCGGGTGATCGTCGTGGCCTCGGCGCGCACGGAGCGCAGCGCAGCGCGGTGGAGCGGGTGGATGGCCGCCTCCGGGCAGCCCAGGAAGGCGGTGCCGATCTGAGCGCCCGCGGCGCCGAGCGCGAGCGCGGCGGCCAGCCCGCGACCGTCGCCGATGCCGCCCGCGGCGATCACCGGCACGTCGATCGCGTCCACCACCTGCGGGACCAGCGCGAGCGTCCCAACGGGCCCATCGTCGCCGGCGACGAGGAAGCTGCCGCGGTGCCCGCCGGCCTCCGCGCCCTGGGCGATCACGGCATCGGCCCCGCGCTCGGCGAGCTGCTCCGCCTCGGCGACCGTCGTCGCGCTCGACAGCACGCGGCAGCCCGCCTCGCGAATCGCCTCCAAGGCGCCCTCGTCCGGCAGGCCGAAGTGGAAGCTGGCAACGGCCGGACGGATCTCGAGCAGCGCCGCAAGCCGCTCCTCGTCGAATGCGATCGGCGGCACGGAGGGCTCCGGCGGCTGGCCCTGGCCGAACTCGCGGCACAGGGCTCCGAAGCGCTCGCGCGCCCGCGCCGCGTCCGCTTCGTCGAGCTCGGGCGGCCGGTGGCAGAAGAAGTTGACGCGGAAGCGGAAGCCAGTCCGCCGTCGCCTGGCCGGTCACGGGCGGCTCGGCTGGGGACTCGACAAGCGGCGCGGTCGAACTCCATCGACGCCGTGGTCACGCTCGTCGTCGTCAGCTCACCGAAGCCCGCGAACGGGCTCGCGAGTCACGGACCGCCAGAGGTCGAGCCCCTCGCCGACGGTGACAGCGCTGCTCCCTGAGCCCGAGAGACCCTTGCCCCTGTTGTGGTCGCCGGAACTGTGAGCGCCTAGAGCGCGAGCATCGCCGCCGCGACCTCACCGGCGGTCGCATCGGGAATCGCTGTCGCAGCCTGTTCCAGCACGAGCAGCCGCGCACCGGGGATCTCACGCGCGAGCGCTCTGCCGTTGCCGACAGGGAAGAACGGATCGCGGCGACCGTGCACCACCACGGCTGGGGTCGCGAGCTCGGACAGGCGCTCGCGCCACCGCGGCTTGCAGTTGAGCTTGGAGAACACCATGCCCATCTGGTTGGCCATCTGCACCGCGGGCTCCGTGCCCGGCGTACGGTCCCAGATGCGCTCGGCGGTCGCGCGCGCAGCGGCGGGGTCGTCGCCGAGGATCTCCGCGCCTGCGGCGGCATACTCCGCCACGGCGGCGCGGTCGGACCAGTCGGGCATCGAGCGTGAGAACAGCCGGTCCATCGTCGCCGCGTCATGGTCGGGCAGGTCGCCGTCAAGCCGGCCTGGAGCGACGGGCCGCGTTCCGGCGAGGGTGAGCGCCGAAAACGCGTCCGGGTGGTCTAGCGCGGCGACCTGGGCGACCATCCCGCCCACGCCGATGCCCGCCAGGTGCGCCGGCCGGTCGTCGAGTTCGCGGGCGAGCGCGGCGGCATCGGCTGCGAGATCGCGCAGCGTGTACGCCGGAGCCGTGGGATCGACGGTGATCGACGCGCCGGAATCGCGCAGGTCGTACCGCACGACGTGGCGCCCGCCGCGCGCGAGCGCCTCGCACAGCGCGTCGGGCCAGGAGAGCATGGTCGGGCCGCCCGCGAGTAGAACGAGCGGCGCCGCCGCGTCGCCGAAGTGCTCGACCCCGAGCGTGACGCCGTCCGCCTCGACCGTCGTCATCACGCCTCCGCCGTCGCGATGGCGTCGCCGCATATGCCGAACAAGTGGACCGTCGGATACATCGTCAACCTCCAAGGTAGGTCGTGGACCGGTGCCGCACGGACGGCGGCCACAGGGCGGGTAGAGCGTTCGCTCTAGCTTCGCGCGATACGCCGGAGTGCCCCGGTCGCGAACCGCCTAACTCTCGATGAACACGTAGTCGTGCCGAATCCGGCCGTCCGTGCCGAGGACGAGAAACACGAGCCCCACCGCCGTCACCTCGCCGTCCGGCGAGACGGCCTCCCAGTGGAACTTGACCACTTCTTGCAGCCGATAGACGTCGTCGCGCCGCCTGAAGCTGAGTCGGGCGGACCCGACCCACTGCTCGTAGGACGTTGCCGCCCGCGCCTCGAGCTCGGCGTGTCCCCGCGCCTCGAGCGTGGCCGCCATGCCGAGCCCGGCGCTCGCGGCGATCTCGCGCATCTCCTGCGGCGGCTGGAGGATTTGCGACCCGTCCTCGGTCCAGAGCTCGGCGATCATCCGGCGCCGGCGCTCGGGGTCTGCCTCGTTCCAGAGCGCGAGGTATCGATCCGCCAGCTGCTCTGCCTCATTTGTCCGGGTCTCGGGGGACGCAATTGCTTCGCTCATCTCGGTTGCCTCCTTTGAAAGTTGCTTGTGGCGGTAACGATCCCCCAGCAACGACCGCGCGTCGATTACCTCCGATGTGAAGGCCGCTCCCCGTTACATCCGAGGTAATGGAGCCGAACTGAGCGAGCGCTACCGTTGGCCCCGTGGCCGTCCAGACCGAGAGGGAGCCGCAGACCGTCGGTGAGCTGATCCGCTTCTGGCGCACTCAGCGGCGGCTCACGCAGATGGAGTTGGCGCTGGACGCGAACCTCTCCACCAAGCACCTCAGCTTTGTCGAGACCGGCCGCTCGCGCCCGAGTCGCCAGCTCCTAGTCCACCTCGCCCAGCACCTCGACCTGCCGATCGCCGAGCGCAACCGCCTGCTGCTCGCGGGGGGCTTCGCTCCGCCCTACCTGGAGCAGCCCTTCGACAGCGAGATGATGCGACCGCTGCGCGAGTCGCTCACCCGGCTGCTGGAGGCACACGAGCCGAACCCGGCGCTGATCGTCGACGGTCTCTGGAACCTGATCGAGGCCAATCGGGCTGCGTCGCTCCTCTGGGACGGCGTCGACCCCGAACTGCTCGAGCCCCCGATCAACATCCTTCGCCTCGCGGTCCACCCGGGAGGCCTCCCGAAGATCTCGTCGATGACCGCAGCCTGCAACGCGCCGCTGATCACGAAGCTGAGGCGAAGGAGCCGCGAAGACGCCAGTCCGGCCCTCGGCGAGCTGATCGAGGATGTGGAGTCCTATCTCCCGGACGATCCGCCGACCAGCCCCGCGACCCAGCCCGTGGTCTCGCTGGACCTGCGCACACCCCTCGGCGAGGTCAGCCTCTTCACCGTGATCGCCACCCTCGGGGCGCCGCTGGAGGTGACGGCGGCAGACCTCGCGATCGAGACCTTTCTGCCGATGGATGAGCGCAGCGCAGCGCGGCTTCGCGAGCTCAGTGAAAAGGGCGAGGCGAATGACGCGCTCCCGCCCAGACGACCGGGCTACCGATCATCCCCGCAGTCCTCGAGCGGGATCACATCCCTGGAGCGGGTGTCCCTGCGGCCCTAGTCACTCCTGCCTCGCGCGAGGAGCAGCGCATCGCTGGTCCTCAGGCCGCTCGGACCCGCTGCTCAGATTCGTCCATCGCACTAGCCCGGCCGCTCGGGCGTAGAAGTCGACGCGGACCGCCGCATCCACGCGAAAGCGCAACTAGGCGAATCGCTTCACGAAGTCGAGTGCCGTCTGTGCCACCTCGCGCCAGCCGCTGTCGATCGTGAGCGAGTGCCCGCGGTTCGGGATCCTGGTGATCTCGGTGACGGACTCGTTGTGCTCCTGGCGCTTGTAGGCGGCGTTGGCGATCTCCCACGGGACGGTGTGGTCCTTCTCGCCCTCGATGATCAGCAGCGGGCCACGGTCTGGATTCCTAGGATCGACCTTGGCCTCGGTGAAGGGGTTGAGGTTCGCGTTCGCCATCTGCATCAGGGCCACCCCGGGCGTGGCCACGTGGTAGGTGTCGTACAGGTGCCGCGCCTCGTTCTCGTCCAGCGCATTGGCCCAGCCGTACTTGAACTGGTCGAACGTGAGGGTGATCGCGCGGCCGCGGTTGAGCGGATTCCGCAGCACCGGGCTGGCCGACTTCAA
The DNA here is from genome assembly GCA_963812915.1 of uncultured Thermoleophilaceae bacterium. Lineage (GTDB taxonomy): Bacteria > Actinomycetota > Thermoleophilia > Solirubrobacterales > Thermoleophilaceae > JACVRW01. The sequence goes on along the minus strand of CAWEXB010000009.1, from coordinate 48,983 downwards.
TGCCGAGAGCGGCAGGGGCAGGACGCCTCGGAACGGCCCCGGGTCGATGGCCACCGAGGCGGCTGAGAGCCCCCGGTCGGCGATCATGTAGGTGAGCAGGCCGCCCGTCGAATGGCCCATCACGGCGGGCTTCTTATCGAGCTGGTCGATCACCTTGGCGGTGTGGTCGGCAACCTGCTTCAGGGTCTTCTTCGCGAAGACGTCGGGGTTCGCCCGCGCTTCCTCGACCGTTTCCGGATCGTCAGGCCAGGAGGGCGTCACACCCGCGTAGCCGTTCCCATCGAACAGACCGACCCAATTGTCCCAGCTGCTCGGCAGCAGCCAGAGCCCATGGATGAAGACGACCGGCGTCTTGCCGCTCGAGTTGGCTTGATCGATCTGGCGCTGCTCGCGCTCGGTGATCTCGGCCATGGTGGCGCTCCGTCCCCTGGGCCGGGGACGAGTCGACTCCGGTCAATACCAGACCATAACCGCTCGGATCACGCAGATAGGGGGCCGACCGTCCTGCTCGAGATCGAGGGTTGGCAACTCCTCCCGACCCGACCTTCGACCCTGTCAGAGGCCGGTACAACTTCGGCTGGGATACCGGCTCGCGCAAGACCTTCGTCCAGGGCGACAGTGTTGGTCTGGGGGCGTTCTCGATTCACCGGACGGCTGTCCTCCGGGGATGGCAGGACTGGACCCGACGAACCCGAACCCATTCAGGATGGCCGACGAGTCTAGGCTCGAACGGCGGCTCGACAAGGCGGTGGCTCGCGCGACCACGCCGCGCGGCGCCACCATCGTGATCGCCACGGCGGCGACCGTGATAACCGTCGGCGCCGGGCTCCTGATGACCCTCGTCGACGGCGCGAACTTTCCGTCGATCGGATCGGGGCTCTGGTGGGCGGTCCAGACCGTCACGACCGTCGGGTACGGCGACGACGTTCCAACGAACCTCACCGGACGGCTCGTCGCCGTGCTCGTCATGCTCTTGGGGGTCGCCTTCCTGACGGTCATCACCGCCTCGATCACGAGCACCTTCGTGTCGCGCTCACGCCAGGAGACGCCCAAGGGTGCCGAGCCTGCGACGGCGAAGCAACTCCGTCAACTCGACAGCCGGCTCGAACGAATCGAAGCCGCACTGAGTCGTTCCTCGTCGCCGTAGCGCGCGATGAAATCCATGCTCGCCGCGAGCTGCCCGCTTGCGCTTTCCATGTGAGAGAGCGGTGGCTAGTCCGCCCACGCGGTCTCCCGATGCACGGCCGCATCGCGCGACGAGCGACGGAATGGTTGCTACAGAGATCCCGAAATCACGGGCCCAGCAGGGCCATCGGGGCGCGGCGGCTGTGGACGGGGTCTCGATGAGCTCGGCGTTGGCGACGTCTTGGAGGTAGATCGACCTATGCCGGGGTTGCGTTGACCGACCTGGCGCCGGATCAACGATCACCAGAGGCCCTGGACAACCGTTCCGCTGTGAAGCGTGGCGACCTTGACCTTGGCACTCCAGTCCATGAAGGCGGGAAGATCCTGCCAGGTCTCAACAGCCTGCTTCCAATGCTCGGCCACGCCGGCCGATGTCTCGTAGACCTCGCTAAGGACGAAGATCGTGTTACCGGTCGGGTCGGAGTTGGGGTCCACGGGATTCGACAGCTCCGGGCCCTTCGAGATCTTGTAGGACCGCAGAGCGGTGTCGCCGTCCCGGGGGTGTCCAGTCATCCAGTTGACGTGGCTTTCGAAGATGCGATCACCCTCTGCGACGTCGTCCGGACCGACCGTCCACATGACGACAATGTTCGTCTTCCCGACGTCAGCCATCGTCCTCCCCCACTCCGACACGGCGGGCGACAAGACGCCCCCCCTCGCTGGTTGGTGCGCCGACTGTACTGCACCCGCCGCCGAGTCCAGCCGACGTCCGCTCCGTAGCGTGACCAGTCCTAGAAGACGCCCGCCTTGAGCGCCGCCTGCCGGCCGCCGACGATCGGCAGCATGATCTTGCTGGTCGTCTCGACGGTGATCACCGAGCCGTTGGTGGCGGCCGGTCCGCCCTCGATCGCGCTCGTCTGGCCGATCAGGTGGCCGGTCACGATGATCCCGATACGGTGGCCGGCCTCGAACGTGTGCTCGGTCGGCATCGTCGGAATCGAGAACATGTCCTTCGCGTCGATCGTCACCGGCGTCGCGTCCTGGTACCACAGCGAGTCGCGGTTGGAGGAGTCCAGGCCGCCGCGCGTCACGCGCCACTGCGTGACGTCCGCCGTGCGCTTGGCGACCTCGAGGTAGCACGCGTTCTCGACGGTCTGCGTGAACTCGGTGCAGGTATCGCCGATCGTGCACGGCGTGCCGTCGCTCGCGTCGCCCCAGCACGTCCACGGGCGGCAATCGAATCCTGAAGGTCCGCGAGGATGCGATCGGCCGAACTGACCGCATCGACCGCGCGGGCGATGAAGCTTGCCGGGCTCTGCGAGGCTAGGCCCGTCGGTTGGGGCTCGAACGCAACTGGCTAGAACTCGTGGCGGACGGCGAACTCAGTGTGCGTGCGCTTCGCGTGGCCGTATGCCATCTGCACCTGCCGGAAGCGCTCCGCCTCGAGCCTGTCGCCGTGGTACTCGTCGAGCCGCTCGTAGGCCTCGGCGAGACACGCGCTGGCGAACCCGAGCTCGTTTGCCGCATGCGCGACGGTGTCGACCACTCCTGCCTTGCCTCCGAGGTGGTGTAAGCCATCGAGCCGGTCAGACCACCCGGACGGCCTGCTCGCCCACCGCCACCATGTCGCCGCGGTGCAGCTGCCGGCCTCGGCGCGCCTCGGGGCCGCCGTTGACAGTCACCACGCCCGCGAGCAAGAGCTGCCTGGCATCGGCCCCCGAATCGGCCAAGGCCGACAGCTTCAGCAACTGCCCGAGGCGGATCATGTCGCCCTCGATTTCGATGTCCCGCATCTTTCCATCGTGGCAGGGTCTGACCGCACGAAGATCGACACCATCGTGCGCAACACTCCGTGACGGCCGCACTGCGCCTTCAGGCAATAGTCAGCGGTCGTCTCCGGTGAGCATGTCGCCGGGCCGGCCTGGATCCTGTGCCGACGCGCGCTTCCTCGCGTCCTTCTTGGCCTTCTTCTCGAGCCGACGCTCGCGGAGCCTGCGTTCACGGTTCAGCTTTGCCATCGTCGTTTTTCTCTTGCCTGTTGAGGCCATGCTTGTCCTCCCGAGTTGTGGAATTTCGGCGCGCCGACGTCACGCACGGGCGAGCAGACGGAGGGCCCGCGCATGGGCCCCGTCACCCCATCGAAGCCGTGGGCTCTAGAGCTTCTGGACGTTTGCGGCCGCCGGGCCCTTGGTGCCCTGCTCGGCGTCGTAGCTCACCTTCGCGCCCTCGGCCAGCGACTTGAAGCCGCTGCCCTGGATCGCGTTGTGGTGCACGAACAGGTCCTTGCCGGGCTCATCCGGTGTGATGAATCCGTAGCCCTTGTCGTCGCTGAACCACTTCACGGTTCCTGTCGCCATCTTTGTCCCCCCTCCGGGATATGTGCACTGCGAGACGCGGAGGGTGCTCGAAGGCAACGACTGCGGAAACGCGGAGCACTGCTGTGGTCGAACGGATGCCCGACTGGTAGGACGAGGGTAGCGCGCCCCGCCGCGGGCGCGGGCGTCGGCAGGCGACCGCGACGCCGAGAGGGAGTCCGGTTGGGGAGCGGCGGATGACGTCTCGGCCCACCGCCGCTGTCGCGCCCTCAGGGCTGGTTTGGAGGGCGGGCCGGCGAGGCATCGTCTCTTGCTCGCCGGAGCCGTTCGGCGGCGGCATTGGAGGCGCGCTCGAACTCCTCGAGCCGAGCCAGGCTCGCCGCGCGGCCACCGTAGAGCCGCGCTCGATAGAGGTCCAGGCGTTGGCGGTGGTAGTCCGCCTCCGCGCGAAGTTCGTCCAGCCGCGCGGTCTGGCGGTCGGTCATGGCCGCTTGCGGCGGTAGTCGCGCTCGGCCTCCGCGGCGCGCTTCACCGGCGTCAAGCCCCGTGCCTTGGAGGACCCGTCCTTGATTCGCCGAGCGACCTGCTTCAGCTTCGTGGCGCGGAGTTGGTCCTTGCGCCTCATTCGAGCTTCGCGCTTGCCTCCTGACCCCTGATCGTGGATCGCACGAAAGGAGAGGGGACCCAGCGAGCGAAGTACAAGTCCGACGATAGCGACGCGCCAGGCAGGGAGCTCGCTCCCCTTCGGGAGCAGCGGATGAGGAAGCCCCAACGTCCTCGCGGCGCAGGCCATGCTTGGCCGGTGTCCGCGCGAGGTCGTCGGGGTGGGGCAGCCGAGCCCAGGCGTCAGCGGTCGCGCGGCATGACGCGCCTCAGCGCCACCACTGCAGGGCGCCCAGCTAGCGATAGCGGGAGCGTGCGACGGATGGCAATCGTGGCTCCACCGGGAGTGTTGCTCGCATTGCAGCATCCCCTGCGTGCTCACGCTCTACCCGTCGGCCAGTGTGCCGGGGTTCCCGCTGGTCAGGTCAGTCGTGACCTTTGGGCCTCGACCTCGGCGAGGGCGCCTTCTCGCTCGATAAAGGACAGTAGGCCGTCGCGCAGTCCGTCGATCGCGGCGTGACCGAGCTCGGTTCGGAGCTCGCTTTCGATGGCCATGCTCTCGGCCCGCGCGCGCTCGTGCACGCGGCGGCCCTTGGCGGCCAGGCGAAGCCGGGTGCGTCTCCGGTCTCGGCGGTCGGTTGCCCGCAGGAGGTAGCCGCGGTCGACCATGTCGTCGCTCAGTTTGCTGGCGGCCTGTTTGGTGGTGCCGAGCAGTTCCGCCAGGCGTCCCACGGTCGGCTCTTCGGCCGCGACGGCGCGGATCACGAAGCCGAACGACGGCCGCATGTCGTGCGCGCCGACCTCCCGCGCTGCGCGCTGCAAGCGATCGACCAGGCAGCGATTCGCGGCCACGAGCAGGATCGAAAGGTCGGGAAGATAGTCAATAAAGATTGACAGACAACAACGGTTGACCTATTTTGTCAGATCGAACCCGCTTTGTCCTTACCGCCCAGCCGGGATCTGGACTCGTCCGCTACTCGGGCAATACGAGGTCGATGGTGTACTGCGTGCGCCCCTCGTTCTGCTCCGTTTCTGAGAAGACGCCCGTGGCTCCGGCGTAGTCGGCGGTGCCGCCGACCACGGCGCCGCTCGCGTCGCCGCCGCCGAACACGCGCCCGCCGCGGGCGAGTGCGATGGTGCCGCCGGGGAGCGTGGCTGTGCCCTGGCAGTTCTGGTGTGAGTCCTGGAAGCCGCCGGGTCGCGTGACGGTGCAGGTGACGTCGAGGTCGCCGAGATCTCTTGCCGAGCGATCGAGCAGGTCGCTCGAGAACGTGAGCTGGTCCCCGTTTGAGAACTCTCTCGGTCCTTCGCGCCCCATCTCGGTCTTGGGCGGGCTGTCCGTAAAACCGAAGTTGTCGGTCTCGCGCTCGGTGAACTTCAGGGTGCGCTCGGACAGGCTGGGTTCATTGTCTCCTCCGCAGGCGGCGAGGCCGAGGACTGCGGCCAGCGAGAAGGCGGTAGTCAAGGAACGTGGGGCTCTCATCCGGTCCTCCTGTCGGTTGGGCGGACCGTAGGCTCGGGCCGGGCAGCGCCGCATCGGGGCCACCACCAAATCGGCTTAAGTGCCAGCGCTGTTGCCGCCGGAGCCTTGCGCTGAGACGATGGGCCCGTGGGCAGGTCCTCCTTCTGGCCCTGGGTCCTGGCGGCTGGTGCGGTGGTGCTCGGCGTGCTCGCTTGGGTCCTGGACGCGTTGGCCGGCTCGCACGGGGAACCGTGGTGGCAGACGGCGCTCGCCGGTGTGGTAGTGCTTGCTTCGATCGGCGTTGGCCTGCTGGTGGTGGTGCGGCGGCGGGGTCATCCGATCGGCTGGCTGTTGCTCGCCAACGCCTTCGTCCTCGCCAGCATCGGCTTCGCGCAGGCCTACGCCGCCTACGCCATCGAGGAGCGACCGGACGCGCTGCCCGGCGCCGCGTGGGCGGTCCTCTGGGACCAGTCTTCCTGGCCGCTGCTGTTCGCGATCCTGATTGCGATTGCCTTCGTATTTCCCGACGGCCGCCTGCCCTCGCCGCGGTGGCGGCGGGTCGCGACCGCCGCCGCGGTGTCGTTCGCCGCTTTTCTTGTCCTCAGCTTCTTCGACGCCGAGCCTTTCGAAGCGCCCTACGAGCGGGTTGACAGGCCGCTGCCCGCGCTGCCGGACGCTCTCGGAGCGCTGTGGCCGCTCGCCTTCCTCGGTGTGGTCGCGAGCCTGCTCGCGGGCGCGCAGGCGGTGCGCATGCGCTTTCGCCGAGCGCGCGGGATCGAGCGGCTGCAGCTGAAGTGGGTCGCCTACACGGCGCTGCTGGTGCCGGCGACGCTGCTGGTCTGCCTCGGAGGGCGCTGCTCGCCGGCGGCGTCGAGCAGAAGGACGTCTTCAACTCTCTCTTCTTTTTCATGCTCGGAGCCATCCCCACCTCGGTCGGCGTCGCGGTTCTCCGCTACCGCCTCTACGACATCGACCGGCTCATCAACCGCACGCTCGTCTACGGCGTGCTCACCCTCCTGCTTGCCGCCACCTACGGCGCCACCGCTTTGCTGCTGGGCACCGCGCTCGGCAGCGGCTCGGCCTGGCCAACCGCGGTGGCGACGCTACTGGTGGCGGTCGCCTTCCGGCCCCTGCGCGCGCCGCGTGCAGGATGCGGTCGACCGCCGCTTCAGCCGCGCCCGCTACGACGCGCGTCACCAGATCGCGGCCTTCCTCGAGGATCTGCGCGCCGGGAGGGCTGAGCCCGAAGCGATCGAGCCGGTGCTGCGGGAGGTGCTCTCCGATCCCCGGCTCGAGCTGCGGTTCTTCCTTCCCAAGAGTCAGCTCTACGTCGATGCCCGTGGGCACCCGCGCAGCGACCACGAGGAGGACGATCGCTTGTGTACGCCCGTCGCGCGCGCCGGGCTCCCGCTCGGGTTGGTGCTGCATGACCCGATCGACGAGGAGCGACCGGGATTGCTGGAAGAGGTTGTCGAGGCCGCCGGGCTTGCGATCGAGATCGCCCGGCTCCACGTCGAGCTGCGCCGACAGCTCGACGAGGTCGAGGCCTCGCGCGCCCGAATCGTGTCCGCCGGGTACGAGGAGCGGCGGCGGCTCGAGCGCGACCTGCACGACGGCGCGCAGCAGCGGCTCATCACGATCGGCCTCGCGCTGCGTCACGCCCAGCACGAGCTCGGCGTCTCGCCGGACAAGGTCAGTGCATCGATCGACGGCGCGGTGACGGGGATCGAAGTCGCGATCGAGGAGCTACAGGAGCTGGCACGGGGGGTTCGGCCGGCGCAGCTCGACGAAGGGCTCACCCCCGCCCTCCGGGAGCTTGCCGCCCGCGCCTCGCTGCCCGTCGAGGTCAAGGCGAGCGGAGAACGCTTTCCCCAAGAGCTCGAGGCCGCGGCCTACTTCATCGCCAGCGAAGGACTGACCAATGCCGTCAAGCATGCGAGCGCCGGGCAGGTCACATTGAGCGCCGAGCACCTGAACGGGAGTCTCGTAATCACTGTCACCGACGACGGCGTCGGCGGCGCCTCCGCTTACCGCGGGTCCGGGTTGCGAGGCCTCTCGGACCGAGCCGAGGCCCATCGGGGCACGCTCGCGGTCGAGAGCGAGCCGGGCGGTGGCACCACGCTCACCGCCGAGCTGCCGTGCGAGTAGTCATCGCAGAGGACGAGGTGCTCCTGCGCGAAGGCCTGGCGCGCCTCTTCGAGGACGGCGGGCACGAGGTCGTCGCGTCGCTCACCGACGCCCAGCACCTGGCGGCGACGATCGCCGGGCACCGCCCGGACCTCGTGGTCATAGACGTGCGCATGCCGCCCTCGTTCACAGACGAGGGAGCGCGCGCCGCAGAGCAGATCAAGCAGGCGCACCCGGACCTCGGCGTGCTCGTGCTCTCCCAGTACATCGAGACCGCGCACGCGGTCGACCTCGTCAGCCTTGGCGGCTTCGGCTACCTGCTCAAGCAACGCGTGCTCGAGGTCGCAGAGTTCCTGGCGGCGGCAGAGCGCGTGGCCAGGGGCGGCTCGGCGCTCGACCCTCGGGTGATCGCGAGCCTCGTGTCCCCGGCAAGCGCTGCCGATGACCCGCTCGCGGAGCTCTCGGGACGCGAGCGCGAAGTGCTCGAGCTGATGGCGGAAGGTCTCACCAACGCCGGCATCGCCAAACGCCTCGTTCTAAGCGAGCGTACCGTCGAAGCTCACGTGCGCCACGTGCTGATGAAGCTCTCGATTGCCGAGAGCGGCGATGCTCACCGGCGGGTGCTCGCCGTGCTCGCCCACCTAACCGCGGCCAAGGCTCAGTAGTAGCGCTTACGCAAGACGAGTATCCACGCCGATGTGTGACGGCTGGCCCGCGCCTAGGTTCGTTCGGCAACCAGCGAACCACCAGGAGGAACCATGTCCACCCGCTCCGCACGACCCGCCGTCGACCTCGCCCCGAGCGCCACAGCGCGCCCCGGGCTCGCCCTCGCGCTCGCGCTGCTCTCGATCCCAGGCGTGACAATCAGCTGGGACCTGTCCGCAATCGCCGGCATTGCCGGGACCGGAATCGGAATCGCCGCGATCGTTCTCGGCCTGCAAGCCCGTTCCCGCCTCCGCGGAGCCAAGGGCACACGAATGGCCACCGCCGCCGTCGCCGTAGCGGCGCTCGCCGTGCTCTCAGTCCTCCTCTTCCTGCTGGTCGGAGCCCCGGACTGAGAACGCCTCGGAGTCTCTGAGCGATCGCCTCCTCGGTGGGAGGACCAGGAGACCCTGGAGGCCGGCAAGCGCGCGCAACCGAGCAGCTGCGGCGGGGCGAGGGCTCTCAGGTGCGCTACCTCCGCTCGACCATCGTGGCGCGGGACGAGTCCCGCTTCTGCCAGCTCGAAGGGGTCTCCGAGACCGGAGATCACCGAGGCGAACCGGCGGGCGGACCTGTGGTTCGACCGGATCGCTCCGGCCGTAGCCGTCGGACCCACAAAAGGAGAAGCCCCATGAACAACTCCGACAACCGTGTCGATGCCGATCCGAGCGAGGCGCAGGCGGCTGTTCGCGATCGCCGCTGCTGCCTTGCGGCCGCCAGCGCCTCCGCCCTGCTGGCGATCGACTTCGGCAGCAACGAGAAAACGACGCAATCCGTCGCGCACGAGAGCGCGTACGTGCAGGCGACCAGCTCGCTCGCGCCGGCGCGGCTGGCCCCCGGCTTCGGCGCGGGCACCTCCAGCACGGGCCCAGTCTGTACGTCCGGGCTGAGCCCGAATGAGAGGCGCCACGTGGAGACGATCGCGTCACACACTCGCGAAGAGCAGGCAACCGCATTTGGCAACGGTCGCTAACCATCTCGCCCCAAAGGAGACGACCGCTCCTCCCCTCGGCCGTCCGAATGGACGAACAGCATCCGTGCGCCTGCATGCGATCGGCGGCCTCGCCGCTGCTTGACCTTGCGAAAGGCGAGCGCGAGGCCGTCGCTCCTGCCATCGTCGAGGAGCAGCACTCTCGGCTCGTGCCGCTGCTCGTCGTCCCCTGCGAGCATCTGCGGCCAGACGGTGAAGCGCTCGCATTCACGCGCAATGCGGAAGCGTCAAGGGGGCTCCTACACCCGCGCACTAGAGTGTTTGAGCCTCGTATGTCCGCCCCCGCGCTCTTAGCCGTCGACGCCGATTCTTCGCTGGGCGCGGTCGAGCGGGAGCTGCATAGCCGCTACGCAGGTAGCTACCGGGTCATCTGCACACCCTCGCCGGTCGAGGCGATTGCGACCCTCACCCGGCTGTCGGATGCCGGTGAAGAGGTCGCCTTGGTGCTGGCTGGGCAATGGCTCCCCGAAACGACCGGAGGCGAGCTGCTCGAGCGGGCGCATCAGCTCCACCCGCACGCCAAGCGTGCCCTGCTGGTTGCTTGGGGGGAGTGGGGCGATCGGCCAATGGCCAAGGCGATCTTCGACTCGATGGCCCTGGGGCGGATCGACTACTTCCTGCTCAGGCCCGCGGTCTCGCCGGACGAGTTGTTTCACAGCGCCATCTCGAGCTTCCTGCTCGAGTGGACAGAGGCTCGGCGCATCGCTCCGCAGACCGTCCGCATCGTAGGCGAGGACTCGGCGGGCAGAGCGCACGAGTTGAGGGACACGCTGCAGCGCTGCGCGATCCCGCACGCCTTCTATCTGAGCGATTCGAGGGAGGGTCGGAGCGTACTTGCCAAGGTGGGGCGTTGGGCACCGCTTCCACTCATAGTCCTCCCCGACGGTCAGGTCCTGAGCGACCCGACGAACAGGGAGATCGCAGACGCCACCGGCGCCTCGATCGACCATGAGGGGGCCGAGTACGACGTGGTCATCGTCGGTGCCGGACCGGCTGGCCTTTCGGCAGCGGTCTATGGCGCATCCGAAGGCCTGAGCGTCTTGGTGGTCGACGAGGGCGGGATCGGTGGACAGGCCACCTCGAGCTCGCTGATCCGCAACTACCTGGGGTTCCCGCGTGGCATCAGCGGGAGGCGGCTCGCTCAGCAGGCCTACGACCAGGCGTGGGTGTTCGGAGCGAACTTCACCTTCATGCATGGGGTGACCGACCTCAGTCGTGTTCGTGACCGGCTCCGGGTGACCCTCTCCGGCGGCCGGCGCGTCAGCGCCCGCGCGGTGATCCTCGCCGTGGGCGCCGCCTACCGCCGGTTGGGCGTCCCCGCGCTCGAATCCCTGAACGGCGCCGGGGTCTTCTATGGCGGTCCGGCCGCGGAGGCTCCCGCGATGGCCGGCAAGGACGCATACATCGTCGGCGGCGCCAACTCAGTGGGACAAGCAGCGCTGCACCTGGCGGACTATGCCCGCCAGGTCACGCTCGTGGTGCGTGCTCAGTCGCTCGGCGCCGGGATGTCGCACTATCTCGTGCATGAGTTGGAGGGGACGCCGAACGTGGAGGTCCGCGTGGGCACCGAGGTCGTCGGTGGTGGAGGCGACGGGCGACTCCAGTACCTGGAGCTCCGCACGGACGCGACCGGAGAATCCGAGACCGTCGCCGCCGATGGGCTATTCGTGCTAATCGGGGCGCGGCCGCGGACCGATTGGCTGCCCGAAGGGATAGCGAGGGACGGGCAGGGGTTCCTGCTTACGGGCGCCGATATCCCAGACGATCACAGATGGCCGCTCGAGCGCCGCCCGTCACTGCTCGAAACGAGCATGCCGGGCGTTTTCGCATCGGGCGATGTGCGGCATGGGTCCGTCAAGCGCGTGGCCTCTGCGGTCGGAGAGGGGTCGATCGCGATCCAACTCGTCCACAGCCTCTTCGCATTGGACCAGCTGGAAGCCGGGCACCCCGCCATGAAGGCAGCGCCGCGGGTCCAGTAGTCGATGCCCGATTCGTCTCTCGCGACGACGGACGGAAAGTCGAGCGGAGATCCTCCTGGCAGAGGGCTTTCGCTGCTCGCGTGAATGCGAGCGCCTCATCGTCTAGCCGCAGATGCTCGCAGCGGACGAGAGGGAGCTGTCTACGGGCGCGCGATCCGCTCCGGCGGCGCTCTCGGATTCGTCGAGGTGCAGCACCGTCGCGCTGCGCTCGTTGGTAGTCGTCCCGAGCGGCCCGTGCGGCATGATCTGGGAAACGCTCGCGTCCGGGCGAAGGCGGGAGTGGCCGCGGCAGCGGTCGTCGACGCGCTGGCTACGCCTGATGCACCGGCGCGCCGATCCGCCGCACGCGTGACGCGAGCCACACAAGCACGGCGCCAGCGGCGGCCAGCGCAACCTTCTCGACGGTGCCGGTGTGCCCGGAGGCGACTGCCACCAGCAGCGAAAGCAAGAGGAAGAACAGAACGACTTGGAGCGCGAGGCGCAGCAGTCTGATCATCGAGACGAGCCTACCCCCGCTCGCTCACCGAGTCGAGGGAGCGGTGATCGCTGGTGAGGGCAGAAGCAGCGACGGGCTCTAACCGGCCGGCGCTGTCGCACCGGACCAGGCCCAGGCGTCCTTCGGCCTGCGATCGGGTCTGCGACCGCCCCGCTCCCGTCGAGGAGGAGCATTGCGAGGGGTGTGCTCCTGCCGGCCCTTGGAGACCGAGCTCGATGCCGCGCGAGACCGCTGCTATTCGCGCATCTCGACAGCGCGCTTGTCGCTGACCTAATGCGTCCAGCAGCCGCCGCGGGAGGCGAACGGTGCCGCGAGCCGATTACAGATCCCTCGCTCCCGGCTCAGGTTTCTGGTCACTCGTCGGGTTCGCGTTTGCGGCCAGCCGCTCGGCCCGGCGGTGAATCTTCGAGGCGGCCTCGCTTATCGCAGCTTGCTCGGTGAGCTTCGACTCGAACACCTCGTTGGTTTCTCCGCCGACCGCGTCGCGAAAGCGCTCTTTGAATCGCTCGGTGCGCCGGCTGCGCCGAAAGCGCTCCTCGGCTTTCGCCTGCTTACCGGGGTTGCGCTCGTCGTAGAAGCGCTTGGCCCACGGCGATCCTGGCTTGCCGATCCGCACGGCGCCGTAGGCCGCAATCGGGAAAAGGAACAATCCCACCGCACCGTGCAGCACTCGCTGCTTGAAGAAGCAGATTGCCGGAAGGGCGAGCAGGATAAGCCCGACGATCGTCCCGGCGACGACCTCGGCGGTGCTCCCCGCGGCTACCTCGAATGGTCGCCCGCCGAGCAACACGAGCAGCATCACCCCGGCGGCGATCACCGCCGCGTCGATCGAACTGCGCCCCTCCTTGGCCCAGTAGACGTCATCGAGATAGACCCAAAGGGCGAACTCGTCGATCGTGAGCCCCGCGCCGATCCCGAACACACAGGCGCAGACCTCGAGCCCCGGACTCGAGTCGAACAGAGCGAACCCGGCCGCTCCACCCGCAAGCATCAGACAGATTCCCCACACCAGGTGATGGAGGTGCACGCCGCCGTCGGTCACGACGCTCCCCGGCCACCAAGGGACGCGCGGACTGCGTCCCAAACGTGCGCTCAGGCGGATGAAAGCGAACGAGCCGACGAAGGCAACGAGCACCAGGAAGAGCGCTTGGCGATCGTGAGCGACAAGCTGGTCGTTCCAGAAGTCGGCAAGGATCGAGGCGGTCGCAATCATCGTCCGGGCGGCCAGAGTGTGCCACCGTGAAGCGTCTGAGCGGTGACCTTACGCAACCATCCCGCGTCTGCCAGTCCCGCGGGCTGAACCGCTCTGAGGTGCGCTTTCACGACGGTGGCCGCCTGTTTCGAGCAGGGCCTTGCGCGACAGCTTCACGCGAAAGCGAGAGCCATCTGGCAGATCGCCGATCCTGGGATACAGTGCTGCCATGTCACGCCAAGCTCTGAGCCGCGGTGAAGTTGCCTTCATCCTTGGCGTGCCCGCGGCTTGGGCGATCCTGCTCCTCTTCCATCCGGGCGGGGAGGCCGAAACGATCTATCTGAATCTGCAGGACAAGGTAGATCGATTTCTCGTAGTTCACATCGGGATGCTGATCTTCATCCCGCTGTTTGCCGCTGCGGTTTATGTGCTGATGCGCGATATTGAGGGGACGGCGGCGCGCGTCAGCCGGATCGCGCTGATTCCATTCGTCATCTTCTACGGAGCCTTCGAGACGCTGCAGGGGATCGGGGTCGGCACCCTCGTTGACGACCTGAACGGACAATCGGGAATAAATCAGGCGACACGCGAAGACCTAACCCAGGACTTCGCCGAGAACATCCTCTTTCGCGATTTCGGAGTGTTCGTCAGCATCGGGAACATCGCGCTTGTCACGTCGATGATCGCCGCCGGTGTCGCCCTCCGCGGTCGCGAAGGCGCACCCCTTTCCGTGGCCATCCTGCTCGGCATCTCCCCATTCCTGATCAGCGCCCACCCCCCGCCGTACGGACCCATTGGCCTGGTCCTCTTCATCGTCGCCGTCTTGCTCTTTCTGCGGAGCCAATCGACGGCCTCCCCGGCGCCCGCTGCCGTGCGTGCGGGTCCCAGCTAGCGGCGTGGCTGGTTCACACGCCCTTCCGTCGCGCGCCAACCGCAAGCAGCGCGTTGCAGCGTGAAAGCGAATGCGCCAAACGCGACAGACAAAGAGAAGCGCCCCCGATCGGGGGCGCCTTGTCGCGACGTTCGTGGCCCTACTAGGCGCCTGCCGCAGCAGTCTCCGGGAGGCCCATCGCGAGCTCTCCGTTGACCTCGAAGTACGTGTTCTCGCTCGCGCCGGCAGTCGCCGGGTCGAGATAGTCGCGGAGCGCGTCGATCGAGTCCGCCTCCCACAGGCAAACGGCTGCCGATCGGTCCTGGGACGGGAAGAACTGCCGCCCCTGGACACCAGGCGGCCCGCCTCCAGCAACCTCCTCAGCGTTTATCGAGTAGAACTTCTCCGGATCGGTGATCCGGTGCTGCACGACGACATGCATGGCCAGTACCTCCGTGTTGTTGCTGCGACTCTACGCCGGTTGTCTCGGGGGATGCAAGTAGTCCTTCAACCCAAATTGGTGCGGGGCTCCGTCCCGGGCCCCGAATGACTCCGAGGACCTGCGTCGCCGCCGCCACCAGCATCGGCTCGCCAACTACCCAGGGTGCTCCTTACCCATGAAACGAGGCGTATCCGCGCAGGTGCCGACGACGCTCGCTGCGGACGAGCCTCAGCGCTCTCGACATCCGGTTTTGGGCGGGTCTGACGCTCGGTTTCTATGACCAAGCGGTAGCCCGGCTGTGGGCGGGCTGGTAGGGCAGCGCCGACAACGCTGTCCGATTCGAGGAGGTCTCATGACCGTGTTGTTGGATGCGGCGGGGCGACGCCGCTCGCCGGTGACGATGCCCGGCTATCACACCGGCCGATCGCCGGGCAATAAGCGGATGCGCTATCCGGCCGACCCGCCGACTGTGGACGAGATCGTGGCGGTTATGCGCCACACGGGCGACGACCGCCACGGCTGGCGTCTCCGAGCGACGATCGTCGTCTTGTGGCGCGCCGGGCTGCGCTTGCAGGAGGCACTCGCGCTCGCAGAGCACGACCTCGACCAGCGGCGCGGATCGCTGCTGGTCCGCCGCGGCAAGGGCGGCCGCCGGCGCGAGGTCGGGATGGACGAGTGGGGCTGGGAACAGCTGCGCCGCTGGCTCGCCGTGCGCGCGGAGCTACCGGCCGGGCCGCTGTTCTGCATCATCGACGGGCGCACCCGCGGCCGTGCTTGGTCCGCTGCGGCGGTCCGCGCCGAGTTCCGCCGAGTCGCGGCCCGTGCAGGGATAAGGCGCCGGTTCGCGCCGCACCAGCTGCGCCACGCGCACGCGCTCGAGTTCGCCCGCGAGGGCGTGCCGCTCAACATCATCCAGCGCCAGCTCGGCCACGCCAGCCTCGGCACCACCTCGATCTACCTCCAGGGCATCGACCCCGAGGAGATCATCACGGCTGTCCGCACCCGCCGCGCGCCGATGATGTCTGCCAGCGCCGGACTCAAGCTCTAGCCAGAGCGACCAGGAAGAGCGGGAGCGCCGATACGGTGCTCCCGCTCCCTGGCAAAGCGGGTGTCCCGACGGGCGCGGCTGAGAGCGCTGAGGCTCGTCCGCAGCAGGCGCCTCGTGGACGTCTGCACAGACGACCGCAAGCAGACAAAGGCAGCAGCGCGCTCGTTGACCGCTACAAGGCGACCGGGGTCGACTCGCATGCGAAGCGAAAGCGGCGCCTAGCTGTGTGTCTCGTGAAGGAAGTCCCGGACTGCCGCGTTGAACTCGTCGGGGGCTTCGATGTTGCAGATATGTCCGGCGTCCGGGAAGACGACCAGCTTCGAGGCGGAGATGGCTGCGTGGAGTGTCTCGGCGACCGTCAATGGCGCTCGGACATCCCGGTCCCCGTACACGAGCAGCGTGGGCACGTCGACGTGAGGCAGCACGTCGCGGACGTCCTCGGCAGATGCGCGCGCCATGGCCAGGAATCCGCGCGGATGGAACGCTTGCATGCTGGCGCGGAACGTGTCCATCGTCTCACGCGGGATCGGCTTGGAGAACATCGTCGGCAGCAACGCATCCACGAACGCATCGGGCCCGCCCTCGGCCAACGCGAGTGCCTGCCGAAGGCGCTGCTCAGTGACCTCGGGAGACAGCGAGCCAGCCCAGCCCGCGTATGCCGACGCCAGGACCATGGCGCGAGCCACGGCCGAGTGTCGGCGCTGGAGTGCCAGGGCGAGAATGGCGCCGAATGACAATCCGGCCACACAAAGAGCATCCAACCCCAACATCCTAAGAAATCCGGCCAGGCAGTCGGCGTAGCCGTCCAGGCTGAATCGCTCGGGCGGATCCGCTGAGTGCCCGGCCCCCGGAGCGTCCCAGGCGACGACCGTGAACTCGTCGCAGAGCTCGTCGAGCTGGCGCTGCCACGTGGTTGGGCCGTCTCCCACGTAGCCGTGGAGGAGCACGAGGGCGGGCCCGCTCCCCGCCCGTTCATAGGCGATGTGGAGTCCATCGACCTCGACTGTGTCCATGGCACCTCTCCGCGAGCGTCGATCGACGCTCAGCTTCGCAGAGAGTGCCGTGAAATGGGAGCATCGAACGGACGCTTGGAGGCCGACGAGTGGCGCGACCGAACCGAGCAACGCTGTCGCAACCGACCAATCGCGACGGCGCGCACGCTGCCGGAGCGCCCGCAGCCGCGCTGTCGCATCGAGGCACGAGCAGCAGCGCGACGCGAACCAAGCGGCGCGCCTGCTCCGGATGAGATCCAGGCGTGAGCGGGCGCATGATCGGGCCCTGCGCCGCTCCCGCTCCCGTCGAGAACCAGCACCGCGGGACGCAGGAGCAGCATCCCCCGTCGTCGGGCCGGCTGAAGGGCAACGGCGGCAACCAGCAGTGCGACGTCGACCGACGTCGACACCGAGAACTATCCGATGGTCGGAATGTGGTGCCGCGCGTTCTGCCAGGCGCCGCTGAAGAAGAGCTGAGCTACTTCAGGTCGGCCAGGATCTCCCCGGCGGCGCGCTCGCCGGTCTCGACGCCGCCGTTCAGGTAGCCCTGGAAGTCCACGGAGGTGTGCTCGCCGGCGAAGTGGACCTCGCCCTCCTTCCGGCCCTCGATTCCGCCGAACTTCGTGTACTGCCCGACTCTCCAATACGAGTAGGAGCCCTTCGCAAAGCGGTTGTCGAGCCAGAAGTCGACCGTTGCGCGGCCGTTCCAGCGCGCCGAGATGCCCGGGAGCACCGGCTCGATCTGCGCCAGGAACTGCCGCGCCCGCTCCTGGGGCGTGCCGGAGCCGAAGCTGGCCCCGACGTCCCCGCCCGTGTAGTCCACGATGATGCCCGAGCTGCCGGGTTGCGCACGGCTGACCTCCCAGGTGTTCTGGTAGCCGCGGTCCGAGAACGTCTCGCCGTTGGAGCCGAGCGTCGCCCAGTGGCGGTTCGTGAACTGGAGATGCAGCTTCGAGTTCGTCCCCATCCCGAGTTCCGCGATCGCGGTGCGCTTGAGCTCGCTGAAGCCCGCCTTCGAAGTGTTCACCGACGAACGCAGGATCGAGAAGGGAAGCGCGAGCACGACCTTGTCCGCCACCACGTCGCGCGTGGCGCCGCCCCGCTCGAACGAGAGTGAGTAGGAGCCATCGGACCTTCGCCTCATTGCCACGAGCTCCGAGCCCAGGATGATCTGCGCTGCCAACGCCCGGCCGAGCCGGGCCGGGATCTGGTCGTTGCCGCCACGGACGTGGTACTTCTCGTTCGAGGGGCCGAAGATGCGCAGGTTGCCCTGGCCGCGGTAGCCGAGCAGGTAGAGCAGATTCAGCGAGCTCTGCTCGCTCGACTCGGCGCCGTACTCGATGTTGTAGGCCACGTCGAGCAGCTGGCCGAGCTTCGAGCCGATGCCCCCGGGCACGCTCTCCTCGATCCAGTCGACGATCGACATCTCGTCGAGTTCCTTGCCGCGCGCCGTGAAGTTGTCGAACTGCGTCGGGTAGCTGGCCGCCGACACGTCGCTGTGCACCTTCTGCCAGATCGCCTTGAGGTCCTCGGTCGCTTCGTCGTGGCTGTAGGGCGCGCCGTCGAAGAAGTAGAACGGCTCGCTGCCGATCGGCTCCGCTTGAAGCAGGTTGTCGAGCCTCAGGCCGAGCTCCTGGGCGAGCTGGCGGATGTGTGCGTGGCCCTGGTCGATCAGCTCGCCGCCGCGCTCGGCGACCTGGCCGTCGGCGAAGTCGCCGCGCCTCGTCCAGCAGCGCCCTCCCACGCGGTCCGAGGCCTCGTGCAGCTGTGCCAGGTACCCGGCCCGCTTGAGCCGGTGGGCGCAGGTCAGGCCGGCCAAGCCGCCTCCGACGACGACGATGCGCGGCCCGGTCGCGGCATTGGCCGCCGGAACGGCGCCGGCGAGCGTGGCAGCGGCGACGGCCGCGCTGGCGCCCTTCAAAACCTGACGGCGCGTCGGCCGCTGAGCGACCGCGAGCTCATCGCCCACGGCGGCGAACAGCTCGTCCACCCGACCTGCGAGCGGAGTGCGAGCCATCTGAACCTCCTCCTCGAGTCTCTGCCCATTAGAGACGATTCGGAGGGGGCCGGTCAAGGACACACGACAGGCGGTGGCCCACCAGGGCGGCGTGCTCGGGCACGGCCGCGCTGATCGGTGCTGAGTGCTCGCCCGCTCGGCCAGATGGAGCGCCCGCGATACGAGGACGCGGCGCGCCGCAGACGAGCGCGTTCTCGACGCGGACCGCTCGCCGATGGCGATCGACCGTGGGCGCGCTCTGACGCAGTGATCCCCGCACGGCGCGCCCGGATTCTCGAGACGGTGCTCGGCCCCAACGCGATCTCGTCGCACTTCCGTGTCCGAGCGCGGACCGCTCGCAACGCTGGTTACCGGCGGGCGACGAACGTCGCTGCTCCCGTGGAGAAGCAGCCCACGCCGTCGCTCCTGGTCTCGTCGAAAACCAGCACCGCTGGGTCGCCGGCATGGCAGCCCAAGGCAACACCCTCACAGCGAACCACCAGCGCCGGGCTCCTGTCGATCATGCCGCTCCACAGGTCGCGCGCCGGCTCATACCCCTGGTCCCCGGGCCGGATCAACTCACTCCGCAAGCCCGAGGCGAAGTGGTCCGCCGCGGAGGCGAAAGGTCGCCCTCCCTACCCTGAATCGTCACCGCCGCGATGTCTGCCATCGCTGGCGCTCCTTTCGCGGCTCGCGTCCTCGGCCGCGATCCGCGCGTCTGGGCGCTACTTCCTCGACAGCCGTCAGAGAAACACGCCGTTCCGCTCCCGTCCCAGCTCGGCGAAGCCGCGATCCGAGCTAGCCCCGGGGTCGGACTCGAAGCTGAACCCAAGCTCCCTGCCCGAGAACGATCCCGTTGCCCGGGCCTCCCGGAAGCGACCAAGGAAGGCCGCTCGGTCGGTCGGCGGGACGGCGGTTCCAGAGCCGAGCTCCATCAACGGGCCGGTCGCATCCCACCTGACCGTGAAGCTAACCGTGGCGGGAATTACGATCGGTGGAGGGATCGGTACGAAGGTCAAGCTGTCGACGACCGGCACGTCCTCCGCGTGAAGCGTCGCGTGCCTGCCGTTTCCGGTGAACCTGAACGCCCTGTGCGGATTCCTGCAGCTCCCGTTACCCACAGAGGTGCCGCCGTGGGCGGTCCAGAGAGCGCGCCCTCGAGGGCCACACCCTGGCCGCAACCGAGCTGATCGGCACCTACGAGCGTTAGGACTCGTGCCGTGTGAGGCGACGGTGACCGCTGTGGGTCGCGACTCCAAATCGAGCCTGTTGGGGCGCCGCTCCTACGTGGGGACGGGCTCCTCTTCCGGCTCGCGCACCGGCGGCTCGGGGGTCTCGGGCTCGGGCTCCTCGTCCGGCGGCAGCTCGGGCTCGACGGGAGGCGCCTCTGGCACCTCTGCCCTAGGTAAGGACCTTGTGCTTGGGTCCTGAACGTGCACTTGTGAATTCCTCATCTCCATTCAGCGTTCCCGAGCCGGCGTCGGACATCACGCGCACGGCCGGCCAGCGCCGGGTGTGGCGCACGGGGCTTCCGACGCAACAGGCGGGCGAGGAGTGGTGGCGGGCTGACTTGGCGCCCTCGTCGATCGCCGCCCATCGGGTCGTGCTTGCTTCAAGCCGACGGACGCGCCGGCCGTTGACCTGTCGGCGCGCCAGACGGCCGGTTCGTCTGGGGCCCGGCTGGTTTCTCTAGGGTGGGGGGTGAAGGACCCGACCCGAAGGAGCTGAGCCGCATGCTTGCGATCAGCGAGAACGCGGCCGAGGCCATCAGAGGCCTGGTCGCTGCACCGGAGGTCCCCGACAGCGCAGGGCTTCGGATCACCGCCCCACCCACGGGAGAGGCGTCGTTCGAGCTCTCGGTGGCCGCCACCCCGGCCGACGACGATGAGGTGGTCGAGGAACAGGGCGCCCAGGTCTTCCTGGACGCTAGCGCGGCCACGCTGCTGGAGGACAAGCGCCTGGACGCCCAGGTCGACGCAGGCCAGGTCACCTTCGCCATCGCACAGCAGGCCGCTTAGGCCACATCCCGCTCGGGGAGCCGTCCCTCGCGGGCCGCGAGTCTCGGCTGAGCGGTGGTCGCACCGCGCCGCCACCGGCTCGTGACGACGGTCTGCCATCTCTCTACGATCCGGCCCCTGCTCCGACCGGCTCCCTGGCACCCGCCTCGATCTTCTCAAGGACCGGCATGAGGTACGTAGGCGGCTGCGATCAGGTAGCGGAGCTCGTCCTCGAGCCGGTAACGCCCGCTGGACACCTTGAGCGGCTGCAGGGCCTGGGATAGCGCCTCGCGTACCGCCTCCCGCCCCGCTGAGCGAGCCGCTCGCACGAAGGGTGCAGAGGCCGTGTAGCCGCGCAGCATCGTCTCCAGATCCGGGTACTCCTCCGGAATCTGGACGTAGCCGGCCTCGATGGGCGTGAGTCCGGCCTCGGCCGCTAGCCGCTCCAGCACTCCCTCCTCGTGGAGCGCGGGCCCGTCCTCTTTCTCCTCGCTCGATCGCGGGGGAGCGAACTGTGCCAGCGACGTGAACAGCGGGGTCGACTGGCATCGCTCCGGTCGCCCGAAGACGGTCATCGCGATGCTCGCCGCCGGCCGGGCCACCCGCCGCGCTTCGCGGAGCGCGTTGACCATGTCGGCGGCGATGAAGAACGAGTTGAAGCCGGTAACGACGTCGAACGTGTCGTCGGGCCATGGGAGGTTCTCCATCTCACCGACCCGGAAGTCGCCATCCCGGACGCGCTCCCGGGCGATCTCGACGAGCGGGCCGGCGGCGTCGATGCCGGCGACCTGGGCACCCCGATCGGCGGCGATCCTGCAAAAGCGCCCTGCGCCGCAACCGATGTCGAGAAGCTTTGTCCCGCTGCCGACCGGTACGCGCTCGAGGACGTGCCGGTAGAGCGGTATCCCCCAGCCGTTCCAGCCCTCGAGGACGTCGGCCCAGTCGCGGGCGCGCTCTCCCCAGAGGTCGCCCTGGACCCCAGCCGAGCCCTCTGCTGTCTGTGTACCGTCAGCCATCGTTGCTCCCTTCGCTCGTCACGTCTCTTCCGCGGGTTGTCGCCTCGCGCTCGCCTTCGGGCGCCTAGCCGAGTAGCTCGCACCCGTATGCTGCAACGCGGTCCTGGATGCCGTCCATGTCGGGCGGCTGCTCGGATGCCGGGGGGAGCGTCCGGGTGCGCGCGAGCGTGCTCAACTCTGTGATCGCGCCCTCGAAGCCGCCGGGCGTTAGGAGGAACAGCATTCGGCAGCCGGCATCCCCGACCTTGTATCGATGAGGAATGTCGCGGGGCCCAAAGGCGAAGTCGCCGGCGGTTGCCTCGAACGTTGTGCCTCCAACCTCGAAGGTGACGTCGCCATCGAGGATCCAGAACCCCTCGTCCTCGCGGTGATGCACGTGAAGGGGAGCGTCCGCGCCCGGGGGTTCGGTGACCTCCACGATCGAGATCCGTCCGCCGGTGTCCGCGGCGGTTGCCTTGATCACGGCCAGCGCTCCGAGCCACCAGCGCGCCTCTCCCTCGTCCGCTCGGACCGTTACGGGCGCCACAGCCTGCGGCTGACTCGTGTCCTGCGTCATTGCTCCTCCTCTGCGGTGGGGTGGTCGAGGGCCTGAAACATCAGTCCCTCCGCTCCTGCGATTTCCGCTGCGGGCCGCTCTGGACCAAGCAAACAGCGATCTGGGCGACCGTCCTCGCGGCTGTCAGCGGTGCAACTCCGCGCGTGCGCAGCGCCTTGAAGGTCGGGAGGTCGAAGAAGGCACTGACGAGACGGACGGTGCGGGCGTCCGAGCGCGTCCCGGCCAGCGCCTCTCGAACCAGCGCCACGACGGTCTCGCGCTGGTGGGCCTCCCACTCGCCCATGCCGGGGAGCCGACGCTCGCGCACATCGACCTCGATGTGCGGTCCCCCTCGCTCATAGAAGGCGAAGAGCTCGCGGGCAACGCGTTCGAGCCGCTCTTGGAGCCCCTGCGCGTCGCCGATGATCTCGCGCGCCGAGTCGGCACTAGGCGGCCGCACCCTTTGCATGACCAGCGCGCCACAAGCAGGCAGCAGCTCGTCCAGCGACGGAAAGTGGGAGTAGACCGTGGCCACCGACACATCGGCTTCCCTCGCGATGTCCTTCCACGACGTGCCAAGAGCGCCGTTCTCCCCGTGGAGCTTCGCGGTGGCCTCGACGATGCGCCGCCGGGTCTCCTCCCGCGCTAGCGCGCGCTTGCTCATGTCGTACTTTCGAGGGCTCATTTAATTAAATAGAGCTTCTATCGGATTTACGAGCCCGTGTCAAGGCGGTGTAGCACCCCCGTCAAGCCGGTGACGAGCCGGCTGAGCTCGAGGACAATCCGATGCGAGCGCGGCTTGGTGGCGCCATCCAGAGATCAGAATCGCTTCGGTTGTCGGGCCTCGACACCGCGGACGAACTCGAGCACCCGCGCGTTCAGCGCCGCAGCGAACTCACCGGTGATCGCATGTGATCGCCGCGCCTCAGTCGAACGCGAATGCGGACGGCTCAACCACCAATGGTCGCCACCGCCCCTCCGCGTCCGTGGGCTTGAACGGGTCCGGCTTCACGCCGACCTCACCATCCTCGCCGAAGCTCCTCCGCGCCCTTGCAAGAACGCGAGCCTTACCGCTCGAGGCGTAAGCCCCTCCTCAAACGAAACACTGGCCCCGCAGGAATCCCGTGCGCCTCCGAGTCTGTCGCCTCGGCGCGTTGCTCGCGCTTCGGCTGTCTTTGCTCTCTGGGGGCCGGGGTTGATGGCCGCAGGGCCAGTACCACAAGCCTACTCCTCTCCGGGCGAAAAAACGAAAGAGGTTCTCCGTCAAGAGGGGCCGGTTGCTGGGGCGGCGTGATGTGGGTCAGGTACTCCCTTCGTCGTGGGTTGGAGCTGCGCTCCCCTCTCCATCGCCGGCTGGCGCCGGATCAGGTTGGTGGAAGGTTCGCTTGTAGGCGCCGCCTGAATACTGGTCCGCCTGCGCCGGTCTAAAAGTGGTCCACCGCGGCGCGGGGCCGGAGGCGTCCGACCGGACCCTTGATCTGGCTCGATCTGTTGATCGAGACCGGAGGAAGGCGTTGCTTGGCGTGGAGCAGTGGGCGGAGATCAGGCGGATGAAGCACGTCGAGCGGCTCTCGCAGCGCGAGATCCACCGCCGCACCGGCGTCCACCGCGACACGATCCGCAAGGCGCTCGTCTCGTCCGAGCCGCCGAGCTACGGGCCGCGGCCCCCGCGCGCCTCGAAGCTCGACCCGTTTCTTGGGACGATCGAGGAGCTGCTCGAGGACGAGCCGACGCTGTCGGGCGTGCGCATCCGCGAGGAGCTCGCGGGGCTCGGCTATGTGGGCGGCAAGACGATCCTCGACGACCTGTTGCGCGAGCTGCGGCCGCGCTTTCTGCCGCCGCCGCGCAGCTTCCAGCGCACCCGCTACCGCCCCGGCGAGCTGGCGCAGTTCGATCTCTGCGAGCCGCGCTCGGAGATCCCGGTCGGCTGGGGGCAGACCCGCCGCGGCTACGTCGTCACCTGCGAGCTGCCCTACTCGCGTGCCTTCGCCGGCGCGCTCGTCTTCTCCAAGGAGTTCTCCGACATCGCGTTCGGGATGGCGCGCTGCCTGGCCCGGCTCGGCGCGCTGCCCGGCAAGCTGGTCTGGGACCGTGAGGGCGCGATCGCGCCCAGGGGCCGCCCGAGCGAGGGCTTCCTCGCCTTCTGCGGCCGGCTCGCGCTCGGCTGGGTCATCCTCGACGCCGGCGACTGCCAGGCCAAGGGCGCGCTCGAGCGCAGCCACCGCTTCCTGCACGGCAACTTCGAGGCCGGCCGGCGCTTCGCCAACGCGCTGGACTTCCAGCACCAGCTCGACGGCTGGTGCGAGCGCATCAACGCGCGCGTCCACCGCACGACCCGCGCGGTCGTCGCAGAACGCCTCGCCGAGGAGCGCAAGCGGATGCGCGCGCTGCCCGCGCTCTGGCCCGAGACGGACCGTCGCTTCGTCATCCGCGTGCCCGCCCAGCCCTACCTGCGCTTCGACCGCAACGACTACTCGCTCGACCCGCGCCTGGTCGGCCGCCGCGTCGAGGTGCGCGCCTCGCAGGCGGAGATCACCGCGGTGTGCCTCGACACGGGCGAGCTCGCCGCCCGCCACACGCGCGTTTTCGCCGGCGGGCTCGCCCTTACCGACCCCGCCCACCAGGCAGCGCTCGAGCTGTTGCGCGGCGAGCGCCGGCGCCGGCGCACCGAGCCCGATGTCGAGCTGCGCCCGCTTGCCCGCTACGACCAGCTGATCCCGGTATGACCAAGACCTCGGAGCTCACCCACCTCTTCCGGCAGCTCAAGGCCCCGGCCGCCGCCCGCGCGCTGCCGAAGCTCGCCGAGCGGGCGCGCGAGGAGCAGTGGAGCTACGAACGCTTCGCCGAGGCCTTGCTCTCGACCGAGGTCGCCTCGCGCGAGTCGCACGGCGGCGAGTCTCGCATCAAGGCGGCGCGCTTCCCGGCCCGCAAGACGCTCGAGGAGTTCGACTTCACCTTCCAGCGCTCGGTCAAGCGCCAGGTCGTCGAGCACCTGGGGCAGCTCGACTTCCTGCACGCGAAGGAGAACGTCGTCCTCTTGGGCCCGCCGGGGACCGGCAAAACGCATCTCGCGATCGCCGTCTCGATCCGCGCCTGCCTCGCCGGCCACCGCGTCGCCTTCGCGACCGCCACCGAATGGGTCGCCAGGCTCTCCGAGGCCAAGCGCCAGAACGGCCTCGATGCAGAACTCAGGCGGCTCTCCTTCATCCCGCTGCTCGTAGTCGACGAAGTCGGCTACATCCCCTTTGACCCAGCAGCCGCCAACCTGATGTTCTCGCTCGTCTCGGCCCGCTACGAGCGCGCATCCCTGATCGTCACCTCGAACAAGCCGTTCTCGGCCTGGGGCGAAATCTTTGGCGACGAGGTGACCGCCGTCGCGATGATCGACCGGCTCGTCCACCACGCCGAGATCCTCTCGCTCAAAGGCGACTCCTACCGCCTGCGCGGCAAGGACCTCGGCGCCCGACCCGGCGCCCAACCGGCCGAAATCGCCTGACTGATCACCCCCCGGCGACCGCGCCGAGGGCCGCAGAACGGCTCCTACCCGCCCGTTCTCTCCGGCGACCCATCGCTCACGGCCCGCAAGGCCCGACCGCGCCGCTGAACGGCGCTCCGGCTCACCCTCCGGGCTCGCCTCCGCGCCGCTCAGCCTCCCACAGCCGTCAGTTCTCGACCGAGACAGGCGCAAATCAACCTCGGACGGAGTGGACCACTTTTCAATCGGCGAAGGTGGACCAGCTTTCGACCGGGCTTGACATCGCTCGCGGGGTCCAATTCGCAAGGAGGGCCGTCAGGCGGCCAGAAAGTCTGGGCGACCTGCCGGGGCGAAGGGCCGGTTGGGCGTGAGCACGTGCCAGATCGCTTCGGCGAGCCGGGCGACTTCGACGCAGGCGATCTTCTTGCCGCGCTGTTCGCCGAGCCGCTCGCGGTCTCCTGTTGGCGCTCGCGGTAGCGAGCGGCCATCGGCGCGAGGCGGCGCACGCCACTCCTTTTTCGGAGCCAGCCTCAAAACGTCCAGCGAGATCGCCGGGGGTTCGCGCGACAGCCTCCATGGAAAGCGAAACCGGCGCGGGGCGCGGGCAACCACGCGCATCGCCGGACGGAGCGCCGCTCAAGCGGCGCGGCGGGCGGTCGGTACGCCCTTTGGCCTGCTGCGTGTCGCCGCGGGGCTCCAGATCAGCGCGCGAAGCGCACCCCGGTCGCGTGGCGCGGCAATTGCCCGGGGCGACGCGTTGGAACGTTCGTCACGACCGCGATCACCTGCTGGCGGTAGCGATGACCTTGCCAGGCTGTCACTTGGGCGGCGACCTCCCTGGGACGATGGGCGCGTTACTCCGGGGGGCGTTCGGGGAAGTCCCCCACCAGGCAGACGAGGTAGCTGACGGACTGGTCGCCTTGGCCCTTGGGCTCGGCGCCCCGAAGGTCGGGCAGGGCGAAGTTGTTCTGACCATCGCCGCCGAACCTCGCGCCGTAGATCGAGAACAGGGGCAGGTACTGGTTGACTCGGAGCAGCTGGCCACGTGCGGCTGCCGTCCCGCGCGGCGCAAAGTCGCCGCCGAAGAGCACAACCTGGCCGAGGGTGTTGCACATGCCGCTGCGAGCTTGGCTTGCCCTGACCGGCGTCCTCCCGACCGCCGCACCACTCGCGCCCCGCCCAAGCCGCGCGGTCCCGAGCACGTCGGTGGCCGCGACGCCCGCGCGAAGATCGCGCGCCCGCAGCACGTTGTTGCGCACGTCGGCGCTCGTCAGCGAGCCGTCATCGACATGGTGGCCCGTCACCGCGTCGGACCGGAGATGGCGGCTCCCCACCGCGTCCGACCCGATATGCCTTCCCCTAATGAGGTCCATAGCGCCGTCCCGCACCGGCTCGGCGAACGATGAGCCGCCGAGCGCGACAAAGAGCGCGAGAAGCGCGACGACATTGGCGAAGGTGAGCCGCCGACGAATTCGATGAAGCATCTGACCTCCCGGTACATTGCGAACCGTGCCCCCCGGTCCCGCCTGTGTCAGCGGACAACGTCGCCCGGCGGGTCCCGCGGGCCCGCGCGCATTATTCTCGTAGGCGCCTGCTGAGGCAAGCACGCATCAGCCCACCGCTGGTGACCTTAGGGGCTGAGAGCCCCGCCCGGCTGCGGCAGGGTTGATGGCGAGTGGCTACTCGAGCCAGCGGGGAGGAAGTGATGATTGACGCAGCTCGGTTCAACCACGGCGCGATACACGTGCAGTCGCCCGGCGAGAAGCGCCGGTCACGGTCTCTTTGGACTGCGATGAAGGAGGGCCACCTCAAGCGTCCACATCGGGGCCACTGCAGGTGGCCGGTCCCACTCAGTCGTGTTCGTCAACTCGAGAGGCACCAGGGGGGCCCGCTTCACAGGTTGCACGCTTGATTAGACCTCAGTCGGCGAAAGCTCGACGTCTGCCTGTTGTCCGAACAAGGAGAGCAGCTCGACTAGCTCGTCCGCCGCCCGACGTCGACGCGCTGCGAGCGCTGGTGCGGCGGATCGACGACGTCCACGGCGAACCGGTCTGCGCCGTCGTCGAGTCGATGACCGGCGCCCGGCTCGTCCACGACACGCTCGAGCGGAAGGCTAGTCGGTCGAGATCGCCGATGCGCAGAAGGTCAAGGGACTTCCTCTTGGCCTGCAGACCGACAAGACCGACTCGCGCGTACTCGCGATGCTCTCCCACCGCGACCTCGTGCCGGCGACCTGGCTCCCCGATCCGGGCGTGGGAGGAGGCGCGCGAGCTCGCCCGCTTTCGCATGCACCTTGTCAAGCACAAGTCGGCGCTCAGGAACCGGCCACTCGACCGTGATCAACTTCGGTCGGCCCCTGCCCGGTCACTGACCTGTTCGGGGCCGAGTCGGAAGGCTGCTGGCGAAGCTCGACGTCCCCGAGCTCTGGCGCGCAAACGATCACCGCCTCACTCGCGCTGATCGACGACCTCGAGGCCCAGATTGCTGAGGTCAACCGCCGGCTCCGCGAAAGGCACGCCGACCACCCCTACATCCCGCTGCATTCGAGCGTCCCCGGATCGGCCGGGTGCTGGCGCTCACAATCGCCGCCGAGATCGGCGTGATCGAGCGCTTCTCATCGCCCGAAAAGCTCACTGGCACACCAGTCTCCGCCCACGAGTGAACCAGTCCGGCGACGCAGACCGCCGCGGCCCCGCTCTCAAAGCACTGGCCAACCTACCTGCGCTGCGCGCTGCTCGACGCGAGCAGCGCACGCGCTCAAGCACCCCGCCTACCGCGCGCGCTACCAGCGCAACAAGCGCAGGCTCGGCAAGCAGCGCGGCGCCAACGTCGCCCACGTCGACATCGCCCACCGCCTCGCCCGCGCAATCTGGCGCATGCTGACTCGAAACCAGCCCTTCGCTCCACGAGGCGCCACGTTTCGTCTGGCGGCCTGACCGCCCTCTTTGGACTTGCGCCCGCGAGCGAGCATCCAATTTCGCCTGATCCTCCCGACCAGGAGGCGATAGAGACATGAGCGCTGCTCCACACCCTCGACCAGAGGAGGCCGCCGACGAGCTACTCACCGTTGCTTGACACGAGGGCCTTCTTCATCGAGACGAAAGGCAGGCGCGCACGCAGCGAACGATCGGCTCCAGTGGCAGTGCTCCCTTTGTGGAGGAGCTGGAGCGAGGCTAAGGGTCCCGGATTGGTGCGAGCCGGATCCGCTGGGTCGCCGCCGTGGCAGCACACGAGGGTGGTCCCGACCTCATTGCGAGCGGCACTCTTGCCGACCTCCGTCGAGAACAAATCCGTGCGCTGCTTCCTCCTTGACGACCAGGAGGCGGCCGCTAATGCCTGACCGGCGATCTCGCCGGGCGGCCGCCGCACAACAAGCGGATCCGCTAACGAGGCTGCGGGGGCCCCGATTCGCGCGGCATACTGGGCGAGGATGTCGAGGCAGAGCGTTGAGATTGCGCGCGCCGCCTTCGTGGTGTGGCAGGACCGCGGGTTCACCTCCCTATTCGAATTCCTCGCCGGGGACATCGAATGGGAGGTCCGACCGGACCTCCCCGACGCCGGCCGCTACGCGGGACACGACGTGTCCGCCGCCTGCACGCTCGCTTCGACGAGGTGACGGACGACAGGTGGTACCGGCCCGAGGAATTCATGGCGGTCGGTGATGACCAGGTGGTCGTTCCCATGACCTGGGGCGGCCGCGGCAAGGGCAGCGGGCTGACCTTCGAGGAGCGGCGGGAAACCTGGGTCCTCACCGTTTGCGCCGGCAAGATCGCTCGGATCAGAGAGTTCGCGACTCGGGAGCAGGCACTAACGGCCGTCGGGCTGCGGGATCATCCCGTCCGCACTTCCAACTCCCGCTGACCGGACTCTTGGAGCCAGCGCGGCGGTTGGACCTCCGTCGCTCTCGACAGGGCGCTGCGTTCGTCGAGGAGGAGCACCGCGAGAACGCTCGATCGACGGTGCCACTGGTCGCGGAGAGGGCAGCGGCCGGCGCGGAGCCACCGCACCTCGGGCACGGCTGGGTCCGCACGGCGGCATGGTGTGGGGCGGCTCGTGGAGCGGGAAGATGTAGCCGTGGACACGCGCGTGGGAGTGGGGATCTCCGCCGAGAACGGTGGCGTTGAGTCGTTCGCCGATGCAGCCGGGCGGGCCGCGCTGGCGCTCGATGCCCGGCCCGACCTCGCGTGCGTGTTCGCGGGACCGGCGAACCTGGAGCGCGCCGCGGAGGGTGTGGCGGTGATCCACGAGCGGTTGCGGCCGAAGGCGCTCGTGGGCTGCGGCGCGCAAGGCGTCGTGGGGGAGCGGCGCGAGGTCGAGACGGGCGGGGTGACGGTGTGGGCGGCGTCGTTCCCCGGTGCCGAGGTGGTGCCCTTCCGGCTGGAGGCGCGCGTGGCGGGCCGTCACGAACCGGAGGCGGGCGAGGAGGCCGCCGCGCGCGGCGGCCTGGTAATCGTCGGCCTGCCCGACCTCGAGGGCGCCGACGCGGTGATCATGCTCGTCGACCCCTACAGCTTTCCGCTGGAGCCGCTGTTGACGGAATTCTCGGAACGGAGACCCGGGGTGCCCGTGATCGGCGGCATCGCGAGCGGCGGCCCGGGGCCGGCGGCGCTGCTCGAGGGCCGGGAGCCGGTGGCCGGCGGCGCCGTGGGGGCCGTGCTGCGCGGCGTCGACGTTAGGCCGCTGGTGTCCCAGGGTGCACGCCCGATCGGCCCCGAGATGGCGATCACGGGGGCCGAGGGCAACGTGATCCACGAGCTCGCCTCCCGGCCCGCGCTCGAGCGGCTGCGGCAGGCGATCTCTGAGCTCGAGCCGACCGAGCGGGCGCTTGCCGCCGAGGGACTGCTGGTCGGCATCGTGGTCGATCCGAACAAGCCCGACTACGACCGCGGTGATTTCCTCATCCGCGGGCTGATCGGGGCCGACGAGGAGACCGGCGCTGTCACAGTCGGGGCGGGGGTGCGGCTGGGCCAGACGGTGCGGATGCAGGTGCGGGACGCAGGGTCGGCGCACGACGACCTCGTCCAGGCGCTCGCTGGTCAGGTCGCGGCGCTCGGCCGCCCGCCCGCGGGCGCTCTGCTCTTTACTTGCAACGGCCGCGGTTCTCATATGTTCGGGGCGCCGGGCCACGACGCCGAGGCGGTCGCGGACGCGTTCGTGGGTGCGCCCACCGCCGGCTTCTTCTGCGCGGGCGAGATCGGCCCTGTCGGCGGCCGCAACTACGTGCACGGTTTCACCGCGACGCTGGCCGTGTTTCCTGGCTGAGCTGCGCCTCGCGGTCTCCTCGAGAGGAACGTCCCGAGCACGCGTACTCGCGGCTCCTCTCGTCGAAAGGCAGGAGCCCGGGAACGCTCAAGCCCGGCCGCCGCTTTTCGTCCGAGCGATAACAGACGGCGCGGTGAGGAAGCTCACCCACGCGCAGCGAGACCTCGGCGCCGGCTATCCCGCCGGGTAGCCGGGGCGTACTCGTACTCCTCCGGGCCGCTCTCGATCGCAACCACGAGCCGAGTCGGCTGCGGCGTGCTCGCGGATGGCTCCGACTGCGCCGCCCACCGCCCACACCGGCCCCGTGGCCGCCAGCTCCCGAAGCTCCGGGCAGTCGTGTTCGCGGTGTACGGCCGCCGCTGCGCCGACTGCGGCCGTTGAGGCGTCCCGCTGGAGGTCCACCACGTCAACGGCGATCCGACCGACAACCGGCTCGCGAACACGATCCCGCTGTGCAGCGATTGCCACCGAAAGCTGACGCTTCCCGGCGCTTGACGGTCCCCCATCTGGTCGGCGGCGTGGGGATATTGTCGCCACGACCCGAACGGAGGAGGACGGGTATGCCGACCTACGTACTACTGGTGGACTGGACCGAACAGGGTGTTCAGGCAGTGGAGCAGACCGTCGATCGCCTCGAGCAGGGGAGCCAGATCGGCGAGAGCTTCGGCTGCAAGCTCGAGCACGTCTGGTGGACCCAGGGTGGACACGACATGGTGAGCATCGTCAACGCGCCCGACGAGGAGGCGATGGTCGCGTACACCCTCGCCGTGCTCCGGCTGGGCAACTTCCGCACGACCACGCTGCGCGCCTGGAACACCGACGAGATACGCGAGATCGTGGGACGACTACCGACTTAGCAGCGAGGGCAGAACAGGAACCCACATTTCCGGGGCTTGACGACGCGGGCGATTGGCGTGGCGTTTTTGGCGCACGCAGTACGGCGGTGAACGGGGGGCGAGTCTCTAAAAACCCAAGCGGCAGCGGCGACGGGGCCGCACCTCCGCACCTGGTCCTGAGCCGGGACCCGAATCAGGGCGACGGGGCCCAGTAGGGGTCGACGCCGCCCCCTCCCTGCCCGGCGGGGACGGTCGTCAACGCCGCGATGGACCCGCCCCCGATCACAAACAGGCCCCTGCGGTCATTCCGCTCGCCACTGAAGACGATCTTGTTCCCGCTTGGCGCGGAGGCGGGGTCGCGATCTCCGAACCTGTTTTGGCCGGTGATCCGCTCGAGCTCGTTGCCGTTGGGCCTGATCACCCAGATCGAGCCGCTGACGATCCCCTCGAAGGCGATTCGGTTCCCATCCCCCGACCAGCTCGGGGACTGGGCGGCGAAGGCTGCACCTCGAATGCTGGACGTCAGCTCCTTGACGTTGCTGCCGTCGGCGTCCATCACGAACAGGCCGGCCGGATCGGGTGGGGCCAGGCGGGTGAAGACGATCCTGTTGCCGTTGGGCGAGTACTCGGGTTCCAAGGAGGAGGAGCGCTCGTTTTGGGTCAGCCGCGTCCTGTCGCTGCCGTCGACGCGCACGGTGTAGATCTGCGCGGGGTTGCCGATCGTCCTCTCGGTCGCGTAGAGGATCTTGTTGCCGCTGGGAGAGAAGGAGGGTGTGAGCTCGGCCGTGGGCGTGTCGGTGACCTGCCGCACGTCTCCGCCGGAGCGGTTTGCGGTATAGAGGTTCCCGCGGTGCTGGAACACGATCGTCCTGCCGTCCGCCGACACAGCCGGCTGCCGGCCGGGATCGACGACGCGCTGGCGGTCGCTGCCGTCGGGGCGGATCGAGAAGATCGCCCCACCGTCCTGGAAGAAGATCGCCCCGTTGGGGCCCGGATACGCGGCCGTGGCCATCGCGGGCACGACCAGCGCCGCCGTGGTGGCGATCAGCGTGGCTGCCTGTAGGCCTCGCCGCCCCATTTGGGGGATGCTACACAAGGCTGCGCAGGCGGTTCCAGTCCAGACTGCTGCGCCGCTGGCGGCCCGGATGCGGAGGCGGCCCGTCTGCGATCTCTACCACTCCGCGCTGCAAATCGAGCTACCAGGGGACAGGTTCGTCATCGAGCAGACCCCGGTGCCTCGGCTGAGCGGCGAGGAACACGGAGTCGTCGCGGGGGGCGCCGTGGGCGCTCGCTCGGCCGCCCACTTGCGGATCTTCCGCTACGAGATCCGCCCATGGCGCGGCGGGCACATCCCCGACGTGGCCGAAGCAGTAGATAGCCCGCGGCGGCTTAGCGGCGACGGAGACCAGGCGCGGCGTGTCCTCGAGGTCGTCCCGCACGTTCCGACTCCGGTGTGGGGCCGCGACGAACTCGGCACCGGCGAGATGTGGAACTCAAACTCGGTAATCGCGTGGGTGATCGCGCGCAGCGGCATCGAAGCTGCGTCGATTCGACCGCCCACAGGTGGTCGAGCGCCCGGTTGGCAGGCCGGACTCGCCGTAGCGCGTAGCCACGAGGCGGAGGCGCGACGACCCGGCGCCGAGCTCACCGTCTCCTCACGCCAGCGGTGAACGGCGCAGCCGAGTCCCGCTTCGAGCCCGGCCTAGTGTCGGAGGTCGACGAGCCGGTTCGTCGCTACTTCACTCATGCTCTCGCACCCGGTGCGAAGCTGGGATACGGGGTCCAGCTGACCATGGAAGGCCGGATCAAGGCCGGCGCTTGGATGCCCTTCGAAGCCGAGTGGCAGGGCGATGGGCGCTCGTTCGAGTGGCGCGCCCGTGCCGGCCGACCGTTCCGCCCGCCGGGGTCAAGAGGTCCTGCTCTCGCTCAGCCTCCTTGTCTGAGTGGCTGGTCGGTGGCGATCGCCCAGACGAACCCGGCGAGTTCGCGGGCGCAGGCGACGACGATCTTTTGGTGGGGCTTGCCGCGGGCGGCCATCCGCCGCCAGCGCTTGTGAAGGCGCTGCTGGCAGCGCCAGGCGCGCTCGATGACGGCGGGGTGCTGGCCGCGCTGGCGGCGGGCCAGCTGGTAGCCGACCTGGGGCGGCGGCGGGCGTCCCAGGCCGCCTCGACCAGCAGCCGCCGCAGGTGGGCGTTGCCGGATTTCGTGATCGAGCCCTGCTTGCGCCGCTCGCCGGAGGAGCGCTCGGAGGGCACGAGCCCGGTGAAGCCCATGAACTCCTCGGCCGTCTCGAAGCGGGAGAAGTCGCCGACCTCGCAGACGATCCCGAGCGCGGTCAGGGTGTCGATCCCGCGCAGGCAGCGCAGCTGGGCGACGAGTTGCGCCCACGGTTCCCGCTCGGTGGTCTGGCGGACCTCGCGCTCGAGCGCCTCGATGCGGCGGTCGACCAAGTCGAGCGCCCCGAGGTAGTCGTCGAAAGCGTGCTGCTGGGCCGCGAAATCGAACGTCTGCTTGGCAAGCTAGGCCCGGCGGGTCACGCCCCAGCACTTGGTCGGCATGGTGCGGTCGTGGCGCAGCAGGAACTTCGACTGCCGGTGGCGGGCGCGCATCCGGTCGAGGCAGGCGTCCTCGCGGGCGCGCACCAGGTCGCGCGCCGCCTCGAGCTCCCGAGACGGGACCCAGATCGGTTCGAGCAGGCCGCCGGCGTGCAGACGCGCCAGCTTCCGCGCATCCCGCGGATCGGTCTTAACTCGCTCGCCCGGCCGCGCGGGAACGAGCCCGGCGCCACCACCTCGCAAGCAATCCCGCGTCCTGTCAGGTGGCGGTAGAGGCCGAAGCCGGTCGGTCCCGCCTCGTAGCAGACCCGCGCCCCCGGCCAGCGCGAGACGGCGCGCCCGACAGCCGCGTGGTCGTAGGGCAACGTGCGCTCGTCGAGCAGCTCGTCGGCGCGCACCGCCGCCAGGCGGACCGACGCCTTGTGCACGTCCAGGGCGACGGTTACCGCCTTCGTCGTAGGGTTAGACATGGTCGGCGACCTCCGTATGTGGCTTTACCGGGCCCACCCCGGCAGCCCACGCAGATGCGCAGGCGCCGACCACTGTCGTTGAGCGACCGGGCGGCGCTACCGCGGACGCCGCTCCATCCTGTCTAGGCCAGCGTGGGGTCGCTCGACATCTCCGCCAGCCGCCGCGCCAGAGCCCGCAGCACCTTGCGCTCCACGCTCGGGTTCTCGTCGAGCAGGTGGCGGAAGTCCTTGCGGGTCAGCACGAAGAGGCACACCGGCGTCTCGGCCGTCACAGTCGCCGTGCGCGGTATCTCCTCGATCAGCGCGATCTCGCCGACGAAGTCGGCGCCGCCGCTGGTCGCGATGCGCCTGCCCTTCCGGGAGATCTTCACCTTTCCGTCGACGATCACGAAGAACTCGTGCCCGATCTCGCCCTCCTTGCATAGCACCGTGCCCGGCTCGACCTCGAGGTCCTCGGACACCCGCGCCACCTGGGCGAGCTCCTTACGGGAGAGGCCGTCGAACAGGGGAGCCCCCTTGAGCGCCTGCACCTTGATGTCCTGGCTGAACAGCCTCATGGCGCGCCTTAGCCTACGCGCACGCGGTGGCTGAGTCGAGTCGCGTAGAGGTGCCACTCGCCGGGAACGCCCTTGAGCTTCGTCCTGCCACGGTCCTCGAAGTCGATCCCGGACCCGGCGGCGAGGTCCCTGACGATGCTGGAGACGAGCACCTCGCATGCTCGGGCCTCGGCGGCGATCCGGGCGCCGATGTGGACCGCGATGCCCTCCACCTTGGCGCCGACGAGCTCCACCTCGCCCGTATGGACGCCCGCCCGGATCTCGAGGCCTAGCTCGCCCACGGCATTGATCGCGCCGTGAGCGCAGGCGATCGCCCGTGCCGGACCGTCGAACGTGGCAAAGAAACCGTCGCCGGTGCCGCGAACCTCCCGGCCGCCGTAGCGGGCGAGCTGGGCGCGGATGGTGGCGTGGTGGGCGTCGAGCAGCGCGCGCCAGCGGCTGTCACCGAGCTCCGCCGCGCGCGAGGTGGACTCGACGATGTCCGTGAAGAGGACGGTCGTCAGGACACGCTCGGGCGCGGAGTCGACACGCCCCTCGGAGAGGAAGCGCTTCACCGCGTCGGGCACCACCGGGTCGCCGTAGATGCTGGTGTCCTGCGCGTCACCTCGAGGACTTCCGCGTCCGGGATGCGCTCTGCGAGATAGAGACAGCCGTCGCTGTAGCGCTCCTGGTACATGACCAAGTGGGGACGGAGATCGTCGGGAGCACCTCGCGGATGTCGGTCTCCATCAACACCCGCAGAAACCAGGCGGCCGCGCCCGGGCTGGCGGCGAGCCGCTCGTGGTTCACGTGCCAGAGCTCGAACTCCGGGTCGCCGGCGCGACTCGGGAAGTACCTGCGGAGCTCGCCGAGCTGGTAGTCGCGATCACCCCACTTGAGCCGCGTCTGCCGCACCCGCCGGTGCCACTGCTCGACAGTGTCGCCCATCGGGAAGTCGGGCGCCGAGACGACCCGCGGCCAGGTGTTGTGGAGCATCAGGGCCACCACGCGCTCCGGGTACGTGGCCGCGAACACGGCGCAGAGCTGGCCCCCGGGTGACCCCGCGCCGAGCAGGGCGGCGCGCCCGAGCCGGCGTCGTCCATGACCGCGCGGATGTCGTCCATGCGGGTCTCGAAGCCCGGCAGGTCCCTGGGCCGGTCGGAGAGACCTGTGCCGCGCTTGTCGAGCAGGATCAGCCGGGAGAAGTCGGCGAGCCCCCGGCAAAACTCGACGAAGATGGGCTGCTCCCAGGCCCACACCAGGTTGATCATGAACGGCACGAAGATCAGATCGACCGGCCCCTCGCCCACGACCTGGTAGGCGATGCTGACATCGGCGGAGCGCGCGTAGCGCACCTCGGGCGTTTCGAGGTTCACAGCGCCAAAAGACTAGGCGGCTTCCCGGTGGCCGGGCCGCCGCCGGCCACCTGACATTCCTGGTCGATGAGACGACCGTCGCGGCGGGCGCCGGCACCTTCGTCCTCGTCCCGCCCGGTGTCGAGCACACATTCGCCAACCGCACCGAGCGCCCGGTGCGCATGCTCAACCTGCACGCACCCGCCGGCTTCGACCTGCGCCTGCGCGGCGGACCGACGACGTAAGGCGGCCGGAAGACCTGGCGGCGGCGCGGCGCCCGCGTGCCAACGCGCACGCGGTCGCGGCGGCCACGCGCGCCGGGACGCGATCGGCGCTCTCGCCAGCGCTGGGATTGTGGAGCAGCGGTACCGATGTCCGCGCTACCGGGTTCGTCGACGAGCACACTCCGCGTCCGCTGTCGCTTAGCTCGCTTTCGCTTCGCCGGGCTGGGGGCGGCTGGCCGAGGTGCGGCAGCTGGCTGTGCGGAGCGAATGTGCTCGACCCGCAGATAGCGCCGAGATCGAGCACTGTGCGCGGCTGGCGATGGTGCTTATCGGTCGGAGGTGGAATATCCGGGAAGCGCCATCCGTCGTTGAGGGGAGGCGGACCTATCCGATGCACCTGAACTGAAGAACGGAGGACTCAATGAGCAGAGCGCTGGCCGCGATCAGCGAAAACGAAGCGGCTCGGCCAACCCCCGACGCGATCATGCAGCTTGGCTCTGCGTTTTGGGGATCGAAGACGCTCCTCAGCGCAGTCGAGCTCGGGCTCTTCTCGGAACTCGCCGTGTCGGGGCCGCTCGCCGCCGAGGAGCTTCGCGATCGCCTCGGCCTCCACGAGCGAAGCGCCCGCGACTTTCTCGACGCGCTCGTCGCCCTGGGCATGCTCGAGCGCGAGGACGAGGCCTATCGCAACACGCCCGCAACAGAGCTGTTCCTCGATCGCGCCAAGCCGAGCTACGTCGGAGGCATGCTCGAGATGCAGAACGCCCGGCTGTTCGGGTTCTGGAACTCGCTCACGGAGGCTCTGCGCACCGGGAACCCACAGAACGAGGCAAAGACCGGCGGCGACTTCTTCGAGGCGCTCTACTCGGACCCGGAGCGGCTCCGCGGGTTCGCCAAGGCGATGAGCGGGCTCAGCGCCGGGTCGGCACAGGCGATGGCGGCGACGTTTCCCTGGGGCCGGTATCAGACCGTCATCGACATTGGCTGCGCCGAGGGGTGCGTCCCGGTCGTGCTCGCTCGCGAGCACGACCACCTGCATGGCGGCGGCTTCGACCTCCCCGCGATGGCTCCGCTGTTCGAGGAGTACGTCGCCGCCGCTGAGCTGACCGACCGGCTGCGCTTCTACACCGGGGACTTCTTCGCCGACGAGCTGCCGAGCGCCGACGTTCTCGTCATGGGCCACATACTCCATGACTGGAACCTGGACGAGAAGCGCCTCTTGCTCGAGAGGGCGCACCGGGCGCTCCCCGACGGCGGCGCACTGATCGTCTACGAGTCGATCATCGACGACGACAGGCGAGAGAACGCCTTCGGGCTTCTGATGAGCCTGAACATGCTGATCGAGACGCCCGGCGGCTTTGACTACACGGCCGCCGACTGCCGGGGTTGGATGGCCGATGCCGGATTCCGCCAGACCTACCTCGAGCCGCTGGTCGGACCCGACTCCATGGTGGTCGGGATCAAATAGACCTCGCGGCCCGTTCCGGTGGCGCTCGACACCTCCAGCACTAGCGGTCCCCCGGAGGGAAGCAGACATCCCGAAAACTGAATCCACGCTTCCCCGCGGACGAGCAGCCGGCGTCAAGCCGTCCGCGATCAGGTGGCGCCCGCAGAGCCGCTCTTGTGGCGGAGCAGCGGCGGCGCCGACGGCGCTCCTATCGTCGAAAAGCAGAACTGCCAGCCTGCGCTCCAGGTGGTCGTCCGAGGCGGACGTCTCGGCAGGCCGGTCGAGATGTGCTTGTAGGGCAGGTTTCGCGGGTCCAGCCTCATCGCTATGACCTTCGCGCTCACGCCTCACTCCCAGCGGCACCGAGCGCGGTGAAGATGCCCGCTTCACGGTGATAATCTGCCCGACCGCCTCGTCGAGCACCGCCAAGCGATCGTCACGATGCTTGCGCGAGCGCTACGGGCAACCCCAGCATCCGCGCTCGCCGAACCCGGGGCTGGGCAGCGCGGAGGAGCGCCCGAGTCAGACCACCGATCCCCGACGCGACAAGCAGCTGGCGCCGAGGCGGTGGGAAACAACCCGGCGGAGCATACGAGCCTCTGAACCTGAGACCTACGCCGTGAGATGCGCTTAACCGGGTAGCCAGGCCGGAGGGAATACCTGGCCGATGCGGCCGGGAAAGTCCGGCACCAGGCGCGTCGCGAGCCGGCCGCACGGCCGCTCGGCGGCGCGGGCGGAGCTGATCGGAGCACATCAGGAGCCGCACGCTCGGGGCGATCTGAAAGTCGGCGGCGTTCGGGTCGCGCCGCCGATCACGCCGCCTTCGGCCCAGGCGTCGATTACCGAGAGCGTCTTTGGGAGCGCTCGCAGGTCGGCTTGCACGCTCTCGTCCGTCGCCCCGTGCGTGTGGATCTCGAACCGGATGATCGGCCTCGCCGCTCGGATCGCGAGCCCGATCGGGACGTGCAGCGCGGCTCCCTCGGCGAAGCTCCGGAGCGCCTTGCGCTCCCGCTTGATCGCCCACCACGCGAGCCGCCGGGGGATCGGCTGCAAGACCACCTCGCCCCAGCGCTCCGCCTCCTCCACTCGCCGCCGGTTCCCGGGGTCCCGTGGGAAGAGCGGGGGCTCAGGTTGAAGCTCCTCGAGTGCCCTGGCCACATCGAGCGAGCCCTGGACGCGCCTGCCGTCGATCCTGAGGGCGGGCACGGTGGGAGCTGGGAAGCCAGCGAGCCGCAGGAATGCCATGTGGATCGTCGGGATGAGGTCGACGCGCTCGTAACGAAAGCCCCTGTATGGAGCGCGAGGCGCGCGCTCATCGAGGGGTTCGAGCCGGGGACGACGTAGAGCTTGATCACCGCTCCGGGGCGAGCTCGACCTGCCCCGCTTCCTGTGTGAGCGCGTCCGGCAGCCCGGCTCGGGAATCGATGTCGAGCTTGCGGTAGGCGTTGTGCAGATGCATCTCGACCGTCTTGCGGGTGATGAAGAGCGACTGCGCAATCTCGCGGTTCGTCCGGCCGTCACGGCCAGCTAGGGCGGATCGCCCAGCTGGCCGTGACGGCCGGACGAACCGCGAGATTGCGCAGTCGCTCTTCATCACCCGCAAGACGGTCGAGATGCATCTGCACAACGCCTACCGCAAGCTCGACATCGATTCCCGAGCCGGGCTGCCGGACGCGCTCAGACAGGAAGCGGGGCAGGTCGATCTCGCCCCGGAGCGGTGATCAAGCTCTACGTCGTCCCCGGCTCGAACCCCTCGATGAGCGCGCGCCTCGCGCTCGAGCACAAGGGCCTTCGTTACGAGCGCGTCGACTCATCCCGACGATCCACATGGCATTCCTGCGGCTCGCTGGCTTCCCAGCTCCCACCGTGCCCGCCCTCAGGATCGACGGCAGGCGCGTCCAGGGCTCGCTCGATGTGGCCAGGGCACTCGAGGAGCTTGAACCTGAGCCCCCGCTCTTCCCACGGGACCCCGGGAACCGGCGGGAGTGGAGGAGGCGGAGCGCTGGGGCGTGGCGGTCTTTCAGCCGATCCCCCGGCGGCTCGCGTGGTGGGCGATCAAGCGGGAACGCAAGGCGCTCCGGAGCTTCGCCGAGGGAGCCGCGCTGCACGTCCCGATCGGGCTCGCGATCCGAGCGGCGAGGCCGATCATCCGGTTGGAGATCCACACGCACGGGGCGACGGACGAGAGCGTGCAAGCCGACCTGCGAGCGCTCCCGAAGACGCTCTCGAGAATTGACGCCTGGGTCGAAGGCGGCGTGATCGGCGGCGCGACCCCGAACGCCGCCGACTTTCAGATCGCCCCGATCGTGCGGCTCCTGATGTGCTCCGATCAGCTCCGCCCGCGCGTCGCCGAGCGGCCGCGCGGCCGGCTCGCGACGCGCCTGGTGCCGGACTTTCCCGGCCGCATCGGCCGGCTATTTCCTCGGCCTGGCTACCCGGTTAAGCGCATCTCACGGCGTAGGTCTCAGGTTCAGAGGCTCGTATGCTCCGCCGGGTTGTTTCCCACCGCCTCGGCGCCAGCTGCTTGTGCGTCGGGGATCGGTGGTCTGACCGGGGCGCTCTCCGGCGCTGCCCAGCCCCGGGTTCGGCGAGCGCGGATGTGGGGTTGCCCGTAGCGCTCGCGCAAGCATCGTGACGATCGCTTGGCGGTGCTCGACGAGGCGGTCGGCATTATCACCGTGAAGCGGCATCCTGACGCGCTCGGTGCCGCTGAGAGTGAGGCGTGAGCGCGAAGGTCATAGCGACGAGGCTGGACCCGCGAAACCTGCCCTACAAGCACATCTCGACCGGCCTGCCCAGAGGTCCGCCTCGGACGACCACCTGGGGCGGCTGGCAGTGCTCCTCCTCGACGATAGGAGCGCAGTCGGCGCCGGCGCTGCTTTTCCACAAGAGCAGCGCTGCGGACGCCACCTCATCGCGGACGTCTTGACGCCGGCTGCTCGGCCACGGGGAAGCGTGGATTCACTTTTCTAGATGAATGCTTTCCCTCCGGGGCACCGCTGATGCTGGAGGTGTCGAGCGCCACCGGAACGGGCCACGTCGTCTACTTGATCCCGACCACCATGGAGTCGGGTCCGACCAGCTGCTCGAGGTAGGTCTGGCGGAATCCGGCATCGGCCATCCAACCCCGGCAGTCGGCGCCCGTGTAGTCAAAGCCGCCGGGCGTCTCGATCAGCATGTTCAGGCTCATCAGAAGCCCGAAGGCGTTCTCTCGCCTGTCGTCGTCGATGATCGACTCGTAGACGATCAGTGCGCCGCCGTCGGGGAGCGCCCGGTGCGCCCTCTCGAGCAAGAGGCGCTTCTCGTCCAGGTTCCAGTCATGGAGTATGTGGCCCATGACGAAAACGTCGGCGCTCGGCAGCCCGTCGGCGAAGAAGTCCCCGGCGTAGAAGCGCAGCCGGTCGGTCAGCTCAGCGGCGGCGACGTACTCCTCGAACAGCGGAGCCATCGCGGGGAGGTCGAAGCCGCCGCCACGCAGGTGGTCGTGCTCGCGAGCGAGCACGACCGGGACGCACCCCTCGGCGCAGCCAATGTCGATGACGGTCTGATACCGGCCCCAGGGAAACGTCGCCGCCATCGCCTGTGCCGACCCGGCGCTGAGCCCGCTCATTGCCTTGGCGAACCCGCGGAGCCGCTCCGGGTCCGAGTAGAGCGCCTCGAAGAAGTCGCCGCCGGTCTTTGCCTCGTTCTGTGGGTTCCCGGTGCGCAGAGCCTCCGTGAGCGAGTGCCAGAACCCGAACAGCCGGGCGTTCTGCATCTCGAGCATGCCTCCGACGTAGCTCGGCTTGGCGCGATCGAGGAACAGCCCGGTTGCGGGCGTGTTGCGATAGGCCTCGTCCTCGCGCTCGAGCATGCCCAGGGCGACGAGCGCGTCGAGAAAGTCGCGGGCGCTTCGCTCGTGGAGGCCGAGGCGATCGCGAAGCTCCTCGGCGGCGAGCGGCCCCGACGCGGCGAGTACCGAGAAGAGCCCGAGCTCGACTGCGCTGAGGAGCGTCTTCGATCCCCAAAACGCAGAGCCAAGCTTCATGATCGCGTCGGGGGTTCGCCGAGCCGCTTCGTTTTCGCTGATCGCGGCCAGCGCTCTGCTCATTGAGTCCTCCGTTCTTCAGTTCAGGTGCATCGGATAGGTCCCGCCTCCCCTCAACGACGGATGGCGCTTCCCGGATATTCCACCTCCGACCGATAAGCACCATCGCCAGCCGCGCACAGTGCTCGATCTCGGCGCTATCTGCGGGTCGAGCACATTCGCTGCGCACAGCCAGCTGCCGCACCTCGGCCAGCCGCCCCCAGCCCGGCGAAGCGAAAGCGAGCTAAGCGACCGCGGACGCGGATGCTGCTCGTCGACGAACCCGGGTAGCGCGGACCGGTGCGCTGCTCCACAATCCCAGCGCTGGCGAGAGCGCCGATCGCGTGACGGCGCGGTGGCCGCCGCGACCGCGTGCGCGTTGGCACGCGGGCGCCGCGCCGCCGCCGGGTCTTCCGGCCGCCCTACGTCGTCGGTCCGCCGCGCAGGCGCAGGTCGAAGCCGGCGGGTGCGTGCATGTTGAGCATGCGCACCGGGCGCTCGTCCGGCTGGCGAATGTGTGCTCGACACCGGGCGGGACGAGGACGAAGGTGCCGGCGCCCGCCGCGACGGTCGTCGCATCGACCAGGAATGTCATCTCGTCGTCAAGGACGTAGAAAGCGTCGTCCTCGTTGTCGTGCACGTGCGGCTCCGGCCCCGTATGCCCCGGCCGCATCGTGATCAGCGAGAAGTTGAAGTGCGGCGTGTGTTCGCTCAGCGCCAGGAACTCGACGTTCCCGACGCGAAGCCCGCTGCCGGGCCGGACAACGATGGCGCCGGCGATCTCGTCGACCATCGGGGCCAGCCTAGTTCCGAGCGGCTCCGCGCCGATCTCCCCGTGCTCGGCACCGGGCTGGCCTGAACGGCGCCACCGACAACGGGCGCCAGCGCGCCGCCTGGCCGCTCGACACGGAGGTGCCCGAGGTCCGAGACCGCGCCACGGTCACCGGCGCAGGCGAGATCGGCCGCGACCCGAGCGTAGTGCAAATGACCTTGCGTGCTCCGCTCCAGCGACTCCAGCGCCGGGGCCTCTGCGGTACGTGTGCGACCAGTACGGCATCGGCTGGCCCGACAGGGTTACCGGTGGCCGGCGGCGGCCCGGCCACCGCGAAGCCGCCTAGTCTTTTGGCGCTGTGAACCTGGAAACGCCCGAGGTGCGCTACGCGCGCTCCGCCGATGTCAGCATCGCCTACCAGGTCGTGGGCGAGGGACCTGTCGATCTGATCTTCGTGCCGTTCATGATCAACCTGGTGTGGGCGTGGGAGCAGCCCATCTTCGTCGAGTTTTGCCGGGGGCTTGCCGACTTCTCCCGGCTGATCCTGCTCGACAAGCGCGGCACAGGTCTCTCCGACCG
Organism: uncultured Thermoleophilaceae bacterium; assembly: GCA_963812915.1. Taxonomy (GTDB): domain Bacteria; phylum Actinomycetota; class Thermoleophilia; order Solirubrobacterales; family Thermoleophilaceae; genus JACVRW01. The sequence goes on along the minus strand of CAWEXB010000009.1, from coordinate 5,517 downwards.
GCCCAGGACCTGCCGGGCTTCGAGACCCGCATGGACGACATCCGCGCGGTCATGGACGACGCCGGCTCGGTGCGCGCCGCCCTGCTCGGCGCGGGGTCACCCGGGGGCCAGCTCTGCGCCGTGTTCGCGGCCACGTACCCGGAGCGTGTCGTGGCCCTCATGCTCCACAACTCCTGGCCGCGAGTCGTCTCGGCGCCCGACTTCCCGATGGGCGACACTGTCGAGCAGTGGCACCAGCGTGTGCGGCAGACGCGGCTCAAGTGGGGTGATCGCGACTATCAGCTCGGCGAGCTGCGCAGGTACTTCCCGAGTCGTGCCGGCGACCCGGAGTTCGAGCTCTGGCACGTGAACCACGAGCGGCTCGCCGCCAGCCCGGGCGCGGCCGCTTGGTTTCTGCGGGTGTTGATGGAGACCGACATCCGCGAGGTGCTTCCGACGATCTCCGTCCCCACTTTGGTCATGTACCAGGAGCGCTACAGCGACGGCTGTCTCTATCTCGCAGAGCGCGTCCCGGATGCGGAAGTCCTCCAGGTGACCGCTCAGGACACCAGCATCTACGGCGACCCGGTGGTGCCCGACGCCGTGAAGCGCTTCCTCTCCGAGGGGCGTGTCGACTCCGCGCCCGAGCGTGTCCTGACGACCGTCCTCTTCACGGACATCGTCGAGTCCACCTCGCGCGCGGCGGAGCTCGGTGACAGCCGCTGGCGCGCGCTGCTCGACGCCCACCACGCCACCATCCGCGCCCAGCTCGCCCGCTACGGCGGCCGGGAGGTTCGCGGCACCGGCGACGGTTTCCTTCACTTTCGACGGTCCGGCACGGGCGATCGCCTGCGCTCACGGCGCGATCAATGCCGTGGGCGAGCTAGGCCTCGAGATCCGGGCGGGCGTCCATACGGGCGAGGTGGAGCTGGTCGGCGCCAAGGTGGAGGGCATCGCGGTCCACATCGGCGCCCGAATCGCCGCCGAGGCCCGAGCATGCGAGGTGCTCGTCTCCAGCATCGTCAGGGACCTCGCCGCCGGGTCCGGGATCGACTTCGAGGACCGTGGCAAGAAGAAGCTCAAGGGCGTTCCCGGCGAGTGGCACCTCTACGCGACTCGACTCAGCCACCGCGTGCGCGTAGGCTAAGCGCGCCATGAGGCTGTTCAGCCAGGACATCAAGGTGCAGGCGCTCAAGGGGGCTCCCCTGTTCGACGGCCTCTCCCGTAAGGAGCTCGCTCAGGTGGCGCGGGTGTCCGAGGACCTCGAGGTCGAGCCGGGCACGGTGCTATGCAAGGAGGGCGAGACCGGGCACGAGTTCTTCGTGATCGTCGACGGAAAGGTGAAGGTCTCCCGGAAGGGCAGGCGCATCGCGACCAGCGGCGCCCCCGACTTCGTCGGCGAGATCGCACTGATCGAGGAGATACCGCGCACGGCGACTGTGACGGCCGAGACGCCGGTGTGCCTCTTCGTGCTGACCCGCAAGGACTTCCGCCACCTGCTCGACGAGAACCCGAGCGTGGAGCGCAAGCTGCTGCGGGCTCTGGCCCGACGGCTGGCGGAGATGTCGAGCGACCCCACGCTGGCCTAGACAGGATGGAGCGGCGTCCGCGGTAGCGCCGCCCGGTCGCTCAACGACAGTGGTCGGCGCCTGCGCATCTGCGTGGGCTGCCGGGGTGGGCCCGGTAAAGCCACATACGGAGGTCCCCGCCATGTCTCACCCTACGACGAAGGCGGTAACCGTCGCCCTGGACGTGCACAAGGCGTCGGTCCGCCTGGCGGCGGTGCGCGCCGACGAGCTGCTCGACGAGCGCACGTTGCCCTACGACCACGCGGCTGTCGGGCGCGCCGTCTCGCGCTGGCCGGGGGCGCGGGTCTGCTACGAGGCGGGACCGACCGGCTTCGGCCTCTACCGCCACCTGACAGGACGCGGGATTGCTTGCGAGGTGGTGGCGCCGGGGCTCGTTCCCGCGCGGCCGGGCGAGCGAGTTAAGACCGACCGCGGGATGCGCGGAAGCTGGCGCGTCTGCACGCCGGCGGCCTGCTCGAACCGATCGGGTTCCGTCTCGGAGCTCGAGGCGGCGCGCGACCTGGTGCGCGCCCGCGAGGACGCCTGCCTCGACCGGATGCGCGCCCGCCACCGGCAGTCGAAGTTCCTGCTGCGCCACGACCGCACCATGCCGACCAAGTGCTGGGGCTGGACCCGCCGGGCCTGATTGCCAAGCAGACGTTCGATTTCGCGGCCCGCAGCACGCTTTCGACGACTACCTCGGGGCGCTCGACTTGGTCGACCGCCGCATCGAGGCGCTCGAGCGCGAGGTCCGCCAGACCGCCGAGCGGGAACCGTGGGCGCAACTCGTCGCCCAGCTGCGCTGCCTGCGCGGGATCGACACCCTGACCGCGCTCGGGATCGTCTCGAGGTCGGCGACTTCTCCCGCTTCGAGACGGCCGAGGAGTTCATGGGCTTCACCGGGTCGTGCCCTCCGAGCGCTCCTCCGGCGAGCGGCGCAAGCAGGGCTCGATCACGAAATCCGGCAACGCCCACCTGCGGCGGCTGCTGGTCGAGGCGGCCTGGGACGCCGCGCCGCCCCAGGTCGGCTACCAGCTGGCCCGCCGCCAGCGCGGCCAGCACCCCGCCGTCATCGAGCGCGCCTGGCGCTGCCAGCAGCGCCTTCACAAGCGCTGGGCGGATGGCCGCCCGGGGCGCCCCACCGCAAGATCGTCGTTGCCGCGCCCGCGAACTCGCCGGGTTCGTCTGGGCAATCGCCACCGACCAGCCACTCAGACAAGGAGGCTGAGCGAGAGCAGGACCTCTGACCCCGGCCGGCGGTTCGGCCGGCACGGGCGCGCCACTCGAACGAGCGCCATCGCCCTGCCACTCGGCTTCGAAGGGCATCCAAGCTCCGGCCTTGATCCGGCCCTCATGGTCAGCTGGACCCCGTATCCCAGCTTCGCACCGGGTGCGAGAGCATGAGTGAAGTAGCGACGAACCGGCTCGTCGACCTCCGACACTAGGCCGGGCTCGAAGCGGGACTCGGCTGCGCCGTTCACCGCTGGCGTGAGGATACGGTGAGCTCGGGCCGGGTCGTCGCGCCTCCGCCTCGGGCTCCGCGCTACGGCGAGTCCGGCCTGCCAACCGGGCGCTCGACCACCTGTGGGCGGTCGAATCGACGCAGCTTCGATGCCGCTGCGCGCGATCACCCACGCGATTACCGAGTTTGAGTTCCACATCTCGCCGGTGCCGAGTTCGTCGCGGGCCCACACCGGAGTCGGAACGTGCGGCGGACCATTTCGAGGACACGCCGCGCCGGTGTCGCCGCTAAGCCGCCGCGGGCTATCTATCTTCGGCAGTCGGGGATGTGCCCGCCGCGCCATGGGTGATCTCGTAGCGGAAGCCGCAAGTGGGCGGCTGAGCGAGCGCCCACGCGCCCCGCGACGACTCCGTGTTCCTCGCCGCTCAGCCGAGGCACCGGGGTCTGCTCGATGACGAACCTGTCCCCTGGTAGCTCGATTTGCAGCGCGGAGTGGTAGAGATCGCAGACGGGCCCCTCCGCATCCGGGCCGCCAGCGGCGCAGCAGTCTGGACTAGAACCGCCTGCGCGGCCTTGTGTAGCATCCCCCAATGGGGCGGCGAGGCCTACAGGCAGCCACGCTGATCGCCACCACGGCGGCGCTGGTCGTGCCCGCGATGGCCACGGCCGCGTATCCGGGCCCCAACGGCCCGATCTTCTTCCAGGACGGCGGGGCGATCTTCTCGATCCGCCCCGACGGCAGCGACCGCCAGCGCCTCGTCGATCCCGGCCGGCAGCCGGCCGTGTCGGCGGACGGCAGGACGATCGTGTTCCAGCACCGCGGGAACCTCTATACCGCAAACCGCTCCGGCGGAGACGTGCGGCAGGTCACCGACACGCCCACGGCCGAGCTCACACCCTCCTTCTCTCCCAGCGGCAACAAGATCCTTTACGCGACCGAGAGGACGATCGACGACCCCGCGCAGATCTACACCGTGCGCGTCGACGGCAGCGACAGGACGCGGCTGACCCAAAACGAGCGCTCCTCCTCCTTGAGAACCCGAGTACTCGCCCAACGGCAACAGGATCGTCTTCACCCGCCTGGGCCCACCTGATCCGGCCGGCCTGTTCGCGATGGACGCCGACGGCAGCAACGTCAAGGAGTTGAGGGACGACTTCGCCGCCCAGTCTCCGAGCTGGTCGGGGGATGGGAACCTAATCGCCTGCGAGGGGATCGTCAGCGGCTCGATCTGGGTGATCAGGCCCAACGCCATCAACGAGCTCGAGCGGATCACCGGCCAAAACCGGTTCGGAGATCGCGATCCCGCCTCCGCGCCAAGCGGGAACAAGATCGTCTTCAGTGGCGAGCGGAATGACCGCAGGGGCCTGTTTGTGATCGGGGCGGGTCCATCGCGGCGTTGACGACCGTCCCCGCTGGGCAGGGAGGGGGCGGCGTCGACCCCTACTGGGCCCCGTCGCCCTGATTCGGGTCCCGGCTCAGGACCAGGTGCGGAGGTGCGGCCGCCGTCGCCGCTGCCGCTTGGGTTTTTAGAGACTCGCCCCCGTTCACCGCCGTACTGCGTGCGCCAAAAACGCCACGCCAATCGCCCGCGTCGTCAAGCACCCGGAAATGTGGGTTCCTGTTCTGCCCTCGCTGCTAAGTCGGTAGTCGTCCCGACGATCCGCGTATCTCGTCGGTGTTCCAGGCGCGCAGCGTGGTCGTGGGAAGTTGCCCAGCCGGAGCACGGCGAGGGTGTACGCGACCATCGCCTCCTCGTCGGGCGCGTTGACGATGCTCACCATGTCGTGTCCACCCTCGGTCCACCAGATGTGCTCGAGCTTGCAGCCGAAGCTCTCGCCGATCTGGCTCCCCTGCTCGAGGGGGTGCCGTGTGCTCCACTGCCTGAACACCCTGTTCGGTCCAGTCCACCAGTAGTACGTAGGTCGGCGTACCCGTCCTCCTCCGTTCGGGTCGTGGCGACAATACCCCCACGCCGCCGACCAGATGGGAGGCCGTCAAGCGCCGGGAAGCGTCAGCTTTCGGTGGCAATCGCTGCACAGCGGGATCGTGTTTGCGCGAGCCGGTTGTCGGTCGGATCGCCGTTGACGTGGTGGACCTCCAGCGGGACGCCTCAACGGCCGCAGTCGGCGCAGCAGCAGCCATGCACCGCGAACACGACTGCCCGGGGCTTCGGGAGCTGGCGGCCACGGGGCCGGTGTGGACGGTGGGCGGCGCAGTGCGGAGCCATCCGCCGAGCACGCCGCATTGGCTCGGCTCGTGGTTGCGATCGAGAGCGGCCCGGAGGAGTGTGCGTACGCCCCCCCCCTCTGGCAGGAAATGCTGGCGCCGACGCTACGCGTGGGTGAGCTTCCTCACCGCGCACTCCTTTATGGGCAACACTCGGACGAAAAGCGGCGGCCGGGCTTGAACGTTGCCGGGCTCCTACTTTTGGACGAAAGGAGGGCGCGAGAGGAGTACGCCGTTGTCGGGTCGTTCCTCTCGAGGAGACCGCGAAGCGCAGCTCAGCC
>CAWEXB010000008.1:0-456754 GCA_963812915.1 uncultured Thermoleophilaceae bacterium | reverse complement strand
CCGACGACGGCGGCTCCGTCCTCGATCGACCAGACCTCGGGCACGACATCCAGGACGGACTCGCGCGCACACCACGCGATGTCTCGCTCCTGGCCAGTCGCCCTCAGATGCGTCGCGTCCTCGCTCGCGGCGAGCGGCTCGAGCGGCGCTCCGTAGCCGCTCGCCACGCGCTCCGCGACGCGTGCGGCGTCTGACGGCACACCGCCCAGGGCGGCGACAAGGCGGCCCGCCACGTACACGTCCTCCAGCGCGGGGCGGCCATTCGTGCCCGAGCAGACGATTGCCACGCGGACGTCGGTGGGGACCGCGGCCAGCACCGCGCGCAGATTCAGCAGGGACCCGATCAGCACCCGCTCCGCCGCACGCGCTGCCTCGACGACCGCCGGCGAGCCATTCGTCGTCGCGAGCACGAGCTCCTCGCCGCGACGCACGGCGGTCGCCATCGCGGCGGGCGAGTTGCCCAGCTCGAAGTCCGGCACCCGCACGCAGGCGCTCTCACCCGCCAGCACCCTGCCGGGCGCTCGCAGTTCACGGGCGGTAGCGACGGACTTGCAGCAGACCACGCGCGGGTAGCCCACCGCCAGCGCCTGCGCGATCGTCGAGGTCGCACGCAGGACGTCGACCACGACGGCGACCTCGACCGGGCGGATCTCCTGCGGCGTGAAGCAGACGTCGACGGCCGGCGGCTTCACGCGACGAGCTCGTGCTCCATCGACTCCGCGTACTCGCCCCTTCGGGCCGCGGCGTTGCAACGAGCTCGGTGGAGGAGGGCGGCCTGTGCCTCGGCGACCTTGGAGTTGTCTCCCGACCACACCCTGAGGGGTGCGCCCACGAGCGCGCGGCCGTACGAGAAGGTCAGTTCCCACGGCACGCCCGCGATGGTGTTCATCGCGCTCAGATGCGCCGCCGCCCGGTCGTCGCTCTGCCCGCCGGAGAGGAAGGCGATCCCCGGCACCGCCGCCGGCACCACGCGGCGAAAGCACGCCAGCGTGCGTTCGGCGACCTCCTCGACGCCGGCCTGCACCGGGGAGTCGTAGCCCGGCAGCAGCATGTTCGGCTTGAGCACGATTCCCTCGAGCAGGACCCGCTGCTCGGCCAGCCGGTCGAAGACCGTGCGCAGCACCTCCGCCGTCACCTCCTCGGAGCGGTCGATCGTGTGCTCGCCGTCCATCAGCACCTCGGGCTCGACGATCGGCACGATGCCGGCCTCCTGGCACAGGGCGGCATAGCGTGCGAGCGCGTGCGCGTTCGCCTCGAGACACCCGCGCGTGGGGAGCCCCGTGTCGATCCTGATCACCGCCCGCCACTTCGCGAAGCGAGCGCCCAGCTCGCGGTAGTCGCGTAGACGGTCGCGGAGACCGTCGAGCCCCTCCGTGACCGTCTCCTGCGGGAAGCCCGCGAGTGGCTTGGCGCCGGTGTCGACCTTGATGCCGGGGAGGATGCCTTCCTGCGTCAGGAGCTCCGGGAAGGGCGTGCCGTCGGCCGTCGTCTGGCGGAACGTCTCGTCGTACATGATCACGCCGCTGATGTAGTCGGCCGCGCCCCGGGCTGTGAACATCAGACCCCTGAACGAGCGCCGCGACTCGGCCGTCGACTCGACGCCGACGGCCTCGAGTCGCTTCGTCATGGTGGCGTTGCTCTCGTCGGCGGCCAGGATTCCCTTGCCCTCCGCGACCATCGCCCGCGCAGTTTCCTCGAGCCTTGCCGGGTCCAGTGTCATCCGACCTCCCGGTGCACGCCGCGCTCGGAGATCACGAGCGACTCCGTCACGAAACCGGCGTCGAACCCTCGGGGTCGGGCGAGCAATGAACCGCCCGTCACGCCGGTGGCGACGAAGAAGGCGGGACCGGCAACCAGATCCTCCACTTCATACACGCGCTCGGCGTCCAGGCCCGCGTCAACGAGTGCGCGGCTGCCTCGGCGTCGCTCTGAGGGGCGAGCCGGGCCTGCATGCCCCCTCCAAGGGCCCTCGCCGCGCAAGCCGTCATCACACCCTCGGGGGTGCCGCCCACGCCCATCAGCACGTCCGCCTCGCCCGCCGGCAGCAGCGCCTCGAGGGCGCCGGCCACATCCCCGTCGGACGGTGTCGTCACCGAGGCGCCCGCTCGCCGCAGGCGCCCGATCAACTCGACATGGCGCGGCTTGTCGAGGACCACCACCCGCAGGTCGGCTATCCCCTTTCCGAGCACCCCCGCAACGCGCGCGAGCGTCGCCTCGGGGGCGTCCGTGACGTCGATCGCGTCACGGGCCGCCGGAGGCACGACGAGCTTCTCCATGTAGTGCGACGGTCCCGGACGGAGCAGGGCGTTCTCGTCGGCGAACGCGATCGTGGCAAGCGAGCCGGGCAGTCCCTTCGCGCAGAAAGTCGTGCACTCGAGCGGATCGACCGCGATGTCGAACGCGCGGCCCACCGGCGCCAACGCGCTCGCCGTTGTAGAGCATCGGGGCGCCATCCTTCTCGCCCTCGCCGATGACGACCGTCCCGAGTCCCGGCGCCTCGGCGAGCGCCCGACGCATCGCGTCGGTGGCGGCCCCGTCCGCCGCGTGCTTGTCCCCCCGGCCCACGAACGGCTGGCAGGCGATGGCTGCGTCCCGCGTCGCGGCGAGTGCCGCTGCCTCCAAGACCGCCAGGTCGAGCGGCTCCGTCGGAACCGCCGTCGCCAGGCTCGTGTCGCCGTTCACATCTTCTCCTCGTCACGCTCGGTGTGGAGGCCACCGTAGATCGAGCCGTATTGAAAAACAAGGGAATCAATCGCCGTCTGTTATAGGGAATTATCTATGCGTCTATCCTAGGTGCAGCGACGAGGCCTCCCGCGATAGCATGCGCGAAGGATAGGAGTCCTAACTAACGGAGGCGTGATGGAAGCAGCCAGCGGCATCCACGGCTACACGTACGGCAGCCCCGAGCTCGAGCGCTCGCCCGTCTCGGCCGAGGACCTCGATCTGCTCGAGCAGACCGTCCTATTCGGCGAGGAGGACGCGCGTCACCTGCGGGCGGCGGGCGAGGTCCTGCGCGACCAGGTGGAGGACGTGCTCGACGTCTGGTACGGCTTCGTCGCTTCGCACCCGCACCTCGTCCACTACTTCGCCCGCCCCGACGGCGAGCCGGACGGCGACTATCTCGCCAGCGTCCGCGGGCGCTTTGGCCAGTGGATCCGCGACCTGTGCGAGCGCCCCTGGGATCAGGATTGGCTCGACTACCAGCACGAGATCGCGCGCCGTCACACCCGCGAGAAGAAGAACCGGACCGACGGCGCCGAGTCGCCCGACCAGATCCCGCTGCGGTACATGGTCGCCTTCATCTATCCGATCACGGCCACGGTGCGCGACTTCCTGGCCAAGGGCGGCCGGCCTACCGCGGAGGTCGACGCGATGCACCAGGCGTGGTTCAAGGCGGTCACGCTCAGCGTGGCGCTGTGGAGCCAGCCCTACGCCGAAGCGGATTGGTAGGTCGAGGCGACAGGGCAGAGGGGCTGCCGCCGGGAGCGCGCGACCTCGACGCGAAGCTCGCCGCCGCCCTGGAGCGGGTCGGCCAGGCGCTCCGCACCGAGCTCCGACAGCGAGCGCGCCGGCAAGGCCTGACGCCCACACAGGCCCAGATCGTCCTGCGGCTCGCGCACGACCCGGCGCCGCGCCGACGGGTCGGCTCCCTGGCCGCCGAGTTCGACGTGTCACAGCCGACCCTGTCCGACGCGGTCGCCGTGCTTCTGCGCAAGGAACTGGTCGAGCGCCGGCCCGACCCGACCGACGCTCGCGCCCACACCCTGTGGCTCACCGGCCGGGGGGCCGCGGCGGCGCGCGAGCTCGCGTCCTGGGACGAGGCCGTCCGGGCTCAGCTCGCGGGCGTTCCCCGTGCCGACAAGGAGGACGCCCTCGTGCTACTGCTCGATCTGATCGCCGGCCTGTACGAGACCGGCGTCGTGAGCGTCGCTCGCACGTGCGTCACCTGTCGCTTTCTCCGCAGGCGCGTAGGGCCGGAGGCGTCGGTGCAACACCACTGCGCGCTGCTCGACATGCCGCTATCCCGCGGCGATTTGCGCGTCGACTGCCCCGAGCATGAGTCGGCGGCCTAGCTCTGAAGTCCTTGGGAACCTCGGATATCGCTTGGTACCTTGCTGCCCATGGCTGACCAGCAGCCCTTGGAGCGTTCGGCGGGCGGGCTCTCGCCCCTCGCAAAGCCGAGCTTCTGGCCGAGCTTCTTCTCCAAGGTCGTGGCCCGCCTGCAGTGGAATCCGGCGGCCATCGACCTCACCCCGGACGCGCGCGCCTGGCCGGAGCTCCCGGCCGAGCGTCGCCGCCGCCTCATGACGCTTCTCGCCGGCTTCTGCGTGGCCGAGGACGCGGTCTCCGAGCACATCACGCCGTTCGCCGACGCGGCCAGGGAGGCGACGTTGGCCTCCCAGGAGAGCCTGATGGCGTGGGTCTTCTACCTGCAGCGCCGCGACGAGGACCGCCACGCGCAGTTCTTCGACCGCATCGCGGCCGAGGTGCTCGGGCTGCCCGGAGACACCCCGGCCGAGCGGCGCGCCGCCGCCCGGGCCCACGTCCCGGACGCGGTCCTCGGGCTCTTCGAGGTGCGGCTGCCCGCGATGGCCGCCGAGCTCACGGGGGGCCGCGCCGGGCTGGGCGAGGGCGTCGCCCTCTACCACATGGTGCTCGAGGGGATCATCTTCGACGCCGCGCATCACGCGCTGCGCCACGACCTGGCCGACGGCGCCCTGCCCGGGGTGCGCGATGGCGTGCGGCGCGTCGAGCTCGACGAGCGCTGGCACATCGGCTTCGGCCTGCGCTGTCTAGTTGAGGCCCAGCCGTCCCGAGATCTCCTCGACGATCTGCTCGCGCGCGCCGAGGACGCCACCGACGCCTGGGGCGACGCCATCCCGCCCGCCACGCGTGAGCACATCGCGGACATTTGTCACCATCGGCTGGCGGCCGTCGGGCTCATCGGGGCGCACGCGGCGGCGTAACGCGAGCGCGGTCAGGCGCGCACGGGCCGCTTCATCGCGCGATAGACGAGCTCGTCCGTCCGCGCCGACTCGCGTGCCGAGACGACGCGGTCGTGATGCGGCGAGAAGCGGCAGACCGGGTCCGTGGCCGCCGCGTCGCCCGCGAGCCGCAGCGCCTGGCAGCGGCAGCCTCCGAAGTCAACCTCCTGCCGTCCGAGCGGACACGTCCGGCAGGGCTCCTGCATCCAGTCGGTGCCCCGGAAGCGCGCAAACGCGTCTGACTCGCTCCAGATCCACTTCAGCGGATGCTCGCGGACGTTGGCGAACTCGAGCCCGGGGATCGTCGAGGCCGCCTGGCAGGGCAGCACATCCCCGTTCGGCGCGACCACTATCGCCGTCCGGCCCCAGCCGCCCATGCATGGCTTCGGCAGATCCTCATAGAGGTCGGGCAGCACCCAGAGGACGTCGACCTTGGGGCCGACCCGCTCACGAAAGCGCTGGACCGCCTCCTCCGCGCGCCGGAGCTGCTCCCACGACGGCAGGAGCGCCTCCTGGTTTGGGACCGCCCAGCCGTAGTACTGGGTGTTCGCAAGCTCGAGCCGCTGCGCTCCCAGATCGAGCGCGAGATCGAGCAGCTCCTCGATCCGATCGAGGTTCTGCCGGTGCAGGACGCAGTTGATCGTCAGCGGGAAGTCGAGCTCCTTCACGAGGCGCGCGGCCGCGATCTTCTTCTCGAACGACCGATTCCCGGCGATGCGGTCGTTGTCCTCGGCGTCCGGGCTCTGGATCGAGATCTGCACGTGATCGAGCCCGGCCGACTTCAGCGCCTCCGCGCGGTCGGGCGTGAAGTGGACCCCGGCGGTGATGAGCGACGAGTAGAGACCGGCCTCGCGCGCCCCGGCGCAGAGCTCGACCAGATCGCGGCGCAGCATCGGCTCGCCGCCCGTGAGCGCGAGCTGAAGGACGCCGAGCGCGCGCGCCTCCCGGAAGGTGCGGGTCCAGTGCTCGGTCTCGAGCTCGCGGCGGTACTTCTCGTGGCCGATGTCGAGCGGGTTCGAGCAGTACGGGCAGTGGAGCGGGCACTGATAGGAGAGCTCGGCGATGAGCGTTGACGGCCTAGGCTGCTGCATCGACCACGAGTCCTCTCTGAGTCATGCCGTCGACCAGCCCCCGAACGTCGTCGCGTAGATCGGCGCCCTCGTAGCTCGCCGAGAGGGTGTCGACGATCTCGTCGAGCGAGCGCTCCCCGTCGCAGAGCTCGAGCACCGCCGCCGCGGTGGGATTGAGCCGCACGGCGCCCTCGGGCACCAGCAGAACGTGCTCCTCGCGCACCTCGTCGTACTGAAGTCGCGCGCCGGTGACGAGGCGGGGACGAGTCAAGAGTCCGGCCCCGGAGGCTGCGTGTCGCCGCGCTCGATGGCCTCGAGCTGCGCCCACAGCATCTCGGTCTTGAAGCGCAGCGCCGCGACGGCAGCCTCCTGCTGCTCGCGCATTCGGCAGTGCTCAACCGTGAGGTCGAGCGCGTACTGCGCATCGCGTGGCGCCTGCAGGAGTCGTGTACGGAAGTACTCGAGCCCCGCGGGATCGATCCAGTCGTAGTGACGCTCGAGGGCTTCGAGCCGCGTGCGGATCGCGGCCGGCCCGAAGAGCTCGGTGAGCGATGACGCGACCGCCTCGATCCACGGCCTCTGGCGCGCGAAGTTCACGTAGGCGTCAACCGCGTAGCGCACCCCGGGGAGGACGCGCCGCTCCGACGTCAGCTCTTCTCGCGACACGCCGAGCGCCTCTCCGAGCCTCAGCCACGACTCGATGCCGCCCGTTCCGTCGGTGGTGCCGTCGTGGTCGATGATGCGCCGTATCCACTCGCGTCGGACCTCGATCTCGGGGCAGTTCGACAGGATCGCCGCGTCCTTCAACGGGATGCACTTCTGGTAGTAGAAGCGGTTCGCAACCCAGCGCTGCAGCTCCTCGCGCGTGAGGTTCCCCGCGTCCATGCGTCGATGGAAGGGGTGGAGGTTGTGGTAGCGCGTCCCCTGCGCGCGCAGGTGGGCGATGAACTCCTCGGGCGGCCACGGCGCGCGCTCGCTCGTCGGTGTCGTGGCAGTCTCGGTCATAGCGCGATCTCGAGGCCATCGTAGGCAACTTCGACGCCCGCGCGGTGGACCGCCTCCCGCTCGGGAGAGTCCTCGAGCAGGATCGGGTTCGTGTTGTTGATGTGGACGAGCACCTTGCGCGGGCGCTCCAGTTGCGCGAGCGCCTCGAGCGTCCCGCCGGGGCCCGAGAGCGGAACGTGTCCCATGTCGCGCGCGCTGCGTTCCGAGATGCCCAATCGGGCGAGCTCGTCGTCGCGCCAGAAGGTCCCGTCGACGAGAACGAGGTCACTCGAGGCGAGCCGGGTGAGCACGTCATCGTCCAATCGGGCAAGACCGGGCGCGTAGGTGACAACGGCGCCACTTGCATGGTCTCGGAAGACGAACCCAGTCGCCTGAAGCTCCACGTCCGACCCGCTGAGGTAGCGCGGCGCGTCGCCTCCCACCTCGAACGGCTCGACTGCGAGGCTCGACCCTTCGAGCGGGCTCGCCCGCTCTGGTTCCAGCGTCTGCCACTCGACCCCGCAATAGCGCTCCAGAATCGCCAACGCGGGATACCCACTCCTCAGCGCGCGCTCGACGCCTTCATGGCCGAACACGCGCACCGGCGCCTGCGACTCGCGCAGGAGCAGAAGACCCGCCGTGTGGTCGATCTCCGCGTCGGTCAGGAGCACGCCGGCGATCGGTGCAGTGCGGACGCCGTCGACCTGCCGGGGGGTCAGCGCCTCGAGCTGCTGGCGCGCGTCCGGCGAGGCGTTTACGAGAAACCACGGCCCCTCGCGACCGCGGATCGCCAGGGACGACTGCGTCCTAGGTTGCGCCCGCACACCGCCACGTGCGGCCTCGCACGTCGCGCAGTGACAGTTCCACTGCGGAAACCCCCCGCCGGCGGCCGAGCCGAGGATACGAACGCGCACGCGACAGAAGGAGCAGACGTAGCCCCAGGCAAGCGCCAGGGGCTACGTCGGCTTCGGACTCCTACCTAGTCGTGGTACAGGTACAGCGTGACCTCGCAACAGAGGTCGACGAACTCGAACTCGGGCTTGGTCCAAGTCTTGCGACGACGCTTTGCCTGCTTCATCTGTGTCATAGAACCCCTCCCTTTGGGGTACAAGGTCGGCCTACCTTAGCGAACGATCAACCAAGCAATACGAACCCACCAGTCGTGAGCAGCAAAGCGGCTCCGGCGAACCGGACGGCCACGGTCGGACGCTCCAGCGCCGGGAGCACGCGCGGAAGCACGCCGGCGGCGTAGAGCCCAACGAGGGCGAGCAGCGAGCTCGACAGAGCCTGCTCCGCGGCGTGCCCGAGGAGCGAGCCCGAATAGTCACTGGCCACACCGAAGGCGAGGTTGTCGACCGTCAGCGCGAGCGGCAGGACCCACAGCGGCCAGAGCTCGGCGACTCGCCGCGTCCCGGCGGCGACGGCGACCAGCCAGAGCCCCAGGGCCCCGAGCGTCGCGATCGTCAGGACCTCGGTCACCCCCGCCGAGATCGTCCAGCCGAGGCCCGCACCGACCAGGAATGCGGCTCCGTCGGCGACGCCGAACATCGCGGCGAGCGGCAGACGCCACCGTTTGTCGACGATCGCACCGATGGCTATGCAAGCGATGAAGCTGTCGATACCTAGAAGCAAGAAACCCATTCTCAACTCCAGACCCTGATTAGTTAGCTTGCGATTGCCGCGCCCCTACTCCGGCAGCGCGAAGGCGAACAGTGCGCTGCCGTGGGACGACCCGAGCATCTTTGGCAGGAACCCCTCGGCCCAGCCGCCCCAGCCGCTCGGCGCGACGACGTACTGCCGTCCGTCGACGCTGTAGCTCGACGGGCTGCTGTGGTGGCCGCTGCCGCACTGGAACTGCCACAGCAGGTCACCGCTCTCGGCGTTCCACGCGTTGAACTCCCCGCTGGGCTCGCCCCCCCACACGAGGTTGCCACCCGTGGCCAGAAGCGACGAGCACATGCACAGCTCGTCGGTCCAGCGCCAGCGCTCCTGGCCCGTGCGCGGGTCGTAGGCGCTCACGTACCCGGTCTGGTCGTCGCCGTCCACGGCAACGCCCGCGCCCCAGTACGGGATGCTCTCCTTGAACTCCCTGCGCCGCCGCGTGGCTGTCGCGCCCACGTCCTGCACTGGGACGTAGAGGAGCTCGGTATCCGGGCTGTAGCAGGCGTGCGTCCATTCCTTGGCGCCGGCCGGACCCGGCCAGAAGTGCACCGGGTCGCCCTCCTTGTCGGGGTACACCTTCGGCGTCACGTTGCCCTTCTCGTCGACCTCGCCCCAGTCGATGCGGTCGACGAACGGCGCCACCCGGATCGCGTCCATGTTCGTGCGGTCCAGGATGTAGAGGAACCCGTTCTTGTCGAAGTGGGCGGCCAGCTTCTGCCCATCGAGGTCGAACAGGAGGTGCTCCATCACGGAGTCGTAGTCCCAGAGGTCGTGCGGGGTGTACTGGAAGTGCGCCTTGATCTCGCCGGTGTCGGCGTCCACGGCGACACCGGAATCGGTGAAGAGGTTGTCGCCCTCGCGGACCCCTCCGTCGAAGTCGGGACACGGATTGCCGGTCCCGTAGTACAGGAGGTTCAGGTCCGGGTCGTAGCTGGGCGTGATCCAGCAGTTCGCGCCGCCCCGCTGCCAGGCCTCGCCGTCGTCCGGCCAGGTCTCGGAGCCCGGCTCTCCGGGCTTCGGGATCATGTAGCACCGCCAGACGCGCTCCCCGCTCTCGCGATTGAACGCGTCGGTGTGGCCGCGCACGCCGAACTCGCCGCCGGAGCTCCCGACGATGACCATGTCCTTCACGATCAGGGGAGCGACGGTGGCGCTCTCGCCGGCCCGCACATCGCCGAAGGGCTTGTCCCAGATCTTCTTGCCGGTCTCGGCGTCGAGGGCGATGATGTGGGCGTTCAGGGTGGTCATGAAGACCTTGCCCTCGGCTACGGCAACCCCGCGGTTGACGTTGCCGCAGCACAGCGACACGTCGAACGGGGACGCGTGCCTGTAGCGCCACAGCTCCTGCCCGTTCGTCGCGTCGAGGGCCCAGCACTGGCCGTCCCAGCCGGAGACGAACATGACCCCGTCCACGACGATCGGCGAGGCCTCCCACGCGTAGGTCGTCGCGCCCGGGCGCAGGCCGACGTTGCCGGCCTGGAACACCCACTGCGGGGTGAGTTGCCCGACGTTGCTTGCGTTGATCTGGTCGAGCGGGCTGTAGCGCTGCGCGTTGTAGGCGCCGTAATAGGTCAGCCAGTTATGCGGTTCATCGCGGGCGTTGAGAATGCGGTCGTAGGTGACGCCCTTGGTGACCGGCGGCGCCTTGCCGACCGAGGTGCTCAGGGTTGCGTAGGGGATGGCGGTTCCTGCGTCTACGTACTCGGTTGCCATCGAGTGCTCCTTTCGACGGTGAGCCTGGCGGGCGGTCTACGGCTGGGGTTGGGGCGGGCGGTCGAGGCGAGCCTCGTCCGGTACGTCCCCGCCCACGACGATCGCGCCGGTGAGGCCCCGGCCCTCGTCGTTGCCGGTCGTGGAGCCGTACCAGTAGTACCCCGGTCCGTCGAGCTCGAGAGTGGCCGTGCCCTTCGAGTGATTCACCAGCCAGATGAACTGGGTGTCGCCATTGCTCGGCAGGACCGCGCAGTGGGTGTTCTTGTCGTCGTTGATGAGCTCGAGCTCGAGCACGCCCCCATGGGGCATGACGAGGACCCCGGGCTCATAGACCAGCTCGTCCTCCGGAATCCGAACGGTGGCGCGCATCTTGCCGCCGGAGCCCTCCTCGGCCTCCCCGACGCTCGTCCGGCCGAGTATTCGACCGAGGGTCACCCCATTTTGCTTCTCCAGGTCCGCAATCGTCGCCACGCGCTCCTCCCTCTGGTCGGTCCGATTTTGGGCGCGCGAGATTACTACTTTTTCAGCCGAGCGGTCAGCCGGACGCGCTCCCGGCGCGGCTCCTCGAAGGTCAGATAGCCCCAGTCGAGCGGCGACTCCTGGCGGTAGTTCTTGCGCAAAGCCCGTGCAATCGTGGCCTTCATCAGCTCCTTGCCGAGGTAGAAGGCGTGGGTGGCCTCGTCGACCCCGAGCTGATCGAAGATCTCGTTGAAGTCGGTGCCCTTGACGAAGAGCTCCGCGTTGAAGACGTAGATCCAGTCGCTGTCGGCGAAGATGCGGAAGTTCGGGTCGGTTACCTGCGCATGCAGCTCGCGAAGCTCGGATTCCTCGTAGGGCCGGAGGTCCTCGTCCTTGACGGTCAGCAGCCGCCCGTCGACGTGCTTGGGCGGCGTGCCCTGCTCTTGCCGCGAAGTGCATGAGCTGTGCCGCCAGCACCGCCTCTCGGACGGCGCCGTGCGCCCAGTCGATGACCTCGGTGGTGAGCACGTTGCGGATGCCAAGCTCCTGGCAGAAACCGATGAGCATCGCGGTCACGCCCGTGCTGTCGGCCTCGGTCAGCTCGGTGAGGTTTCCGATCCCCATGAACATCTCTACCTCGGGATGGCGCCGGCGCACCTCGAGGTACCGCCCGAGGCTGGCCGCGAAGCCGGTGCCTATCGGCTCGATGATCGGGTCGACGAGATAGGGCTTGCCGAGGCCGCTCGAGGTGGGCAATCGTCGCCTCGAGGCTGTCGAGGTCATCGGGCGTGTCGGGGATTAGAACGGGCGTCGCGCTCAGGCGCTCGGCGAGGTCGCGATTGGATCCGTTGAGGCTGAGCACGTAGTCGACCCCCGCCTCGTCGGCCATCAGGATCTCCTCGCGGTCCATCGTGTCGATGCTGAGGGCGAAGCCGCGTTCGCGCAGCTCCGCGATCACCGCAGGGCCCTCGTCGAGCCAGCGGCGGTCGAGCGACAGGCCCAGGTCGATGACGTCGGCGCCGGCGTCGCGGTAGTAGCCCGCGAGCTCGAGGATGCGCTCGCCGCTGAGCCTCGGGACGTGGTTGATCTCCGCGAACACGCGGATATCGCGCGGGCCGTAGCTGGCGCGCGCGTCGGCCTGTCCGAACCAGCTCGGCAGCTGCTTGAGGTCGGCTGGGCCCTTCTCGGCGGGAATCCCGAAGCGCTCGGCCAGCACGTCGGTCTCTCCCTCGCAGAGGCCGGGGATCATGATCTTCGTCGTGGCCTCGGGGGGCTCGAGACGGCTCGCGATCCAGCTGGTGGTCATGAGCGCCGCGACCGTGATCTTCATGACCGCGACCTCGTAGTCGAACGGCAGCTCGGCGCGGCCGAGCGTGTCGCGGAGGGCCGACGCGGCGAGCTTGCCGGTCACGAACAGGAGCCGCTCGGCCACGGGCGTGTCCGGATGCGGCGCTAGTGCTCCTGGCACTAGTGGTCTCCTCCAGTTTCGCACCCGTTTGCCGGCTGCAAATCGTCGCCTGGCGGCGCCCACGCTCGCCGAAGTAGCGCTGCTACTCCGGCTTCGCGCGTCCACCGCCATGCTCGATTTTCGCTCGGCAAACGAGCACGAACTTGTCGGAGAGACCACTAGCTCTTGCTGCGGACGAACTTGTTCGGCGTCCCCTCCAGCGGGCTGTCCGACTCCGGCCGCCACAGCACGTGGTTCTCGATCACGCGCGCCAGGGCGAAGTCGTTGTCGGTGATGCCGTTGGCCGTATGGGTCTTGAGCTTCACCCACACCTTTCCCCAGGTCACCGCCAGATCGGGGTGATGGTAGGCCGCCTCGGAGAGGTAGCCGATGGTGTTGACGAGCATGAGCGTCGTCGGCCAGCCGTCGGTGTTGTACTTGCGCCGCAGCCACCCGCCGTCGAGGTACCAGCCGTCGAGGCCGTGCTCCTTGATCTTGGCCTCGACCTCTTCGTCGGTGTACGGCTTGGGCTTTACTCCTGTCTCCACTGAGATCGCCTCCTTCTAGATGACTACATCACAACGCCGCCGTTGATGTTGACGGCCTGGCCGGTGACGAACTCCGCCTCGGGCGACGCGAGCCAGAGCGCGGCCGCGGCGACGTCATTCGGTTGGCCCCAGCGTGCGAGCGGCGTTGACTCAGCGACCGAGCTGTGGAAGTCGCGGCCGACTCCCCGCGCGAACCCCGTCTCGATCCAGCCCGGGCAGAGCACGTTGACGCGTACCCGGGGCGCCAGGTCGCGCGCCAGGCTCTTGCTGAACGCGAGCACGCCGCCCTTGACGGCGCTGAACAGCTCGGGGTTCTCCCCCGCCATCCCCGCTGTCACGTGGTCCCAGCTCATGTTCAGGATCGTCCCACCGCCGGGCTGCTCGCGCATCACGGCGCCGGCGGCGTACGAGCACGCGATGGTCCCCTTGAGGTCGACCGCGAGCAAGAGCGTCGAGCTTGCGCTCCCAGTCCCACTCGGCTGCTTCGCCAGTCAGCACGTCCGCGCCGGCGTTGTTGACCCACACGTCGAGTCCACCCAGCCGCTCCCGGGCCTGCGCGACCAGCGCCTCGCAGGCGGGGCGGGTGCGTAGGTCGGCCTGTGCGATTTGTGCGCGGCCTCCGACCCGTTCGATCCGCTGCGCGACCTCTGCTGCGGCGTCCGCGCTGTCCCGGTGGGTCACGAGTACCGTCGCGCCCGCGCCGGCAAACGTCTCGGCGATGGCGGCGCCGATGCCGCTGCTCGCGCCGGTGACCACGGCCCGCACCCCGTCGAGCCGGCGACCGTCCGTATGCGCCACTTGGTCCGACATCTCGCTCTATACGATCCCGCAAATGCCGGTCAAGCAGACGGCGCCGGCCTCGACGGGTGCCCCCGCTCGTCCGGGCACCGACGCCGTCGCGCGCGCGGCCCAGCTGGCCTGCGTGCTGGAGGCGAGCGCCGAGAAGCCGGGCAACGTCACGCCGAGCCACGACTTCGACGACACCTCCTACGAGGACATGCTGCGCAGCGGGATCGCGCTCGGTCCCGAGCTCGGCCGCGCGGGCGAGCGGGGCGTGGGCGAGACGGTGCTTGCCGCCGTGCGCGCCTCGCGCGACGCCGCCGGCGCGAACACCAACCTCGGCATCGCGCTGCTGCTGGCGCCGCTCGCGCGCGCGGCACTCACGCCGAGCGATGGACCCCTCCGTCGAGCGCCTCGGCGACGTGCTGCGCGCGCTCACCGTCGACGACGCGCGATCCGCCTATGCCGCGATCCGGCTGGCGGGCGCGGGCGGCCTCGACGAGCCCGTCGAGCACGACGTGCGCGACGAGCCGCGCGTGACGCTGCGCGAAGCCATGGCCGCGGCCGCGCAGCGCGACACGTCGCGAGCGAGTACGTCACCGACTACGCGGTGACATTCGAGCTCGGGCTGCCCGCCCTCGCGAGATGCGCTGGGCGATGGGCTGCGCCCGCGCGACGCCATCGTCGAGTTGGCCCTGCGCCTGCTCGCCTCCGTCCCGGACACGCTGATCGCGCGCAAGCGCGGCGCCGACGCCGCCGATCGCGTGGCGGCGGGCGCCCGCCAGGTGCTCACGGCCGGCGGGGTGCGCAGCGCCCGGGGCCGGAACGCGCTGGCCGAATTCGACGCCTCGCTGCGTCAGGACGGCAACGCGCTCAACCCGGGCACCACGGCCGATCTCGTCACCGCCGTGCTCTTCGTGGCGCTGCTGGAGGGCGTGCTCTGACGGAGCCCATCCTGCTGGTCGCGGTCAGCGCACGCATGCTCGCGGAGCTGGCCGTGCGTGCCGGGCACGACGTCGTGGCGCTCGACCGCTTCGGCGACCTCGACCTGCAGCGGCTTTGCCCGAGCGTGTCCGTGCTGCGCGACCTCGGCGGACGCGGCGGGATGGCGGCGCTGGTGGACGCGGCGGAGGAGATCCAGGCGCCGAGCGTGATCTACGGGGCGGGAGTCGAGAACCAGCCGGGGCTCGTCACGCGGCTGGCATCCCGCAGGAGACTGCTCGGCTGCACGCGCAAGACGCTCGAGCGCGTGCGCGACCCGGCTGCGCTTGGCGCGTCCCTGCGCGCCGCCGGCCTCGCGTATCCGTCGACATTCGGGGCTCGCGAGGCGGCGCTGCGGGCGGAGCGATCCCGGCGCTGGCTGCGCAAGCCGGTGCGCGGCGGCGGAGGACGCGGCGTTCGCGAGTGGCGCGGCGGGGCGCTGGACCGGGGAGTCATGGTGCAGGAGCACATCTCGGGTCTCGCGTGCTCCGCGGCGGCGGTCGCCGACGGGCGCTCGGCCATCGTGCTCAGCGTGGGTGAGCAGCTGATCGGGCGCCGCGGGTTCGGCGCGCGCGGCTACGCGTGGTGCGGCAACCTCGTGCCGCCGAGGCTTGGCGAGGCGCAGCGACGCGCCCTGGAGGACGCCGCGGGGGCCATCTGCGCACATCTGGCGCTCGAGTTCGGACTGCTCGGCCTGTTCGGTGTGGACCTCGTCTGGGACGGCGATCGTGCCTGGGTCGTCGAGGTCAACCCCCGTCCGACGGGGTCGCTCGAATGCGTCGAGGCGGCATACGACGTGGGCGTCTTCGCCGCCCACCTGGAGGGCTGCGCCGGACGCCTGCCGGCCGTCGCTCCCAGTGCGTCGCCGGGCCGGGCGGCCGGCAAGGCGATCCTTTTCGCGACCCACGACGTACGCGTCGGGGACACCCGCGGCTGGCCGGCGCGCGGCATCCGCGACGTGCCTCACCCGCGCGAGCGGATCGCCGCGGGTCGTCCGATCTGCACCCTCGTCTCGGTGCGGGAGTCCCCGGACGCCGTTCTCGCCGATCTCGAGGCGCGCGCCGCCGCGCTGCGCGGCGAGCTTGGTGAGCCCGGCGCGATCCGAGCCACCACCGACGAGCCTATGCTCAGGCCCGCATCGTGACGCTCTCGCTCAACGATCGCGCCCATGAGCTCGCCGACAGCCTCGCCGCCGAGGCCGACGCACTACGGGTGAAAGTGACGACGCTCCAGGGCGGCACGCGGCTGATCGACTGCGGCAGCTCGGTTGCCGGCGGACTCGAGGCGGGACGGCGCTTCGCTGAGATCTGTATGGGGGGCTTGGGGGCGGTGTCGTTCGCCCCCGTCGTACTCGAGGGCCGCTGGCTGCCCGGGCTCACGGTCGTCACAGACCGGCCGGCGCTGGCCTGTCTGGCGTCGCAGTATGCGGGCTGGCGGCTGGATCGCGACGACTACTTCGCCATGGCCAGCGGCCCCGGCCGGGCCCTGATCCGGGCCGAAGAGCTCTACGACGACCTCGAGGTCGACGAGCGCGCGCGGACCGCGGTGCTGTGCCTCGAGACACGCGACTCGCCGCCGGAGCCGGTCGCCGGCTACGTGGCCGAACGAGCCGGCGTGAGCGCCGCGGATCTGACGCTGCTGTTCGCGCCGACCGCGAGCCTGGCCGGCGGCGTCCAGGTTGCCGCGCGCGTCGTCGAGACCGCGCTGCACAAGCTCCACGAGCTCGAGTTCGACGTCGGGCGCGTGGTGAGCGGGTTCGGGAGCTGCCCGTTGCCGCCGGTCGCCCGAACCGACCCCGAGGCGATCGGTCGCACGAACGACGCGGTGCTCTATGGCGGCCAGGTCGAGCTCACGGTCGACGCCCCCGACGAGGAGCTCGAGGCGATCATGCCGCGCCTGCCGGCGTCTGCCTCGCGCGACCACGGCGAGCCGTTCGGCAGCGTGCTCGAGCGCGCCGGCTGGAACTTCTACGAGATCGATCCGCTGCTCTTCAGTCCGGCCGAGGTGCGCCTGACGAGCGTGTCGAGCGGGCGCAGCTTTCACGCCGGGAGCGTGGACACTGGCGTCCTCGAGCGCTCCTTTTCGGGATGAGCGACCGCCCGCCCGGGGCCGCGATCGTCGAGACGGTCACCACCACCATCAACCCGGACGGAACGGTCAACTGCGCCGCGATGGGTGTGGAGTGGGGAGACGAGACCATCGTCATCAAGCCGTACCGCTCGACGCGCACGCTGCGCAACCTGCGGGCGACGGGAGCGGCGGTCGTCAACCTCACCGACGACATCCTGCTGTTCACGCAGGCCGCGCTCGGCGACCCCCAACCGCCCACCCGGCCCACGGCGACAATCGACGGTGCCGTGCTGGCGGACGCCTGCTCTTGGCGCGAGGTCACCGTCGCGGCGATCGACGCGAGCGGGCCGCGCGCGCGTGTCACCACGCGCGTCGTGGGACGGGGAGCCGGGCGCGAGTTCCTCGGCTTCAACCGAGCCCGCCACGCGGTACTCGAGGCATCGATCATCGCCTCGCGAGTGAGCCGGCTGCCGGCCGCGGAGATCCGTGCGGAGCTGGGCCGCCTCCAGGTGCTCGTCGACAAGACGGCGGGGCCGCGGGAGCGTGAGGCGATGGAGCTCGTGCGGCGACACGTGCGCGCCGCGGTGGGCGACAGATGACGTCGGTCCGCGTCGAGGCGCCCGCGCGTCTGCACATGGGCATGCTCGACGTCGCCGGCGGCCCCGCGCGCCGGTTCGGCGGGCTGGGGGTGGCGCTCAGCAGCCCCGCGGCGGTGGTGGAGGCGAGCCCGAGCGAGGGCGTCACCGCCGAGGGCGCGGATGCCGAGCGCGCGCTCGCCGTCGCCCGCCGCTCCCGCGAGGCGCTCGGCCTCGTGGGCGGCGCACGGGTCCGCGTGGTCGAGGCGATCCCGGCGCATGTCGGCCTCGGCTCGGGCACCAAGCTCGCGCTCGCCGTCACGGCCGCGGTGGCCGCGCTGGCCGGGCAGACGCCCGAGCCGCGGGCGCTCGCCAGCGCCGCCGGGCGAGGCGCGCGTTCGGCGGTCGGCCTGTGGACGTTCGTCCTCGGCGGCCTGGTGGTGGAGGGCGGAGTGCGTCCCGGCGTCGAGCGGGCAGCCCCGCTGCTGGCCCGCCACGAGATGCCCGACGAATGGCGCTGCGTGCTCGCGATCCCCAACGCCGAGCCCGGACTCTCGGGGCGGGCAGAGGAGGAGGCGTTCGCGCGGCTGCGCCCGGACCCCGACCGCGCGGCGCTCATCGCGCAGCTCGTGCTGACCTCGCTGCTGCCCGGGCTCGCCGAACGCGACCTGACCGAGTTCGGCGCCGCGCTCACGCGTGTCCAGCGGCTCGTCGGCGAGGCGTTCGCGTCGGTTCAGGGCGGCGTCTTCCACCCGCGCGCCGGCGCATTGGTCGACGCACTGCTCCGCCTCGGGGCCGCCGGTGCGGGACAGAGCTCGTGGGGGCCCGCCGTCTACGGGGTCGTCGGAGGCGAGCAGGCGGGGCGCGAGCTTGCCCGCCGCATGGACGCCGAGCTGGCCGGCGCGCGGGCGTGTGGAGCTCGTGCGCTTCGACAACCGCGGCGCGCGGGTGGAGGCCGGATGAGGCTGCTCGTGAGCGTCACCGACGCCGACGAGGCGCGCTTGGCCGTCGAGGGAGGTGTCGACATCGTCGACGTCAAGAACCCCGCCGAGGGCTCCCTGGGCGCCCCGGGCCCTGGGGTGATCGTGCGGGTGCGGGAGGTCGTACCGCCGGAGCGCCCGGTGAGCGCCGCCATCGGCGACCTGCCGGGTCTGCCCGGCACCGCCGCGCTCGCAGCGCTGGGCGCCGCGCGCTGCGGCGCGGCGTACGTGAAGGTCGGGCTCTGGGGGACGTCCACCACGGACGCGGCCGTGGCGGTTCTGCGCGCGGTGCGCAACGCCCTCGACGGCGGGACGACCGTGATCGCAGCCGCCTATGCCGACGCCGAACGCGTGCCCGGCGGACCTCTGCCGCCCGGGGCCGTCGTCGCCGCCGCGCGCCGCGCGGGCGTTGGGGGCTGCCTGCTCGACACCGCGGTCAAGGACGGCCGCGGGCTGTTCGAATGGCTAACCCCGGACGCACTCGCCGCGCTGGTGGCCGAGGGGCACGCCGCGGGCCTCGAGATGGCGCTCGCCGGAGCCCTGCGCGCCGAGGACCTGAGCGTGGTGCGGGCGACCGGCGCCGACATAGCAGGTGTGCGCGCGGCGGCCTGCCGCGACGGCCGGCGCACCGCGCCTCTCGACGCCGAGCGAATCGAGCGGCTGCGGGCGGTGTGCGAAGCGCTGAGCCTTCGGGCGTTGGGGCCTCCGCCGTGGCCGCCGGGCGAATCGACGTGCGTTCGACCTTATGCTGGATATGGCCGCAAAAGGTCGAACGCGTCCGGGTGAAGCCGCGGCAATTCGAACCCACCCCCTTACCCAGCCCAGCCCCGCCGGCACAACCGCTCCGCGCCTCGCCGAAGCCGCGGCGCTAGACCCCCGGCGTCACGAGCGTCCCTTCGGTGCTGCCGTGCTCGAGCAGCGCCACGAGCCGACCCGGCTCGCGGCCGTCGATCACCCACGCCTCGACGCCGGCCGCGCGCAGCGCCTCCGGCAGGTGCTCGTCCACTC
Source organism: uncultured Thermoleophilaceae bacterium (assembly GCA_963812915.1). Taxonomy (GTDB): domain Bacteria; phylum Actinomycetota; class Thermoleophilia; order Solirubrobacterales; family Thermoleophilaceae; genus JACVRW01. The sequence goes on along the minus strand of CAWEXB010000008.1, from coordinate 437,492 downwards.
CCGCGGCGAGCCCCGCCGCGCGCAGCTCGGCGAGCTCGCCCACGCTCAGGCGAGCGAGCGGCGGGCCGTCCGCCGGCCAGTCGCGATAGAGGCCGTCGACCGCCTTGACGAGCACCAGGCGCGCGGCGTGCCCGGCCCCGGCCACCCAGGCCGCGATCGAGTCGGACGTGACCGCCCACGAGGCTGGCAGCGGGTCCCCGGCGAGCAGTGCGGCCGGCAGGAGGATCGGCGTCTCCGCGCGCGCGGCGGCGGCGCGGGCGGCCGCGAGGTCCGCGTGCGGAACCGCACCGGGGATCAGGTCGGAGAGCAGCAGGCCGAACTGGTCCATCGCGAGGATCGCCATCCGGTGGGCTGTCGCCGCCCGTAGGTCGAAGCGAGTGTCGTGCTCGCGGACGGCGTCCGCGAAGGCCGCGCCGCCCGGCACGACGAGCAGCGGGTGGCGGGCGCCGGCGTCGCCGATCGCGCGGCAAAGCGTCCGCAGCGGGCCGTCGCCCGCCTCGCGCGCGAGCCCGCCGCCGACCTTGACGACGGTCAGCACTGTGGGGCCATCCTGCCGGCCAGGAGGTCGGCGAGCGCGGCGGCGGGCGCCGCCTCGCGCTCGGCCGCGCTCCACGGCAGCTCGACGACCGCGAGTCCCAGGTGCTCGGCGGCCTCGCGCGCCATGAACGCCCCCGCGCCCAGAGGGACGACAGGCGGCTCGCCCCCGAACCGCCCGCTCACCCGGCGAACCGCGGCCTCGATCTGGCGCACCTGCTCCGCGTGCAGGAACGCAGCGATCGCATCGATCTCCTCCGCGGCCAGCTGCTCGGCGTCGGCGCACACGAGCCGCGCCACGCGCTCGCGCGCGAACTCGACGGTCGCGGGCCGCCCGTCCGGGGTGGGGCACGTGTACGCGCCGGGGGCGAGGTGGCCGAGGATCAGCTGCACGTCGGCGCTGATCGCAAACAGCTCCGAGGCGACCGGGCACGAGCCGCCGCGCACCGGCACCCGCGGCGCGATCGCCGCGAGGTTGGTGCGCAGCGCGCCGGTGTAGACGAGCTCGCCGGCGAGCAGCCGGTCGAGGTCGGTGCGGCCGGCGGCGGCCACCCGGCCGGCGGCGATCGGGATGACGTCGGCGGTCGTGCTGCCCACGTCGATCATCAGCGCGTCCGCGTACCGGCCCGCCACCGCCAGCGCGCTCGCCATCCAGTTGGCGGCCGCAACTTCCGATGCTCGCGCCCGCGCCTCCGCAAGGGGGACCAGTTCTCCGGCGGTCGTGAAAGCAAGTAGCAGCGAACCGCCCACCGCCGCCTCCGCGGCGTCGAGCACGAATCCCACGCCCTCGCGCTTGGTGCGAAACGCATCCGAGAGCTCCGCGGTCGTGGTCAGCGCCACGGCCTCCACGGGCTCCGGCGCTACGTCCGCGACGACCTCGCGGAGCACGGTCTCGAGCGCCTCGCGGTCGCGCCAGACCTCGAACGGCCGCGAGACGGTGCGCCGTTCGCCGCCGGACCGCCACACCGCCTTCGTGTTGGCTCCGCCGACGTCGAGGCCGATCACGCCGCCCATGCGCGACCCTCCGCGGCCATGCGAGTGATCCCGGTCATCGATCTCAAGAGCGGCGCCGCCGTGCACGCCGTGCGCGGCGAGCGCGAACGCTACCGCCCTCTGCGCAGCGAGATCGTCTCCGGCTCCGACCCCGTCCAGGTCGCTCGCGCCGTCCGCGAAGCGCTCGGCCTCGACGAGCTCTATGTGGCCGATCTCGACGCGATCGACGGCGGACCTGCGCACCGCCAGGTGCTCGCCGCCCTCACGCGCGAGGCGCGGGTGATGGTCGATGCCGGCGTCACGGAGGTCGCCGCCGTCCGACGACTGCTCGAGCTGGGCGCGGCGCACGTCGTGATCGGCACCGAGACGCTCGCGGACCGCGCCGCAATCGAGCGGCTCCGGGCCGAGCTGCCCGACGCCCCGCTTGTACTGAGCCTGGACCTCCGCGCCGGCCGCGTCATCTCGTCCGACCCGGACCTGGCCCGGCTCGGAGCAGCCGAGGCGCTGGCGCGGCTGAGGCCTGCCGGCATTCGGGAGGTGATCGTGCTCGACCTCACGCGCGTCGGAGCCGACGCGGGTCCCGACGTCGCCCTGGTACGTGAGCTCCACGCCCGCTTTCCCGAGCTCGAGCTGCTCGCCGGTGGTGGCGTCCGCGACCTTGCGGACCTGCGCGCCCTGGCCGCAGCCGGGGCGGCGGGAGCGCTCGTCGCAACCGCCCTGCACTGCGGCGCGATCGGGCGCGACGAGGTGCGGGCCGTCACCCGACGACCGTCTCCAAATGCTCTGCCAGCGCGGCCGCCACGTCCACCCCGGTCGTGCGCTCGACGCCCTGCCAGCCGGGGATGCCGTTGACCTCGAGCACGTAGTCGCGCCCGTCCGGCACGCGAAGGAGATCGACTCCGGCGTAGTCGGCGCCGAGCGCCGCCACCGCCGGCACGCACAGGCGCTGCTGCCGCTCGTCGAGCTGGACGGGGCGCGCACGCCCACCGCGCGCGAGGTTGGTGCGCCAGCCTGCGCCAGTCCGCTCTATCGAAGCCACCACCTGCTGGCCGACGACGAGCGCTCGCACGTCGCACCCCGTGTGCGGCAGCGTCTCCTGCAGGTAGTACACCGCCCGCTCGAGCTCCAGCGCCCGGAATACCCGCTGCGCTACGTCGAAATCGTCCACGCGAACCATGCCGAACCCCATCGAACCGAACAGCGGCTTGACGATCACGTCGCCGCCGAGCTCGGCGAACGCCTCCAGGGCGTCGGCGGGCCGCTCGCAGGCGATCGTGCGGGGCGTCGGCAGTCCGGCGCGCGCCAGCAGGGTAGAGGCGAGGAACTTGTCGACGGTCCGCTCGATCGCGTGCGCGCTGTTGACCGCCCGCACCCCGGCCGCGGCGAGCGCGTGCAGCGCGTCGACGCGGAAGACCACCTGCTCGAGCGAGCCGCGCGGGATGCCGCGCACGAGCACGACGTCGCAGCCGTCGAGGGCCAGCTCGCGCGAGCGCACGCGCAGGCCACCCTCGACGCGGCCCACCATCCGCGTCACCGGCGCGAAGGCGCACTCGTGGCCGCGCGCCGTCAGCGCTCGTTCCAGGCGGCGGGCGTGCCAGCCGCCGGTCGAGCCCAGAACCGCTACGCGCAGCCGCCGTTTGCTCAACGGCGCCCCGCAGGCGCGAGAATGTGGGCCGGGATGCGCACGCTGCTGATCGACAACTACGACTCCTACACATTCAACCTCTTCCATCTGCTGGGCGAGGTCAACGGCAGCGAGCCGGTGGTCGTGCGCAACGACGAGCTTGCGTGGGACGAGCTCGCCGCACTGGGCGCCGACAACGTGGTGATCTCACCCGGTCCCGGCCGCCCGGAGCACGCCCGCGACGTCGGTGTCTCACTGGATGCGCTAAATCGCGCCGAGGTGCCGGTGCTCGGCGTCTGCCTGGGCCACCAGGCTCTCGCGCACGTGGTGGGCGGCACCGTCGAGCACGCGCCCGAGGTCATGCACGGGCGCCTCAGCCCCATCCACCACGATGGGAGCGGGCTCTTTGCAGGCATCCCGCATGGCTTCCTCGCGGTGCGCTACCACTCGCTGGTGGTCGGCGCGGTGCCCGGCGAGCTGCGGGTGAGCGCCTGGACGCCCGACGGGGTGATCATGGGGCTGGAGCACCGCGCGCGGCCGCTGTTCGGCGTGCAGTTCCATCCCGAGTCGGTGAGCACCCGGCATGGCCGCCGAATCCTCGAGAACTTCCGCGATCTCACCTGCGCGCGCCGAGTGCCGGCCGCGCGACGCCCGGCACCCCGGCAGCGCCCGGCGCGGCCCGCCGCGCGGGTTGCGCCCATAGGGGCTCGCGTCCACCATCGCCGGCTCGAGACCTGGTGCGAGCCCGAGGCGGTGTTCGGTGCACTCTACGCCGGCCGGGACCACGCGATCTGGCTCGACAGCGCAATCGCCGGCCCGGGCATGGCGGACTTTTCGTTCGTCGGCGCCCCCGAGGGTCCGCTCGGAGAGGTCGTGCGCTACGACGTCGAAACGCGGACGCTCGCCGTCGAGCGCGCCTCCGGGCGAGAAATGCGAAGCGCGAGCGTGTTCGACTATTGCCGCGACCAGCTCGCGCGCCTGCGGACCGCCGTTCCGGAGCTGCCGTTCGACTTCACCTGCGGCTTCGCCGGCTACCTCGGTTACGAGCTCAAGGCCGAGTGCGGCGGCCCGCTCGTGCACGCCTCGCCGCTGCCGGACGCGGCGCTCGTGCTCTGCGACCGGCTGATCGCGTTCGACCACGGTGAGCGCCACGTGTACCTTCTCGCGCTGGCCGACGCCTCCGGCGCGGAAGCGGCCAACACCTGGCTGGCCACGACCGCGGAGCGGTTGCGCGAGATCGCGCGAGAGCCGCCACCGCTCCCGCCGGCCCCGGCACCGCCCGGCACGCTGCGCTTCGAGCCGCGTGACGCCCCGGCGGAGTACCTGGCCAACATCGCCGCCTGCCGGCGCGAGATCTTCGAGGGCGAGACCTACGAGGTATGCCTGACCACCGAGCTGCGCAGCGAGGGACGCCTCGACCCGCTGCCGGCCTACCGTGCGCTGAGGGCGCGCAACCCTGCGCCGTTCGCTGCGCTGCTGCGGCTCGGTGAGCTGTCGGTGCTGAGCACCTCACCCGAGCGCTTCCTCCGGGTAGATCGGAACCGTGTGGTCGAGTCGCGGCCGATGAAGGGGACCGCGGCCCGGGTGGCCGAGCCGTTCGAGGACGCCTGCCGCGCGGCGGAGCTGCGCCGCGACCGCAAGACGCGCGCCGAGAACCTGATGATCGCCGACCTCGTGCGCAACGATCTCGGTCGGGTCTCAGCTCTGGGCACGGTCTCGGTGCCGGGCCTGATGATCGTGGAGCCATACGCCACCGTCCACCAGATGGTGACCGTGGTGCGCGGCCGCCTGCGCGAGGGCGCCGACGCGCTCGACTGCGTGCGGGCCGCGTTCCCTGCCGGCTCGATGACGGGTGCGCCGAAGCTGCGCACGCTCGAGATCATCGACCGTATCGAGCGCCGTCCCCGCGGCGTGTACTCCGGCGCCCTGGGGTTCTTCGCGGTCAACGGCACCGCCGACCTCAGCGTCGTGATCCGCACGCTGGTGGCCTCGCCGAAGGGGCTCACGATCGGGGCGGGCGGGGCCATCGTCGCGGCGTCCGACCCCAAGGCCGAACTGGAGGAGATGCTGCTGAAGGCACGCCCGCTGCTCGAGAGCATCGGCGGCACGCTCGCGGCGCCGCGCGAGCTGGCGGCGACTCGGCGATAGGCCTACTGGCCCTCCTCGTAAATCAGGATCTCGCCCCGCAGCAGCTCGAGGCCGTCGCCGGACCAGCGGGCGTAGCGGCCCTCGACCTGCTCGTCGCTGAGGGGCATACCGAGCGCGCGGAGGTGGCGAAGGTACATGCGCAGGAAGGGCGGTCGGTACGAGCAGGCTAAGGCGAAGGTGGGGAGCAGCGTGACCTCCGACATGGCCACGATCGTGCCCCGCCGCATCGCCGCGCCGGCCGGAGCGGCGAGCTCGCCGCGGGCGACGATCGTGCCCGCCAGCATGCGCAGGCCGGCCGCGCCGCCCACGCGCCCCGCCACGGCGATCAGCCCGCGCCGGAGGCCGGCGCCGACCCGGTCGCCGGCGTCCCCGTGGACGACGATCTCGCCGCCGCGCATTCCGGCGCGCTCGCCCGGCCAGGCCCCGCCGAGGTCGTGCCCGGCCGAGCCCTCCACCACCATCCGCCCGCCGCGCATGCCCACACCCGCGAAGTCCCCGACCTCACCCTGAACTACCAGCTCGCCTCCGCGCATATCCGCGCCCGTGTGCATCCCCGCGTCGCCCGCCAGGGTCAGCCGACCGGCGGTCATGCCCGCCCCGAGGAACTTGATGCGCCGCAAGTCACCCTCGATCCGCAGGTCCTCGTCGCCGTCGCCCGAGACCGCGAAGAAGTCCGCGAGCTGGGCCGGCTCGTTGCCGTGCCAGACGGTGAGCGCCTCGATCTCGCCACGGCGGCGAGCAGCGAGCCGATCGGGGCTGAGGCCCTCGGTCTCGAGCGGCACGGTCGGCGGCTCGCGGAGCGTTAGCGTCAGCGCCATTACTGGCCCCGCAACTCGGGTACGAGGTCACGCAGGCCAATGTGGTACGGCCCGAGGTCGCCTCCATAGTTGCCGGCCGTCACGTGGCTGGCTCCTGCCCGGGCGGCGGCCTCGAGGCCCCGCGCCATCGCGTCGCGCACGGCCTCCAGGGTGAGGCCGTCGATGACGATCTCCAGCACCGAGCCGACGTCCGGCGGGACGTCGGTGTGCGTCACCTGAGCCCGCAGCGTCGGGCACAGCGACTCGTTGGTCGAGGCGATCAGGCCGCTGTAGCGGGAGCCGACCTTGCTGCCGCTGCGCGCGATGCCGCCCGGGAAGGGGAGGATCACGTCGCGCACGCCGCGCATCGCCGCGGCCGCCGCCTCCGTCGCCCGAAGCGCCGCCTCGCCGTCGCGGGCGAGCACGATGATGTTGCCCCCGGCCACTCCCTCGGCGATAGCGAAGCGCTCCTCGACCAGGAACTCGCCTTCCATCACCGGCACGCGCCAGTAGCGGCGACCGTCCAGCACCTTGCTGGCCTGGTAGCCGTCGCCGAAGAAGCGCAGCTGACCGCCCACGTCCACCGTCTCGGGACCGTCCAGCCCGTTGAAGCAGGCCGTCGTCGGGCAGGTGAGCACGCACTGGCCCACACGCTCGACCAGCCGCTTGGCCAGGCCCTCGCGATCATTGGCGAACAGCAGAGCACTGACCCCGGGCCGGCCGTCGGGCGTCTCGGCTTCATCGAGCTCGCGCTCGATGCCGGCCTCGCACTTGCAGCCGATCACCGAGGTGGCGAAGCCGGTCAGCGAGCGCGCGGCCTCGTGTGCCCAGGCGGGGCTCTCCGCGGTGATGACGATCCGCGCTCCCCACATCGGGAACGCCTCGGCGAACGTGTCGACGACCTCGGTGTCGGCGAGTCTCATCGCCGGCTCCCGGCGGGGATCCTCCGAGCCGGCTCCAGAAGCCAAGGCTCCCGCACGGGGTAGTTCGCCAGCTGCACGCTGTAGTGCTCCTCGAACAAGGGCCGCAGGGTGCGCTCGATCGCCTCGTCGTGGTCCGCCGCGACGCGCAGGAGGTCCCCGGCGGGAGCCTCGCGCAGCTCGCCGTCCTCGACGATCACCCGCCCGCCCTTGATGACGTACCGCGGCGTGGCGAACATCTGCTCGCGGTCCTCGTGCTCGACGTAGATCGTGACGTCGGCATCGGCGCCGACGCCGAGATGCCCCTTGTCGGCCAGCCCGAGCAGCCTGGCCGGCCCGGCGCGGGTAATGATCGCGATCTCTCCGAGCGTGTACTCGCGGTCGAGGTCATCCTTCAGCACCGTGCGCCCTATCGCCTTCTTGTTGACGCGGCCGATCTGCTCGTTTCGGAACTCGCGATCCATCAGCAGGCGGATGAGCCGCGGGTAGCTCAGGAACGAGCCGCCGTTGGGGTGGTCGGTTGAGAGCACGACCCGCCAGGGATCGCGGCTGAGCAGGAACAGCTCCAGGCCGATGCCCCACTGGAGCGCGTGCACGTAGTTGCGCTCGCGGTAGGCGAACGGCACTATGCCGCAGCCGGTCTCCGCCTCGAGGTCGGCGTTCACCCACTTGCCGCCGGTGATCTCGCGCAGCAGGGCGGAGACGGGGGCGTCGGCCGTCATCGTCGTCGCGGGCCCGAACATCACCTGGCCGACGTCGGCGCTGTGCTCGGGGTGTGCGTCGAGGTGCTCGGCCAGCTCCGGCGCGCGCGAGCGGGGCCGCTTGCCCGGCGTCCCGCCGTACGCGTGGAACTGAAGGTGAGCGAGGTGCGCCCGCCGGCCCTGCAGGGCGTCGAGCGTGTCCAGCGTGGTCCGCCAGTTGCCCGCCACCCCGAGGTTGTTGCAGTGGACGTGGACGGGGTGGGGGAGACCCAGCTCGTCCACCGAGGTGGCGATCGCCTCCAGCACCCGGCGCGGCGTGACGCCCAGCCCCTCCACCTCGTCGTCGAGCGACGTCACGTTGCGGTTGCCGTGCTTCCACATCTCGACCCCGCCCGGGTTGACCAGCTTGACTCCGTAGCCGCCGGTGGCCTCCAGCCACCAGGCGACGGCCTCTTTTACCGGGCCCGCCCGCCCCGCACTGCGGATGAGGTCGAACAGCGACAGGTTGTTGCCCATCAGCACGAGGAAGGCCTTGTCGACGATGGGCGTGTCGCGCAGCTCGGCGAGCGTGTGGCGCGCCGCCAGCGGCGGCGTGGCAGCGTCTACGACGGTCGTGTAGCCGAGGAGCGCGTACCGGTAGCCCGTCGCGAAGGTCGACGGCACCGTCCCGCCCGTGCCCGAGCGCGTGATCGCGGTGCGGTCGAGCACGTCGGCGCCGTGCTCCTCCGGGGCGAGCTTGCGGGCAGCGTTGACCGCCGGGCCGGCGATGTGGGAGTGGATGTCTACCCCGCCCGGCATCACGACCATGCCGCTTGCAGCGATGCGCGGGGCGTGCGAGGGCAGCTCCTCGACGATCTTGCCGCCGTCCAGGCAGACGTCGCGCACCTCGCCGTCGACTCCGTTGGCGGGGTCGTAGACACGCCCCTGCGCGATGCGCAGCATGTGGGGCTAGATCCCCTCTTCCCCGGCGATGCGCGCCGCGATCGCGGCGAGCACGTCGCCGTCCCCCGGCCGCTCGGATGCCAGCGGCGCGCGAAGCGTCACGGGGACGCCGTCCATACGGTGGGCGGTGCCTTCGCGCCCCACGCCGCCGGCGGCGGTCGCGAACGCGACGCGGGCGACCGCGGCCGTCTCGGTGGCGCGGGGGTCGACGACGATCGCGGGGATCCGGCGAAGCTGGTCGGCGGCGGGCGGCGGAAGGTGACGGAGCGCGTCGAAGCCGATGATGACCGCCGCGTCCGTCTCGCCTCGCTCCAGCAGGCCCGCGGCGCTGAACTCCCCGGGCCGCGCGCGCGGATACCCGCGCGCGAAACTCACGGCCGCCGGGTAGCCGGTCTGCCAGGCGAGCACGTCCTCCGCGCCCCGCGCGTTGCCGTCGTGGCGCAGCGGCAGCGCGACGACGTGCGTGATGCGGGCCAGGTCGCGCACCAGCGCGAGCAGCGCCAGCGCGTTCGCGCATCCGGCGGGGCCGTGCACCACTGCCCCGTATCCACACGCGCGGAGGCGGCCCGCAAGCTGCCCGAGGGCGTCGAGCGGCAGCCGCGCCGCGAGGTGGCCGTCGAGCGGGACGTCACGCACCAGAGCCCGCATGGCCCACAGCGCCTCGAACTCCAGCTCCGGCGGAAGCTCGATGAACTCGTCCGCCTCGTCGGTGGTCGCGGTGCGGCCTGCGTCGACGACCACCAGCTTGCGCTCGGCCGCGCGCCCCGCGCGATCGAGGCGCAGGCGGGGCAGCAGCCGCGGGTGGGAGGCGACCGGGTCCGCGCGCCAGACCACGACGAGCTCGGCCCGGTCGCGGAGCTCGCCGAATGTGGCGGTGCTCAGCCCGATGGCCTGCGAAGCCGCGACGCCGGCTCCGCCGTCGAGCGGCCCGGCGGGATCGATCACGGCGCCGATCACCTCGGCCAGCGCCACGGCCGCGCGCTGGCTCTCACAGTCGGTCTGGCCGAGGCCGCACACGAGCGGAAGCCGGGCCTCACCAAGGATCGCGGCCGCCTGCTCGACCGCCTCGGCGAAATCCACCTCGCGGCCGTCGACGCGAGCGGGCGCGGGCGCATGGGCCGTCCGCTCGGCAAACCACTCGTCGCCGATCGTGCAGGTGCCGACCAGCCGCCCGAGCGCCCCGCCGGCTACGGCGATCTCGATGTCGTCGCATCCACATCCGCAGCCGGCACAGGTCGCCGCGCGCTCAGTGGTCACGACCGAAGGTACTCAGGCATCCGCGCGCCGGAGCATACCCACGTAAGCGCGGCGGCCCGCCCTGCGCCCGGCGCCTCCGCCGCGCTAAACTCGCGCCCCGCCTAGGCCCAGGACGGCGCGCGGCGTGTCGGTAGAACGGAGAACCAAGAGGGAGGAAGCACATGGCCAGGACCCTGTCGGTTGGAGAATCCCTGGTGGGCGACGGCAACGAGGTCGCCCACATCGATCTGTTGATCGGACCCAAGGACGGGCCGGTCGGCGAGGCGTTCGCGGGCGCACTCCTGAACCAGAAGGAGGGCCATACGAACCTGCTCGCCGTGGTCGCACCCAACCTGGCCGCGAAGCCGGACACGATCATCGCCAACAAGGTGACGATCAAGGGCGAGAAGCAGGTGGGACAGATGTTCGGGCCCGCCCAGGCGGCCGTGGCGCGAGGTGTCGTGGACTCGGTGCGCGACGGGGTCATCCCGCAGGGGGAGGCCGAGGATCTCTGCATAATCGTGGGCGTCTTCATCCACTGGCTGGCCGAGGACGACAAGAAGATCTTCGACTGGAACTATCAGGCCACCAAGGAGGCGGTCGCGCGCGCGATGGGCGCCGAGCCCACTGCGAGCACCGTGATCGAGCAGGAAGCGGCGGCGCGCCACCCGTTCGCGGCCGGCGTAGAGGCCTAGTGGTCGCTCCTCCAATTTCGCACCCGTTTGCCGGCTGCAAGTCTTCGCCTGGCGGCGTCCACGCTCGCCGAAGTAGCGCTGCTATTCCGGCTTCGCGCGTCCACCGCCATGCTCGACTTTCGCTCGGCAAACGAGCACGAACTTGTCGGAGAGACCACTAGCCGGGCGCGCGGGCCGCGCGCCCACGCCGTGAAGAAGGTCCTCCTACAGCTCGACACCGATCAACATCCGAGCCCATTCGACGCCATCGTGGCCCACGATGCAGGCGTAGACGTCCTGCTCAGCCACGGGAGTGTGACGCCGGAGGCGGTGCGCGACCTGGTACAGGGAGCCTTCTTCACACGCGCTCCCGGCGACGCCTCGATGGCCGTGTGGGTCGGTGGATCGGACGTGGCCGAGGGCGAGAAGCTTCTCGACCAGGTGCAGGCCACGTACTTCGGGCCCTTCCGTCTGTCGACGATGCTCGACTCGGACGGCTGCAACACGACGGCGGCCACGGCCATCGCGCTGATCGCAAAGGATCGCGACCTGCGCGGCCGCCGCGCCGTGGTGATCGGTGTAGGCCCCGTCGGGCTGCGCTCCGCGACCCTCCTGAAGCAGGAGGGCTGCGAGGTGCTTGCGGTGACGATCCCGGCCGACGTCCTGGGCGTGGACTCCTACCGCCGGCCGCGGGGCCTCGCGGTCGCCGAGCGGCTTGGAATCGACGCTCGTGAGGTGGCCGACCGGGCCGAGATGGAGGCGGCGCTGGACGGGGCGAACATCGTCGTGGCCGCGGGGCCGGCCGGCGTGGAGGTGCTGCGCAAGGAGGTGTGGAGCGCCAATCGCACCGTCGAGCTGCTGATCGACTACAACGCGGCCGAGCCGCTCGGGGTCGAGGGCATCGAGGCCGGGGACGTTCTCGTCGAGCGGGAGGGGAAGCTCGTCCTCGGCGCGCTGGGCGTCGGCGGCAAGAAGATGAAGACGCACAAGGCCTGCGTGCGCCGGCTCTTCGAGCGCAGCGACCTCGTGCTCGACGCCGACGGCGTCTACGCCGTGGCGCTAGAGATCGTCTGAGTCGATGCCCGGTCCGCGGGTGGCCGGCGTCGACCCCGGCACCGTCACCATCGACGTCTGCGCGCTCGACGGCGGAGAGGTGCTGCTCGACCAGAGCTTCCGGTCGGCTGAGCTGGCAGACGACCCGGCACCGCTCGTCGACGCGCTCGCGGCTCACAGCCCCCTCGACCTCGTGCTCGGCCCCGCCGGCTATGGGCTGCCCCTGGTCCCGGGCGAGCGGGTTGGCGAGCGCGAGTTGTCGCTCATGCTGCTGCTTCGGAGCGATGAAGCCGGCGCGCGGGCGGGCATCGGCGGCATGCGGGCGATGATCCGGGCCCTCATCGGCGCCGGCCTGCCGCTGGTCTTCGGACCGGGAGCGATCCACCTGCCTACGGTGCCGGAGTACCGCAAGTGGAACCGCGTCGACCTCGGCACCGCGGACAAGGTCTGCAGCGCCGCGCTGTGCATTGCTGATCAGGCGGGCCGCCTGGACGTCGGCTACGAGGAGACCTCGTTCATCATGCTCGAGCTCGGCGGCGGCTTCAGCGCCGCGCTCGCGATCGACCGCGGGCGGATCGTCGACGGGCTCGGCGGCTCCTGCGCGCCCATCGGGGCTCGCTCGTGCGGCGCGCTCGACGCCGAGGTGGCCTACCTCCTGGGCGCGGCACTCTCCAAGCAGACCGTCTTCAGCGGGGGGGCGCTGGACCCGCGCGGAGGGCTGGACCTCTCGGCGCCCGGCGCGCTCGAGGCGCTGCGCGGCGACCCCGGCCACCGCGAGGGATGGCATGCGCTCGAGGAGGGTGCGGTCAAGGCCGCGCTCGCCCTGACGGTCTCGGTTCCCGCGCCGCGCGAGATCCTCGTCGCCGGCCGCCTGGCGGGCGCCCCCGGCTTGCTCGACGCGCTGGCCGAACGGCTCGCGACTGTGGCCACGGTCTCGGCCGCCACCGGGTTGGGCCCGCACGCGGGGACCGCGGCGCAGGGCGCGGCCCTGCTGGCCGACGGCCTGGCCGGAGGGCGCTACGCGCCGCTCGTCGATCGGCTGCGCCTGCGCGATGCAAGCGGCACCGCGCTGGACCACCTGCGCATGCACGGCGCCGAGGGCATCCGTCTGGCTTAGCCTAGTTCCGTGCGCACCGACCCCCGGACGGCGACCACCGACCGCTCCACTGGCACGCCCGTCACCTCGATCCGAGTGCTCTACCCCGACCTTCATGGCGTCGCCCGTGGCAAGGAAGTGCCGATCGCCGAGTTCGACGACGTCATCGAGAAGGGTCTGTGCTTCTGCGCGGGGGTGATGGGCACCGACCTGCGCAACACGCCCGTGGTCGGCGGCGACCAGGGCTATCCGGACCTGATCGCCCGTCCCGACATGTCGACCATGACGACGCTGCCCTGGGAGCCAAGCGTGGCGAGCTGCCTGGCGAATCTCGAGCCGGCTCCCGGGGGCGCGCCCATCCCGGACCCGCGCGGGACGCTGCGCCGGGCCGTGGACGACCTGAGGGCGATCGGATTCGACCCGATCGTCGGTCCCGAGCTCGAGTTCTTTCTGGTTCAGCTCGATCCGGCCGCGGAACACGGCATCCGCCGCCGAATCGACCAACCGAGCATGGTCTACACGGTTGGTCCCCAGGCGGATCCCGGCGGCATCGTGCGGGAGATGACCGAGGCGCTCGGGCAGCTCGGGCTGGAGGTCCTCGCCACGGGCCACGAGTTCATGAACAGCCAGTACGAGATCAACCTGCGCCAAACCGACGCGCTGCGGGCCGCCGACCGGGCGTTCCGCCTGAAGTCGGCCGTCAAGGACATCGCGGCGCGGCACGGACTCGTGGCGACGTTCATGGGCAGGCCCTTCAACGACCAGGGTGGCTCGGGCGCCCACATCCACGTCTCGCTGAACCGGGACCAGCGCAACGCGTTCGATGCGCCGGCGGACGGGGACGGCGTGAGCCGCCGAGCTGCGCGCGTTCACGGCCGGTGTGCTCGCCCACGCCGCGGGGCTTATGGCGTTGCTCAACCCCACCATCAACGCCTACCGACGCATCCAGCCCGACTCGCTGGCGCCCACGCATGCGAACTGGGGCTGGGACAACCGGACCACGTTTGTACGCATCCCGCCGGAGCGCGGCGGCGCGACGCGCATCGAGATCCGGGTCGGCGACGGCGCCGCGAACCCGTATCTCGCGATCGCCGCAGCTCTGGCCGCCGGTGCGCACGGCGTCCGGGACGGCCTGGCCCCGCCGCCGCCGGTCGACGGAGACGCCTACCGCGCCGACCGCGAGCTGATCGGCCCGGCGCTGCCCGCCTCGCTCGACGCGGCCCTCGACGCGCTCGAGGGCGACACGGTCCTGCAGCGGGCGCTCGGCCCGCAGATCGTCGAGACGTTCCTCGCGGTCAAGCGCTTCGAGATCGAGCGCCACCGCGCCTGGGTCTCGGACTGGGAGATCGCCGAGTACCTGCATCACCTCTGACCCAGCGCAGACGAGCGGGACGCACGCTCGTGCTCAGGCGGCGTACCGTCGCCGAAACCACTCCACCGTGCGCTTCACGGCCTCCGGGTGCGGCGTCGGGTCGAACGGCCCGAAGGCGCGCTGGAACTTCGACGCGTCCGAAACGAAGGGTCGCTCGAACTGGTAGAGCGTCTCGCCAAGCTCCCGGAGGAACGGGCTGAAGAGCCCCGCGATCCTGATCATCGGTCGCGACGCGACACCCATCCTCGGGGACTGCCCGGCCGCCTCGAACACGAGCCCGAGGAACTGCCGGCCCGTCAGCGGCTCCGCAGCCGGTAGGTGCCAGACCCCGCCGTCGGCCACGTCGCGTTCACCCAGCATCACGAGCGCGCGTGCCATGTCCTCCAGGTAGTTGATCGTGTGTGGCTGGTCGAGGGAGCCCAGCCAGCGCGCCCGCCTCCCGCGGAGCGCGGGCTTCATGATGTTCTCGCCGACGGTAGAGCCGGTGCCGCGCGGGCCGTAGTAGTCGGAGGAGCGGCCGATGGTGCATCGAAGCCTCCCGTCCGCGTGCGCGGCCATCACCGCGTCGGCCATCGCCCTTCGCGTGCGGCCCTTCTTGCCCTGCGCGCGCTGCGGCGTCTCCTCGGTCATCGGGCCGTCGGGCGGCCCGTACACGTAGAGGTTGTCCGCGAACACGAGCTTGGCGCCCGCCGCCGCTGCGCCGTCGATGACCGCTTGCGTCATCGGCGGGAACAGCTCGGGCCACTTCGTATAGGGGGGCTGGGCGCAGTGGTAGACGACGGCGGCGCCCTCGCACGCCCGCCGGGCGCCATCGGCCGTCCCGACGTCGGCCGCCAGCTGCTCGACCCCTTCCGGGGCCTCGGACGCGCCGCGGCGCGTCACCGCCCGCACGGGCAGTCCGCGGGCCGCGAGCTCGCGGACCACCGCCGAGCCGGTGCCCCCCGCGGCTCCGAGGACGACGTTAGTAGAGGAGACAGCCACGGCACGAGCCTACGCGCATGCGACCGCTCAGAGCAGCCGCGGACCGGCGGGACCGCGGCACAGGCTAGAGCCTGGGGACCGTCACCCTCCCAACCACCACACCACGCCGGTCGCCACCAGGAACAGCACGATCAGGATCCCCATCACGACATACGCCGTGAAGGTCACCCGCTCCTGCTTGTTCATCTCCGGCTTGGCCGGCGCAACCTCGCGCGCTTTGGGCTGTTCCAGCGGCAGCCGGGCGACGGGCGCGCCCGCCGGCTCCAGCGCGTGGTCGACGGTGTCCATGTCCGCTCCTTTGGCGAAGCGATGGTTGTGGGGGCCGCCCGCGAGTCCTAGGGGCTGTCAGCCCACCGTAACCCAGATCGGGGACAAAATCCTGGGTTATGTGAGTAATCTCACATATCTCGATGGCCCATCGCGGATGGCGGGTCGCCTGCTCCCAGGCCCGACCGGCCTTCATCCGACGCTCTACGGCTCACGCGCCGAGGGTCGAGTGCGGGGTCTCGACCTCTCGGAGCTGGTGTGCAGCGGTGAAGAAGGCGCGTCGTGAGACGAGCACGGCGAGCAGCGTCGCGAGCGCGACGGCGCCGAGCAGGACGTAGAGGAGGACGAGCTGCAGCCGGACGGCGGCGATGGGCGAGGCCCCGGCGAGCAGCATGCCGACCATGGTGCCGGGGAAGAAGATGAGGCCGGTGGTCTTGGTCGAGTCGATCAGCGGGATCATTCCGGAGCGCAGGCTGCGCCGCGCGATCGGGCGGATCGCCTCGGTGGCGGTGGCGCCGAGCGCGAGGGTGGCTTCGATGCGTCCGGCGCCGTCGTGGATGTCGTCGCCGAGGCGGTTGAGCGCGACGGCCGCGGCGGTCATGGCGTTGCCGATGACCATGCCGCCGACCGGGACGAGGTAGCGGGCCTTGGCGGGGAAGACGCCGAGCGCGAGGACGAGCGCGAGCGTGGCGGTCGCTGCGATGGCGAGCGCGAAGAGCAGCGTAGAGAACGCGTGCGGGACGTGTGGGGCGCGGGCGCGCGCGGTGAGGGCGCCGAAGACGACCATCACGGCGAGCAGGAGCGCGACCCAGAGGATGCTGTCGCTGGCGAAGATCGCCTTGATGACGTAGCCGATCGCGGTGAGCTGGATGAACGACCGGGCGGCCGCGACCGCGATGTCGCCTTGGAGGTCGGTGCGCTCCCAAACGGCGACGGCTACGGCCACCGCGACCAACGCGAGCGCGGCGGCGACGTCGGCGAGCCCGATGTCGATTGCGCCGATCACCGATTCGGGGCGGCGGCCGTCGACGCCTCACGGAGCGCGCCGGGTTCGAGCACCAGAATCCGGTCGGCGAGCCGCTCGGCCTGGTCGAGGTCGTGGGTGACGAGGACGAGGGACAGACCGAGGCGGTCGCGCAGCTCGCGCAGCGTGGCCTCGATCGCGGCCTTCGCTGTCTCGTCCAGCGCCGAGGTGGGCTCGTCGAGCAGCAGCACCGACGGCCGTAGCGCAAGCGCCCGTGCGAGCATCACCCGTTGCTGCTCGCCGACCGATAGCGCGCGTGCGCGACGAGGGCCGACGGCCGGATCGAGACCCGCCAGGCGCAAGCTCTCGGCGACGTCGGCGTCCTGCCTTGCGAGCCGCGGACCGAAGAGGAGATTGTCGGCCACGGTTCCCTCGAGCAGCGCCGGCAGCTGCGGGACCAGCCCCACCTCGCGGCGCAGCGCCAGCACGTCCTGCTCGCGCAGATCGCGACCCCGGTAGCGGACCGTCCCGGCCGTCGGATCGGCGAGCCTGTTGAGCAGCCGCAACAACGTCGACTTGCCTACCCCGGAGGGACCGACGATTCCGGTCGCCCCATCGGCCAGCTCGGCCCGCAGGCCCTCGAAGACGACGCGGCCGGCGCGGGCCGCAGCTACCTCCTCCAGCTCGAACAACACCGGCCCATCATCGCGTGTCCGGAATGCGAGCCGAGCCAGTCACGACCCGTCGATCGATCGGTTAACGTGTCGTCGGGAGGAGCATTCGGCGTGTGTGTCTTGCATTACCCCGACTCGACGGCGGCGCTTGCGTGGCTGGCAGCGGAGTGAGCGCGGGAGCGGGGCCCGCCTGGGGCGAGGGCCCGCCGCCGGAAGCGCCGGCCGAGCCCGAGAGGGCGCGCCGGGAGTTCGGCCAGGAGCTGCTGGACGAGCTGCGCGCCGCCGTGGGCAGCGAGCACGTCATCACCCATCCCCACCAGCTGCGCACCTACGAATCCGACGGCCTGCTCCAGTACGCGGTGGCGCCGGGGGCGGCGGTTCTGCCCGGGTCGGCGGAGGAGGTGCAGCGGGTCGTGCGGGCCTGCCATCGCGCCGGGGTGTCGTTTGTGCCGCGCGGTGCCGGCTCGGGGCTCTCGGGCGGCGCGACGCCGGTGGCGGACGGGGTCCTGATCTCGCTCAGCCGGATGCGTCGGATCCTCGAGGTGGACCTCGCCAACCAGCGAGTGATCGTCGAACCGGGGGTCACGAACGTCGCCGTCTCGCAGGCGGTGGGCCCTGATCACTTCTATCCGCCCGACCCCTCCAGTCAGATCGTCTGCACGATCGGCGGCAACGTGGCCGAGAACTCGGGCGGGGCCCACTGCTTCAAGTACGGCTTCACCACGAACTATGTGACGGGACTCGAGCTGGTGCTGCCCGACGGGGAGCTGGTGCGGTTGGGCGGCAAGGAGCTCGACCTGCCCGGCTACGACATGGTCGGTGCGTTCGTGGGCTCGGAGGGAACGCTCGCGGTCGCCACGAAGATTTGGCTGCGGGTGGTTCCAAAGCCAGAGGGCGTTCGAACCCTGGTCGCGTTCTTCGGCTCGACCACGCAGGCGGGCGAGGTGGTCTCCGAGATCGTCTCGAGCGGGATCCTCCCCGGGGCCATCGAGATGATGGACAATCTGTCGATCCGTGCCGCCGAGGGCTACACCGGCGCCGGCTACCCGGTCGACTCCGGCGCGGCTCTGGTGGTCGAGCTCGACGGCTCGGAGGCCGAATGCGAGGCGCGCTTCGAGCACGTGGTGGCGATCTGCGAGCGGGCGGGCGCAGACTCCATCCGCGTGGCTCGTGACGAGGCCGAGCGCGAGCTGATCTGGAAGGCGCGCAAGGCGGCGTTCGCCGCGATGGGCCGGGTAGCGCCGAACTACTACGTACAGGACAGCGTCATTCCGCGCACCCGGCTGGCGGAGGTGCTGGGACGGATCGACGAGCTTGCGCGCGAGTACGACCTCCAGGTCGCCAACGTGTTCCACGCCGGCGACGGCAACCTACACCCGCTCGTGTGCTACGACGGGCGCAAGGAGGGCGAGGCCGAGCGCGCGGAGGAGTGTGCGGGCCTGATCGTCAAGGCGTGCGTGGACGCGGGTGGCTCGATCACCGGCGAGCACGGCGTGGGGATTGACAAGAAGGGCTACATGCCAGAGATGTTCTCGGACGCCGACCTGGGCGCCTTCCAGCGCCTGCGCTGCGCCTTCGACCCCGAGCAGCGCGCCAACCCGGGCAAGGTGATGCCGACCCCGCGGCTCTGCGGGGAGGTGCCCGGGCCCTACCGCCGCCACCCGCTGGAGCAGGCGGGCGTGGCGGAGCGGTTCTGACACCGGCCGGCCCGCGCCGGTCAGGCGTCCGCAAGCCTTCGCAGGCTGGCCCGCCGAACCTCCACGTAGAGGCCGTTGCCGTCCACGACGCGGCAGTGGTCGGCGCTCTCCACGAGCAGCACGACCCGGGTGCTTGCCGGAAGCACCCCGTCTGGCTCGGCGGCGCGCTTCGGTCGATCCAGGCGGTATGGCTCGTCGACCGTCAGCTCGTGGGTGAAGCGGTTCGGTGGGGGCCGGACGACGTTGCGCTCGGGCACCAGCGCCTCGTCGCCCAGGACGACGGCGTCGGGTCGCCCGACCACGCCGGCCTCGGGCCGATCGCCTCGCTCGGGGCTCTCACCGGCCACTGCGCCGTTGCTTGGGGCGGGCCTGGAGGCTGCCGGCCGGAAGCGTGATCGGGATTATGGGCAGCACCACGCCGGCGTCGATGGGCGCGGCGCGCTCCACGAGCTTGCCCGCCTCGGCGAGCTCGAGAAGGTCCGGCAGCTCGTACGGCTCGGCGGCGTCGAGGTCGACCTGGTAGCCGAGGTCGGCGAGGCTGGCCACGGTCATCCGGCTGAGCGTGTTCCCCGGCTCGGAGATGTAGCCCGACATCAGCTCGTCGTGGAAGACCGTCTCGCGCCAGTGGCCGTCGCGAGTTCCTGGGCCGCCAGTGTTCTCGACCGGCACCCGCCGACGGCGGCCGCCGCCCCGCAGAGTGAGGTACTCCTCCATCGCGCCCGGACCGGAGAAGGTGGGGTTCGAGCTGCCCGCCCGCCGGAGCAGGCCCTTCTGCTCCCAGACCGTGCCGATGCCGAGCACGTGCCCCATCTCGTGGGTGATGACGTCGTTCAACGTTCCGGCGGCGCCCATCCTCGCCAGGTCGGCGGTGTCGAAGGACATGATGCCCTTGGCGGGGAGGAACGCCGCGGCGCCGGCCGACGCGGGGCGGAGGTGCGTCGGCCCGGCCTGACCGAGGATCATGCCGGGGCCGTCGATCGCCGTCCCCTGGGCGAGGATGAGGACGTCGTCGATCACCTCGTTGTCGACCAGCACGCTCGGGAGATCCCCGACGATCGCGCGCGTCCAGCGATCGGCCGCGGCGGTGAACGCCGCGCGTTGCCGGGCGTTCAGCCCGCCGAGGAATCGCACCTCGATCGTGAACGGCGGGGTGGTTGCGGCCAGGACTTTCGCGCGCCGCGAGTCGGCCCGGGCCCGGTAGGTCTCGTTGGCGGCCATCGCGCCCAGCGTATCCGCACCCGCGCGACGCGATCGCTCAGGGCGGGCGAAGCAGGTCGCGCGCCTCGTCCCGGCCGAAATGCTCGGCCCAGTCGGCGGGCGTTCCGTCGTAGATCGCGTCTCGGACCGTGGGGTCGGCGCCGGCGTCGAGGAGCACTCGAATTGCTTCGAGGTGCCCGCCCTCGGCCGCGTGGTGGAGCGCCGTGGTGCCGTCGCCGTGCTCCGGACCGCCGAACGTGGCACGGCGGTTGGGGTCGGCCCCGAGTGCGACCAGCCTCAGAATCGCGCGCGTGCG
The DNA here is from genome assembly GCA_963812915.1 of uncultured Thermoleophilaceae bacterium. Lineage (GTDB taxonomy): Bacteria > Actinomycetota > Thermoleophilia > Solirubrobacterales > Thermoleophilaceae > JACVRW01. The sequence continues at coordinate 417,306 of CAWEXB010000008.1, read as the reverse complement.
TCCGCCCGCCGCCGCCCAGGTCAGCGCCGTGCCGCGATTGACGTCGGCGTCCACGCTCGCCCCACGCGCGACGAGCGGGTCGAGCGCGTCGACGCGGTCGCTCCGCGCCGCCCACGAGAGCGCCTCGTCCAGGATCTCCTGTCGATCGTCGGAGGGCTTCCACGCGGGGAAGCCACTGTGTGGCCGGTAGAAGGCGCGGTGAGCGCCGGCCTCGGGCGCGAGCCGCCCGTCGGGTGTCACGAGCTCGTCGATCAGATCGAGCCGCCCGAGGCCGGCGGCGGCGCGCAGGTTGCGCGGGAAGATGCCCCGCCCGGCGAGGAGCTCGGCCACCTCACCGTGACCCCAGAAGAGCGCGACGATGAGCGGCGTGCCGCCGTCGCCGCGCGCCGAAACGTCGGCCGGCGCCCCGGCGTCCAGAAGGAGCCTTGCGAGGAGTGGAAGGCCGCTGTACGCGGCCTGGTGGAGCGGCGTCCAGCCGTGCGCGTTCGCCCGTGCCGGATCCGCTCCGCGCTCGAGCAGGAGCGCCACGAGCCGCTCGTCGCAGGTGGCGGCCGCCATCCCCAGCAGGTCGTTGCCGTTGGTCCCACGGGCGGCGACGAGGTCGGGAAAGCGATCCAGCTGCTCGCGAAGCCCGTCCACGTCCTGCGCCTCCAGCAGCCGATAGGCTCGCGCGAACGGTTCGCTGTGGTCGCGCATCGCCGTGACGTGGCGGCGCAAGGCCGCCCAGCTCGAGAACCCGTGCTCGCGCGCGACGACTGACCGCGCCCCCTGCGGTGTCAGGGGCGCGTCCCAACGCCGAAAGGGGGCCAGCGCGGACTCGGTCCGGTCCTCGGCCGAGGCGAGCAGACCCACCGCCCGGCCCTCGTAGTAGACGACATCCTCGCGGTAGGGATGCTGCATCCCCGGGCCGTGTGCCTCCACACGCTTCGCGTACGCTCGCAGGCGCCGCCAGCTCGCGAAGCCGTATTCGCGCGCCAGCATGAGGCGGGCGTCGGAGAGCTTCAGCGCGGCTCCGCCTCGTTGGATCGACTCGGCCTCCTCGCGGAGCCGTTCCAGGCTGGGGGTGGTGGTGTTCACATCTCCTCGTTCGCCGCCTGCCGCGTGGAGACCATAGGCGAGGCCGAGCCCTGAGCGGGTACAACTTCCGCGTGCGCGCGATCACGGTGGTGCCGGGCAACCAGGCCAGCGCCGAGCTGAGCGAGATTCCCGAGCCGTCGGTCGGCCCGGGCGACATGTTGGTGGAGCCGCTGCTCCTCGGGGTGTGCGGCACCGACCGCGAGATCGTGGACGGCGTGCACGGCCAGGCTCCGGAGGGATCGGAACGGCTCGTGCTCGGCCACGAGTTGCTCGCCCGGGTGCGCACCGCGCCGGCGGGCAGCGAGGTGGGCGAGGGCGACCTCGTCGCCGGCATCGTACGGCGGCCGGATCCGGAGCCCTGCGTCTGCTGCGCGCGCGGCGAGTGGGACATGTGCCGGAACGGTCGCTACACGGAGCGTGGAATCAAAGGTCGCGATGGTTTCGGCGCCGAGCTCGTCGCGCTCGAGAGCGACTTCGCGGTGCGGGTGGATCCCGAGCTCGGGGAGCTGGGCGTCCTGACCGAGCCGGCCAGCATCCTCGCGAAGGCGTGGGAGCAGATCGAGCGCATCGGCGGGCGGGCCTGCGCCGAGCACCGGCGGGTGCTCGTCACAGGCGCCGGGCCGATCGGCTTGCTCGCCGCGCTGATGGGCGTGCAGCGTGGGCTGGAGATCCACGTGCTCGACCGCGCCGAGGAGGGGCTCAAGCCGGAGCTGGTCCGCGACCTTGGCGCTGCCTACCACACCGGGTCGGTCGCGGAGCTCTCTGACGACACGGAGCCGGACGTCATCGTCGAGTGCACGGGTGTCGCCCAGCTGGTGATCGACGCGATGCAGCACAACGCCCCGGGCGCGGTGGTCTGCCTGACCGGCGTCGCGCCGCAACGCAGCCTCAGCATCGACGTGGGAGCGCTGAACAACGAGGTGGTCCTCGAGAACGACGTCGTGTTCGGCTCGGTCAACGCCAATCGTCGTCACTTCGAGCAGGCCGGGGAGGCGCTCCGAAATGCGGACCGCGGCTGGCTCGGGCGCCTGATCACCCGCCGGGCTCCGCTGGAGCGCTGGCAGGAGGCGCTCGAGAAGGGCGAGGGCGACATCAAGACTGTCGTCGAGTTCCCAGCGGGAGCGTCCACCGACCGCGACGGGTAGCCTGCCACTCGATGCCTACTTCTCTCGTGACGGGTGGGGCGGGTTTCCTCGGCTCGGCGCTATGTGACTTCCTGCTCGAGCGCGGTCACCGCGTGGTCTGCATGGACAATCTCGACACCGGCTCGCTCGAGAACATCAAGCACCTCAAGAACGGTGCGGACTTTCGCTTCGAGATGCTCGATATCACCGGCCACTACGAGGTCGACGAGCCGATCGACTTCGTCTACCACATGGCCTCGCCGGCGTCGCCGATCGACTATGCACGGTTGCCGCTGCACACGCTCAAGGTGGGGGCGTACGGCACGCACAACACGCTGGGCCTGGCGAAGAAGCATCGGGCTCGGTTTCTCTTGGCGTCGACGAGCGAGGTGTACGGGGATCCACTCGTCCATCCCCAGCCGGAGTCGTACTGGGGGAACGTCAACCCGATCGGCCCTCGAGGCGTCTACGACGAGGCGAAGCGCTACGCGGAGGCGCTGACGATGGCCTACCGGCGCCAGCAGGGGGTGGACACCTGCATCGCGCGAATCTTCAACTCGTTCGGCGCACGGATGAGGCCCCAGGACGGACGCGCGATTCCGACGTTCCTGCGTCAGGCGCTCGCCGACAAACCGGTCACCGTCTTCGGGGACGGCTCGCAGACCCGCAGCTTCTGCTATGTCGACGACATGGTCCGCGGCCTTGTGCTGCTGGCCGAGTCCGACGTCCACGACCCGGTCAACCTGGGCAACCCCGCCGAGATGGCGCTGCTCGAGATGGCCGAGCTGATCGTCGAGCTGACCGAATCGCGCTCGGAGATCGTGTTCGAGGCGCTCCCGGTAGACGACCCACAGGTGCGCCAGCCCGAGATCACGCGGGCGAAGCAGCTCCTCGGCTGGGAGCCCGAGATCGAGGTGCGTGAGGGACTCCGCCGCACGATCGAGCACTACACCCGAGTGCTTGGGGAGCCGGCATCGCGATGAGCTCCTCCGAGGCCAAGAACCTTGAGCTGATCTCCAAGGCGATCGACCAGCACAACAGGAACTGCGAGTGGCCGGCGATCGCCATCGAGATGAATCCGTTCGAGCTCGAGCGACTCGGTTGGGATTCCATCCGCGGGCTTCCGATCCGGCCCAACCAGAGCCTCGGCACCGGCCGCTTCCGCGTGATCTGCGGCGGTGGCGAGCAGGAGCCGGAGGAGAGCGTAGAGGCGGTGGCCGAACAGACGGTGCCGGCCGAGGTCACGCCCGTTCGCTGAGCGCCTGCTCCCGGGCCTCTCCGCGTCGCGGCCAGGCGGCTCGTCCTTCGCCTCTGACGGCCCCGGCGCGCCCCGAACCCGCTGCTAGATTCCGGACGGCGCCCGGTCACCGGCCGACCGGCGCACCGCGGTGGGCGTAGCTCAGTCGGTAGAGCTCCTGGTTGTGGTCCAGGCGGTCGCGGGTTCGAGTCCCGTCGCTCACCCCTCAAAAACCGCTGCAAAGGGCCGATTCGGGTGTGGCGGGACCAGGCACTCTCTCCGCATCGAGCTACCAATGAGCTACCAAATGTGTGACGAGACGGCCGCCGACCCTTGCACGCTCGCGGTTTAGGATCGGTGGATCGCCCACTCGGTCAAGCGCCATCTCGAGGTCGACGCTGACGAGTACGACGTCGAGATTCGGCGCTTCATTCCGCACTACGCGGACATGCTCGCCACCGGCGTCGAGCTGCTCGCCGCGCTTGCGCCACCGACCGCCCACGTGCTCGACCTCGGAGCCGGGACCGGCGCGCTGTCGGCCGCGGTGCTCCGCGGTCTGCCGGGGCGAATGTCACCCTGCTCGACGTCGACACCGAAATGCTCGAGGAGGCGCGGCGGCGGCTCGCGCCGTTCGCCGAGCGCGTCCGCTTTCGTGAGGCCAGTTTCCTTGATCCGCTTCCCGCCGCTGACGCCATGGTCGCTTCGCTCGCGCTCCATCACGTCCATGACCTCGAAGCCAAGACCGACCTCTACCGCTCGATCCATGACGCACTGGCCGCGGGAGGCGCGTTCCTAAACCTCGACGCGGCGATCACCGACGGCGCGCGCCTCAACGCGCTGACCTTCGACCGCTGGGCCGCTCGCATGGCCGAGCACGGAATGACGGACGCCGAGGCTCGCGGCCACTTCGCCGCGTGGGCGGCCGAGGACCGCTATTTCCCGCTTGACGAAGAACTGGCCGCTCTGCGGTGTGCCGGGTTCGCCGAGGTCGAGTGCTTCTGGCGACGCGGCTCGTCGGGGATCTGCTGCGCCCTGAAAAGAAGCGGCTGAAGGGATTCGAACCCTCGACCTTCTGCATGGCAAGCAGAACGTGGAGCGCTGATTCTGGGCGAACATCCCTGCAACCAGCCGGTTTTCGGGACCAGGGTGCTCAAGAGGGTGCCCGGGCTTCACCGGGAAATCACGGGGATTTGGGCACCGAACGGGCACCCGAGAGTCGCTCTCTTCCGGTGGTCGCGACGCGTACTGGGCGCAGGTCAGCGATCTTCACGCCAGTGCCGTGGCCTTTGTGAAGTTCGTTGACGTGGCGTTTCAGAAGGCCATGGAGGACACCCAACTCAGTCCGGTTGTAACCATTCCTGGATCAAGCCTGGGGCCACACTGGAACCGATCGACGACCGTGACCTGATGCGGTTGCGCGACATCGCGCGCGAAGACCGCGAGGAGATGTTTGCGACGAATCGCAACTGGGCGCATTACCGCGATCGCCTGCTCTGCGTATGTCTCTGTCAGGGCGGCGCGCTCCACTACCTCGATCCGACCCACGGCCTCAACGACTTCGACCTCTACGCGTTCTTCGTCACCGCTCCTCAACGGCCCCACCCCGACCCGGCGCTCTATCGGCGCAACAAGCCCCGTGACTACGGGCCTTCGCGTCTCGGGCGCAGCGGCGTCGCCCCGTCGTGGACGCGGCGTCGAGGGTCACACCGGCTACCTGCTGCGGCAGGCATCCCACACCCTTCGGACCGCGCTGGACGCGACCCTGCGTCCCCACAACCTCTACGGCCCCCAGTACGCGGTGCTCAGCGTGCTGGCCCGTGACCCGGGCTCCTCGGGTGCGGATCTCGCGCGAGCGTGCAACACCACCCCGCAGACGATGAACGGGGTCCTGGGGACGCTGGAGCGCGAAGGGCTGATCGAGCGCCATCCGCACCCGACCCACGGCCGGATCCTTCAGGTAACCCTCACCGAGGAGGGGCAGCGCCGGCTCGAGGCGGCGAACCCGGCGGTCCGTGAGATCTCGGCAGCGATCGAAGCGGGCTTCGCCCCCGACGAGATCGCAGCCATCAAGGCCTGGCTGGTCGAATCCGCGGCGCGGCTCGAGCAACGAGCCAAAAAGTCGCCGTCCCCGGCGACCGAGCGTTTGAGAGCGACCACCCACGCGCCGCCCTAGGCGAACCCGGCAGTTCACACTGGGCAGCGATGCGCAGGGGCTCGAGCGCGGCCACCGGTCAACGCCAGTACGGCTCAGCGAGCTACATATCCGCCTGGTGTCGAGGCGTCGCCTCAGTCCCGCGCATGGCCCCAGAGCTCCTCTGGACTGCGCTCGATCATCATGTAGATGCCCGGGTCGGCGGGGGCTCCGAACCCGAAGCGCCGATACAGCTCGTGCGCGTCGGCCGTCGCCAGGAGCCATCGCCGCAGGCCATGCAGCTCCGGATGCGCCATGACCGTCTCGACGAGCCATTTGCCGAGCCCGCGCCCGCGGTGCGCGGATAAGACGAAGACGTCCGCGAGCAGCGCGAAGGTCGCGTAGTCGCTCGTGACACGCGCGAAGCCGCACTGCGCGCCGTCCTCCGCGTAGAGGCCGAACGGCAGCGAGTTTTGTATGCCGCGCTCGAGGACGTCCCGCGGGATCCCGGTCGACCAGTACGCCTCGCGGAGGAACGCGTGGAGCATCTCGAGGTCGAGCCGTGCGGGGTCGGTGGAGATGACATAGCCGCCGAGGACCGCTTCGTACATAGCTGCCCAATATTAGATCGAACCCTCCATTACCTGCGACCGCTCGATCGGACGCGTCCTGCGCGCGCGCGCCCGAGGTCCATCAGGCTGACGAGAGAACCGAGCGAGGCCGCGGGCCACGTCGTCCGGCCGATCTTCGGGAACGAAGTGGCCGGCGTTCGGGACGGTCGTGAGGCGCGCCGCCGGGGATCGCCTCGACCAGACGGCGGCCGAACTCGGGCGCGAGCCAGGCGTCCTCTTCACCCCAGATCACGAGCGTCGGCGTTCGGATCTCTCCGTAGCGCGGCTCGATCTCGCGCGTGTAACGCTCATCGAACTGCGCCACCTGACGGTAATACGCGGCCTGGCCGGCCGGTCCAAGCCACGGACGCAGGTAGGTCTCGAGCTCGGCGTCCGTCATCTCGCGCGCGATCGCCGTGCGGAGGTGGGCGGCGATCATCTCGCGGTGGATGTGCTCGGGGACGGCTGAAAAGCCGTGAGGTGGCGCTGCACATGTCGTGAGAAACGGCTGATCCGGGCGAAATTGCTCTCGCGTCGCACAACGCCACTCGGCGAAAGTGCCGGCCCTCGAGGAGTATGAGCCGGGGCGTGATCGCCGCACCGAAGTCATCACCCGCGCTGCACGGCTCTTCGAGCCCCCACGTCCCCAAGAGCTCGGACAGCATCCTCGTCTGCTCGCCGAGCGAGACGTCCTGGCCCTCCCGCTTCTCCGACGTCCCCTAGCCGAGCAGATCGCACACGTAGACGGTGAACCGCACGGCCAGCTGACGGGCGACGTTGCGCCACCAGCTCGGCGAGCATGGCGCGCTCGGAGGCGATGATGACATCGCAGGCGAGTACGAAGGCAAGCCCGACGCCCGCCGCGGGGCCATTTGAGCGCTGCGACGAACAGCTTGTCGGTCGATGCAATCGTCCTGACGACGCCGCCGAACTGGCGGCGGATCCAACTCCATGGATCAGCTGGCGTCGGCCACGCTGTTCGAGTCTCGAACCGCTCGGTTGCCGTCCAGCATCATCCGCAGGTCGCCTCCCGCGGAGGCGGTCCTCGCCGGTGATCACGACCGACCGGATCGTCGGATTGCCGGCGATCTCGTCGAGGCGATCCTGAAGCTGCACGTTGAGGCCGGCGCTGAGAGCGTTGAGCCGTTGCGGACCCGCGAGCGTGAGCGTCACCCGTCGTCGCGCCAGTCGCTCCGGACGAGCGTCCGCTCGTCTTCGCCGCCCATCCTGCGTAGATCTTCGTAGGAGGGCATCGCCAGCCTTATAGAATGGTTCTTCTATAATCCACGGCCGAACCCGACACATCGGAGCGTGAAATGCAGAGCAACGTTGAGGTCGTACTGGCGCTATTCCGCGCGGTGGAGGAGCGGGACCGAGAGGCGCTCTTCGGGCTCTATCACGACGACGTCGAATTCCACGACGCGGCCTCGCTTCCCTACGGGGGTAGCGTCCGCGGCAAGGCAGCGATCCGAGCGCGGCTGGAAGCCGCGCCGGAGACGACTTGGCTCGGGACCTGGGGTCCGCTGCAGCCGACGGAGGCTGAGCGGAGGATGGACCCTCGGGTCATCGCCGCCGAGGGCGACCAGGTCGCCGTCCTGTACACCCAGCGCGCACTGAGCCCCGGCGGCGAGCGGTTCGAGGCCCCGGTGGTGGGGCTCTACGAGGTGCGCGACGCTAAGTTCGCTCGCGCACAGATGTTCCACTACGACACCGCAGCGCTCCTCGCCTTCCTCGACAGGACCGCCGCCTCCGAGCCGGCGCCGGCCGCCTAGCGACCGGCACGCGCACGCCGCGATGCCCGAGATCGAGCTGGCGGCGGGACCGATCAGCTACGAGGACCGCCCCGGAGCGGGCCCCGTGGTCGTTCTGCTGCACGGGCTGCTGATGGACGGCTCGCTCTGGGACCGAGTCGTAGAGGAGTTGCCTGGCGACGTTCGCTGCATCCGTCCGACCATGCCGATGGGTGCCCACCGTCGACCGATGAATCCCGATGCCGACCTCTCGTTGCGAGGCCAGGTTCGCCTCCTGGTCGAGCTCTTGGAGCGGCTCGAGCTCGAGCGTGTGACGCTCGTCTTCAACGATTGGTGCGGCGCGCAGCTGCTGGTCGCGGAGGGCTGGGACGAGCGCGTGGCAGGTTTGGTATTCGCCTCGTGCGAAACCGCCGACAACTATCCCCCGGGCCTGCCGGGGCGGGTCGCCGCGCTGGCCGCGCGCATGCCCGGCGGCTACCTCGCCGTGCTCAAGCCGATGCGGATCAAGGCGCTCCGGCGGCTGCCGATGACGTTCGGCCTCATGTCGAAGCGGCCGATACCGGACGCGATGTTCAAGCGGTGGCTCGAGGCGGCCCTGTCCCGGCCGGAGATCCGTCGTGACCTGCGCAAGTACGCCGGCGATACCCGGCGTGGCCGCCGGCAGCTCGAGGTGGCGAGCGATCGGCTGGCGCGCTTCGGGAAGCCCGTGCTCGTCGCGTGGGCCGCCGAGGACAAGGTGATGCCGATCGAGTCGGGTCGGCGGCTCGCAGCGTCGTTCCCCAATTCGCGCTTCGTCGAGATCGCCGACAGCCGCACGCTCATCCCCGTCGATCAGCCGAAGGCGCTGGCGAACACCATCGCGGAGTTCGTCTCGAGCCGTGGAGGCGAGTAGAGCGACTGTTCTACTATGAGCGCCGGTCATGCCGCGGCCGCAGGTGCATCCCACCGACACGATGCTGGACGCCGCGCGCGACCTTCTCCTCGAGGACGGGTCGCGCAGCGCGACGATGGAGGCGATCGCGGATGCGAGCGGAGCTCCGACCGGCTCGATCTATCACCGGTTCGGCTCGCGGGACGAGCTGATCGCCAGGCTGTGGATGCGGGCGGTCTATTCCTCGCAGGCTTCGTTCTTGACCGCGCTCGAAGAGCCCGACGCCAAGCAGGCGGCGCTCGCGGCCGCGATTTCCATCATCGATTTCTGCGAGGAGCATCCCGCGGACGCTCGGCTGCTCGTCTCGTTCCGGCGCGAGGATCTGATCCGGTCGGCGCCCGAAGGCCCTGTCACCGCCGAGCTCGCGGAGCTCAACCGCCCCGTGAAACGCGCCGTGGCGGACCTGGCGCGCCGCCTCTACGGCACCCGCAGCCGCGCTGCGCTCGACCGCACGCTCATGGTCGTCTTCGACCTTCCGTACGGGGCGGCGCGCCGCTACCTCATCACCGGCACGAGGCTGCCCACCGGCCTGAGGGGCGATCTCACGGCCGCGATCAAGGCCGTGATCGATCGCCCCCTCGCCTAACGAAGATGGGCCGGGTCGGGCGCTACGAACGACGATGCGACTGACCGCGGACATGCGCGCGATGGTGCTCGAGCAGCGCCTCGGCTATCACCCGACAGTCTCGCCCGACGGCCGGCCGAATCTCTCTCCGAAGGGCACGACGACGAGCACCTGATGTTCGCGCACATCCGCTCGCCGCAGACCATCGCGAACCTGGGTGCGAACCCGGCGATCGAGACGAACGTCGTCGACCCGATCCTGCGGCGCGGCTACCGGTTCCGCGGCCGGGGCAGCGTGCACGACGCGGGCGAGCTGTATGAGCGCGGACTGGAGGTCCTGGCCGAACACGGCTACTACGCGAATCCGGACCGAATCCGGGCGGTCGTCCTGATCGAGGTGGAGGAGGCGCTGGAGCTGCTGTCGCCGGCGTACGACGACGGCTCCAGCACGGAGCAGGTGGCGGCACCCTGGCGCGAGCGCAGGCGACGGCGCCTGCTGGACGCTTGAACGGCCGGACCGGTCCCTGGCGGCACCGACTTCCGTCCGGACGCTCCGGCGTGAGTTCTTAGCGCGCCCCCAGCCGCGCGAGCGTCAGCTTCAAGACCTCGGCGCGACTGCGCCCGCGGTGGTCGGCGGCGATGAAGTGGCTGCCGATCCACAGTGAATAGAACAGGAAGCAGCGAACCTCGACCTCGTCGTCGTCGGGACAGACGGCCCCGAAGAGTGAGCGGAGGTATTCCATCCGCCTGTTGTCGACCCGCTTGAGTCGTCTTGCCACCCTCCTCTCGTGCCGCGCCCAGTCGCGGACCGCGAGATCGATCTTCAGCGGCTCGCCGCGCCGCGAGACCGCGAGCGCAGACAGCCGCCGGAGCTTGGCCCTGGCGTCTCCGCCCCCGGCCTCTACCCGCTCGATCACGTCGTCGACGCTCGTTTGCTCCCAGGTGTCGAGCATTTCGTCGAGCAGGGCGCGGCGGTCGTCGAAGTAGCCGTAGAAGCCACCCTTGGACACGCCGAGCGCCCGCGCCAGCGACTCGATTCTGACCGCCTCCGGCCCGCCGGCGGCGAGGGCGTCCAGGCCCTCGTCGATCCATCTGCGGCGGGGTGTGCGGGGAAGCGCCATCGCGTATCTGTACCGGATGCCGCGGCACGAATGAGGTCGCCACGCCGGTGCCCTGAACCCAACCACAGACTCGCGACAGGGTGTGTGCTAGTATACGGGGGCGTATAGATCTCTGGGACTAAGCGGCTAACCCTCACGGAGACGATGACCCAGATGCAATGGCGAAGGAGGTCGGCAACGGATGCCGTTCATGGACGCATACATCCCTGAGGGCGCCCTCTCGAACGACGCTGAGCGCAAACTGGTGGCGAAGATCACCGACCTGCTGCTCGAGCACGAGGGAGTCGACCCGAGCAACGAGAAGGGGCGACATCTCGCGTGGGTCTTCGTTCACCGGCCCGAGATCTACGTGGCCGGTGCTCCGCCGCGCTCGCCGCGCTATCGCTTCATCTGCCAGGTGCCGGAGGGCCAATACAACGACGAGCGTCGTACGGCGATGACGACCGGGATCACCCAGGCGGTCGCCGAGGCCGAGGACGGGGAGTGGCCGCATCCAGAGCACCGGGTCGGCATCTTCGCCCTCGAGATCCCGGACGGGACATGGGGCGGGGCGGGCAGACTGATCCGGCTTCCAGACATCTACGAGTTCGTCTGGCCCCCGAGGCCAGGAATGCAGGGCGAGCCGCGCGAGACGGCCGAGCAGGTGCTCGCGGCGCGCCGCCGAGGCGAGGCGGAACAGATCCTCCGCGCCGCGGGCGAGCGCGCCGCCGCGTGACGCGCGTGGTAACGATGCAAGCGTCGCAAGCCGAACTGATGACGCGGCCCGGAACGACTCGAGGTCGGCCGAGCGGCGAGGTGCGCGAGGTCGCGCTGCCGCCCGAGGCGCTGGCTCTTGCCACGCTCGCCCGTGTCGACTACACGGATTCTTTCCGGCTCGAGCTGCCGCGGGTGCGGAAATTGACCGGCGAGGAGTGGGCGCGCGCGATCCTGGAGGATGCTCCGCCCTCGACTCGCACGATGCTGCGGCGCGGGTGGTTCGCGCTCGGCGTTCGGCTCGGCTCGCCCGAAGACGAGCGCCTGGTGCTCGGCTGGCCGGTGCGCCGAAGGACTTCCGAGTTCGCGCTCCTCGCGACCAGCTCCCGGCTCGGGATGGAGGCAGAAGTGCTCTTGAAGCGCGAGCGTGAGGCCCTGCTCGTCGCCACCCTCATGCAATTGAAGAACCCCATCGCTCGCGCGGTGTGGACGCGGTTCTCGCCCCAGCATCGAAGGGTCGTGCGCCATCTCCTCCGGGAGGCGGGCCGAAGGGCGTGCAATGAGCCGTGAGCGCGAGCAGGACGCGCGCCGCATTGCGGCCATCACGCCGCCGCGTGAACGTGCTAGGGCGACGTGGCGGCTGTCCACGCATTCGTAGACAAAGAAACGCCACCCGCGTCCGAGGCGGACGCGCGCTCGGGTTGGACGACGAGTAGGCGCGAGCAGCTGCGCAATCGGCGCCCTCGCCAGTGCTGCTCCTGTGGAGGAGCGGCGCCGGCGCCGACGGCGCTCCTATCGTCGAGAAGGAGCACCGCGGGAGCGCTCGAACGTCGGTGCCCTTGCTCCCGTGGAGGGGGCGCGGACCCACCCCACCGCGCGCTCGGCTGAGTCCGCACAGCGGCATCGCGTGGCGCGGCTCGTGGCGCGGGAAGATGTAACGGTGGCCGCGCGCGTTGGAGTGGGGATATCGGCCGAGAACGGCGGCGTTGAGTCGTTCGCGGAGGCCGCCGGGCGGGCGGCCGTGGCGCTCGATGCCCGGCCCGACCTGGCGTGCGTGTTCGCGGCACCGGCGAACCTGGAGCGCGCCGCGGAGGGTTTGGCGGCGATCCACGAGCGGTTGCGGCCGAGGGCGCTCGTGGGCTGCGGCGCGCAGGGCGTCGCGGGGGAGCGGCGCGAGGTCGAGACGGGCGGGGTAGCGGTGTGGGCGGCGTCGTTCCCCGGGGCCGAGGTGGTGCCCTTCCGGCTGGAGGCGGGCGTGGCGCGCCGTCACGAGCGGGAGGCGGGCGGGGAGGCCGCCGCGCGCGGCGGCCTGGTCGTCGTCGGCCTGCCCGACCTCGAGGGCGCCGACGCGGTGATCATGCTCGCCGACCCGTACAGCTTTCCGCTGGAGCCGCTGTTGACGGAGCTCTCGGAACGGAACCCCGGCGTGCCCGCGATCGGCGGCATCGCGAGCGGCGGCCCGGGGCCGGCGGCGCTGCTCGAGGGCCGGGAGCCGGTGGCCGGCGGCGCCGTGGGGGCCGTGCTGCGCGGCGTCGACGTTCGGCCGCTGGTGTCCCAGGGTGCACGCCCGATCGGCCCCGAGATGGCGATCACGGGGGCCGAGGGCAACGTGATCCACGAGCTCGCCTCCCGGCCAGCGCTCGAGCGGCTGCGGCAGGCGATCTCTGAGCTCGAGCCGACCGAGCGGGCGCTTGCCGCCGAGGGACTCCTGGTCGGCATCGTGGTCGATCCGAACAAGCCCGACTACGACCGCGGTGATTTCCTCATCCGCGGGCTGATCGGGGCCGACGAAGAGACCGGCGCTGTCACAGTCGGGGCGGGGGTGCGGCTGGGCCAGACGGTGCGGCTGCAGGTGCGGGACGCAGCGTCGGCGCACGACGACCTCGTCCAGGCGCTCGCTGGTCAGGTCGCTGCGCTCGGCCGCCCGCCCGCGGGCGCTCTGCTCTTTACCTGCAACGGCCGCGGTTCTCATATGTTCGGGGCGCCGGGCCACGACGCCGAGGCGGTCGCGGACGCGTTCGTGGGAGCGCCCACCGCCGGCTTCTTCTGCGCGGGCGAGATCGGCCCGGTCGGCGGCCGCAACTACGTGCACGGTTTCACCGCGACGCTGGCCGTGTTTCCCGGCTGAGCGGCGCCTCGCGGTCTCCTTGAGTGGCTGACCGGAAGGTCCGCTCGAGTCAAGCCACGGCTGGCTCCAGCGTGACGTGGACGCCCGCCGGCTTCGGATCGCCGCTCCCGGTCTCGATCCGCCGGGAGGGAAGCGGCGAGAACCTTCTCGCGGTGGCGACCGCGGGGTCGGATCGGCCCTGCTTGCGCAGGGCCGCCCAGGGCTCCGCCCGTGCTCGCCTGGTTGGTTGATGAATGGCCGCGGCGCTGCCCCGGTCGCGTCGATCACGGGTCCGCGGGGGTTGGCCTGCCCGACTTCCTCGCACGGCGGCGTGAGCGACTCGTCGTTCGGCTCGAACACAACCCACCGGGTGCCTCGGCCGACCGACCGCTCGATGACGAGGACGAGCCGCTTGGCGGTGACGTAGTTCCAGTCAGTGCGGCGCTGTCGCCACCCGCCGGGCAGCTGGTCCAGAAGCGGCACTGCCCGGGCCCCCGCCGACCGCGGGCGACCTACGCCTAGGGTGTTTGGCATTGCCGGGGCCAACGTGGGCCGGCGGCCTCGGCGTCATTTCTCATGGCTGCCCTCAGCCAGACTCGCAGCGGGGAGCGCGAATCCCTGAGGAGAACGTCGAACGACTCGCCAGAGCTACGCGTTCGGCGTGGTCCCCCGCGCTTCGTGACGATGCGCTCCCGCATCCACACTAGGTCTGATCTTGGCGGCGGTCGCCGTCTGACCCGGGTGGAGCGCGTAGTTCGGTCTGCGAGCCGGGCTCGCGTGACCTCGCCACCCGCAGGCCGTCCAGGGCGAGTGGGCCTTGCGCGGCTGGGGCGCCTACACCATCCCGTAGAAGCGGATCACGACGCGGCTGCGGAGGCACGTATGTCGGCTGGCGTAGATGTCGCCCTGCTCGTTTCGCCAGTACCGGATCCGACAGCGAAAGCCGTGCAAGCGTCGCGGCATGTCGCCGCGGGTCGCCTCCCTGGCGTAGGCGCGGATGAAGCTCGCCGTGTGGCGGCAGGTCGTGCCCCTGACGGACGCCCACTTGAAGAACCCGTTCCAGGCCCTTGCGTCGGGACACCTGGTGTAGCCGCGGGGCACGTCGTAGCGAGGACGGTCCCCCGCGTCCACGTACGTGGCCAGGACGAGCGCAGCAGCCAGCACCGTCGCCGCCACTGCGGGCCGCATCCCTCTTCGCCCACCGCCTGTCACCCCTCATAGGATGCCCGACGGCTCCCGGTGCGCCGGACGGCCGAACCCTGACCGGACGGCGACCCTCAGCGATCACGCGCAACCGCGACCATCGCCGTCGAGCGCCAGCCCGGCGCCCTAGTGCTGACCCTCGTCCGCAACTTCAGCTCACCGACGCCCACGGGCCCGATGCCACGCGGAAACGTGGCTGCAGGCAGAGCTAGGGGGAGTCACCCCACAACCCCGGGTATAAGCATCTCAACCGTCCGCCGGCGCGTGCACGCGCCCGGCGTTGACCTTCAAACCTCCCGCGCTTTGCCGCGTTTTACATACGGGGACCTGCAATGCGGGTGCTGATGGCGTGTTCTGACGCGAGGATCAGGGATGCGTTTCTGGACGCCCTGGAGCGGGCCGATATCGGCGTCGTTCCCGTGGCCGACGCGGCAGCGACGCTGGAGCTGGCGCGGCAGCATCGCCCGGACATCGTCCTGCTTGACGACGAGTTGCCGGGCATCGGCGACGTCGGAGGACCGCAGAAGCTGGCCGCCGAGATCCCGGATTCGGAGGTCGTGGTCCTCGCCGGACGGTTCGATCGGGGGACTGGCGTCCGCGCGGTCCTCGCAGGCGCCGCCGGATACATCAGCCGGGGAATCGCGGCCGAGGCGCTTCCGCGCATTGTTCGCGCCGTGATGCGAGGCGAGACCGCGATCCCACGCACCCTCACCACCGCCCTGAGTCGAGCGATACCGCATGCTCGCACGAAGCCAGCTTGGGATGCGCCCGACGAAGACTCCGCTCAGTTCACGCGAATGGGAGGTGCTCGACCTGATGGCCACGGCCGCCTCCCCGAGGGAGATCGCCACCGAGCTGGTGGTCCCGCTCGAGACCGTCCAAAGCCGCGAGCAGCACATTTTGGCCAAGCTCGGAGTCCACTCACGGGCGGCCGCCATCGTGATCGCCCAAAAACTTCGCCACCGGCGGCCCGGCTGAGCCGGCGAGCGAGCCCCTCCGGCCGCCCCGGCCTGACAGCCGCCGAACGTCCCGGGAGGCGCAGCTACATCGTCGGCGGTCGCCCCCGCCCTCCGCCCTCACCTCAGACACCGGCGACCCCCAGCCTCTCCCAGCCGTTGCGTGGCCGGGCGTGGGCAACACAGCCCACCCGGTTGTATGGCGCCTCGTGACGCAGTGCTCCTGCTGTGGACATCCAGCTGCGCACCGTCGGTCCCCCGTTCGTCGACGAGCAGCACTCCCAGTCTGCGCACCCGCTCCTGGTGCGGGGGGATAACGCGGCGAGCCCAGCCGCGACGCGGTCTGGCCACAGACCGGTCGTGACTCGGGCGGGATCGCCCTGGCGCAGCTGAGAGGATCAGTGCGTGGTGCATCTGGCCATGCTTCGGGATGGTCTTGAGCTGCCCTACGTTGAGCAGGGCGATCCCGATGGCGTTCCGGTTGTGCTGCTCCACGGCTGGCTGGACTCGCTGCGGTGCTTCGAGCAACTGATGGCCGTGTTGCCCGAGCGGATCCGTGCGTTCGCGTTCGACCAGCGCGGTCACGGCGATGCCGGAAAGCCGGCGGATGCCTACGGGCTGCGCGACTTCGCCGACGATGTCGGCGCGTTCATGGATGCGGTCGGCGTCGAGGCGGCCGTGCTCGTCGGCGCATCCAGCGGTGGTTACGTGGCTCAGCGGTTCGCCGTCGACGATCCGGACCGGACGCTCGGCCTGGCGCTGCTCGGCTCCCCGCGCAGCTTGCGCGGACCGCGGCCGCGGTTCGCCGACGTGCTGGCCACGCTCAAGGACCCGATAGAGGCAGCCTTCGCGCGTGAGCTCAGCGAGGGGATGGTCGGGCGTGAGGTTCCCGAGGCGGTCATGGCAACGCTCTGCGAGGAGAACCTCAAGGTGCCGGCGCGAGTCTGGCGTGATGCGTTCGAGGGGCTACTGGCCGCCGAACCACCGCTCGACACCGGCCGAATCTCGGCGCCAACCCTAATCGTCTGGGGCGCGCGCGACTCGCTGCTCCCGCGTGCCGAGCAGGAGGCGATGGCGGCGGAGATCCGCGGCGCGCGGCTGGTGGTCTATGCCGACGTCGGCCACCTGCCGGTAATCGAGGCACCCGAGCGCGCCGGCGCCGACCTCACCGCACTATGCGACGCGGTCGCGGCGCGCTAGATGGCAACAGTGAACTCTGGTCCTCACCCTCGCATGGGCATGCGTGAGCGAGGTCTTGAAAAGGGCGCCCGAGACGGTCGCAACGAAGGGGGCGTCCGCGGGCACGCGATCGGCTGACGCGTCGCTCTTGCTCGCGTCGACGAGCAGAACTGTGTGGCTGCGCACCTGCTCCTCGTCTCTATGAAGAAGGGCTCGGTGTCAACCAACGGTCGGGTGGTTCGCTAGTCAGTCTCCTCTCGCGGTTCCGGGACTTGGAGCAACGCTCATGTCTCTATGGCCTTCTCGGCGGGAGGATCAGGCGAAATTGGAACGTTCGCTCGGGGCGCATGTCTCTATGAAGAAGGGCTCGGTGTCAACCAACGGTCGGGTGGTTCGCTAGTCAGTCTCCTCTCGCGGTTCCGGGACTTGGAGCAACGCTCATGTCTCTATGGCCTTCTCGGCGGGAGGATCAGGCGAAATTGGAACGTTCGCTCGGGGCGCATGTCCAAAGAGGGCGGTCAGGCCGCCAGACGAAAACGGGCGCCTCGGGGAGCGAACTCCTGATTGCGGCTAAGCATGTGCCAGATCGCGCGCGCGAGTCGGCGAGCGACGTCGACCTGGGCCACCTTGGCGCCGCGCTGCTTGCCGAGCCGGCGCTTGGTGTGCTGGTAGCGCTCGGCGTAGGCGGGATGGCGAAGCGCGTGCATCGTCGCCTCGAGCAGCGCCCAGCGAAGATATGTGGGCCCGTGCTTGGTCAAGGGCCCGCGCCGATCCTTCTCGCCCGACTGGTTGACGCGCGGGCAGAGCCCGGTGTAGCCGACGAACTTCTCGGGCGATGAGAAGCGCTCGATCTCGCCGATCTCGGCCGCGATCGTGAACGCCAGGACCCAGCCGATCCCCGGCACGGTGAGCAGCAGCGGCACGTAGGGATGGTCGGCGTGGCCTTGCTTGAGCCGGCGGTTGATCTCCGCGATCTGGCGCTCGAGGTCGTCGATCAGCTGGACCGATGCGGTCATGTTTCCGCGCCAGGGTTCGGGGACGTCGAGCCGCTCCAGCAGCCGGCGGCCCGCGGCCCCGAACAGGTCGGTGACCGGACACGGGCGGCCGAAGTTGATCAGGGTCGAGTGGACGCGGTTCTTGAGCGCCGACTTGTGCTTGACGAGGTGCATCCGAAAGCGAGCCAGCTCGCGCTCCTCGCGCACCCACGGATCGGGCAGCCAGATCGCCGGCACCAGGTCGCGGTGCGAGAGCATCGCCAGCACCATCGAGTCGATCTTGTCGGTCTTGCAGGCCAGCGGCGCCAGCCCCTTGACCCTCTGGGCGTCGGCGATCTCGACCGACCAGCCCTCCTGCTCGAGCGTGTCGTGGACGAGTCGGGCGCCGGTCATCGACTCGACGACCGCGCAGACGTGCTGGCCGTGAACCCCGTCGATTCGCCTCGCGAGGGTTCGCAGCGAGTCGGCGTCAGGCGGGACGGCGAGCTGGTCGACATGCTCCCCTTGCTCGGAGAGCAGGCAGACATCGAGCTTGCGCCGACTGAGATCCAATCCAGCGTGCAACATGTGAAGCGGGCCTCCTTGGTGCTCCTCGGTTGGTGACGACGACCGAGCCTGTCACCAACGGAGGCCCTCCTTCATGGCAGTCCAATGCGGGGCCAACTCGGTGCCGGCCGAGACGCTCGCATAAGCGCGGAGCGGAAGTGTCGGTGCGGAGGGTCTACATGCACCTTGAGGCTTCACACGACTAAGCAAGCCGCCTAAGCCGCGAGGGGGGAACGGGAAACGCCGAGCGGCCAACTTTCTGGCGCGCGTCGGTCAAGTGGGGTGTCCGCCGGGGGCTAGGAGGGTCCGGCGAAACCATTAGCGAAACTCCTTCGTTTTTTCGCCCGGAGAGGAGTAAGCTTGTGGAACTGGCCCTGCGGCCATCAACCCCGGCCCCCAGAGAGCAAAGACAGCCGAATCGCGAGCAACGCGCCGAGGCAACAGGACTCAGAGGCGCACGGGATTCCTGCGGGGCCAGTCTTTCGTTGAGGAGTGGCCTACGCCGCGAGCCGTACCGCTCGCGGCGTCGCCGCGGCGCGTCGCTTGCGGGATACTCGGCAATCGATGTCGCAGGAGGACGTGGAGCTGGTGCGCAGGGTTTACGAGGCACACGAGCGCGGCGATTTCACGGCTGTCTTCGCGGCTTACGATCCGGAGATCGAATGGCATGTCCTGGGGGTGGCCGAGCTTGGCTTCGATCCCGTGTACGTCGGCCACGGCGGTGTCCGGACCTTCTGGCGCCTGTGGCTATCGGCGTGGGAGACGACGAGTTTCGAGTACGACGAGTTCATCGACGCTGGCGAGCATGTCGTCGTCGTTCAGAGCCAGCGGATGCGAGGGCGGACGAGCGGGATCGAGCTGGAGTGGAACTCCTACGCCCAGGTCTGGACGATCCGGGACGCCAAGGTCGTGCGTATGGAGTTCTTCCCCACTCGCGGCGAAGCACTCGAAGCTGTGGGGCGGTCGGAGTAGCGTGCGGAGTTTCGCTAGCCGTTTCGCTTGACCCTCCTGGAGGACGGGCCTATGCAAGGAAAGACGGTCGAGGTCGATGCCGTGGAGGGCCGGCCACCCAAGACGATTGACGTTCCAGATGAGAAGGCCGGCGCCTGCCGGTGTTGCCTGGCGCAGTGGACTCAGGCGGGCATGCCGGCGGCCTACACGTTTCTCTACGCCGTCTAGTCGGCTCTTGCGCCCGCCACCTGCGCTGTGCTTCTCGCGTGTCGTCCCGTTGCGGAATCCGGAACGGAGCGGGGGTGTTCAATCACTGCGCCGACGCGCGCCGGGGTGTTTGGCCCATCCATCACGTGAGCTGATGCCGTCCCGGGGGGCCGGAGCCCTACGCCGTGTTGCGCGCGTCCCGGCCTTCACAGGGCGCCTGCAGCCGGCGTGTCGATGCTCTCCCGTCCGTCATCCCTGGCGAATCCGGTAGCGCGGCGTGGGCTCCTCACGCACGACCTCTTCGATAGCCCCGTGTGCTGGGGGCTCGGTTGACTCGGACTCGACGGCGCCTCGGACCGGCTGTGTAGTTTCGCGCGGCCTGTCGTGCTGTGTGGTTCGGCAGGGCGGCGGCCGCGGAGCGGAGCCCGTGAGGGCGGAGCGCAGTGGCTGCCGCGGCGGTGGCGTCCGAGACCTCTTTGAGGGTGTGGGCGGCGGCGGGATGACTCACCGACCGGCTGGCCGATCAGTGCCCTGTCAAGGATCTGTCTCCCGCCGTCGTCCACGGATGCCGCCGTGACTTCATAGAAGCCTGGACATCACTCGACACAGCTCTGTCCGGCGGCCTCCACACCACCCAGATCGTCTCAGATGGCGAGGAGGCAGCGATGATCGCAGTCGGGGTCGACACCCACAAGCAGAGCCACTACGCGGTGGCCGTCGACGGGCTCGGCCAGGTCCTGGGCGACTTGGGCTTCGCGGCGAACGCCGCCGGATACGCCGAGCTTGAGCAGTGGTCCCAAAGCCACGGCGACGCGGATGGGCTTGTGTTCGGCATCGAGGGAGCCGGCAGCTGGGGCGCCGGTCTGTGCCAGCACCTTCAGCGCACCGGGCATACCGTCGTCGAGGTGGAACGTCCCCGGCGCACAGAGCGCCGCACGGGCAAGTCGGACCGCATCGACGCGCTCGCGGCCGCCAAGCACGTGCTCGCAGGCGAGAAGGTCTCGACCCCGCGCCGGCGCGGGATCCTGGCAGCGCTAAGAGCGCTGCTCCCCGTCCGGCGATCCACCATCGCTGAACGGACCCGGCTGCTCAACCAGCTCCAAGCGCTCAACGTGACCGCCCCGGTCGCGCTGCGCGAGCGCGTCGGTGACGGCACCGGCAAACAGCTCGAGCGGCGCCTGCTCTCGATGCGCTCACGGCCCGGCGCCGACATCGAGGAACGCGCCGTGTTCGGCGTCATGCGCGACCTCGCCGCCCGCTCACGCGCACTCGCCACGGCCGCCCAACGCTACGAGCGCGAACTCGCCGAGATCGTCCGCTCGACCGACGCCACGCTGCTCGACGAGCCCGGGATCGGGCCGATCTCTGCCGCCAAGCTGCTCGCCAGCGACCCCGCCCGCTTCAAGCACGAGGCAGCCTTCGCCCGCTGCAACGGAACCGCCCCGCTGCCGGCCTCCTCGGGCAAGACCGTCCGACACCGACTCAACCGCGGCGGCGACCGCCAGGTCAACAACGCCATCCACACCATCGCCATCATCCGCGCCAAGCACCAGCCCGAGACCCGCGCCTACCTCGACCGCCGCATCCGCGAAGGCAAGACCAAACGCGAAGCTCTCCGCGCCCTCAAGCGCCACATCTCCCGCGACCTCTTCAAACGCCTCGCCGACGTCCCCTTGACTTCATAGAAGCATCCTTGACACGGTCTCCCGGCTTTAAGACCACTGCTCTCACCCCTCCGTCCGTCCATCGTCTCGAGCGACATCGCGCCTGAGAGCCGCCGAAGCGGGGTATCTTCCCCGTAGGTCACAGCCGAAGACCCCGGAGCGAGAGAGGCAGAGATGACGCTCTATTTTGATCCCTTTCGAGAGCTTGACCAGCTGACCCAGCAGATCGTCTCCGGAGGAAGAAGCCCGCGCAGCTGCCCGATGGACGCCTATCGCCGTGGTGACGAGTTCATCGTCCACCTCGACCTGCCGGGCGCCGATCCCAGCTCGATCGACGTGACGGTTGAGAGAAACGCTTTGACGGTGAGGGCGGAGCGGCACTTCGAGTTTAGGGAGGGCGATGAGCTGCTCGTTAGCGAGCGACCCCAGGGCATTTTCAGCCGACAGCTCTCGCTTGGCGCCACTATTGACACCGACAGCATCGGGGCGAGCTACGAGGGTGGCGTGCTGACGCTCACCCTCGCAGTCTCCGAGGCGGCGAAACCTCGGAAAGTTGAGGTCCGGGCCAGCGGCGATCGAACGACGCTCGAGCCCGGCGCGTCTTAAGCGCTGGTCCGGGCCGTCCCAAGCAGAGCTAGAGCCTCTCGACGCGCGGGATTAGCGAACGGTCGAAGCCGTCGATGCCGGCGCGCTCGAGTTCCTCGAGACGGCGCTCCGTATCGGCGGGCAGGCGCTCCACGTCCCCGTTGATGCAGCCGCCGCTGAACGACCTTCAGCGGCGAGCTCGTGGGCAGCGCGGCGGCCGCTACTCGCGAGGACTCCCGCGCCGCGGCGATGCGCGCACGCGACTCGGCCAGCTCCACCGCGTCGGGCCGAAGCGCAGCGCGGCCCAGATCAACGCCGTGAACACCATGCCTGCGGTGGACCGCCGCCGGCCTCGCCGAAGCCCAGAAGGGCTTCCGGCGCGTCGAGGGCCACCGCGACCTGCCCGAGCTCACCGCCGCGCTCCGTCGCGAGCTAACCCCACCCCCGACCGAGGAGGCCGCCGCTGCTCGCGCCGCCTGACGCACTCACCCGCTCAGGACCGCCGCCGAAAATCTACAGCGGTCGGGACATCCTCCAGGAATTGGGCGCGCTGAGGTCGGGGAGCGGCTGCTGGAGGCCTTCGAGCCCGGGGGACCATCAGCTGCTCGGCGTCCAGGACTGGACCACGGCGAGCTGATGACCATGGCCGGATATGCGGAGCAGGCAGAGGCTCAGGCCGCCAGCGCGAGCGCATGACCGCTGCTATGCGCGCGATGGGCGAACTCGACGCTCAGGATCAGGAGGAGGTCGTGCGCTACACGGCCAAGCTGCGATCGGAGCGGGTCCGTGGCTGACGAGCTCATTTCATCATTCACCCGCCGCCGTGGCCGAGCACTGCCTTCGCCAGGCGGCGGCCTCGACGTCATCCGCATTGCAGGCACGTTCGCTGCGGGTCACATCAGCCGCGCGGCCGTCGCCGCCGCTCGGCCGCCGGGTCACCCCTTGGCGCTGTAGGAGTGGGCGCCGGTGCCGGCCAGCTTGCCGCCGTCGACGATCAGGTACTCGTCCGGGATCGGGCGGTCGTCGAACCAGCACTCGAGGATCTCGCGGGTGCCGGCGGCGTAGCGGGCCTGGGCCGACAGGCTGGTGCCCGAGGTGTGTGGGGTCATGCCGTGGTGGGGCATGGTCCGCCAGGGATGATCCTTCGGAGCGGGCTGGGGGTACCAGACATCGCCGGCGTAGCCGGCGAGTTGGCCCGACTCGAGCGCCCGCACGATCGCGTCGCGGTCGCAGATCTTGCCGCGCGCGGTGTTGATGAGGTATGTGCCGCGGCGCATTGTGGCGAGGAGCTCGTCGTCGAAGAGCCCCTCCGTCTCCGGGTGCAGCGGCGCGTTGATCGTGACCACGTCGCACTCGGGCACCATGTCCTGGGTGCTCTCGTGGTAGGTGAGGCCGAGCTCTCGCTCCACCTGCTCGGGGAGGCGGTGACGATCGGTGTAGTGCAGCCCCACCTCGAAGGGCTTGAGCCGCCGCAGCACCGCGGAGCCGATCCGCCCCGCCCCCACGGTCCCGACCTCCATGCCCTCCAGGTCATAGGACCGCGACACGCAGTCGGCGATGTTCCAGCCCCCGTCGATCACCCACTGGTACGACGGGATGTAGTTGCGCACGAGCGCGAGGATCATCATCACCACGTGCTCGGAGACGCTGATGCTGTTCGAGAAGGTCACCTCCGCCACGGTGATGCCGTTCTCGATCGCCGCGTCGATGTCGACGTGGTCGGAGCCGATCCCCGCCGTCACCGCCAGCTTGAGCTTGGGCGCCTTTGCGATCCGCTCCGCGGTCAGGTAGGCGGGCCAGAAGGGCTGCGAGATCACGATCTCGGCCTCAGGAAGCTCGCGATCCAGCACCGAGTCGGGCCCCTCCTTGTCGGAGGTGACGATCAGCTTGTGCCCGCGTCCCTCGACGAACTCGCGCAACCCGAGCTCGCCCGACACGCAGCCCAGCAGCTCCCCCGGCGTGAAGTCGATGTGCCTCAGGAGACGGTGTGTTCTGGCCGCCGTGGTACTGCTCGATCGTGGGCACGGAGTCGCGCGCATAGGACGGCGGATACCCGCTGACGGGGTCGTCGTAGAGAACGCAGATGATGTTCGTCATGGGGCTCCTTTCGTCGGTCTCGCCCGGCCGGGCTGACGCGCCGGCGCCGCTCCCGCTCGCCCACGGACGCGACGGGGCGCCGTGATGCCGGCTCCTCGATCGCGTGTGGCCGTTCTCGGCGTCATGCGCCGCCCACCGCTCGGAAGTGGCCCTCGACGGTCTCGCGGTCGAGATGCCGCGACTGCCATGATGATCAGCGGGCCGATGGCGTCCTCGGGGACGAACGCCAGGTCGAGCAGTACAGCGCGCGCCTCCTCGGGCGTTTCCGTCCGGACGGCGGCGTCCGGGTCCGCTCGGCGCAGCCGCTCGGCAAGACGCAGCGCGTCCGCCTGCTCCGCGAAGCGGAACGCCTGGCGCGGCGGCCTCGCTAGCTCGACGATCACGAACGATGTTGGCGGAGTCTCGGGGACCTCGTTCACGCTGCTCACCTCCTCGGTCGCTGCCGGATCGTCCGACCACGCCGCCCGGTTCATCACGCGCCTCGCCCGATCGCTGCGGTCGTCCACGGTCGGCCGCTCGTCGCCGTTCCCCTCGCGGCGTAGGCGGCTGGCCTAGTCGTGCGAAGCCTCGAGGTGCCTGTAGCGAGGATCTGTACCGCCGAGCTCGCGGCCGTTTAACCAGGCACGGCCAACTCCGCGCGAAGCCAAGTCGTGGCGTACCTTGACGGCCTGCCCAACCCGGCGGTCGCCACCGGCGCGGTGCAGTCCACCTCGCCGTCGCGCTGCCCCTTCGGCGGCACGGTGTCGCTCATTGCTCGTCATCGTCCTCAACCTTGCTGGTCCCTCTAGTGGGGGTCGCGCGAGAGGAAGAGAGAGAGTGAGACCTAACGAACGATCAGCCTTCAAGCACACTACCACTCGGGGATCGGCGGCCCTCCCCCGGAGCGCGGACTGTCGCGAGCCGTTTCGCTACACCCTTCCAGTCCTGGAGTGAAGACCGAACGAGCGATGTCCGAGGCGGCCCCTCCGCTTCGCCTCGGGCTAGAGCTCTGAGCGAAGGTTCGTGTGGGTTGAGCGGCGTCGCACCAGTGTGCTTTTGACGATCTGGTGCTGTTCCTGCGACGGCGGCGCCCCGGACGGCCCTGAAAGCCCTCGGCGGAGGCATGCGCACTTCAGCGCTGACGTTGACGCAAAGCGGCGTGTTACCTCACCGCCCGTTGCCTTTTCGGCGCTCACGCGGCTGGGCAGAGGGCCAGAGGGAGCCCCACGACAAATCAGCCCCACCATGAGAACCCCACTTGGCGCTGCGATGAGGAAGGCCGTGGGGGCGGCTGGTGGCGTGCCGTGCTCGCGAGCGCCGGCGCGCTGACACCCGCGCCAGCGAAGCCCGCGCCGTCGTGTTCCCTGACGAGTAGGCTTGCTGGAGTCCCGGGCTGGTTATGCGTCGCGCGCGGCGTCCCCGGTCCGGACCGCACCTCAGGTCTGCTTCCTCTACCTGTCGCGTCGGTCGCCCGAAAGAGGTTGAGGAGGGATCTAGTGATCGCGGCTCCGCTGCGTCGTGCGCAGGACAAGAACGCCCGGGGCCTGATCCGATTGCGCCTCTTCCAGTCGGCCGATGTCGGCGGCTCCACACCGCGTATCGAAGGCCTGGAGAGGCGGCTCGCGCCTCTCAAAGCCGCCCTGGAAGGACTTCAGGACGCCGAACACCGTGGGTCCGTGGGCCAAGACGACGAGATGGCCGCGCTGCGAAAGAGGAGGGCGCTGAGCCAGATGGCCCGAGCGTTGAGCGACGACGTGCGCTGGCGCGGGATCTAGACGCGGGGCGCCGGAACCGATGACGAGCATTCAGCAGCGGCAGCGCGAGCGGCGCCAGCAGAAGCTCGAGCACATCCGCGGTCAGGTCGTCGACGGGTCACTCGTGATCAGGCAGATGACCGCCGAGGAGCGCAAGCGCTATCCGGCTCGGCGACGCGATCGGAGACGGCCTTGACCACCTTCTTCATCCCCGAACTGGACCCGCTCGAGGCGAGCGCAGAAGATGTCTACGCGGGGATCCGGCAGGCGGCCCTCGCGGAGACGGGCCACTCGCCGCAGGAGCGGCGGATCTTCGAGCTGTCGTTCCGTCGCGACGGCGTCGACGTTGAGGCCGAGGTCGGCAAGCCCGATCCGATCGGTGGGCAAACGGTGCTCGCCATCCTCGACCTGGGGCGACACTGGCCGTACCTGATCCACTGCGGTCGACCGGGAGGGCCAACGACACAAATCATCGTCCCCAAGCCCGTCTACGCGGTGACGGAGTTCACCTCGTGAGAGCGTCCCCACGACCTCGAGGACCTGAAGGCAGCCGCGCGCTATTTGGAGGGCCGACCGTGACGGGGGCGACATGAGAGCCGCTATGGCGGCGATGCACGGGTTCTGGCGCCGAAGACGCGGGGAGCTGACCGTGATCGGGATCTCTACGCCTACTGCTACTCCGTTGACCCCCGCAGAGGTGCGCCAAGCCGGGTGGGGGGCCGCGAGGACCTCCTGATCCTCCACGGCGTCCTCGAGCGCGCCCGCGAGCAGCACGGTCTAATCGACGAGCCAGCCGCCCGAGTCAAGGAGCTCAAGACCGTCTACGACCACGGGCGCTTTGACTGCTCTCGCCCGACGAGGTCATCCAGCTCGCCGACGCGGCGAGCTCGACAGGACCGGCGCTCTAAAACACCATCGCGTTCTTCGGCCTGGGCCGCCGCGGCGAGCTGCTCGCCCTGCGCTGGCGCGCGGCCGCCCTCGACCAGGAGGCGTTCCGCGTGGTCGAGTCCTGCGGCCAGGGCGAGCTGTCGCGGCCGAAGTCCGGCCGCGCGTGCACGGTTCCGATGGTCGAGCAGGTCACGGCCCTGACGAAGCCTGGCGGGGCGCGAGCGCTACACGCCGCCGGCGGATCTCGTTTTCCACGCTTGGAGGGCGGCTAAATGGACTCGTCGGCGCTGCGCCGCCGCTACGTAGCCGCGCTGAAGCGCGCCGAGCTGCGCGTGCTGCGCTTCCACGACCTGTGCCACAGCTTCGGCTCGCTCGCGATCAGCTACGGCTCGATCGTCCCGGTCGAGGCGTGGATGGGCCGCGCCGACGTCAATACGACGATGCGCTACCTGGACGACAAGAGCCGCGCCGACGACGCGGGGGCTGCTCTCCTACGCCTTCCGAGCTGACGGCGATGCCGCAGACGGGGGCCCTCGCTCGGCGGCGTGAGCGCGCCCTCGATGTGGTAGCGGTCGGTCTCGATCGAGACCCGCTCCTGGCGCAGGTCCATGCGCGGGCGGATGGTCCGCGCGGGGGCGTTGGTCGCGCCTACTTCTTCGCGGCCTCGAAGTAGGGGTTTGTGCCGCTTTGGTGGTCGGTCACGTCCACCACGCTGGTGATCTCCGGCACGGCCTGGATGATGGCCGCCTCGATCCCCTGGCTGAGCGTGACGGTGGCCATCGCGCAGCCCTGACAGCCGCCGCCCAGCCTGAGGTAGGCGGTTCCCTGCTCGACCGCCACGAGCTCGGCGCGGCCGCCGTGCGCGGCGATCGAGGGGTTCACCTGCTGCTCGAGCACCTGGATCACGCGCTGGGCTACGTCGCCGCTCAGGTCGGCGGGCGGTGGCGCGTCGATCGCCGGGCTCGGCGTGTTGGGGTTGTCGACGCGCAGGCCGTGGGCGCCGAACGGGTCGTCCAGCCAGTCGATCGTCGCGCCGCGGACCTTGTCGAAGTCGCGCTCGGGGACCACGATCGCGAGGTCGCGGTGGCGGACGACGGCGTCGTAGGGCGCCGCCGCGTCGAGCGGCTTGAGCGCGAGGCTGCAGGTCCACTGGTTGGCGGCGGTGCCGGTCACCTCGAGCCACATCGCCTGGCGCTCGGGCTCCGCCTCCCGGAGCAGGAAGCCCATGACCTTGTCGTAGGCGGCGTCGGTGATGCCCAGCATCGACTCGCGGGAGGTGTGATCGTCGGCGCTCATCGGCCCGGGCCTACGATACCGGCGTGGCTCGCTTGCTCCTCCTGCTGCCGACGGCCGGCTACCGGGCGGCCGACTTCCTCGCCGCCGCTCGGGCGCTCGGCGCCGAGGTCGTGGTGGCGTCCGAGCGGCGGCTCGTTTCGATGGGCGACAGCCAGTTGACGCTCGACCTGTCGCCGGCCGGAGGCGGCGGCGGAAGCGATCGCGGCTCTGGCGGAGGAGAGGCCGCTCGACGCGGTGGTGGCCGTCGACGACCAGGGGGTGCGCGTGGCCGCGCTCGCGGCCGAGCGGCTGGGGCTTTCCGGCAACCCGCCGGAGGCCGCGGCCGCGACGCGCGACAAGGCCGCGATGCGGCGCGCGTTCGCCGCCGCCGGAGTGCCGCAGCCCGAGCATCGTACGGTCGGCCCGAGCGACGACCCGGCGGCGCTCGCCGCCGCCGTCGGGCTTCCCTGCGTCGTAAAGCCGCTCTCGCTGTCGGCGAGCCGCGGCGTGATCCGGGCGGACGATCCGGAGGCCGCGGCGGCGGCGGCGGCGCGGGTTCGCGCGATCCTCGCCGAGGCCGGGGAGGACCCGGAGGGGCCGCTCCTGATCGAGCGCTACGTGCCCGGCGGCGAGGTGGCAGTTGAGGGTCTGCTGCGCGCCGGCTCGCTCGAGCCGCTGGCGGTCTTCGACAAGCCGGACCCGCTCGAGGGCCCCTACTTCGAGGAGACGATCTTCACGACGCCGTCGCGGCTGCCGGTCGAGATCGTCGCGGCCGTGACCCGCACGACCGCGGATGCCTGCGCGGCGCTCGGGCTGCGCGAGGGCCCCGTCCACGCCGAGCTGCGCATCGATGACGAGCGCGTGTGGATGCTCGAGCTCGCCGCGCGCTCTGTCGGCGGGCTGTGCTCGCGCTCGCTGCGCTTCGGGGTGGGCGTTAGCCTCGAGGAGCTCATCCTGCGCCACGCCCTCGGGCTGCCGCTCGACGACCTGGGCCGCGAGGTCGCCGCCTCCGGGGTGATGATGCTCCCGATCCCGAAGGCGGGCGTGCTGAAGGAGGTGCGCGGCCAGGACGAGGCACGCGCCGTGGCGGGCATCGGTGGGCTCGAGATCTCGATCGGCCGCGACCGTCCCGTCCGTCCCCTGCCGGAGGGCGATCGCTATCTCGGCTTCCTGTTTGCCCGGGGCGAGACGCCCGCGCGGGTCGAGCGGACGCTGCGCACCGCCCACGGCCGGCTCGAGATCGTGATCGGCGAGCCGTCGGAGTGAAGCGAAGCGAAGGCTATCCTGGCGCTGTGCGGGTCCTGCTGATCTCCACCTACGAGCTTGGTCATCAGCCGTTGCACCTGGCCTCGCCGGCGGCCGCCCTGGAGGCCGCCGGGCATCGCGTTCGGTGCATCGATCTCTCCGTCGAGCAGCTCGATCGAGACAAGCTCGGCTGGGCCGAGGCCGTCGGCGTCTCCGTTCCGATGCACACCGCGATGCGACTGGCGATTGGCGCCGGCGAGCAGATTCGAGCGATCCGGCCGCGGTTGCCGATCTGTTTCTACGGTCTCTACGCCGCGGTCAGTGACGACCCGACGATCGGTGGGCTGGTCGACCGGCTGATCGCCGGCGAGTACGAGTCGGAGCTGGTGGAGTGGGTCGAGGCGCTCGGCGACTCGTCGGCGCTGCGACCGGCGACCAGCTCGATCGACCTGGGGCGCCACGAGTTTCACACCCCGAGCCGAGGGCAGCTGCCGCCCCTCAAGCGCTACGCGCGGTTGGAGCGCGATGGCGAGCAGCAGCTCGCGGGGTACGTCGAGGCCAGCCACGGCTGCGTGCACAAGTGCCGGCACTGCCCGGTGCCCGTCGCCTACGACGGCCGGATCCGGATCGTCGGGAGCTCCGTGGTGATGGCGGATATCGCCCAGTTGGTGGCGGCGGGGGCGCGCCATATCACCTTCGGCGACCCGGACTTCCTAAACGGCGTCAAGCATTCCCGGCAAGTGGCGCGCGAGCTTCACCGCCACTTTCCCGAGGTCACCTTCGACTGCACGACCAAGGTCGAGCACATCCTCGAGCATCGTCAGGTCTGGCCCGAGCTCAGCGAATCTGGGTGCCTCTTCGTGATCTCGGCGTTCGAGTCGCTCAACGCCGAGATCCTCACCTATCTCGACAAGGGTCACACCGCCGACGAGGCCGCCCAGGCGGTGGCCCTGCTGCGCGAGCATGGGATCGAGATCCGCCCGTCGTGGTTGCCGTTCACGCCCTGGGCGACACCGCAGGACATCCTCGAGATCCTCGATTTCGTGATTGCCAACGAGATGGTGGGCAACGTGGATCCGATCCAGTACACGATCCGTCTGCTCGTGCCCAAGGGCTCGCTGCTGCTCGATCGCCCCGAGATCACACCGCACCTGCAGGACTACGATCGCGACCGCCTCACGTATGACTGGCAAGCCGGAGATCCGCAGCTGGATCGCCTCCATGCCGAGCTCGCCGAAATCGTCGAGGCCGACGTCGCGGCGGAGGTCGACGGCGTGTCGACGTTTCGGACCCTGTATCGGGCGGTAGCCGATGCCGCGGGACATTCAACCGACCCCGCCGACCTCGGCGACGTCGAGCCGCGCCCGCGGCTCACCGAGGCATGGTTCTGCTGCGCCGAGCCCACCAACATCCAGCGCGCCTCGGTGGCCGGCAGCGAGCCGGTCGCTTAGCGGGCTCGACCGAGCCCTGAGACCGCCTTGCGCTTCGCAGCTACAGCGTGATCACTTGGTTCGGCGGGTTTCCCGACAGCGCCCCGTAGAGGTCCGGAAAGCAGCCGACCCGCACGCCCGCGACAGTGCCGCTGGGGCGGCAGTCGCCCGGCTCCCCCTCCGCGAGCGAGCGCTCGATCGCGCACCGGTCGCAGAGCATCAGCATGATCCCCTGCTCCTCGGCAACCTCGGCGAGGCGCTCGCCGAGCGGATCGCCCGCGCGCAGCACGTACAGTCATCAATACCTTGCCGGGATACCGTAGCGAAAATATCGATCGTCGTCTATATTGATGGAGACGATGTCGACACAAGCTGCCACTGAGCCCCGAACGGCAGACCCCTCGAACTGGTCCGACGACTGTTGCCCGCCCCTCTCGCGGGGCGGCCCGCTCGACCGCGACGAGGCCGAGCGCCTCAGCCGGACCCTGAAGGCCGTCGCCGACCCCGCCCGGCTCCAGGTGCTGAGCTTCCTACGTTCGCGCCCCGACGGTGAGGCCTGCGCATGCGACCTCGTCGAACCGCTTGGACTCGCCCAGCCGACGGTCAGTCACCACCTCAAGGTCCTTTACGAGGCCGGTGTGCTGGAGCGCGAGAAGCGGGCGACCTGGGTCTACTATCGACTGTCCGACGACCGCCTGCCCAGCATCTGCCAGGCGCTCACCTGAGTCCGACGGCGACTCGCCGACCGCCTTTCTGGACGAGCCGGCTCCCCTCAGTGAAGCCGCTGCCTGCGGCGTAGAGCGAGGACGCGAGCGTCTGCGCCGGCGCACAGACGGCCCGCCGGGAGGACCTGCGGACGGAGCCGGCCGGGAAGCGGGGACCACTGCCTGCCCGGCCAAAAGCAAGCGCGAGTCGACCGGCGGCTCTGGCTCCTCGAAATCGTCCGGGAGGCAGTGGCGCCGCAGACGGGACGCCTGCGTCCATCGGGCAGGAGCACTCGCTTCGAGTTGCGCTCCGATACGGTCGTGGGGGTGGAGTTCGCCTGGGGCAGCCCGGCCTGCGACGCCCTGTCCTCGAGAGTGCCGGCACTCCTTGATGTGGACTGCGAATCGCGCGCGCCGCCGGGGGGTCAGTTGCCTGTTGCGGCGGTTTGGGGCGGGCGGGTGAGCGGCGAGCGGGGGGTGCGAAGCAGGGCCACCACGAGCAGGCCGGCGGCCGCTGAGACGGTCCCGACGAATGCGTAGCCGAGGCTGTCGGCGACGATGCCGCCGGCGAGCGGGCCGAGCAGGTAGCCGACGATGCCGATCTGTGACCAGACGACCATGGCGGTGACGATGCGCTGGACGGGGACGGCCTCGACGAGCAGCCCGAGCGATCCGGTGTTGGCGATGCCGATGCCGACCGCGGCCAGGGCGAGGGCGAGCAGCCAGAGTGGGACGTCTGCCGCCATGCCGGCGAGGGAGGTGCCGGCGACCGCGAGGAGCACCGCGGTGAAGACGAGCGGCCGCGGCCGCATGCCGCCGGCCGCGGCCGCGCTGACGGCGACGATCAGGGAGGCGCCGACGTAGAGGCCTCCGATCTGCGCTTGGCTGAGGCGCTCGGCGAAGTGCAGCGGGAGGACGCCCTCGAGCACGCCGAGGGCGAGGACGGCGAAGAGGATGGCGGCCGAGGCGACCCGGAAGCCTCGCGTTCGCAGCACGGCGCGATCGGCCGCGAACTCGCGCCGTGTTTGCGGCTCGCCGACTAGGAGCACGAGCGGTAGTGCCGCCAGCAGGAGCGCGAGGTAGGCGAGGAAGGGCCCGCGGATGCCGCCGAAGGCGCCGAGCGTCGGTCCGATCAGCCCGCCGACCGAGTAGGCGGCGAAGATGCGGCTCATGCACAGGTATTCCTGGCCCGGCCAGCGTTCGAGCGTGTCGAAGGTGACTCCGATCCAAATCCCGCCGGACCCGAGGCCCATCAGGAGACGAGCGGCGAAGTAGATCGCCAGCGAGTCGCCGAGCACGAAGCCGAGCGCCCCGAACGCGACCAGAGCGAGGGAGCCGACGAGGAGGGCCCTGGCGCCGCGGCGACGGACGACCGAGCCGGCCAGGGCGAACCCCACGACCATGCCGGCCGGGAACGAGGCTACGAGCAGCCCGATGGTTGCGGGGCCGGCGTCGGTGGCGTCCGCGATCGCGGGGGCGACCGGGACGATCACGCTGTACCCGGTGGCGTCGAGCGCGCCGAGCGCGAGTAGCAGCGGGTAGGCCGCCCTGGCCCCGCGCGACGGCGTCATCGAGTCAGCGCCGGTCAGCTGTCCTCGGGCTTGCGGGCGCGGATGATGGCGGAGGTGGCGTGCTCGTGGACGCGGTGGGTCTCGCGCAGCTCGATGTCGCTGAGACCCGCGTCGGCGAGCGCCTGGGCGAACTCGGCGCGGGTGAGCGCGCCGGCGACGCAGCCGGTCCACTGCTCCATGTCGGTGCGGGTGGCCTCGTCCATGTCGGGGTCGGCGATCACGTCCGATACGGCGAAGCGCCCACCCGGCCGTAGGACCCGGGCTGCCTCGGCGAGCACCTTGCGCTTGTCGGCGGCGAGGTTGATGACGCAGTTCGAGATGACGACGTCGACCGTGGCGTCGGCGAGCGGTATGTCCTCGAGGTAGCCCTTGACGAAGTCGACGTTCTCGACGCCCGCTTCGCGCGCGTTCGCGCGGGCGAGCTCGAGCATCTCGTCGGTCATGTCGAGCCCGATCGCCCTGCCGGACGGGCCGACGCGCCGCGCCGAGATCAGCACGTCGGCGCCGGCGCCGGAGCCGAGGTCGAGCACCGTTTCGCCCTCGTGCAGGTCGGCGACCGCCGTGGGGACGCCGCAGCCGAGCGAGGCGTCGACGGCTGGCTTCAGGGCGGGGTCGCCGGCGTCGTCGTAGAGGGTTGCGCCGAAGACCTCGTTGCCGTGCTTGTCGGTCGAAGTGATGTCCGGCCCGCAGCCGGCGATGGCGGCCGGTGCTCCGCAGCAGCCCGAAGCGGTGCTCTCGGCCACGGCCGTCGCGGCGGCGGCGTAGCGCTCGCGGACGCGCTCGCGGATGTCGGTGTCGGTCAGCTCAGCCATGCGGCCAGGTCCTCCAGGGCGTCGGGGATGACGTAGTAGTAGGCCCACAGCCCGCGGCGCTCGCTGTCGACGAGGCCGGCGTCGCGCAGCACCTTGAGGTGGTGCGAGACGGTCGGCTGGGAGAGGTCGAACAACGGCACCAGCTCGCAGACGCAGACCTTGCCGGCGTGCTTGCGGAGCACGTCGACGAGCTGGAGCCGGATCGGGTCGCCGAGCGCCTTGGCGATGGCGGCCATGCGCTCGGCCTGCTCGCGCTCGACGTCGGGGTAGACGACCGGCTCGCAGCAGGGCTGGCCGGCGGGCCGCTTCTGCTTGGGCGCGAGCTCCAGATCGACGGCCATCGATCTACGTATATCGATTGAAATGATGTTTGTCAATGCTTACACTGCGAGCCGACGGTGGAGCGGGTCGCGGTCATCACCGACATCCACGCCAACCTGCCGGCGCTCGAGGCGGTGCTCGAGGCGGTCGAGTCGACCGACGTCGACGCGGTCTACTGCGGCGGCGACCTGGTCGGCTACGGCCCGCACCCGAACGAGGTCTGCGCGCTGATCGAGGAGCGCGGCATCCCGACCATCTACGGCAACTACGACTACGCCATCGCCCGCGATCTCGACGACTGCGGCTGCGCCTACCGCGACCGGCACGACCGCGAGCTGGGCCAACGGTCGGTCGAGTGGGAAAGCGCGTCTCCTGAGGAGCGACCCGCGAACGGACCCTCTGCTTGAGCAAAGAAGTAGAAGCGGTCGCCTGCTCGCGGGCCCTCTCGCGTCGGACGAGGCGCACGAGCCCAGATGCGGAGTGCTCCTCCTCGACGTGGTTGTCGGGAAAACCCCCGACGATGGGAGAAGTCGGGACCCGCATTTACTGAGCTACCAATTGAGCTACCAATTTGAGCGAAACTGAGCTGAACTGAGGGAACGGATTCCGCTTTAGAGAGCGGAATCCGGCCCTACCCGCGCTGGGGGCCCCTGGTTGTGGTCCAGGCGGTCGCGGGTTCGAGTCCCGTCGCTCACCCTCCGCGAAACGGTTGTGCTTGCAGGGATCGCCACGAGTTCGTCCAGCTGGCACGACGTCCGCTCCCGCCCAAGCGTTTCGCGGGAGTCGGGCTCCTGCTCGCCGGCGTCGTCCTGATCCAGCTCACCCGACTCGAGCGCGTCCGCGCAAGGCGAGCGCCCAGGCGAGGGAGCAGAAGGCCGCCGTCGATGCCAGCGTCCGGACAATGTTCCAGGCGACCCACGGGGTCGCGAAGTCGTCGCGCACAGCGGCTAGGTCCTCGATGCGGGCGGGGTCACCCGCATCCTTCAGGTCCTCGTTGAGCGGGATGTGGACCGCGAAGGTGACGACGGCCGCCACCGTGTAGAGGGCGAGGGCGGCGACGATCCAGCCTGCGGTCTTGGGCGAGCCGGAGCGACGCGACTGATAGAGGGCGACGGCGGCGAGCGCCGGAGCAGCGAGGAAGGTCAACGGGAAGGCCGGGTTGTCGGCCATCTGTTGCATCGCATCGACAAGCGTGCGGTCGTCGGCCGCGGTCAGACCCGGCATGACGCCGACGGAGAAGGCGTAGATCAGCCCCCCGCCAGCAGACCCATGGCGATCACGGCCGCGCCCAGCACGATGTCCGCGTTGCGGTCGGCGCCCGTCGGGTCGACCCCGTTGGCTCGTTCTGTTGTGTTGCTGACCACGTTGGCCTCCATCCGCCCCGCTTGGGGCTGTTGTGGGTGTCTGGATCCGGATGACGTCTGCGGCCCCGGGTGGCCCTCGTGTTTCAATGCCGGTGGCGGCCGAGTCGCCAGGAGGCGACCGAGCTACCGCCCGTGGCCAGAGTGCCCGGCCGCAGCAAGGACGTGTCTATGCCGCAGTCGGTGGTCCGAACCAGGTGGTCAGCGCGTCAGGCAGCCCCGGGTCGACCGGCGTCTCCCACCCACGCGACGTATCCGTCGGGCCGGATCAACACGGCGGTGGGAGCGGTGACCGCGCCGAGTACCGGGAGCTCCCACTCACCGCCGTATTCGGCGTCGATCAGCTGAACCCGGTCCGCCCATGGAGTGATGTCGAGGCCGCCGGGCTCACCGAGGTTGAGGAGCACCGGCCGGGCATCGTGCAGCAGGGCTGAAGACCCGCAGCGGGCCGTCGGCGGTGACCAGGTCGAGATCGGGCATGCGGCGCCCGAGCAGCGGGTGTCCCTCGCCGAGGTCGTAATGGATGTCCAGCCCGGACACCATTCCGGCGATCCGCGTGCGAGGCTCGTCCATGCCGAGGAGCTCGGAAACGATGTCGCCCAGGGCCTTGATGCGATCGTCCGGGCGGCGAAGCGCGACCTGCGCCATCGTGATGCGCAGCACGCGGGCAGCGACCGGGTGGCGCTCGGCGTGGTAGGTATCGAGGAGGCTCTCCGGCGATGTCCCGTTGACCACCTGGGCCAGCTTCCATCCCAGATTCACCGCATCCTGCACCCCGGTGTTGAGGCCCTGCCCACCGTCCGGGGCATGCACGTGTGCGGCGTCGCCGGCCAGCAGCACCCGTCCGTCGCGGTAGGCCGCGGCCTGCCGGGTCATGTCGGTGAACCTCGAGATCGAGGTGGGACTGTGGACCCCGTAGTCGGTCCCGTAGACGGAGATGAGCGCCTCGCTGAGATCGCGCAGGGTGGGCTCACCGTCTTGCCCGACGTGCTCTTCGGTCAGCATGACCCCCACCGTCCCCCCGTCCTTGTAGACCACCTCGCCGTCGCGGATCTCGTACTCCAACTTGCCGAGGGCATGGGTGCCCCTGTCATCGGTGTGGATGCCCAACTCCGGCTCCTCTGCCATCTCGACCTCGGCGATCAGGCTGCTGGTCGTCGGATCCCAGCCGGGGAACTCGATGCCGGCTGCCTTGCGGATCAGGCTGCGGGCCCCGTCGCAGCCGACGAGGTATCTCGCCCGCAACGACCGGCCGTCGGACAGCTCGACGTCGACGCCGGTGTCGTCCTGCGCGAAGCCGGTCACATCGAGTTCGCGGTGGATCGGCACCTCGAGCTCGGCGACCCAGCCCGCCAGGATGCGCTCGATGTGGTTCTGCCACAGCGCCAGCCCGTAGTTGTGCCGGGTCGGGAAGTCGCTGATGTCCAAGCGGGTGCTGGCGAAGCCCGTGACCTGGGCCTCCTGTCCCTCCGAGAGGAAGCGATCGGCGATCCCGCGCTGATCGAGAACCTCGATGGTGCGTGAGTACAGACCACCCGCGCGCCGGCTCTCGAGCTCCTGGGTCGCGCGCCGCTCGACGATCGCGACGTCGACCCCCGCCAGCGCCAACTCGCCCGCCAGCATCAGCCCCGTCGGACCTCCTCCGGCGATCACCACCGCATGCTCGGTCATAGCCACGCTCCTGCCTGGTTCGTCGACGAGAACACACGCATTTCGCTTCTCCCTTTTCCGTAGGTTCTGGCGTGCGGCGGGCGATTATGCGGCACGAACCGAGGCTTCATGAAGGGCCCGTGTGCGGTATAAATTGGAACTGGCGAGGAGGGAGTAGACGCCTTCCACCGTCGTCCGCTGTGGGACGCGCGACCTCTTCGCGAAGCGGTAGCGCGCCGCGTACGGCACGTCTCTTACCCGCGCCCTGGGTTCTCGGTCTAGGCAGTTCAGACACCCGCACGGGTGAACGTCACATGCGTGACTCCGCTGGGCGAGGAGGTGGCCTCGACCTCGTAGTCCTTCTCGAGGTGCTCCGGACCGGCTGGCTCGGCCACGAGCTCGGCGGCCCGGAGCTTGGCTTCGCGTCCAGCACGGCCGAGGCGCTGCCGTGGCTCGCGGTGCTGGCCGCGTGGCTGGCCATCGCGGCCGCCGTCACCAAGCGCTACTTCCGCTGGGAGTCCCGCCAGGCATGATCCACCGCCAACCGGTAACCGGCACGTGCGCCTCACGCCGTGACCGGCGAGCCAACCGGGACCTGTCGAGCCGCGGGGTCCGCGGCGAGTCAAGCCCCATGGCAGCGCCTATCGTTGTCCCCTTCTCCATCCCCCGAGCGGCCAAGGAAAGAATCCGAACGAATGACTGAAGGCAGCGCCAACGGGCGCCGTGACGTGATCGTGGTCGGCGGCGGCCAGGCCGGTCTTGCGATCGGCTACTTCCTGGCTCGGCAGGGGCGCGACTTCACGATCCTGGAAGCAGCCGCCGAGCCGGGCGCGGCGTGGCGCGAGCGTTGGGACTCGCTCAGGTTGTTCACCTCGGCCCGGTACGACGCCCTTCCGGGGCTCGCCTTCCCGGGTGACCCTGATCGTTATCCGGGCCGGGATGAGGTCGTCGAATACCTGAGCGGCTACGCCCGCCACTTCGACCTGCCGGTGCAGTTGGACAGTCCCGTCCGCGCGGTCCGCAGGACGGGCGCCACCTACGGGGTCGAGCTCGACGACCGCAGCTACGAGGCCGATCAGGTCGTCGTCGCCACGGGGCCCTTCCAGGTCCCGTTCGTGCCGGCGATCGCGGAGCGTCTCGACCCCGAGGTGGTGCAGCTGCACAGCACCGAGTATCGGTCGCCCGGCGCTCTCCCGAACGGGCCGGTGCTCGTGGTCGGCGGTGGCAACACGGGCTTCCAGATCGCCGAGGAGCTGTCGGGCTCGCGCGAGGTCCATCTGTCGATCGGATCACGCCAGGCGCCGCTGCCGCAGCGCCTCCTGGGCCGCGACCTGTTCTGGTATCTCGACGCCACCGGACTGATCCGCAAGACAACGGCGTCGCGGATCGGCCGCCGGATGGAGGCCCGAGACACGCTGATCGGGTCAACCCCGCGGGGGATACGGCGTCGCCACGGCGTGCGGCTCCATGGCCGAGCGGTCGACGCCGGGGGAGCGGGCGTGGGCTTCAGTGACGGGACGAAACTCGCTGTAGGCGTGGTGGTGTGGGCGACTGGATTCCGGGTCGACCACTCATGGGTGGACGTCCCCGTGTTCGACGACGCCGGACGCCTCCTGCACCGGCGCGGCGTGACGGACTCACCGGGGCTGTACTTCCTCGGGCTGTCCTGGCAGCACACCAGGGGATCGGCCCTCCTCGGGTGGGTCAAGGACGATGCCGAGTACATCGCGCAACGGATCAGCACCTTCAGGCCGGCGCAAGCCGACCCGTTGGCGGCCGAGCGGGCCGAATAGGAGAACGACATGAGCACAACACGTGGCCATTTCCCGACAGAGATCGAAGGGCTTCCCGAGGCCCGGCCGCCCGAGCTGGTGGAGCTGTCCGACGGCGACCGGTTCGAGCTGCGAATTGCGCCCGTCGCCAAGCGCCTGGGGGACACCACCGTCCGCATGCTGGCGTACAACGGCTCGATCCCCGGCCCGACGCTCAAGGTCCAGGAAGGGTCGGAGCTGATCGTCGACATCGAGAACCAGGCCGACATGGAGGCCACCGTCCACTGGCACGGCCTTCGGCTCGAGAACCGCTACGACGGCACGCACGAGACGCAGGCTCCGATCCAGGTCGGCGAGCGCTACTCGGCCCGGGTCACGTTCCCCGATCCCGGGGTCTACTGGTACCACCCGCACATCCGGGAGGACTACGGCCAGGAGATGGGGCTGTACGCCAACGTGCTCGTCGAGCCGGCCGACCCCGGCTACTGGCCTCCGGCCCACAGGGAGCTGCCGTTGACGCTCGACGACATCCTGCTCGAGGACGGCAAGGTTGCGCCGTTCAGCCGCGCCGAGACGACCTACGCCGCGATGGGCCGCTTCGGCGACGTGCTGCTCATCAACGGCCAGACCGATCTCTCACTTGACGCCAAGCTCGGCGAGGTCGTCCGTTTCTACCTGACCAACACCGCCAACACGCGTGTCTTCCGGGTGGCCTTGGCGGGCGCGCGCATGAAGCTGGTGGGTGGCGACAGCGGCCACGTCGAGCACGAGGAGTTCGTGGACGACGTCGTCCTCGCCCCCTCCGAGCGCGTCGTTATCGACGTCCTCTTCGATCAGGCGGGCGACCTGGTGCTCGAGCACCACACGCCCGACCGGATCTACCCCCTCGCCGGAATCCGCGTGGCCGATCAGCGTGCCGAGCCTTCACTGGACGATCAGTTCGAGGTCCTGCGTACCAACGCCGACATGGCCGCGGAACGGGAACCGATCGCCCGGTATATGGACGCCGAACCCGACAAGACGGTGGCGTTCCTCGCCGAGATGGACATGGACGCGCCGGCGGGAGACGGGCCGGTCGTATACGCGTGCCCGATGCACCCGGAGGTCGTCAGCGAGGAGGCCGGCCACTGCCCAGAGTGCGGGATGAAGCTGCTGCCGGCGGAGCTGGTCGCCGAGGCGGGCGGCGGGCATCACGAGGGACACGACCACGCCCACGAGGGACACGGTCACGCCCACGCCACCGCGGACGGGATCGAGTGGGAGGACGACATGGTCGAGGTCAACCGGATGACGACTCCGGCCAACATGCGCTGGAAGATCATCGACCGCGAGACGGGCGCCGAGAACACGGCGATCGACTGGCGCTTCCGGGTGGGGGACCGAATCAAGATCCGGCTGCTCAACGAGATGGCCGGCGACCACCCGATGCACCACCCGTTCCACGTCCACGGCGCGGGCCGCTTCCTAGTGCTAAGCCGCGACGGAGTGACCGAACCCAACCTGGTCTGGAAGGACACCGTGCTGGTGCGGGCCGGGGAGACGGTCGACATCCTGCTCGACGTGACCAACGTCGGGCGCTGGATGGCGCACTGCCACATCGCCGAGCACCACGAGAGCGGCATGATGTTCAGCTTCGAGGTGACCGCGTGAAGATCGCCTACGTCCTATATCCCGACTTCACTGCGCTCGACTTGGTCGGCCCCTACGAGGTGATCAGTCGGTGGCCCCGACGCCGCGTACACGGAGCTCGGCAGAGTGCCGAGGTC
Organism: uncultured Thermoleophilaceae bacterium; assembly: GCA_963812915.1. GTDB lineage: Bacteria > Actinomycetota > Thermoleophilia > Solirubrobacterales > Thermoleophilaceae > JACVRW01. The sequence continues at coordinate 377,048 of CAWEXB010000008.1, read as the reverse complement.
AGCGGCTGTCACCTCCTTGGGGTGGATTGATCTCGGCGACCTGGAGTGCGACCACCTGGCCGTGGTCGACCTGGTACCCGGTCCCGGTCGGCGCCGCGCAGGAAAGGGTCATCTCGCCCTGCGCGGTGAGGGTTGTGGTTGCGACCAGCGTGAGTACCGTCGTGTCGCCGGCCCGCAGGGAGAGGAACTTCTCGTCGAGCTGCTGGCCGCCCGCTACCAGGTTGCAGTCGACGATCGTGGCGTCGTTGGCCCCGCTGAGGGCGCGTAGGTTGGCTATGAAGACATAGCTCCCCGGACCGAGTGTCTGCCGGAAGGGAGTCGCCATACCGTTGGCGGGAATGTTCGTTGAGCCAAAGGTGCCCGCGAACGCGTCGCCCCCCGGCTCTTCGGCGAGCGACCGCACGGCCGCCGGCGTCAGGTCCCGCAGCCTGAGCGTGCGGTTCTTGACGTGGCGGCTGCCGATGGCGCCGCGCTTGACGTCCTCTCCGGTGATCAGCTGCTTCGCCGCCGACACGGCGTCCTCAGCGGAGGCCGTAATGGCGGGGGCGCCGCCGCTCACCGCGATCACGAGCGCGGCGACGGCAAGCACCGTGGCGGGCTGTAGCCGACGCAGAAAGCGTCTCATCGTTCCTCCCTCGTCTGGCTGGAAGACCAATGCTAATCACCGAGAGGGTCACTAATGAACTTCGTTGACAACATACGCTGGCGTGAGTATCTTGGTGAGTCATGGTCGACACGGCGGCGACGGCGAACCTGCTGAGCGATCCGACTCGCGTCCGAATCCTCGAGGCTTTGAGCGCCGGCCCGATGCGCACGGCGCAGCTGTCGGCCGCCACAGGCATGACGCCGGCGGCGTTGAGCCGGCATCTGAACCTGCTTCGCAAGGCCGAGGTCGTCGCGCGGAAGGACGTCGCCGACGACGGACGCGGCCGCGCCTATCAAATCCGCCCGACAGCGCTGGACGCCCTCGCCGGGTGGCTGCGCTCGGCGAGCTGGGCGGCCGAGCTCGCGGCAGCTTCCGCCCGGCCGCAGACGCGTGAATTGCTCGCGCGGATGGGGGGATTCCTCGACGCCTTCGCCGCGTCTGACGTGGGGTTCTTCGAGCGACACCTTCGCCCCGACGCCATCTTGATCTTCCCCGGCACGTCTCGGCCGGTCGACAAGCAGGGCTGCCTCGACTCGGTGGCTTCCCATCCGCCATACCGGCGCTACGACATCCTCAGCGAGCCGGTGGTGCGGCTCCTGGGCGCGGCCACCACCGTCATCACCGTCACCGCCAAGGTGGCCACCGCGGCCGACGACGCCGCGCGTTCTGACCTTCATCACCGCGGTGATCGAGGAAACCGACCCCTGGCAACTCGCGCACCTGCAGTGGACCCCAGCAGACCCCACTCACGACGGAGGAAGACTCGATGACTGACCAACTCCACACCCCGTCCCCGACGCGTGTGATCCCCTACGCCGACGGAGAGGATCTCGACGCGTCGCGGGCCTTCTACACCGACGTGCTCGGCTTCGAAGTGGCGATGGAAGACCCGGTTCTCGGACTCACCTCGCCGGCCAACCGCAGCGCCCAAGTGCTCGTCCCGCCAGCCGGATTCGACGATCCCCAGCCGCGATTCGGGATCGACCTCGGCGAACCCGAGGCAGTCGACGCCGCGCATACCGCGGCGGTCCAGCGCGGACTGCGCGTTGTCTATGCACTCAGGGACGAGCCGTGGGGAGTGCGGCGCTTCTTCGTCGAGGACCCAAGCGGCACGATCATCAATGTCCTCGCCCACACAGCGGCGTGACGGCGACCGTCCGGCCTCGTCTCGTCGTCGAGGACGTCGACACCGCTATCGCCCACGCGGGCCGGGCGGTCAGGGGTCGACGATGAGCGTGTTCTGTCCCGCGACCAGGCACCATTGCCCGTCCTCCTTGGCCATGATGTACGTCGGGCTGCCTTCGGGCTGATCCTCGATCGGCCGGCCCTCGAGTGTCACCGGTCGCTGGCGAACCTTGACCGCGGCGACGTCCGGGCGGATGAACAGCACGTGTTCGACCTCGTACGTCTGGGTCGAGTCCTTCATCGCGCCCGGAAGCACCTGGTGCGTGAACGCCGAAATCTCGCCGCGACCGATGAGGCGCTTGCCGCCACCCGTCGTCCAGATCGCGTCGGGCCGGAACAGGCCGACGAACTCGTCGGGAAGCTCGTTCTGCTGGGCGTGCTCCAGTGCTGGCGACCACCTGCTCGATGGCCTCGATCTCAAGGGCGCGTGTGTGCTCATCGATACGTGCGGCGTCCATGCGGCCAGTGTGGCACTTCAAGTTCACTTGAGGTCAAGGCCATCACGCAATCATCTGCGCGATCGGCGAAGGAGCTGCGGAACATGGCGTTCCGGACGGCCGGCGCGCGCCACCGTGAATGCGCGCCGGCGTGCCCGACTCGATGACGCGGCCTCAGGCGAGCACTCCCTCCGGGTCGTACTTCTCCTTTACGCGCCGCACGCGCTCGAGGTTGCCACCCCAGTAGGCGCGCTGCTCGTCGGGTAGGTCCGTATCGGGGAAGTTCGCGTACACGCCGCCCGAGCCGGAGGGGTGCACGAGGTGCCAGGAGTCGGACAGCCAGGCGCGCGCCGCCTCGGTCGTGGCGGCGTCGAAGCCGGCCGGGACGACGACCGAGTGCTCGAGCAGGAAGAGCTCCTCGCGGTGTGGGAAGGCGGTGGCGGCCACGGGCACGCGGTTGTAGGCGCCGCCCCAAGGCATGAAGTCGAGCTTCCGCGCCTCCCCGGGCCGGCGTCCCCGGCCGAATAGCTCCACCAGCGCCTCGACCGCGCCGGCCGGTAGTGGCTCGCGGAAGAACTCCGACTTCATGTACGGGCGGCCGTCCTCGTCCTCCTGGTCGCCCGGGCCTCGCTCCGCCAGGTAGTTCTTCAGCGAGCCGTAGCGCATGTGGGCGTGCTCCGAGGAGACGGGGTCCGCGCCTGCGACCGACACGAACTCGTCGAGCAGCGCCGCGGTCTCGGTCTCGCTGCCGAGCATCGAGCCGAACAGGTGGACTACCGGGTCGGCGCCGGCCTCCCCGCCGACGGTGACGAGCAGGCTCGCCGCGAGTTCGTCGGGCCCCGTCGGCAACCACTCCTGCCAGGCGGCGATCAGCGCCGATGCGCGCTGGTAGGGCCACTTGAGGTGGAACGAGGTGGCGGCGGGCTCGGGCACCGTGCGCAGGGTGAGGCGCGTGACGACGCCGAGGCCTTGGGCGCCCGCGCCGCGCAGCGCCCAGAACAGGTCCTCGTGGCGCCGCTCGTCACACTCCACCACCCGCCCGTCGGCCAGCACAACCTCTGCCGCGACCAGCTGGTCCAACGTGAGCCCCCGGCTGCGGCCCAGGAGGCCAAGCCCGCCGCCGAGCACCTGGCCGCCGATCCCGACGGTGGCGCCGCAGCCGGCCGGGATCGTGACTTCGTGTTGCGCCAGGGCGGCGTACAGGTCGCCGAGCCGGAAGCCGGGCCCCACGGTGGCCAGGCCGTCCGAGACCTCCAGGGAATGCATCGGCGTAAGGTCCAGCACCATCCCAGGGCCAGACGAGCGCCCAGCGAAGTCGTGCCCTCCGCTCCGCACCGCGATCTCGATACTCAAGCGACGCGCGAACGCGATCGCCTCGACCACGTCCGCGGGCGTCCGGCACAGCACCACGCCCTCCGGGCGCACGTCGTGGAAGCGCGGGATCTGCGGCCTGCGAGCCTCGTCGTAGCGCGGGGAGCCCGGGAGGACGACCTCGCCCTCCAGAGCCGCCGTCAGGTCCCGCCAAGCGGTGTCGATGGTGGCCATGTCACGCCCCCCGCGAAGCGACGACGAGCGTGCTCACCGTGGACCCCGCGCCTCCGGGGTCGGGCGGGGCCGCCGCGACCCAGCACGGGACGCCCGGTTGATAGCCGTCGCGCTCATTCATCTCTTTCCTCTCTGTCGCCTAGAGAGTGTGACCGACCGGCACCGCCGGACTAATCGTTCGCGACCGCTGTCGTCCTCCGCGTCGCGGATTTCCAGAGCTAGACCTCCTCCACCACGTCCCCTCCGAGCGCCTTGGAGTTGTTCCACTCGGGGTCCTTGAGGCTCGAGGACACGACGTATTTCCTAATTGGTGATTTGCCGATTTCTTCCGCCGGTTGCGCTGATGCGGCGACGGGGCGTCGATGTCAGCCGCGGAGAACGGTTCGCGCCAGGGCGGTGATCGTGTCGCGGGTCTGGCGCAGGGAGAGGCCGTACTCGCGTCGCAGCCAGAGGAAGGTCTCGAGGCTGGTCAGCGTGTGCAGGGTTGCGGCGGCCCGGGCCTCGCCCAGGCCCGGGCGCAGCCGGCCCGCCTTCGAGAGCCGGCGCACCAGTGTTCGGAGGCCGGCGCGCTGGTCTTGTTTTTGCTCGTCGATCAGGGCGCGTGCGTCGGGCTCGAGGATGGCGATCGCCTGGAGGTGCTCGTGGATGTAGCCCTCGCGGTCCCAGATCGCGCACGAGGCTCTGATTGCGGCCTCGAGCGCGGCTACGGGATCCTCGATCTCGAGCGCCTCGCGGATGGCGTTCATCTGCGGGCTCTCCATCGCGCGTGCGAATAGCGCCTGGAGTACGCCGAGCTTGGAGCCGAAGCGGTTGAAGACCGTCGCCCTGGAGACCCCGGCGGCCGCGGCGAGTTCGTCCATCGTCGCGGTGTGGAACCAGTCTTCGCGGATCAGGCGCTCGGCGGCGTCGAGCACGCGGTTGACGCTCTCCGGGGTTGTGCGGCGCTGGGTCGTGGTGTAGGGGCGCGTGAGCCATCACACGCAGCATAGTCGCCGATGTCGACGTTCGAGATCATTCGTCTATACTCAGTGTCTAGATTGATAGTCCACTAGGTCAGGAGATCACAATGACTCGACAGACGCAAACAGAGACGACGCTTGTGATCGGCGGCACCGGCAAGACCGGACGCCGGGTGGTGGAGCGCCTGCGGGCGCTTGGCCTGCCCGTCCGCGTGGGGTCGCGCTCGGGCGAGCCGCCGTTCGACTGGGAGGACCGCTCGACCTGGGCGCCCGTTCTGGAAGGGGTGGGATCGGCCTACGTCTCCCATCACCTGGACGCGGTCCCGGGCGCCGCGGAGACGGTGGGCTCGTTCGCCGACCTGGCCGTGAAGAGCGGCGTTCCGCGCCTCGTTCTCATGTCCGGCCGCGGCGAGGAAGAGGCCGATCGGGTGGAGCAGGCCGCGCGTGACTCCGGCGCCGAGCTGACCGTCTTGCGCTCGACCTGGTTCGCGCAGAACTTCAGCGAGGAGTACTGGCGCGACTACGTGCTGAGCGGCGAGGTTGCGCTCCCGGCCGGTGAGACGCCCGAGCCGTTCGTCGACGTCGACGACCTCGCCGACGTCGCGGTCGCGGCGCTGACCGACGATCGGCACATCGGCCAGGTCTACGAGCTGACCGGGCCCCGGCTGTTGACGTTCGAGGAGGCGGTCGAGGAGATCGCCCAGGCGGTGGGCCGCGAGATCCGCTACGTGCCGATCTCCATCTCCGAGTTCGCCGACGCTGCCGCCGAGCAGGGCGTACCGGGCGAGTTCATCGACCTGCTCACCTACCTGTTCGGCGAGGTGCTGGACGGGCGCAATGCCCACCTGGCGGACGGCGTGCAGCGCGCCCTCGGGCGGGAGCCGAAGGACTTCGCCGACTTCGCTCGGGACGCCGCAGCCGCGGGCGCCTGGGACGTACCGGCGTCCGCGCGGAGCGGCGCCGTGCCCACCGAGCCGGCGGCGGGAGTGTCCGGGTCATGAACGACGCGATCACGCTACCTCGTGGGCGGGCGCCACCAGCTCGGGCACGAGCCGGCGCGCAGTCCGAGCGCGATGTCGGCCTTGGCGCACCGCGCGGCTGACGCGGCGCAGCTTGCTCCGGGGCAAGGAGAGACTTGCCATCGCGCCTCCGGATTGGCGACCTGAGGCCCATGGTCGGCGGGCTCGACCGAAGGGACGATCGACGACAGCGATGTCAGTCCCCTCACTCACAAGCGGGCGAGCCGCCGCGGCGGGCGCCCCCGACAGGAGGAAGTCATGGGCAAGGCGATCCCCAGCCAGCACCAACCCCGCAGTCGTTCTCCGCTCCCGCTACAAGATCGTGCGAGCGTTGCTCGCGATCGCGCTGATCGCGATCGTCGGCCTGATGGCCACGGTCGTGATTCTCGCGAACGACAGCGAGGTCGTCAGCACCGGAGAGCGCGTGGCGACCCCGATCCCGCACATCAACTACGGCGGGTTCAACCCCGCCACGGGTCGGCCCGAGTCGGCTCCGCTGCCCCAGGAGCAGGCGCTGCGGAACAGCGGCGGCATCCGCTACGACGGCGGTCCCGAGGAAGGCACGAGCGGCGCGCTGTCCTCCGGCCCGACCCCGCACATCAACTACGGCGGGTTCAACCCCGCCACGGGTCGGCCCGAGTCGGCTCCGCCGCCCCAGGAGCAGGCGCTGCGGAACAGCGGCGGCATCCGCTACGACGGCGGTCCGGAGGAAGGCACGAGCGGCGCGGGGCGCTAGCCGTGGCCCCGGCGCCCGAAAGCCAAGAGCGAAAGGGCCTTGCCCTCCAGGCGGGCCCTTTCGACCGTTCAGGGCTCGCGTCGAGCCGTAACCGAGACGACGGCCCGCGCTCCTTCCCTTCACGCCACGACCATCGGCCCGACGAGAGCAAGGTCGCGGCCGCGGTCGGCAGCGGGCGCTAGCCGCGGAGGTCGCTCATGGAAACCGCTCCTCGCCGCAACGCGTTGTTCGCCAGGCGCACGCGGCGGTTCGACTCGCCAGCGAACACGCCGAACTTGTCGAACAGGTTCGCGAGGTGCTGCTTGACGGCGGCCTGTGTGATCACGAGCTCCTCGGCGATCGCGCGGGTCGACGCCGGCTCGGTGAACATGTCACGGGCGAGGAGCGGTCGGCACAGCGCGACGAGCACGTCGCGCTCGCGTGAGGTCAGCGACGGAGGCGCTTCCTCGGTCTCGGTCTCGGCGCCTCCGAATCCTTGGAAGTCACGGAAGATCAACCGGGTCTGTCCCACGCGGACCTCGTCGCCATGTCGCAGCCGCTGCGACGACCAGATCCGCCCGCCGTTCAGCCACGTGCCGTTCGACGAGCCCAGGTCGGCCACACACCAGCCGGCCGCAAACCGCTCGAGGACGGCGTGGAGTCCGCTGGCGGTCGGATCGTCGGGCAGCGCGACATCGTTCTCGGCCGACTTCCCGATGGTCATCCGGTCGGCCTCCAGCGGAAGCCGCCAATCGCGCCCGGCCGACATCACCTCGATCTCGGGCCCCACGCCACCTAGCCTAAGGGCACTTCGGCGCCGCTTGCGCGCGCCGCGACACCAGGGGTAGGTTGGTGTGGACGCGATGAGCACGATGGCCCCGTTGCTCCGGGATCGCTACGAGCTCCTCGAAACGCTCGGGATCGGCGGCGAGGCGCGCGTGGTCAAGGCGCTGGACCACCAGCACGAGCGCCTTGTCGCCCTGAAGATTCGAACGGCTCGCGACGCCCGCGCGCGCGAGGAGCTTCTCGGTGAGGCACGCATCTTGCTCGGCATTGCGCCGCACCCCGCACTGCCGCTGGTTCGCGAGGACTTCTTCGACGGAGACAGCTACGTGGTCGCGATGGACTGGGTCGACGGGACTGACCTGGCGAAGCTGCTCGGCGATCGCGGCCGGCCAGGACTGGCGCCGTCGAGCGTGCTGGCGTATCTCGCCCAGGCGGCGGAGGCCCTGACGCACCTCCATTCCCAGGATCCCCCGGTCATCCACGGCGACGTGAAGCCGGCGAACCTGATCCTGACCAAGGGCGCCCGCATCAAGCTCGTGGACTTCGGCCTGTCGTCGGCGCCAGACGCCCCGCGCCGCCGGACCGGCACGCCCGGCTTCCGGGCCCCGGAGCTGGCCGCCGACGGGGCGCCCTCGCGCGCGAGCGACATCTATGCGCTGGCCGCGACGGCGTTCGCCCTGCTCACAGGCTCGCCACCGTCGGGCCTGCTGCCGTCCTGGGATGGGATCGACCCGGCGCAGGCGGAGCGTCTCGAGGAGGCGATCCGTCTCGGGTTGGCGACCGATCCGGCCAGCCGGCCCGCCACCCCGGGCGAGCTGGTCGAGCGCCTTCGGACGGGCTGGGGCGCTGCCCTGCCGACCGGTGTCATGACCTTCTGCCTGTCGGACATCGAGGGCTCCACCGCCTTGTGGGACTCGGAACCGGTCGCGATGGCCGAGGCGCTCGTTCGCCACGACGAGCTGATCGCCGACCAGGTGGAGTCGCACGGGGGGCGCTTCCTCAAGTCCATGGGCGAGGGGGACTCCACGATGTCGGTCTTCGACTCGGCGCCCCAGGCGCTTGCCGCCGCGCTCGCGGCGGCCAGGGCATTGGCGGCCGAGCCCTGGCCGGGCGGCCTCCGCATCGCAGCTCGTTTCGGGATACACACCGGCGAGGCGGAACGCCGCGGGACCGACTACGTCGGCCCCACGATCAATCTCGCGGCTCGGCTTCGCGGCCAGGCCGACGCAGGCCAGATCTTCCTGTCGTCCGTGAGCGCGGACCTCGTCGGGGCGCGTCTGCCGGAGGGCTGCGAGCTGGTGGACGTCGGACCGCACCGCTTGAAGGGATTGGCGGCTCCGGAGCGGATCCACGCCATCAAAGGGCCGGGCGTAGACGCACCGCTGCCGGTCACCGACTGCCCGTATCGCGGCCTGCTGGCCTTCGGGCAGGAGGATCGTGCCTTCTTCTTCGGGCGCGAGGACGTGGTGCGGGATCTTCTCGAGCGCCTCACTCCCGGCCGGCTCGTGGCCCTCGTCGGCGCCTCGGGCAGCGGCAAGTCCTCGGTCCTCAGGGCTGGAGTGGCTGCCGCCGTCGAGGCCGGCGAGGTCGAGGGCATCGACAGCGTTCGTCTCGTTGACGCCGGGCGCCGACCCCAGGCTGGACGTGCCGGGAGATGCCGGCGAGCTGGTGATCGTCGACCAGTTCGAGGAGCTGTTCACGCGGTGCCACGATCCCGGTCGGCGGCGCGACTTCATCGACGCGCTGCTCGACCTTCCCGGCCCCGTGGTGATCGGCGTGCGCGCCGACCTCTACGGCCAGCTCAGCACCCACGCCGGCCTCGCCCGTGCAGCGGCCGACAACCAGATCCTGCTCGGCGCGATGACCGACACGGAGCTCCAGCGCGCGGTCACCGAGCCGGCGCGGCTGGCCGGGCTGCGCCTCGAGCCAGGACTAGTCGAGCTGGTGCTGCGCGACGTCTCCGGCGAGCCCGGCGCCCTACCGCTTCTCTCTCATGCCCTGCGAGCGACCTGGGAGCGGCGCGACGGCCGGACGCTGACGGTCGAGGGCTACCGGGAGAGCGGAGGCGTCGGCTCGGCTGTCGCCCAGACCGCCGACACGCTGGTCGAGTCCGTCCCACCCGACCAGCGCGCGCTGGTGCGCAGCCTCTTCCTGCGGCTGACGGAGCTCGGAGAGGGCATCGAGGACACCCGCCGGCGCGTGGACATCGACGACCTCGTGCCGGAGGGCGCCTCGCCCGACGCCGTCCAGGCCCTGCTCGACCGGCTGGCAGGCGCGCGGCTCGTGACCCTTGGCGAGGGTACGGCGGAGGTCGCCCACGAGGTGCTGATCCGCGAGTGGCCGGCCCTGCGCGGCTGGCTCGACGAGGACCGCGAGGGCATCCGCCTGCACCGCCGCCTGGGCGACGCCGCCCGCCTGTGGGACGCCGGCGGCCGCGAGGCGTCCGACCTCTACCGCGGCGCCCGGCTCACGGCGGCGCTGGAGTGGGCGCACGCGCACGCCCGCGACCTGAACGCCACCGAGCGGGAGTTCCTGGACGAAAGCCGCGCGGCCGGCGAGCGCGATGCCGAGCGCCAGCGGACGGCCAACCGCCGCCTGCGTGTCCTGCTCGCCGGCGCCGGGATCCTCCTCGTTCTGGCGGTGTTCGCCGGGGTGGTCGCCTTCGTACAGCGAGACAATGCGCGAGAGGAGGCGCTCAGGTCGGACGCGGAGCGTGTCGGGGCCCTGGCGGTGGCCGACACCACGCTCGATCGCCGCTTCCTGCTCGCGGTGGCCGGGGTGCAGTTGGACGATCGCGCGGAGACCCGGGGTGATCTGCTGAGCGTGCTCCAGGCGACGCCGGCCGCATTCCGGCTCATTCGCCCCTCCCGGAGCGACATAACGGCGCTGGCCGTGAGCCCCACAGGAAGGCTCCTGGCGTCCGGCGACGCCGGGGGAGCGGTGCGCTTCTACGACATCCGGACCTGGCGACCGATCGGACCCGCGGTGCGGCTCGCGGGACAGGTGTCGCACGCGGCGATGGCCTTTGCCCCGGACGACAACGGGCTGGCGGTGGCGACGGCCACGGGGAGCCGGTCCAACCTCTACCTCTTCCGCCCGCCGTCGCGCACTGCGCGGCTGGTCGCCTCCTGGCCCTCGGCTCCCTCGGCCAGCGGTCCACCCAGGTACACGCGCATGGCGTTCTCCCCCGACGGGAAGCGCCTCGCCGTTGCCGTGGCGACGGCCTCGCCGCCGGCCTCGCCGGTGCCCACCGCCCAGCGCCTGCTCCTGCTCGAGATGCCGAGCGGGCGCGTCGTCTGGCAGCGGAAGTACCCGCTGCGGCCGGGACAGAGCGAGACGTTGGTGGCGTTCAGACCCGACGGCACCCTCGTGACCTCGGCACAGCAGGGCGAGACGCTGCTGTGGAGCGCCGGGAGCGGACGCATCAGGCGCAGATTCGCCATCGGGGGACCCTTCGCAATCTCGCCGGATGGTCGCTTCGCGGCGCTGGCACGCAACAGCCCGAATTCGTCAAACCCCAGCGCCTCGCTGGCGGTGCTCGATCTGACCACGGGGCGGCGCCGGGCCCTCACGCCTCTACCCGCCCAGGGCTGGATCATCTCGGTCGCTTTCACCCCCGACGGCCGGCGCGTCATCGGCGCCTCGTTCGACGGCGCCCTTCGCGTCTGGGACCTCGCCTCGGGCGCAATCGTGCAGACCTTCGCCGGCCAGTCATCCGGAGAGAACCTGGCCGTGACTCCCGACGGGCGCACGGTCTTCTCGGGAGCCGAGACGGGCACCGTGGTGGCCTGGGACCTCTCCGGGTCGCAGCAGCTGGGGCGGGGTTTCCGCTGGAACGCCCCCGACGGGGGTTGCCTGACCACGCCCTGCTTCGTGATCAACCCCCAGAGCACGCTGATGGCCGCCAGCCAGGGCGACGGGACGGTTGCGCTGATCGATCTCCGAACTCGGCGGGTGATCGACACGCTGCCCGCGAGGAACGGGCCACAGGCGGAGGCCTTGGCGTTCTTCCCCGACGGCCGTCGGCTGGCCACGGGAGGCATTGCCGGACGCGTGACGCTGTGGGACGTCCAAGCTCGAAAGGTCCTGCGCACGCTCCGGTTCCCCCTCCCGGTCTGGTGGGTGGCGGTCAGCCCGGACGGCCGTCGCCTGGCCGTGCAGCAGCGCAACGCCGTCAACCCCCTGTCACGCGTCGAGGTGCGGGACGTCGCCTCGAATCGCGTGCTCTACTCCCGCACGATCACGATCGGCAGGGGGCGCGGCGGCCTGTTCTTCAGCCCGGACGGTCGCAGGCTCGCGGTGCCGGGCTGCTGCCGGCCCGGCTCGCCGATCGAGGTCTGGGACGCTCGCTCGGGGAAGCGCGAGCTCAGCGTAGCCGTCGACGGGTATGCGGCCAGCCTCGCTTTCTCACCCGACGGACGGCTGCTGGCTGCCGGCACGAACGACGGGACGGTCCTGCTCCTGGATGCCCAGGACGGTGAACGGCTCGGCCCACCGATCGAGGTGGGGAAGCACGAGATCAACCCCGTCTCGATCTCACCGGACGGCCGCCTTCTCGCGGCCAACTCGGGCGACCAGACAGCTACGGTATGGGACCTCGCATCGCGCGAGCGGCTCGGGACGACTTTCCCTGCGGAGCAGGGGGTTGCCACCGCCCAGTTCGCGCCCGATGGCGACCTGGTGATCGCCTACTCCGGAGACGCCGTCAAGTGGCCGATGGACCCGCGGAAGTGGATGCGCTTCGCGTGCCAGGTCGCCGGACGCGATCTGACTCCCGCGGAATGGAGCGACGTCCTGCCGGACCGCGATTACCGGCGTACCTGCCCGCAGTAGAGGTCCGCGACACCGTCTCAGCCGGACGTGTCGATGGGGCGGTCCAGCACAAAGATCTCGAAGATGCGTTCGGGGTTGAAGACGATCTGGCTGTGATAGCCGATCACGCTGCGGCCGGTGATGCGCTGAATCGCCTCGATGGTCGGCTCCTCCATCGCCTCCTGAAAGCGCAGCCGGTAGTTGCGCACGAGATCCTCGTGGCCACGCTGGATCAGCGTCTCCTCGTTGCGCGTCAGGCCGCCCTCCATGACGCAGAAGACGTAGTTGTCGTTCAGAAACGTCTTGGCCTTGGTTGGGCCCTTGCCATAGAAGTCCTTCATGAGCCCGACCATCGCGTTGGAGATCTCCGCCCGGACGCTGTGGGGCCGTTCGCCTTGGCCGCTGTCGACGTCCTTTAGCCAGTCGGGCTGCGTCAGGCGCTCGGCGTCCTCGTGCACGGTCTTCCTCTCACCCGCCATCGTCAAAGTGTATGCCCGCGCGGGTCGCTGGGGTCGCTCTGGGTTGGCGCGCCGGCGTTCGGGTACTTGCGAGACTCGGGATGCATCTCGACTAGGGTCGAGCGCCGCACCGTCGGCCAGGACCGCGCGGGGACTGGCTGGCGGGCGGCTCTCGTTCCTTGCACGGCTCTTCGGGCCACTAACTGCCCGTAGGTTGGGCACCGTGGGGGGCCCGATTTTCGGCCACCGAAACTGCGTTTCTTCGGGGGCCGAGCCGGGCACCGCCCTAGAACGATCGAAGGACCCGCACACCCGAGACCAGAGAGGGCCGCATTAGAGGACCACACGCCGCGCGGCGGTTGAGGCACAGGTCCGACGCCTCGACGTTCGGGTTCAGTCACGAGCCGAAGCGACAGAGGTAGGGCTGGTGTTTCGTCGATCGCTGGACGTGTATCGCAGCACCGGGGCCGACCCGCCGTTCAGCGATCCGGCGCGGGCCCACGGCACGGCGATGGAGGGCTACTACTGGCGCGTCGTCGACGCCGAGGCCGGAGCGGTGATCGTGGTGCTGTGCGGGGTGTGCCGGGGCTCGGACGGATCTTGGGCTGCCGTGGCCCTCGCGGCCCACCCCGGCGGCTTCGTGCGTCACGCGGTGGTGGCGCCGGCGGCTGCCGAGCCGAGCTCCTTTGGCGTACTGGCCGCCGGCATCTTGCGCGGCTCGGCCGACGGATTGAGCATCCGGCTGGGCGAGGACGCCTGGGTCGAGCTGCGGCTGCGATTCGCGCTCCCGTGGCCGGGTCGGGTCTTCGGCGCGCTCGGCCCTGCCCAGGTCCTGCCCGGCCTCGCGCAGTACTGGCATCCAGTGGTGCTAGCCGCCCGGGCCGACGGCGAGGCGTGCCTCGGCGGCGTACGCGTACGTTTGGAGGGCGCGACGGCGTACGCGGAGAAGAACTGGGGCCCCGGCTTCGCCGGGCGTTGGTGGTGGGGCCACGCCGACGCCTTTCCGGACGGCGACGCGACTGTGGCGTTCGCCGGCGGTCGCGTCGGCCTCGGCGGGCGGGTGTTCTCGCCAACCGCGGTGGTCGTGCGCCTCGGTACCGAGGTTCTGCGCTTCGCGCCGCCGCTGGCGAGCGTACGCGCGGCAGCCACCTCGGACGGCTGGCGAATCCGGGTGCGGTCGCCGCGTCACACCGTCGAGATCGAGGGCGAACCTGCGGACAGCGCGCCACATCTCCTTCCGGTGCCCGACGTGGCAGCTCGGCGCGTGGACATGCGTTCTACGCAGTATCTGGCGGGACTCATGCGTCTGCAGGTGCGTCGTGGTCGCCGCACGCTGTTCGAGGGTCAGTCCCCGCTCGCGGGGTTGGAGCTGGGCGCTCCCGCGAACGGGTTCAGCGCTTCTCCGCTTGGCGAACCGCGACCGTGAGGCCCTCCGCGCCGACCAGGGGGTCGAACGGACCCACCACGATCCAGAGCGCCCGCAAGCGTCGAGCCGCGCTCGGGTCCACGGTTGCCACTCGCGCCTCGGAGATGATCTCCGTTCGCCCATCGGTGAGAGGCTGCGTCCAGTGCGCGATCAGCACCCGCACGGTGCCCGGCTCGTCCCAGTCGCGGAAGTCGGCGGCCTCGTACAGGCGCGGATAGTCACGAGCGAGCGTCCAGATCCGCCCGCACAGGCCGGACACGAGCAAATGCTCTCTCTCCTCGAGGACCGTGAACGGGTAGCCGCGCAATACGTGATCGAACGTCGAATCGGCACCCGTGCCCGGGATTCGCCAGCGTACGAGGCGCCCGAGCGTCCGGGTGTCGGCGAGCCTGACGGCGCGCGCGCAGGCCCACAGCCGATCCGGCGTGGCGGCGGCAGCCCGCCGGTGGTGGGTACGAATGGTCGCGTCGGGTAGCCAGGCGTCGAGACGATTGGAGATCATCGAGCGATGCGGTTCATCCAGCACAAGCGGGAGGCCTACTGGTTCTATCGCGTGCTGTCGCCGCTGTACGACCGCTGGGTCAACCCGCTCTTCTGGACGCCGGCGATGCGGTCGGCCGCCCTCGAGCTCGCGCGGCTGGACCACCGCGGCTTGCGCACCCTCGACGTCGGGGCCGGCACCGGGTTCTCCGGCGAGGGCATCGTCGAGCACGTCGAACCGGCATCGGTGACGCTGCTCGACCAGAGTCCCGACCAGCTCCGTCGTGCCTCCCGGAAGCCCCGTCTGGCCGCCTGCAGGCTCGTACTGGGCGACGCCGAGCAGCTGCCATTCGAAGCGGACGGGTTCGATCGGTACGTCTCCTGCGGCAGCATCGAGTACTGGCCCGACCCCCAGCGCGCGATCGCCGAGGCCTACCGCGTGCTGCGGCAGGGCGGCATCGCGCTGGTGGTGGGACCGCTTCCACCGGGAGGGCGTCTCGGCCGGCGACTTGCCGAGGCCTGGATGCTCTTCCCCACGGAGGCCCAATACAGGGAGTGGTTCACGCAGGCCGGGTTCCTGTTCATCGAGACGGCCTACGTCGACGCTCCCTGGCAACGAGACGGCCGCGCGCGCTACGGCCTGGCGATCGCCGGTCGCAAGCCTGCGTCGGGAGCGTCCCCCGCGCGAGCATCAGCCGCCGGCCGAGGATCTCCGGGAACCCATGACGGTAGGGCGACGCGCGCGCTTCGTCGTACGGGTCGTTCTCGGCTCGCTCGCCGGCGCGGCATTCATTCCGATCGGAGTGGCACTCAACCTGCGCGCGTGGGTCCGGCGCTGGAGGACCTGAGCTGGGAGCCGCCACCCGCAGTCTCGCCGTGCGCGCCGCCGGCCCGCCCCTGGCCGCGACGTCCGTGCTGTGGCGCTTTTCACGCCCGCACACGCTGGTCGGCACGGCCGCCAGCATCCTGGGCATCTACGCGATAGCCACCGCCGAGCTGCCCGGAGTAGCGCCCGGGGACGGACTCGGCGACCTCGCCCTCACACTGCTCGCCGGGGCGCTGGTGAACGTCTACATCGTCGGCCTCAACCAGCTCGAAGACGTCGACATCGACCGCATCAACAAACCGCACCTCCCCATCGCCGCCGGCGACCTAAGCATCCGCCAGGGCCGTCGAATCGTCGCCGTCGGCGGGGCGGTCGCGATCGTCCTCGCCTTCACGCAGGGCTGGGTAGAGCTCCTGGCGGTCGGCGCCGCCATGGCGATCGGAACGGCCTACTCGTCGCCACCGCTGCGCCTCAAGCGCTTTCCCGCACTTGCCGCCGCGAGCATCTCCATCGTGCGCGCCGTGGTGGTGAACGTGGGCGTCTACGAGCACTTCGCCGCCTCGCTCGGCGGTCTCCCGGAGTTGAGCGCCGTCCCGCCCCCGATCATCGCCCTCACGTTGTTCGTCTTGCCGTTCTCGTTCGCGATCGCCGTACTCAAGGACGTGCCCGACGCGAAGGGCGACCTGCACTTCCAGATCGCAACCTTCACCGTTCGACTCGGTGCCCGACGCGCCGTATGGATGGGGATGGCGGCCCTCACCGGCGGATACCTCGGCATGGCGGTCCTGGGCCCGCTCGCGCTGCCCGACGCGCAGCCGTGGGTGCTCGCGGGCGGCCACCTGCTGGCGCTCGCGTTGCTGTGGCGCTGGGCACTGGAGAGCGACCTAGACGACCACGAAGACCTCACGCGCTTCTACATGCGCGTATGGCTCCTGTTCTTCCTCGAGTACGCGCTGGTGCCGGCCGCGGTCCTCGCCGGCTGAGCGCGAGACCGAGCATGCGACACCAGGTTTTCTGCGGGTTGGTGTCGAAAGCCAATCTGGAAGCGGGGCTGCACGCGCCAATCGGAAGGTCAGGGATGGTTTTGAGCGGATCGAGGGCCGGCCCGCGGCTGCGGGCCGCTGTGGTCGGGGTGCTTTTGCTCGCGGTGAGCGGCGCGGTCGCCATGCGGGGGTTCGCGGCGCCGAGCGCCCGCTGCTTCGGTGAGCGAGCGACGATCACCGGTTCGGGGATGATCGCCGGCACCAAGGGCGACGACGTGATCGTCGGCTCGGAGAGGAGCGACAGGATCGACGGCAAGGACGGCGACGACCTGGTCTGCGGACTCGGCGGAGACGACGTCCACCTCGGCGGCGGGCTCGGCGATGACAGGCTCGCCGGCGGCGCCGGCAACGACCGGCTCCGCGGTGACGTCGGGTTTGCGCGCGGTAGCGGTCTGGCCGTGGTCGGCGGTGATGACGACATCCTCTCTGGAGGCCCGGGCGATGACCGCCTGGTGGGTGACAGCTCGAGCGACTTTGCGTCCGGTGGCGGGCGCGACCGCCTGTTCGGCGGCGACGGTGACGACGACATGACCGGCGACACCGTCGCGTTCGTCGGCGACGCCACCGGCGCCGGCGACGACATGCTCGATGGCGGCCCCGGCCTCGAGTTCCTGATCGGCGACAGTGACGCGTTCGAGGGCGACGCGATCGGCAACGGCGACGACGTTCTCGACCTGGGCGCCGACGGCGGCACCATGGCGATCGGCGACCACAACATCTCCGTAGCCCCGCCCCTCGGCGGCAGTGCGCGCGGTGCGGGTGACGACCGGATCAACGGCGGGAGCGCCGACGACATTCTCCTCGGCGACAGCTCCACCGCCGGCCGTCCCAGCGACGCCGGCGACGACGTGATCAACGGCCGCGGTGGCCACGACAGCCTCTTCGGCGACAACGCGGACTTCAGCGTCACTGGGACCTTCGGAACCGAGGGCGGCGAGGACCGCCTAGCCGGAGACACGGGAGACGACGCGCTCCGGGCCGGCCCCCGCCATGACGATCTGGACGGTGGCCGAAATATCGACGACTGCGACGGCGAAGTAGGAGCGGACACCCTCAGCAGATGCGAGCCTTCCCCCACCCACGGCGGGGGCATCGGTCGCGGGCCTTGGCTGATCGCACCGCCGGCCGGAACCGTCGTCAGGACCGGGCGTCCGCCGCTGCTGAGCTGGACACCGGTGCGGGGCGCGCGCTACTACAACGTTCAGCTTTTCCTGCGCCGGCGCAAGATCCTGAGCGCCTGGCCGTCGCACCCGCGGTACCGGCTCAAGCCCCGCTGGACCTATCGCAAAGAGCAGCACCGCCTGGCGCCGGGTCGCTACCGCTGGCAAGTGTGGCCCGGCTTCGGTTCCCGCTCGCGGGCGGACTACGGCAAGCGGCTGGGGCCCAGGACCTTCGAGGTGCGGCCGGCCCGCTCGCGCGGGTCAGGGGGAAGCGGCACTCAAAAGGACGCCGGGGCCGCCCTCGAAGGTTGGCCCCGGTCGTGAGCTCACACTAGCGGGCGGAAGCGACGGTGCAAAGCCGCGCGCTCTGCTCGAGTCGCACCAGGGCGCGTCGATCCGGGTACGAGCGAGGTGTGGACCGCTCAGAGCAGATCGTCGAGGTCTTGGTCGATGCCTTCGCGGACCTGATCGAGGCGGATCCGCGGGCGTTTCGGCGCAAGTTCCGCAAGATGGCGCAGGACCCGTTCTCGTTCTATCGCGGGAGCGCTTGCTTGTTCTACGCCGACGTCGGGGAAGCCGAGGATCGCTACCTGGACGAGCGCACCCGCCGCGTGTGGATCCATGGCGACCTGCACGCCGAGAATTACGGCACCTACGTCAACGCCGCCGGCATCCTCGTCTTCGACGTCAACGACTTCGACGAGGCGTACCTCGGCCACTTCGACTGGGATCTGAAGCGGATGGCGGCGAGCCTCGCCCTGCTCGGCTTCGTCAAGGCGCTCTCGGACGGCACGATCGGGGAGATGATCGAGACCTACGCGCGGTCCTACACCGAGCAGGTGCGCGCCTTCATGGAGCGCGAGGACGACGAGGAGTTCCGGCTCACGCTCGACAACACGCGCGGTGCGCTGCGGGAGGTGCTGCTCGAGGCGCGTCTGAAGACGCGATGGCACCTTCTCGAGTCGCTCACGCGCGTCGAGGCCGACGAGCGCGTGTTCAAGGACGGCCCCGGAGTGCGGCGGCTCGAGGACGACGAGCGCGACCAGGTGCTCGCCGCTTACGACGCCTATCTCGAGACGATCCCGGAGATCAAGCGCCAGCACTCGGTCTCTTACCGCGTCAAGGACGTCGTGGGCCGGGTCGGGTTCGGGATCGGCAGCGCCGGGCTGCCGGCCCACAACCTACTCGTGGAGGGCCGCTCCCAGGCGCTCGAGAACGACGTGGTGCTGTCGATGAAGCAGGGCAACATCGCCGCCCCCAGCCGCGTGGTCGAGGACGACCGCATCAGCAGCTGCTTCGAGCACGCCGGACACCGGACCGCCGTCTCACAACGCGCGCTCCAGGCCCACGCCGACCCCTGGCTGGGCTGGTGCGAGCTCGACGGCCGGGGCCAGGTCGTCCGGGAGCTGTCGCCCTATGAGGCCGAGCTCGACTGGGACCGCGTGAGCGAGCCCGACGAGATCATGCCCCTGCTCGGCGACCTGGGCCGGGCGACCGCCAAGATTCACTGCGTCTCTGACGCCGGCAGCGAGGCGGACCTCGTCGACTTCCAGACCGAGGAAGCGATCGGCGCCGTGCTCGACGACGACTTCGCCCGCGGGCTGGCCCAGTTCGGCGCCGCCTACGGCGAGAGAGTGCGAGACGACCACCGGCTGTTCGTCGATGCGTTCCGCAACGGCCGGATACCCGGCCTCTAACAGCCAAGGTGCGGGAGACGGGTCTGCCGCTCATGCTGAATCAGGCGCCACGCCACCACGCACAGCCCAACCGCCCAGACCGGCGTGACGACCACGCCCACGACGACCGCGATCGCCCAGTCCGACAGCAGCGAGTGGCCCAGCGCCTCGACCGCACCGTCCTGCAGCACGCTCGTGAGCCCGGCCGTCAGTAGGTAGAGGCCTCCCAGCAGCAAGAGCACGAACCAGCGGTGGCCGCGCGAGAGCTCGCTGCTGCGGCGAAACGCCGCGCCGACCGACAGCCCCTCGATCTTCAGCACGGGCGCGGCCAGCACGTACCGAGCGAACAGCATCAGGCCGGGCACGACCAGCAGCACGAGCCCGATCGCCAGCCCGAACGAGCTGATCAGGTCGACCGCGATGAGGCGACCGACGGGCAGCGTGCCGGGCAGCCGGCCGATCGAGGAGCGCGGCTTGCCCTCCATCGATTCCGTGACCGCCGCCATGGCGATCCCCGCGTAGAAGACCTCGCCGAGCGCGGCGGTCGCGATGTGCAGCATTGTCCCGGCCGCCAGCCCGAGCACCTGCCCGACGCTCGGCTCCTCCTCGGTCTCGAGCTCGACCAGCGGCTCGGCGAGCGCGTCCACCAGTCCGACCGGCACGAACAGCAACAGCGCGACGACCAGCAGGAAGCGGATCTGCTCGACGTACACCCGCGCCATGAGGCGACAGGTGTCGCGCACCGAGAGCCGAAAACGCATCCGTGCTATGGGTCGATTTTCCCCTCGTACAACGCATGAACGGCGAAGAGGTTCCTGTCGTGGTTATCGCACAGGGCCTCTCGGGAACGCGGCGCGACCGCCTTGGCGCCTTTGCGGAGCGATTCGCCGCAGCACGCGTTGCGGCCCTGATTGCCGCCGTGCCCCCGAAGTAGCGATCTGACCGGCGGTCCGGCTAGGTACGACCGGGTCCGTCGCCAGCGCGCCCACGCACTGCGCTGCGGGCGGCGGCGGTGGTTTCTATGAATGCGATTGGGTTCATGGAGCCAAGTGTTGCTCTCGCCTTCATCAATCTCAATCATGAATTTGACATCCCGATAAAATAAGCTAATGCTTGACCCGCGCCGCCTGCTCACCTTTCGCGAGGTAGCCCGGCTCGGCTCGTTCTCCCGCGCGGCAGAGGAGCTGTCGCTCACACAGCCCGCCGTCTCGCAACAGATCCTCTCGCTCGAGCGGCAGCTCGGGATCCGCCTGATCGACCGCGGCCCGGCCCCGGCGGGCTGGGTCTCACCGCGGCCGGCGCCGTCCTTCTGCGGCACGCGGATTCGATCTCGGGCCGGCTGCGCCTGGCCACTGAGCAGCTCGGCGCTCTGGTGGCCGAGCGGCGCCGACACCTGGCCATAGGGGCGTTCCCGAGCGCCATTGCGACGATCGTGCCCGAGGCGCTCGTGCGGATGAGGGCCGCTGAGCCAGACCTCGAGGTCAGCGTCTCCGAGGGCACGCAGGAGGAGCTCGTCGCGGCCGTGCGCGACGGCACGCTCCACCTCGCCGTCCTCTTCCAGGACGCCGCCGCCCCACGGCGCGACCACGAGGACCTCGAGCGGCGCGATCTCTTCGAGGAGCCGATGGTGGCGGCGCTGCCCCCGCGGCACCGCCTTGCGGGCCGACGGAGGATCGACCTCGAGCGGCTCGCGGGCGACCCCTGGACGGCGCCGTCGCGCGACGGCCTGGTCCATCGCACCTGCCTGGCGGCCGGATTCGAGCCGAACATCGCCTTCGTGACGCGCGACGTGCTCGCGTTCCGAGAGCTCGTGGCGTCTGGGCTCGCCGTGACGCTCACCGGCCGCCTGCTCGCCGGGCGCCTCGAGGGCATCGCTACCCCCGCCGTCAGGGGCAACCCGGCGCGACGGACGATCTATGCGATCAGGCCCAGCACGGACAGCCATCCACTGACCGACCGACTGCTCGCCGAGCTGACCCGGTCGGGCTAGCGGCGTGCGAGCGCGCGCCGCTCGTCGGGGCGTCCCTGGTCGTGCGCTTCATGGCCGACCTGATCAGACCACGGCGCGGGGAAGGTCGAACGCGTCGGCTCGACCAGACGGGGACGGAGCTCGCGGAGCGCGAGCACTATTCAGCCTCTTCG
Source organism: uncultured Thermoleophilaceae bacterium (assembly GCA_963812915.1). GTDB lineage: Bacteria > Actinomycetota > Thermoleophilia > Solirubrobacterales > Thermoleophilaceae > JACVRW01. Next base: position 355,733 of record CAWEXB010000008.1, on the reverse strand, counting down.
CCTCCGTACCCCTCGAACGGCTCCGTCAGCACGCGAGCCTTGTGGGGCCCGTACTCGAAGAGGTGAACGATGCGGATGGTGGAGTCGGTGCGCTCGACCCGGGTCTCGACCAGCGTGAGGTCCGCGGCGTCGCCAAGCCCGAGCTGGTTAAGCCGCTCGGCCTCGGCCCGGCAGACATCGCCCGGGGTGGGGCGGCTCGCCGGATAGGCATCCTCGTGATGGCGAATCAGCGCCTGCCAGTGTTCGTCTCCCGCCCGCTCCACGGCCTCCCGGATCTGCTCCCTGGTGTAGGCCATGTCAGGCGTACTAGGCCGCGACGTCGTCGACGGGCCGCAGCTCCTCCGCGTACGAGATCGAGATCCGCCGGATGGTGCCGTCGGCCTCGATCGCGTACGCCCCCATCCGCCACAGCGGCGGCGAGTAGGCGTGGATCGAGACCGCCGGGCCGCCGCCGGCCTGGTGCATGCGGTGGACGTGTGAGGCCGTGAAATCGAAGGTCTCGCCCGCGCGGTAGCTGCGACGGCGAGGCGGGCCGCCCACCGCCAGGCGCTCCTCGACCAGCTCCCCCGCCACGATCGCGACGGCCCCGCTGGAGAGGTCGTGGTCGTGGAACCCGGTGTCGTGACCGTTCATCCACGAGATCACCCAGATGTCCACGTGGTCATCGCGCGAGAGCTGCGCGAAGTGGCGGTGCTCGGCGTCGAAGTTGACGAGGTCACGCCAGACGGTCGGATCGGCCGCGATCCCACCGACGAGCCGGCGCAGCGCCGGCAGGTCGAGGTCGTGATCAAAGCCGAGAAGCAGGCTCACGCCGGACACCTCGGCGAGCGAGAACAGGCGGGCCGGGTTGCGGGCGCGCAGCGCTGCGTGCACCGCGTCCCCGAGCGCCAGCTCTGCGGCGGGGAGAACCGGCCGGTCCGATCCGTAGACGAGGGCGTCGACACCGAGCTCGCGGATGACGGCGTCGGCTGCGCGCGGCCCGTACGAGGAGGTGTCGAGAAAGACATCGCGGTCGGCGACCGGGCGCCCACCGCGTGCAAGAAGCCGCTCGCGGTGGAGTGGCCCAAGCCCGGCGAGCATCACAAAGCACACCCGCAGTCGAGGGTGCGCGGGCCGACCGAAGATCGCGAAGGCGTGCCAGGCGGCGTTCATCGCGGCTACGTACCGGGTGACCGCGGGCCACCAGGACGGGAGGGCCGTCGTCGAGCCGGCGGTCCCCGGCGCGGGCAGGGTCTCGGGCGCAGGGCCGGGGTGTACGAGCAGCGGTGCGCCGCGCTCGGCCAGCAGCTCGAGCAGTGGTCCGCAGCGCTCGAGTCCGGCCGGCCCCGTGAGCGCCTCGGCAGGGAGGCAAGCGCCGGCAAAGCCGCTCTCGAGCAGGGAGGCCAGGTCCGCTGGATCCGGCTCGCTCAGGCACGCGGCCGCCCAGGCGCCGAACACGGTCGGCAGGGCCGCGGCGCCCCGGTGCCAGGCGTCGAGCAGCGGCCGGGCCGCATCGGGCGCGAGGGCCTCGATGCCGAGCGCGCTCGAGAGCGACACGTAGGCGCGGTCGAGCCCGTCCGCCCTGACCTGGTGGGCGCGCCGGTCGGGGTCGTGGTCGGCGAGATCGACGGCCGCCGCCGGCTCTCCAGGCACCTCCACCACCCAACCGTCGCGCCGTCGGCGCAGGCGCGGCGCCTCGCGCCGCCGAGCCAGCTCGGCAACCAGCGGCTCGGGCCAGAGGTGCTGGTGGACGTCGATCTGCACGCTCTTGTTAAAGGTTTCAGTGAATCGTTTAAGTAGCATGGCCATTATGCGCCCGCCCGGCTCGAGATGCAAGCCCTGGATGGGCGCTCGGCCGCACCCGCGCGCGCCCTCCGGGCGTCGGGTACCCTGGCGCGAAGTGCCGGAGCGGCAAAAGCGTCGCGCGACGATCCGAGAGCTGGCCGAGAAGACGGGGTTGTCGACGGCCGCGGTGAGCTACGCGCTTCGTGGCATGCACGTCTCGGCCGAGACCGAGGAGCGCGTCCGCGAGGCAGCCGCCGAGCTGGGCTACGAGGCGGATCCGATCGCGCGCGCGCTGCGCGGGGGTGCGACCGCCGTCGTCGGGCTGCTGGTGGGCAGCCTCGCCGATTTCTGGAATCAGGAGCTCGTGCGCGCGGTTCAGCGCGAGCTGTACGACGCCGAACGGAGCACGCTGGTCGCCGACGCGGACGGCGAGGCCGAACGCGAGCTGGAGCTGGCCGGGCGGCTCGTCGACCACCGCGTCGACGGCCTGATCGTGCTGCCGGTGGGCCCGGCGAGCGGTGGTTGGGAGTCGATCGCGCAGGAGGTCCCCACCGTGACGATCGGCGATGCCCTTCCGGGCGTCACGGCCGTCGGGGAGGTGGTCTTCGACAACGACCGTGGCGTGGAGGACACCCTTCGCCACCTCAGTGCTCTCGGCCATCGGCGCGTCACGGTGCTGTCGTGGGCGGTTGAGACCTCGCCCGGACGGCCCGCCGAGCGTGCGGTGGCCGAGGTGGCCGCCTCGCTGGGCCTCGACTGCCGCATCGTGCCGTGCGCGTACTCGCTCAACGGCTCGCGGCCGCTCGCCCTGGAGCTGCTGTCGGCCGCCGACCGCCCGACGGCCATGTTCTGCCTCTCGGACTCGATCGCCTACGGCGTCTGCGTGGCCTGCGCCGAACTCGGCCTCGCCATTCCCGCCGACGTGTCGGTGGCCGGTTTCGGCGAGCACCCGATCTCGCGCCTGCTCGCCCCGCCGCTCACGTCCACGACCTGGGACGTCGAGCGTGTCGCACGTGTGGCAACCGGCTTCCTGCTGGACGCGCTCGAGGACGAGCGTCCCAACCCGCCGCGCCGCGAGATCTTCCAGCCGGTCCTGGCAGCGCGCGCGTCGACGGGCCCGCCCAGGGCCTGAGCGCGGGAGGTCGGGCCGTGGCCGACAGCCTAGGGTTGCCGGGTGCGCATGGTCGGTACCGAGAGGAGAGCGTGATGTCTGAGCTGCTTGAGCGCTTGGAGCACGGCCCGGTCATCTGCGCGGAGGGCTATCTGTTCGAGCTCGAGCGACGCGGATACCTGCAGGCCGGGGGCTTCGTACCGGAGGTGGTGATCGAGCATCCCGAGAAGGTCGCCGAGCTGCACCGGGAGTTCGTGCACGCGGGTTCCGACGTCGTCGAGGCCTTCACCTACTACGCCCACCGGGAGAAGCTGCGGCTGATCGGGCGCGAGGAGATGCTCGAGCGGATCAACCGCCAGGCGCTTCAGATCGCCGGCGAGGTCGCGGCGGAGAGCGATGCGCTACTCGCCGGCAACGTCTGCAACACCAACCTGTACGAGGGTCCAGGCTCCGACGCCACCGTGCGAGCGATGTTCGAGGAGCAGGTCGGCTGGGCGGCCGAGGCGGGGGTCGACTTCGTGATCGCCGAGACGATCTCGTGGCTGGGCGAGGCGCTGGTGGCCACCGAGGCCATCAAGGAGACGGGGCTGCCGGCGGTCGTCACGCTTACGGCCCACAAGGATCCGCAGATGCGGGAGGGGGTGTCTCCGGCGGAGGCGTGCCGACGCCTCGAGGCCGCCGGCGCCGACGTGGTCGGGCTGAACTGCAGCCGCGGGCCGGCGACGCTGCTCCCGCTGCTCGAGGAGATCAGGCAAGCGGTCTCCGTCCCGGTCGCGGCGCTTCCGGTTCCGTATCGGACGACCGCAGCGCAGCCCAGCTTCCAGTCGCTCGAGGACCCGTCGTGGGAGCACTTCCCCGAGGGCCGCCCGTTTCCGACCGCACTCGATCCCTTCACCTGCAATCGATACGAGATCGCCGAGTTCGCCCGCGCAGCGCACCGGCTAGGCGTGAACTACCTCGGGGTGTGCTGCGGCGCGGCGCCGCACCACATCCGGAGCATGGCCGAGGCGCTCGGGCGAACTCCGCCGGGAAGCCGCTACACGGCCGACATGTCCAAGCACGCGTACCTCGGCAGCGACCCGACCCTCAAGGAGGGATACCAGGACTACGCCGAGAGGCTCTAGCCCGGCCGAGGAGCGCGCGCAGCTCGGCGAGCATCTGCGCGGGCTGCTCGAACACGTCTCCGTACGTGCAGCGGCGGTGCTGGTCGCCACGGGCGTGGGCCTCTCGCTCGCGGCGGCGGTCCTGTTCCCACGCGTGGCGCGAGCTGTGGTAGCGGTAGCCGTCGAGCTCGACGGTGAGCCGGTGTGCGGGCCAGCGGCAGTCGACAAGGCGGCCGGCGGCGGGACGGTTGGTCTCGGGGAGCGGCAGGTCGTCCTCGCGGAGGAGCTCCAAGAAGCGGCGTTCGAGCGTGCTGAGCGTGACGTGGACGTCGCCGTGGAGGACGCGGCGCAGGTTTCCGGCGCCCTTGGCGGTGCGGCAGCGCGCGAGGGCGGCCTCGACCTGGGCCGGCGTCGTGCGGTGACGGATCCCCGCCTGATGGCAAGCGCGGGCCAGGGCGTCCAACGAGCTCTGAGGACAGGTCCACGAGCGTGCGTGGCACGGTCGTGACCGGGATGCCGCGCCATTTGGTGGCGTCGCGCGGATCCATGCCGCGCGACCGATGGGTCTTGACGCCCCGACCCGCCGCTCCGTCGGGGCGGTGACCTCGGGAGGCGAGCCGCTCCTCTCAGCAGCTCGAACAGATGCGCCGCCGCGAGGCCACTCAGCCGCGCCCCGGCACCGCACGCCTTGATGGCCGCCATGTAGCGGGCCTCGACGCTCGGCGCGCGATGGCCTACCCGGTAGACCCCGCGGAGCTCGACGATCAGTCCGCCGATTCTGACCCGATGCGCGATCTCCTCAGGCGTGATTCCCGCCTCGAGCAGCTCCATCCGCGCGACCACCCCGTGCGTCCTCGTGGCCAGCCGCGCAATCTCCCGTTCCACCCTCCTGACTTTTGCGTCCACTGGACATACAAAGCAGGACGCTCCCCAAATTCGCCCCCGCTGCGCAGGCTCTAGCCTGCCCGGCGGTGGCGGAGGATCGGACGTTCCGAGTCGCGCTGGCGCAGGTCGCCCCGGAGCTCGGCGAGGTGGCGGGAAACGCGCGCCAGGTCCGCGACCACATCGCCAGGGCGAGGGAGGAGGGCGCCGACCTGGTGGTCTTCCCGGAGCTGACCCTGAGCGGCTACTCGCTCGGGCTGGCCCGCGACGACGTCGCGCTGTCGGTCGACGACCCCGAGCTGGTCGGCCTCGCCGAGGGCGCCGCCGGGCTCGGCTGCGTCGTCGGCTTCGCCGAGGCGGGCCGCGTGCACACCCACAACAGCGCCGCCTATCTGGAGCGGGGCGCGGTCAGGCACGTGCACCGCAAGCTCTACCTGCCGACCTACGACATCTGGGAGGAGCGCAAGCACTTCACCCCGGGGAGCGCAATGCGCGCGTTCGACACCGACGTCGGCCGGGTGGCCATCCTCATCTGCAGCGATGCCTGGCAACCCGCGCTGGCTGTGGTCGCCATCCAGGACGGCGCCCGGGTGCTGATCGTTCCGGCCAACAGCACGGCTCGGCGCGCCGAGAACCGGCAGGACTGGCACGACGTCAACCGGTTCTGCGCCCGCCAGCTCGAGTGCTACGTGGTCTTCGTGAACCGGGTTGGCGAGGAGGGCGAGCTGAGCTTCTGGGGCGGTTCCCATGTCTATGACCCATGGGGCGAGCTCGTGGCCGAGGCGCCGCTGGACGAGCCGGCTCTACTCACCGCCGAGCTCGACCTGGCCGCCGTCCGCCGGCGGCGGCGAGAGATGCCGCTCGTGAAGGAGGCGCGGCTCGCGCTCCTGAGCCGGGAGCTCGAGCGGCTGTCGGCCGAGGGCGGCGACCTGTAGCGAGCTACCCGGGCGGGCTCAGCGGGCGCCCGGCGAGGGCCGGCACAGGATCCGGCGGCAGCCGCTGATCGGGCGCAGGCACCCCCTCCAGCTTTGCCTCGAGCGCCGCGCCGGCCACCGGGCGGCCGCTCTGCACGACGAGCCAGATCCGGTCCTCGTCGAGCAGCTGCTCGGGGTCGGCCAGCGGATCGCCGTCGATCACGATCAGGTCCGCCGCCTGGCCTGGCGCCACACTCCCGACGTGTTCCGCGATGCCGCACGCCGTGGCGGCACCCACCGTGCCCGCCACGATGCCCTCCATCGGCGTCAGCCCCGCCCGGCACATCCGCACCAGCTCGAGTGCGCTTCGGCCGTGTGGCTGCGAGTCGAATCCCATCGCCAGCTGGACGCCCGCCCGGCGCGCCGCGTCGACGGTGCGGTGAGCGGCCTCGAGCTGGTTCTTGGCGAGCTCCACCAGGCCAGGTGCCCAGCGCCCGTCCTCGTTCTCCGAGACATGGAAGAAGCACGACAGCGTGGGAACGAGGACTTGCCCGCTGCGCGCCAGCCGGTCGAGCAGCTCGGGCGCACGGTGCAGCTCGAGGCCGTGCTCGATCGTGTCGACCATCTCCTCGATCGCCATGCGCGTGCCGTCCAGGCCCTCGCAATGGGCCGCGACGCGGTAGCCCATGCGATGCGCTTCCTCCACGACAGTGGCCATCTCTGCCCGGGTCATCTGCAGCGGCGAGCTGTTCTCGAGCTCGCAGGACCGCGCGCCGGTGGTCATGATCTTGATGAAGTCCGCGCCCCGCCGGAACTGCTCGCGCGTGGCCTTGCGCATCTCGTCCGGCCCGTCGGCCTCGCGGTACATCCCGTCGAAGTGCCGGCCGCCGGCGGAGGTGGCGGAGACGATCCGCCCGCAGACGAGGGTCCGGGGGCCGGGTATGGCGCCGAGGCGCACCGCCCGCCGGGCGTGGAGGAGGTCGTCGCCGAAGGCGCCGACGTCGCGGACGGTTGTGATGCCCATCCGGAGCATCCGCCGGAGTCCGGCCGCGATGAAGTGGTGCTTCACCTCGGGTGCGATCGCCTCCTGTCCCTTGAGCGCGCGCGGCATGTCGAAGCCCGTCACGTGGACGTGGGCGTCCACGAGCCCCGGCATCAGCGTCCGGCCGCCGAGGTCGAGGCGAGGCGTCCCCGCCGGAACGGCCGCGTCGGTCGTGTCGACGCCGGCGATGCGGCCGTTCTCGATGAGCACCGTGGCGCGCTCCAGAGGAGGCGCGCCGGTGCCGTCGATCAGCCGGGCTGAAGTGAGACAGAGGCCGCTAGCCACTACCCGGGCTGCCTATCAACCGGTGGGAGGCCGGTCAAGCGACCCGCTCACCCGACGCGGTACGCCTCGAGCGCGTCGAGGTCGGGCGTGACGCCCAGGCCGGGGCCGGGAGGTGGGGCGATCGAGCCGTCGGCCGCGATCTCGAGCGGAGCGGGCAGCAGCCAGTCGCGACGCTCCGGCGTCCAGGCGGGAGGGTCCAACGGAACCTCCACGTAGGGACAGGTCGACACCGCGAGCGCGAGATGGAGGTTTGCGAGGAGTCCCATCCCGTTCGACCAGGTGTGGGGCGTGAACGCGCGGCCGCAGAGATCCGCCAGCGCGGCGATCCGCCGGCAGCCGCCCGATGCCGCCGGCGAGGACGGCGTCGGGCTGGACGACATCGACGCCGCCGCGCACGATCAGGTCGCGCGCCTCGAAGGCCCCGCGCACCAGCTCGCCGGCGGCGATCCGAAGCGACGTTCGCCGGCGCAGCGTCGCATAGCCGTCGACGTCGTCGGTGCGCAGCGGCTCCTCGAGCCAGTAGACGCCGAGCGGCTCGAGCGCCCTCGCGCACTGGCTCGCCGTCGCGACGTCCCAGCGATCCTCGCGGTCACCCGGCATCCGCCAGCCCTGGTTTGCGTCGACCATCAGCTCGACGTCGGCGCCCACCGCGTCGCGGACGCGTTCCACCAGCTCGACGTCGCGCCGCCAGTCGCGGTGATGGAAGCGGAGCTTGACCGCCCTCACGCCACGCTCGGACAGCGCCGCCACCCGGCGGGCGCGTTCCCCGGCATCCACGGGCTCGCCGCTCGAGGCGTAGGCGAGCAGGCGCTCCGACCGCCCACCCAGCAGCCGCCACAGCGGCTCTCCGAGCGCCCGACCGGCGAGGTCCCAGGTCGCGACCTCGGCCGTCCAGGGGCGCCCGCCATGGAAGTCGACCGTCTCGCACACCTCGCGCACCACCTCCGGCCGCAGCGGGTCCAGCCCCACGAGCAGGCGCTCGAGCAGGGCGGCGTCGGGGAGCGCATCGCCGCTCGCGTAGCCCTCGAGGCCCGCGTCCGAGCGCACGATCACGAGGCTCGCCTCTGCGGTCCGGCGCGGGGCCGGGTCCCACGCCGCCCGAAAGGGCGGGTCGAGGGGGAACGCGTAGCGGCGGACCTCGATTCGCCGCGATGCGCACCGATCAGTCCCCCGTGTAGTAGGCGTTCGTCGCCTCGTCGCGCTGCTGGGCGAGCGCCCGCACCGCCTCCGGGGCGGGCGGCTCCAGCGCGTCGGCGATGGCCGCACGGGTCGCCTCTCGGTTGGCGGCCGCGTACCGCCGTCTCGTCGTTCGCGTCCGGATCGACCCAGACCGCGACGAGAACGAGCACATCGGCGGCCTCGTCGGCGTCGAGCCGGCCTTCGGCCACGGCGTCGAGGACCCCCTGGGCGATCCCGAGCTGAGCCGCCCCCCAGGTCATCCGGGCGAGCCCGTCGCCTTCGATGGTCACCTTGTTGACCACGATCGTCGCGGGTCGCACCGGCGTCCCGGCGCCCTTGAGGCAGGCGAGGATCGGCAGGTGACCCGGCCGCGGGCTGGCCAGTACGGCGGCCGCGGCCGCCGCCGTGGGCGAGCCGCGCCGGGCGAGCACCAGGTTGATGTGGCTGCCGTTCGGAACCTCGCCCGACCAGCGCCTCGCCGATGCGCCCGTCGAGGGGGTCGGTCACACGCTCGCTCCGTCGAGCTCGAGGACGACGCGCAGCCCGCTGGCCGCGCGGAGCGCCCCGAAGCCCTGCTCGATCGCCTCGAGCGGCAGGCGGGCCGAGATCAGCCTGTCGAGCGGCAGCCGCCCACGGCGGTAGAGGTCGAGCAGCGCTGGAAAGTCGCGCTCGGGGCGAGCGGAGCCGTACATCGAACCGAGCACTCGCCGCTCCGTGCGGGGGATCTGCCCCGCCGGCAGCGAGAGCACGGCGTCCGCGCGCGGGATGCCAATCAGCACGGCGGCGCCGCGCGGGCGCGTCGAGAGGAACGCGGCCAGCCCGGCCTCAGTCCGGCCGGTCGCCTCGATCGCGTAGTCCACGCCGCCGCCGCTCGCCGACTGGACGAGCTCGGCGGTTTCCTCGGCGTTGCCCGTCCAGCGGACCGCGTCGGTCGCCCCGAGCGACAGCGCCAGATCGAGCTTCTCGTCGGCCATGTCCACCGCCACGATCGGCGCCGCCCCGACCGCGACCGCTCCGAGCACCGCGCTCATCCCAACTCCGCCACAGCCGATCACGCACACTCGCTCGCCGGGCCGGACGCCCGCCGTTCGCCACACGGCACCCGTGCCGGTGGTGACGGCGCAGCCGATCAGGGCGGCGACCTCGAAGGGCACGTCAGCCGGGATCGGCACGCAGGAACGCGCGGGCACGACGGCGCGCTCGGCGAACGAGGACACGAAGCAGTAGTGAAAGACCGGCTCGCCGTCGCGCGAGAGGCGCGGCGTTCCGTCCAGCAACACGCCGGCGGCCATGGCCGCCCAGGCCGGCGCGCAGAGGTGCGGCAGGTCGCGCCGGCACTCTTCGCACTCGCCGCAGGCCGGCAGCCACGACAGCACCACGTGGGTGCCGGGAGCGAGAGCCACCCCGGGTCCGACCGCCTCCACGACGCCCGCGCCCTCGTGGCCGAGCACCGCCGGGCATGGCGTCTCGGCGGTTCCGTCGATGGCGTTCAGGTCCGAGTGGCAGAGACCGCTCGCCCGTAGCCGGACGAGCGCCTCGCCCGCGCCGGGCGGCGCGAGGTCCAGCTCCGTCACCTCGAGCGGCGCGCCTACCCGCTCGAGGACGGCGGCGCGGACCCTCAGGGTGCGTCCTCCGGCGCCGGCGCGCCCGGCGGACGCTCGGGAGGCGCCGTCTTCTGCAGCTCGCGCAGCTCTTCCACCGAGTAGTGGCAGCGCCAGAAGTGGCCGGGCTCGACCTCCTTGAGCTCGGGCTCCTGCTCGCGGCAGACGTCGCCGATGTAGCGCGGGCAGCGGGTGTGGAACACGCAGCCGGACGGCGGGTCGGCCGCGCTCGGGATGTCCCCCTGGAGCCTTATCCGCGGTCGCTCTTCGCCCTCCGCCCCCGGCACCGAGGACAGGAGTGCCTCGGTGTAGGGGTGCTGGGGCGCGTCGTAGACGTAGTCGGCCTCGCCGAACTCCATCAGGCGGCCCAGGTAGAGGACCGCGATGCGATCGGAGAGGTATCGGACGACGCCCAGATCGTGCGAGATGAACAGGTAGGCCACGCCCTCGTTCGCCTGCAGCTCGGCGAGCAGGTTGAGGATCGCCGCCTGCACCGAGACGTCGAGCGCCGAGGTCGGTTCGTCGCAGACGACCACGCGCGGGTCGCCGGCGAAGGCGCGCGCAATGGCCACGCGCTGCTTGAGCCCTCCCGAGAGCTGCGCGGGCCGTGCCTGGATCAGGCGCACGTCGAAGCGCACCGAGTGCGCGAGGTCGCGCAGCCTGTTCTCGAGCTCCTCGCCGCGATCGCCCCGGAGCAGGGTGAGCGCGCGGGCAATGATCCGGTGGATCGAGAAGCGGCGGTTGAGCGCGGAGTCGGGGTTCTGGAAGACGATCTGAAGCGCCCGCACCTGCTCGCGGTCGCGCTTGCGGATCGCCGGCGCCAGCTGCTTGCCATCCAGCTCCACCACCGAGCCCTCGTCGGGCGCCGTCAGCCCCAGCAGCGTCCGCGCGAGAGTCGTCTTGCCGCTACCCGATTCTCCCACCAGCCCGAGCGTCTCGCCGGGCTTCAGCGCGAACGAGATGTCGGCGAGGGCGTGGATGTCGTGGCCCTCCTGGTGGAAGGTCTTGCGCATGCCCTCGGTGCGCACGACCGGATCCTCGTCCTCCGTCTTCGGCCGCTTGACCGCCTCGGCGGCCGTGGCGCGGGGGAGCTCCTGGGCGCGCTCGTGGAAGTGGCAGCGGCTGCGATGTTCCTCCCCGACGTCGTAGAGCGGCGGCTCCTCGCGGCGGCAGATGTCCTGGGCGAGCGCGCAGCGGTCCGTGTACACGCAGCCAGGCAGCTCGGCTCCGAGCTGTGGGAGGAACCCGGGGATCGTGTCCAGCTGCTGGTCGTACTTTCGGATCCCGCCGCGCGGGATGCAGCGCAGCAGCCCGACGGTGTAGGGGTGGCGGGGGTTGTCGAAGACCTCCTGGACCGGCCCCTCCTCGAGGATGCGTCCCGCGTAGAGCACGCCCAGCCGGTCGCACATCTTCGCCACGACGGCGAGGTTGTGGGTGATGAACAGCAGGCTCGTATCGAACTCTGCGCGCAGCGCCGCGACGAGGTCGAGCACCTCGGCCTCCACCGTGGCGTCGAGCCCGGTGGTGGGCTCGTCGAGGATCAGCAACGTCGGGTCGTTCGCCAGCGCCATGGCGATCACCACGCGCTGGTTCATCCCGCCGGACAGCTGGTGCGGGTAGCGCCGCATCACGCTCGCCGGATCGGCGATCTGCACCTTCCGGAGCATCTCGTGGGCGCGCTCGGTCGCCTCTTTCTCCTCGGTGCCCGCAATCTTGAACACCTCGGCCACCTGGTCGCCGACCCTGATGGAGGGGTTCAGCGCGCCGGTGGGATTCTGATAGACCATCGCGGTCTTGCTCGTGCGAAGGTGGCGCACCCCTGCCTCGTCCATGGCCAGCAGGTCCTCGCCGCCGACGTGGATCGAGCCGTTCATCACCCGCCCGTTGCGCGGCAGGTACCGGAGGGCCGAGAACGCGGCGGTCGACTTCCCGCAGCCGGACTCGCCCACGAGCCCGTAGGACTCGCCCTGCCCGATCGAGAAGCTGACCCCGCGGAGCACCGGGCGCCACACACCGCGGACGCGGTACGCGACCTCGAGGTCCCTGAACTCGAGCGCGGGGGCTGTAACGGTCGCAGTGCTCATGCTCATCCTCGCTCGAACGCCTGGCTGATTCCGTCGGCCATCAGGTTCACCGCGATCACGAGGCTGGTTACCGCGAGGGCCGGGAACAGCACCGGCCACCAGTAGCCGCCGCTGATCAGCCCGTACTGCTCGGCGATCTGAACACCCCAGTCCGGCGCCGGTGGCTGGATGCCGAGGCCGAGGAAGCTCAGCGTGGCGATGGTGAAGATCGCGTACCCGAGCCGCACGGTGAACTCGACCATGATCGGGCCGGAGACGTTGGGGAGGATCTCGGCGAACAGGATGTAGGGGGTGTTCTCATTCCGTAGCCGGGCCGCAGCCACGTATTCGTACTCGCGCTCGGTCAGCACGGCGGCCCGCACCGTGCGCGCGATGACGGGAGCGAATGCGAGGCCGATCACGAAGATGAGGGTCGAATTGGACGGACCGAGGGCGACTATCGCCACCGAGCCGAGGACGACCACCGGCAATGCGAGGAAGGTGTCGATAATCCGGCTGACCACGTCGTCGACGGCGCCGCGGAAGTAACCCGTGACGAGGCCGAGCACGGTGCCGAGCGCCGTGGCAAGCAGCGTCGCAAGCGGCGCCACCACGAGAATGTCCTGCGCGCCGACGATCACGCGCGAGAGCACGTCGCGCCCGAGGCGGTCGGTGCCGAACCAGTGGTCCCAGGAGGGGGCGGCCAGATCGTTGAGGGGATCGGTCGCGAACGGGTCGTCGGGCGCGATCAGGTCGCCGAAGATCGCGCAGATCACCCAGAAGCCGAGGATCACCGAGCCGGCGATGAACGTCTTCGAACGGCGCAGCAGCCGAAACTGCTCGCGGCGAGCGTCGCGTGCCTCGTCCGCGCGGGCGGAGATCTCTGGCCCGGGGGCGACCGTGGCCGACCCGGCCCCTGCGCCCACCGGCTCCTGCTGTGGATCCACGCTCATTCCGCGGCCCCAAGGCGCACGCGCGGATTGAGGACCGAGTACGCGATGTCGGCGAGGAAGGTGGCAACCAGGTAGACGATGCCGACGATCAGCACCGCGCTCTGAATCAGCGGGAAGTCCTTCGCCTGGAGGGCGTCGTAAAGCGCCTGGCCGATGCCGTTGTAGTTGAAGATCACCTCGATCACCACCAGCCCGCCGATCATGTACCCGAGCTGTGTGGCCACGACTGCGATCGTCGGCAGGAGCGAGTTGCGCAGGACGTGCCGGCGAACGACCGTTCGGCGCGGCAGTCCCTTGATGATCGCGGTGCGCGTGTAGTCGGCGTCGAGCGACTCGATCGTCCCCGCGCGGGCCATCCTCGCGATGTAGCCGAACAGGACGAAGACCAGGCACAGCGCAGGGAGTAGGAGGTATTTGAGCTCGGTGAAGAAGCTTGCTCCGGCAGGCGCCTGGGCGGTCACGGGAAGCAGGTCGAACGTGAGCGCGAACACGAGAATGAACACGACGGCCCACACGAACTCCGGGATCGCCGTCGCCGACAGGCCCCCCACCGAGAGGATCCGGTCGGCCGGCCGACCCTCCTTCAGCGCGGCGTAGACCCCGCCCAGGATCGCCAGCGGGACTACGATGACGAACGCGAGCAGCGCGAGCTTGGCCGAGTTCACGAGCGCGGGGCCGAGCACGTCGTCGACCGGCCGCCGGAACGCGAGCGACTCGCCCATGTCGCCTGTGACGAAGCCGCTGATCCAGTCGCCGTACTGGGCGATGAGCGAGCGGTCGGTGCCCAGCTCCTCGTTGAGCGCGTCGACCGCCTTCTGGTCGGCGAACGGCCCCAGGATGCGCCTGCCCACGTCCCCCGGCAGCACCTGCGCGAGGAGGAAGATCAGCACGCTCAGGAGCCACAGCGTGATGAGGCCGAGCGCGACCCGCTTGGCTATGAATCGTGCCACCGCGGGCCTCCCTCAGGCCACCATGCCCGCCTGGCTGGCGTCGATGTGCCCCATCGCGGTGGTCTCATACCCCGACACCTCGGGGCTCGCGCCGGCCAGCCAGAAGTAGAAGTAGGAGAAGATGATCGGCGTCTCGTCGAGCAGCAGCTCCTGGATCTGCCGGGCGACCCGGCGCTGGACTCCGAGGTCGAGGGCTGCCACGTACTCGGCGACCAGGTCGTCGTAACGCTTGTTCTTGAAGTGCGCGCCATTCCAGGTGCCCTCGCTCGTCAGCGGAGCTCCGAGGAGCACGTTCGGCACCCCGCGGTGACCGTACTCCGTGATCCCCATGTTGGAGTCGAGCCAGGGTGAGTTGCCGAAGGTGGCCTCGCCGTAGTAGGTGGCCGCGTCGGTGATGTTGAGCGTGATCCTGATGCCGGCGGGCCTGACGTCGTCCTGGACGAGCTGGGCGTAGTCGGGCATCTCGAAGCCGTTCCAGCCGTCGAGCTGGACCTCGAAGCCATCGCCCTTGCCGGCGTCGGCGAGCAGCTGGCGCGCCTGCTCGACGTCCCGGCGTCGCTGTTTCACGGACTTGTCCGTCGACCGGTAGGCGGGCGCGAAGGGGCTGTCGTTGCCTAAGTCCGACTTGGTGTCGAGGAGGCCGTCGACGAGATTCTCGCGGTTGACCAGGAGCGCCATCGCCTGGCGCACGCGCTTGTCCTTGAACGGCTCCTGGTCGCTGCGCAGGTGCAGCTGGCGGTGCACGGAGGAGGAGTACTCGGTGGTCCTGACGTCGTCGGAGGTGAGCAGCGCCTTGCCGCCCGATACCGAGAAGTGGCTCACGATGTCCACCTCGTTGCCCAACAGGGCCAGGACCAGCGCCGGCTCCTGCTCGTAGAACGTCACCTCGTGGCGGTCGGGTAGCGGCCGGCGGCTCTGGTCCCAGTAGTCGGGGTTCTTGACGTAGTTGGCGCTGATCTCCGCCTGGTAGTCGTCGAGCTTCCAGGGGCCGGTGCCGATGAACGTCTTCTCCCAGTCACCGTCGTAGCTCTTCGGCAGGATGATCGCGTTGTAGTTGTCGGAGCTGAGGAGGTAGGGGAAGTTGCCGTTGGGCGCGTCGAGGCGGAACTCGACGGTGGCGGGGTCGATCGCCTTGCCGCCGCCCTTCGACAGAACGCCGGCGAATACCGAGAGCGCGTTCGAGGCCCCCTCGGGGTCCGCCAGGCGGTCGATCGTCGCGACCACGTCCTCGGCGGTCAGGTCCTGGCCGTCGTGGAACTTGACGCCCTGGCGGATCTTGAACGTCCAGACCGAGCCGTCGGCGTTGGGCTTCCAGCTCTCCGCGAGGCGGGGGCGCAGCTTGAGCTTGTCGTCCGACCAGGTGAGGTACTCGCCCGACTGGCCGAGCACCGCGAGGGCGCCCTCGTTGTTGACGATCACCGGATCGAGCGCCCCGGCGGGAGCGAGGATGCCGGTGCGGATCGTCCCGCCGGGCTCGGGCGGTTCGGTTTGGGGCGGATCGACCCTGGCCACGTCCTCCCGATCGACGCCGCAGGCCGAGGCGAGGAAGCCCGCCAGCGGGACGGACATGCCGACGACGGTGGCGCGAGCGACGAACTCGCGCCGGCTGATCGTGCCCGCCCGGTACTCGTCGATGACATGGTTCTCGAGCTCGGTACTCCGTGCCCGAATGGCATCGACCCGGTCTTGGGTTGGGTCCATCCCCACCTCGCCCGGGAGCCTACCCCTCTTCACGAAGATGTGACAATCGGGTGCATGGATCGAACCGTGCGCTCCGCGAGCGGCCTGTATGTGGACGGAGGGTGGCGCCACCCCGCCGGGGCCGAGTGGATGGCGGTCGGCGATCCGTCATCGGGCGCCGAGGTGGGCCGTGTGGTGGCCGCGACGACCGGCGACGTACGGGACGCGGTGGACGCCGCGCAGCGCGCGTTTCCAAAATGGGCGGCGCTGTCCGCGGACGAGCGCGGGGTGCCGCTGCGACGCGCCCACGCGCTCGTGCTCGAGCGCGCCGACGACCTCGCCCGCGCGCTCACGCTCGAGGGCGGCAAGCCTCTCGACGAGGCCAGGGGGGAGGTGCTCTGGGGGGCCGAGTTCCTGCTCTGGTACGCCGAGGAGGCGCGGCGGCCGTCGGGCGAGATCCTGGCATCGGGCGGCCCGGGTCAGCGGCTCTACGTGCGCCGCCGCCCGCGAGGGGTGGTCGCCTGCATCACCCCCTGGAACTTCCCGAGCTCGCTGGTGACGAGAAAGGTGGCGCCCGCCGTCGCCGGAGGCAACACGGTCGTGTTGAAGCCGGCCGAGCAGACTCCGCTGTCGGCGGTGCTGCTGTTCGAGATCTTCCACGAGGCCGGGTTTCCGCCGGGCGTCGTCAACCTGGTCTGTGGCGATCCCGAGCCGATCGGGGAGGTGCTGACGAGCGCGCCGGAGGTCCGGCAGATCAGCTTCACGGGATCGGTCGAAGTCGGCAAGCTGCTGCTGCGGCGTGGCGCCGAGCGGGTGAAGAAGGTCACGCTCGAGCTCGGCGGCCACGCGCCGTTCGTGGTCTTCGCCGACGCCGACCTCGACCTCGCCGCTACAAAGCTCGCGTTCTCGAAGTTCCAGAACGCCGGCCAGACCTGCATTGCGGCGAACCGCGTGTTGGTCGAGCGCCGGGTCGCCGACGAGCTCGGCCGGCTGCTCGCGGAGCGGGCGGCCACGCTGCGCGTAGGCGACGGCCTCGAGGCCGGCGTGACGGTCGGTCCCCTGATCGACGGGCGGGCGCTCGCGAGGGTGCGGGAGCACGTCTCGGATGCGATCGCGCGCGACGCCCGCCTCCTCTGCGGCGGCGACGCGCCGCCCGGCCTGGACGCCGAGCGCTTCTTCGCACCGACGGTGATCGCCGGCGTGCCCCCGGACGCCCGCGTCGCGACCGAGGAGACGTTCGGTCCGGTCGCCCCGCTGCTTCCGTTCGACTCCGACGAGGAGGCGGTGGCGCTCGCCAACGCCTCGGAGTACGGGCTGGCCGCGTACCTGTTCACGCGCGACCTGGGCCGCGCCCACCGCGTCGGCGAAGCGCTCGACTACGGCATGGTGGCCATCAACGACGGCGCGCTCGGCTGGGTGCAGGCGCCGTTCGGGGGTATCAAGGGGTCGGGCGACGGGCGCGAGGGCGGACGCCAGGGCCTGGAGGAATACCTCGATCTGCAGTACCTGAGCGTGAACTTCGCATAGCGGCCAACGCGACGCGGGCGTTCTCGAGCTCGCTGAGCGCGCGACGAGGCGCGGACTGTGGGATGGGGTGCAGGCTGAAGCGCGCCTCCTCGAACAGGGCCGTCAGCGTGGTCAACGGTCGACCCGGCATGCCGTGCTCCCGTAGGACGCGCGCGAGGTATTCGCGCGGTGCCTCGGGCGTTCGCCGGCCGAGCTCTCGTTCGGCGAGCACCTCCTCCATGCGCGCGTAGGCCGCAATCACCGCGGACCGGGGATCCGCGGGAGCGTGCAGCGGTTTCAACGCCGCCTCGACGGCGCGCCGGGCGACCTCGGCGTCGTCCTCCGTGGCCGCGAGCGACGGATCGGCCGCTTCCCGTCCGGGCGCCGTCCGGCGGGCTCTACGCCGTCCGAGTCGTCTACCGCCCGGCAGGCGCAGGCCGCGGAAGAGCAGCAGGCACGCGGCGACGACGGCCGCGACCGCGAGACCGATGATCGTCCACCGCAGCAGCCACGCCGGCATGGCCGGCTCCTCGTCTGGATAGAAGATGAAGACCTCGGGAGGCAGCTGCCCGCGCAATGGCTTCGGAGCCTCTGCGACGCGCTCGGGCGCTCGTTGGGTCCCGGCGGATCCTTCGGTCGCGCCGCGCAGCGGCTCACTGCCGCCGATCGCGACGACGCAAACGAGCGCCGTCAACGCGATCGCGGCGGCAACCGTTCGCATGCCGACGGCGTGCATCGCCTTGGCGAGGATATCCCGAAGCCTTCGGCGCCGGCCTCCCCGCCGGGTCAATGGGGGGTTATGGTGATCGTGGCGATGTCGCTGCGCTGCGCGTCCGCGCGAGAGAAGAGAGGGTTGCGGTGAGGCTCGTCGCGGAGGTCGGGTTAATCGTCCTCGGAACCCTCGGGGCGGCGGTCTGCCTGGCGGCGCTCGCCGCGCGGCTGCCGGCGCGCCGGTCCGTGTTCGAGTCCGGACTGCGGCCACCCGTCAGGACAGATCTGTGGCCGGCCCAGCTGGTGCGGCTCGAGCGCATCGTTGAGTGGTCGTGCACGAGCGACCTGGACGCGCACACCCGCTTGCGGCCGGTGCTCGTCGAGGTGGCCGAGGTGCGCCTGGCCGGGCGCGGCCTGCGGCTTGACCGGGACGTCGCCGAGGCCCGGCGCCTACTCGGGCCGAAGGCGTGGGATCTCGTGCGCCCCGACCGCCCGCGGCCGGAGGACCGCGACGTGCCCGGGATCGCACCGCGCGACCTCGACGGAGATTCTCGACAGGTTGGAGGCGCCTGTGAGCACGTGGGCGGGCGAACACGCCGAGCTCGGCGAGCGGGCCGCCCGGATCCTCGACGAGGTGGAGCGTGCGGTCGTCGGCAAGCGCCACGTGCTCGAGCTCGTGCTGCTTGGCCTGCTGGCGGACGGACACGTGCTGATCGAGGACAATCCGGGCCTGGCCAAGACGCTGATGGCGCGCTCGTTCGCGGCGGTGACCGGCCTGCGCTTTGCGCGTGTGCAGTTCACCCCGGACCTGATGCCGTCGGACGTGACCGGCTCGGCGATCTACGATCAGCGCAGCGGGGAGCTCCGCTTCCAGCCGGGCCCGATCTTCACGCACGTCCTGCTCGGGGACGAGATCAACCGCGCTCCGCCCAAGACCCAGGCGGCGCTGCTGGAGGCGATGCAGGAGCGTCAGGTCACCACCGAGGATCGGCACCCGCGCGCCTGGAGCGGCCGTTTCTCGTGCTCGCGACGCAGAACCCGATCGAGTTCGAGGGGACCTATCCGCTCCCCGAGGCGCAGCTGGACCGCTTCCTGCTGCGAATCCGCGTCGGCTACCCGGACCGCGACGGCGGAGCTGGAGCTGCTCGCGCGGCGCCTGGAGCGCGGCCAGGACGAGGTCGAGCTGGACACGGTCGTCGAGCGCGACGAGCTGCTGGCGATGCAGCGCGCGATCGAGCGGGTGCACGCGGACGCCGGCATCCGGGCTTACGCGGTCGATCTCGTCGCCGCGACGCGCGAGAGCTCCCAGGTCCAGATCGGCGCAAGCCCGCGCGGGACGCTCGCGCTGCTCAAGCTCGCGCGCGCGAAGCGCCGCGCTGCACGGGCGCGACTTCGTCACGCCCGACGACGTCAAGCGGGTCGCGGTGCCGGCGCTCGCGCATCGGATCATGCTGCGTCCCGAGCTTTGGATCCAGCGCGTCGACGCCGAGGACGTGGTGCGCGACTGCCTCGACAGCTGCCCAGCCCCGCCGGTTCGCGTGCCTGACGAGGCGCGTTGACGCTGCTCGGCCTCGCCGCGACTACAGGCGTACGCGGCGCTCGCCGCGATCGCGCTCGTCGCGGCCCTCGCCGCGGGCCGCCCGGAGCTGGCGGCGCTCGCGACCCCGTTCGTGCTGCTCGTCGCCGTCGCGCTGGCGGGATCGGCGCCGCTCGCACTCGAAGGCGCGCTCAGGCTCGAACGCGAACGCGCCCTCGAGGGAGAGCGGCTACGCGCGACGTCGACCGTGCGGAGCGGCGGCGCCCCCGCCCGCGTGGAGCTGCATCTGCCGACGTCGGCGCGGCTGCACACCGACCCGACCCGATCGCCTTCTGGCTCCTCCGCGGTGAGCAGCGCGAGATCGAGTTCGAGCTCGCCGTGGAGCGCTGGGGCGTCCACGACGCCGGGCCGCGTGGTGGTCCGCGCCCGCGACCGGCTTGGCGCGTTCGCGCTCGAGGGCCGGCTCGGCCGGTCGTGTCGAGCTTCGCGCCTACCCCAGCGTCGGCCGGCTGCACGGGCTCGTCGCCCCGCTCCGGACCCGACCGGTGCTCGGCAGCCAGGTTTCCCGCGAGCGCGGCGAGGGCATCGAGTTCGCCGACCTTCGTCCGCTCGTGCCCGGCGACCGCGTGCGGCGAATCAACTGGCGCGCGACCTCGCGCCGCCGCGTCCCGTACGTGAACGTGCAGCATCCCGAGCAGAGCGCCGACGTCGTCCTGTTCCTCGACACATTCGCCGAGGCCGAGCACGCGGAGGAGGGCACACTCGACGCCGCGGTGCGCGCTGCCGCCGCGCTCGCCTCCGCGTATCTGGCGCGCCGCGATCGCGTCGCGCTGGTGAGCTTCGGCGGCGTTTTGAACTGGCTCACGCCCGGCCGCGGGCACCCGGCAGCTGTATCGCATCGTCGACGCGCTGCTCGCCAGCGACGTCAGGCTCGAGCATCGCGTGGAAGGACGTCACGCAGCTTCCGCGCCGCCTGCTTCCCGCCCGGGCGCTCGTGCTCGCGCTGAGCCCGCTGCTCGACGCTCGCGGGATCGACGCCCTGCTCGACCTGCGCGCACGCGGCTACGACCTCGCGATCGTCGAGGTTTCACCCGTGGCTCACACACCGGCCGGCGACGCGAGTCCTACCGGCTGCCTCTCCGCCTCTGGCGGTTGCAGCGCGACGCGCTGCGCGCGCGCTTCGAGACGCTCGGCGTCCCGGTCGCGCGCTGGGAGCATCCGCGCACCAGCCTCGAGCTCGCTATCGAGGAGGTGACCTCGTTTCGACGCCACGCCCGACCCGCTCCGCGCGCCTAGCGACGGCAGCCGGCGCACTGGTGCTCGCGGCCGCGCTCGGGGTCACGACCGCGTTCGACGCCCGACCCACGCGCGCCGCTGTTGGCCGGCGCGGCGCTGGCAATCGTCCTCATTTCGACAGCTCTCACCGCCGGACGGACGGCGCCCATCCCGTTCGCGCTGCTGCTGTTGGGAGCGATCTACGCGATCCCTCCCGGCGACCGGGACGTCGCCGCACCGATCTACGCCGGCGGTCTGCTGCTCACCGCCGAGCTCGCGTACTGGTCGCTCGACGAGCGCGTACGTCAACGGGTGGAGGCCGGCGTGGTCAGGCGCGCGTCTGCTCGCCATCCTGGCCGTCACCGCCGCCGCGATCCCGGCGAGCGCCGTCGTGCTCCTCGCCGCCGAAGCCGATGTGGCGCGATCCCCGGGGCTCACGGCCGCGGGAGCGGTTGCGGTCGTGGCGTGCATCGGGCTCCTCACGGCGCTGGCGCGCCGCCGGAGCGGCGAGAGCACTTCGCCATAGCGCGCGGGCGCTTCGGCTCCGCGAGCTTCAAGTCATAGCCGGCGGTCTCCGAGCCAGTCGGTGACGTAGGTCGGGGGGTCAGCGTGCCACTGGGCCCTGACGGCGAGGCGTATCAGCTCGCTCGGGTCGCGGTCATAGCTCGCCTGTCCTCCCTTCGACGCCAGGTACAGCACCACGGCGCTCGCCACCGCGACCGCCGGGTTTTCGGCCTCGTAGTCGGCGCCCTCGGCGGCCAGGGCGAGTCGCTCCTCCAGGTTCTCGACCGCCGTCACCGGCTCATCGTCGTCCTCGAGCTGCTCCTCGAGGCGGCCCAAAGCCGGGTCGCGACCGTCGGGGTCACAGACCTCCACGGCGAGGCGGACCAGCTCGGAGACCGTGGGAGTGCGGCGATCCAGGGCCTACTCCTCGCCGTCCTCGAGTCCTCTCGACGTCACCACTGCGTCCATCTCCGACCTTTCAGGTACCCGCGGGGCTGGCCTGGTAAAAGAAAAATGGCATTCGCCCCTGGCGGCCAGGAGGACACATGCTCGACCACATGGGATTCAGCGTCAGCGACTACGAGCGGAGCAAGGCGTTCTACGAGAAGGCGCTGGCCCCGCTCGGGCTCAAGCTTCTGATGGAGCCGGTGCCGGGCATCGGAGGGTTCGGCGACGGCCAGAAGCCCTTCTTCTGGATCGGCACGCGGGGGCCCGCGCAGAGCGAGATCCACGTCGCGTTCGCCGCCGACAGCCGAGAGACCGTCGATGCGTTCCACGCCGCCGCGCTAGAGGCGGGGGGGACCGACAACGGTGGGCCGGGGTGCGAGAGATCTACCACCCGACCTACTACGGCGCCTACGTGCTCGACCCCGACGGCAACAACGTCGAGGCGGTCTGCCACAAGCCGGCGTAGCTGCCCTACTCGGCCGGTGCGGCGGTCGTAGTCAGCGAGCCGGAAGCACGTCCGGCAGGCCGAAGCGACGAAACACGTCGGGGGTCGCGAAGCCCGTGACCTCGGCGATCCGCGCGCCGTCCAAGGTGAGCACGTCGAGCACGGCCGCCACGTAGCTCCGCTTCTTGCCGTCCCAGAGGTAGCAGCCCACCGCCGGCTGCCCGTTTGCCCGAGCGGCGAGGTGACGCCAGCGCTCGCGGAACGGCCCGGTGGTCAGGAAGCCCGTGACCGCCTCCTGACCCCGGTACCAGCTCGTGTACGGCGGCATCGACCAGCTGGCCTCCTCGGCCAGCATCGAGGTGATCGCGTCGATGTCGCCGCGATCCAGCGCGTCCATGTAGCCCTCCACCAGGTCGCGCACGCGCTCGTCGCCCAGCGCGCGCAGCGTCGCCTGCTGGCTGCGTTCGGGAAGTCGCTCGTCCACGGCCGTACGCGCGCGACGCAGGACGCCGTTGACGGAGTTCACGGTCTTGTCGAGCGTCTGCGCCACCTCGCGGGTCGAAAAGCCGAGCACATCGCGCAGGAGCAGTACGGCGCGCTGCGTTGCCGGCAGGTGTTGGACCGCCGCGATGAACGCCAGCTCCACGCTCTCGCGCCGCTCGTAGCGGGCCTCCGGTGCCGCGAATCCGTCCTCGACGGCGAGCTGCCCGTCCGGGTAGGGCTCCACCCAGACCGACTCGACCGGGGGCTCGTCAGAGACGTCGTGCGGATCCGACGCCGGACCGTAGTCGACCGGAAGGACCCGCTTCCGTCGCCTCGCGATCAGGTCGAGGGACGTGTTGGTCGCGATCCGGTAGAGCCAGGAGCGAAGGGAGCTTCGTCCCTCGAAGCGGGGCAGCCCTCGCCACGCCCTGAGCAGCGCGTCCTGGAGAGCGTCGTCGGCGTCGTGAACCGAGCCGAGCATCCTGTAGCAGTGGGCGTGGAGCTCCGCGCGGTGAGGCTCCACCAGGCGGCGAAAGTCCTGTTCGGTCGCTGCGCCCGTGGCAGTGGAAGCCATCTCAACGTCACTAGACCCGGGGAACAGGTCAAACTCATCGGTGTGACGACCCAGACTGCGGCGAGACTCTTGGAGCGCGAGCGCGAGCTCACGGAGCTCGAGAATGCGCTGACCGAGGCGCAGCAGGGCCGCGGCCAGGTCGTCCTCGTCGAAGCTCCTGCCGGGCTCGGCAAGACGAGCCTGCTCAGGGCGGCGTCGGGGACCGCCGCGCAGGCGGGCTTCACCACTCTGCGAGCACGAGCCAGCGAGCTCGAGCGCGACTTTGCGTACGGCTGCGTGCGGCAGCTCGTGGAGCCGGCCGTCGGGAAGGCCTCGGACGCTGAACGTGACCGTCTGTTCGAGGGCGCCGCAGCCCTCTCGAGGCCCCTTTTCGCTCCGACTGGCACACCGCAGCTGCCGCCCTCGGCCGACAGCACGTTCTCCACCCTGCACGGTCTCTACTGGCTGCTCAACAACCTCGCCGACGAGGGTCCCCTCGCGCTCTCGGTCGACGACCTTCATTGGTCCGATGCGGAATCGCTGCGATTCCTCAACTACCTGGCCCCGCGTCTGGACGGCCTGCCGCTCACCGTGCTCGCTTCCACGCGCAGCGGGGAGAACGTCCCGGCGGACCTGGCTCGGCTGGCGGCCGCCCCCGAGACGACGGTGTTGCGACCCGGGCCGCTGAGCATCGAGGCCACGGCGACGCTCTGCGAAGAGAGGCTTGGCGCGCCGGTGGCCGGCGAGTTCGCGGCGGCATGCCGCGACGCCACCGGCGGCAACCCGTTCTTCCTCGAGGCGCTTCTGCGCGAGGCACGCGAGGAGGGGTTCTCGACCGCCTCAGGCGACGCGATCCGCGTGGGACGCATCGGTCCCGCCGCGGTGGCCCAGGCCGTCCTCTTGCGCCTCTCCGGGGGGCCGGCTGCGGCGACCGCTCTGGTGCGCGCGGTCGCGGTTCTCGGCGATGGTGCCAGCCTGGCGGACGCCGCTCGACTGGCCGATGTGGCCGAGGACGAGGCGGCCCGCGCCGCCGACCTGCTGGCCGCGCTTGCGATCCTGAAGCCGGACGAAGGCCTCGAGTTCGCGCACCCGATCGTGCGGGAGGCCGTCTATTCGGACCTCGGCTCCCACGAACGGGCGGAGGCGCACGCCCGCGCCGCCGAGATCCTCGCCGCGCGCGGCGCCTCCGAGGAACGAATCGCGGCCCAGATCGCCGAGGCGGAGCCGAAGGGCGACCACGAGCGGGTCGAGCTGCTGCGCCGGGTGGCGGCCGACGCGCTCGCCCGCGGGGCGCCCGCAGCCGCTGACGCGTGGCTCGGGCGGGCGCTGGCGGAACCCCCGCCGGCCGGGTCCAGACTGGAGGTGCTGCTCGAGCTCGGCTCTGCTGAGCTCCGCATCGCGGCGCCGGGGGCGGTCGATCACCTGACGGCTGCGGTCGAGGTGATCCGGGAACCGGAGCTGCTCACGACCTCCGTTCGCCTGCTGGCACTCGCGCTGACCATGTCGGGAGAGGCGGACCGCGCCGTCGATGCGCTCCGGTCGGCGATCGAGATCGTCGAGCCCGCCGATAGGGAGCTGGCGCTGGTGCTCGAGGCGGAGCTCGCGACCTACGCTCAGCAGGCGAGCCGCGACGCGCGCGCCCCGGCGGCGAGGAGGTTGGAGCGCCACGCCGAGCTCGAAGGGAAGACGCCGGGCGAGCGCCTGGTGCTGGGGAGCCTTGCCTTCGAGCGCGCCCGTGCGAGCGAGTCGGCCGGCGAAGCGGCGGGGTACATCGAGCGCGCGCTCGCGGGCGGCAGATTGCTCGGCGAGAAGGAGCTTGACGTCGCCGGCCTCTTCTACGACCTCATGACTGGGCTCCTCGCCACGGACGCGCTCGATCTCGCCGACGACTACCTGGAGCGGATGCTCGCCGACGCACGCGTGCGCGCCTCGATCCCGGCGGTGGCGTTCGTCACCTGCTATCGGGGTCGGTGCTCCATGCGGCGCGGCGCCGTGGCGCAGGCGGAGGCCGACGCGCGGACGAGCCTCGAGCTGCTCACCAGCCACGACATCCGGCTCGGGGCCCCGATCGCGCTAGGCCTCCTGATCGAGGCTCTCATCGAGGGGGGCGACAACGAGGCCGCCGACCGCGCACTGCGCGGCAGCGACGTCGGCGAGGAGCTCCCGCCCGGATGGTCCACCACCTCCCTGCTCAGGGCACGCGGTCTGCTGCGTCTCGCGCAGGGCAACGCGAATCGGGGACTGGACGACCTGACTGAGTTCGGCCGCCGCGACGAGCTGTGGGGGCTTGCCAACCCGCTTGCCTCGCGCTGGCGCTCAGACGCGGCCCTCGCGCTCGCGACCGTGGGAGACCTCGAGAAGGCACGCCGGATGGCATCCGAGGACCTCGAGCGGGCTCGGCGCTGGG
The DNA here is from genome assembly GCA_963812915.1 of uncultured Thermoleophilaceae bacterium. Classification (GTDB taxonomy): domain Bacteria; phylum Actinomycetota; class Thermoleophilia; order Solirubrobacterales; family Thermoleophilaceae; genus JACVRW01. The sequence goes on along the minus strand of CAWEXB010000008.1, from coordinate 330,338 downwards.
GAGCGGCCAGCGGGATCGGTATCGCCTTGCGGGCGGTCGCGCTGGTCGAGGGCGGAGAGGCGTCCGCGGACCGCCTACGCCAGGCCGTGGACGCGCTCGCGGTCTCGCCCGCGCGGCTCGAGCACGCCCGCGCGCTCACCGACCTGGGCGCCGCCCTCCGCCGGTCCAACCGCCGCGCGGAGGCGCGGGGCGCGCTCCGAGAGGGGCTGGAGCTCGCCGAGCGCTGCAGCGGGCGCGCGCTCGCCGACCGCGCCCGCACCGAGCTGCGCGCGGCCGGGGGGCGCTCGAGCGATCCGGAGAGCCCCGGGGTGGGCCAGTTGACCGCGTCTGAGCGGCGTGTCGCGGAGCTCGCGTCCCAAGGGCACAGCAATCCCGAGATCGCGCAGACGCTGTTCGTGACGCGAAAGACCGTCGAGACTCATCTCGGCCACGTCTACAGCAAGCTCGACATCTCGGGTCGCGGCGAGTTGCCCCGAGCCCTGGACGAGCACTGAAGATCGGGGAGCGAGATCGGGGAGCTCCCCGAGGCGCCGCTCGCGAGGGGCCGCGTACCGTCGTCAGCGATGGACGACAAGGACCGCACCGGCGAGGGTCGCGTGCTCCGGGTGCAGCTCGAACTGCACCTCGACCGCCAACCTGTTACCGGACGGCTCCGCCCCGAAGCGGGCGCCGAGGAGCCGTTCGTCGGTTGGCTCGGTTTTGTGGAGACGCTCAGACGCCTGGACGATGCGGCGAACCCCGAAGGAGAGGAGCTCAGCAGATGACACACGACACGAAGCCCACCCTGGTGCTCGGCGCTACCGGCAAGACCGGCCGCAGGATCATCGAGCGGCTCAGGGCGCGCGGCGTCCCCACGCGGGTCGGCTCCCGCTCCGGCCAGCCGCCGTTCGACTGGGAGGACCCGGCAACCTGGGCGCCCGCGCTAGAAGGCGTGGGCTCGGCGTACATCTCCTACTACCCGGACCTCGCGGTCCCGGGCGCAGTAGAGGCGACGCGTTCGTTCGCGGAGCTGGCCGTCGGCAGCGGGGTTCGCAGGCTCGCCCTCCTGTCCGGCCGTGGCGAGCCCGAGGCCGAGCGCGCCGAGCGGGCGGTGCGCGACACCGGCGCCGACCTCACAATTCTGCGCTCGACCTGGTTCATGCAGAACTTCAGCGAGGACTACATGCTGGATCACGTGTTGAGCGGCGAGATCCGGCTCCCGGCCGGCGACGTGCCGACGCCGTTCCTCGACATCGACGACCTCGCCGACATCGCCGTCGAGGCGCTGACCGACGACCGGCACGTCGGCGAGCTATACGAGCTGACCGGCCCGCGGTCGCTGACCATGGCGGAGGTGGCCGCGGAGATCTCCGCGGCGGCGGACCGCGAGGTTCGCTATGCGCCGGTCTCGCTCGACCAGCACGCGGCCGAGGCCGCCGAGCACGGCGTGCCGCCCGAGTTCGTGGAGTTCCTGACCTACCTATTCGGCGAGGTCGTGGACGGCCGCAACGCCAGCACCACCGACGGCGTCCGACGGGCCCTGGGCCGCGAGCCGCGGGACTTCGGCGACTACGCGCGCGCGACCGCGGCCACCGGCGTCTGGAACGCGTCGCCGGTGGGCGCCTGAGGTTGCGGGACGATGGACGACCTTCTCGTCGCCCTGACCTTTGTCACCGCGCTCGGCTGCGGGCTGAGCGCGGGAGCCCTCTTCGCGTTCTCGAGTTTCGTGATGAAGGCTCTCGCGCGCCTGCAGCCGGCGCAGGGCATCGCAGCGATGCAGTCGATCAACGTGGTGGCGGTCACCCCCGCGTTCATGACCGCACTGTTCGGAACGGCCGTCGCGTGTGTCGCCACCGTCGTCTGGGCAGTCGTCGACTGGGACGACTCGTTCGGCCCCTGGCTGCTCGCCGGCGCCGCGCTCTATCTTGTCGGGACCATCGGATTGACGATGGCCTACCACGTGCCTCGTAACAACGCACTGGCGAGGGTCGAACCCACGGACCCCGACGCCGAAGCCCGCTGGCGGCGCTACGTCGTGGACTGGACGAGGGGGAACCACGTCAGGGTCGCGGCGGGGCTCGCGGCGGCGGCGGCACTGACGGAGGCTCTCCGTGTCGACTGAATACGCGACCGCACCCCAGTAGGGCGATGGGCGGCTACCTCCCGATCGCAGAGCACGGGCTCATCGGCGACCTGCACACGATCGCGCTGGTCGGGACCGAGGGCACGATCGACTGGTACTGCTGTCCCCGCTTCGACTCCCCGAGCGTGTTCGGCGCGATCCTGGACTCGGATCGCGGCGGCCACTATCGGCTCAGGCCGGCGGCCGAGGGATGGACCACCAAGCAGCTGTACTTCCCGGATACCAACGTGCTGATCACGCGCTTCCTCACGCCCGAGGGCGTGGGCGAGGTGGAGGACTTCATGCCGGTCGGGCAGACCCGCCACGGAGAGCACCGCCAACGGCTGATCCGCCGGGTGGTCGCCGTTCGGGGGCGGATGCGCTTCGAGCTCGAGTGCGCTCCGCGCTTCGACTACGGGCGCGAGCGCCACGACCTCGAGCGCCACCCGCACGGCGCGCTGTTTCGAGGGCCCAGCTGCACGCTCGCGTTCGAGACCGAGATGCCCTTCGAGCTCCACGGCGCCGACGTGCGAGCGTCCTTCTCGTTGGCGCCGGGCGAGAGCGCGACGTTCATCCTCGAGCACGTCGAGGGAGAGTACGAGCCGCACGGCCACACCGGCGAGGAGACCCGGGAGCTGTTCGAGGGAACGGTTGCCCATTGGCGCCGCTGGCTCGGCCGCTCGCGCTACACGGGCCGCTGGCGCGAGACCGTGCAACGCTCGGCGCTGACGCTCAAGCTGCTCACCTACGAGCCGACCGGAGCGATCGTGGCGGCGCCCACCACGAGCCTTCCCGAGCTGCTGGGCGGCGAGCGCAACTGGGACTACCGCTACACCTGGATCCGCGACGCCGCCTTCTCGCTGTACGCGCTGCTAAGGCTCGGCTTCACGGACGAGGCGGCGGCGTTCATGGACTGGCTTACGGACCGCTTCTGCGACGAGCGTCCGAAGGGGTCCGGCCCGCTCCAGATCATGTACGGGATCGATGGCCGCTCGGAGCTGCCCGAGGAGGTGCTCGACCACCTGGAGGGCTACCGCGGCTCGCGGCCGGTGCGGGTTGGCAACGAGGCCGCAGGCCAGCTTCAGCTCGACATCTACGGCGAGCTGATCGACTCCGTCTACCTCTACAACAAGTACGGCACGCCGATCTACCACGACGCCTGGCAGGACCTCAGCCGGATCGTGGAGTGGATAAGCGAGCACTGGGACGAGGCGGACGAGGGAATCTGGGAGACCCGTGGCGGGCGCCGCGACTTCACCTTCTCCCGGCTCATGTCGTGGGTCGCGGTCGAGCGTGCGATGCGAATCGCCCGCCAGCGAGGCCTGCCGGCGAACCTTCCCGCGTGGGGAGCCGCCCGAGACGCCATCTACGACCAGATCATGGCGCGCGGCCTGAACCGCGAGCGCGGAGCTTTCGTCCAGCACTACGACACCGAAGTGCTGGACGCGTCGATCCTGTTGATGCCGCTGGTGAAGTTCATAGCGCCCACCGACCCGCGCTGGCTGTCGACGCTGGACGCGGTCTCACGCGAGCTCGTCTCGGACAGCCTCGTCTACCGCTACAACCCCAAGGCCTCGCCCGACGGCCTACGGGGCGACGAGGGCACCTTCTCCATGTGCACGTTCTGGTACGTCGAGGCGCTGGCCCGCGCGGGACGCCTCGACCAGGCGCGCGTCGTCTTCGAGAAGATGCTCACCTACGCGAACCACCTCGGTCTCTACGCGGAGCAGATCGGGCGCACCGGCGAGCAGCTCGGAAACTTCCCGCAGGCCTTCACGCACCTGGCGCTGATCAGCGCCGCCATCAACCTCGATCGGCAGCTCGGCTAGGGAGCGCTTCGAGCAGCTCGACCATCTTGTCGGGCCCGGGCAGCGCCCACGGACGGCCGAACCGTGAACAGCGCCCGCACGGCCCGGCTCGCGTCTATGCGTTCTTGACGAGCCCGACCACGTGGCCCTCGGGATCGTTGAAGAGGCCGATCTCGACGCCCTCCATCGGCTTGTCCGGGCCCATCATCCGCGTCCCGCCGAGGCTCTCGGCCTTCGCGAGCGCCGCCTCGACGTCGGGGACCTCGACGTAGAAGGTGACGTGGCCGGGATACCCCTCCGGGCCCGGTCCGACGCCGCCGCCGATTCCCACCCCGTCCGGGTTGGTGTTCCCCTCGCGCTGCACGACCCCGTACTTCATCGGGTTTCCCGCGTCGATCTCCCACCCGAACAGCTCGGAGTAGTAACTCTGGAGCTTGTCGGCGTCCTTCCCGACGACCTCGAAGTGGACAACTGGCTGTCCCATAACGTCTCCTTTTCGGCTCGATGCGTTGTTGCGCCAGGTACTCCGGCCGAATTCAACCGGGTTGGCGTGCTCGAGGTCGGCCCGGCGCGGGCGAAGAACGTACTGGTGCTCAGTCCGGTGGATCCAGGCTCAGTCCGGGTCAGCGCCCGCGGGGCTTGCGACTGCGCGGCCGGGGCGGGTGCGCGGCACGCTCCTCCGGCGTCATCTCCCTGATCGTCAGCCTGCCCTTGGCGACCTCGTCCCGGATCTGCGCCAGCTTCTCGCGCCGGCGCTCCTCCGCTCGGTCCTTCTGGGTCTTCACTTCAAGCCTCCAATCGGCCGTGGGGCACAACCCCCAGCAATGAGCCTAGCGGGCCGCTCGGATGGTCGGCTAGACTCCGAAGCATCCCGGGTCGCACCCGGACCCATATCAGGTTCCGTCCTCTGCCTGACGCGGGTACAACGAGAGAGGTGGAGGAGCATCCGATAGCCCGCTGGGCTCGCAGGCCTCGCAGGTCCCCTGCCCGGCGGGAGCGGCGGAACGGGCTTGTAGTGGCTGCCTCGATCGGCGCCAGCCTGGCCCTCGTCGCAGTGCTGGTAGTGAAGTGGGACGAGCTCGAGAGGGGCGTCACGGGTGCGCCGCTCGCGGTGGTTGCACTCGCGGTCGCCCTCCAGATCCTCGCGCTGGTTTCCCGGAGCGAGGCCTGGTACACGTGCGTTCGTGCCTCGGGCGGGAGCGTCAGCCGCAGGCGCCTGTACCGGGCGTCGGGCATGGGCGGCTTGGGCTCTCAGCTGAACACCCAGCTTGGGGCCGCGGCACGCATCTTCGCCCTGCGGCGCTCGGCCCCGCGAGAGAGCCCCCCCGTGCCGACACTTATCGCGGCCGAGCTGCCGATTCTGGTAACCGAGGCCGCCCTCGCCGCCATCGCATCGGTCACGCTGATCGGCCCTCTCGGGCTGCCCTGGTGGTTCCCCATCGCTGCCGTCGCCGCCGTGGCGGCCGTGAGCGTGGGACTGCGGAGCCGGGCCGTCGCGAAGATCCGGTGGCTGGGCCAGGGCCTGGCCGTCGCGCGAACGCCCGCGGGCGGCGCGCGACTCGTCGCGTTCGTGCTGGTAGCGGTCTTCTCGCAGATCGCGCGCAACTGGCTCATGCTCCACGCGGTCGGCGTGGACGCCTCGGTGTTCGACGCCACCGCCGTACTGATCGCGGTCGTCACGCTCAGTCAGCTCCCGTTTGGACTGAGCGTCGGCGCCGCCGCGAGCGTGCTCATTCTCGGCCCGCAGGGAGTTGCCGCCGCCGCTGCGGCCGGCGTGCTGCTGACGGCGACAGGCACCATGGGGAGCCTCTCCTTTGCCGCCTGGGCCACGCTCGATCTCCTCTTGGGGGAGGGCCGGGCGGCGCGCCTCGTCTCGAAGCGGTTGCCGTCGCTACGGCCGGCGATCGGCGCCCCGTGGGCCGCGCTCGGCGCGCTGCCCGCGCAGCGCCGCCTCTCCATCGAGCGATCCTATTTCGGCGGCCTCAGCCACTTCCAGATCACCCGAGTGCTCGGCGTAGCCTAAGCGCCCTGCGCACGGCCGCCTGCCAGGCTGTGCGCGGTGTTCTTCGAGTTCGACACCGCGCTGCTCGACGCGGCCCAGGCGCTGTGCATCGCCCTCCCTGCAGCGGGGATTCCGGCGGTGCTGGCGCGGCGGCTCGGCGGCCGTGGCTGGGCGGCGGTGGCGCCGCTCTCGGTCGTCGGGAGCATCGCCGCGATCACGATCGCCTCCGCAAGCGCGGACGCCCTGACCTGGATCGCCCTGCTGCTCGTGCCGCCGGGCTGTGCGCTCGCGCTGGGCTGGGCGGCGCATGGCGCCCGCCCGTGGCTTGCCCTGCTGACCTTGCCCTTGCTCGCGGCGGCGCTCGCGGCGCCCGACGATCCCGTCGGCCAGGTGGCAAGGCTTCTCATGATCGTCGGCTCGTGCGTCACTCTCGGGCGGCTGCTCGCCGGCGCCGCGCCACTCATCCTTCTGAAGCTCGGCGTCGTGGCGATGGCGACCATCGACGCGATCTTCATCTTCGGAGACTTCTTCGGCGAGCAGAACGCCCGCTTCGACGCCGCGGCCCCGGCCGAGGAGCTGCCGCGGCTACAGGTCGCCGACATCGGCGACACCTCGACGGACTACGGCGACTACTTCGTCTCCGGGCTCGTCGGAGGCATCCTCGCCGCAGACCGCCGGCCGCAGGCCGTGGCGGCCGTGGCGATGTTCGTCGTGGCGCAGGCCTTCAACCAGCTATTCCTCGTCGTCGACTCGCTGCCCGGCACCGTGCCGCCGACACTCGTCATGCTCGGCGTCGAGGTGCTGCAGCGGCGCGCCGAGCCCGGGCCGCTCAGCCGACCGGCTCGAGCCAGTGGGCGCGCTCCTCGATAGCGCGCCGGATCTTCTTGGCCACCTCGGGCATCTCGCGAGCGATGTGCCGGAAGGCGGGTCCGGTCATCACGACCGCCGTCACCGGTGTCTTCACGATCACCGACGCGTTGCGGGGCGCCTTCGCCAGCAGACCCATCTCGCCGAAGAAGTCGCCGGGCCCGAGCTCGTTCAGGTACTGGTCGCCGCGCACGACCTTGGCCGTGCCCTTGACGATCGCGAAGAACTCGTAGGCCGACTCGCCCTCCCGGCACATATAGGTGCCCGGCTCGACGTCGATCTCGTCCGCGCTCTGCGCCACGAACTTGCGCTGCTTCTTGGAGAGGCCGGCAAACACCGGGATCTTCCGTAGGCCTGACTCGTCCACCACGCTCCTCCTGGGTGCGATCGCGAGGATGGTCTCACGCGGCGGGCGCCGCCGCAATGGGGGGAGCGCGGCTACAGCTCGACCACCGCCCCGAGCCCCTCCCGCTCGGCGGCGGCCAGCACCAGCGCCGCGGCGGCGTCGTCCTCGGCGGCGACCCCGAGCGACTTGTAGAGGGTGATCTGATCTGCGGCGGTGCGACCGGTGCGCGTGCCCGCCACCAGCTCGCCCAGCTCGGCGTGCACGGCGTCGCGCTCGGCGACGACGCCGTCGCGGATCGCCAAGCGGATGTCGTTGCTCTCGGCCAGGGCAGCGGCGCGGGATTCGACCACCACGAGCGCCTCGCGCACGGTCTCCGCGTCGACCTCGCGCCCGGCTGTCGTGTATCCCACCGAGTTCACGTGCACTCCCGGCGCGAGCCATTCGCGCCGCACGACCGGCTCCGTCGCCGCCGTCGCGGCGCAGGCCACGTCCGCGCCGTGCAGGGCCGCGGCAAACGAGTCCGCCGGGGTCGAGGGCATGCCTAGTTCGGCCCCGAGTTGGGCGGCCAACCGCTCGGCCGCCGCTCGGTCCCGCCCGGCGACGCGTATCTCCGCCCACGGACGCTCGCGCGCCAGCGCACGTGCGTGGACCTCGCCCTGCACGCCGGTGCCGAGGATTGCGAGCACGCCGGCGTCGTGGCGAGCCAGCAGCCGGGTCGCGAGCCGCGAGCCGGCGGCCGTGCGCAGCGCGGTGACCGACGTACCGTCCATCAGCGCCGTCGGCGTGCCGGTGGCGGCGTCGAAGACGAGGATCGCCGCCTGGTGGGCGGGCGGGCCGCCGCGCGGATTGTCCGGGAACAGGCTCACCAGCTTCGTGGTCAGAGACGGCCGCCCGTCCAGGTGCGCGCCCATGAGCAGAACGGCGCCGCGGCGCTCGGGCACCTCCACCGCGATCCGCTGAGGCATTGACGCGGCGCCGGCGGAGAGGCGTTCGAACGCGTCCGCCAGCGCCTCGACGAGGGCGTCCGGGTCGAGGGAGCGCTCGACGTCGGCGGCGGTGAGTACGCGCAGCTTCACGCCGGACGTCCGAGCAGCCCCTCGCGGGGCCCCGCTCCCCAGGTGTCGGGTAGCTGAAAGCCCTGCGGGAAGGGATCGGAGGGGTCCAAGACCAGCTGGTGGAAACCGGTGATCCAGGCTCGGCCGCTGATCGCGGGGACGATCGCGTCGAGGTCGCCCACGCGGCGTGTGACCTGCTATCCGTCCGACGAGGCGCGTGGAGATGACGCTCTCGTTCACGAGTTCCGCTCCGTCCTCGATCTCGCCGCGCGCGGCGAGCAGCGCCAGTCGCGCCGAGGTGGCCGTGCCCGTGGCGGAACGATCGAGTCGGCCCGGCGCCACGACGGTCGCGTTGCGGGCGTGCCCGCCGGCGCGCGGCGGCGCGGTGAACACCACGAACGAGAGCACGCCGAGGGCCGGCTCGAGCGGGTGTGCGATCTCGAGCTGCTCGACCACCGCGGGGCGGATCCGCTCGCCGAGCTCGGCCAGCTCGCGCGCCTCGTCCGGCGTGATCGCGTAGCCGAGCGCGCCGGCGTCCACGAATGCGCAGAAGGCGCCGCCGTAGGCCACGTCGACCCGCAGCTCGCCGAGCCCGTCGACCCAGACCGGCGCGTCGAGGTGGGTCGCGAAGGAGGGCACATTCTCGAACGTCACCCGTTCGCAGCGGCCGCCCGCGCAGTCCGCTTTGATCCGCACCAGGCCCGCAGGCGCCTCGAGGGTGATCGTCGTGACCGGCTCGTGCATCGGCAGCACACCGGTCTCGAGCAGCACGGTCGCGGTGTTGATCGTGTTAGTGCCAGACATGCCCTCGTACGAGCACGACTCCATGATGATGAAGCCCGCGTCCGCCTCCGGATGGGTCGAGGACAGCACGAGGTCGCCCGACAGGGGAGCCGAGCCGCGCGGCTCGAACAAGAGCAGTCGCCGCAGCGAATCGCCCTCGCGCTCGAGGTGGCGCAGCTTCTCGAGCATCGTCTCGCCGGGCACGTCGAGCACGCCGCCGACGACCACCCGGCTCGGCTCGCCCTCGGCGTGGGCGTCCACGCAGTGGATGACCTTGCCCAGTCGCATGCCGACATGATGGCCTGCCGCGAGGCGGCGGGCTTCAGCCGCGGCGCTTGGGGTAGCGCCGGTGAATCGAGCTCCGGCGCGGGCGCGGCGCCGGCAGCGGCGAGCTGCGAAGCTCGGGCGACCAGTCGAGGGCCCACCCCGAGCGGAAGTCGGCTTCGGTGAGAGGGAGGAAGACCGCCTTCCCGCGCCCACCGCGCATGGCGTTGGTGGAGCGCTGCTTTCGACGAGCTGACACCGCGAGAGAAGCCTGGCGCGTCGCGCGTCCCCAGTGTGGGGAATGAATCACAGACGGGTACGAAAAGAGCCCCGCGGGGCGGCGGGGCTCTTTTCGTGGAGGGAGGGCCTGTGGGGTTTTGAGAGGAGCCGGGGCTCCTCAGCCGCCGAGCGCCGCGGGGCGAGCGGTGACCGGCGCTCGCGGCGGCGCCGGCAGCCGAAGCGGGATCGGCCGGAACAGCGTCCGCAGGTCGGGCAGCCGCCGCCGACGCGCGCGAGCGGCGCGGATGCCGGCCTCGCGAGGCCTCTGGTCGGCATGGAGCTGTTGGGCGGCGTATTCGAAGGGGAGGGTGGGGTTCATGGGAGTGACACCCACCCTCCCTCGGGATGCCCCCCTTGCTGTGAGAGATCGGTCACACAGCCGGGGATCCCGCGGCGCCTACGGGCCGCCCCTGGAGAACATCTGACCGCGGATCGCGCCGTCCGGGAAGTCGCCCGTGTGCACGTTCACGTAGAACCGGCCCGGGTTCCCACGGATCTGACGAACGAGGCGGCGGGTCAGCGTAGTGCAGCCCGCCGAGGAGCCCGGGTCGCCGCTGACAGGCAACGACTCCAGCGGGACGACGATCGGTCCGTTGACGTTAGCCCCGCCCCGGTGGATGTGGGCCGCGACGGGATCCTCGATATCCCTGACCGTGAGGCCGTAGCAGAGCTCCCGACCGTCGATCACGGCGCTGAAGCTGCCGCCGCCGTTCCGGTCCCCGGCGCCCCGGTCGCCGTTGGCGATCTCGTTCTGGCCGTTCATGGCGGCGAAGAGGGGTCTTCTCGCGGCGCTCGCGACACTCGGAACGACGAGGACGAGTGCGCTAAAGGCGGCGGCCGCGAGTGCGGCCCAACGGAGTCTCATTGCTTGTGCCTCCAGGAGTCGACAATCGGGTCGGGGCATCCTATGCACCGAGCGGCGCGGGCACTTCCGGCGGTGCGGTATCCGCGTTGACTATTTCGCTTTGTACTGGGACGCAATGATCGGGCATGAGATATCAGTCACAGAAGCGTTGCGACCACCCTGGTTACCCTCCGGTCGTGTCCACGGCGCAACCCACTCTCGTAGAGCGCCGGCACGAGCTCAGGGTGCTCGAGCGCGCGCTGGCGGCGGTTGAGAGCGGGCCCTCACGCATCGTCGGGCTGCGTGGAGAGCCTGGAATCGGCAAATCGCGCCTGCTCGCGGAGCTCGCGTCGCGAGCCGAGGAACGCGGTCACCTGGTGCTCGCCGGGCGCGCTTCCGAGCTCGAGCGCGATCTCCCATTCGCGCTCTTGATCGACGCCTTCGACCGCCATCTCGCGAGCGAGCCACCACGCCGGCTGGACGATGAGCACCTCGCGCAGCTCGCAGCGGTGCTGCCCGCCGTGGGACAGATGCCGGGGGTCGAGCCAGCGCCGTCCCCGGAGGGACGCCACCGCGTCGCCCGCGCCGTCCGAGAGCTGCTCGAGCTCCTGGCACGACAACGGCCCGTCACGGTCCTGCTCGACGACGTGCACTGGGCGGACGCGGCGTCCGCCGACGTGCTGGCGCTCCTGATTCACCGCCCGCCGTCAACTCGGGTCCTGCTGGGTTTGGCCGCCCGTGCGGGTCGGGCGCCGGACGTCGAGGCTGCCCTCGAGACGGCGGTCCGGAACGACTCCGCGGATGTGGTGGATGTGGGGCCGCTCTCTCGCGAAGCTGCGGATGCGCTCCTCCCGTCGCTGCAGCGCGCGGCGCGCGAGCGAGTCTACGTGGAGAGTGGCGGCAATCCCTTTTACCTCGACGCGCTCGCGCGTGCGGCCGCCGCCGATCCTTATCGACGCGCAGCGACCGGGATGGCGGGAGTGCCGCGCGCCGTCCGGGCGGCACTGGCGGGGGAAGTGGGCGTGTTGCCGGCCGATATGCGCGAGGTGCTGGAGGGAGCTGCAGTAGCCGGCGATCCGTTTGAACCCGAACTTGCCGGGGCGGCCGTCGGGGTGTCAGAGACGGTGGTCCTCTCCGCGCTTGACGAGCTCCTCGGCGCGGACCTCATTCGCGCCACCGACCAGCCACGCCGCTTTCGGTTTCGCCACCCGCTGGTCCGGCGCGCCGTCTACGAAGGAACGGCCGGTGGCTCACGGTTGGCCGCCCACGCCCGTGCAGCCGAGGCGCTCGCGGCACGTGGCGCCACGCCGGCTCAGCGTGCACACCATGTCGAGCGAGCGGCGCGCCCAGGCGACCTGCACGCCATAGACCTGCTCGCGGCAGCTGCAGCCGAGACCGTTCCCCGTGCTCCCGCCACTGCCGCGGGATGGTACGGCTCGGCTCTACGCCTGCTGCCGGACGGGTCGCAGCACGACGAACGACGGCTGGCGCTTCTCCGAGCTCAGGCGGATGCCCTGGTCGCAGCCAACCGGGTCGTGGAAGCGCGCGACGCTCTGCGGCGCGCGCTCGGCCTGCTGACGGCTGCCGCGGCGGTGGAGCGGGCCGAGATGGCCGCTTCTCTCGCTCACCTCGAGGTCTGGATCGGGAACACGGAGGACGCGCGAAACCTCCTCTCGGCGGCACGTGCCGAGCTCGATCACCGTGCTCGACGCGAGTTCGCGCTCCTCACGCTGGAGCTCGCCCACGAGCGCGACTCGTGCGGGGACTTCGACACCGTCGAACGCCTTGCAGCGGAGGCCGGCGCCGCCGCGCGGGAAGCCGAAGATCCGGTCCTCGAGGCCGCCGCGGCGGTCCGGGCCGCCGCGGCGGCCACCATGTACCTAGGCGGCGTGGACGACGCGGCCCTGGCCAGGGCCGACCGGCTGCTCGACGAGGCGGACGCGCTCGTCGGCGCTCTGCCGGATGAGGCGCTGGGTGGGTATCAAGAGACCCTGGTCTCGCTGGCAACCGCGGAGCTGTACGGCGACCGGCCCGCCGGGTCGGCCGCCGAGCGCGGTCTGAGGTTGGCTCGCAAGACGGGGCGGGGTTTCCTCGTGACGGCGTTCACGTCGCTGCTCGGATACGTCGCGGAGCGCTCTGGCGACCTCGACGCCGCTCAGAAGGCGGCCGAGGATGCTGTTGAGAGCGCGCTCGTCTCCGGCAACGCCACGATCATGTGGTGGGGCTCGCAACTGTCCGCCTGGGTGGCGCTTGCGCAGGGACGGACGAGCAAAGCGGTCGCGGATGCGGAACTCGCGCTCGAGACGATCAGCTCCCACCCGCCTCACTCGGCGGGCTGGACCCTGGCCGACGCCCGGCTGGCGTCTGGCGACCCGGCCGGGGCCCGCGAGGCGCTCGAATCGTCCGGATGGGTCGACCCGCGCCTGCCACCGACCGACCGGCTGCGAGCGATCGAGGTCATCGTCCGAACACTGCTGGCGCTCGAACAGACCGACGAAGCCGCCAACTGGGCCGCGCGCGCTCCCGAGGAGGCGGCAGGCCGCAAGACCGGGACCTTCGGGGCGATTACCAGCCTGATCGAGGCGCAGGTGTTGCTCGCGCGGGAGGATCCGAGAAAGGCGGCTCGCACGGCGCTCCGGGGGGCGGCCGCCGCCCACGAGGCCGGCGCCCCCCTCTGGGAAGGCCGCTGCCGCACCCTCGCCGGGGAGGCCCTCGCCGCCGCCGGCGACGCGGACGAGGCTCGCGCCGAGCTGCGGCGGGCCGCCGACGACCTCGATGCCCGCGGCGCCGCGGGCTATCGCGACGCGGCGCTCCGGGTCCTGCGCCGACTCGGCGAGCGACCTCGGCCCGCGCCCGCGCCCGCCGCACCGGCGGACGAGGCAGGTGGGCTCGCCATCCTCACGCCGCGGGAGCGCGAGGTGGCCGCGCTGGTGGCCGAGGGTCGCACGAACCGCCAGATCGGGGCGCAGCTTCACCTCAGCGAGAAGACCATCGAGAAGCACGTCTCGAGCGCGATGGCGAAGCTGGGAGTGAGCTCGCGGACCGGCATCGCGCGGCTCGTTGAGCGCGAGGGCTTCGGCCCGGGCGCGTAACTCGTTCCGTCCTCCGACGCCGTCATCATCCGAACATGCGTTCGGTCAATGAAGAAAAGACGACAAAAGCGCCCGACGACGTCTCGGCGCTGGGGACGATGTCGGTCGAGCGGCTGGAGCGTGAGATCACGCGACAGGCCGCTCATATCAACGCGGCGACCTGCCGCTGGCTGCTGCTGGTGGGGGAGTTTGACCGCCGCGAGGGCTGGGCCGCCGGGGACTGCCGATCCTGCACGCACTGGCTCTCCTACCGCTGCGGGCTGAGCCCGGCGGCGGCGCGCGAGCAGCTGCGGGTGGCGCGGTCGCTTGATGGGCTGCCGGAGCTGCGGGCGACGTTCGCCCGCGGCGAGCTCTGCTACTCGCAGGTGCGGGCACTGACCCGAGTTGCGACCGCCGAGAGCGAGGGCCACCTGATCATGATCGCCCGCCACGCGTCGGCGGCGCAGCTGGAGCGGATCGTGCGCGGCTACCGCAGCGTGGTGGGCTACGAGCTCGGCGCGAGCGACCCTGGGCGCCGCTACGTGCGCTGCGACCACGACGACGACGGCTCGCTGCTGCTGCGGGCCCGGCTGCCAGCGGAGGAGGGGGCGCTTTTGCTGGCCGCGCTCGACGCCGGCCGCGACGCACTGCGCGAGGCGCGGGAACCCCGCCAGGGGGAGGGGCGGGAGAACGGTGCCGACTCGGGCGCGGGAAGCGCTTCCGATGAAACAACCCATATCGGGGACACGCCTGGCGGCGACGCCGATCGGGGCGAACACGCGCCGGCGGCCGGCGAGCGCACGACGGTGTCGAACGCCGACGCGATGGTGCTGATGGCCCAGACGCTGCTGTCCTCGGGGCCGGCGGAGCGCGCTTCGGCGGACCGCTACCAGGTCGTGGTGCACGTCGACGCCGCCACCCTCGCTGCCGACGAGGAGGGCGCCTGCCAGCTCGAGGACGGCACTGCGCTTCATCCCGAGACCGCCCGCCGCCTGGGCTGTGACGCCAGCCTGATGCGCATCCTCGAGCGCGACGGCCGGCCGCTGTCGGTCGGCCGTCGCACACGCAGCGTGCCGCCGGCGCTCAGACGCGCGCTCAAGAGCCGCGACCCCATCTGCCGCTTCCCCGGCTGCCCGCAGCGCCGCTATCTGCACGCCCACCACGTCGACCACTGGGCAGGCGGCGGCCGCACCGACCTGTCCAACCTCGTCCACCTCTGTTCCCACCACCACGGCCTCGTCCACGAGGGCGGCTACCGGATCGAACGCGGCACACGGGGCGCGCTCCGCTTCCGCCGCCGCGACGGCCAAGCCGTGCCGGTCGCCCCGCAACGCCCCACTGGCGAATCCGGCGAGCTGCAACGCCGCAACCGAGACCACGGCCTCGACCTCACCGAACAAACCTGCGTCCCGCACATCTACGCCGGCGACAGGCTCGACCTGCACTGGGTAGTCGCCGGCCTCGCCGAAGGGGACGGCCGACTCACCGGACCACCGCCCACCAATTGGAAACGCTAGGGCGCGCCCCGCCCCGAGCCGGAGAGCGACGTGGCGCGCGTCCACCCCGACCCTACCCGGCCCGTGCGCGGTCTCGCGCCCGAAGCCAACCCTGCCGAGCACAAGCCCTGCTTGCATGCGCGCAGGTCGGACGGGAGGGAGCGGGAAGTACCAAGCACGGCGGGGCGGACTTCCCTCGCTCGCTCCGGCTCGAGGATCAGCTGTGCGTCGAGCTCTACACCGCCTCGCGAGCGATGACAGCGCGCTATCGGCCGCAGCGCCGCGACGACGAACGGGCCGCCAACGTCGTCCTGACCGAGGCCGGCGAGGCGCCCCCAACCGGCGCCCTGGGTGTGCCCGCGCGCCGCCCCACCTTCCGCGCGGTCCGTATCCGCTCCCGTCAACGCCAGGTAGGGGGACTTCCCCCATACCGGCGTCGCCGGTCGTCGAGGACAGTTTCGGCAGTACTCGCGACCCAAGGAGACGCAACCACATGACCACCGTCCTCGATCGCACCGACGCGCTCGCCCAGCGCCTGTTCGGCGCGGCACTCGGCGCGCTCGAGCTCCACTCCGTGTACCTGGGATCGGAGCTTGGCCTCTACCGGGCGCTCGACGAGCATGGCCCGCTCGTCAGCGACGAACTCGCCGAGACGGCCGGCATCGCGCCGCGATACGCGCGGGAGTGGCTCGAGCAGCAGGCGGTGGCGGGTCTGATCGAGGTCGAGGACACGGGGGCCGCGCCTGCCGAGCGGCGCTACGCGCTCGCCGCCGATCAGGGCCGGGTGCTCGTCGATCACGACGACGCGGCACACGTCGCGCCCTTCGCACACATGCTCGCCGGCATCGGACGCGTGCTTCCCGATGTGGTCGAGGCATATCGCACAGGTGGGGGCGTCCCGTACCGGGCCTACGGCCGCGACTTCCGCCACGGGCAGGGCCACATCAACCGTCCGGCCTTTACCCAGGAGCTGTCCTGCGACTGGCTGGCGGCGATGCCCGACGTAATGGCGCGGCTCGAGGCGGGCCGGCCGGCGCGTGTCGCCGACGTGGGCTGCGGCCAGGGCTGGTCGACGATCGCAGTCGCGCAGGAGTTCCTCTACGCACAGGTCGACGGGATCGACGCGGATCCCGGCTCGATCGCCGACGCTCGCATGCACGCCGAAGAGGCCGGTCTCAACGGCCGCCTCCGCTTCCTCGAGGGGGACGCCGGCGGCCTCGCCGCGCACGGGCCGTACGACCTGATCCTGCTCCTCGAGACGCTTCACGACCTCGCCCGGCCCGTCGACGCGCTCGCTTCCGCCCGCGCCGCGCTCGCCGAGGGCGGCACGGTGCTGGTGGTGGACGAGCGGGTCGCCGATCGCTTCACCGCGCCCGGCGACGAGGTCGAGCGGATGATGTACGGCTGGAGCGTCGTCCACTGCCTGCCGGCCCAGCTCGTCGAGGAGCCCTCGGCCGCCACCGGCACGGTCATGCGCGCCGACGCCGTCCGCGACTACGCCGCCGCGGCGGGCTTTGCGAGCGTCGAGGTCCTGCCGGTCGAGAACCAGTTCTTCCGCCTCTACCGGCTGCACGCGTAGCGGCCGCGCAGCACGCGGCGGGGTTTGTCGACCCCCGACGCCGGCCGCGGATCCAGGTAGGTTGCGCTCATGCAGGCGCTCTTGTCAGACGGGCCACTCGAAGGCAGAACGGTCGGAGTCGACACGGGTGCAGAGGGGAAGCCGCCCCACACCATCGATGTCGACGTCCAGGACGGTCACATCTACTTCTACGACCTGAAGGAAGTGGCCGCGGGCGGCGAGACGGCCGTCTACGTCTTCCGAGATCAGCAGACGCTCTGACCCGTCTCGAGCAGCGGCCGGCGCGTGGCGTCCTGGCGGCGACGGCGGCCGCGAACGCGCTGATCTTCCTCGATCAGACGGCGGTCACGGTCGCCCTGCCCGCGATCCAGTCCGAGTTCGGCGCCTCGCGGGCGGAGATCGGCTGGAGCATCGGGGCGTACCTGCTTTCGCTGGCCGCGTTCATGTCGGTCTCCGGACGCCTGGGCGATCGATACGGGCGCCGCAGGATGTTCCTGCTCGGTCTCGCGCTGTTCGGAGCCGCCTCGGCTGCCTGTGCCGCCGCTCCGACGGAGCTCGTGCTGATCATCGCCCGCCTGATCCAGGGCGCGGGCGCCGCGCTCGTCCAACCGCTCGCGCTGGCCATCATCACGAACGCGCTGCCAGAGGACAGACAGGGGTGGGCGGTGGGGTTCCTGGCGAGCGTCGGCACAACCTGCCTCACCATCGGCCCGCTCGTGGGTGGGGCGCTGGTCGAAGCTGCCAGCTGGCGCTGGATCTTCGTCCTGAACGTGCCGATCGTCCTCTTCTCGTTCATCGTGGCGGCGCGGTACGCCAGCGAGTCCAAAGACCCCGAGGCCGCCCCGATCGACTGGGCGGGGGCCGCCGTCCTCCTTGTGGCGCTCTCGGTGCTGGTCGCGTCGCTCCTGCACATCGTGGACTGGCCGCACCTGTTGACCGCGGGCGGCATCGTGCTCGGGATGGTGCTCCTGACCGTGTTCGTCGGCCTGGAGCACCGCCGGAGACACCCGTTGATCCCGGTTACGCTCCTCCGCCGCCCGGCGATCCAGGGTCCGCTGATCGCCCTCCTGGTCATTCAGTTCGCGGTCTTGGCGGTGACCGTGTACGTGGTCCTCTACCTTCAGCAATCGCTCGACTACGGCCCGCTCGCCGCGGGCCTGTTGCTGCTGCCGGCGGTCATCTGGAGCGGGCTCCTGTCGACGGTCACCGGTCGCATGGCCGACAAGCACGGCTCGCGGCGTCTCATATACGGCGGGCTGGCCCTCGCCGCGGCGGGACTACTGGGAATCGCCGTCGCGGCGGCGGCCGACGAGGTCTGGCTCCTGCTCGTGGCCCTGCTCGTCTTCGGCCTGTCGCGTCCGTTCGTGTTCACTCCGGCCGGCGCCGCGGAGATCGAGGCAATACCGCGTGCGGAGCGAGGCCTGTCGTCCAGCCTCGTCACCGAGGCGCGCCAGCTCGGAGCGGTCCTCGGCGTTGCGGTCGGCGGGGCGGTGCTGAGCGCCGTGGAGAACGCGGCGGGGGGCGATCAAGCCGAGGCGCTAGCCGACGGTCTCGCGGCCGCGATGCTCGTCTCGGCCGGTATCGCCGCCGCGGCGGCCGTGGTCACCAGTCGCGTGATGCGTGTCCGGCGGCCCGGCTGAGCGAGTCCCCGGGTCCCTCGGGCGCGAGGTGCGTCCAGCGCCCGCCGACCATTGTCGCGAGTACACGGAGCCCGGATAGCTCTTCCGGCGGGCAGGTGAACGGGTCGCGATCGAGTACCACGAGGTCGGCGAGCATCCCGGGCCGGAGCTTGCCCCGGCGGCGTTCCTGGCCCTCGAGCCACGCCGGAGCGACGGTCGCGGCCCGCAGCGCCTCCGCGATCGTCACCGCCTGCTCGGGACGCCAGGGCGGCCGCTCGTCGAGCGTGCGCCGCACGCCCGCCACGATCCCGGCGAGCGGGTCGAGCTCCTCGACGGGGGCGTCGGATCCGTTTGCCAGAAGGGCCCCGGCGTCGAGCAGGGAGCGGTAGGCGTAGGCGCCGTCGCGACCCTCCCAGAGACGGTCGGCGAGGTCGCGGTCGGAGGGAGCGTGGCTGAACTGGACGGAGGCGGCAACGCCGATCTCCGCGAACCGGGCCACGTCCTCGGCGGCCAGCAGCTGGGCGTGCTCGATACGTGGCCGCAGGCCCGCGGCCCGCCAAGCCTCACGCGTTGCCGCGAAGGCGTCGAGGGCGTCGCGGTTGGCGGCGTCGCCGATGGCGTGCACCGCGACCGGAAAGTGAGCATCGGCCGCGCGCCGCACGACCTCCTCGAGCTGCGCTCGCGAAGTGATCTCGACCCCCGACCCGTCGAGGAGGCGGGCGGTGGCGGAGCCAAGCGTCCCGTCCATGAATCCCTTCAGGTAGCCGATGCGCAGGAGGTCGTCGCCGACCCCCGAGCGGATGCCGAGCGCATGCAGCTCGTCGAGCCGGTCCCAAGGAAATGACTGCCAGACGCGCAGGCTCAACTCATCCCGCTCGCGCAGCCGCGCGAAGACCTCGAACGCTCCGAGCCAGCCGTCCTTGTCGTGAATGGCGGTGACTCCTCGCGCGGCGGCAACTCGGAGGCCCTCGCGCGAGGCGTCCACCATCTCGGCCATCGTGGGGCGCACGTAGCGGTCGCGGAACGCCCAGGCGGCGTTCTCGCGCAGCACTCCCGTCGGCTCGCCGCGCTCGTCCCGATCGACGACGCCGCCCTGTGGCTCGAGGGGACCATCCGCTCGCGCCAGCGCCGCGCCGTTCAGCCACAGGGAGTGGTAGTCGCGCGAGAACAGAGCCACCGGCGTATCGGGCGCCACGCGGTCGAGGGCCGGTCGCGTGGGCGGCTCGGTCCAGTCGCCGTCACGCCAGCCGACGCCCCGGAGCCAGCCACCCGCCGGAATGCCCGGGACGGCCTCGGCCACCGCTGCCAGAGCGTCGTCGAGAGAGTGAGCGCCCTCGAGCCGGACCTGGCGCTGCGCGAGCGACCAGGTGGGGAAGTGCACGTGGGCGTCCGCGAGTCCGGGCACGACGCAGCGGCCGGCGAGGTCGACCCGCTCCGCGCCGGGGACCGGCCCGGATACGACGCGCCCGTCGTAGATCGCCAGCTCGCCCGCGAGCGGCGCCGCAGAGTCGAGCGTCCGGATGGGACCCCCATGGAGGACGAGATTGGAGCGTCATGCGACCGCGACCCTACGCTGTCGCGATATGCCCGACTACAACATTCACCTGGACGACAAGTACGGTCAATCCAACCTGATCGACATTCCCGCCGAGATCGAGGGCGCCGGCGAGGAGTGGTTCAACCAGACCCTGACGAGCGTCAACGACGCGGTGGTCCGGCTCGGAGTGATCGAGGGCGACTTTCACTGGCACAAGCACCTCGACGAGGATGAGTTCTTCCTGGTGCTCGAGGGACAGCTGCTGATCGACCTCGACGAGGGCGAGACGGTGACCTTGGAGCGACACCAGGGATACACGGTCCCCAGGAACGTCGTGCATCGCACCCGCGCGCCACGCCGTACGGCGATCCTTATGGTGGAGGCCGCGGGAGTGACCCCAACTGGGGACTGACGAGGCGAGGCGACTACGGGCGCGCAGGGCGGCGGCGCAGCTGCTCAGCGGCCCACGCGAGTCGACGCCCGCGCGGATCGCGGGGCGGCTGCTGGCGGTTCAGGCGCAGGACCTGCGGGCGGCGCGACTTGCGCTGCGGGCGCGCGGCCGGGGGTTCACCTCCGCGGATGTGGACCGAGCGCTGACCGTCGAGCGCTCGCTCGTAGTCGGCTGGCTCTGCCGCGGCACGCTCCACCTGGTCCCCCGCGAGGACTATCCGTGGCTGCTTGGGCTGACCGCCCCGCTGCAGGCCGCCAGGAGCCGGCGCAGGCTGGGGCAGGAGCGGGTGTCCGCCGACGACGCCGAACGCGCGGTCGCGATCATCGATCGAGCGCTGGCGGCTGACGGCCCGCTCGGCCGTTCGGAGCTGGCGGAGCGCGTTGCCGCCCGCGGCATTCGAACCGAGGGGCAGGCCACGCCGCTCCTGTTGAACCTCGCGGCGGTGCGCGGCGTGGCGGTTCTCGGTCCCGTGCGCGATGGCAGGCAGCTGTTCGCGCCGGCGGGCGACTGGCTCGGAGCTTCGCCCCCCGTGGAGCTCACCGGCGACGAGCGCGACGCGGCCCTCGCCGAGCTTGCCCGCCGCTACCTCGCCGGCCACGGCCCGGCGACCGCGGCCGACCTTGCCGCCTGGGTGGGACTGCCGCTGCGTGACGCCCGCGCCGGCCTGCGGGCGATCGCCGGCGAGCTCGTAGAGCTGGGCGGCGGCGAGCTGGTCGAGCTCGCCGCAGGCGGGCGCACCCCCGGCCGCCTGCCGGCGCGACTGCTGCCCGCGTTCGACCCCTACCTGCTCGGCTGGAGGGACCGGTCGTTCGCCGTGCCGGCACGGCACGCCCGTCGCGTCCACCCGGGCGGCGGCATCTTGCGCGCCGTCGCGACGGTCGACGGCGTGGCGGTGGGCACCTGGAGAGCCCGCCGCCGGGGCGGCCGCGCCAGGGTTGAAATCGAGCCCTTCACGGCGCTGGCGCCCGGCGCCGCCAGGGCGCTGCGAGCCGAGGCGGCGGACGTCGAGCGCTTCGAGTCGGCCGAGTAGCGCCGGCGAATCAGGGGGTGGGGCGACTTATGACGCGAAATGGGTACAGAAAGCGCCCCACCCCCTCGGCCGCGCTCAGCCGCACCCCTACCCAGCCCAGGCAAACGCCGAACCCGCCGGGCACCCGCCGAGAGACTGGGCCTCACCGCCCCGGCCGCCGCAGCGCCGTCAGCGCGCCCCCCGTGCGTGCGGCCGTGCGCTCGAGCAGCTCCATCTCGTCGAGCGCCCGGCCCGCGCCGAGTGCGACGCAGTCGAGGGGCGAGTCCGCCGCCCGCACCGGCACGCCGGTCTCCGACTCGACCCGCTCGGCGAACCCGCGCAGCAGCGCCCCGCCGCCGGCGAGCAGGATGCCCGTCTGCGCGAGGTCGGACGCCAGCTCGGGTGGCGTCTCCTCGAGCGCGTCGCGCACGGAGGAGACGATGTCGCGCACCGGGGCTTCTACGGCCCGACGCAGCTCCTCGCTCGTCACGGCCACCTCGCGCGGCAGTCCGGACGACGGATCTCGCCCGCGCACCTCCCAGTGGGCGTCGGTCGTGTCGGGGCTCACGCTGCCGATCTCGAGCTTCACCTGCTCGGACGTCGTCTCGCCGATGGCGAGTCCGTGGTTCGCGCGGATCCAGGCGGCTCCGGCCTCGTCGAAGTCGTAGCCGCCGACCCTCAGCGAGCGCGAGACCACGATGCCGCCGAGGGAGATCACCGCCACCTCGCTGGTTCCGCCGCCGACGTCGACGACGACGTTTGCGCGCGGCTCCTCGATCGTCAGGCCGGCGCCGATGGCCGCCGCCAGCGGCTCCTCGATCAGGTGGACGGAGCGGGCGCCGGCCGCCATCGAGGCCTCGGTCAATGCGCGCTGCTCGACGTCGGTGATTCCCGAGGGGGCGCACATGATCAGCCTGGGGTGCGCGAAGCGGCTGCGGTGGACGCGGCCGATGAAGTGCCGCAGCATCTGCTCGGTCACCTCGAAGTCGGCGATCACGCCGTGGCGCAGCGGCCGGACGGCGGCGATCGACGCCGGCGTGCGGCCGATCATCCGCTGGGCCTCCTCGCCCACGGCGTGCACCTCGCCGTCGCGCGTGTCGACCGCCACCACCGACGGCTCCGAGACGAGGATCCCCTCGCCGCGGACGTACACGAGCGTGTTTGCGGTGCCGAGATCGATCGCGAGATCGCGCCCGCCAAGGCGGGGCATCAGCGATCGCCGGAGGGCGGAGCGCGGTTTTAGCGTGTCTCGCTGGGAGGGCGAGGCGCGCACGCTAGCGCAGGCTCGCCCGAGGAGGCCGCGGCAGCCGGCGCAGCCTCGCCTGAGGAGGTCGGCCGCGGCGCGCTGCAACGATCTTGCCAATGGACAATCTCGACGCCGCCATAGCCGACCTCGCCACTCGCTTCCGCCGCGCGCTCGACCCGCCGCCCCGGGCGGCGGCCGCGCTTGACGTGAACGAGTTGCGCGCTCGCTTCGACGAGCCGCTGCCGGAGACGGGAATGCCGGTCGAGCGAGTGCTCGGCGAGCTCGCCGAGCGCTGCGACGGCGGGCTGGCCGGCAGCACCGGCGGGCGCTTCTTCGGCTTCGTCACCGGCGCCACGCTGCCGGCGGCGGCGATAGCCGAGGCCTGGACGGCGGCGGTCGACCAGAACCCGGGGCTATGGAGCCTCGGTCCGGTGGCGGTGGAGGTCGAGCGGGTGACGCTTCACTGGCTCGCCGACCTCCTCGGCTACCCGCGCGGCAGCGGCGCGTTCACCACGGGGGCGACGATGGCGAACCTGATCGGGCTCGCCGTGGCCCGCCACTGGGCCGGGAAACGCCGCGGCGTGGACGTGAGCGAGGAGGGGGTGTGGGGTCTGCCGCGGCTCGGGGTGTACGGGAGCGAGGAGCTTCACCTGTCGGACCTCAAGGCGCTGCGGACGCTCGGTCTCGGCGCGGGCAGTGTGCGCAAGATCCCGATCGACGACCGCTACGCGATGCGGGTCGAGCCGCTGGTGCAGGCGATCGAGCGCGACCGCGCGAGCGGCGAGGCCGAGCCCGCGATCGTGATCGCCCAGGCCGGCTCGGTCAACACCGGTGCCAGCGATCCGCTGGAGGCCATCGCGGACGTCTGCGCCGAGTACGGCCTGTGGCTGCACGTGGACGGCGCGTTCGGCGCCCTGTTTCGGCTCTGCGAGCGCACCGCCCCCCTCGTGATCGGCATGGAGCGTGCGGATTCGCTCGCCTGCGACGGCCACAAGTGGCTGAACGTGCCGAACGGCTGCGGCTTCGCGCTCGTGCGAGACGCCGAGCTGCACGCGGGCGCCTTTGCGGGCACGGCCGCGTACCTGACGCCGGGCCTGGGGGCGAACCTCCACGAGCTCGGTCCGGAGGCGAGCCGCAGCTGGCGCGGCGCCTGCGTGTGGGCGGCGCTCAAGCAGCTCGGCCGGGATGGGATGGAGGAGCTCGTTACGCGCTGCTGCGACCTGGCGGCGGAGCTGGCCCGGCTGGTGGAGGAGTCGCCGCGGCTCGAGCTGTGCGCGCCGGTCCCGTCGAACGTCGTCTGCTTCCGCTACCGCCCGGACGGGATGGGGGAGGGCCCGGAGCTGGACGATCTCAACGAGCGGATTCAGGCGCGCGTGGCGGCCGAGGGCGACGTCTTCCACACCGGCGCGCGGCTTGCCCCCGGCTTCTGCCAGCGTGCGGCGATCGTCTCGTGGCGAACGACGAGCGACGACGTGGCCGCCCTGGCGGGCGCGGTAGAGCGGGCCGGGGACGGGTAGCGAACCCATGGCTCCCGGCGCGGCGCGACCGCGTGCTCGCTCGAGGGCGTCGTTCACGGTCGTCGCCGGCGCCCTGTTCGTTCTCCTCCTGGACGGGAACCTGCCGACGCCTCTGTACGGCGTCTACCAAGAGCGGTTTGGCTTCTCAGGGACCCAGCTGACCCTGATCTTCGCGACCTACACGATCGCCCTGATCCCCTCGCTGCTCGTGTTCGGTCAGCTGTCGGACCGGGTCGGACGCATGCCGGTGATCGCCGGCGGCCTGGTGGTCGCCGCGATCGGCCTCGTCATGCTCGCCACTGCCCAGAGCACGGCCTGGCTGTACGCGGCCCGTGCGGTCCAGGGCCTCGCCCTCGGCGCGGCCGTGGGCACGATTCCCGCGGCCCTGGTCGAGCTGGAGCCGTCCGGCGATCACGGCCGCGCCGCCCTGGCGGCCGTGCTCGGGCAGAGCGGCGGCAGCGCGGCTGGTCCGCTTGTCGCCGGCGCACTCGCACAGTGGGCGCCCGCCTCGCGCCAGCTGTGCTACCTCGTCGCGCTCGTGCTGACGGTCGCGACCGCGATCGCCATCTTGAGGACCCCGGAACCGCGGCCCGCGACCGGCGAATGGCGCCCGCAGAAGCCGTCGGTGCCGGCGGCGATCCGCCGGCCCTTCGCGCTCGCCAGCGTGACGTGCGGGGCGGTGTGGGCCGTCGGCGCGCTGTTTCTCTCCGTCGTGCCCTCGTACGCCGCCGAGCTGCTCGATACGGGAGACCTCGCGCTGCTTGGCGCCATAACCGCCACGATGCTGACGATGGCGTGCCTCGCGCAGGCGTTCTCGCTGCGGGGCGCCATGACGCCGCGCCGGGCGCAGGTGGGCGGCCTGGGATTGCTCATAGTCGGGATCGCCGCCCTGGTCCTCGCGTTCCCCCTGAACTCGCTCCCGTTCGTGCTTGCGGCTGCGGTGCTCGCCGGGACCGGGCTCGGCTTCGCCTACTTCGGCGCACAGACTGAGATCAACCGGCTCGCCCCTGGCGAGCGACGCGGGGAGGTGACCGCCGCCTTCATCTCCTGCATCTATCTCGGCGTAAGCGTCACTGCCATCGGAACCGGCCTGCTCTCCGACGCTACCTCGCTCTTCACCGCCGTCGCCACCGCCGGGACCGCGATCGCCATCGTGGCGGCGGTCACGATCGCCTGGCACCTGGCCACGGCGGATACGGGAGCACTTAGGCGCGAGTGACGCGCTTGTAAGGCAGCGGCTTCAGCACCGACTCGATCTCGCCGCGGCGCGACTCGAGCGCCGGCGGGATCGAGAGGCGCTCGCCCAGCGTCTCGAGCGGCTCGTCCACTGTGAAGCCGGGGCTTGGCGTGGCAAGCTCGAAGAGGACGCCGCTCGGCTCGCGGAAGTAGATCGAGCGGAAGTAGTGACGATCGATCACCGGCGTTGGATGTCCGCCGGCGTTCTGAACCCGCTCGCGCCACGCCACGTGCTCCTCGTCGGTCGAGCCCCACGCGACGTGGTGCACCGTTCCAGCCCCCTGGAGGCCGCGCTGGGGGGGCGGGGCGTCGTATGCGTAGAGCGCTCCGCGGCGCTCGCTTCGCGCCTCCCAGCCGTCGCCCGCTCGGGTGAACGCGAGCGCGTCCTCGAGCATCTTGCGGCTGCGCTCGGGGTCGTCCGAGTAGGCCCGAACGCCGTGGAAGCCCTGGAGCGCGTGGTCGGAGGGAATCTCGGGATGCTCGGCGATGAGCGGTTCGTCGGGCACGTCGACGACGGCGAGCTCGTGAACGAGCCCCTCGGGATCGGCGAACCGCAGGCGCTCGCCGTCGCGCTCGGACTCGATGCCCTCGCTCACGAGCCGGTCGGCCCAGAAGTCGAGGGCGTCGGCCGAGCCGACCCGCCAGACGATGCGATGGATCATGCCCGAGCCCGCCCGGCCTCGCGCGGCGCCCGGATACTCGAAGAACGTCAGATCGAGACCCGGGGTGGCGTGCTCGTCGCCGTAGAAGAGGTGGTAGACGGTCGGGTCGTCCTGGTTGACCGACTTCTTGACCATCCGCAGGCCCATCACGCGCGTGTAGAACTCGACGTTTCCGGGCGCGTTGCCCGTGATGGCGGTGATGTGATGGATACCGTCGAGCTTCATGCGAGCCTCCGTCCGACGAAGATGATTGCTCGCGCAACTATATCAGAGAGGGGCGGACCGACCCGCTCGAGCGTCCTATCCCCCCTCGAGCAGGGCGAAGCGCACCTCGCCCTCCTCGATCTCCGCGTCGAGCACCTTGCCGTCGAGGGTCTTTGCTGCGCGCGGATCCACGAACAGGCGGACACCCTGATCCTCGATCACCTCGTCCTCGTCCTCTGGCGCCGATGCGAGCTCCATCTGGATGGCGGGCCCGGACCCGTTCAGCGAGTACGTTCGCTCGGCGATGCGGAAGCCGGAGCTGTCGGGCTCCTCGGCGAGCGCCTGCATGATCGCCTCGGCGGCGTCCTGCGTGATCATCAGCATGAGTTTGGGGTGCCCGCCGGAGGCCGGATGAAAACACGATGGGTCGCTACTCGCTGACCAAGAAGCGCAAGGACGTCGAGAAGGAGATCGCGGCGAGGCTGCGAGTCCGGCTCGGCGGCGACGAGGGCTACGAGCGCTTCAACGTCGCTCCGACGCAGGAGGTCATGGCGGTCGTGCAGAACCGCGACGGGCGCCGGGCTCGGCTCCTGCGTTGGGGGCTCGTGCCGCGCTGGGCGACGCAGCTGAACACCGGGCTCTCGATGATCAACGCACGCGCCGAGACGCTGGCGAGCAGCTCGACATACCGCGGGCTGGTCGAGCGCGGCTCGCATCGCTGCCTCGTCCCGGCCGATGGCTTCTATGAGTGGATCCGGGCGGAGGACCCGCGTCAGCCGCGCCGACCGCTTCGGTTCTCGCTCACGGGCGGCGCGTGCTTCTGCTTCGCCGGTCTCTGGACGACGTGGAGGGGACCCGCGGACCAGCTCGTCGCGAGCTGCACGATCGTGACCACCGAGGCCAACGAGCTGATCGCCCCGGTGCACGACCGCATGCCCGTGGTGCTGACCGACTCCTCGTCGTGGGAGGCATGGCTCGATCCGGGGCTCGACGCGGGCGCGGTCGCCCCGCTGCTTGGTCCGCTACCCGGTGGGCGGATGGCGGTGGCGCCGGCGAACCCCCTCCTGAACTCGCCCGACTACGACGAGCCCGACTGCCTGGTGGCGCCGACGGGGTAGGCCGCCGCCGAGCCGGCGCGGAGCTCGTCCGACTCACGACGCCAGGAACGCCTCGCGTGCCGCCAGTGTGCGTAGCTCCTCGACGGTGCGGCGCTGCTCCTCCCCGCGCTCGATCAGGCGCCGGAGGCGGTCGGCGTCGAGCCGCGGCTCCTCCGCGGCCACCTCGAGCAGGATTCGCCAGAGCGAGAGCTTGGCGCCGATCCCGACGGTGAGACCCTCGAGCTCCAGGACCCGGCTGAGCGGCGAGTAGCCCTTGACCTGACCGTTCAGCTTCAGCCGGCCCAGCTTCTCGCCGGCCCAGGCGCCGACGTTCTTGGCCCGGTCCGGGCCGAAGTCGAGATCAGCCAGCATCGCCTCGAGCGCGCCGCGGTCGGCTTCGATCTCGTCGGCGAGCCGCGCCAGCGGCTGGCCGTAGTTCGTGCCTTCGTTCGCGCCGCGTGCCCGCCTGGCGAGCTCGAGCCCGGCCGTCGAGGCCGCCAGATGGTCCTGCATGAAGATGCGAAGGCGCTTGAGGTCGGCCATTGGGACTCACCCTATCCCTACGCTCCGAGCGGGTCAGGCTTCGCGCACGAGTAGCCGTCCGTCCGGCCCCACGGCGAGGCTGCGGCGGCCTGCCACCAGCTCACGAAGCTCGTCGCCCACCAACTCCCCGCGCCAGCCCCGCGTCACGCGCAACGTGTCGCCGTTCCGGCCGCGGCGCAGGGCGCTCACCAGCGCGCTGAGCTCGGACTGGGTGGCGATCAGCTCGACCGCAACGCCCGACTCCATCGAGCGTTGGCGCACAAGCGCCTGCGCGAGCGAGACGAGCGGCGCGTCGGCCGGATCGCGGGCCGGGGGCTCGGGCGGCGGCGGGGGCGGCGAGCGCCGCCGGCCGCGCTCTATCGCCTGCAGAAGGCGGTCACCGCGGCGCTGAAGCGTCTGCGGGGGAAGGCCGCGGATCTGCTCGAGCCCCCCGCGGTCGCCCGGCGCCCGGCGGGCGAGCTCCGTCAGCGCCTGGTCGGGTAGCACGAACCCCGGCGGGCGGTCCATTGTGCGGGCCACGTCCTCGCGCCACTGGACCAGCTCTCGCGCGACGGCGCGCCCTCTCTCACTCAGGCGGCTCAGTCGCGGCAGGCGCTCGTAGACGCGATCGGGGTCGCGCTCGTCGGTCGCCTCCTCGAGCGCTCGGCACTCTTCGCGCGCCCAGTCGAGCCGCTCTCGCTCGACGAGTCGGCGCTCGAGCTCGTCGCCGAGGGCCAGTAGCAGGCGGGTGTCGTCGCCCGCGTACTCGAGCTGCTGGGCCGTTAGGGGACGCCGGTCCCAGCGCGTGAAGCCCTCGCTGCCCTTGAGCCTCACGTTCAGGACCTTGCGCACCAGCGACTCGTAACCCTCCTGGTTGCCGAAGCCGAGAAAGCCGGCGGCGATCTGCGTGTCGAACAGGTTCTTGACCTCGGTCGCCCAGCTACGGCGCAGGATCGCAACGTCCTGCCGCCCGGCGTGGACGACGACCTCCACCGCCGGATCCGCGAGCACGCCCGCGAGCGGTCCCGGGTCGAGCACCCCCTCGATCGGGTCGAGAACCTCGGTGCGCACGCCTTCGGGCGCGTCCGGGTCCGGCACCGCCACCTGTGCCAGGCAGAGAAGCGCCTGGTAGCGGCGCTCCGAGACGAACTCGGTGTCGATCG
Source organism: uncultured Thermoleophilaceae bacterium (assembly GCA_963812915.1). GTDB lineage: Bacteria > Actinomycetota > Thermoleophilia > Solirubrobacterales > Thermoleophilaceae > JACVRW01. The sequence goes on along the minus strand of CAWEXB010000008.1, from coordinate 301,580 downwards.
CGAGCCGCCCCTGCTCCGTCGCGCGCGCGGCTAGCTCCGAGATCACGCGCATGACCCTACACTCGGGCGGGTGTTCCTCTCGGTCGTCCTGGCCGGGCTCGCCGCGGCGTCGGTCGCGCCGACCGACGGACCCGCGGCCGACGCCGCGGTCGAACGCTCGCTCGTGATCGGCCACTCGTCGCAGGGCCGTCCAATCCACGCGCAGCGTGTGGGCAGCCCTCGCGCGCGCGTGAAGCTGTTGGTCGTCGGCACCGTGCACGGCAACGAGCCGGCGGGCGGGGCCGTTCTGGCGCGCCTGCGGCGGGCGCCACCGCCGCGCGGCACGGCTCTCTGGCTCGTCGACGACGCCAACCCCGACGGCTCGGCGGCCGGAACGCGCCAGAACGCTCACGGGGTCGACCTGAACCGGAACTTCGCCTTCGGCTGGAGGCCGCTCGACGGCACCTATGAATCCGGACCCGGTCCCATGTCGGAGCCGGAGTCGCAGGCGCTCGCGGCTTTCATCGAGCGCGAGCGTCCGCGCGTGACGCTGTGGTACCACCAGGCGCTGCGCATCGTCGTGAAGGCCGGCGGCGATCCGCGGCTCGAGCGGCTGTATGCGCGCGGCAGCGGACTCCCGCGCCGGGCGCTCGGACCGCTGCCCGGCACCGCGGTCTCGTGGCAGAACGACCGCTTCGCGGGCGACACCGCCTTCGTGGTCGAGCTGCCCGGCGGGCGGCTCTCCGCGGCCGGCGCCGCTCGCCACGCCGGCGCCGTGCGGGCGCTGGCCCGCGCGGTGGCGCCGCCGCCGGTGGTGCGGCGACCGATTCCCTTCGGGGAGCGGCGGAAGGAGGAGATGCGCGGGTACGCAATGCGCCACTACGGCATCGACGACTACCGGCTGCGGCGCCCGCAGGTGATCGTGCAGCACTACACGGCCACCGACAGCTTCGCGCCCGTCTACAACCACTTCGCCACCGACGCGCCCGATCCGGAGCTTCACGAGCTGCCCGGCATCTGCGCGCACTTCGTGATCGACCGCGACGGGACGATCTACCAGCTCGTGTCGACCCGGATCATGTGCCGTCACACGGTCGGCCTGAACTACACCGCGATCGGCATCGAGCACGTGGGCCAGAGCGACGCACAGGTGCTGGGCAACCGGCGCCAGATGGCCGCCTCGCTGCGGCTGACGCGGATGCTCCAGGGCCGCCACGGCATCTCCACGCGGAACGTCATCGGCCACAACGAGAATCGCTCGAGCTCCTTCCACCGCGAGCGCGTGCCTCGGCTGCGCACCCAGACCCATGCCGACTTCCCGCGTGCGGCCATGGGCGAGTACCGCCGGCGGCTCGAGCGCCTGCCCGCCGCGGAGAGCATGCGCTAGTGCGCATCTCAGTGGTCCTGCGTTCGGCCATCGTGCTGCTGATCGACGCCGGCGCGTTGCTCCTTCTGTCCGAGGTGATCCCGGGCTTCACGCTCGACGGACCGGGGGCCGCACTCACGATGGCGGCGGTGGTCGGCGTGCTGAACGCGCTCCTCTGGCCGGTCCTCGCCCGCTTCGCTCTCCCGCTCAGCGTGCTGACCCTGGGGCTCGCCGGCCTGGCGCTGAACGGCGCGCTCGTAGCGCTCGCCGGCGCACTGCTCCCGCGCGCCGAGATCGACGGGGTGTGGGACGGCGTGCTCGTCACGGTGGGACTTACTGCCGTCACGACCGTGATCTCGGCGGTTCTCGCGATCGACGAGGACGAGTCGTGGTATCGCCACGTCGTCGCCCGCCAGTTGCGGCGCCGGGGCGACCGCACCGAGACGGACGTGCCCGGTGTCGTCTTCCTCGAGATCGACGGCCTGGCCCACGACGTGCTCCAGCGCGCGCTGCGGGACGGCAACGCGCCAACGATGTCCCGCTGGATCCGCGAGGGCCACTACCGGCTGGTGCGCTGGGAGACCGACTGGTCGTCGCAGACGGGCGCGTGCCAGGCGGGCCTGCTGCACGGCGACAACCACGACATGCCGGCCTTCCGCTGGTGGGAGAAGGACCGCGGCGCCGCGATCGTGACGAACCATCCACGCGACGCGGAGGAGCTCGAGCGCCGCCGCTCGAACGGGCGCGGGCTCCTGCACGCCGACGGCGCGAGCCGGGCCAACATACTCTCCGGCGACGCCGTTCATTCGATGCTCACGATGAGCACGGTGCTGAACCGCCGGCGGCCCATCGGGCGCGACTACTCCGCGTATTTCGCCGACCCCTATGCCGTCGCGCGGACCTTCCTGCTCGCGCTCACGGAGGTCGTCCGCGAGCGCTGGGCCGCGATCCAGCAGCGCCGCCGCGACGTGCAGCCCCGGATCCACCGGTCGATCGAGTACGCCTTCGTGCGCGCCTGGGCGACCGTCGTGCAGCTGGACCTGCAGGTCGCGGCGGTGGTCGGCGACATACTCGCCGGCCGCCCCGTCGTCTACACGACCTTCCTCGCCTACGACGAGGTCGCCCACCACTCCGGCATCGAGCGGCCCGACACGCTCGCAGTGCTGCGACACGTCGATCGCCAGCTCTCCCGTGTCGAAGCCGCAGTGGCCGACGCTCCGCGCCCGTACCGGCTGGTCGTGCTCGCCGACCACGGGCAGGCCCAGGGAGCTACTTTCCTGCAGCGCTACGGGACCAGCTTCGAGGATCTGGTGCGCTCGGCCTGCGAGGTGGAGGAGGTCCAGTCTGCGGCCGGCGGCGAGGCCGAGGCCAGCGCGTACCTGAGCGCCGGGCTGACCGAGGTCGCGCGAGACGATACCGCTGCGGGGCGCGCCGTCCGTCGCGCCACCCGCAAGCAGCTGGCCGACGGCGCCGTCGCGCTCGACGACGATGCGAGGCGTCAGATCGAGGAGGGGCACGGCCAGGACGTCCCGGAGCTGTCGGTGATGGCGTCCGGCTGCCTCGGCCTGATCAGCTTCCCGCGCCAGCCCGGCCGCGTGACGCTCGAGCGGCTCGAGGCCTTGCACCCGCGTCTGCTGCCGGCGCTGCGCGAGCATCCCGGCATCGGCTTCGTGCTCGTGCGCTCGGAGCGTCACGGGGCGCTCGCGATCGGCGCCCGCGGCGTCAACTACCTCGACGAGGGCCGGGTGGAGGGCGAGGATCCCCTCGCTCCGTTCGGCGAGAACGCCCCCCACCACCTGCGCCGCACCGACGGCTTCCACCACTGCCCGGACGTGCTCGTGAACAGCAGCTATTGGGAGGAGACGGGTGAGGTGGCGGCGTTCGAGGAGCTCGTGGGGTCGCACGGCGGCCTGGGGGCGACGCAGTGCTTCCCGTTCGTGCTCTTCCCGTCCGACCTTCCCTGGCCGGACGAGGAGGTGGTGGGCCCCGAGCGCGTGCACCGCGTGTTCCGCGGCTGGCTCGCCGGGCTCGGTCAGAGCGCTTACGCGGACAGCTCGACGGACTCCCCGGGTGAGAGCACCCGCACCTCCACGTCGGGCGCGAGCTCGGCCACCTGAGCGGCGAAGACGTGGGGTGGGTCGGTGAACCAGGCGCCCGGCCTCGTCCAGCGCGGACTAAGCGTTCCCCAGTGGATCGGGACGGCGGCGCGCGGACGCATCATCGCCACGGCGCGGGCGGCGCGCGCGGGATCGAGGTGGCCCGGGCCGAGCTTGGGTCCCCAGCCGGCCACCGGCAGCAGGGCGAGGTCGAGCGGAGCGAGCTGTTCCATCTCGTCGAACAGGTCGGTGTCGCCCGCGAAGTAGATCCGCCGGTCGCCGCCGACCACGAAGCCGATCGGCTTTGCTCGGACCCCTCGGACCGGGCGGCGCCGGTCGTCGTGCAGCGCCGGTACCGCGGTCACCTCGACGCCGTCTACCTCGGCCGCCTCACCGGGCGCGAGCTCCTCGGCGTTCGGAAACCCCGCCCGTATCAGCCACGCCCCGGCGCCCCGCGGCGCCAGCACGCGCACCTGCCGCTCCAGGAGGCGGAGCGACGGAAGGTGAGCGTGGTCGTAGTGGAGGTGAGAGAGGAGCACCGCGTCCAATCGCTCGGGCGGCTCCGGAGGCGGCCCGTGACGGCGCAACTGGACGACGCTCCGTCTCAGCACCGGGTCCGTGAGCAGGCGAACGCCACCGAGCTCGAGGAGCACGGTGGCGTGGCCTACCCAGGTGATGCGATCCGGCGGGTCTACGCCGACGCAGCCGCGCCGCGCTTGTCGAGCGCCTCCTGGAGCGCGGCCTCCTGCTCGTTGGAGAGCGAGCTCTGGATCACGTGGCCGCCGAACTTCGCGACCTCGGGGACGACCTTGTCCGCGGTGGCCTCCTTCACCAGCACGAACGTGGCCGCGCCGCCCTCGGGCAGCTTCTGGCCCAGCTCCTTCATGAAGTTGTCGTCGATCCCGTAGTCGCTGAGGGCGCCCGTCGCGGCGCCGGTCGCCGCGCCGATCGCCATGCCGAACAGGGGCATCAGGAAGATCAGTCCGATCAGGCCGCCCCAGAGCGCGCCGCCTGCGGCGCCCATGCCGGCCATGGACGGCTGGTGCAGCTTCATCTTCCCGCCCGGCTGGTGTTCCACGATCACGGCGTCCTCGAGCTCGATCAGGTGCTCCTTCCGGAGCTCGCCGATCCTCTCCATCACCCGTTTCGCCTGATCGAGGTCGTCGTAGGCGATTGCCACCAAATTTGCCACTGCGAGTCCTCCTATCCGGTTGACGTGTCCTGCCGGAGGCAACCTACATGCTTCGCTCCCACTCGACCGCGAAGGCGCCGCCGAACAGCACGGACACGTTGGTGAGCCAGAGCCAGATCACCGCGACGATCAGGGTTGCGAACACGCCGTAGTTCGTGTCGTAGCCGGGCCAGAGGTCCGCGAACAGGCGGAAGCCGACGCTCGCCAGCACCCAGATGAGTATGGCGATAGCGATCCGTCTGACGTAGGCCGACCTCACGCCTCGGCGGGAGAGCCAGGTGCAATCGGCGTTGCGCGCTCAGCGACGTCCACGTCGGATGGGACAATTCCGGGCGGACTCGAGGGAAGGGATGGGATGGAAGTTTCGAAGACGCCCCGCGGTACCCCCGAACGGACTCGCCGAGAGCGCGCACGGCTCGTCGCCGTCCTCGTGCTCGGCGGGTTGGGGGGCGTTTTCGCGGTGCTGAACCTCGACGAGGTCGGGGTCAACTGGATCATCGGCACCTGGGATACACCGCTCATCATCGTCATCGCGATCTCGGTGCTGGTGGGGGCGGGGCTGGGCTTCCTCGTCGGCCGCCGGGGATCGTCGGGCTGACCATGCGCGCCAGACGCATCGCCGTCGGGGTCCTGTTGGTTCTCGGCACGCTCTTCTGGACGGGCTTCGGATTGGGCCTCTGGGCCGAGCGGCAGGCCCTCGACACCGACGAGTGGGTGGATACGAGCGCCGAGCTGCTCGAGGACGAGGAGATCCGTACCGCTCTCGGCGTCGCGCTCGTCGACAGTCTGTACGACAGCGCCTCGGTGCAAGAGGGCCTCGAGCAGAGGCTGCCCCCGGAGCTCGACCGCCTCGCGGCGCCGGCCTCCGCGGCGCTCAAGGAGGTGGCGCGGCGCAATGCCCCTCGGGTGCTCGGGACCGAGGCGGCGCTCAACGCGTGGCGCCGGGCGAACGAGGCTGCGCACGCCACCCTGCTCGCGATCGTCGAGGGCGAAGACGGACCGCTCGCTCACGCTCGACCTCGAATCGCTGCTGCGCGAGATGGCCCAGGGCACCGGCCTGCCGGCCGACGCCGTCGACCGGCTGCCACCCGAGGTGAGGACGATCGAGATCGCCCGTCCCGACCAGCTGGAAACGGCCCAGTCGGGACTCGACCTGTTCGAGACGCTGGTCTGGGTGCTGCTCGGCCTCGCGGTCGTCGCATTCGCGGCGGCGATCTTCCTGGCCGCCGACCGGCGCCGCACGATCCTCGCGGTAGGCGGTTGCCTGATTGTCGCCGCGATCGCCGTGTTCGCCATTCGCCGGCTGGCAGGCGCGGCAGTGGTCGAGGCGCTGGCCGACGCGCCGAATGCGCATTCCATTGCCGACGATGTCTGGGACATCGCCACCTCCCTGATGGTCGATGTCGCCCTCGGCTCCCTCCTGCTCGGCGCCTTCGTCCTTTCCGGCGCCTGGCTCGCGGGCCCGGGTCGCCGGGCGCTCGCGGTTCGTCGTTTTGCCGCACCGGCCTTCCGCGAGCACCCGGCGCTCCTGCGCACGGGTCTCGGCGTGGCGATCCTGCTGCTGGTGGTCTGGGGGCCGGTGCCCTGGACGCACCGGATAGTCCCGATCCTGATCTTCACCGTCGGCGCCTTCCTTTGGCTGGAATGGCTCAGGGCGCGCACGCTCGCCGAGTTTCCGGAGGAAGACGCCGCCCCGAAGCCGACCACGACGCCACGTGAGGACGCGACCCCGCCGTGACCGACCTGCAGGGGATGTGATTCGCGGGCCGCGTGAGGCCACGAAGCTCGGCGACGTCACGGGAGCGACGACAACGCGGCGGCGACGGCGAAGCCGAACGCCGTGGCGAGCCCCGTGACGCGGCCGGCCTTGCGCGCCTCGGGAATCATCGAGTCGGCAAGCATCACCAGCAGGGCGCCCGCGGCGAATCCGTTGAAGCCGCCCTCCAGCTCGCCGGAGAGGGAATCGGCGATCGCGAAGCCCGCGACCGTCGCGAGCGTGCACACCACGGCCACCGCGATCCATAGGCGAAGGATCGTCTCCTTGCGGCGACCCTGGGCCCGCATCTCGCTCGCGGAGCCGATCGCCTCCGGCAGGTTCGACACGAAGATCGCTCCCAGCAGCCCGACGCTGACCTCGTCGCCGGCGGCGACACCCAGTCCGAGCACGAGCTGCTCGGGGATCCCGTCGAGAAAGGCGCCGAGCGCGAGCGCCGAGGCGGGATCGCTGCCACGGCGTTCCACTAGGCCGTCGAGTACGAAGTACGTCACGGCGCCGAGCGCGAAGCCGATCCCCACCGGTCCGGCCCCGCCGATCGCGACGCCCTCTTCGGCGAGCTCGAAACTGACGGCGCTGATCAGCGCCCCGGCGCCAAAGGCGAGCACCAGTCCGACCACCCGTTCGGGCCAATCGCGGGCGAGGGACAGCAGCGCGCCGATGACGAGCGACGAAGCCGCGAGCGCTCCCCAGCCCAGTGCGGCGGCCACGTCAGTGGTGGGGGCTAGCCGGTCGAACGATGGGGCGGAAGCCTACGCGCGCGGGGCGGTCTGGGCGAGGTTTCGAGGCGCCGCGGACGAAGATTGATCCGTGGGCGAATCCGAGGACCGCGACGTAACCCGCCGCACGCACCTCGCCGCCGAGCGCACCTGGCTCGCCTGGTGGCGCTCGGGGATCACGGCGGCGACGGCCTCGGTCGCCGTCGGGGGCGTGGTGCCGGAGCTCGTGGCGGGGAGCCGAACGCCGTACATCGTGCTGGGCGCCGGCTACGCGCTGCTGGCAGCGGGCGTCTTTGTTGCGGCGGCCGTGCGGCGGAGGCAGGTGGACCGGGCGCTGGCGCGCGACGACTACGTGGGCGTGGGCGAACGCGGCGTGCTCGCCCTGACGCTCGTGGCGATGGCCCTGGCGCTCGGAACGCTGGTCGTCATCATCGTGCAGCCCTGAAGCTCAGGTTGGTCGCGCCCCGGGCGCGGGGGATCGACTCGCCCCCGCCTGGTGGATGGCCTCGTCGACGGCTCTGACCACCGTCTCCGGCCCGTTCACCCACTCGAACCGGAACTCCGAGTCGTCGGTCCCGGCGGTGTCGAAGTCGACGTTTCCGACCCGGAAGAGGCGGTCGAGCATGCTCTGGTTGTAGTTCACGTTCTGGACGCGGTCGAGGCGCGTCTCCTGCACGCTCCGACGCACCAATCCGCGGCTGATGCGCAGCCGCTGGGTGGTGATCAGGTACTTGGTCGAGACTCGGCGCAGGTAGCCGACGACGAGGGTCAGCCCCGCGATGACGGCGGCCACGATGACCGCAAGCGGCCACGAGTCCGCCAACAACCCAACGACGACCAGGACGAGCGCCGCGAGCACGAGGCCGCCCACGTAGAAGGCCATGAGCGCCCGCCAGGACGGTCGTCCCTGGTACAGCTCGCGCTCGCCGCTCCGGAGCTCCACGTCCCCGGAGCGTAGCGCCGATCGAGCTAGCGAACGCGGCCTCGGACGCGGGCCCGCCCGCAGCGAGCCAGCAGCACGATCACGTCCGCGAGCGCGCTCCAGAGATGGCCGAGCGGCCCGGTCAACACCCAGGCGGCGAGGCGCTCGGCCGGGGAGCGGCGAATGGGCTGCACGAAGCGTGACGGTATCGTCAGCGAGTAGATGCCAGCAGCCGTCAACACGAAGACCACCGAGCTCGGTGACTCGCGCGTACGCTTGGACGTGGAGGTCCCGAGCGATGCGCTCGAGCGCGAGATGCAGAGCGCGGCCTCCGAAATCGGCCGCGAGATGCGCGTGCCCGGCTTCCGCTCGGGCAAGGTTCCGGCGCAGGTCGTGATTCAGCAGGTCGGCCGCGAGGCCGTGCTCGACGAGGCGGTTCGGCGTGGGCTTCCCGCCTGGTACGAGGAGGCCGTTACGGACGCGGGCATTAACACGGTCGGCGACCCGAAGGTCGACCTGAGCGATCTGCCCGAGAAGGGCTCGCCGCTCGCCTTCACCATCGAGGTCGGCATCGTGCCGCCCGCGCGGCTCGGCGACTACAAGGGCGTGGAGGTCGGACGGCGCGAGCCGAAGGTCGACCCCGACCAGGTGCAAACTGAGCTGGAGCGGCTGCGTGAGGCGCTCGCCTCCCTCGAGACCGTTGACCGCCCGGCCGCGAGCGGCGATTTCGTCGTCATCGACTTCAGCGGTACGGTCGACAGCGAGGCCTTCCAAGGCGGCGACGGCCGCGGCCAGGTCGTGGAGCTCGGTTCCGAGCGGCTTGTCCCCGGCTTCGAGGAGCAGCTGGAGGGCGCACGGTCTGGAGATGAACGCGAGGTGAGGGTGACCTTTCCCGACGACTACTCGGCCGAGGAGCTGGCCGGCAAGGAAGCGGCCTTCGCGGTCGAGGTGAAGGAGGTAAAGGAGAAGCGACTGCCCTCCCTCGACGACGACTTCGCCGTCGAGGCGGGCGGATACGACTCGCTCGACGAGCTCCGGGCGGAGGTCCAGCAGCGGCTCGGCGAGGCCGACGAGCGGGCGATCGAGGGGGAGTTCCGGGAGGCGGCGGTGGACGCCGTGGTCGCGCAGGCGCGGATCGAGGTGCCCCACGAGCTGGTGCACTCCAAGGCCCACGAGATGTGGCACCGCACGGCGCGCCGGATGGCCGCGCAGGGCGTCGACCCGCGCCGCTACCTGGAGCTCTCGGGCAAGACGGAAGAGGAGCTCGTGACGGAGTCCGAGCCGGACGCCGAGCTCGCCCTGAAGCGCGAGGCGGTGCTCGCGGAGATCGTGAAGGCCGAGGGCATCGAGGTCTCCGATGAGGAGGTCACGGAGGCGCTTCGGGAGGCCGCCGGCCCCGACGCCACCGACAAGCAGGTGAAGCGCGCCCTCAAGCGGGCCCGCTCTCAGGGCGCCGACGAGGCTCTCAAGGAGGACATCGCGATGCGCAAGGCCGTGGACCTCCTCGTGGAGCACGCGAAGCCGATCCCGGCCGAGCAGGCCGCAGCGCGGGAGAAGCTCTGGACGCCCGAGAAGGAGCAGGAACAAGGTGCCCGTCAGATCTGGACGCCGGGCTCATAGGCCCGGCGAGCGCGACCGCTAGACTCGCGGCCCCATGAGTCCTCTCGTCCCAATGGTCGTCGAGCAGACCTCCCGCGGGGAGCGCGCGTTCGACATCTACTCGCGTCTCCTCAACGAGCGGATCGTCTTCCTCGGCACGCCGGTCACCGACGACATCGCCAACCTGATCGTGGCCCAGCTGCTTCACCTGGAGTCCGAGGACCCGGACAAGGACATCTCCATATACATCAACTCGCCTGGTGGATCGGTGTACGCGGGGCTCGCGATCTACGACACGATTCAGTTCATCAAGCCCGACGTGCAGACCATCTGCGTCGGGATCGCGATGTCGATGGGAGCGCTGCTGCTGGCGGGCGGCGCCGAAAGCAAGCGCATGGCGCTGCCGAACGCGAAGATCCTGATCCACCAGGTCAGCTCGGCGTTCCAGGGTCAGGCCACGGACATCGAGATCCACGCCAAGGAGATCATCGACGTCCGCCGTCGGCTCGACGAGATCCTCGCCAAGCACACCAAGCAGGACCTCGAGAAGGTGTCGCGCGACACCGAGCGCGACTACTTCATGAGCGCCGAAGAGGCGCAGCAGTACAACCTCATCGACCGAGTGATCAGTCAGCACTAGGCAGGGACGCGTCGGTCGAGGGCGTATTTCTGCGATACCCTCGCCATCGGGGAGAGATCCAGTGGCCCGACCCACCGACTCGAACGAACAGCTCCTGTGCAGCTTCTGCGGGAAGTCGCAGCGGCAGGTCAAGAAGCTGATCGCCGGTCCCGGCGTCTACATCTGCGACGAGTGCATCGATCTCTGCAACGAGATCATCGACGAGGAGCTGACCGGCGCGCCCACGTTCGACCTCGAGAACCTGCCGAAGCCGAGGGAGATCTGGTCGGTGCTTCAGGAGTACGTCGTCGGCCAGGAGCCCGCCAAGCGCACGCTGTCGGTGGCGGTGTACAACCACTACAAGCGCGTGCAGATGATGCAGTCCGAGGGCGAGCAGGAGCTCGAGCTCCAGAAGTCCAACATCCTGCTGCTCGGCCCCACCGGCTGCGGCAAGACGCTGCTGGCCCAGACGCTGGCGAAGATCCTCAACGTCCCGTTCGCGATTGCCGACGCCACGGCGCTCACCGAGGCGGGCTACGTCGGCGAGGACGTGGAGAACATCCTGCTCAAGCTGATCCAGGCCGCCGACTTCGACGTGAAGAAGGCGGAGACCGGGATCATCTACATCGACGAGGTCGACAAGATCGCGCGCAAGGCGGACAACCCGTCGATCACGCGCGACGTGTCCGGCGAGGGCGTCCAGCAGGCGCTGCTCAAGATCCTCGAGGGAACGGTGGCCTCGGTGCCGCCGCAGGGCGGGCGCAAGCACCCGCACCAGGAGTTCCTGACGATCGACACCACGAACGTCCTGTTCATCTGCGGCGGGGCGTTCGCCGACCTCGACAAGGTCGTGGAGCGGCGGATCGGGCACAAGGGCGTCGGGTTCGGCGCCTCCGTTCGTTCCAAGCACAACAAGGACACCGGCGAGCTGTTCGAGCAGGTCCTGCCGGAGGACCTCGTCGAGTACGGCCTGATCCCCGAGTTCATCGGCCGCCTGCCCGTCGCCTCGGTGATCCACCAGCTCACCCGCGACGACCTCGTGCAGATCCTCACCGAGCCGCGCAACGCGCTCGTCAAGCAGTTCCAACGTTTCTTCCAGTTCGACGGGATCGAGCTGGTCTTCGCTGAGGACTCGCTCGAAGCTATCGCCGACAAGGCGCTCGAGCGCGAGACCGGCGCTCGCGGGTTGCGCTCGATCCTCGAAGAGAATCTGCTGGACGTGCAGTTCGAGCTGCCCTCGCGACGCGACGTCAAGAAGTGCGTCGTGACCAGGGACACGATCGAGAAGCAGCTCAAGCCCACGCTGGTCACCGAGGCCGCCCCGGAGGAGCCGGGCGAAGAACAGGCCGAGTCGGCGTAGCTCCTGGCGCCGGTTCCGCGGGACCGGGCCGCGCCAACCGCCGCTACGCTCGCCGCCGTGCGGCTCCACATGCTCGAGCGCATCGGCCGGCTGCTTCGCTTCTCTCCGGTGGGACGCCCAGTGCGCGTCTGGGTGGAGGGGATGCCCGGTGGGGACGAGACTCAGGTGGTGCCCGGAACCATCACCGAGTTGCGCGACGGCGGCGCCGTCGTCTATCTCCGTGAGCCCGAGCGCGAACCGCGCTGGATCCTCGCGGTTCCCCGGGACGCGGGTTGGGGCCTCCACGCGCTCTGGTTCAGCTTCATCGCCGTGGACGTCTTCGAGCTCGAGAACGGTGAGCGACTGGGGGAGTGGCACATTCGATTGGGCTCACGGCGGTGAAGCAGCTCGCGGATGGCGTGTGGCTGCTCTCGGGCTTCCCGCCGAACGCGTTCAACGTCTATCTCGTCGAGGATGTCCTCGTCGACGCCGCCACGCGGCACGCCGCCCGCCGCATCCTCCGCCAGCTGCGTGGGCGGAAGGTCGCGGCGCACGCCCTCACCCACGTCCACCCCGACCACCAGGGCGCCTCGAACCAGGTGTGCGACGCGCTCTCGATCCCGTTCTGGGTGTCCGAGGGCGACGCCGCGGCGGCTGAGAACCCGGTGCTGATCGGCCGCAGTTCGCCCGACCACCCTCTGCCGCGGCTGGCGCTGCGGTACTGGGCGGGGCCAGGGCGGCGCGTCGACCGCATCCTGCGCGAGCACGACGAGGTGGCGGGGTTCGAGGTCCTCGGGGTCCCCGGCCACTCGCCGGGTCACGTGGCCTACTGGCGCGAGGTAGACCGCGTGCTCATCCTCGGCGACGTGCTGAACAACGTGCACGTCCTCACGGGGATTCCCGGCCTCCACGAGCCGCCGTGGTTCCTGACCGCCGATCCGGTCGAGAACCGCCGGTCGGCCCGCAGGCTGGTTTCGCTCGAGCCCCGGCTCGTCCTGTTCGGCCACGGAGGCCCCCTGCGCGACGCAAGGAAGTTCGTCGAGTTCGTCCGGGGACTGCCCGACTGACTCCGCTCTCCACGTAAGGCGGGCCGACGACGACTCGGCCCCTGCACCGACGCGCGATGCTTAAGCGATGGATACTCAGATTTGGTCGACTCGCAGGCTGCCCGTGAGGGGTGGTTTGACAGGGCCTCCCGCGCCGGCGGAAGACCTATGTCCGGGGGGCCCTCCCGCCCGTCGAGCCGGCGATCTCGATTCACCCCGACGAGGACATCGAGCTGCTCTGAGCCCGCTTCTACCCTCCCGGGCGGCGCACCTCAATTGCGTAAATCCGAGGCGGCCATTGCGTACGTAGATCGGAAAATGTTCGCAATTTGCGGAAAAACCCCGCCAGTCGAAAGTTAGCCTCAGACAGTCTGTTGCCCGGGCGGGTACGTGCATGCGTGCAACTCGCGCGTCGGGACGGACCCCGGCGCGGGGGACCAGGGTCTTGGCTGATACGGGCGAACTCTCAGAGGCAAGGGGACACGGCGTGTGGTTTCTTACACGCGTGATGGCTAGCGCGGCCATCGCCGTCGCCCTCGTCGTCGCGTCCGCTCCATCGGCCCTCGCCCAGCTTCCCGGGGCCCCATCGCTCCCGGTGCAAGCGCCGTCGCTCCCGCCGGCGCCGTCGGTGCCCGCCCCGGCGCCGGCCGAGCCCGCGCCGGTGCCCGCTGCTCCGGCCGAGCCGGCGCCACCGCCCGCGGCTCCGGCCGCGCCCGAGCCGGCGCCGTCTGCCGCGCCTGTCGAAACGGATCCGGCCGCGCCCGCGCCGGCGCCGCCTGCCGCGCCTGTCGAAACGGATCCGGCCGCGCCCGAGCCGGCGCCCGCGGCTCCGGCCGAGCCGGCTCCGGCTCCGTCCGAGCCGGCGCCGGCGCCTGCGGGTCCGGCCGAGCCGGCTCCGGCTCCATCCGAGCCGGACGCCCCCACCCGCTGCTCCGGCCGAACCGGACCCGGCATCGGCAGAACCCGCCCCCGCCGTGCCTGCGCCCCCCGCGCCGGCAGCGCCGTTGGATGCACTGGTCGCTCCCGTGGAGCCGGTCCTGGCGCCGGTCGAGTCCCTGCTGCCGGTCGCGACCCCATCCGCGCCGAGCCCCGGACCCGACACAGCGCCGCTCGCTATTCCGCCCGTTTCGGTGGCGCCGGCACCTGCCTCGCCCGAGCCTGTCCCGGCGCCGTCGGAGCCCGCGCCGGCGCCGTCGGGGCCACCTTCGACACCGGCCGTCGCTCCGCCCGCGTCGCCACCGCTGCCGTCAGAGCCGACGCCGGTGCCGTCGGAGCCGCCTCCGACGCCGGCCGCGCCGCCGCCTCCGGTGCCGTCGCAACCGGTGCCGGTGCCGTCGGCGCCGCCGATGACCGATCCGGTGGCCGACGTGGTGGCGCCGGTGACCGATCCGGTGGCCGACGTGGTGGCGCCGGTGACCGATCCGGTGGCTGATGTGGTGGCGCCGGTGACCGAGCCGGTGGCCGATGTGGTGGCGCCGGTGACCGAGCCGGTGGCTGATGTGGTCGCGCCGGTGACCGATCCGGTGGCCGACGTGGTGGCGCCGGTGGCCGAGCCGGTGGCTGATGTGGTGGCGCCGGTGACCGATCCGGTGGCTGATGTGGTGGCGCCGGTGGCCGAGCCGGTGGCCGACGTGGTGGCGCCGGTGGCCGAGCCGGTGGCTGATGTGGTGGCGCCGGTGACCGATCCGGTGGCCGATGTGGTGGCGCCGGTGGTTGAGCCGGTGGCCGATGTGGTGGCGCCGGTGACGGAGCCGGTGGCCGATGTGGTGGCGCCGGTGGTTGAGCCGGTGGCCGATGTGGTGGCGCCGGTGACGGATCCGGTGGCTGATGTGGTGGCGCCGGTGGTTGAGCCGGTGGCTGATGTGGTGGCGCCGGTGGCGGATCCGGTGGCTGATGTGGTGGCGCCGGTGGTTGAGCCGGTGGCTGATGTGGTGGCGCCGGTGGTCGAGCCGGTGGCCGATGTGGTGGCGCCGGTGGTTGAGCCGGTGGCTGATGTGGTGGCGCCGGTGACGTGGCGATGCCGGTGGCCGATGTGGTGGCGCCGGTGGTTGAGCCGGTGGCCGATGTGGTGGCGCCGGTGGCGGATCCGGTGGCCGAGGTCGTGGCGCCGGTGGTTGAGCCGGTGGCCGACGTGGTGGCGCCGGTGGTTGAGCCGGTGGCCGAGGTCGTGGCGCCGGTGGCTGAGCCGGTGGCCGAGGTCGTGGCGCCGGTGGTCGAGCCGGTGGCCGAGGTCGTGGCGCCGGTGGTTGAGCCGGTGGCCGAGGTCGTGGCGCCGGTGGTCGAGCCGGTGGCCGAGGTCGTGGCGCCGGTGGTTGAGCCGGTGGCCGATGTGGTGGCGCCGGTGGTTGAGCCGGTGGCCGAGGTCGTGGCGCCGGTGGTTGAGCCGGTGGCCGAGGTGGTGGCGCCGGTGGTTGAGCCGGTGGCCGAGGTCGTGGCGCCGGTGGTTGAGCCGGTGGCCGATGTGGTGGCGCCGGTGGTTGAGCCGGTGGCCGAGGTCGTGGCGCCGGTGGTCGAGCCGGTGGCCGAGGTCGTGGCGCCGGTGGTTGAGCCGGTGGCCGAGGTCGTGGCGCCGGTGGTTGAGCCGGTGGCCGAGGTCGTGGCGCCGGTGGTGGAGCCAGGTGGTCGACGTGGCGGCGCCGGTGGTCGATCAGGTGGTCGAGGTGGCGGCGCCGGTTGTTGATCAGGTGGTCGACGTGGCGGCGCCGGTCGTGGACCAGGTTGTGGACGTGGCGGCGCCGGTTGTCGATCAGGTGGTCGATGTGGCGGCGCCGGTCGTGGACCAGGTTGTGGACGTGGCGGCGCCGGTTGTCGATCAGGTGGTCGATGTGGCGGCGCCGGTCGTCGACCAGGTTGTGGACGTGGCGGCGCCGGTTGTCGATCAGGTGGTCGACGTGGCGGCGCCGGTCGTCGACCAGGTTGTGGACGTGGCGGCGCCGGTTGTCGATCAGGTGGTCGACGTGGCGGCGCCGGTCGTCGATCAGGTGGTCGACGTGGCGGCGCCGGTTGTTGACCAGGTCGTTGACGTGGCGGCGCCGGTCGTCGATCAGGTGGTCGATGTGGCCGCGCCGGTTGTCGATCAGGTCGGCGCGGTGGTGGCTCCGGTGGTCGCTCCGCTCGCGCCGGTTGTCGATCAGGTCGGCGCGGTGGTGGCTCCGGTGGTCGCTCCGCTCGCGCCGGTTGTCGATCAGGTCGGCGCGGTGGTGGCTCCGGTGGTCGCTCCGCTCGCGCCGGTCGTCGATCAGGTCGGCGCGGTGGTGGCTCCGGTGGTTGCTCCGCTCGCGCCGGTTGTCGATCAGGTCGGCGCGGTAGTGGCTCCGGTGGTCGCTCCGCTCGCGCCGGTCGTTGCCCCCTTGGCGCCCGTGCTTGCACCTGTCGTCGGCGCGCTGCCACGAGGAGGCACGCCTGGCGGGCTGCCTCTGCCCACGGTTGAGCGGCAGTCGCAGCCAGCGCCCTCTTCGCCGGCAGGATCCTCCGATCGCGATAGTGGCTCCGCGCTCGTCCCCGGCGGCGGAGGCGGTGCAACGCCGCCCGCTCCACCGGCGGCTCCCGCTGGTGGTGAGCAGGGGACCGGGCTGACGCCGCCCCTCGGCTCGCAGGTCACGCGTATCCCTGGGCAGCTGGGCGTCGAGCGGCTCGAGTCGCTCGCTAACGGCGGTCTTGGCCGCGGCTTGGGGGCCAACGGCGGGCCCGCCGGAGGACTGTTCTCTTCCATCATGCACCGGCTCGCCGGACTTGATGGCTTCGCATCGATCCCGACGTTCGCTGCCGCCGCCGCCGCCGACGCCGCGGATTCCTCGCCCGGCGGTGCCTCACCCAACGCACCTCCTTCGCCGCTCCCCGGGCCCTCGGGCGGCTCCGCCTTCTCCGGTGGCTCCGGAGTGGCCTTCAGCACTCTCTTCGGACTACTTGTCTCGCTCGCCGCCTTCGGCGCGCAGCGGTTCAGCCGACGGCTGACGCTTGCGCTGCCCCCTTGGCGGCCGGCGGCGTTCATCGCCGTCATCGAGCGGCCTGGCTAAGCCCGCGCGGGCTTTGACCAGGACTCCCGGGCGCGGGATGCGCCCGGGCTAACCGCTCGACAAGGAGACAACGATGCAAACGACATATCGCGTGCCCATTGCGCGAGCCGGACTGGTGGCCCTCCTGGCCGCGCTCGTCCTGCTCAGTCTGCCGGGCACGGGCATCGCAGCGAGCGTGTCCGTCGGGTCCGCGCCGATCCTGGAGGCCGGCGGTGAGCCGCTGGCGCCGGGGGCCGGCTACGGCGTTCCCGACGACGCACGGCGTGTGCGCGCGCTGCAGAGAACGCTGCGACGGCTGGGCTGGTCGCCGGGGCCGGTCGACGGGCTATTCGGTCCGCGAACCGAGGCCGCTGTGACGCGCTTCCAGCGTGAGGCAGGCGTTGCAGCCGACGGAATCGTCGGACGGAGGACCAGCCGGGCGCTCCGCGTGGCCGAGCGCAGGCCCCTGCGGGTCGGCGCCGGTTACGGCCTCGCCGACGGCTCGCCGCCAGTGCGGTCGCTGCAGGCCAGGCTTCGCGAGCTGCGCCTACGGCCGGGGCCGGTGGACGGCCGGTTTGGCCCCATGACCCAAGCCGCAGTGATGCGCCTTCAGGCGGCAGCCGGCGCTCCACTCAGCGGAGTGGTGGATGACCGCACACGTCGGCTGCTGGTGAACGCCGACACGATTCTCCGGAATCGCCGGACCCAGCCAGATCAGCCGACGAACACCGGTCCGCAACGGCAGTCGGCACCGCCGGGCAGCCCCGGCGCTCAGCCGCCGCGGACACCCCAGCGGGAGAGTGCGACTCGATCGGACGGGTCGGACGATCCTGGATCGACGAATCTCAACATTCCGTTGCTGGTCCTCGCCGCGGCCATTGCGGCGCTCGCCGGCGCCCTGCTCGGGCGCCTGGGCTCGCCTGCGCGTGGCACGTCTGTACCACTGGCGCACGGGATCGTCGCGGACGGGCACGCTCTCGACGACTCGATCGGTCGCTTTCGCGGCCGGGTTCACGCTCTCGTGCTCGGCACGCGAGGGCTTCTGCGGAGACCCGAGGCCCGCTATCTGGTGAACGATCCGCACAAGCCGGGTCCGTTCTGGGTCACACATCGGGAAATTGACAGGCTGGAGGCTCCTCCGCCCGCCCGTGCCCCGCGCACGGCGAACGGGCGCGGGAACGGCAACGGCACGTCCCGGAACAAGGTGCGGGCCGTCGGCTACGCGACCACGCCAAAGACCGGGGAGGGAAACGGAGCCCTGGTGCGGGAGCAGGCGGCGGCTATCGAGGCGCTCTGCGAGCGCAACGGCTGGCCGCTGGTGGAGCTCGTGCGGGACGTCGAAGAGCCGCGCATGAAGGGACTCGACCGACCAGGGCTGGCGTACGCTCTCGAGCGGGTGGCGCGCGGGGAGGCGTCCTGCCTCGTCGTCTCCCAGTTGAGGCGCCTCAGCCCCTCGGCGGCCGATCTCGGCCGGATCCTGGAGTCCATCGCCCGCAATGGGGGACGGCTGGTGGCGCTCGACCTCGAGGTGGACACGGCCGTGCCGGCCGGCCGGAAGGCCGCGAACGTGCTGATCTCGGTGGGCGCATGGGAACGCGAGCGCGTCGGCGAGCGCACCCGCAGGGGCCTGGAGGCCGCTCGGGCGAGGGGGAGGCGGATCGGCCGTCCCGCCGTCGACGACGTGCCCGAGCTGAAGGAGCGGATCGCGGACATGCGCGCGAGTGGCCTGACGCTCCAGGCGATAGCGGATCGGCTCAACGAGGAGGGGGTCCCCACGCTCCGCGGCGGCGAGAAGTGGCGGCCGTCGAGCGTCCAGGCCGCCGTCGGCTACCGGCGGCCGGCGCGGCGCTGGCAAAACGGTGGCAACGGGGACCCGAAAGGAGGGCGGGGTGTGAGCTGATTCGGCCACTTACGCAAGGGTGCGGGCGCGTAAATCCCGGTTCGGGGGGCCGCGCCCTTGCCCGACGCCTTGGCTGCGCAACGATGCGGAGGTCATGGAATGGGGGTTTTCACGCAGCTCGGCCAGAGGCGTCGCGCCCAGAGGTGCTGCGTGCGCACGCGTCGCCCGCCGTTCGGGACACATCGGCGGGCCCGGCGCCGGAGGCCGCGGCGGGCGGGCTGGAGCCTGCCCGCGCGCGGTCGTCGGCAAACGACATCGTGCGATCCCGGCGCCACGGTGGGCGCAGAGTCTGGCCCGCAACCCCCGGGCCCGCCGTCGCGGGCCTGGGGGGAGCCTTCCTTCAATCTGTGGCCGCACGCACGCGGGAAGCGAAAAGCAGGGGGCGTGCCAAGCCCAGGGATGACGCCGACCCGCGTCATCCAGCAGGCGACCCGCGCCGCCGGTCGGTCTCCCCCGGCCGGCCGGCGGCCGGGCCTACTCGTCGGGCTGAACGTCGCGGATCTGCCAGAGGTGGGCGACCAGGGAGTCGAGCGGCACGCCGCTCACGCGTCATAGGTTTCCGGGAGGCAACTCCAGAACACGCGCCGATTATCGCGCCCCTGGCAGACTGGAGGGCTCATGGCCCGTGACCGTCTCAAGGCGCTCGAGGAGCGCACGCGCTACGACCCCACCGAGGTGGAGGGACGCGTCTTTGCGCGCTGGGAGGAGTCGGGGATCTTCCACCCCGAGCCGGCGGGCGACGCGGCTGAGAACTACTCGATCGCGGTCCCGCCGCCGAACGTGACCGGTTCGCTGCACATGGGTCACGCCCTCAACGGCTCGATCCAGGATGTGTGCATTCGGCTCGCCCGCATGCGCGGGAAGCGCACGAAGTGGATCTACGGCACCGACCACGCTGGAATCGGCACCCAGCGGCAGGTGGAGAAGGCGCTCGAGGCGGAGGGTACGAGCCGCGAGGAGGTCGGTCCCGAGCGGTTCGTCGAGCGCGTCTGGGAGTGGCGGCGGCTGCACGGCTCCACGATCACGAACCAGTTCCGGAGGCTCGGCGCCTCACTCGACTATGCCGACGAGCGCTTCACCATGGACGACGACTACGTCCGCGCCGTCACGAAGGTGTTCGTCCGCCTCTACGAGCGAGGGCTGATCCACCGTGACAACTACATGGTCAACTGGGATCCGGGCCTCCGCACGGCGATCTCCGATCTCGAGGTCGAGCAGCGCACCGTCGAGGACACGTTCTACCTGATCGACTATCCGCTCGAGTCGGGTTCGGGCGCCCTGACGGTGGCGACGGTGCGGCCAGAGACGATGCTGGCCGACACCGCCATCGCCGTGCATCCGGACGACGATCGTTACTCGCGCCTAATCGGCGAGACGGCAATCCTGCCGCTCGTCGGGCGTCGTCTCCCAATCATCGCCGACGAGCACGTTGATCCCGAGTTCGGCACCGGCGCGCTCAAGATCACTCCCGGCCATGACCCCGCCGACTTCGAGATCGGCCGCGCGCACGGCCTCGAGGAGGTCGTCGTGATCGGTGAGGACGGCCTCCTAAAAGAGGCCGCTCCGGAGCGCTTCCGCGGCATGGAGGTGGACGAGGCCAGGAGGGCCGTGGTCTCCGCGCTCCGCGAGCAGGGGCTCATTTCCGGCACGCAGCCGTACGTCCACGACGTGCCGCACTCTCACCGCTCGGGCCGGCGCATCGAGCCGCTCATCTCCCTCCAGTGGTTCTGCGACATGACCGAGCTGGCACGGCCGGCGATCGATGTCGTACGAGACGGACGAGTCCGCTTCCACCCCGAGCGGCCGTGGACGGGCGTCTACCTCGAGTGGCTCGAGAACATCAGGCCCTGGGCAATCTCGCGGCAGCTCTGGTGGGGCCACCAGCTACCCGTCTGGTACCGCGGCGACGAGACCTATGTCGCGGAGACCCCGCCCGAGGGTGAGGGCTGGGAGCGCGACCCAGACGTGCTCGACACCTGGTTCTCCTCCGGCCTGTGGCCTTTCGCCACGCTCGGCTGGCCCGAGCAGACAGCCGAGCTGCGGGCCTTCTACCCAACCGACGTGCTCTCGACGGGCCGCGACATCATCTTTCTCTGGGTCGCCCGCATGGTGATGCTCGGGATCGAGTTCACGCGTGAGACTCCGTTCACCGACGTGAACATCCACTCGATCATCCAGGCGCCCGACGGGCGGCGGATGTCGAAGTCGCTCGGCACGGGGATCGACCCGCTCGATCTGATCGAGGGAGGGCCGCGGCCGCCGGTGTACGCGGAGGGCGGCGAGTTTCCCGCCTACGGCGCCGACGCGCTGCGCTTCGGTCTGCTTGCGATGTCGTCCTCGCAGGACATCCGCTTCAACGAGGAGCGCGTGAAGCAGGGTCGCGACCTCGCCAACAAGCTCTGGAACGCCTCGCGGCTGATTCTGCTGCGGGTATCGGAGGTCGAGCCCGACTCGGGAGCGGCGACGGCGGTCGAGGACCGATGGATCGTCTCGCGGCTGGAGAGGCTCACGATGCGCGTGACCGAGCTGTACGACAGCTTCCGCTTCTCGCCTGCCGCACTCGAGCTCTACGGGACGTTCTGGTCGGAACTGTGCGACTGGTACCTCGAGCTCGCCAAGCCGCGGCTCTACGAGGAGGACAACGAGCAGGTCTCCGGCGTCCTCCTGTGGGCCCTCGAGCGCACGCTCGAGCTGCTTCATCCGGTGATGCCGTTCGTGACCGAGGAGATCTGGTCGTTCATGCCGGGCCGAGAGGGGCTGCTCGCGGTGGCTCCCTGGCCGGAGGCCGACGAGTCCGGTATCGACCGGGAGGCGGAGGCAGAGGTCGAGCGGCTGATAGAGGCAGTGACCGCGCTGCGCCGCTACCGCGACGAGGTGGGTGCGAGGGCGACCGTCCCGATCCGCGGCCGGCTCGTGGCGGAGGACTACGGTGCGCTGCGCGAGCAGTTGGCGCGAATGGCGCGCTTCGAGCTGGTCGACGGCGGCTCGCCGGACGGCGACGTCCTGGCGACGGTCCCGATCCCCGGAGGCGGGGTGCAGGTGCTGCCCTCGGAGGCGTTCGACGCGGAGGAGGCTCGCTCACGCATCGCGGCGAGGCGTGAGCAGCTCGCGAACGAAGTCGAGCGCGCCGAGCGCAAGCTCGCCAACGAGCAGTTCGTGACGAGGGCCCCGGCGGCGGTCGTCGAGGAGGAGCGCCGCAAGCTCGAGGAATACCGAGAGGCGCTCCGGAGGCTCGAGGGGTGACCTTCCGTCAGGCGGAGGAGTACCTGCTGGGCCTGGAGCTGTTCGGAATGCGCTTCGGACTGGATCGCATGCACAAGCTGATGACCGTGCTCGGGCTGCCGCAAAGGCGCTTCGCCTCGATTCACGTGGTTGGGACGAACGGCAAGTCGTCGACCGTGCGCTTCTGTGCGGCCATCCTGGCGCGCCACGGACTGCGCGCGGGCAGTTACACCTCGCCGCACCTTGGCTCGTTCCGGGAGCGGATCGACGTGGGGGAGGAGCCGGTGTCCGAGGCCGACTTCGCCGCCGCCGTGCAGCGGGCGGCGCACGCGGCCGAGCTTGTGAACCGGACCCAGGAACCGGATGACGGCGTCACCCAGTTCGAGGCGCTCACCGCCGCGAGTTACCACGAGCTGGCGAGGCGAGGCGTGGAGGTGGCGGTGATCGAGGCGGGGCTGGGCGGCCGGTTCGACGCCACCAACGTGATCCCGTCGAAGGTTCAGGTCCTGACCTCTGTCGGCCTGGAGCACACACGCTGGCTCGGGCCGACGCTGACGGATATCGCCGAGGAGAAGCTCGCCGTGGTGCGCGACCACGGCACGCTCGTGGTCGGAGACCTCCAGCCCGAAGCGTTCGCCGTCGCGCAACGGACCGCCGCCGAGCGTCGCGCCAGGCTCGTGACGACCCGGACGTCGCCCCACCCCTCGACATCGCAGTTCGCGGGGCCCGGCGACCTCGGGATCACACTGCGCGCGCACGGCCGCTTCCAGCGCCGCAATTTCACCCTGGCGGCGGCCGCCGCCGAGGCGTTCCTCGGGCGGCCGCTCGACCGTGCCGCCGTGGAGCGGGCCGGCGCCGAGATCCGGATTCCCGGGCGACTCGACGTGGTCGGCGAGCGTCCCCTCACGGTCTACGACGGCGCGCACAATCCGGAGGGCGCGCGGGCGCTCGCGGATTCGCTC
Source organism: uncultured Thermoleophilaceae bacterium (assembly GCA_963812915.1). GTDB lineage: Bacteria > Actinomycetota > Thermoleophilia > Solirubrobacterales > Thermoleophilaceae > JACVRW01. The sequence goes on along the minus strand of CAWEXB010000008.1, from coordinate 278,850 downwards.
GACGACGTGCTCGGCGAGCGCCATCCGCGGGTGGCGGTCATCGGCGTGCTCGAGGACAAGGACGCGGCCGGCATGCTCCAAGCGCTGCTGCCGCACCTGGACCGAGCGATCTTCACCCGTTCGAGCAACCCGCGCTCGCTTCCACCGGCCACGCTCGCCACGCTCGCCGAGAAGATCAGGGGGCGGGGCAACCGCCCGGCAGCGGACGAGACGGTCCTTAGCGCCGAGGCGGTGGCGGACCCTCGTGCCGCCGTTGAGCGGGCGCGCATGCTGGCCGGGCCCGGCGGCGCGGTGCTCGCCACGGGCTCGATCTACCTGGTCGCCGACCTCGTGTGGGAGCCGCCAAGCGCTCGCGCGTCGACCCTCTAGCCGGCCAGAGTTGCGTATACGCTTACGCCGCAGTCCCGGGATTCCCGCAAATTGCGAAAATCGCGACACGCCCTCGGTACGCATCTTTTCCGTCGAACCTACGTTTGAGGGACGAACCGCCGTGGGCGGCGGGCGTCTACAAACAGGTGCGGATTGACTCGTGTGACCGGAGCTAACCGTCGTGGCGGCAGCGGCAGAGGCAGCCTCCTGCCTCTGGTCGCAGTGCTCGCTGCGGTCGGCATTGCCTTGCTGGCTCCCCCCGCGTCGGCGGAGGTGAGCGGTGGCGCGCCGGAAGCCGGATCTGACCCGGCACCTCAGGTTGAGAGCACGGCACCGGGGACAGCTTCCGAGTCGCCGGCCTCCCAGGATCCGTCTCCACAGCCTGTCGAGCAGTCCTCGCCGGCACCGGACCAATCGGCCCCGACGTCCGAACCAACATCGGCCCCGACCTCCGAACCAACATCCGCCCCGACGTCCGAACCGACCTCGGCCCCGACCTCCGAACCGACCTCGGCCCCGACGTCCGAACCGACCTCGGCCCCGACGTCCGCACCCAGTCCAGAGCCCACCGCCGAGACGCCGGCTGCTCCGGAGCCCACGCCGGGTCCTGTCGCCGAGCTACCCCCGGCTACGGAGCCCACGCCGGAGCCGGTCACCGAGCCGCCGCCACCAGCTCCAGAGCCCCCGCCGCCCCCGGCTCCCGAGCCCTTGCCCGGTCCGGTCGCCGAGCCGCCGCCCCCGGCTCCAGAGCCGCCGCCGCCCCCGGCTCCAGAGCCCCGCCGCCCCCGGCTCCGGAGCCCCCGCCGCCCCCGGCTCCCGAGCCCTCGCCCGGTCCGGTCGCCGAGCCGCCGCCGCCGGCTCCAGAGCCCCCGCCGCCCCCGGCTCCAGAGCCCTCGCCCGGTCCGGTCGCCGAGCCGCCCCCGCCGGCTCCAGAGCCCCCACCACCCCCGGCTCCAGAGCCCCCGCCGCCCCCGGCTCCCGAGCCCCCGCCGCCCCCGGCTCCGGAGCCCTCGCCTGCTCCGGTCGCCGAGCCGCCGCCCCCGGCTCCGGAGCCCCCGCCGCCCCCGGCTCCGGAGCCCCCGCCGCCCCCGGCTCCAGAGCCCACGCCACCCCCGGCCCCCGAGCCCCCGGCACCGCCGGCTCCCGATGCCACGCCGCCCCCGGCTCCCGAGCCCGCCGGCCCCGCCGGCTCCCGAACCGCCGCCGCCGGCCGCCGAACCTGAGCCGGTTGCCGTCCCGCCGACCGCGCCGCCGGCCGAGGCAAGCGTCGAGCCGCGACCCAGCGAGCCGGCGCCTCAGCAGGCCGCCTTGTCACCCGAGACACCTCAGGCCACTTCGCCGACCGCCCCCGGTGCTTCTGAGCCGGGCACCCAAGGGGAACTCGTCACGGGGGGCCAGCCGCAAGCGGATGGGCCCAGCGCGCCTCCGGCGACCGCACCCGAATCGGCATGAACTTCAGCCCATTGGCTCGACCTCGGACTTGCCTGTGACTTCGCTCGAGTCGCCCGCTCCGGCCGACGGCCCTCCCGGGCCTGTTGCCGGCTCTCCAGCTCGGGCCGAGACGCCGGAGGAGGCGGCGCTTTTCCGCGAGGCGCTCAAGATGATGGACGATCTGGCCGGAGTGAAAGCTGCGATGGCCATGCTCGCGGAGCAGGGTCAGGCGCCGGCCGCCGCGCGGACGGGAGGCCCCGCCCCGACTCCATCCCGGCCTCCGAAGATCCGTCCCCGGCGCAGTCTCCCGAGCAGGCCCCGCCGGCCGGCGGGGGTGCGCCGTCCGGGAACGGCCGGGGCCGGCTCGTCCGGCAGCGCCTCCGGCGCACTCTATGCGCTCGTGTGTGCCCTTGCCGCGCTTGCCGGCGGACTATGGGGCCGGTTGCTGCTGGTTCCGGTCCGCTGGCGCTCGGTGACGATCGTCGCCCTGAACGAACGCCCCGGCTGACGCCTCCCAGGCCAATCAGTCCGGCCCGGATGCCGTAGGCACCCGGGTACACCGTTCGATTCAGGAGTAGGACGATGAGAAGGAAACATTGCGTGGGCGTCACGCGGGCATCGGCGGCGAGCATCATGGCTTGCCTTGCCCTGCTCTGCATGCCGACCCTGGGCATCGCGGCCGAGCCTGGCAACTCCCCTGCAGAGGGGGAAGACCGCGCGGGCGCCGTGCTCTCACTCGGAGACGGTTACGGGCAGCCGCGGGGCGATTCGCGGGTGCGGGCGCTGCAGCGTCGCCTGCGGGCTCTCGGCCAACGGCCGGGACCCGTGGACGGCCTCTACGGACCGCGGACGGAGGCGGCCGTCGAGCGCCTCCAGCGCGACAGCGGGCTCTCGGTCGACGGAGTCGTAGGACCGCGGACCCGCCCGCTCCTGAACGCCCAGGCGCCGCCGTTGGTGCCGGGCGCCGGCTATGGGCAGCCGGGAGGGTCGTCCCGGGTGCGTGCCGTCCAGCGACGGCTGAGTGCCGCCGGCTCGCGGCCGGGCCCGGTTGACGGGCTCTACGGCCCCCGCACGCAGGCAGCCGTCGAGCGCTTCCAGCGCTCGGCGAGAGAACCCGTCAGCGGCGTGTTGTCGCCCGCGACCGCGGTGGCTCTCGCGCGTGCCGACAGCGACCAGCCGAGCCGTGCAAACGACACGCGCAAGAACGACGAGCGTCGCGACCGCGACGGGAGTCCGGCGAGCCGGGCCGACGTTTCCGCCCCCCGTGGAGGCAGGGAACCGGCCGAGGGAGCGAATCTGAGCACGACCCGGGCCCCGACGGCTGCGGCCCCTCGCACGGAGGAGGGGGATGGAGCAGGGTCGACGTACGCGCTGCCGCTGGTGGTCCTGGCGCTCGCGCTCGCGGGTGGCGGGGTGCTCGCGAGCCTGCTCAGGGGCCGGCGCCATAAGGCCGGAGCAAGTCGGGTCGAGGATGGTCCGGTCAAGCCCCCGCCGATGAACGGCGATTCCAAGGCCGCGACACCCAGCAATGGGTCAACCGCGCCGCCCGGAGGAGAGGCGCCCAGTCGGCGCGACGGGGCCGTCGCGCTCGGCTACGTGAGCGCCCGTGAGCCCGAGGCGGTCGATGGGCCGGAGCTCCGAGACCAGGTGGCCGCGATCGACAAGGCCTGCCGCAAGCGTGGGCTGGTGCTGAGCGACGTCATCCGGGATCTCGAGCAGGTCGAAGACCAGGGGCCGGACCGCCCCGGCATGCAGCAGGCCCTCCAGCGACTCGCGGCGCGGGACGCGTCGTGTTTGGTCGTGGCGGACCTGAGCCGCCTCGGCCGCTCCGCGCCGGAGCTCGGCTACATCGTCGGGTGGCTCCGCCGGCAGGAGGCGCGCCTTGTCGCGGCCGACGAGGGATTGGACACGGCCACGAAAAGCGGCGGCGAGGCGGCCGATGAGCTGGTGTCGGTCTGTGCGGCGACCGGGCACCGGCGTGCGTCCGCGCGAACCCGACGTGACGCCGTGCCCGACGGGCGACCGACCCGGAACGCAAGCCTCAGCACCCCGCTGCCGACGACCGACGTCCCGGCGTTGAAGGAGCGCATGCGGGCGATGCGCGCCGGTGGCATGACGCTCCAGGCGATCGCCGATCGGCTTAATGCCGAGAACGTGCCCCCTCTCGGTGGGGGCGCGAAATGGCGACCCTCCGCGGTTCAGCGGGCCACGGGGGGCGCAGGCGGCTCACCCGGGAGGCGCCGGACGTCTCGACGACCTAGCTCGGGCCGTAACGGAGGTGCCACGCCATGAGACAGAAGACATGGTTGCCGGCCAACCCCGCCAGCGCCGGGCTCGCGCGTCGCATCGTCCGCGAGGCGGCTGCCGAGGCCGGTCTCGAGGCGGAACCCGCTTGGGATCTGATGCTCGCCGCGACCGAGGCGGTCGCAAACGCGGTGCAGCACGGCGAGCCCTGGCCAAACGACTGCGTCCTGTTCACAACCGAGCCGTGCCCACGTGGGCTGCGAGTGGAGGTCTGCGACCTCGGCACTTTCGACAGCACACTCGAGCCCGCGTCGACCGACGCCACGTGTGGGCGAGGGATGCAGATCATTGCGGCGCTCGTGGACCGCTTCGAGGTGAGGAACGGAGACGGGCGCACGCGCGTGCAATTCGAGAAGCACCGAGCCTCGTCTTTCCCGGATGGGGACGGCGAGCTCCAGCAGGAGGTGCCTTCGGGCAGGGTGAACGGTGCCGCCTCGGCGACCCACGACAACGGGTTGCGAGGCCCGCTGAGCGCCGCAATCGCAGCCGGCGAGGGGGTTGGTGGGAGGTAGGCGTGCGTCTCCTCACAGCGGCTCTGCCCCGGGTACCCGCGTACCGAGCCCCAGCCGGACCTGGTCCACGCCACGAGTGCGAGTTCCTTACCCGCCTCGCCTGCCAGGATTCACGGCTCATGGACCGAGACGGCCCCCGCTTCGGCGTGATGATCGGCCTGGTCGCCGTGGTCGTGGCCACGGTCATCCTTGTGTTCTTTGGCATCGGGTACGCGCTCGGACGGCTTTTCTTGTAACCGTGACCACTACACTCGCGCTTTCAATGGGCCCTCTCGCCGTCTTCGGGATCGAGAACGACGGGCTGAACCTCGCGGTAAACCTGCTGCTGCTGTTCCTCGTCGTGATCTGGCTCGCGCTGGTGTACTGGACCTTCGCGGACGCGCGCCGGCGCATCGCCGACCCGCTGCTCGTCGGTTGCGCAACGGCCGCCTCGCTGTTCCCGTTCATCGGCACGATCGTCTACGTCATCGTGCGGCCGCCCGAGTATCTGGAGGACATGCGGGAGCGCGATCTCGAGATCGCGGCCGCCGAGGCGCGGCTCGCCAGCTTCGAGAATCTGGAATGTCCGTACTGCGGGTTCGAGGTCGAGAAGACATTCCTGCGCTGCCCGAGCTGCCTGCGCCGGCTGAAGGAGCCGTGCACGGTCTGCGGAAAGCCGCTCGACCCGCACTGGAAGATCTGCCCGTACTGCGAGGCCGAGGTCGGCCAGCTCCCGCCCGAGGGCCGTCGCCAGCGCGCCCGACGGGCCGCGGCCGCCGCACCGGCGCGGTCCGTGGAGCGGTCCGCTCGCGCCAGCAGCCGCGATCGCCCGCAGTCCGCCGGTTAGCCGGCTAGGCCAGCCGCCCCTCCACGACCCGAGAGGAGATCAATGGACCGGACCCTGATCCTGGTGAAGCCGGACGCGTTCGAGCGCGGCCTGACGGGCGAGGTCATCCGCCGGTTCGAGCGCAAGGGGCTCACGATCGTCGCGATGAAGCACATGAGCGTCGATCGCGAGTTGGCCGAGGAGCACTACGCCGAGCACCGCGAGAAGCCGTTCTTCGGAGACCTCGTCGACTTCATCACCGGCGGCCCGCTGGTGGCGCTCGTGCTAGAGGGCTACGAGGCCGTGGCCTCGGCGCGCCAGGTGATCGGCGCCACCAACCCGCTCGAGGCGGCCCCGGGCTCGATCCGCGGCGACTTCGGGCTGGAGGTCCAGACGAACCTCGTCCACGGCGCCGACTCGACCGAGGCTGCCCGGCGCGAGACCGCGCTGTTCTTCCCCGATCTCTCCCAATAGTTGCCCGAGTCGCTCATCCTCGCTTCCCGCTCTCCGCAACGCCGGGCGATTCTGGAGCAGCTCGGGGTCGACTTCCGCGTCGCTGCGCCCGACGTGGAGGAGCTGACGGAAGGCGAGCCGCGCCGCTTGGTGGTCCAGAACGCGAGGCGCAAGGCGGCAGCCGTGGCCGGGGCACGGGTTCTGGGGGTTGACACCGCCGTCGTCCTCGACGGGCGGGCCTTCGGCAAGCCGCGGGAGCCGGCCGAGGCGGAGACGTTTCTGCGCCGGCTCTCGGGCCGCACCCACGAGGTGATGAGCGGGGTCGCATTGCGCGACGAACGGGGTGACCGCTCGGACGTGGCGGTCACACGCGTCCGCTTCCGCCTGCTCGAGCCGGACGACATCAACTGGTATCTCGCATTGGGCGAATGGCGCGAACGGGCCGGCGGCTACGCGATCCAGGGCCAGGGCGCGGCCCTCGTGGAGGCGATCGAGGGCGACTACTGGAACGTCGTCGGCCTGCCGGTCGCAGCGCTCTTGCGACTCGACCCCGATCTGCTCCGCCGTAGCTAGACTCCCCGCGGGCGCGGCTCCGGCGCTCGTCCTCAGCGAGGCGTCGAAGGTGCGGGCTGCCGCCCCGGCGCTTATCCTCACTCCCGAACAGCGAATGGGCTTCTTCTCGTACCTCACCGGCATGGGTGGCCGCGACATGGCCGTCGACCTCGGGACCGCCAACACGCTGGTCTACGTGCGCGGCCGCGGCATCGTGCTGTCCGAGCCGTCCGTCGTGGCGATCGACTCGCGTAGCCAGGAAGTGCACGCCGTCGGGATCGAGGCAAAGCGGATGCTGGGCCGCACCCCCGGCACGATCCAGGCGATCCGTCCGCTCAAGGACGGGGTGATCGCGGACTTCGACGTGACCGAGCAGATGCTGCGCCACTTCATCCAGAAGGTGCACCAGAACCGCTGGGCGCATCCGCGGGTGGTGGTCTGCGTGCCGTCCGGCGTCACCGGGGTCGAGAAGCGCGCGGTCGAGGAGGCCTGTCTGAGCGCGGGGGCGCGGCAGGCCTACCTGATCGAGGAGCCGATGGCGGCGGCCATCGGCGCCGGCCTGCCGGTGGGGGAGCCGACGGGCAACATGGTCGTCGACGTCGGCGGCGGCACCAGCGAGGTGGCGGTGATCTCGCTCGGCGGCATCGTCGTGTCGCAGTCGATCCGCATCGGCGGCGACGAGCTCGACGAGGCGATCATCAATTACGTCAAACGGGAATACAAGCTTATGATCGGCCAGCAGACGGCCGAGGAGGTCAAGCTCGAGATCGGCTCCGCCTTCCCGCTCCAGGAAGAGGTCCAGGCCGAGATCCGCGGCCGCGACCTCGTCTCCGGCCTGCCCAAGACCATCGTGCTCACGAGCGAAGAGGTGCGGATGGCCCTGGAGGAGACGCTCCAGGCGATCATCGACGCGGTCAAGGAGACCCTCGACCGCACGCCCCCCGAGCTGGCCTCGGACATCATGGACCGGGGAATCATGCTCGCGGGCGGCGGCGCCCTCCTTCAGGGGCTCGACGAGCGCCTGCGCGACGAGACGCAGATGCCGGCGCACCTGGCCGAGTCGCCGCTCACTTGTGTGGCCGTCGGCTCCGGTCGAAGCCTCGAGGAGTTCGAGGCCATTCACCGCAGCAACAAGAATTCCCGAACGAACCGGCGGCGGTAGTGGCCAGGGGCCACTACTAGCCCCGCCGCGCGAGGGGGCGCAGGCGTGCATGACAGGAAAGCGGTTCGCAGGCGCCGGGCGGCGCTCGCCGTTTTCGTCGCGCTGTCGATCGCCATCCTCACCGCCTACTTCGGCGAGTCGAGCGGCGGCTTCTTCCACGCCCTCCAGCGCGGCGCCCAGGAGGCGTTCGCGCCGATCGAGACCGGCGCGAGCCGCGCCCTCAAGCCGGTGCGCGACTTCTTCGGCTGGGCCGGGGACACGATCGATGCCAAGGACCAGAACGCTGAGCTGAAGGAGCAGGTCGAGCGGCTGCGCTCCGAGCTGGCCGACGCCCAGACCGCCCGGAGGGACGCGCGCCAGCTGAAGGGGCTCGTGGGGCTTCACAGACAGGAGGGATTCCCCCGCGGGACGCGACCGGTTGCCGCGCGGGTGATCGCGCGGTCTCCGACGGTGTGGTACTCGAGCCTGAAGGTCGACAAGGGCTCGAGCGACGGGGTCAGGCTGAACCAGCCGGTGATCGCGGCGTCTAGCAAGCCGTCCTCCGGCAACCCGGTGGGCGGGCTCGCGGGCAAGGTCACGCGCGTGACCGGTGGCACTTCCGAGGTCACCCTGATCACGGATGAGTCCAGCGGGGTCGCGGCGCAGGTCATGCCCGCCGGCGCCTCCGGCGTCGTCAAGCCCGAGGTTGGTGATCCGAGGGACATGCTGCTCGACTTCGTCGAGGGCGGCAGGCGGGTGACCGAGGGGACGATCGTGGTCACGTCGGGCTTCAAGGCGTCCAGGGTGGAGTCCCTCTTCCCGCGCGGAATTCCGATCGGCGAGGTGACCCGGGTCGACCTCGACGAGGTCGAGCTCTACCAGCGCGTGCACGTCCGGCCGTTCGCCGATCTCAGGCGCATCGACATCGTCCAGGTGCTCACGCGCAAGCCGGCCGCCACGCAGACCGCCGGGGTGATCACGCCGTGATCCTTTCCCTCGGCGCGCTGGTGCGCGTGGGACTCCTGCTGCTGCTCGCGGTGGTGCTCCAGCTCTCGACCCTGAGCCAGATCGGCATCGTCGGAGGCGGTCAGGCCGACGTGGTCGTGCTGGTGGTGGCCGCGGTGGCGTTCTACGGGGGGAGCGTGTCCGGCTGCGCGACCGGTTTCGCCGCCGGCTTCCTGCTCGACCTGGCGTCGGGCGCGACGATGGGGGCCTCCTCGCTGGTGCTCACGGCGGTGGGCTACGGCGTGGGCCGCTTCCGAGAGCAGCGCGACGCGAGTCACGGCCTCCTGCCGATCCCGGTAGGCGCGGCCGCGACGGCGGGCTGGGTGGTGGGTTTCGCCGCGGTCTCGTTCATGCTCGACGTCGGGGCGAGGGTGAGTCCGCTCGTCTTCCGCGACATGGTCGTCACCGTCCTGCTGAACGCGCTGCTCGCGCTGCCGGTCTTCGCCGGCTGCCGGAGGGTCCTGCGGCCGTCGCTCAGGGTGGACCCCGTGGAGGTGCGTCGCCGGCGCCAGCAGCAGCCACGCGAGACGGGGCCTCTCGGCCTGCGCGGGATCGAGGTGTAGACGGGTGGCCTCCTGATGTACCTCGACAACGAGCGCCGCCCGACGCTCACGCCGAAGCTCGCCATGCGGGTGGCGATCATCGGCGGGATCGCGCTCGTCGCTTTCGCGATCATCTTCTTCCGGCTCTGGTTCCTCCAGGTGCTCTCGAGCGAGAAGTACGTGGAGGAGGCCCGCGGCAACCAGCTGCGCGAGATCAAGGTGCAGGCCCCGCGGGGCGAGATCGTGGACCGCGAGGGGCGCGTGCTGGTGCGTAACCGGGTCGGCTACGCGGTCAAGGTGACGCCCGCGTCCCTGCCGGACCTGATCGCCGAGCGACGCAACCTGTACAGGCGGCTCGGCAGGGTGCTGGCGATGCGTCCACGGGTGATCGAGCGGCGGGTGGAGAAGCAGCTCAGCGCGCTCCCGTTCGCCACCGCGACGGTGAAGACCGACGTGCCCGAGGAGCTGTTCGCGTACCTGCTGGAGCGCCCGGAGGTGTTCCCGGGTGTGACGATCGAGAGGGTCTTCCTGCGGAAGTATCCGCATCGAGAGGTCGGGGCGCACCTGTTCGGCACCGTCGGCGAGGTCACGCGGGAGCAGCTGGGGGAGGAGCGCTACCGCGGGGTGGACATGGGCGACCGGGTCGGCCAGTCCGGGATCGAGGCGGAGTACGACCGCTTCCTGCGCGGAAGGAACGGCGCCACCCGGGTGCAGGTCGATGCGCTCGGCAACCTCAGCCGCGAGCTCGCCACCCGCCAGCCCCAGCAGGGGCGCCAGCTTCGCCTGTCCGTCGACCTCGACGTCCAGCGGGTCGGCCAGGAGGCGCTCGCCTCGGGCACCGGCCACGGCGCCTTCGCGGTCATGGACGTTCGCAACGGCCAGGTGATGGCGCTCGGCTCGCAGCCGTCCTTCGACCCGAACATCTTCGCGAAGACGATCAAGGCCTCCGACTACAAGCGCCTGACCTCGGACGAGACCGGCGCGCCGTTGACGAACCGCGCGACCCAGGGCGGCTACCCCACGGGCTCGACCTTCAAGCTGATCACGGCCACCGCGGCGCTCGAGAGCGGCCTGATCACGCCCGACACGATCCTCTTCGACGGCGGCTCGCTCACCGTCGGCGACGTGGTGTTCAACAACGCGGGCGGGGCGGCGCACGGCGCGCTCGCCCTCCGCACTGCGCTCACCGTCTCGAGCGACGTGTTCTTCTACCAGCTCGGGCGAGACATGGACGGGCGGGGCGACGGGCTTGCGCTCCAGCGGTGGGCGAGGCGGCTTGGCCTGGGACGACTGACGGGTATCGACCTCCCGGCCGAGCAACCCGGGCGCGTGCCCACGCCGCGCTGGCGCAACCAGCTCTTCAAGAAGCGCCTGACGGACCGGCCCTGGTCGGTGGGCGACAACGTCAACCTGTCGGTCGGGCAGGGCGACGTGGCGGTGGATCCGCTGCAGATGGCGGTGGCGTACGCGACGATCGCCAACGGCGGGCGCGTCCTGCGCCCCCGGCTCGGGATGCGGATCGAGGACACGGCCGGGCGGGCGCTCCAGCAGCTCGAGGCGCCCACCGCCCGGCGCCTGAAGATCGACCCGTCGTTCAGGCAGGCGATCCTCGAGGGCCTGCACGGCGCCGCGAGCGCAGCGGGCGGCACGTCCACCGAGGTGTTCGCCGGCTTCCCGATCCCCGTCGCCGGCAAGACCGGCACGGCGGAGAAGGGACTCGGCCGCGCCGACCAGTCCTGGTACGTCGCGCTCGCGCCGTACCCGGATCCCAAGTACGTCGTGGCGGTGACCGACGAGGCCGGCGGTTTCGGCGCGGAGACCGCCGCGCCGATGGCCCGGCGCATCCTCGCCGAGCTCTTCGACGTGAACGAGCGGCGGATCGTCGAGGGTGGGGGACCGTCGGACTGATGAACGCCCCCGGCTCGCAGATCAGGGACTTCCGCGAGACGGGTAAGCGGTTCCTGCGCATCGACCCGCTGCTGCTGCTCGCGACGCTCGGGCTGGTGGCGGCCAGCGTCTACACCGTCGGGGCGGCCACCCAGGACGACGTTCCGGGCGACCCCAACTACTACGCATACCGCCAGGGGATCTTCGCGGGGGCGGGGCTCGTCCTGATGCTGCTGATCTCCCGCTTCGACTACTCGCGCCTGCGCGAGTGGAAGTTCGGCGTCTACGCGCTGATGATCGGCTCGATCGTGCTCGTGTACGCGGCCGGCGTGTCGGCCCGCGGCGCCCGCCGGGCGATCGAGTTCGGGTTCTTCAACTTCCAGGCGTCGGAGCTCGGGAAGCTGCTGCTCGTGGTGGCCCTGGCGGCGTTCGTGGTCGACCGCACGCGCCGTCTTGACGATCGCGAGACCACCAGCCGGATCGTGCTGCTGGCGCTGGTGCCGGCGATACTCGTGGTCGCCCAGCCGGACCTCGGCTCCGGGCTCGTCTACCTCGCGATCGTCCTGGCGGTGCTGTTCGTGGCCGGCACCAAGTGGACCCACTTCGCCGCGCTGGCCGCGCTCGGCGCGGTGGCGATCGCCCTGGTCCTCGTGGCCGCGCCGGCGGCGGGGATCGAGCTGCTGAAGCCGTACCAGCAGGACCGCCTCACGGCCTTCCTCAACCCCACTGACGATCCCCGCGAGGAGGGCTACCAGATCAACCAGTCGCTGACCGCGATCGGCTCCGGGGGGAAGACCGGTCGCGGCGAGGAATCGACGCAGACTCGGCTCGACTTCCTACCCGAGCACCACACGGACTTCATCTTCTCCGTGGTGGGGGAGGAGTTCGGCTTTGTGGGCGCGGCGCTGGTGCTGTCGCTGTTCGCGCTGCTGATCTGGCGCGCTCTGCGAATATTGACTATGTCGAAGAACTTTTACGGCGCTTTGGTCGCCGGGGGCATCACCGCAATGTTGATGTTCCAGGTCTTCGTCAACGTGGGCATGACGATCGGAATCATGCCCATCACCGGCATCCCCCTGCCGCTCGTGAGTTACGGCGGCTCGTCGGTGCTAACGACATTGATGGCCATAGGACTGCTGCAGTCAATACACGCGCAGGCGCGCGAGACCGCCGCGGCCAAGGGCCGATGAGGGACTTCAAGGAAAGAAACTTTGAGAAAGCAGTTGCTCGTCACGGTGGACCGTGGCGAAACGAGAGTCGCGATCCTCGAGTCGGAGGGAACCGCCTCCGCCAGTAAGCGAGGCCGCGGCCAGAAAAGCCAGGACGACGGGCGCGTCGGGGAGCTCTACATTGAGCGACGCGGCTCGCGCTCGATCGTCGGAAACATCTACAAGGGCAAGGTCGACAACGTCCTGCCCGGCCTCGAGGCGGCGTTCGTTGACATCGGTCTCGAGAAGAACGGCTTCCTCCACGCGGACGACATCGTCTTCCCCGGCGTGGAGGTGGCCCGCCGCGGACGCACCGGGCGCCAGCGCGGCAAGCGCATCACGGACCTTCTGAAGCCCGGGCAGGAGGTACTCGTCCAGGCGGTCAAGGATCCGCTGAAGACGAAGGGGCCGCGCCTCTCGATGCAGCTCTCGATCGCGGGCCGCTACCTCGTGTACGTGCCCCAGGGCGAGGGCGTCGGGGTCTCGCGACGGCTCGACGACAAGGAGCGCGACCGCCTGCGCCGGGCCGCCGGCAAGGTCGACCTCGGAGAGGGCGGCGCGATCGTGCGCACCGCCGCGCAGGGCGCCAAGCGCGAGGACTTCGAGCGCGAGATCAAGTACCTCCACAAGCTGCACGACGTGCTCCAGCAGCGCGCGAAGGAAGTGCCCGCGCCCGCGATGGTCTTCCAGGAGGCCGACCTGTCGGTGCGCGTCGCACGCGACATCTTCTCCGGCGAGTTCGAGAAGGCGATCGTCGACGACCCGAAGCAGCACCACCGGCTGGAGTCGTTCTTCAACCGCACGGCGCCGGAGCTGCTCGAGCGGCTCGAGTTCTACGACGACAAGGACGAGCCGCTGTTCGAGCGGTACGGGGTGGAGGAGGCGATCGAGTCGGTGCTGAAGCGCCGGGTGGACCTGCCGAGCGGCGGCTACCTGATGATCGACTACGCCGAGGCGATGACGGTGATCGACATCAACTCGGGCTCGTTCACGGGCCGCGGCAAGGGCGCCAAGCTCGAGGACACCATCACCAAGACCAACCTCGAGGCGGCCGACGAGGTCGTGCGCCAGCTGCGGCTGCGGGACATCGGCGGAATCATCGTCATCGACTTCATCGACATGGCGCGCGCCCGGAACCGCGACGCGGTGCTGAAGACGCTGCGCAAGTCGCTCGACGAGGACCGCACGAAGACGTACGTGGTCGAGATCTCCCCGCTCGGGCTCGTTGAGATGACGCGCCAGAACGTGACCGACGGCGTGCGCGAGATCCTGACCAAGGCCTGCCCGACCTGCGAGGGCGAAGGCGTGGTGCTGTCCGAGGAGACCGTGGCGCTCGAGGTCGACCGCTGGCTACGCGACCTGGCCGTCGAGCGGCGGAGGACGCCGGCCTTCCTGATCCGCGTCCATCCGAAGGTCGCCGCGATCCTGGTGGGCACACACGGCGCTCCCGGAACGATCGCGGAGATCGAGGAGGAGACCGGCAAGCACTTCCACTTCGAGGGCACCGAGGCGCTCCCCATCGACCACTTCGAGGTCGTCCTCGAGGGCACGCGCGAGGAGATCGAGGAGCGCGCGCTGCCGTTCCGCGAGGGCGAAGAGGTGCTCGTCGAGATCGAGGAGCCGCACATGTACAACGAGGACGACGCCGTGGCCAAGCTCGACGGCTACGTCGTCTCGGTCTTCGGGGCGGCGCCGCTGGTCGGCGAGAAGACGCTCGTGCGGATCGAGAAGGTGGGGCGCTCGGCGGCGCAGGCGTCGCTGGTGAACCCGCCCCCGTCGTCGGAGGCGGAATCGTCGGGCAACGGACGCCGGCGCGGGCGGCGAGGCCGGCGCGGCGGGCGCGGGAGGCGGAAGAAGGCGGCCTCGGCGTCCTAGCTGGGCAGGCTCAGGGCCGCCGGTCGCCGACCGCGTACATCGCTCCGGCCCGCGTGCCGACGAAGATCTGGCCCTTCCAAACGGCCGGCGTCGCCTCGATGCAGCCGCCGAGCGTGACGCGCCAGAGCTCGGGCGGCTTGCGCCGCCCGTCGCTCACGTCGTATGCGTGCAGGACGCCGTCGCAGTCGCCCTGGAGCAGGACGTCGTCGACGACCACCGGTGAGCTCCAGGTCGGCCCGGGGAGCCCGATGCGCCAGCGCACCCTTCCGCTCTCGCGATCGACGCCGAGGAGGCCGCCCGCGTTCGTCGCGACGTAGACCATGTCGCGGTCGAGTGCGGGCGTCGACCAGGACCCGCCGCTTTCCCCGTCGGTCTCCCGGATCGGGACCGACCAGACGAGCGGCCGCCTGCGCCGGCGCGGGTCGAGCTTCATCAGCTGGCCCACCTCGAGCGACCGCGCGCCCCAGGTCTCGAGCTCGCTCGCGACATACAGGTGCCCGTCCTCGTCGATCACGATCGAGGCGTCCGTGTCGTCGCCCGTCCAGAAGCGGAAGACCCGCCTGGCCTTGCGCCCGCCCCGCAGCACGCGGGAGATGTCCCAGCCCTGCACCAGCCCGGCGGAGTTGGCGAAGTAGACGACCCCGTCGTCGAAGGCCACCGAGCTCTCGATCGAGAAGTGCCTGCCCGGCGCGTCGCTCTCCAGCTGGTCGTCCCAGCCCGGCACCGTCAGGACGACGCGCGGACGAACGCGCACCTTGCCCTTCCGCGTCCAACCGCGGTTCAGCTTGATGACGTAGAGCCAGGAGTTCTCGCCGCCCTCGACGAGGTAGTCGCCCACCACGAGCGCGGCGCCGTCCCAGTCGTTGTTCCAGACCGGCTCGGGAACGCTCGTATCGGCGTCGAGCGACCACAGCACGGTCGGCCGCCGCCGGTCGAGGGCGACGATGCGGAAGCTGTTGTCGCGGGAGCCGGCGTAGTACAGCGGGTAGCCGTCGGGGTCGGAGGTAGCCGAGCCCTTGGCGAGGTCGCCGGTGTCGAGATCCTCGCGAATCTGCCGTCCGCTGCGTGCGTTGAGAAAGTGGTAGTTGGTGTCGTAGGCGCCGAAGCGCAGCTCCAGGAGCCCGTCCTCGTGCGGGATCACGTTCGGCTGGCCCGTCCAGCCCACGCCGCACCAGGTTTTGGTGCCCGACTCGTCGGTCGACTGGGCGCACATCCCGCCCCGTCTCGGGTAGCGCCAGAGAATCCGGGGCCGCCGCGGGACCGGGCCCTCGCCGTAGTAGGAGCGCGTGAGGCTGCCCCGGAAGGTGGTGAGGCCAGGGACCTCGGAGTTAATGGGACCCGCCGGTCGCGGCGAGGGGGCCGGCGGCGCCTGCTTCTCGGGGGCGACTGGCGCCGGCCGCTCCGGCGTGCCGACCGTCGGCGTCGTCTGGCTGGTGCGCGCCACCAGCTCACCTACTCCGAGCGCGGCGACCACGACCGCGACCACGCCGAGGAGCCGGAGCCATCGGCGTCGACGGGCACGGGGGTGTCGATCGACCAACCCCCGTACCGGGCGGTGGACGGTGGACGACCCACGGGCCACGGTATCCAGCGCTTACGACGGGCGGTCACGATCTCCTGCCGCCGGCGGGGGCGGCCGCCTAGGGTCGGATTGTCCCGAGGAACGCGTGCGGCCATCGCCGCACGTCCCCACGACGCCCTCCCCAGGCGCATGAGAACCCGACGATCCGGCCGCCCACGCGGTCGAATGGGGCGTGGGCCAGGAAACATTGCCAGGGGCGGGGCGGCGACCCGCGATCGTACGCCCGCACAACGCGCCGAGCCGTTCTGCAGCTGACGCCGCGCAGAATGACGATCTTGGTTGGCGTGCCCGAGAACGTCACCGTGCCCGGGCACGTGCGGCGCGCTTCGGCCGGGGTGGCCATAAGCGAGAGTCCGATCACCACGCCGGCCAGAAGGGTCGCGCCCAGGCACCTCATGCGGCCGGCATTGTGACACCCGGTCCGGGGGGGAAGAATGCGCGGGTGGCCCGAGCTTCGAATGGGACCCCATCCGACCCCCTGGACCTGGGCTGGGCCGAGCTGGCGGCGGGACGGTGGGACGCCGCGCGGGCGGCCTTCGATGAGGCCCTGGTCGCCGGCGAGACGGCCGAGGCGTACGAGGGCCTGAGCTGGGCCGCGTGGTGGCTCGACGACGCGGCGGTCGTGTTCGAGTCAAGGGAGCGTGCCTACCGCCTCTACCGGCAAGGAGGCGATGCGCCGAGCGCTGCCCGGATGGCGACGTGGCTCGCCTCCGACCAGCTCGACTTCTACGGCGCCTGGTCGGTGGCGAGCGGGTGGCTCCGGCGCGCCCATCGCCTGCTGGATCCACTCGAGCCCGGCCCCGACCACGGCTGGCTCGCCTTTCTCGAGGGCTTCGTGGCGCACACGGGCGCCGAGACCGCGACCGCCGAGGAGCACGCGCGGCGGGCCGCCGAGCTGGGGCGGCGATTCGGAGCGCCCGACCTGGAAATGCTCGGTCTGGCCCTCGAAGGGGCCTCGCTGGTGACGTGCGCCCGGGTGGGGGAGGGGATGCGATGTCTCGACGAGGCGACCGCGGTCGCCCTGGAGAGGCAGGCCGCGATTCCGATCTCGAGCGCCTGGGCCTGCTGCTTCCTGGTGAACGCGTGCATCGCCTGCCGCGACTACGAGCGCGCCTTCGAGTGGTGCGACCGAATCGCCGAGTTCGCCGAGCGTTACGGGAGCAGGTTCATGCTGGCCTTCTGCCGCGCCGAGTACGGCACGGTGCACCTCTGGCGGGGCGACTGGAGCGAGGCCGAGACACTGCTCGAGGCCTCTATCGAGGACTTCCTCGGCTCTCGCCCGGCGTGGGTGGGGAGCCCGCTGGTGGGGCTGGCGGAGTTGAGACGGCGGCAGGGTCGAGGCGAGGAGGCGATTCGGCTGCTCGACCAGGCGGGGCCGCGCGCGGGCGCGCAGCTCTGTCGCGCCCGTCTGGCGCTCGACCGCGGCGAGGCGAACGGGGCGGTCGAGCTCGCCGAGCGACTCCTGCGACAGATGCCCGCGCATCGCGGGCTCGACCGCGCTCAGGCGCTCGACCTGCTCGTCCGAGCCCACACCGCGCGCGGCGGGCTCGAAGAGGCCGGCACGGCGCTCCGGGCCCTGCGGGAGGTCGAGCGCGAAGTCGGGACGGCCCCGCTCCGGGCAGGCGCCGACCTGGCCGAGGCGGTCCTGGCGGCCGCCCGAGGCGAACACGACCGCGCTCGGCCGCTGTTCGAGGACGCCGTCGACACCTTCGAGCGAAGCGGCGGCGTCTTCGAGGCCGCCGAGGGAAGGGTCGAGCTCGCCACGACCCTCCTCGCGCTCGGTCGCGTCGATGCAGCGGAGCGTGAGGCGAGTTCGGCCCTCGAGCGCCTGGTCGCGCTGGGGGCCGCGACGCAGGCTGCCCGCGCCCGGCGAATCCTCGACGCGTGCGCCCGCGACGGCCGCTCCCCGCACGCCGAGGTCACCCCGCGGGAGCGAGAGGTCCTGCGCCTGCTCGCCGAGGGGCTCACGAACCAGCAGATCGCCGAGCGGCTGGTGGTCAGCGAGCACACCGTCCACCGGCACGTCACGAACATCCTGCGCAAGCTCGACCTCCCCTCGCGCACGGCCGCGGCCGCCCACGCCGTGCGCTCCGGCCTGCTCGAGTAGCCAGTTCTGGCGATCCCGAGACCAGTCTCGGATGGCATGTTCTGGCGAAGCGGCCAGGGTCGCCGGGATCTAGGGTGGGCAGATGACCGCGACCGAGCCGGCAAAGGACCCGACGGCGGACATCGCCGGCGATCTCAAGGCGGGGACCCGGGCGGCTTGGGCGCTCGGGGACTACCACCGATTTGCTAAGGCGACCGTTTGGGAGCTCGGGCCGGTGCTCGTCGATGCGTGCGAGATCTCCGCCGGCCAGACCGTGCTCGACGTGGCGGCCGGCACCGGCAACGTGGCCATCCGAGCGGCGGAGGCCGGCGCCCGGGTCGTCGCCTCGGACCTCACGCCCGAGAACTTCGAGGCCGGTCGCCGCGAAGCTGAGGTGCGCGGCGTGGAGCTCGACTGGGTCGAGGCCGACGCCGAGGCGCTTCCCTTCGACGACGACGCCTTCGACGTCGTCACGTCCTCGCTGGGCGCGATCTTCGCCCCCGACCACCAAGCCGTCGCCGACGAGATGGTGCGCGTCTGCCGGCCCGGCGGGACGATCGGGATGCTCAACTTCACGCCCGAGATCGACGACTTCTTCGCGGTCTTCGCACCCTACGGTCCGCCGCCGCCCGGCCCGACGCCCGGCCTCTGGGGTAGCGAGGGGCACGTACGGCGACTATTCGGGGACCGGGTCGAGCGGCTCGAGCTTACGACCGGAACCTACGTCGAGAAGGCCGAAAGCCCGCGCGACTACTGCGAGCTCTTCAAGCAGACCTTCGGGCCGGTCGCGGCCATTTACGCGAGCCTCGTCGACCAGCCCGAGCGCGCCGCGGCCCTCGACCGAGATTTTCTCGACCTCGCCACGCAAGCGAACCGGGGCGAACCCGGCGGCCTCGCGGAATACCGGTACGACTATTTGCTCGTCGTCGCCGGCAAACGACCGCAAGGCACGCCGTGAGCTTCGAGCCGCTCGCTCAGTCGTCCTCCGCGAGGATGCGGTAGAGCGACTTGCGCGCCTCGGAGAGGACCTTCTTCGCCTCGGCGACCTGCTTCTCGTCACCCGACTGCCCGACCTGGAGCGTGGCCATGCCGACGTGGGCGATCAGGGTGCGCAGGTCCACGAGATCGTCCGGTACGCCCTCGCCGGCCTCGTCCCAGGGGCTGCCGAGCGCCTCGCGGTTCTCCTCGACGTACGTCTCCCCTTCCGGGGTGAGACTGTAGGCCCGCCGGCCGGCGGTCTCCTCAACACGTACGAGCCCCTCGTCCTCCAGCTGCGAGAGCGCGGGGTAGATCGACCCGGGGCTCGGGCGCCAGGCGCCGCCGCTGCGGTGCTCGATCTCCTCCATCAGCTGATAGCCGTTGCGCGGCTCCTCGGCGAGTAGCAGCAGCGCCGCCGCGCGCACATCGCCGCGCTTCGCGCGGGAGCGGCGACCGGGGCCGAAGCCCATGCCGCGCCACGGGCCCTGCCAGAAGGCGCGCGGGTCGAAGCCATGCCCGGACCCGCGGCCATGCGAGCCGTGGCGGTGCCCGCGATGGGGCGGGGACATCCAGACGTGCCAGGGACGTTCGAACCAGCGTGCGGCGAAATCGGACATCGGTGCTTCCTCTCAGACGGGTGGTGTACGACAGTCAACGATATATCGAGTTAGCTCGATAGTCAACCGTGGGCGCGGCCGGTGCCCGAGGCCGACCGGTCGCTACACTCGCCTACGGCGTGCGCCGCGTCCGGCGGGCGCCTTT
Source organism: uncultured Thermoleophilaceae bacterium (assembly GCA_963812915.1). Lineage (GTDB taxonomy): Bacteria > Actinomycetota > Thermoleophilia > Solirubrobacterales > Thermoleophilaceae > JACVRW01. Next base: position 259,358 of record CAWEXB010000008.1, on the reverse strand, counting down.
GCTATGAGCTACGCGATCGTCAGAGTGGGCGGTAAGCAGTACCGCGTCGAGGAGGGCGACTCGATCGTCGTGGATCGCCTGTCCGCAGGCGAGGGGGACAAGGTCGAGCTCGAGCCGCTGCTGTTCGCCGACGGCGACAAGGCGGTCTTCGAGGGGGCGGCCCTCGGCAATGTGAAGGTGCAGGCGACCGTGACGGGCCACGAGCGTGGCAAGAAGATCCACGGGCTCAAGTTCAAGCCGAAGCGCGGCTACAAGCGCCGCTTCGGTCACCGCTCGGATCTGACCCGTCTCGAGATCGGCTCCATCAAGGCGCAGGCCCGGCGCTCGGGGGGAGCGAAGAAGCAGCAGGAGGACGAGGATGGCTCATAAGAAAGGCCTCGGCTCGAGCCGCAACGGCCGCGACTCGAACGCCAAGCGGCTCGGAGTGAAGGTGTTCGCGGGCCAGACCGTGACCGGCGGCGAAATCATCGTTCGGCAGCGAGGCACGCGCTTCAAGCCCGGCGAGGGCGCCGGCATCGGCAGAGACGACACGATTTTCGCGGCGCGCCCAGGCGTGGTGCAGTTCTCGGCGGGTCGGCGCGGCCGAGTCATCTCGGTAGAGCCGACCGAGTAGCCTCCGCGCCCTGACCTACTCGATCGTCGCCCGCGACTCCTCGAGCGGCGAGCTCGGGGTCGCCGTCCAGTCCCACTTCTTCGGCGTCGGCTCGCTCGTGAGCTGGGCGGAGGCGGGGGTGGGGGCGGTGGCCACGCAGTCGATCATCGAGCCCGCCTACGGGCCGCGTGGGCTCGAGCTGATGGGTGGCGGACTCAGCGCGCCCGCGGCGTTGGACCGGCTGCTCGCAGACGACGACCAGGACGATGTGCGCCAGGTTGCCGTTCTCGATCGCGCCGGGCGGGTGGCGGTGCACACCGGTGGCCGCTGCATCGCCGAGGCCGGGCACCGCGTGGGCGAGCAGGTGTCGGCGCAGGCAAACATGATGGCCCGGGGGACGGTGTGGGACGCCATGGTCGACGCATTTCGCCGCGCATCGGGCGATCTCGGCTCTCGGCTCCTCGCGGCGCTCGACGCCGCGGAGGCTGAGGGCGGCGACCTGCGCGGCCGTCAGTCGGCCGCGCTGCTCGTGGTCGCGCCGCGGGCCTCCGGCCAGCCGTCGGAGGACCGGCTCCTCGACCTGCGCGTCGAGGACAATCCCGACCCAGTGCGCGAGCTGCGTCGTCTCCTCGAGCTGCGACGGGCCTACGCGCGGGTCGACGCTGGGGACGAGCTGGCCGCCCGCGGCCAGAGCGAGGCGGCGCTCGCCGAGTACGCAGCGGCGCATCGCAGGCAGCCGGAGAGCACCGAGCTCGCCTTCTGGCATGGCGCGTACCTCGCGGCCGTGGGGCGCGAGGAGGAGGCCGCCCAGATCCTCCGGCACGTGTTCGACGGCCACGCGGGATGGGCCGAGCTCTTGCGACGGCTGCCCGCGGCGGGTCTCTTTCCGGACGACCGCGAACTGATCGCGCGGCTCACCCGGTCCGGCCGGATGGAGGTCGGGCCGGAGCCGCAGCCAAGTGGCTAGCGGTCGTTGTGTTCCACGATCGAGCGCGCATCTACGTGAGGGGCGGCGACGGCGGCAACGGGGTCGTCTCGTTTCGCCGTGAGGCGCACGTGCCGAAGGGCGGGCCCGACGGCGGGGACGGCGGCCGCGGCGGCGACGTCGTGCTCGTCTGCGATCCGTCGCTGCGGGATCTCTCGGCCTTCCGTCGCGGCGCACACTTCAAGGCGAAGCGTGGGGGTCACGGCCAGGGTGCGAACAAGCACGGCGCGACGCCCGAGCCGCTCGAGGTGCGCGTGCCCCCCGGCACCGTCGTCGAGGATCCCGAGAGGGGCGATCGCTGGGATCTCCTTCACGCGGGACAGCGCGTATTGGTCGCCCACGGCGGCGCCGGCGGGCGCGGCAACCGGCACTTCGCGACCGCCACGCGCCAGGCGCCGCGCTTCGCCGAGCGCGGTCTGGCGGGTGAGGAGCGCTGGCTCGAGCTGCGGCTCAGGCTCCTCGTCGACGCCGGGCTGGTGGGCCTGCCGAACGCGGGCAAGTCGTCGCTCCTTGCCCGGCTGACGCGCGCGCGGCCGAAGGTGGCCGACTATCCCTTCACGACCGTCGAGCCGATCCTGGGGACCCTCGAGCGGGACGACCGCCAGCTCGTCCTGGCGGACATCCCGGGCCTGATCGAGGGCGCGAGCGCGGGGGCGGGGCTCGGACACGAGTTCCTGGCGCACGTGGAGCGCTGCCGGCTGCTGATCCACGTGCTCGACCTCGCGCCGCTCGACGGCTCGGACCCGCCCGAGAACTACGCGACGGTCGAGGCGGAGCTGCGCGAGCACGGACATGGGCTCGCCGAGCTGCCGCGGATCGTGTGCCTCTCGAAGGCGGACCTGCTGCCGGCGTCCGAGGTCGACCGCAGCGTACGCCAGTGGCAAGACCGACTCGGGGACGTCCCCGTCTTGGCCACCTCGGCCGCGACGGGTCGGGGACTCGATCGGCTACGCGACGCGATCTTTCAGCGCGTCCCGGCCGAGGAGGCGGCTCCGGCGACGGCGGAGACTCCCGCCACGCACCGCGTCTACCGCCCCGGAGCCGGTGACGCGTTCGAGGTCGAGCGCACCGGCCCGCGCGCGTATCGCGTGCAGGGGAGGGGGATCGAGCGGCTGATCGCCCGCCACGACGTGGACAACGAGGAGGCGCTGCGCTACGTGGAGGAGCGGCTGCGCGCGCTGGGTGTGATCAGGGCCCTCGAGGCGGCCGGATTCGAGCCCGGTGACGACGTCGAGATCGCCGGGGTCGTCTTCGAGCTCGATCCCGGCGCGCCGTTTCGGTAGAAGGCGGCCCATCGCGGCGGCGCTCCGCGGCCGGTAGCCGCCGTCCTACCCTTCAGGCGCGATGCCCGCGATGGTGGTCAAGGTCGGGTCGAGCATCGTCGCCGACGATGCCGGCGAGCTGCGTGCCGAGATCCTCGACGTCCTCTGCGACGAGATTGCCGCGCGCCACCACGCGGGCGATGAGGTCGTGGTCGTCACGTCCGGGGCGATCGCGCGCGGGATCAGGCAGATGGACCTGTCGGTCCGCCCGCGCTCGATGGAGGAGCTCCAGGCTGCCTCGGCCGTCGGCCAGGGCAGGCTCTACCGCGCATACGACGAGCTGCTCCAGGCGCGCGGCGTGCAGTCGGCGCAGGTGCTGCTCACCTTCTTCGACATCTCTGCCCGCACGCACTACCTGAACGCGCGCCACACGCTCCAGACGCTGCTGCGTTGGCGCGTGGTGCCGGTGATCAACGAAAACGACACCACCACCACCGACGAGATCTCGTTCGGGGACAACGACTTCCTCGCGGCCCAGGTGGCGATCCTCATCGGCGCCGATCGGCTGGTGCTGCTAACGGACGTCCGCGGCCTCTACAACGGCGACCCCAGGCGGGACCCCGAGGCGCAGCTGGTGGAGGACGTGCGCGACCTGGACGAGCTCGAGCGCTACGACATCGGCATCTCGACCTCGCCGCTCGGCTCGGGCGGCATGCGCTCGAAGGTGGTGGCCGCCGAGATGGCGACCGCCGCCGGCATCCCGGTGCTCATCACGAGCGGGATCGACCGCGACTCGGTCGCCCGCGCTCTTGGGGGTGCGCCGAGCGGGACCCGCTTCCACGCGCAGCACGGGCGGGTCTCGAGCTTCAAGCTTTGGCTGAAGTACGCGAAGCGCGCGCACGGTCGGCTCGCCGTGGACGAGGGCGCCGAGCGCGCGCTCCGCGACCGCGGCACGAGCCTGCTGCCGGTGGGCGTCGTGGACGTGGAAGGCGACTTCGAAGCCGGCGACGCTGTCGAGGTGCGCTGCGACAGCCGGACCGTGGGCAAGGGCATCGTCAACTACTCGAGCGCCGAGCTGCGCCAGATCAAGGGCCTGAAGACCGACCGGGTGCGCGAGCTGCTTCCGCGGGCCACCCAGGAAGCCGTGCACCGCGACTACTTCGTTCTGGAGTAGCCGGTGGCCGCGGCTCGGCTCGCGTGGTGTACGGCGCCGGATCCGGCGTAGCGCGGCTTCGATGCGGCTTCGCTCCGCACACGACCGCGAGATCGTCCGGCTGGCTCTGCCCGCCCTCGGCGCGCTGGCCGCCGAGCCGCTCTACCTGCTTGCGGATACCGCCATGGTGGGGCACCTCGGCACGGAGCAGCTGGCGGCACTGGCCATCGCGGCCACCCTGCTGAGCGGCGCATTCACGCTCTTCAACTTCCTCACATACGGCACCACCGCACAGGTGGCCCGATTCCATGGGGCGGGCGAGGAGGTCGAGGCGGGCCGGCTCGCCGCGCAGGCGCTCTGGCTCTCCACCGGGATCGGGGTGTGCCTCACCGCCTTCCTCGCGGGGCTGGCGGTGCCGCTCGTCGACCTGATGGGCGGCGAGGGGCACACCGGCGAGCTGGCGGTCCTCTACCTGCGGATCGGCTCGCTCGGGCTGCCGTTCGCGCTGATCGCGCTCGCCGGGCAGGGATGGCTGCGCGGGGTCTCGGACCTGCGCACGCCGCTCGTGATCGTCGTCGTTGCCAACGCCGTGAACGTCGCCCTCAACGTGCTCTTCATCTACGGCTTCGGCTGGGGCCTGGCGGGCTCGGCCTGGGCCACGGTGATCGCGCAGGGCGGGATGGGCGCCGCGTTCGTTCGCGCGCTGATGGCCGCCCCCACCGATTCGCGCCGGCCGTCGCTCGCGCGGATGCGCCCACTCGGCCGCATCGGCGGCCAGATCTTCGTGCGGACGGCGGCGCTGTACGGCTCGTTCCTGGTGGCGAGCGCGGTCGTGGCGCGCATGGGCGACGACTCGCTCGGCGCCCACCTGATCGCCTTCCAGCTGTTCGTATTCCTCGCGCTGGTGCTCGACGCGATCGCCATCGCCGGCCAGGTGATCGTCGGCCGCTCGCTCGGCGGCGGCGACGCCGACGGGGCGTACGATGCCGCTCTGCGGATGATCGGCTGGGCGGTCGCGGCGGGGGCGGTGTTCGCGCTCGTCCTGCTGGCGCTGATCGACGTCCTGCCGCGGGCCTTCACGAGCGATCCCGCCGTGATCGACCGCGCCCAGGAGATCTGGCCGCTGTTCGCCCTGATGCAGCCCGCGAACGGAGCCGTGTTCGCCCTCGACGGGATCCTGATCGGGGCCGGCGACACCCGCTTCCTGATGTGGGCGATGCTGGCCGCCTCGCTGCTCGTGTTCGTGCCGATCGCGCTGCTCTCGCTCGCGTTCGACTGGGGGATCGTCGGCGTATGGGTCGGACTGGTGGCCCTGATCGCGACGCGTCTCGGCACCTGCTGGTGGCGCTTCGCGGGACGGCGCTGGGCCGTCACGGGAGCGCGGCGGACCGCGGCCTGAGTCTCGGGGCGGCTGAGATCGCACGATACCCTTGCCGCAATGGCCATCGCAGCCCAGTCGGTCGCCGAGGTCTGCGCCCGGGCGCAGCGGGCATCCCGCGAGCTGGCGAAGCTCGACACCGCCACGAAGGATGCCGCGCTCGAGGCGATGGCGACGGCCCTCGAACAGCGCTCCGACGAGGTGCTCGACGCCAACGCCCGCGACATGGAGGCCGGCCAGGAGGCCGGGCTTCACGCCGGGCTGCTCGACCGCCTGAAGCTGACCGAGGAGCGCCTGGGGGGGATCGCGTCCGACGTGCGCTCGATCGTCGCGCTGCCCGACCCGGTGGGTGAGACGATCGACGGCCACAGGCTCGAGAACGGGCTCGACGTGCGCCGCGTGCGGGTGCCGCTCGGCGTCGTCGCGGTGGTCTACGAGGCGCGGCCGAACGTGACGGTGGACTGCTCCGCGCTCTGCCTCAAGTCGGGCAACGCGATCGTCCTGCGCGGGTCCTCGACGGCCGCCCGCTCGAACGCCGTGCTGGCGGAAGTGGTCGCGAGCGCCGCGCAGTCCGCCGGCGTGCCGGAAGCCGCCATTTCGATCGTGACCGGTGGGGACCGCGACGAGCTGCGCCAGATCGCGACCCAGGACGGCGTCGTCGACCTGATCATCCCGCGCGGCGGCGAGGGCCTGAAGGCTGCCCTGAAGGAGTACGCCACGGTACCCGTCATGTACGCGGCGGCGGGCAACTGCCACGTGTTCGTCGACTCGTCCGCCGACGTTCAGGACGCGGTGGCGATCACCGTGAACGCCAAGGTGCAGCGGCCGTCGGTCTGCAACGCGGCGGAGACGCTCCTGGTGCATGCGGACGTCGCCGGCGAGTTCCTGCCCCGGGCGCTACGCGACCTGCGCGAGTCGGGCGTCGAGCTGCGGGTGGACGGACGCGCCCGCGCGCTGTCGGGCGAGCTCGGAGACTCGCTCGGCGAGGCCACCGAGGAGGACTGGGGCACCGAGTACCACGCCCTGATACTGGCGGTGAAGGTTGTCGACTCCGTGGGCGAGGCGGTCGAGCACGTGAACCGCTACGGCTCGGGCCACTCGGAGGCGATCGTGACGGACTCGACCGAGTCGGCGCAGGACTTCACGTCCGGCGTGGACGCCGCCTGCGTCTACGTGAACGCCTCCACCCGCTTCACGGACGGCGGCGTTTTCGGCATGGGCGCTGAGATCGGCAACTCGACCCAGAAGCTTCACGCTCGCGGCCCGATCGGGATGCGCGAGCTGACCACCTACAAGTTCGTGATCGAGGGCTCGGGGCAGGTCCGCGAGTAGGTGCCGTGAGGGTCGGCATCCTCGGCGGCGCCTTCAACCCGCCGCACATCGGCCATCTGGTCGGTGCGCAGGAGACGCTGATACAGCTCGAGCTCGACAAGGTCGTGTTCGTGCCGGTGGGGCAGGCGCCGCACCGGGGGATCGAGGACGATCCCGGCGCGGAGGCGCGGCTCGAGCTGGTGGAGCTGGCCATCGCCGGCGACGACCGCTTCACGAGCTCCCGCATCGAGCTCGACCGCGAGGGGCCGTCGTACACGTCCGACACGCTGCGCGAGATGCGTTCCGCCGCTCCCGAGGACGAGCTCTTCCTCATCCTGGGCAGCGATCAGGCGGCCACCCTGCCGACCTGGCACGAGCCGGAGCTGGTGCTGTCGCTGGCAACCGTGGCGGTCGTCGAGCGCGTCAGCTGGACCCGCAACGCGATCGGCATCAAGATCGCCCGCCTGAAGGGCTCGGAGCGCGTCCGCTATCTCGACATGCCCCTGATCCAGGTGTCGTCGAGCGCGATCCGGCGCCGAGTCGCCGCCGGCCGGCCGACCCGCTACCTCGTGCCCGACGCGGTGGCGAGCTACGTCCAGGCGAACGGGCTCTACGGGGCGGGAGCCCCCCGCCCGGACGCGTCGCCCGCCCCCGGCGCCGAGAAGGCCTCCGCGTGACGGACCGCGACTCGCATACCCTGGCGGAGCGAATCGCGGCGATCGCAGCCGACAAGAAGGCGATCGACGTCCGCGTCATCGACCTGCGTGGGATCGTCAGCTACACCGACTTCTTCGTGATCTGCTCGGGCAACACCGAGCGCCAGACGAAAGCCATCCACGACGCGATCTACGAGGAGCTCAAGCACGCGCGCGACCGCCTGCTGCCACGCCGAACCGAAGGAAGCCGCGAGGCCCGCTGGATCCTCCTCGACTACTGGGACTGCGTGGTCCACATCTTCACGCCCGAGGCGCGCGAGTACTACCGCCTGGAGCAGCTCTGGGGCGAGGCCCCTGCGCGGTCGGTGGGCTGAGCCCTGGCGCCGTTACTACAATTCCCCGACCCGGGGCTGTAGCTCAGCTGGAAGAGCGACGCGCTGGCAGCGCGTAGGCCGGGGGTTCGAGTCCCCCCAGCTCCATCGGTCCGCTGGCGGGGAGCTCACGCCCGCTTGACGGCTATTCCCCGCAGCGTGTGCGCCACGCTGTCGCAGGCGTCGATTCCCTCCTCGACGCGCTCGAAGATGTCCTTCCAGCGGATGACCGCCATCGGGTCCACGCCGCCCTCGAAGAGCGCGGTCAGGCCTTCTCGCAGGATGCGGTCGCCCTCGTCCTCGAGGCGATCGATCTCGGTCAGGTGGTCCTTCGCCTCCGCCAGGTCGTCGAGCTTGGAGAGCACGGCGGACACCTCGGCGCCGGCGGCGGCGAGGGTGTCGGCGAGCTCGATCGCCTGGTCCATGGGCGCCTCGACGCGGTAGAGCCCGAGGAAGTCGGCCGCCTCCTCCGTGTAGTCGACCACGTCGTCGAGCCCGGAGGCGAGCGCGAGCACGTCGCGGCGCTCGAACGGGACGGCGAGGCGGGCGTGGAGGTGATGGACGATGTCGTGCGTTACGGCGTCGTTCTCGTGCTCGAGGTCGACCAGGTCGTGGCGCTTCTCGGCGCCGTCCGGCCACGAGCGCATCAGCTCACGCAGCACGGCCGTCGAGCGCTCCACGTTCCGGCCCGCCTGGCCGAGCAGGCCGTAGAGCTCGCGATAGTCGGGCCCGCGGCCCATCAGGCGGCCGATGCGCTCGGTCGCGCCCTGGCGGGAAAGTGACGAAAACACCGAGCGCGCACGAATGGGTAAGGACCCGCCCATATAGGCATGCTACGCCACCCGATGGGGGGATCCCGTGAAAGTGCGGTGAAAACGTGGGCCTGCGAGCTCCTCCCCGGGCGGCCCCCGCGCGCCACCATCAGTGTGCGGCTCCAGAGCGGATCCGGTGGCGGGACTCCGCGTAGCGGGCCGCCTCGTACGCGATCACGGCAGAGGTGAGCGCCGCGGCGAGCGCCATGGCAACGAGGGCGTCCACCTCGGTCCCGATCGGGATCAGGGCCAGGCTAACGACGAGCGCGACGAGGCGCCCGCGGAAGAGGGTGTGGGTCACGCGCCAGCGGATGCCGATGTGGCCCACGTAGTAGAGGGCGACCCCCCCGAACAGCGCGACCGCGGGCGCGGTCTTCAGCGGCTCGTCGACGTCGCCGATCGTCTTCTTGATGCCGAGCGCGATCAGCACGACGCCCGCGATCATCGGCAGGTGCAGGTAGCTGTACACGTCGCGCGCGATGAGGATCCTGCTGTGCCCGCGAGCCTCTCGGAAGCGCGTCTCCGTGATTAGCGCCCACACGTCGAAGTAGGCCCACCACAGAGCGCAGGACACGACCACGCCGAGGGCCGCGGCGACGATGATGCCGGCGTCGAGATCGCTGCTGATGCCGGCCCCGATCGCCACGATCGATTCGCCGAGGGCGATGATCACGATCAGGCCGAAGCGCTCCGCGAAGTGTCGTGCCGATACGCGGAAGCCGCGCACGCCGAAGACGAGCGGCCCGGCCAGGTCGATGGACAGCGCGACGATCCAGATGACCGCCCGCGTGGTGCCGTCGTCGACGAGCGCCGCGACGATCAGCAGCGTCGGGGCGGGGAGCGCCGTTCGGGCCAGCCGCACGATCGCCTGGCCCGTGTCGACGTCCTCGTTTGCCTCGGCGAAGATGAAGATGTGGAGCCAGCGAGCGACGGCGTAGGCGACCGCGAACAGCAGGGCGTCGTCTGTGAAGGCGTGCGGCACCGCCAGCGCCGCGACCACCATCGCGCCCATCACGGCGAACATCAGCAGGCGCTCGACGCCTTCGTCGGCGGCGATGTAGTTCGTGAGCCAGGCGTACGCGCCCCACGCCCACCACAGCGCGATCAGCACGAGCATCCCCTGGCCGAGGCCCTCCCAGGTCGGGTTCTCCGACATCAGCTCGGTCACCCGAGTCAGGGCGAAGACGAAGACGAGGTCGAAGAAGAGCTCCAGCGGCGCGACCGGCTTGTCGCTCTCGTCGACGACTCCGTCCGGCGGAACCTGCGCTGTCTCGGCGACGCTCATCGGCAGCCCGTGGTGAGTTAAGCAGGCGCCGCAACCTGCCTATGCAATGCTTAGGCAGCGGTGACGGCCGATCCCGGACTACTGCTTGGCGACGCCGCCCGGGCCATAGGCGTGAGTGCCGACACGCTCCGCCGCTGGGAGCGCGCCGGCAAGCTGCGCACGACGCGCGACGGCGCGAACCGGCGCCGCGTTCCAAGCCCGGAGATCGAGCGCCTGGCCCGCCGGCCGACCCGTCACCGCGCCGGCGACACCCTCTCCGCCCGCAACCGCTTTCCCGGCGTGGTCCGCTCGGTCGAGATCGACGGGGTGATGGCGCTCGTCGAGATCGAGGCGGGACCGCACCGGATCACCGCGGCCGTCACCCGCGACGCGGTCGAGGAGCTGGGACTCGCCCCCGGCGTGCCGGCCACCGCCGCCGTGAAGGCGACCTCGGTGATGGTGGAGCGAGGGGCGACGTGAGGATCGTGGCACTGGTCCTGGCGGGTGCCGCGCTGGCGCTCGCCGGCTGCGGTACGACGACGAAGGCGAGGCCACAGCCGGCGGGGGTGACAAGCCCCGCCTGGTGGTGTCCGCGGCCTCCTCGATGACCGAGGCGCTCGAGGCGTGCGGCCCCGAGTTCGCCGACGCGACGGTTCGCCTCCAGTTCGCGGGCTCGGACGAGCTGGCGGCCCAGATCCGCCAGGGCGTCAAGCCCGACGTCTACGCGGCCGCGAACACGACGCTCCCGGACGAGCTGAACGAGGAGGGCCTGCTCGCGAGGCCGGTCGAGTTCGCGACGAACACGTTCGTGCTCGCGGTGCCGAAGGGCTCCGACATCCGGTCACTCGACGACCTCACCGGGGAAGACGTGAAGATCGCGATCGGCGCCGAGGACGTGCCGATCGGGTCGTACACGCGCGAGACGCTTGCCAAGCTGCGCGCCGAGCAGGAGCAGGCGATCCTCGACAACGTCCGCTCGAACGAGCCCGACGTGAAGGGGATCGTCGGCAAGCTGACCCTGGGCGCGGCCGACGCCGGTTTCGTGTACGTGACCGACGTGAACGCCACCGGCGGCGAGCTCGAGGCGATCGAGCTCCCGGCGGAGCTCCAGCCGACCGTGACCTACGGCGCCGGGGTGGTCGACGGCGCCAAACAGCCCGAGCAGGCCCAGACGTTCGTCGACCAGCTCGTGGCGGGCCCCTGCGCCGACGCCCTCGAGGAGGCGGGCTTCGGCCCCGCCCCGTAGTGCGACCGTCGTGGTTCCCGATACTGCTCGTCGTCGCGCTGGCGGCGGCGCTCACGTTCCTGACGCTCCCGATCGTCGCGATCTTCGTGGACAGCAGCCCCGGCCAGCTGCTCGACGCGCTCGGCGAGCAGGGAGCACTCGAGGCTCTCTGGCTCAGCCTGCGCACCACCGCCGCGTCGCTAGCGATCATCCTGATCGTCGGCACCCCGGCCGCGTACCTGCTCGCCACGCGCTCATTCCGCGGCAAGGCCGTCGTGGTGACCCTCGTCGAGCTGCCGCTCGTGCTGCCGCCCGCCGTAGCGGGCATCGCGCTGCTCGCGGCGGTCGGCCCGTCGGGCATTCTCGGTGGGGCCGTTGAGGCGGCGGGCATCGAGCTTGCGCTCACCACCGCGGGCGTGGTCGTGGCGCTGACCTTCGTGGCGTCTCCGTTCTACGTCCGCCAGGCGATGGCCGCGTTCGCGGCGGTGGACCGCACGCTGCTCGACGCGTCCCGGACGCTCGGCGCGTCGGAGGCGCGCTCGTTCGGGCGGGTCATGATCCCGAACGCCATGCCGGGGCTCGCGGCTGGGACGGCGCTTGCGCTCGGACGCGCCCTGGGCGAGTTCGGCGCCACGCTCATGTTCGCCGGCTCCTTCCAGGGCATCACCCAGACCGTGCCGCTTGCGATCTACGACCGCTTCTCGACCGAGTTCGACTCCGCGCTCGCCCTGTCGGCGGTGCTCGTCGCCGTGTCGGCCGCCATCCTTCTCTCGGTGAAGTTCGTGCAGGGAAGCGAGGCGCTCGGCGGTGCTGCGAGTTGAGGTGCGCACGCGCCTCGGCGAGCTCGAGCTCGACGTGGCGCTCGAGGTGCGTGCGGGGGAATGCCTCGCCCTCGCCGGCCCGTCGGGAGCGGGCAAGACGAGCGTCCTGCGGGTGGCGTCCGGGCTGCTGCGTCCGGAGAGCGGCCGGGTCGAGTGCGACGGCGAGACCTGGCTCGACACCGAGCGCGGGATCGACGTGCCGCCTGAAGGCCGCCGCTGCGGTTACGTCTTCCAGGAGTACGCGCTCTTCCCGCACCTCACCGCGTGGCAGAACGTCGCATACCCGCTGCGTGGGATGCGCAGGTCGGACCGGCGCGAGCACGCGCAGGCGCTGCTCGAGCGCTTCGGGATCGGCGGGCTCGCCGACGCGCGGCCGCGGACCCTGTCGGGTGGGGAGCGCCAGCGCGTGGCGGTGGCCCGGGTTCTCGCCCGGCGGCCCGGAGTCCTGTTGCTCGACGAGCCGCTGTCCGCCCTCGACGCGCGCACCCGCGCAGGGGCGGCTCGCGAGCTGGAGTCCGTCCTGCGCGAGGTAGAGGTGCCCGCCCTTCTGGTGACCCACGACTTCGCCGAGGCGGCGCGGCTCGGCGACCGTGTGGGGGTGGTCGATGCCGGCCGGGTCGTGCAGGACGGGACTGCGACCGAGCTGGCGGCGACGCCCCGCTCCGCATTCGTCGCCGACTTCACCGGGGCCGTGGTCCTCACCGGGACGGCTCGCAGCGGCCGGAACGGCCTGACGCACGTGGAGCTCGACGGCGGCGGGAGGGTCACGAGCACCGACCGGGGCGAGGGGCCGGTGGCCGTGAGCGTCTACCCGTGGGAGATCGCCATCGAGCCCGAGAGCGAGGCGGCCCACGGCTCGGCCCAGAACCGCCTGGTCGCCGAGGTCCTCTCGATGACGACCGTGGGAAACCGGGTACGCCTCGGTCTGGCCGCCCCGCAGCCCATCGCCGCGGAGATCACGCAGGCGTCGGCGAGGGCGCTCGACCTGCGGACGGGAACGCGTGTGATGGCGACCTGGAAGGCTGCGGCAACACGACTGGTGACCATGTAAGGAGAACGGATGAAGATCAGCGCGCGCAATCAGCTCCAGGGAACGGTGCAGAGCATCACTCGCGGCGAGGCCATCGCCAACGTCGTCCTCGACGTGGCGGGCCAGCGCCTCGTCGCCTCGATCACGGTCGAGGCGGTGGAGGACCTCGGGCTGTCGGAGGGGAGCCGGGTGACCGCGATCGTCAAGGCCTCGGACGTGATGCTCGCTACCGGCTGATCGGCGGCTCCGAGCGCAGCCCGGGGGGCCGATCGCGGTTCCGCGGAACCGCGTCTAGTGCGGCGCGACGACACCGGTGCAGTCAGAGGGCTTCATGTGGATGTTCTGGGTCGAGCTCGAGGACGGCTCGCGCCTGCACGCCTACAAGCATTACTTCACCCGCGCGTACCTCTTCCTGACGGAGGACGGCCGGGCGTTCCAATGGGCTCCCTGCGGGCGCTACGCCCCGCAGCGTCTCGACTGGGCGATCGAGCACGCCTTATGCCACTGGTGGATCCTCAGGGGCTGGGAGGCGGAGGACGCCGAAGCGATCCACGAAGCGGTCATGAAGGCGCAGGACTCGAATTCAGAGTCGTGACTCGTGGTCCCGACACCACTAGCCTTGGTCGGCCGATGCCCTCCACCGACGCGCCGTCCACAGGCTGTCCTACGAGGACGTCATGCGCATGGTCGAGGCGGGCGTCCTGCGCGACGAGGACAGGGTCGAGCTCATCGACGGCGTGCTCGTCGACATGCCTCAAGTAAGCCCGGAGCACAGCGGTGCAGTCGCGTGGCTGACCCGCCACTTCGTGGGTGCCACCGGCGAGCGGGAGGTACGCATCCAGGACCTGCTGCTGGTGGAGGGCGGCTTCGTGATGCCCGATCTGATGGTCGTGGATCCGCTGCCACGGGACCGCCATCCGGCTACGGCCCTCCTGGTTGTCGAGGTGTCCGTCAGTACCCTGCGCCATGACCGCTGGAAGGCTGGACGCTACGCCGGGGCCGCGGTCGGCGAGTACTGGATCGTCGACCCGACGGCGCGCACCGTCACCGTCCATCGAGTGCCCGGCCCGGGCGGTTATGGGCAGATCGACATCCACCGAGACGGCGGCCGAGTGGAGACCTCGGTCGGCGCTCCGCCGGTTGATGTCAGCGAGCTTCTCGGCCGCCGGCGCTAATCGCAACTCCGCGCACCCCGCCGTCAAGGGCCACCGCGGCCGACTGTACCCTTGCCCTCCAGCATGCAGCGCTACGACCCGAAGACGATCGAGCCCAAGTGGCAGAAGGTGTGGGCCGACGAGGGGACCTGGGAGGTCTCGAACGACGATCCCGTCGAGCGGCCCAAGGCCTACGTGCTCGAGATGCTCCCGTACCCGTCCGGCGAGCCCCACATCGGCCACCTGAAGACCTATTCGGTCGGCGACGCCGTGGCGCACTTCCGCCGCCGCCATGGCCACTGCGTGCTTCATCCGATGGGCTACGACGCTTTCGGCCTGCCGGCGGAGAACCACGCCATCAAGACGGGTCAGCACCCGCGCGAGTCGACCGAGGCGTCGATTCGCGAGTTCCAGAAGGAGTTCCGCGAGTGGGGCATCTCGATCGACTGGACGCGTGAGTTCGGCACCCACGAGCCCGAGTACTACCGCTGGACGCAGTGGATCTTCCTGCGACTGTTCGAGCGCGACCTGGCCTACCGCAAGGAGGCGGCGGTCAACTGGTGCCCGCACGACCAGACGGTACTGGCCAACGAGCAGGTGATCGACGGGCGCTGTGAGCGCTGCGGCACCCCGGTCGAGGTGCGCCAGCTCGAGCAGTGGTTCTTCCGCATCATCGAGTACGCGGACCGCCTGCTCGAGGACATGAAGACGATCGACTGGCCGCCCTACGTGGTGAAGATGCAGGAGAACTGGATCGGCCGCTCCGAGGGCGCCGATGTCATCTTCCGCTGCGAGGAGCTGGGCATCGACTATCCGGTCTTCACCACCCGCCCCGACACGCTCTTCGGCGCCACCTTCTTCGTGCTGGCGCCCGAGCACCCCGACGTGTTCCGCCTGAGCGACGCGCCCGAGGTGCACGCGTACGTGAACCGCGCTGTGAGGGAGTCGCCCGAGGAACGCGGCGACGAGCACAGGGAGAAGACCGGCGTGCCGCTCGGCCGCACCGTGACCAACCCGGCCACCGGCGAGCAGATCCCGATGTTCGTCGCCGACTACGTGCTGGTGGAGTACGGCACCGGCGCGATCATGGCCGTGCCCGCGCACGACCAGCGCGACTATGCCTTCGCCGAGCGCTTCGGGCTCGAGATCAGGCGCGTGGTCGAGCCCGCCGGCGACGAGCCGGCGCCCGAGGGCGAGGCGTTCGTCGGGCACAGCCAGGACGAGCGGCTGGTGAACTCCGGGCCAGTTCACCGGCATGCCCGCGCCCGAGGCGGGGCGGGCGATCACCGCGTGGCTCGAGGAACGCGGCCTCGGGAAGCCGGCCGTGAACTACCGCCTGCGCGACTGGCTGCTCTCACGCCAGCGCTACTGGGGCTGCCCGATCCCGATCCTCTACTGCGACGACTGCGGGATGGTCCCGGTCCCGGACGACCAGCTTCCCGTCGAGCTGCCCGAGGTGCAGGAATACGCGCCCAGGGGACGCTCGCCGCTGGCGGCCGCCGAGGACTGGGTGAACACCACCTGCCCGCGCTGCGGCGGGCACGCCCGGCGCGAGACCGACACGATGGACACGTTCGTCGACTCGTCCTGGTACTTCCTGCGGTACTGCGACCCGCACAACGACCAGGCGCCCTGGGACCGCGAGGTGCTGAGGCGCTGGATGCCGGTGGACCAGTACATCGGCGGCGTCGAGCACGCGATCCTGCACCTGATGTACGCCCGCTTCTTCGTGAAGGCGCTGGCGGACATGGACCTGCTGGACGTGCAGGAGCCGTTCGCGCGGCTCTTCACCCAAGGGATGATCACGCGCGACGGGGCGAAGATGTCCAAGTCGAAGGGCAACACCGTCTCGCCGAGCGAGTACGTGGAGCGCTTCGGCGCCGACACGCTCCGCTGCTACATCCTCTTCATCGGGCCGCCGTCGGAGGACGCGGACTGGCAGGACGAGGGCGTCGGCGGGGTGCATCGCTTCCTGTCGCGCCTGTGGACGATCGCGGCGGAGACGGCCGAGCGGACCAGCCCCGACGACGCCGCGGACGGCGCCCCATCCGACCTGCTGCGCAAGGCGCACTGGGCGATCGACAAGGTCACGCGCGACATGCGCGACCGGTTCGCGTTCAACACGGCGATCGCGGCGGTGATGGAGCTGGTCAACGAGATCTACCGAGAGCGCGAGTCGGCTCCGCCGGGGCACGTGCGCTTCGCGGTCGCCACCGCGGGCTCGCTGATCTTCCAGTTCGCGCCGCACCTCGGCGCCGAGGTCTACGAGCTGATGACCGGCCGGCGGGTCTGGGAGGAGCCGTGGCCGCAGGCCGACCCAGCCCTGCTCGCGCGCGAGGAGATACAGCTCGTCGTCCAGCTGAACGGCAAGCTGATCGACCGCGTGCCTGCGCCGGCAACGGCCTCGAGCGAGGAGCTCGAGGAGCTGGCCCGAGGCTCTGACAAGCTCGCGGCGCGCCTGAACGGCAGGGAGATCGTCCGGGCGATAGTCGTGCCGGGCAAGCTGGTCAACTTCGTGGCGCGCTAGCCGTGGCGGCGGCTCGCCGCTAGAGTGACCCGCCCGGTGACAGGCGAGCACAAGATCCCGGTCGGGCCGCTGGTCGCTGTGATCGGAGCGGTGATCCTCATCGTGAGCGTGTTCCTCGACTGGTACGACAGCGTCACGGGCTGGACGGTCTTCGAGATCGCCGACCTCGTGCTGGTGGGCCTCGCTCTGTGGACGATCTACGTCCTCGCCGGCGGACTGGGCCTGGGTGATGCCACGTTCAATCCGACGGCCGCCCTGATCGCCGCCGTCGTGACGCTCGTGATCGTCCTGACCCAGATCACCAACGATCCTCCCGCGGTCGCGGGCCGGGGGGCGGACAAGGAGATCGGGATCTGGCTGGCGCTGGCCGGCGCGGGGCTGATGGTGGCGGGAGCGCTGCTCGCGACCACCCGCATCTCGCTGGCCGTGGAGGCGAGGCCGTGGGGCAAAGAGCCGGCTGCCCGGGACGCGGACACGCGGACGGACGCCACGCGAGAAGAATCGACGGTCCCGCTCACCCGGCCCCGGCCCCCCGAGACCCCTCCGGGCGGCTCCGAGCGGACCTGAGCTCGACGCCACACGTCGCCGTCGTCGGGCCGGGCGACGCCGCGCCCAACATCGCGGCTGCGGCTGAGTCGGTCGGGCGCGAGCTCGCCGCGCGAGGCGCGGTGGTCGTGTGCGGCGGACTCGGCGGCGCGATGGAGGCGGCATGCCGCGGGGCTAGGCAAGCCGGCGGCACGACCGTTGGTCTGTTGCCGGGGCTCGACCGGCGAGACGCGAATCCCTACGTCGACGTCGCGATCCCCACGGGGCTCGGAGAGGCGCGTAACGCTCTGGTGGTGCGGACGGCGGACGCGCTGGTGGCGGTCGGCGGCGGCTACGGCACTCTGTCCGAGATCGGCCTGGCGCTCCGGACGGGCAAGCACGTGGTGGGCCTCGCGACGTGGGAGATAGACGGCATCGAACGCGTGTCCTCGCCCGAGGACGCAGTGGACGCCGTTCTGGGGCGCCTCTGAGTCGCGGTTCCGGCTGGCCAACGGTGCGCCGGGGCACCTAGACTCGCGCGGCATGTCGGTCTCCGATCCCGCCACGGGGCGCCGTCGCCGCGAGGGCGACACTCCTCCGCAGACCGAGGCGCCCTACCTGGAGGCCCTCCGCGCCTACGCCGAGCGTCGGCCGGGCCGACTGCAGGTTCCGGGTCACAAGGGCGGCCAGGCCGCCGACCCAGGACTCGTCGAGGCCCTCGGCGAGCGTGCTCTCGCGCTCGACATCCCGGCCCTCACGCCGGGCATCGACCAGGGGCCGGAGCCCACCCCGTTCGGGCAGGCCCAGCTGATGGCCGCCGAGGCGTGGGGGGCGCGGCGGAGCTGGTTCCTCGTGAACGGCGCCTCACAGGGCAACCACGTCGCGCTCCTGACCCTGGCGCACAAGGGGCGGGAGCTGGTCGTGCAGCGCAACGCGCACTCGAGCACGATCGACGCGCTGGTCGTCTCGGGGATGCGCCCGGCGTTCGTCGCGCCCGAGATCGACCCCGAGCTCTATATCGCGCACTGCATCACTCCGGAGGCGCTCGCCGAGGCGCTGGACGCGACGCCGGACGCGGTCGGGGCGACGGTCGTGTCGCCCACGTACTTCGGCGCCGTCGCGGACGTCGAGGGTCTCGCGCAGGTGTGCCACGCACGGGGCCTGCCGCTGATCGTGGACGAGTCTTGGGGAGCCCACTTCCCGTTCCACCCGGACCTCCCGGTGCCGGCTCTCTCGCTGGGCGCCGATCTCGTGGTGTCGAGCACCCACAAGGTGGTGGGGAGCGTGACCCAGTCCGCGATGGTCCACCTCGGCGAGGGCGACCGCATCGACGCGGAGGTTGTGGACCGCTGCGTGACGCTGCTCGAGTCCACCAGCCCGAGCTCGCTCCTGTCCGGCTCACTCGACGCGGCGCGACGGCTGGCCGTGACGCGCGGCCCGGAGCTCCTCTCGCGGACGATGGCCGGACTGCGCGAGATCCGCGCCGCGGTGCGTGAGGTGCCGGGCCTCGACGTCCTGGACGAACGGCTCGTGGGCGCTCCCGGGGTCCACGCTTACGACCCGCTGCGCGTGGTGATCGACGTGCGCGGCACGGACTGCTCCGGCTACGAGCTGGCGCGTCGCGTGCGCGAGCGCCACGACCTCTTCCTCGAGCTGGCCGGCGAGAACGTCATCGTCGCGGTGTTCGGGATGGCCGAGGACGTCGCGGCGAGTGGTGGGCGCCTCGTAGCGGCGCTGCGGGAGGAGCTCCGCTCGCTGCCGCAGCCGGGCGGCCGCATTCGCGAGGCGTTCGCCCCGCCGCCACCCTGGGGCGAGCTCGTGATGATCCCGCGCGAGGCTTTCCTCGGCCCTCAGGAAATCATCCCGGCGGTCGATTCGGTGGGCCGTGTGGCTGCCGAGTCGCTCGCCGCCTACCCGCCGGGCATTCCGAACGTCCTGCCCGGCGAGCGCCTCACTGTCGAGACGCTCGACTACGTCCGCCGGGCGCTCGAGGCCGGCGGCAGCCTGCGCGGGGCGAGCGATCGCGAGCTGCGGACGATCAGGGCGGTGGTGGAGCGGTAGAAGGGCCGCCGGTCGATGTAGCGCCGGCTCGGGGAGCCGGGGTCAATCGAGCACCTCACCGCGGAGCACCCGCAGCGCCAGGCGGCCGAAGGCGTCGATCGCCCGCTCGAGGTCGGCCTCCGGGGTGTCCTCCTCCTTGGCGTGACTCAGGCCACGCGTGGAGGGAGCGAACATCATCGCCGCCGGCAGCCGCCTCGCCATCTCGGCCGCGTCGTGGAGCGCGCCGCTTGCGAGCACGCGTCCGGTTCCGGCAGCCTCGAGCGCCGCGGCCACGAGTCGGTCGTCGAACGCGATGGGCTCGATCCGCCAGATCTCCGACTCCGACACGGTGCAGCCGCGCTCGGCGGCCGCGTCGCCGGCGGCGGCGCGGGCCTCCGCGAGCATCTCGGCCAGCGGCTCCGCATGCGCGTGCCGGAGGTCGACCACGAGCTCCGAGTGCCCGGGCACCGCCGTCGGGATGCCCGGCTCGAGCCGGATCAGCCCGCAGGTGCCGACGCCGCCGTGACGGCGGGCGATCTCCTCCACCAGCAGCGCGCCGCGCGCGGCGGCGAGGCCCGCGTCGTGACGCAGGTCCATCGGCGTGGTGCCGGAGTGCGAGGCCTGCCCATCGAAGTCGAAGCGGTGCCGCTCGACGCCGAAGGTGCCGCTCACCGCCGCCACCGGGACGCCTTCCCGCTCCATCACCGGGCCCTGCTCGATGTGCAATTCGAGGTACGCGATCAGCGGCCCAAGCCTCGCGGCCGACGCACCGACGCGGTCGAGGTTCACGCCGTGCTCTGCGAGCACGTCGCGGATCGGTCGACCGTCCGCGTCGCGGAGATCCTCGAGCGACCCCGGCTCGAGGGTGCCCGCGACGGCCGAGCTTCCGAACAGGCTGCGCCCGAAGCGGGCGCCCTCCTCGTCGGCGAAGTCGACCAGGCTGACCGAGTGGCGACGCCGTTCGCCCGCAGCCACGCGCAGCACTTCCAGCGCCGCCATCACGCCGAGGGCGCCGTCGAGCCAGCCCCCGTTCGGGACCGAGTCGATATGCGATCCCACCGCCACCGCCCCATCCAGCTCGCCCGGCAGGGTCGCCCACAGATTTCCCGCCTCGTCCTGATCGACGCCGACACCGTCGAGCTCGCCGAGCCTCTCACGCAGAAAGCCGCGCGCCCGGCGCCACTCGTCGGTCCAGCAGAGACGTCGGGCGCCGCCGGCCCCGCCGGTGAGACGATCGAGCTGCCGCAGATCC
Organism: uncultured Thermoleophilaceae bacterium; assembly: GCA_963812915.1. Classification (GTDB taxonomy): domain Bacteria; phylum Actinomycetota; class Thermoleophilia; order Solirubrobacterales; family Thermoleophilaceae; genus JACVRW01. Next base: position 239,000 of record CAWEXB010000008.1, on the reverse strand, counting down.
GCGATCGCGCGCCGGGGGTCGAGCTCCATCAGCCCACGCGCTCGCGGCGGATTGCCTGCATCAGGCAGTGTGCCCCCCCGCCGCCGAGGGTGAAGGCAGCGAGCTCGGGCTCGTACACGGTCATGCCGAGCGCTCGGAGGCGCTCGTTCAGTTCCTTCGACTCGGCGCTCGAGAGCACACGGTCCTCGCCCAGGCTGACGCCGTTGACCCCGAGCCTCAGGGCGGCCTCGAGCGTCACGGGCACGATCTCGACGCCCTTCTGCTCCAGCCAGCGCGTGAAGCCGCTTCCGACCTGCTCGACGCAGACCGCGGCGAGCTTCTCGCCGAGCATGGCGGCGAGCACGTCGATATGGAGGAAATGGGACGGGATGCGCTCGACTCGGACCTCCCAGCCCTCCGCCGCGAGCCAGCCCGCCACCTGCCGGGCCGCCCTCTCCTGCGTTCGCTCCTCGCCGGTGCCGATCGCGGCGACACCCGGCTCGACGATCATGAAGTCACCGCCCTCGAACGAGCCGGCCGTGACCATTTCCTCGATCGAGATGCCGCGCTCCTGATAGAAGCGGATCACGGGCGCGTATTCCCCGCGCCGCCACCATTGGGCGCACTGGGTGACGATCGGCCCGCCCGAGACGTTGATGCTCGAGTCGCGCGCGAAGACCTGGTACGGGAGGGCCGGGTCGGGCTCCAGGAAGTGCACCCGCACGCCGGCCTCCTGGTAGATGGAGACCATCTCCGCGTGTTGGCGGGCCGCGTCCTCGACGCTGAAGACGAGGCCGCTGTCGAGCGTCTTGCGCGCGATCGAGCTGGCCGGAAGCCAGTGGAAGTTGTCCGGCGGGCAGAGCAGCACGTCGAGCAGGCGTCCATACTCCGAGTCGACTCCCCATGCGGGTTCCGCGCGTGCCGTTGCTTCCATCGTCCGTGTCACCTCTCCTTCCCAGCGTCCAGACCGCCCCGGGAGTCTGCCAGCGGCGGCGCCGTCGAGGCCGGCGATGAGCGACTCGGTCCGCCGGCGGGTGGTGGTGCACGGGTACGTCCAGGGCGTCTTCTTTCGCGACACGACCCGCCGCGAGGCGCGGCGGCGGGGCGTGTCGGGCTGGGTGTCCAATCGCGCCGACGGCGCGGTCGAGGCGGTGTTCGAAGGGGAGCCGGAGGCCGTCGAGGAGATGGTGCGTTTCTGCGAGCGTGGGCCGCGGGGCGCGGATGTGGCGAGGGTGGAGACGAGCGAGGAGCGCGTCGAGGGGCTGTCGGGGTTTGTGATTCGCTAGACGGGCGGCTCGGGGATGGGGGGCGCCTTGGCGTCGAACGGCGGCTCGACGACCGGCCGCTCGGCGGCATCCCCGCCGAGGATTGCCGTGGAACGCTCCGCGCGCCGAATCGTAACTCTCCGGTCTCACAGCGAACCCACGCGTAACCCGTTCGCCCCTACGGTCGCCGAGTGACCGAGCACTCGCGCGGAACGGTGTTGGCTTGGATGGTCGCCGCGGTGCTGGCGACGGTGGCCGTGATCCGCCTGATCGGCGGCGAGCGGGATGCGCCGGGACCACCGGTGAGGATCGACGGAGCCGGACCGGATGCGGCGGCGGGAGCGGGCGGTGCGGGCGTCGGAGCGGCGGCCGGCGACGCGGGAGTCGGCGCCGCCGGCGGCGCTCAGGCGGGCTCCGGCGCGGCGGGGCAAGCCGGCGCCGGCGGCGAGGGCCTGTTCGTCCATGTCGCGGGTGCGGTACGCCGGCCGGGCCTCTTCAGGGTGCCGGCGGGGTCGCGCGTCGCCGCGGCGCTCGCGCGGGCCGGCGGTCCAGGCCGGAAGGCCGATCTCACCCTCGTCAACCTCGCCGCGCGTGTGCAGGACGGCCAGCAGGTCGTCGTGCCGACGGCGGGCGCCGCTCCACCGGCGGGGATCGGTGCGGCCGGGGCGGGCGTCACCGGCGCCAAGCCGAGCCTCGCGACGGCGACCGTCGAGCAGCTGGAGGAGCTCGACGGCATAGGTCCAACGCTTGCGGAACGGATCGTCGAGTACCGGGACGCTCACGGAGGCTTCCGCTCGCTTGGCGAGCTGCGCGACGTGGAGGGGATCGGTGAGAAACGCTTCGAGTCGCTGCGGGAAGCGCTCCAACCGTGAGGTCCGGCCGTCGGCCGGCGCCGAGCACGGCGCCGCCTGGCGCGCGGCCTGGCGGGCGGCCTGGCGGGCCGCCTGGCGCGCGGCCTGGCGGGCCGCCTGGCGCGCGGTCTGGCGGGCCGCCTGGCGCGCGGCCCGCGGCTCCTCGCGCGCGGCCCGCGGTCCTGCGCCGGGCGCGCCTGCCCGAGGCGGAGGCCCTCGCGGCCCGCCGTCCGTGGCACCTTGCGGCGGGCTCGGTCGCGGCCGGTCTCGCGCTCGCCCCGGCGGGCGTCTCCGCGGTCCTCGGCTCGGCGGCGCTCATTGCCGTAGCGCTCGCCGTCTTGCGGGCCGCTCCGCTCGGAGCGCTCTGCGCCGCCCTGCTGCTCGCGGGCTCGGCCGCGGGCGACGCTCGGCTCGCCGAGATCGACGAGCCCGCCGCCGGGCCGCTGGACGGCGAGCGCGTGACGCTGCACGCGGAGCTCCTTACGCGTCCGCGCCCGTCAATGTTCGGAGCCAGCGCCGAGGTTCGCGTTACGAGCGGACGCTTGAGCGGCGCCCGCCTGTTGCTGCGAATCCCTCAGTGGGCGCGCCTGCCGCCGCGGACGGCCGTCGGCGCGGAGCTCGCCCTCGTCGCCCGGGTACGCGCGGCTCGACGGGCCGTCGGATCGCCGAGATGGCTCGGTCGGGGTGGATGCTGATCCCGCCGCCGTGGAGGAGTCGTCATCCGACGCTCCCCCGGGGAAGGACTCCTCGGCGGGAGCGGCGACCAGCGGCTCGTTCGACTTCGCCGGTTACCTCCGTCGGCGCGGCATCGCGGGTGAGCTCCTCCTCGACCGGGCCCGTGCGACGGGGCGCCGGCGCGGGGGGCTCGCCGGTCTGCTCGATCGCATGCGGGCGCGGGCCGAGCGGGGCGTGGCCGCCGGGATGCCGCCGCGCGACGGGGCGCTCGCCCGGGGCATGGTTCTCGGTCAGGACGAGCGGATCGCGGAGGGCGTGCGGGAGGACTTCCGGGAGTCCGGGCTCGCCCATTTGCTGGCCGTCAGCGGCCAGAACGTCATGCTCCTCGGCGCGCTGGCGCTTCCCGTGCTGGCGGCCGCCGGGCTCGGCCCGCGAGGGCGGGCCATCTCGCTGCTCCTCCTGATCGCCGTATACGTGCCGCTCGCCGGCGCGGGCCCGTCGCTTCAACGGGCGGGCGTCATGGGCGCCGCGGGCATCGCGGCCATGACGCTGTCGAGGCCGGGGTCGCGCTGGTACGCATTGCTCCTCGCGGCGGCGGCCACGCTGGCGCTCAACCCGCGCGCCACCGGCGATCCGGGCTGGCAGCTGTCGTTCGCGGCGGTGGCGGGAATTCTCACGCTCGGTCGGCCGCTTCAGCGGTGCCTCCGACGGCTGCTGGCGGCGACGACGGCCTCGGGGGCGCGGAGGCCCTCGGCGGCCCGGGTGGCCGACGGTCTCGCCGAGGGCGCCGCGATCAGCGTCGCGGCGACCCTCGCCACCGCGCCGCTGCTCGCTCACCACTTCGGGTCGGTTCCACTCGCCGGCCTGCCCGCCAACCTGCTCGCGCTCCCGGCGGTCGCTCCCGCCATGTGGCTGGGGATGGTCAAGGCGGGGTTGGGCCAGCTGGCGCCGGTTCTGCCGCCGGCGGGCGTCGTCGCGGATGCGCTGGGTCCGCTCGCGCGCCTCCCCGTCGCGTATCTGACAGTTCTGGCCGAGCGCTTTGCGGACGTGCCCGGCGGGCAGATCGCGTTGCCGCTTGGCTCGCCGGCTCGTGTGATCGGGGCCTACGCGCTGCTCGTGGCGGCGGCAGCGGTGCTGGCGCGCGCGGGCCGCGTGCTCCGCCCGCGAGCCGAGGAGCTGGCCGCGAACTGGCGCCGCCGGCCGCGCGCCCAGCGGCTTGCCATCGCCATGGCCGCGGTTGCCGCGATGTCCCTGCCGATCGCCGGGCTGATGTCCGGGCCCGGGGCGCCCGGCGAGCTCACGGTCCGATTCCTCGACGTCGGCCAGGGTGACAGCACGCTGATCCAACATCCAGACGGCACCGCCGTACTCTTCGATGGCGGTCCGCCGGAGGCCGGGACGGTGCGCCTCCTTCGGCGATCGGGCGTGCGCCGGCTCTCCGTGGTGGTGGCCACCCACGCCTCGCGTGACCATCACGGTGGCCTGCCCGACGTGCTGGACCGCTACCCCGTCGAGTTGCTGCTCGACGGCGGCGACGGCGCCGGTCATTCCGGTTTCCGGACCGTCCTCGCGGAGGCGGCGCGCCTCCACGTGCGCCGGGTTCCGGCCGTGGCGCCGATGACGATCCGGGCCGGCGGCCTGCGGATCGCCGTCCTTTCTCCGCCCGCGCGGCCACCTGGGCCGCTGCCCGAGGACCCGAACCCGAGGGCGGTGGTCGCCGTTGTGAGCGCCGGCGACTTCGACCTGCTCCTGTCCGCGGACGCCGAGAGCGAGGCCCTGCTGCCGCTCGATCTCCCCGACGTCGACGCCATGAAGGTGCCTCACCACGGGAGCTCCGACCCAGGCCTCCCCGAGGTGCTCGAGCGGCTTCGGCCCGAGCTTGCCGCGATCGAGGTCGGTCCGAACACCTACGGGCACCCGACACCGTCCACTCTCGCCGCACTCGAGCGGGCCGGCGTGCGCACCTATCGGACCGACCGCGAGGGGACAGTCACGGTCAGCGTCGACGGCGGCGAGGCGGTGGTCTCAACCGAGCGGTGACGACGAGCGAGCCTCATAGACTCCGGCTGTGGCCGACCTCAAGCCCGCGTATCTCGTGTGTGGCGACGACGACGCCAAGATCGACGCCTGGCGCGCGCGCGTTCGCCGGCGGGCCGAAGACGAGCGCGGCCCGGGCGGGCTGGAGACGTTCGACGCGGGGTCTACGGAGCCGGCCGAGGTCGCCGCCGCCCTGGCCGCCCTGACCTTCGACCCCGGAACCCGCTACCTGCTTGTGGACGATGCGGGCGCCTGGAAGGCCGGCGCACTTGCTCCGGTGGAGGATGCCCTGGCGGGCCTGCCGCCCGACACCGTGCTCGTGCTGATCGTCCGCGGCAAGGCGCCGAAGCAACTGCGGGCCGCGGTCGAGAAGGCGGGCGGCGAGGTGCGCGAGTACAGGGCGCCGAAGCCCTGGCACCTGCCGAAGTGGTGCATCGAACGCGGACGCGAGCTCGGCATCGAGCTGGACGGCGAGGCGGCCAAGGAGCTGGTGGCGCTCGTGGGGACGAGCCAGCAGCGGCTTAGCCGCGAGCTGGAGAAGCTGGCGTTGGCGCTCCATCCGGCAAGGACCGCCAGCCCGGGTGACGTGGAGCGGCTCGCCGCCCGCGACGCCGCGCCACAGGCATACGACCTGGCCGACGCGCTCGTGGCGGGCGACCTCCGCGCCACCCTCGCGCTCGCCGAGGAGCTCGAGGCACACGGCGAGCGCCCAGGCAGGCTCGTGTTCCCGATCGCCCGACGGCTCCGCGAGGTGCACCGCGCAGCCGTGATGCTCGACGCCGGCATGCCCGAGCAGAAGGTCGGAGAGGCGTTGAGGGCGCCGCCCTGGCTCGCCAAGAAGACCGTCGCGAGGGCGAAGAAGGCGGATGTGGCGGCGCTCGAGCGCGCGTTGTCCGTCTTCGCCGAGCTAGAGGTCGAGCTTCGCGGCGGAGGCGACGTTCAGCTTGACGAGGACACGGCGTTCTCGCTGGCGCTCGCCCGCGCCGCGGGCTGAGCGACTGCCGGCGCCGCGGGGGGAGCCACCGCGCGCGCCGGCGCGGGGAACAGCAACAGGTCCGGCTACGAGAGGCGCGACCGGATCCGCGCCCCGCGCGCCTTCTTGCGCGCACCGTTGTTGCGGTGCAACGCCCCGGACTTCACGGCCTTGTCGATCCGAGAGGCGAGCGTGCGTAGCTCGGTATCGGCGCGTCCTGAGTCGCCGTCGCGCACGGCGGACTCGAGCCTGCGGAACCAGGTCTTCACCTGAGAGGTACGGCGGCGATTCTCGAGGCGCTCGCGCTCCGCCCGATGGATCCGCTTTTCTTGTGAACGAATGTTGGCCATAGACGCACCGACGCCGCGACCGTCGGGCGGCGCGGCGGAGGCCCAGTGTAGCGCGTGAGCACCGACGCTCCCGAGCGGCACGGCGACGCTCGCCGGCTGGCCCGCAACACCGCCTTCTTCTCGTTCGCAACCGGCCTCTCGCGGGTCCTCGGGCTGGTGCGCGAGGTCGTCGCGGCCAGCTACTTCGGTGTGACCGGCGCGATGTCAGCGTTCACTATCGCCTTCCAGGTGCCGAACCTGGTGCGCGCGCTGTTCGCGGACTCGGCGCTCCAGGGCGCGTTCATCCCCGTCTTCACCGAGCTGCTGGAGAGGGGCGAGCGGCGCGAGGCCTTCCGCATCGCCTCGAGCCTCTTCTTCCTGATCCTGCTGGTCCTGGGGGCGGCCACTGCGCTGTTCGTTCTGCTCGCCGAGCCGCTGATGTCGGTGTTCGCGCCGGGCTTCGACGACAACCCGGCGCTCAAGGACCTGACGGTCAACCTCGCCCGGCTCATGTTCCCGATCGTCGTGCTGCTCGCGCTGTCGGGGCTGGTGGTCGGGATGCTCAACTCGTTCGAGCACTTCGCCGTGCCCGCGCTGGCGCCGGTGGCCTGGAACCTGGTGATCATCGCGGCGCTGGTCGGGCTGGTTCCGACGCTGCCGGAGGAGGACGAGATCTACGCCTACGCGATCGGGATCCTTGCCGGAACGGTCGTGCAGTTCCTGCTTCCGCTGCCCTGGCTGCGCGGCCGCGGCGGGGGCTTGACGCTCCGGCTCGACTGGCGCGACGAGCGGGTGCGTCGGGTGCTGAAGCTGATGCTGCCCGTGACGATCGCGCTCGGACTGATCAACCTGAGCCTGCTGATCAACTCGCTCTTCGGCACGCTCGTCTCGGACCAGGCGCCGGCGGCCATCGACAAGGCCTTCCGCATCTACCAGCTGCCCCAGGGCCTGTTCTCGATCTCGATCGCGACGATCCTCTTCCCGACCCTCGCCCGCTTCGCCACCCGAGGCGCGCGCGACGACCTGCGCCGGACGATGGCCGGCGGCGTGCGCCAGATCTGCCTGCTGCTCATCCCGAGCGCCGTGCTGATGGCGGTGCTGGCCGAGCCGATCACTCGCCTGGTCTACGAGCGCGGGGCGTTCGGCGAGGAGGCCACCGACCTGACGTCCACCGCCATGTTCTGGTGGTCGATCTCGCTGCCCTTCCAGGGAGTCAGCCTCCTGTTCTCGCGCACCTTCTTCAGCCTCCAGCGCCCCTGGGCGACCACCGCGCTCGCCGGCCTCAACCTGGTGGTGAACGTCGCGCTCGCGGCGCTCCTCTACGGTCCCTTCGAGATCGCCGGCATCGTGATCGGGACGGTGGCCGGCACGATCGCGATGTGCGTGGCGCAGGGCTGGATCCTCCGCGCCGAGCTCGGTGGCATCGAAGGGGCCCGGACGCTCTCTGCGGCGCTCCGGATGCTGGTCGCGGCCGCGGCGCTCGGCGCATTGTCCTATGGGGTCTGGTACGGGCTCGACGCGGCGCTCGGCCGCTCGCTCGTCGCACAGGCGGTGTCGGTGCTGGGCGGCATCGCGGCCGGCGTCCTCGTCTACGCGGGAGCGGTGTGGGCGCTGCGCGTGCCCGAGGCGGACCAGATCAGGCGGTTGCTCATGACCCGCAGCCGCTAACAAGGCGAAAGGTCGAACGCGTGGACACTCGGCCCGGCCGGGCGCCCCGCACGCGCGTTCGGAATCAGTCATCTCGTGAGCCATCGCCATACTCGGAGCCGCATGGCGGCTCCCGCTGGCAACATCAGGAACTTCTCGATCATCGCCCACATCGATCATGGGAAGTCCACGCTGGCCGATCGCATCCTCGAGCTCACGGGCGCGGTCGACCCGCGAGACCATCGCCCCCAGCTGCTCGATTCGATGGACCTCGAGCGCGAGCGAGGGATCACGATCAAGGCGCAGGCCGTCCGGGTGGAGTACACGGCCCGTGACGGGAGGCTCTACCGCCTCAACCTGATCGACACGCCGGGGCACGTGGACTTCACCTACGAGGTGTCGCGATCGCTCGCGGCCTGCGATGGCGCGCTGCTGCTGGTCGACGCCGCGCAGGGCGTCGAGGCTCAGACCGTCGCCAACACGTATCTCGCTGTGGACGCCGGGCTCGAGCTGATCCCGGCGATGAACAAGATCGACCTCCCGGGCGCCGAGCCGGAACGGGTGGCGGGGGAGATCGGCGAGCTGCTCGGCGAGGATCCCGAGGCGGTGATCCGCCTTTCCGCCAAGACCGGGGAGGGGGTGACCGAGCTGGTGGAGGCGCTCGTCGAGAGGATCCCGCCGCCCGAGGGCGACCCCGGCGCACCGGCCCGTGCGCTCATCTTCGACTCCGAGTTCGATCAGTACCGGGGCGTGATCGCGTACGTCCGGGTGGTCGACGGCGCGCTGCGGAAGGGCGACGCGATCCTCGCCATGCAGGCCGGCACCCAGGCCGACATCGACGACATCGGCTTCTTCGGCCCCGAGATGACGCCGGTCGACGTCCTCCACGCCGGGGAGGTGGGCTACGTGATCACCGGGATCAAGGACGTCTCGCAGCTGCGGGTGGGTGACACGCTCACCACGAAGGCCGGCGCGGCCAGCGAGCCGCTGCCCGGCTACCGGGAGATCAAGCCGATGGTGTTCTGCGGCCTGTTCCCGGTGGAGACCGACCTGTTCCCGGACCTTCGCGATGCGCTCGAGAAGCTGTCGCTGAACGACGCCGCGCTCAGCTGGGAGCCCGAGACGAGCCAGGCGCTCGGCTTCGGCTTTCGCTGCGGGTTCCTCGGCCTTCTACACATGGACATCGTGCGCGAGCGCCTCGAGCGCGAATACGGCCTCGAGCTGCTCGCCACGACGCCGAACGTCGAGTACGAGGTCACGCTCACCGACGGCAGCGAGATCGTGGTCCACTCGCCGTCGGACATGCCCGACCGCGCCCTGATCGCCTCGATCCGGGAGCCCTACATCCGCGCCACGATCCTGTGCCCGCGGGAGCACGTGGGGGCGGTGATGGAGCTCTGTCAGGAGCGTCGTGGCACGCACGTGGACATGGCGTTCCTCTCCCGGGAGCGAGTGCAGCTTCACTACGACCTTCCGCTGGCCGAGATCGTGCTCGACTTCTTCGACCAGCTGAAGTCGCGGACGAAGGGCTATGCATCACTCGACTACGAGCTCATCGGCCTGCGCGAAGGCGACCTCGTGAAGCTGGACATCCTGCTCGCAGGCGACAAGGTCGACGCGCTCTCCATCGTCGTCCATCGCGACAAGGCCTATCCGGCGGGCCGCGCCATCGCCGAGCGGCTCCAGAAGCAGATCCCGCGCCAGCAGTTCGAGGTGGCGATCCAGGCGGCGATCGGCTCCAAGATCATCGCCCGCGAGTCGGTCAGGCCCGTGCGCAAGGACGTCATCGCGAAGTGCTACGGCGGCGACGTGACCCGCAAGCGCAAGCTGCTGGAGAAGCAGCGTGCCGGCAAGAAACGCATGAAGCAGCTGGGCCGCGTCGAGGTGCCCCAGGAGGCCTTCCTGGCCGTCCTGGAGCTGTCCGGAGACGGCAACGGATGATGCGCGCCGGCTCGGCGAGTTTTATTTAGAGAGCCCTTAGGACGCCGTCGTAGCTTGATGCCGTGACCACGGATACGCTTACCCCCCAACCTGCGCCGGACCCGACCCTCGACTCCCTTCAGCAGTTCCTCGACGGCATCGCGGAGACCCCTCTCCTGACTGCCGAGGAGGAGCTCGAGCTCGCCAAGCGCATCGAGCGTGGCGACCTCGAGGCAAAGGACCACATGACCCGCGCCAATCTGAGGCTGGTGGTCTCGATCGCCAAGCGCTACCGCAACCAGGGTCTTCCCTTTCTCGATCTCATTCAGGAGGGCACGGTCGGCCTGATCCGAGCGGTGGAGAAGTTCGACTACCGCAAGGGCTTCAAGTTCTCGACCTACGCCACCTGGTGGATCCGCCAGGCGATCTCCCGCGGCATCGCCGACAAGGCCCGCACGGTTCGGATCCCGATCCACATCGACAACACCCTCAAGAAGCTCGACGGGGCCCAGCGCAAGCTCGAGGCGGTCGGCGACCGCGATCCGACCGTCGAGGAGATCGCACTGCTCGCCGGTGTCGATCCCGAGGAGGCGGACGTGATCATGCGCGCGGCGCAGCCGCTCGTCTCGCTCGACAAGCCCGTCGGCACCGACGCCGATGCCGCGGAGTTCGGCGACCTCATCCCCGACGAGGCCTCGCAGTCGCCCTTCGACGCGGCCATGGAGTCGCTGACGAACGACCGCCTCTACGCCGTGCTCGAGCACCTTCCCTACCGCGAGCGGCGCATCCTGGTGCTCCGCTACGGCCTCGCCGGCGAGGACCCGCAGACGGTCGACAAGGTGGCGAAGATGTTCGCCATCACCCGCGAGCGGGTGCGCCAGGTGGAGGAGGCCGCGCTCCGCAAGCTCTCCACCCTCGCCGAGGCACAGGCGCTGCGCGACGCCGCTTAGCACTTAGCAACTGCGGCGGTGCGTCCTCCCGGGGGGTAGGGCGCGCCGCCTCAGCCCTCGGTTAATCTGCCGCGCCGTGCCGGTTGATGACAAGGCGAAGGGGAAGAAGTACCCGCCCTTCGAGTACGAGGTGGGCAAGGAGAAGATCCGCGAGTACGCCCACGCGGTCGGCGAGGACAACCCGATCTACTTCGACCGTGCGAAGGCGAGGGAGGCGGGTTTCCGTGACGTCCCCGCGCCCCCGATGTTCGCCGTCGTCTACTCGGCGGGGTCAGTGGGGCCGGCGGTGCTCGATCCGGAGGTGGGCGTCAACTTCGCGATGATGGTGCACGGCTCGCAGGAGTTCGTCTGGGGCGAGCCCGTCTGCGCCGGAGACACGGTCACGACCGAGACCTCGGTGAAGGACATCTCCGAGAGGGGCGGGATGGGCTTCTACGTGTTCGAGTCCGTGTCGCGAAACCAGGACGGTCAGGAGGTCGTGCGCGGCACCTGGACGAACATCGTCAGGGGGAGCTCGTGAAGATCGAGCTGAAGGTCACGCCCGACAAGTACCTCCCGCACCGCTACGCGGGCGCGTCGGGCGACTTCAACCCGATCCATATCGACCCGGAGTTCGCCAAGCAGGTGGGCCTCCCGGGGAACATCCTGCACGGCCTCTACACGATGGCCCAGGTGGCCCGGGCGAACGTGAACGCCGCCGGCGGCGACCCGCGCGCGCTGAAGCGGCTGTCGGTCCAGTTCCGCGGGATGGGCTTCCCCGAGCGGGAGATCACGGTCACCGGCAGCGTGAAGGAGGAGCGCGACGGCCGCGCGGTGATCGACACCGAGGCCGAGCAGGGCGGCAAGCGGATCATCCGGAACGCCGAGGCCGAGCTGGAAACGCGGTAGGCGGGGACCCGGGCCAAACGCGGATACCCTCAGTGGCGTGGAGATCACTTCCCGCCAAAGCTTCATCCTCCGGAAGGTCGTCGAGGCGCACGTCGAGCTCGACCAGCCGGTGGGCTCGAAGTGGATCGCAGAGCTCGACGACGTGCCCTGGGGCCCCTCGACCGTACGCGGCGAGCTCGCGCGGCTCGAGGAGGGGGGCATGCTCGAGCATCCACACACGTCGGCCGGACGCGTGCCGACCGACCGGGGCTACCGCATCTACGTCGACGAGATCCTGGCCGAGGGGCGCCTGCCGGTGCCCCGCAGGCCGCTCGAGCTCTCGACGATGCGGCGCGAGGTCGACGAGGCCATGCGTGCCACGAGCGAGCAGCTGTCCCAGGTCACCAACCTGCTCGCCCTCGTCACCGCCCCGCCGATCGAGACCGCAACCATCCGCCGGGTCGAGGTCCTGCTGCTCCAGCCACAGGTCGCGATGGTGGTGGTGATCACCTCGACCGGGGGCGTGACCAAGCGGGTGATCTCCTATGACGAGCCGGTCGACCGGGGGCTGGTCGACTGGGCGGGCAGCTACCTGAACGAGGCGCTCGGCGGGCTCGACGTCGGCTCGCGGATGCTGTCCGCGCGGCTCACGGACGGCGAGCTCTCGGACCGCGAGAGCGGCTTCCTCGCCACGCTCGCTGCCGCCTTCACCGAGCTCGAGAGCACCGCCGAGAGCAACCTCTTCATGGACGGCGCCGCGCGGCTCCTCGCCGAGCACCGCTTCCAGGAGCTGTCGCAGATCGGCGCCCTGCTCGAGGTGCTCGAGCACCGCCGGGCGCTGCTCGGCGTGCTGCGCATGTCGCTCACCGAGCCGAGCGTCTACCTGCGCATAGGCAGCGAGAACGTGACACCCGAGCTGCGCTCGCTGAGCCTCGTGGCGGCCAACTACGGTCTCGCCCGGCGCAACCTCGGGGCCGTGTCCGTGATCGGGCCGCTGCGAATGGACTACCCGCAGGCGATCATCTCCGTGCGCCAGGCGGCGCGCGAGCTGTCGCGCTTCGTGGCCGAGGTGTACGACGAATGAGACGCGATCCCTACGACGTGCTCGGCGTCGCCCGTGACGCCGATGAGAGGCAGATCAAGCGGGCCTTCCGCGCGCTCGCGCGCGAGCTGCACCCGGACGTCAACAGCCACGACCCCGAAGCCGAGGAGAAGTTCAAGGAGGCGGCTGAGGCCTACGAGATCTTGTCGGACGGCGAGCGGCGGGCCACATACGACCGCTTCGGGTTCGAGGGGCTCGATTCCCGCGGGTTCGCCTCCAGCGCCCAGGGCTTCGGCTCCTTCGCCGACATCTTCGACGCCTTCTTCGGCGGCGACCCGTTCGGCGCCGCTTTCGGGCGGGGCCCTGGCCGCGTACAGGGCGGGGACGTGGCGGTGGCGGTCGAGGTCTCGCTGGAGGAGGCCGCCCGCGGGACCACGGTCGATATCGCGTACGACCTGGTCGATACGTGCGAGCGCTGCGGCGGCAGCCGGGCCGAGCCCGGCACACCGGTGGAGACCTGCTCGCGCTGCGGCGGCGCGGGCCGGGTGCGGGCGGTGACACGCACCGCCTTCGGCCAGCTCGTCCGCGAGCAGGCCTGCGACGTGTGCGGCGGTGAAGGCCGCGTCCCGGAGGAGCCCTGCCGGGAGTGCGGCGGCCGTGGCCGCCGAGCGGTGCGCAGGACGCTGGAGGTGGATGTGCCGGCCGGGATCGCGGACGAGCAGCGGATCCGGCTCGCGGGGCGCGGACACGCGGGTGAGCGTGGAGGCCCGCCCGGAGACCTCTATGTGCTCGTGCGAGTGACCGAGGACGAACGCTTTCTGCGCGACGGCAACGATCTCGTGACGGTCGTCGACGTGCCGGCGCCGGCCGCCGCGCTGGGGGCCACCGTGAGCGTGCCCACGCTGGACGGCGAGGAGCAGATCCAGGTGGCGTCCGGCACGCAGCCGGGGACCGTGGTCACCCTCCGCGGGCGCGGCATGCCGGCGATCGGCCGCGGCCGGCGGGGCGATCAGCGCGTCGTCCTGAACGTGATGATCCCGCGCAACCTCAGCGGTCGACAGCGGGAGCTGCTCGAGGAGCTCCGCGGTTCACTGACCGACGAAAACCTGCGCGAGCCCGCCGCCGAGTCCCTCGTCGGCAAGCTGAAGCGGGCCTTCCGCTGATCAGGATCGCAGTCCGCGCGCCGGTGGACGACGCCGAGCGCGTGCTCGCCGCCCTTCTCGAGCTCGCTCCCTCGGGCGTCGAGCAGGTCGACGGCGAGGGCTTCGTCGAATACGCGATCTACGGTGCCCCGGGCGAGCTCCCGGTGCTGCCCATCGGGGAGGCGGAGGTGGCCGGGGTGTGCGTGCAGGTGAGCGGCCGGGACGTCGCCGCGGATTGGGGCGAGCGGTGGAAGCGCTTCCACGAGGCCGTTCTCGTGGGCGATCGTCTCTTCGTCCGTCCGCCCTGGACCGAGCCGCGCCCGGGCGCGGTCGACCTGGTGATCGACCCGGGGCAGGCCTTCGGTACAGGCGCGCACCCCACCACGCGGCTGTGCCTGGAGCTCCTGATCGAGCGGGAGCCGAGCGGGTCGCTCGCCGACCTCGGCTGCGGCTCGGGTGTCCTTGCCATCGCGGCCGCGAAGCTCGGGTTCGCGCCGGTCATCGCCGTAGACAGCGAGCGGGCCGCACTGGACGCCACCCGCGCGAACGCCCGTGCCAACGAGGTCGAGCTAGACCGAATCGAGCGGCTCAACCTTCGCGAGCGCCCACCGCCACCCGCCGATACCGTCACCGCCAACCTCACGCGTCCGCTGCTGCTGCGCGTGGCCGAGCTGATGGTCGACCGGCCGGACACGCTGATCGCCTCCGGGCTGCTCGAGGAGGAGGCGGACGAGGTCGCGGAGGCGTTCGGGCAGTTTCGGGAGCGGCGGAGCGTGAGCGCGCACGGCTGGAGTGCGATGCTCTTCAGCGGATAGCCTCGCTCGATGCGATTCGTCGACCTCTCCGCCCCCATCCGCCAGAGCCCGCCGGAGACGCCCGAGCCGCTCCGCACCGACATCGAGTACTCGGATCACACCGAGGGAGCGCGTCAGATCGAGGCGCTCCTGGGCGTCCCGTCCCGGTTGTTGCGTGACGGCGAGGGCTGGGCGGTCGAGACGTTCACGCGCCTCGGGACGCACAACTCGACCCACGTCGACGCTCCCTGGCACTACAACTCGCGTATCCAGGGCGAGCGCGCACAGACCATCGACGAGCTCCCGCTGGACTGGTTCTTCGGGCCCGGCGTGGTGCTCGACATGAGCGCGAAGGGCGACGGCGAGGCCGTCGACGTGGAGGACCTTCAGGCCGAGCTCGCACGCATCGGCCACGGGCTTGCGGACGGCGACATCGTGCTCGTCCGAACCGGCCGCGACGCCTTCCTCGATGAGCTCGGCTACCTGGCGCTCGGGCCGGCCGTCACCGCCAGCGCTACGCGCTGGCTGTACGAGCGCGGCGTGCGGGTGATGGGGATCGACGCCTGGGGCTGGGACGGGCCGCTCCACCTGCAGGCGCAGGCCGCGCTCGAGCGCGACGAGCCGGGGATCTTCTGGGCGGCCCACCAGTGCGACCTCGCCTACTGCCAGATCGAGCGGCTCGTGAACCTCGGGGAGCTGCCGGCGACCGGCTTCCAGGCGGCCTGCTTCCCGCTCCGACTCGAGGGCGCGGGCGCCGCCCCGGCGCGGGTCGTGGCGATCCTGCCGGACTGACGACGCCGATTTCGCCCCGCGATCCTGCGGTGCTCCTACACTTGGAGCGTTGTCCGTGCTCGAGCAGGTCCAGAATGACGTGAGAGACGCCCTGAAGGCGGGCGAGAAGGAGCGCGTTAACGCGCTGCGCCTGATCGCGAACGAGCTCCAGAAGGCCGCTAAGGAGAACGGCGGTGAGGACGTGGAGGTGCTCCAGCGCGAGCGGAAGCGGCGCCTCGAGGCCGCCGAGGCCTACCGCGGCGGGGGCCGGCAGGACCTCGCTGAGGCCGAGGAGCGGGAGGCCGAGATCATCGCTTCGTACTTGCCTGAGCAGCTCTCGGACGAGGAGGTCGGCGCGATCGTCGGCGACGCGGTGGCGGAGTCGGGCGCCTCCTCACCCAGGGAGATGGGCAAGGTAATGGCTCTCGTGATGCCGAAGGTGAAGGGCCGCGCGGACGGCAGGCGCGTGAGCGCGGCGGTGAAGGAGGCCCTCTCCCCCTAGTGCGCACGCAGCTCGAGCTCCCCAACGAGGTTGCGGCCGAGCTTGCCGGCCCGGGTGACGCGATCATGAAGACGCTCGAGGAGCACCTCGACTGCGAGGTCTTCCTCCGTGGCAACGTGCTCACCCTGGACGGCTCGGACGAGGACGTGGCGATGGGCCGCACCGTCGTTCGCGAGCTGACCGACCTCGTCCAGCAGGGCCATGACATCGCGCCCGGCACGATCGAGGCGATCGGCGGCGCGCTCGACCGTCACGAAAGCCCGAGCCGCATCCTCGAGGACGTGGTCTGGCGCCACCGCAGCACGAAGGTGGCCCCCAAGACCGTCAACCAGAAGCGCTACGTGGACGCGATCCGCCGCTCCACCATCACCGTCGGCATCGGCCCCGCGGGCACGGGCAAGTCGTTTCTCGCCGTGGCGATGGCGGTGGCGGCGCTGTCGCGCCGGGAGGTCAGCCGGATCGTGCTGACCCGCCCGGCGGTCGAGGCCGGCGAGCGGCTCGGTTTCCTGCCGGGCGACATCGCCGCGAAGGTCGACCCGTACCTGCGACCGCTGTTCGACGCGCTCTACGACATGCTCGAGCCGGACAAGGTGAACCAGCACCTGGAGCGGGGCGTGATCGAGGTGGCGCCGCTGGCGTTTATGCGGGGGCGAGCGCAACCGCTCGATCGGCAGGTGCTCACGCCGGCGGGATTCCGCGCGATCGGGTCTCTCCGTGTTGGTGACCTGGTGATCGGGTCTGACGGTCGGCCGACCCCGGTGCTAGGCGTGTACCCGCAGGGCCGCCGACAGATCTTCCGTGTTCGCGCGCAGGACGGAGCGTCCACCGTGTGCTGCGACGAGCATCTCTGGTTCGTCACGACGCCGGACGATCGCAAGCATGGGAAGAGCGGGCGGGTGGTCGAGACGCGGGAGATGCTCGGACGCCTGCGGCGCCATCATCAGCATCGTTTCGAGCTTCCCTTGGTGAGCTCGCCGGTGGAGTTCGAGCCGCGCGACGTTCCGCTCGATCCGTACGCCCTGGGGCTCTTGCTCGGCGACGGCTGCCTGACCACGTCGACGACACCGAGCTTCACGACCGCGGATCCCGAGCTTGCCGCAGCGCTCGAGGTGGCGCTCCCCGGAATCGAGCTCCGACGCAAGAGCGGCGTCGACTATGTGCTCCGTCATCTGGAGGGACATCGCGGCGGCGTCATCGTGTCCAACCCGGTCACCGTCGCGCTCCGCGAGCTTTGCCTGGCAGGAACGCGCTCCAACACGAAGTTCGTCCCGGATCCGTATCTCCACAACTCCCCCGATGTACGCCTCGCCGTCCTACAGGGGCTCCTCGACAGCGACGGCGGCCCGGTCACCCAGCGTGGCCGCACGTGCCGGATCCAGTACTCGACCTCCTCGGAGCGGCTGGCGGACGATGTCGTCTTCCTGACCCGGTCTCTCGGGGGCGTCGCGTACCGCAGGAGACGCGTGGCCGCCGGCCGTCCGCCCGGACGCGCGAACGGCCGGCCGGTCCACCATCGCTCCGACGCTTTCGTGCTCGATATTCGCCTACCGAGCCGGCTCGAGCCGTTCCGGCTTGCGCGCAAGCGCGACGTCTATCGACGGCAGGGTGGCGGTCGGCCGATGCGGTTCGTCGAGAGCATCGAGCCCGCCGGGGAGGCGGAGACGGTCTGCATTCAGGTTGCCGCCGCAGACTCGCTCTATGTCACCGACGAGTTCCTAGTGACCCACAACACGCTCAACGACGCCTTCATCATCCTCGACGAGGCCCAGAACACGAGCCAGGAGCAGATCAAGATGTTCCTCACCCGGCTCGGCTTCAACTCCAAGATGGTCGTGACGGGCGACATCACGCAGATCGATCTGCCCAAGGACCAGTCCTCGGGACTCGTCGTGATCGGAGAGATCCTGAAGCGGGTCGAGGGGATCGAGTTCGTGCGGTTCGGGAGCGAGGACGTGGTGCGGCACAAGTTGGTGCAGCGCATCGTGGCCGCCTACAACGAGTACGCGGAGACGCGCGCCCCCGCGCTGCGCGAGGCGCGCCGGCAGCAGGGCTGATCGAACTCGACCTCATCCGCGCCCCGGAATCGCTGCGACGTCCGGCGCTCGCCGCACTGGCCGCGGCGGCAGTCGAGGACGGCCACCTGGCGGTGGCGCTGGTCGGCGAGGACGAGATCCGGCGGCTCAACCGGGAGCACCGCGGCCTCGACGTCCCGACCGACGTGCTCTCGTTCCCCGTGGACGAGGCCGGCGTGATCGCGGGCCCGCGGGAGCTTGGCGACGTGGTGATCTGCCCCGAGCACACCGAGGACCCCGTGCAGGCCGTGGTCCACGGCGTGCTCCATCTCTGCGGCTACGACCACGAGACCGACGACGGCGAGATGCTTGCTCTTCAGGCGCGCGTACTCGAGCGGCTGTGACCCGAGCGGGCTTCGTCGCTGTGGCGGGTCGCCCGAACGCCGGCAAGTCCACGCTCGTGAATCGGATCGTCGGCGGCAAGGTGGCGATCGTCTCGGACAAGCCGCAGACCACGCGGCGCGAGATCCGCGGCATCGCCACCCGCCCGGACTGGCAGCTCGTGCTGGTCGATCTCCCCGGCGTGCAGCGGCCTCGCGACGCCCTCACCGAGCGGATGCAGGCGCGGGTCGAGCGGGCGCTGGCGGAGGCCGATGCCGTGCTGCTCCTGCTAAACGGCGAGCAGGCGATCGGCCCCGGCGATCGGTTCACCGCCCGCGCGGTGCGGAACGTGGGGCTCCCGGCGGTGATCGCCGTGAACAAGGTCGACCGGCTCGACCGCGCGCGCACGCTCGCGGCGCTGACCGAGGCGGCGGAGCTCGATCTCGACGCCGATGTGTTCCCGATCAGCGCGCTCGACGGCGGGGGCGTCCCGGAGCTCGTGGAGCATCTGGTCTCGCTGCTGCCCGAGGGTCCGTTCCTTTATCCCCCCGAAGAGACGAGCGACCTGCCGGAGCGGGTTCGGCTCGCGGAGCTCGTTCGCGAGCAGGTGCTGCGGCGCACGCGCGAGGAGCTGCCGCACGCGGTGGAGGTGGAGATTGACGAGCTCGAGGAGCGCGAGGACGGGCTGCTGATCGTGCGGGCCCGGGTGTGGGCCGAGACGGAGTCGCAGAAGGGGATCCTCGTCGGCGCCGGCGGTCGCATGGTCAAGGCCGTGGGCACCGCGGCCCGGCGGGAGATCGAGCGCTCCACCGGCCGGCGGGCTCACCTCGATCTGAGCGTGCGGGTGCGGAAGGGCTGGCGGCGGGACGACGGCCTGCTCGACCGGCTCGGCATCGAGTGACCGCGCTCGGGCGCGTCAAGGCCTTTCTGCGCGAGACGGGGGAGCGAGTCTGCGACGAGCCCCGACGCACCCCTCACGGCGTCGCCCTGCTCACCCCGAGCCTGCCGCTCGTGTGGCAGCTCAACGCGATTCGCGTCGACGATCCGGACCCAAGCGCGGCGGCGCTGCTGGCGGAGGCTGACGAGCTGCTGGCGACGGTCGCCCATCGCAAGCTGGTGGTGCACGACGAGGCGCTCGGCGCTCGTCTCGCGCCCGCCCTTACCGCGCAGGGCTGGAATGCGTCTCGGCTGCTGGTGATGGTTCGCCGTCGCCCGCCCGACCGCCCGCCGGAGGCGGGTCTCGCCGCCGAGGTGAGCAGGGAGCGCGGCGCGGTCGTGCTCGCCGCGTTTCGTCGCGAGCAGCCGTTCGGCTGGCAGGAAGAGGCCGTCCGCCAGCTGGCCGGGATGGACGACCGCTTCGCCCGCGCCTCGACCGCTCGCGACTTCGCCGCGCCGGCCGAGGCGCCGGGCTGCTCCTGTCGGCTCTACTCGAACGGGACCGTCGCCCAGGTGGACGAGGTCGGGACGCTCGAGGCGCACCGCGGGCGCGGGTACGCCCGCGCGACGGTGCTGGCCGCCGCGGAGGCCGCCGCGACGGAGCGATGCGAGCCGATCTTCCTGCTCACCGACGCCTCCGACTGGCCGCAGCACCTCTACCGCAAGCTCGGCTTCGACGCGATCGGTGCCGTCTACGAGTTCCTCAAGCTGCCCATCCGGAGCGGCTAGTGGCACCTGGCAGAATCGATCGGGTGGAAGCGATCCACTTCGATGAGAAGGGGCTCGTGCCCTGCGTCGTGCAGGACGCGCGCACGGGCGAGGTGCTCACGCTCGCGTACATGAACCGCGAGGCTCTCGAGCGCACGCGCGCGAGCGGCGAGACGTGGTTCTGGTCGCGCTCGCGGGAGGAGCTGTGGCACAAGGGGGAGACGTCCGGCAACGTCCAGCGCGTGAGGGAGCTCCGCTGGGACTGCGACGCGGACGCGATCCTCGCCCTGGTCGAGCCCGCCGGCCCCGCCTGCCATACGGGCGAGCGCACCTGCTTCCACAACGGTGAGCTCGAGCCGGTTCCCGCTGAGGCCCTGGCCGCGCTCGAGCGCACGATCGACCAGCGTCGCGTGGAGCGCCCGGAGGGGAGCTACACGGTCGAGCTGCTCGCCGACCCGGGGCGGATCGGCGAGAAGGTGCGCGAGGAGGCCGGCGAGGTTGCCCGCGCCGCGAGCGAGGAGGGCGACGAGCGGGTGGCGGCAGAGGCGGCCGACGTGCTGTACCACCTCGGGGTGCTGCTGGCCTCGCGCGGGCTCGGCTTCGCGGACGCGTTCGCGGAGCTGAACGGCCGCCGCTCGTGACGGCGACGCGCCTTACCGAAGGTGGTAGGCCTGGACGGCGACCGCCCCCACGCGGCGACCGAGCTCGAGCCCGGCCTCGTTGTCGCTGCGGAAGTGAATGCCGCCGTACAGGCGCGAGATCGGCGGCCTCCTCGGCCATCGCACTGAGTTTGCCGGCCCGGTTCGGGAAGAGGGCGGCGAGCACCGTCGAGGCCGCGGCCGACGTGGTCGAATGGCCCGAGACGTAGGCGGGGAAGGGCGGAGTCACGATGTATGGCAGCCAGGCGGGATCGCGCAGCCGGCGGATCGCGGTCACCGGGCGCAGCGTCCAGTAGGCGTACTTGGCGTCCCAGCAGGCGATGAAGGCGTCGGCCTGCGCCGTGTTGAGCGCGGAGAACAGCAGGCTCGCGCGGAGGGTCGACAACTGCGCGGCGCCAAGGTCATCGAGTGCGATGCGGTTCCAATGGCCCGGTGGGGTCACGGTCCCGGCTCCGTCCGCCCAGTAGTCGGCGATGCGCTTCTGCTTGGCGGTCAGGGTCAGCGATACCTCGTATACCTCGTCGACCTCGGCGAGGAACGGCGCTGCCGTAGACGGGCGGCGCATCGGGGAGAAACTGCGACCCGTCTTGAAGGTTCCAGGTCCGCCAGGTTCCGGCCAGCGGCTCCAGCGGCGGGTAGGTGAAAGCAGGAGGAGTGGGTACCCAAGAGCCAGGTTGGGTAGGGGGGCTTCCGGTCCAGACGGCGTCCGACCCGTCCGAGTTCGCGCGGGCGATCAGCAGCCGTCCGACGAGGCGCCCGCCGGCGAAGGCCCGGCTGTTCACGTCGGCGAGTTCACGGGCGAGGGCGTCGATGCTGCCCGCCTCGTCGGGATAGAAGTGGACCAACACGGTGGAGGCCGCTCCGGCCACGGCGTCGTCTCGGGCTCGCCCGCCGGCGAGCGCCGCGAGGTACATCGCTCTGCTCACGTGGGCGAGTTCCCGGGAAGCGCGCGGCGGGTTGGTGCGATGCGAGGCGATCGCGCTCCAGCTCGAGCTTGATCCAGGGGGCCACCGCGGACTGCTCCGCCGCGCCGGCTCGCGCCGGCATGGCCGCGGGAGCGACCGCGACGGTGAGCGAGACAGCAACGATAAGCCAGAGTCGTCTCAACGGGCTGAGGGTCCGTTCGAAAGGCGAGGCGGACGGGGACGCTAGCACCGCTCGAGTCCTGCGCCGGCGGGTGGCCTTCGCCGGCAAGGGAATGCACGGGTTAGGAGCCCGGCGGCACCTAGAATCCCGTGCTCTTGAACGAGATCTCCACCGTCGTCGCCGACGAGGTCGCGACGCTCGAGCTCACTCCCGGCCTCGACGAGGTGCGCGAGCTCGCGCGCGAGCACACGCTGGTGCCGCTCCGCCACACCTTCATCGCCGACTGCGAGACGCCCGTGTCGGCATATCTCAAGCTGCGCGGCGGTGGACCGTCGTTCCTGCTCGAGTCGGCGGAGCAGGGCCAGCGGGTCGGGCGGTGGTCGTTCCTCGGCCTCCGGCCGCGGGCGGTGATCCGGCTCGGCCGCGGCGACCACCCCGACCCCTACGCGCTCGTGGCGGAAGAGCTCGAGCGCTACAGGATCGCTCCGCTCGAGGGGCTGCCGCCGTTCGCGGGTGGGGCGGTCGGGCTGTTCGGCTACGACCTGGTGCGCACGGCCGAGCCGACGGTCGGCCCGCCGAATCTGGATGACACCGGTGTGCCGGAGCTGGCCCTCATGGTCACCGACCTGCTGCTCGCCTTCGACCACCTGCGGCACGAGGTCACGGTGCTCGCGAACGTTCTCTGCGACGACGACCTCGTGCGCTCCTACGAAGACGCGGTCGCGGCGATCGTCGAGGTGCGCCGTCGCCTGCGGGGACCCGTGCCCGCCGCCGACCGCGGCCGCCGCGAGCCTCCCGAGTTCTTCTCCAACCTGGGTTCCGAGGGATACGCCAGCGCGGTAGAGCGGGCGAAGGAGTACATCCGGGCGGGCGACGTCTACCAGGTGGTGCCGTCGCAGCGGTGGACCGCGAACTGTCCCGTCGACGCCTTCTCGATCTACCGCGGGCTGCGGGCGATCAACCCGAGCCCGTACATGTACTTCCTCGATTTCGAGGACTTCGCGCTCGCCGGAGCATCGCCGGAGTCGCTCGTGAAGGTCTCCGGCCGCCACGTGGAGCAGCGACCGATTGCCGGCACCCGCCCGCGCGCGGGCTCGACCGAGCGGGACATCGACCGCGCCCGCGAGCTGCTGGCCGACGAGAAGGAGCGCGCCGAGCACGTGATGCTCGTGGACCTGGGACGCAACGACCTAGGGCGGGTGTGCGAGTACGGCAGCGTGTCGGTCGACGAGCTGATGGCGATCGAGACCTACTCGCACGTGATGCACATCGTCTCGTCGGTGTCCGGGACGCTGCGCGAGGGGGTGGGCGCGATGGACGCGCTGCGTGCTTCGCTGCCGGCCGGCACGCTGTCGGGCGCGCCCAAGGTGCGCGCGATGCAGATCATCGACGAGCTCGAGCCGGTCAAGCGAGCGGCCTACGGGGGCGCCGTGGGCTACCTCTCGTACACCGGCGACCTCGACACCTGCATCTACATTCGCTCGGCGCTGGTCAAGGACGGCAAGGTCTACGTTCAGGCCGGCGGCGGCATCGTGGCGGACTCGGATCCCGACTACGAGGTGCGCGAGACCGAGGCGAAGGCCCACGCGGTGTTCGAGGCGCTGCGGCTCGCGTGCGCGCAGGGGGACTGGCCGTGAGCTCCGTCCTCGTCGTCGACAACTACGACTCGTTCACCTACAACCTCGTCCAGTACCTGGGCGAGCTTGGGGCGGAGGTCGAGGTCGTCCGCAACGACGTTCCCGAGCTGCTCGAGCGCAGTCCGGATCGCGTGATCGTGTCGCCGGGCCCATGCACGCCGGCCGAGGCGGGCCTGTCGGTGGCGGCGATCCGACGCTACGGCGAGGCGGGCGTGCCGGTGCTCGGGGTCTGCCTTGGCCACCAGGCGCTGGCCGCGGCGTACGGCGGCCGGGTAGTGCGCGGCGAGCCGGTGCACGGCAAGACCGCCGAGGTGGAGCACGA
Organism: uncultured Thermoleophilaceae bacterium; assembly: GCA_963812915.1. Lineage (GTDB taxonomy): Bacteria > Actinomycetota > Thermoleophilia > Solirubrobacterales > Thermoleophilaceae > JACVRW01. The sequence continues at coordinate 215,515 of CAWEXB010000008.1, read as the reverse complement.
CCGCAAGACCATCTTCGCGGGACTCGAGTCTCCGCTCACGGCGGGTCGCTACCACTCGCTGGTCGTGGAGCCGGAGCTGCCCGACGACCTCGTTCCCACCGCCCACTCGGGCGACGTGATCATGGGCCTGCGCCACCGGGAGCTTCCCGTCGAGGGAGTGCAGTTCCACCCGGAGTCGGTGTTGACGCCCGACGGCAAGCGGATGCTGCGAAATTTCCTTGCCTAACCCCGTTCTGACAGACGCGATCGACAGGCTCGCGAGCGGCGCCGACCTGAGCTCGGACGACGCCGCCCGCGTGCTCGTCGAGGTCATGGAGGGAAACGCCTCGGAGGCGCAGTCGGCGGCGTTCCTGATCGCGCTGCGGGCGAAGGGCGAGACCGTGCACGAGGTGGCCGGCCTGGCGCGCACCATGCGCGCGCTGGCGGTGCGCGTGGAGGCGGGCGAGGACCTCGTCGACACGGCGGGCACGGGCGGGGGCCGGCCGACGTTCAACGTCTCCACCACGGCCGGGTTCGTCGCCGCCGGGGCGGGCTGCCGGGTCGCCAAGCACGGTAACCGCTCCGCCACGAGCCAGTGCGGCTCGGCGGACGTGCTCGAGGCGCTCGGAGGGAGGATCGACCTCGAGCCCGAGGCGATAGCGGCCTGTATCGACGGCGTCGGCTTCGGCTTCATGTTTGCGCCCCTTCACCATCAGGCCATGCGCCACGTAGTCCCCGTGCGCAAGGAGCTCGGCGTGCGGACGATCTTCAACTTCCTCGGCCCGCTCACGAACCCGGCCGGGGCGAGTCAGCAGGTCATCGGCGTGTCGGACCCGGGCAAGCTCGAGCTGATGGCGGCCGCTCTGGGCGAGCTTGGGACCGACAGGGCCCTGGTAGTGTCGAGCGAGGATGGCCTCGACGAGTTCTCGGTCTCGGGGGCGACCCGGGTGGTTGAGCTGAGGGAAGGCCGGCTCGAGACCTACGCGGTGACGCCGGAGCATGCAGGGCTCGAGCAGGTGCCGGACGGCGCTGTGGGCGCCGGGACGCCGGACGAGAACGCACGCGTGCTGCGCGGCGTGCTGCACGGCGAGCCCGGCACGGAGCGCTCGTTGGCCGTGCTGAACGCCGGCGCGGCGATCTACGTGGCCGGCCGCGCCGCGTCGCTCGAGGAGGGCGCACGCCTCGCGGAGCAGTCGATCGACTCGGGTGCAGCGCGAGCGGTGCTCGAGGGTTGGCTCGAGCAGACGGGCGGGAGCGCCCCTCCATGAGCCCGCGGTTGGAGGAGCTGGTCGACTCGACCCGCGACGCCGTCGCGAGGCGAAAGCGCGAACGGCCGCTTGCCGAGCTCGAGCGGGAGGCCGATACGGGGCGCGAGGGGCGCCCGTTCTCGGAGGCCCTGTCGCGGCCGGGCACGTCGCTGATCGCCGAGCACAAGCGCCGCTCGCCGTCCGCCGGCGCGATCCGCGAGGGCGCGGCCTGCGCGAACGTGGTCAGCGCCTACGAGCGTGGCGGCGCCGCGGCCATCTCGGTGCTCACCGAGGAGGCCCACTTCGGCGGCTCGCTCGCCGACCTGCACGAGGCGCGCGCCGCGACGTGGCTCCCGATCCTGCGCAAGGACTTCACGATCGACCCCTACCAGCTCTACGAGACGAAGGCGTCCGGCGCCGACGCCGTGCTGCTCGTGGTCGGCTCGCTGCAGACGCGGGAGCTCGCATCCCTCTACCGCCTCGCGAGCGACCTCGACCTCGACGCGATCGTGGAGATCCACGACGACGAGGAGCTCGAGCGCGCGCTCGAGATCGACTGCGACGTGATCGGAATCAACAACCGCGACCTCGAGGACTTCAGCGTCGACATCCAGCGCACCTTCGATCTGCTCGCCGACGTCCCCGCCGGCAAGGTGGTCGTGTCCGAGTCGGGCATCCAGGACCGCTGGCAGATCGAGGAGCTCGAGCAGGTTGGCGTGGACGCGGTGCTGATCGGCGAGGTCCTGATGCGGGCACCCGATCCCGAGGCCGCCGTCCGCGAGCTCACCCGCTCGGAGGAGCCCACTCAAGCGTGACCCGGGAACCCCTAGGCAGAAGGGGCCGTATCCCTACCATGGAGCGCTATGGCGACTGCGCCTGAGCTCGACCCACTGCAGGTCGCGGAGTTCTGCGGGCGCGTGCGCGACAACATCGCGCGGGCCGTGAAGGCGCCCGACGACGTCTTGCGCGACCTGCTCGTCGCGCTGCTCGCCGAGGGTCACGTGCTGATCGAGGACTACCCCGGGGTCGGCAAGACCGCGCTCGCCCGCGCGCTGGCCCGCTCCGTCGACGCAGAATACGCCCGCGTGCAGTGCACGGCCGATCTCCTTCCCGCCGACGTCGTCGGCACGAACGTCTACAACCAGCGCGAGAACCGCTTCGAGTTCCGGCCCGGGCCGGTGTTCGCGAACGTCGTGCTGGTGGACGAGGTGAACCGCGCCTCGCCGAAGACCCAGTCCGGGCTGCTCGAGTGCATGCAGGAGCTGCACGTGACTGTCGACAAGCACACGCACGAGCTGGCGCGACCGTTCCTCGTCCTCGCCACCCAGAACCCGATCGAGTACGAGGGCACCTACCCGCTGCCCGAGGCGCAGCTCGACCGCTTCATGGTTCGCGTTTCGCTCGGCTACCCGTCGGCCGAACAGGAGCGCGACATGCTGCTGGACCACGCCCAACGCGACCGTGTGCTCGACCTGGAGCCGGTGACCGACGTCGCCGAGGTGCTCGCAGCCCAGGCCGCGGCGGGGACCGTCCACGGCAGCGAGCCGCTGCGCCGCTACGTCGTGGCGATCCTGGAGGCGACGCGAGCGGACCCGCGCGTGGAGCTGGGAGCGAGCCCGCGCGCCGGGCTCATGCTGTTCCAGGCGGCGAAGGCCCTGGCGGCCCTCGACGGCCGCGACCACGCGCTCCCGGACGACGTGCAGAAGCTCGCGGCCACGGTGCTGAGCCACCGCCTGCTGCTGGCTCCGGGCTCGAGCGCGGACGAGCGGACGGCGGTGGTGCGCGACGCGCTGGAGCGGGTCCCCGCGCTCTGAGGCTCGGTCGATGATCCGGCCGATCATCACGGCGCTGCTGGGCCTGGCGCTGTGCCTCGCCGGGGGCACGTTCGACTCCGCTTCGCTGTACGTGCCGGGCGTGGGCCTGATCGTATTGGCGGCGGCGGCCATCGTTTGGGTCGCCCTGGCGGCGCAGGGCGCAACGATTACCCGCCAGCCGGGGCCGCACACGATCGTGGAGGACGACCCTTACCAGCTGCGCGTGGAGATGGAGACCGGCAAGCTGCCGCCGCCCGGCGGCGAGCTGCTCGAGCCCCTGCTCGGCTGGCCGGTGCCGATAGCGGGCCGCTGGTCCCGCCGCCTGCGGATCAACGTCCGCTTCTCGCGCCGGGGGCGCCGGATACTCGAGCCCGGTCGGCTGGTGATCCGCGATCCGCTCAGACTGTACGTGCGCGAGCTGGTCGGCGACGGTGGGGAGGAGGTCGTCGTCCTGCCCCGCATCGAGCCGGTCACGGCGCCGGGTGGCAGCGGGGCGGGCTCCGGGGACCGCGGCGGGCGCGGCGCCGAGCCGGGGCTGTCGGGGCGGCGACTCGACGCCTCGGCCGCCGAGCTCGAGATCGACGGGCTGCGACCGTACCGCGAGGGATCCCCCGCGTCGCGCATCCACTGGCCGACCGTGGCCCGCCGCGGCGAGATGCTGGAACGGCGGCTGGTCGCCGAGCTCGACTCCGCCCCGCTGATCGTGCTCGACGCGTCGGCCCCGGCGAGCGAGGAGGCGCTCGACAAGGCGGTGCGGGCCGCGGCGTCGCTGTGCGTGTGGCTGGCGCGCCACGGCGGTTGCGCGATTCTCCTCCCCCCCGAGCGCCGCCCGATCGAGGTGGAGCACGACATGGGCGCCTGGCCCGCCGTGCACCTTCGACTCGCGCTGGTCGATGAGGGTGGGCCGCCGGCATCCTCGGCCCTCGGCCCCCGCGGCGGCGCGGTCCTCTGGGTTACCTCCGCCGACCTGCGCGCCGCGCCGCGGGCGCTCGAGCGCCTGCCGGCGGGGGCCCGCTACATCGTCACGCCGACCCCACCGGCCGGCATACGCCCGGCGTTCGAGGTGGCGGGCTGCACCGGCTGCCTGCTGGAGCGCGTGCGAAGGGGGGTCGCCGCGTGAGCGGCCTGGTCGCGCGCCCGGCGCCGGCGGGACCGGCCTCCGCGCGCCCGACCGCCCGGGCCGCGAGCCCGATGCGCGATCCATTTCCGATCCGCCTGGCGGCTTTCGCCGCGCTGGCCGCCTTCGGCGCCGCCCACTGGGCTCTGCTCGTGGTCGACGCTCCCGGCGGCAGAACGCTGCTGGTGACGCTCGTCGCGGTCGGCGGGGCCGCCGCGCTCGGGCTGCTGGCCCGTGCGCCGATTCCGCGCCCCGCCGTGCACGCCCTCGCGGCGGTCGTCGCGCTGGTCACCCTCGGGCTCGGACTGATGGCGGCCGGCCTGCCCGCTCGGCTGCTCGCGCCGAGCGGCTGGAGCGAGCTCTTCGACGGGCTCGACCGCGGCCTCGCTGGCGTCGAGAGCGTCGAGTGGCCCTACGAGGGGCCCGACGAGTGGATCCGGCGCACGATCCTGTTGGGCGCCCCGTTCCTGCTCGCCATCGCGGCGGCCGTCGCCTTCTGGCCGGCGCGCCGGGCCGCGCCGATCCTGCGCTTCGCGGGGCTCGTGGTGCTCCTGCTGCTGTACGGAACGGCTGTGACCGAGCACGATCCCGGCCGGCCGCTCCTGCGTGGCTTCGTGCTGCTCCTGCTCGTGGCTGCCTGGCTGTGGCTGCCGCGCATGCCGCGGCGCGAGGCGGCGCTCGGCGCGGCGGTGGTGGCCGGCGTGGGGCTCCTCTCGCTGCCGCTCGCGGCGGCCCTGGACGGCGAGCGCCCCTGGTGGGACTACCGGAGCTGGAACCTGTTCGGCGGCGGCAAGGCCGTGACGTTCGACTGGAACCACCAGTACGGCCCGCTCGACTGGCCGCGCGAGGGCACCACGCTGCTCAACGTGAGATCCGACCGCCCGCACTACTGGAAGGCGCAGGTGCTCGACGGCTTCGATGGTTTCCGCTGGGTGCGCACGCAGAGCCACGCCACGACCGATCTCCGCGACGAGTTGCCGACGCGCCCACCACGGGGCAGGTGGAGCCTCTTCGAGGTAAATCCGGACTGGTATGAGGAGATCCGCTTCACGGTCCGCTCCCTGGCGAGCAACCTACTGGTGACCGCCGGAAACGCGTTCGCCGCGGACGGAGTCGACGCGACCCTGTTCTCGGACGGCAGCGGGGTGCTTCAGGCCGACGCGCTTGAGAAGGGCGACAGCTACGAGATTCAGACGTATGCGCCCGATCCGACCCAGGCCCAGATGCGCTCGGCCGTCCAGGGCTACCCCGACGACCTCGGCAGCTACACGGCGGTCGAGCTGCCTGCGCCCGGCACCAGCGCGATCGAGGGCGTGGGCAGGCTGGGGGATGCGGGGCGCTCCCGGGCCGACGTGGAGGGCACGATCGTGCACGCCGGCCTGCGCGGCAATTCCGACACCGCCTCCGACGGCGCCGAGGGGCTCCTCCGCAGCTCGCGCTACGAGCGGACGTACGACCTCGCCCGGCAGCTCACGGACGACGTCCCCAACGGCTACGAGGCGGTCAAGGCCGTCGAGGGACACCTCCAGCGCAACTACGTCTACAGCGAGCGCGTCCCGAGCGCGGCCCTTCCGCTGGAGGACTTCCTGTTCCGCGAGGAGGCCGGTTACTGCCAGCAGTTCTCCGGTGCTATGGCGCTGATGCTGCGCATGGTGGGGATCCCCGCGCGGGTGGTGGCCGGCTTCTCCCCCGGCTCGTACAATCGCGACACCGGCGAGTACCGGGTGCGCGACCTCGACGCCCACTCCTGGGTCGAGGTGTACTTCACGGGGATCGGCTGGGTGCCGTTCGATCCGACGCCCACGGCGGCGCCGGCCGAGTCGCAGTCGAGCGGGCTCGCCGCCACGAGTGCCGCGCGCGCCGACGCCGGCGAGGTGGGTCAGCGGGTATCTTCGTCAGCGCTGTCCGAGCGCGCCGGCGGCGGCCCCGGCGCGTCCGGCGACGGCGGCGGCGCCGGGTGGGTGATTCCCGTGCTCCCGGCGGTGGTGCTGCTGCTCGCCGCGGCGGCCGGCCTCGTCGTGGGGCTGCGCATTTTCCGGCTCCGCGGGCTCACCCCGCGCGAGCTCGCCGAGGCCCAGCTCCGCGAGCTGCGGCGGGCGCTCGTGCGCCTGGGCTGGGAGATGCCCGCGGCCACGACCCTACTCGGACTCGAGCGGCGGCTTCGGCGCGCGGCCGGGCCGGCGTCGTCCGCGTATGCGGGAGCGCTGCGCGCCCACCGCTACGACCCGCGCTCGCCCGCGGCGCCGGGCGCGCCCGAGCGCCGGGCCCTGCGGCGCGAGTTGACGGCCCGCGGCGGCCTGCGCGGGCGGCTGCGCGGGCTGCTCGCGATTCCGCCCGGCGGCCCGCGCCCGTAAGGCTCGCGGCAAAGGGCGCCGTCCGGGCGCGCCGACGGCCAGGATTTACTCGACTCTAAGGTTCCCTCCCTAGAAAGAGGTGGCATGAATACCCCGATCGCGAACATCCTCTCCGGCCTGCTCGGCGGGCTGGTCGTGCTGGTACTCGGCGCGATCCTCATAGCTACCGACGTCATCGACACCGGCGACTCGAGTACGGTCGTCCGGGAGGCGCCCATCACGCAGACAACGGCGGGTGAAGGCGATGGTGAGGCCCGTACGGTTCGCGATATCTACAGGCAGGAGGCCCGCGGCGTCGTCTTCGTGGAGGCCGACGGCGTGAGCAGCCAGGAGTCCCTGTTCGGCACGCCCAACGAGGGGACCGCCACCGGCTCCGGCTTCGTGGTCGACGAGGACGGCACGATCCTCACGAACGCCCACGTGGTTTCGGGCGCCGACAGCGTGACGGTGAGCTTCAGCGAGAACGGCGACGCCGTCGACGCCGAGGTGCAGGGAGTCGACGAATCCACCGACCTCGCGGTGCTGAAGATCGACCCGAACGACGTGGAGAACCTGGTCGCGATGCCGCTCGGCGACTCCTCCCAGGCGCAGGTTGGCGACCAGGTGGTCGCGATCGGCAACCCATTCGGCTTCCAGCGCACCGTCACCACCGGGATCGTTTCGGCGCTCCAGCGCGAGATAACCGCTCCGAACGGCTTCCAGATCCGGAACGCCATCCAGACCGACGCCTCGATCAACCCCGGCAACTCGGGCGGCCCGCTGCTCGACGCGAGCGGCCGGGTGATCGGGATCAACTCGCAGATCGCGACCGGCGGTACGAGTCAGGGCTCGGTGGGGATCGGCTTCGCGGTCCCGATCAATACCGCCAAGTCGCTTCTGCCCGAGCTGCGCCAGGGCGACGAGATCGAGCGCGCCTACCTCGGGCTGACGATGGCGGACGTGGACGAGGACGTCGCGAATGAGCTCGACCTCCCCGTCGACCAGGGCGCCCTGATCCAGCAGGCCGTAGAGGGCGGTCCCGCGGACGACGCCGGCCTGCGCGGTAGCGAGGGCAACGCCACGGGCGCCGGCGGCGACGTGCTCGTGAAGGTCGACGGCGAGGATGTCGAGAACTCGAGCGACGTGGCTGCGGCGATCGACGACAACAACCCCGGCGACACCATCGAGGTCGAGTACTATCGTGGCGACGACCGGGAGACGGCGAGGGTCGAGCTCGCCGAGCGACCGGACGACCTCGCAAGCTCGCAGTCCCAGCAGCCCGACGGCAACGGCGGCGGGGGTCTTCTGCCGGTGCCGTAGACGCGGGGCTGCGACCATACGCGGGCGTGACCCGCGTGAAGATCTGCGGCATAACCGGCCCGGCGGACGCCCGCCGGGCCGCCGACCTGGGCGCCTGGGCGCTCGGGATGATCTTCTGGCCGGGCAGCCCGCGGAGGTGCGCGATAGAGGATGCGGAGGCGATCGGCGCCGAGCTTCGCCGCAGGCTGGAGCTCACGGGCGTGTTCGTCAACGCGACGCTCGACGAGGTCGCGTCGACCGCCGACCGCTCCGGTCTGACGCTCCTCCAGCTGCACGGCGACGAGGGGCCGGCCTATTGCCGGGAGGCCGCGCGTCGCACGGGCTGCAAGGTGATGAAGGCCGCGCGCGTCCGGGACGCCGCTCAGGTCAAGGACCTCCGGCGCTTCCATACGGACTTCCACCTGCTGGACGCCTACTCGCCGCGATCCCCGGGCGGCACCGGCGAGACGTTCGCGTGGGAGCTCGCGCGGCAACACCGAGGCGAGCCCCCCGTCGTGCTCTCCGGCGGCCTCGATCCCGACAACGTGGGTGAGGCGATCGCCGCCGCCCGACCCTTTGGCGTGGACACCGCCAGCGGCACCGAGGCGGCGCCCGGGCGGAAGGATCCCGCGAAGCTGACGGCCTTCTTCCGCGCGGTCGAAGCGGCCGACCGCGTCTCCGTATGAGCGCCCCGTCTCTCGCGCGGCGCTTCGGCCCCTACGGCGGCCGCTACGTGCCCGAGACGCTTATCCCGGCCCTGGACGAGCTGGAGCGGGAGTGGCTCGCGGCGCGCTCCGACCCGGCGTTCCAGGACGAGCTGGCGGGGCTTCTGCGCGACTACGTCGGCCGGCCGACGCCGCTCTACCACGCGCGCCGCCTGTCGGAGCTCGCCGGCGGCGAGGTGTGGCTGAAGCGCGAGGACCTGACCCACACGGGCTCGCACAAGATCAACAACGCGCTCGGCCAGGCGCTGCTGGCGCGGCGGATGGGCAAGCCGCGGGTGATCGCCGAGACGGGCGCCGGCCAGCACGGGGTTGCCTCGGCGACGGCGTGCGCCCTGCTCGGGCTCGAGTGCGTGGTGTACATGGGCACGGAGGACATGCGCCGCCAGCGGCCCAACGTGCAGCGAATGGATCTCCTCGGCGCCGAGGTCGTGGGCGTGGACGCCGGGGCGCGGACGCTGAAGGAGGCGGTGTCGGCGGCGATCCGCGACTGGGTGACCAACGTGAGGACGACCCACTACGTGATCGGCTCCGCGGTCGGCCCGGCCCCCTACCCGGCCCTGGTGCGCGACCTCCAGCGCACCCTCGGCGAGGAGGCGCGCGCCCAGGTGCTCGAGGAGGCGCGTCGGCTGCCCGATCGCGTGCTGGCGTGCGTCGGCGGCGGTTCGAACGCGATCGGCACGTTCGCCGCTTTCGTCGAAGATCCCGGGGTCGAGCTGATCGGGGTCGAGGCCGGCGGGGAGGGACTAGAGACCCGTCGCCACTCCGCGCCGCTCACGACGGGGGCGCGCGGAGTTCTGCACGGCGCCATGTCCGCCGTGCTGCAGGACGAGGAGGGCCAGATCCTGGAGGCACACTCGGTGTCGGCCGGTCTCGACTATCCCGGCTCGGGCCCCGAGCACGCCTGGTTGCGCGACACCGGGCGCGTGCGGTACGTGGCCGTGGAGGACGGCGACGCGCTCGCGGCGTTCCGCAAGGTGGCCGAGCTCGAGGGCATCCTGCCCGCGCTCGAGCCCGCGCACGCGTTGGCCTGGCTGTTCCGAAACCCGTCTACCGGGCTCGACCTCGTGACGCTGTCGGGGCGGGGGGACAAGGACCTGGCGGAGGTGCTCGAGCTCGGGGGCGACGCCGGATGAGCGTGGCCGCAACCGGCACGGGGCGCATCGCCACCGCCTTCGCCCGGCACGACAAGGCGGCGGCGTTGATGCCGTACCTCATGGGCGGCTTTCCCGATCTCGACGCGTCGCTTGCCGCCGGCGTCGCGGCGTCCGACGCCGGCGCCGACGTGATCGAGCTCGGCATCCCATTCTCCGACCCGCTCGCCGACGGCCCCGTGATACACACGGCGGCCACCGCCGCGCTGACCGCGGGCGCCACGCCGCACGGGGTGCTGCGCGTCTGCGAAGGGCTGGCCGAGCGACTGCCCGTTGTTCTCATGGTCTACGCGAACGTGGTGCTGAGCGCGGGCCCCGAGGCGTTCGCGCTGCGCGCCGCGTCGGCGGGCGCGGCCGGCCTCATAGTGCCCGACCTGCCACACGACGAGGCCGGCGAGGTCCGCGCCGCCTGCGATTCGGAGGGCCTGGCGCTCGTGCCGCTCGTTGCTCCCACCACGACGCCGGAACGGGTGGCGGAGATCGGGGCCGCGGCGCGCGGCTTCGTCTACACCGTCTCGCTCACCGGCGTCACCGGCGAGCGCGGCGACCTGCCGCCGGGCCTCGAGGAGACGGTCGCGCGCGTGCGGGACGCGACCGAGCTGCCGGTTGCCGTGGGCTTCGGCATCTCCACGCCGGCTCAGGCCCGCGCCGTCGCCGGGATGGCCGACGGGGTCGTGGTCGGCAGCCGCATCGTGAGGGCCGTGGGTGAGAGCGGGGCCGAGGCGGTCCGCGACGTGGTCGCGGGACTCGCCGAGGCGCTCGCCGCCGCTCCGGGCACGCGCGCCTGACCGCGCACGCGCTTGTCTGCACCTGCCCGCTCGTCAGCTGAGTCCGATTCCGGCCGGAACGTCGCTGGTAGGGTCCGCCTTTACATGGCCGAGACGAAGGCAGAGGACACCGCACAGGCGGGGCAGCCCGCCGAGACCAAGCCGACCCGCCGCAGAACCCCCAGGCGCAAGGTCGTCGAGCAGCACGCCCGCAGCGCCTTCGACGCGCTGTCGGGCCGCGACGCCAACCGGATCGGCGAGCACTACCGAGAGGACTGCGTGGTCGACATCGTGCCGATCGGGGTATTCCGCGGTCGCCGGGACATCGTCGACTTCTTCCTGGAGCTCTTTGCCGCGGTGCCCGACCTCGAGACCACGGTCACCCGCGTCGTCGCGGGCGAGACGCAGGCCGCCGTCGAATGGCGCATGCGCGGCCACTTCACCGGCGCGCCGTTCCTGGGCATCGACCCAACCGGCAAGCTCATCGAGCTGCGCGGCCTCGACCTCCTCGAGATCGAGGACGGCGAGACGGTGAGCAACACCGCCTACTACGACGGCGCCGCTTTTGCCCGTCAGGTGGGCATGCTGCCGCCGGAGGGTTCGGGCGCGGATCGCACGATGAAGAGCGCCTTCAACGCGGTGACGAAGGTGCGCAAGGCGCTCGCCGACAGGACCGGCGGCGCGTGATCGTGCTCGTCGCCCTCACCGTCGGCCTGGTCTGGTGGATCGCCGCCTGGGCGTTCGGGATCGGGGCCTTCGACGCCTTTCTGCTCACGGCGGCGATGGTCGTCACCGCCGCCACGGTCGTGCTGGTGAGGCCGTTCGTCGATCGGATGTTGGGGCGCGAGGCGGCACCCGGCGAGGACCAGGCAGCCGGCTTCTAAGCTCGGGCCCGCCGGTCGGTGCGGCGTTCTAGCCGAAGAACGTCTCCGCGGCCTCGTACTCGTCGACCGGCACGGTCCGCAGGTTGGCGACGGCTTCGGATAGCGGGACGAGCTCGATGCGGGTGCCGCGCAGCGCCGACATGACTCCCCACCGGCTCTCGTTCGCCGCGTCCACCGCGGCGAGCCCGAGCCTGGTCGCGAGAACGCGATCGAACGCCGTCGGCGTGCCGCCGCGCTGGATGTGCCCGAGCACGGTCGCGCGTGTGTCGAAGCCCGTGCGCTGCTCGATCTCCCGCTCGAGCCGCTGACCGATGCCTCCGAGGCGGGCGTGGCCGAACTCGTCCTGGGTGCCCTCGACCGTCTCCATCGTGCCCTCCATCGGCAGCGCTCCCTCGGCCACCACCACGATCGAGAAGAACCGCCCCCGAGAGTGGCGGCGGCGAATCAGCCGCACCACCTCCTCGATGTCGAAGGGGCGCTCGGGGATCAGGATGACGTCGGCCCCGCCGGCGAGGCCCGAATGGAGCGCGATCCAGCCGCCGTGGCGGCCCATCACCTCGACGATCATCACCCGGTTGTGCGACTCGGCCGTGGTGTGGAGGCGGTCGATGGCCTCGGTGGCGATCTGCACGGCCGTGTCGAAGCCGAAGGTCATGTCGGTTCCGCCGAGATCGTTGTCGATCGTCTTCGGCACGCCCACCACCGGCAGGCCGTGGTCGCCGTGCAGCCTTGCCGCGGCGCCCAGCGTGTCCTCGCCGCCGATCGCGATGAGACCGTCCAGGTGGAGGGTGGTCAGGTTCTCCCGGATCCGCTCGGGGCCGCCGTCGTGCGCGAAGGGGTTGGTGCGGGAGCTCCGCAGGATCGTCCCGCCGCGGGGGAGGATGCCGCGGGTGGACTCGATCGTCAGCTCCTCGTAGGCGTTCTCGAGCGGTCCGCGCCACCCGTCGCGGAAACCGACGATCGCGTGCCCGTGGCGGTCGATCCCCTTTCGCACGATCGCCCTGATCACGGCGTTCAGGCCGGGGCAGTCGCCTCCTCCGGTCAGCACGCCGATTCTCACGGGCGGCACGATAATGGTTCCGACCGAGGATCCTGGCGGGCCTGGATCCGAGGGAGGGACCACTCGAACCGGCCTCGTCAGAATCCTCGGTTTGGGATTCCGAGCCTTCGCAGCCCCGCTCTGTCTAGCCGCCGTCGTCGCCCTCGGCGGCTGCCTCGGCCGCGGCCCCAGCGAGGAGACCTCGCGCATCTCCGGCGGCACCGTGACGGTCTATACGAGCCTGCCGCTGCATGGCGTGTCTCGAGCGGCGGCCGCGGCGGTGGCCGCCGGGCAGCGCCTCGCGCTCGCCGACGCGGGCGGCCGCGCGGGAGGTCTGCGGGTGCGCCTCGTCAGGCTCGACTCCACCGAGCCGGGCGACCGCCTATGGGACCCCGGCCGCGTGAACGCGAACGCCGAGCGCGCGGCTGACGACGAGACGACGATCGCGTACCTGGGCGAGCTCGACTACGGTGCGTCCGCGGTCTCGGTGCCGATCACCAACGACGCGGGCATCCTCCAGGTGTCCGCGGGCGAGGGCCTGACGAGCCTGACCCGGGCGCCGCCCGGCCGCCCGCGGGCGGGGCCCGCCCGCTACTACCCGACGGAGGCCCGCAACTTCCTGCGCCTGGTCCCCAACGACCTTCTCCAGGCCGAGACGATCCTCGAGCAGATTCGCGCGGGCGGCGCGGAGCGCCTGGGCGTCGTGTTCGACGACGAGATCTATGGCCGCGAGCTGGCCGGCGAGATCGTCGCTCGCGCGCGCCGGGACGGGCCGGAGCCGGTGGCCGTGGAGGAGTACCGCGGCCGCGTGGAGGACATTCCCGACCTGGCGCGCTCGCTTGCGGAGGACCACCCCGACGCGGTGGTGTACGCCGGCGTGGCGGGCCCGGGAATCGGCCGTCTGTTGGCGGCGATCGACGCCAACATGCCCGGCGTCCCCGTGTTCGCGACGAGCGGGATGCTGGTCCGGGACCGGCCGATTCCGGCGGCGCCGTGGAAGGTGGAGGCGTACACGCCGTTTCGGCCCGGTTCCCGCCTCCCCCCTGGGGCCGGCGGCTGCTTCGGCGCGCTTCGAAAGCTCGAGGGCCGATACGTCGCGCGCCCGGAGGCGGTCTACGGCTACGAGGCCATGCGCCTCGTGCTGGACGCAATCGCCCAGGCGGGCCCCGACCGCGGGCGCGTGATCGCGGCGGCGCTCGCCATTCGGACGCGGCGCTCGCCGCTCGGCATGTATGCGGTTCGCGCCACCGGCGACGTCGACGAGGAGAAGTTCGCGCGGTACGGACTGCGGGGCGGCCGCTTCGAGTTCCAGCGGCTCGTCGGACGGGCACCGTGAAGGCCAGATTTTCTCCGCGTTAAGCCTCATTGCGCTGGTGGTCAGACGTCCTTATCCGCGCGTAGGATGCCGCGTTGGTTGGAGCCATCTCTAAGGGAGGGACATGTTGCAACTACGATGGCTGGCACTGCTCAGCTGCCTGTTTGCCCTGTTCGCACTCACCGTCAGCGCCTGCGGCGACGACGATGACGACGGCGGCGGCGGTGGGGGAGAAGCCGGCGACACACTCAACGTTTATTCATCGCTCCCGCTTCAGGGCGCCTCTCGTCCGCAGACCACCGCGATGGTCGAGGGCATCAGGCTCGCTCTCGAGCAGGCGGGTGGCAAGGCGGGCCAGTTCACGATCAAGTACACGTCGCTCGACGATTCCACTGCGCAGGCGGGCACATGGACGCCTGAGGCGGCCTCGGCAAACGCGCGCAAGGTCGCGCAGGACGACTCGGCGATCGCGTACATCGGCGAGTTCAACTCGGGCGCGAGCGCGATCTCGATTCCGATCCTGAACGAGGGCGGATCGCGCAGATCAGCCCGGCGAACACATACGTGGGCCTGACCACGGACGCGCCGGGCGCGAGGAGGGCGAGCCGGAGAAGTTCTACCCGACCGGCAACCGCACACTACGTGCGCATCGTCCCGATTGACACGATCCAGGGCGCCGCGCTGGCGTCGCTGATGAAGGATGAGGGCTGCCAGAACGCTCTACATCCTCAACGACAAGGAGGTCTACGGCGCCGGCCTGGCGCGGAACATCGAGAGCTCGGCGAAGGAGCATGGGGCTCGACGTCCTCGGCGAACGAGGGCATCGACCCGAAGGCGCCGAACTTCCGCTCCCAGGCGGCAACGATGAAGTAGCGACGGCGCGGACTGCTTCGTGTTCTCGGGCATCACCGCCAACGGCGCGGTGCAGCTCTTCAAGGACGTGCACGCGGCGCATGCCGGACATCAACCTGTACGGGCCCGACGGGATATGCGAGTCCGGCTTCACCGACCCGAAGGAGGGCGGCATCCCGGCGGACGTCCAGGCGAATACTATAAGTGCACGGTGGCCACGCTGTCGCCCGACGAGTACCCGCCTGAGGGGAAGAAGTTCTTCTCGGACTTCGAGGCCAAGTACAACGAGCCGAACCCCGACCCGTACTCCATCTACGGCTACGAGGCCATGAGGCTCGTTCTCGACACCTGCAAGGAGCTGGGCGGCGACTGCTCCGACAAGCAGGCGATGATCGACGCGCTCTTCCAGACGAAGGCGCGCAAGTCGGTGCTCGGCACCTACGACATCGACGAGAACGGCGACACGACGATCACCGACTACGGCGTCTACGCGATCAAGGGCGGCGAGCTGGAGTTCGACAAGACCATCCAGGCCGCGGCTGGCTGATCGAAGCGACCTGAATTGGAGTTGTGGGGGCGGGCCTTGCGGTCCGCCCCCCGTCTCTGATTGAATCCGCCACGGACGACGAGGGAGGATCTTGGAGGCCAGCACCGAAGCCGCCCGGTTACCGGTCAAGACCAACACCTGGGACCGGGTGCGTGGCTATATCGGCGAGTACGGGCTGATCGCGCTTCTCCTCGCGCTGCCGGTCGTCTACGGCATCCAGGACATCAGCCAGGACGGCAGCCTCGCCCGCCTCGGCAACAACATCGTCGACGGCCTCTCGAACGGGGCCATCTGGGCGCTGGTGGCGCTCGGCTACACGCTCGTCTACGGGATCATCGAGCTGATCAACTTCGCCCACGGCGAGGTGTTCATGATCGGCTCGCTCGTATCGGCCGGGCTCTTCGGCACGCTCGGCCTCACCGCCGCCACCGGCACCGGCGGCCTGATCCTCGGCCTGCTCCTCACGCTGGTCCTGGCGATGCTGGCGAGCGGCTCGCTCAACACGATGATCGAGCGGGTGGCCTACCGACCATTACGGAACGCGCCCAAGCTGGCGCCGCTGATCACGGCGGTCGGCTTCAGCTTCATCCTCCAGAACGTCGGCGTTCTCTGGATCGGCGGGTCGCCGGAGGGCATCCCGGACCTGATCAACGCGCAGAAGGAGCTCTTCAACATCGGCGGCGTCTCGGTCTCGCAGGGCGACGTGCTCGCGATCGCGGCGACCATCCCACTCGTGCTGCTGCTGACCACCTTCATCAGCCAGAGCCGTCTGGGGCGGGCGATGCGGGCGACGGCGCAGGACCCGGAGGCCGCGCGGCTCATGGGCATCAACGTCGACACCACGATCTCGCTGACGTTCCTGATCGGCGGCATCCTGGCCGGCTCCGCCGGGCTGATCTACGCGCTCTATCAGACCACGATCTGGTTCTTCCAGGGCTTCCAGGCCGGCCTGATCGCCTTCACCGCGGCGGTGATGGGCGGCATCGGCAACCTGCAGGGCGCCGTACTCGGCGGCTTGGTCATCGGGATCATCCAGCAGATCTCGGACAACCGGATCGGTGGCGAGTGGACGCCGGCGATCGTGTTCGCCTACCTCGTGATGATCATGGTCTTCCGCCCGCAAGGGCTGCTCGGTGAGCAGACGCGGGAGGCGGGATGAGCTCGGCGGCCGCCGCCATTCGCGGGACGCACGTGGAGAACCGCACGCTGATCGCCCTTGCGGTTGCCCTGCCGGTCACGCTGTGGCTGGCGAGCGAGATCGAGATGAACCTGTTCATGGCGTTCGTCCTCTGGGTGCTGATCGCCGTGCGCGCCGTCTTCCACGAGAACCCGTGGGTCGTCCGGGCGACCCTGGTCGCGCTGGTCGTCTGGGCGATCGTGCTGCCGTTCTTCCAGGAGTCCGGCGGCGGCTTCATCGAGGACGCCACGCTCGCGCTCGCCTACGCGAGCTTCGCGCTCGGGCTCAACATCATCGTGGGCTTCGCGGGGCTGCTCGACCTGGGCTATGTGGCCTTCTTCGCGCTCGGCGCGCTCACCGCCGGGTGGTTCATGTCGGGGTTCTTCTCCAGCGCGGGGGGCGGCGAGGGCTTCTCCCTGCTCGTCGGCGAGCCGGCCTCGACCCTGCCGGGCATCCACTTCAACTTCCTCATTGTGATCCTGATCGCGATCGTCATCACGACGATCGCGGGCATGCTTATCGGCTTGCCAACGCTGCGACTTCGCGGGGATTACATTGCCATCGTCACGCTCGCCTTCGGCGAGATCATCGGCCGCCTCGTCATCAACGGCGACGAGCTCGTGGTCCGCGGCCAGCAGCTCACGAACGGCCGCCAGGGGATCACCCCGATCGACAAGATCGACCTGCCCTTCCTCGAGCCGTTCCAATCGCTCGAGCTGAGACCCGTGGTACTTCGTGGCGCTGGCTCTGGTGTTCATCGCGCTGTTCGTGAACTACCGCCTGCGCGACTCGCGGCTGGGACGGGCTTGGATCGCGTTGCGCGAGGACGAGGTCGCGGCGGCCTCGATGGGCGTGCCCCTGGTCAAGACCAAGCTGCTCGCCTACGGCACGGGGGCCGCCTTCGGTGGCGTGGGCGGCGCGTTCATCGCGTCATATCTGAACACCGTGAATGCCGACCAGTTCCAGTTCTCGTTCTCGATCTTCGTGCTCGCCATGGTCATCCTGGGCGGGCTCGGCTCGATCGAGGGCGTGGTGCTCGGCGCGATCGTGCTGTCGTTCATCAACAACAACCTCATCCCGGACGTGTTCAACGACTATCCGTCCAAGGTAGGGCTCGACTTCGACCTCACGGAGCTGTCGTTCGGCATCTTCGGGTTCCTGCTCGTGATCATGATGGTGCTGCGGCCCGAGGGCCTCATCCCCGAGCGAAGACGTAAGCTCGAGCTCACTGAGGGCGTCGGGGCCGGTGAGACCGAACTCGGCCCCGCCGAGCCGGTGTACGAGTCGCGCGCATGAACGACGCGGCCACAGCACCCGGGCCGAGCGCCGACGGAGGCCTGGCGGGGCCGCCGCTGCTCACCACCGAGAACGTCACCAAGGTCTTCGGCGGACTCGTCGCCGTCGAGGACATCACGTTCCAGATCCCCGAGCGGTCGATCGTCTCGATCATCGGCCCGAACGGCGCCGGCAAGACCACGTTCTTCAACATGCTCACCGGCCTCTACCGGCCCACCTACGGGCGCATCGCGTTCAACGGTCGGAACGTCACCGGGCGGCGGCCCGACCTGATCATGAAGGACGGCGTGGCCCGCACCTTCCAGAACATCCGCCTGTTCGCGACGATGAACGCGATCGAAAACGTGATGGTCGGCCAGAACGCTCGCATGCGGGCCGGCCTGTTCGGGTCGATCTTCCGCACACCGCGGGTGCGCCATGAGGAGAAGGCCGTCGAGGACAAGGCGCGCGAGACGCTCTCCTACGTGGGCATTCCCGAGAGCCAGCACGAGCAGATGTCGGTGAACCTCTCCTACGGCGACCAGCGCCGGCTGGAGATCGCCCGCGCGCTGGCGTCCGACCCGAAGCTGTTGCTGCTCGACGAGCCGACGGCGGGCATGAACCCGCAGGAATCGGCCAACCTGACCGGCTTCATGCGCAGGCTGCGCGACGAGCGCGGGCTCACGATCCTGCTGATCGAGCACGACATGCAGGTCGTGATGGGTGTGTCCGAGCGCATAACCGTGCTCGACCACGGCCAGCAGATCGCCGAGGGCTCGCCCGAGGAGGTGCGCAAGAACCCGCGCGTGGTGGAGGCCTACCTGGGCAAGCAGGGCGAGAAGGAGGCCGAGACCGGCGCCACGCGGCGCGAGGACGGGGGCGGGGCCTGATGGCGCTGTTGGAGGTCAACGAACTTCACACGTTCTACGGCAACATCGAGGCGCTCAAGGGCGTGTCGCTGAGAGTCGAGGAGGGTGAGGTGGTCACGCTCATCGGCTCCAACGGCGCCGGCAAGTCCACGACGCTGCGCTCGATCTCGGGCCTCACGCCCCCGCGCGAGGGCACGATCAAGTTCGACGGCACGGAGATCGGCGAGGTGCCGCCGCAGGAGATCGTGCAGATGGGCATCTCCCAGTCGCCGGAGGGGCGCCACGTGTTCCCGCGAATGACGGTTCGCGAGAACCTCGACCTCGGCGCCTACCTGCGGAAGGATCGCGCGGACATCGACAGGGACATAGAGCGCGTCTTCGCGCTGTTCCCGCGCCTGAAGGAGCGCGAGCGCCAGAAGGGGGGAACGATGTCCGGCGGGGAGCAGCAGATGCTCGCGATCGGCCGCGCGCTGATGGCCAACCCCAAGCTCCTGCTGCTCGACGAGCCGTCGATGGGCATCGCCCCGATCCTCGTCGAGCGAATCTACGAGACGATCGCCGAGATCAACCGCCAGGGCACCACGATCCTGCTGGTGGAGCAGAACGCGAACTACGCGCTCGGCGTCTCGAAGCGCGGCTACGTGCTGGAGACCGGCAAGGTCGCGCTCGAGGACGAATCGAGCAAGCTGCTCACCAACGCCGACGTCCAGAAGGCGTACTTGGGCGCATGAAGCTCGAGCTTGCGGTCATCGGCGCGCGCGCCCTCTGGCTCACCTACCTGTGGTTGGCGTCCGCGATCGTGACCTCGTACCTGTCCTCCCGGAAGGGCTACGGCGAGAAGCTGGGCCTGGCCTTCGGCCTGTTGCTGACGGTCATCGGCGTGCTCATCTGGCTGATCTGGCCGGCGAAGCGGGACTCACGCTGGAAGCTCCAGGGGCCGTTCGGCAGCGGCGGCAAGACCGTCGCGGAGCTCCGCGCCGAGCAGCACGCCATCCAGGAGCGCGAGGGCTCGGCGGACTAGCGCCCGGTCGCCCCTCGCAGCGCGTCCTCTAAGTCGGGGCGCCGGAACTCGTAGCCGAGCTCCTGCAGGCGCCGCGGTAGCGCGCGCCGGCCGGTCGTCACGATGACGGCCATCTCACCGTAGAGGATCTTCATCGCGAGCGCCGGGACCGGCGCGACGGCCGGCCGCCGCAGCACCCGGCCGAGCGCCTTCGAGAAGTCCCGGTTGGTCACCGGCTCGGGGGCAGTGACGTTCACCGGACCGCCCGCCGCCTCGGTCGACAGGCAGAAGGCGAGCGCGCCCACGACGTCGTCGAGGTGGACCCAGGAGACGTACTGCCTCCCGCCGGCCACCGGGCCGCCCACCCCCAAGCGGAATGGCGGCAACATCTTCTCGAGAGCCCCACCCGACGGCGAGACGACAACTCCCGTCCTGGTGGTGACGGCGCGAACGCCGAAGTCCTCGGCGCGGCGCGCCTCGGCCTCCCACTCGACCGTCAGCTGGGCTACGAAGCCGCTCCCCGCCGGCTCGGACTCGTCGACCGGCTCGTCGCCACGCGCCCCGTACCAGTCGATCCCGGACTGCGAGACGAGCACGCGTGGCCGTTCGCCGTCCGGCAGGGCCGCCAGCGCGGCCACCAGGTTGCGGGTACCGAGGATGCGGGAGTCGCGGATCTCGCGCCTGGCGTCGTCGGTCCAGCGCCGCGCCAGCGGCTCGCCCAGCAGGTTCACGACCCCGTCGCGGCCGCGGAGCGCCTCCGCCGGCGGCGGCTCCGACTTCGGCCGCTCCCAGCCGGCTGCCTCGACGCCCAGCGCCTGCCTGGCGCGCTGCGCGTCCCGTGACAGCGCGGTCACCTCGTCTCCCCGTGCGGCCAGCTCCCGGACCAGGGCGCTGCCGATGGTGCCCGTGGCCCCTGTGACCGCGACCTTCACGAGCCGATCGCCGCACGCTCCACGGTCGGCTGCTCGGGCTCGGGGGCGGCCTCACGGGCCGCCACCTCGGCCACGGCGCTGGCCACGGCACGGCTCACGTCCCGGTTGAAGACGCTCGGGATGATGTAGTCCTCGTCCAGCTCGTCGTCCTCGACCGTCCCCGCGATCCCCCGCGCGGCGGCGAGCTTCATCTCCTCGCTGATCGCGGGGGCGCGGACGTCGAGCGCTCCGCGGAACACCCCCGGGAAGGCCAGCACGTTGTTGATCTGGTTTGGATAGTCGGAGCGGCCGGTGGCCATGACCCTTACGAACTGGCCGGCCTGCTCCGGCGGCACCTCCGGGTTGGGGTTGGCCATCGCGAAGACGAACGGATCCGGGTTCATCCGCTCGAGGTCGGAGGCGTCGATGATCCCGGGGCCGGACAGGCCGATGAAGAGGTCCTTGCCCTCCAGCAACGAGCGCGGGGAGCCGTCGCGCCGGCCGGGATTGGTGTGCTCCGCGAGCCAGCGCTTGGGAGCGTTCATCGAGCCCGCCTCGTAGTCCTCGCGGCCCGCGTGGATCGCGCCGAAGCGGTCGCAGGCCACGATGGAGGTGACGCCGGCGTCCATCAGGATCTTGACGACGGCCACCCCGGCGGCGCCGGCGCCAACCAGCAGCACATCGAGCCCCTCGATGCTACGGCCGGTGAGCCGGCAGGCGTTGATCAGCGCGGCGAGCGTGACGATCGCGGTCCCGTGTTGGTCGTCGTGGAACACGGGGATGTCGACCTCGCGCTGGAGCCTCTGCTCGATCTCGAAGCAGCGCGGCGAGGAGATGTCCTCGAGGTTGATGCCGCCGAAGGTGGGCGCGATGCGGACCACGGTCTCGACGATCTCGTCGACGTCCTTCGTCGACAGGCAGATCGGGAAGGCGTCCACGTCGGCGAACTCTTTGAAGAGCATCGCCTTGCCCTCCATCACGGGCATCGCCGCCTCGGGCCCGATGTCGCCGAGACCGAGCACCGCCGTCCCGTCCGACACGACGGCGACCGTGTTCGCCTTGATGGTGTACTTGAACGCCTTCTGGCGGTTCTCCGCGATCGCGGAGCACACCCTCGCGACGCCCGGCGTGTAGGCCATCGAGAGGTCGTCACGCGACTTCACCGGCATGTTCAGGCCGGTGTGGATCTTGCCGCGGCGGTGGATCTGGAAGGTGCGGTCCGTGATCTCGACGACCTCGACGCCACGCACCGCCTGGACGGCCGATATCACCTGGCCGCGGTGCTCGACGCTCGAGCACTCGACCGTTATCTCGCGCACGGTGCGCTCGCCGCGGGGGTCGACGGTGTCGACCGCGACGATCGCGCCGTCCAGTCGTGTGATGGCGGCCGTGACCTTGCCGACGAGGCCACCCGGCCGGTGCGGGAGCGCGACGCGCAGGGTGAGCGAGAACTGTGCCGAGGGAGCGGGCAGAGGGCCGATGATAAGGGGGGTCGATAGATAGGGTTGAGCCGTGACCGACGAGACCCCTCGCGAGCTCTTCCTGATCGACGGCAACAGCCTCGTCTTCCGGGCGTTCTTCGCCCTGCCCGAATCGATCGCGACCTCCAAGGGCTTCCCCACGAACGCGATCTTCGGCTTCGCCTCGATGCTCGTGAAGATCATCACCGACTACGGCGCGAAGCCCACGCTGGTCGTCTGGGACGCCGGTCTGTCCGGGCGGCTGGAGGTCTACGAGGAGTACAAGGCGGGGCGGCGTGACCGGCCCGACCTGCTGTCCGAGCAGTGGCCCCACCTGCACCCGCTGGTCGAGGCCTTCGGCTACGACAACCTGAAGGTCCCCGGCTACGAGGCCGACGACGTGATCGCGACGATCGCGGGCCGCGCGCGCGAGAAGGAGATCGAGGTCATGGTGGTCACCGGCGATCGCGACCTCTTCCAGCTGATCGAGCCGGGGGTGCGGGTGATGGCGACCAGCCGCGGGATCACCGACACGAAGGTCTACGACCGCCGGGCGGTGATCGACCGCTACGGGATCCCGCCCGAGCTGATCCCCGATTTCGTCGGGCTCAAGGGCGACACGTCGGACAACATCCCCGGCGTCCCCGGCATCGGCGACAAGACCGCCTCACAGCTGCTCCAGGACTACGGCGACCTCGAGGGCGTCCTGTCGAACATCGACAGCATCTCCGGCGCCAAGCGCAAGCAGAACCTGACCGAGCACGCCGAGGATGCCCGCGTGTCGAAGGTGCTCGCGACAGCCGAGCGCGATATCGACGTCGCCGTCGATCTCGACCATGTGGTCGCCCGCGAGCCCGACCGCTCGCGCCTGCGCGAGACCTTCCGGGAGTTCGAGCTGCGCGCGCCGCTGGAGCGCCTCGAGGAGGCGCTGGGCGAGGACCAGGCGGCGCCGGCCGAGCGCGTGGAGGAGGTCGTCAACGTCGAGGCGCGCGAGGTCGCCCTGGCCGAGGTGGGCTCGCTCGACGGCGAGCTGGTGGCGGTGGCGGCCCTGCGGCCGGGGGAGACCCCGGACGAGGCGGCGGCGGCCGGCGGCGAGGGGCTCGAGCCCGTGGAGCCCGAGCAGGTCGAGGCGGAGCTGGCCGCGGAGGAGGAGGCCGCGGCGGAGGCGGTCGTCTCGGAGGAACCCGTCGCGGCGGACGAGATGGCCGAGGCAGAGCCGGCCGTCGATGGGCTGCCGGCGACGGTGACCGCGTCCGCCACCGGGCAGGTCTCGTTCGACATCGAGGGCGCCGCGCGTGGTCCGCTCGCCGTGGCCGCCTTCGCGGGCGAGGAGGTGCTGGTCGCGGAGGCCGAGACGCTGGCCGCGTTCGCGCTCGCACGCGACGGACGTCCCGTCGTGGCCCACGACTGGAAGACGATCGCGAGGGCCGACGATTGGTGCGATCCGCCCCCGCTCGAGCACGACACGATGGTCGCGGCGTACCTGATCGACCCCGCTCGCCGTGGCTACCCGCTCGACGAGCTCGCGACCGAGGCCGGCCTCGGCGCCCGCGTCCACGGCGCCGACGGCGTCGCCGAGCGCGCCGTCCTGACCCGCCTCCTCGCCGGGCGCCAGCGAGACCGGCTCGAAGAGGACGGCCTGACGCGGCTGCTCCACGACGTCGAGCTGCCGCTCGTGGACGTGCTGGTGGAGATCGAGCGGGCCGGGGTGAAGGTCGACGTGAAGCGGCTCCGGGCCATCAGCGAGCGCTTCGACAGGCAGGCGACCGAGCTCGAGCGGAGGGTGTGGGAGCTCGCGGGCGAGGAGTTCACGATCGGCTCGCCCCAGCAGCTCTCCGACATCCTGTTCAACAAGCTGAAGCTGTCGAAGAAGCGACGCGGCAAGACCGGCTTCTCCACGGACGCCCGGGTGCTCCAGGCGATCCGTCAGGAGCACGAGATCGTTCCCGCGATCGAGGAGTGGCGCGAGGTTACGAAGCTGAAGTCGACCTATCTGGACGCCTTCCCCGAGTTGATCGCCGCCGACGGGCGCCTGCACACGACCTTCAACCAGACGGCCACCACCACCGGCCGCCTGTCCAGCACGGACCCGAACCTCCAGAACATCCCGATCCGCAGCGAGCAGGGGCGTGAGATCCGCGCCTGCTTCGTCGCCGAGCCCGGCTGCCGCCTGATCTCGGCCGACTACTCCCAGGTGGAACTGCGGCTGCTGGCCCACATCGCCGACGAGCCGGCGCTCAAGGAGATCTTCCGCCGCGGCGAGGACGTGCACACCGCCACCGCCGAGGCGATCCTCGGCGGGAAGACGGATCCGGGCACGCGCTCCAAGGCCAAGATGGTCAACTACGGCATCGTCTACGGCCTGTCCGCGTTTGGGCTCGCGGACCGGCTCCAGATCTCGCGCGAGGAGGCGCAGGAATTCATCGATCGCTATCTGGAGCGCTTCCCGCAGGTCAAGCGCTTCATCGACGAGACGATCGAGCGTGCCCGCGACGAGGGCCACGTGACAACGCTCTTCGGCCGCATCCGGCGGGTCCCCGAGCTCCGCTCCCGTCAGCGCCAGACCCGGCTGCTCGGCGAGCGCCTCGCCGTGAACATGGTGATCCAGGGCACGGCGGCGGACATCATCAAGATGGCGATGGTCCGCTGCCGCGACGAGCTGCGGGCGCCCGGCCTCGCAACCAAGCTCGTGCTCCAGATCCACGACGAGCTGCTGTTCGAGGGGCCCGAGGGCGAGGTGGAGGCGGCCTCGGAGATCGTGCGCCGGGAGATGGCCGGCGCGTTCGCGATGGATCCTCCGCTCGGCGTGGACCTAGGCGTGGGCGAGAACTGGCTCGAGGCGAAGTGAGCAAGGAGATCGCGGTGATCGCGACCGTTGCGGCGGGCGGCGTCGTGGCTACGCAGGCGCCGGCCAACAACGTGCTGTCGAAGTACGTCGGCAGCCTGGGCGCAGCGTCGGTGAACTTCGTCGTGGGAACGATCTGCGTCCTGGCGATCACGTTTGCGTTTGCCGGCGGATTCGAGGGAGACGAGGGCGCCGCGTCCCCGGCCTGGTACTACTGGGTGCTCGGCGGAGTCGGCGGAGTCACGATCGTGGTCACCACGCTGATCACGGTGCGCGAGCTGGGCGCCGGCGGGATCACGGCCGCGATCGTCGCCGGCCAGCTGGCCCTGTCGGTGGTTCTCGACCGCATTGGAGTGCTGGGCCTCGAGGAGCGCGCCATCACCTGGGAGAAGATCCTCGGAATCGCGTTGCTGGCGCTCGGCACGATCCTGATCGTGCGCGACTAGTGTCCTGAGTCGGAAGTTCGGCATCAGCTTCCCGAGCGGCTGGGCGTGGCTGACGGTTGACGCGACCGGAGCCGTACTTGGTAGTACGGCGAGGTCGCCGGCGACCGTCAGGCGCGTCCAGACGCCGGGAAGGTGCGGCGAACTAACGACTCAGGACACTAGGCCAGAACGAACGTGAACGTCGCACGGCGAGCCGTGCCCGCGCGGCGGACGTTCATCAGCAGCGCCGCGTCGAAGATCGAATCGCTCTGGTTGGCCGGTTCGCCGGGGAAGTAGAGCTGGGTGGTGAGCACCTCGCCGCCCGGACGCTGGGCCTTGACGTGGATGTGGCGCGTGCGCCCGGTGTACAGCGCCGGCACGATCGTCTCCAGCCGGTAACGGCCGCGGCGGTCGGTGAACTGGTGGCCGCGCAGCCGGAAGCCCTCGGTGTCGTAGTCGCCGTTCGCGTCCGCCTGCCAGAAGTCGAGCAGCGCCCGCGGAATCGCGCGGCAGCGGGTGTCGACAACAACCCCGGCGAGCGCGAGCCGCTCGCCTTGCACCCCGTCCTCCAGCAGGCTCCGGCGGCGCGGGGTGTCGGGCGAGTAGAAGGGCCCTTCGGTCTGAGGCCGGGTCGGCTCGTCGCCGTCGTCGCACGCCGGAGTGGGGGTCAGCCGGGCCCGCTCGGCCTCCGTCCGGGGCCCCGTCTCCGTGCGCGCGATGCCGCCGCCGTCGTCGCCGTCGTCGCTCGCACGCACCGATCGCCAGCGCGACCGATGCCGCCGCCGAGCCCTCCAGGAGCCGGCGTCGGCTGATTCTGGGGGCGTTATCCCCCGGCGACTCGAGTTGGGAGTCGGCTTGGTCGTAGTCCATTGGCGCGCGAGTCTAGATGGGAAGCGGCTTGACCCCGGATCATCGATTATCTAGGAGTGCTCCGCAATCGCATCGGACGGAAGGGAGGGGCCTGAATGGCGTACGTGGTCTCGGCGCTGTGGCGCGCCAGCGAGGGGGAGGAGGGGCGGATCGCCCGGATCATCGAGGAGCTGACCGAGCCGTCGCGGGCCGAGCCCGGCAACCTCTTCTACCAGGGGCACCGCTCGCCCGAGGACCCGCGCCTCTTCTACCTCTACGAGCAGTACGCGGACGAGGCGGGCTATCGGGCTCACCAGGACTCCGAGCACTTCCAGCGCCTCGTGGTCGGCGAGGCCATCCCCAACCTCGAGTCACGCGAGCGGGCCTTCTTCGAGACGATGATCGACAGGGGGGTTGGACACGAAACCGGCCATATAGGCCGGAAATGTGACGAACCCCACCCCCTTACCCAGCCCAAGCGGGCGCGGCACGCCCTGCCGGCCGCGCTCGCGCTGAGCGCAGCGACGCTGGCGGCCTGGGCCATCCGGCGACGGCGACAAAGATGAGCGAGGCACGCGCCACAACCCTCCCCTTCACGCGCGCGAACCTCCGCGAGCAGATCAAGGACGTGTTGCTCCAGCGGATCGTCGAGGGCAGCTACCCGCCGGGCAGCCGCATCGTGGAGACGCGCGTCGCCCAGGAGCTCGGCGTCAGCCAGGGCCCGGTCCGCGAGGCGCTCCGCGACCTCGAGCAGCTCGGCTGCGTCGCCCACGAGCCCTACCGCGGCTGCTCGGTGCGGGCGTTCTCGGCGAGTGAGCTCCTCGACGCGTTCCCCGTGCGCGCCGCGCTCGAGGCGTTGGCTGCCCGCCTCGCCGCCGAGCGCATCACCGACGAACAGCTCGACGAGCTCGACGAGCACCTCGGCCGGATGCGCGCAGCCGCCCGCCGGGGGGACGCCCACGACCAGTCGCAGGCCAACGCCTGGTTTCACGCGACCATCGTGCGCGCCGCGCGCAACTCGATGCTCGAGCGCCAGTGGCGCCTCCTCGAGCCGTTCTCGCGCACCTACCTGACGGTGTCGAGACCGGGCATCGATCTCGTGCATCTGTCCGATCGCCACGTGCCCATCCTCGACGCCCTGCGTCGCCGCGAGCCGGACGCGGCCGCCGATGCGATGCACGATCACTTGATGGGGGCTGCGGCGCTCTTGCAGGGGGACTCCGCGTGAGACGCATCGTCGACCTCTCCATTAGGCTCGCGCCGCTGCTCGATCGCTCGCCGGCAGATCCCGACGGGGCGCGAGCGATCCTCGGACTGCGATAAGGAGGTTCGGCATGGCCACACGACGTGAGGAAGACATCGCCGAGATTCGCCGGGTGCACCGCCAGTGGTGGGCGGCGAACCAGGGTCTTGACGTGGAGAAGATGCGCGAATGCTTCGCGCCGGACTACCTGATGTGGAACCTCAACTCCCATCCTTACTTCAGCCTCTCGGAGAAGGAGCACCTGTTCCGCTACTACAAGGACCACATGGTGCCCACGGAGCCGCCGGAGGTGTGGGACATCAGGGTCACGGTCGACGGCGACATGGGCTACGTGACGTCCGAGGGGATCCTTCCCGTCGTAATCGCCTCGAGCGAGGGCTCCGGCTCGGCGATCATGGACGGCGCCGCGCCCCATTACGAACGCCGGGGCGACACCGTCCGGTTCCGTTTCCGCGAGACCGCCGTCTTCCGCCGCGACGACGGACAGGGCAACCCCGTATGGAAGATCTGGCACTTCCACTGCTCGCCCCTGGCGCCCGAGGACGAGCCAAGGCCCGGCTTCGGAGACACGGCCTCGGAGCGGGGCAGGCGGGGGCCGGTCGAGGTCATGTCCGAGGGCTCGTAGCGCGAAGCGCAACGCCCGCCGGCGTCGCCGCGAATCCCGGTTGACCTGCCCCTCGGGCTGCGATATGAATCCGGACCTCGGACGTTGGAGGTCCGACCACCGACCACTTGGGCATGACCAAGCCTTCTGACTTCCCGAGGGAGCAGCGGTTCCGGGACCCGCTGACGCCGCCGTTCCGCGACGAGGACGGCGTGTACCACGTTTTCAGCTACGAGGACGTGATGCGGGTGATGATGAACCCGGACGCCGCGTTCTCGCGCGATCCGTCGGACTGGCTCCCGCCGGGCCCCCACCACATGGCGCTGGACTTCATGTGGGCGGTCGAGCCCTTCACGGTGACCGGCGAGCCGGGGCGCCACGACGCCCTGCGCGGCATCGTCGAGCCCTGGTTCCGCACCAGAGCGGTTCGCTCGATGGAGCCGCTGATCCGCCAGCTCGCCGTCGAGCTGCTCGAGGGAATCGTCGCGAAGGGTGCCGGCGAGCTCGATCTGCCACGAGAGCTCGCATACCGCCTGTCGATACGGGTCATCTGCAGCCTCTGCGGGATCGAGCTCGATCGTGAGCACTGGCTCCGCGAGAAGCTCGACGAGTTCCACCAGGCGACTACCTACGAGGACATCCCCCGTCAGTGGGACGTCGAGGCGTACTACTGGCAGCTGGTGGCCAAGCGAGTGTCGCGACCAGCGGGACGAGCTGCTCGACGTCCTGGTCGCCGCCTGGAAGGACGAGCGGATCGGCGACCGGGAGCTGCTGGGATACATCGCCGGCTTCGTCGCGGCAGGAACCGACACGACGGGGACCAGCCTGGTGAACGCGTTCTCGCTCCTGGCCGAGTTCGGGCTTCTCGAGGCCGTGCGCGACGATCTCGAGGACGAGCAGGCGCTTCGTCGAGTCGTGGAGGAGATCCTTCGGTTCGGCACCCCGTTCCCGGTCAAGCCTCTGTTCGTGGTCAAGGACTCGACCTTCGGCGACCTCGTGGTGCCCGCGGGAAGCGTCCTAAAGGTGTGGTTCGCCGCGGCGAATCGCGACGAGGCGGTGAACGGCGGCGTTCCGCAGTCGGACCCGGACGTGTTCGACCCGAGGTCGCTGGCCGAATCGGCACGTGGGGCTCGGCCACGGCAAGCACTACTGCCTCGGCGCCGAGCTCGCCAGGCTCGAGACCCGCATCCTGATCCAGGAGGGGCTGCGGCGGCTACCGGGCCTGCGTCTGGACGAGACGAAGCCATTCGGACGTTACGCCGGGATCGTCGACGGCGTTACCGAGGCCACCTTCAGATTCGACCAGGAGCGGGCGGAAGGGATCGCGCAGCCCACCCGCGCGAACGCCGCCGCCGCTGCCGCCGCGGGCTGATGACACGTTGGGTGGGCCGTCGCATGCGACGGCGAGAGGATGCAGAGCTTCTCACGGGCCGGGGCCGCTTCATCGGCGACCTGAGCCGCCCGGGCATGGCTCACGCCGTCTTCCTGCGAAGCCCGTACCCGCACGCACGGATCGGGTCGATCGACGCCGACCGAGCGCGGGCCATGCCCGGCGTCCACGCCGTTCTGACCGGCGCCGACCTCCCGCCCGACCTCGGCGCTCAGCCGAACACCCACCTCTTCGGCGAGCGCGAGACGCCGTACTACGCGCTCGCTCGGGAGCGGGTGCGCTACGCCGGCGAGCCCGTGGCGGTGATCGTCGCCGACTCCGCCTACCTGGCGGAGGACGCTCGCGACGAGATCGTCGTCGACTGGGACCCCCTGCCGTCCGTCGGCAGCGTCGAACGCGCGCTCGCCGAGGATGCGCCGCTCGTCTACGACGACCTCGACTGGCCGGACAACGTGGCCGCGACGTTCGAGCAGGAGATGGGCGACGTCGACCGCGCGTTCGACGAGGCCGATGTCGTCGTGACCGAGCGGTACCGGATACAGCGCCAGTTCGCCTGCTCGCTGGAGACGCGGGGCGTGCTCGCCGAATGGGACGCGAACGTCGACGAGCTGACGCTCTGGACCTCGTCACAGATCGTGCACATCGCCCGCGATCTGCTGGCGGCCGTGCTCGGACTCCCCGAGCATCGCATCCGGGTGCTCGTGCCCCGCATCGGGGGCGGCTTCGGGGCGAAGTTCCACTTCTACCCCGAGGAGACGGCCGTGGCCCTCGCCGCACGCGCGACGGGTCGCCCCGTGCGGTGGGTCGAGGACCGGATGGAATCGTTCCTCGCCACGGTGCATGCGCGCGAGCAGCGGGTGGAGCTCAGCATGGCCGCGCGCGAGGACGGGACGATCACGGCCGTCAAGGGCGACCTGGCGGGCGACATGGGCGCGGCCCTGCACACGGTCGGTTACGGGCCGCTGTGGCTGACGGCGGTGATGATCACCAACGTCTACGAGATTCCGAACGCCCGCGTCCGAGCCCGTGCGGTGGTGACGAACAAGACGCCGCTCGGCTCCTACCGCGGCTGGGGCCAGCCCCAGGCCAACTTCGTCGTGGAGCGCACCGTGGACCGCCTGGCGCGGGAGCTCGGGAGGGACCGCGCCGAGCTGCGACGGCAGAACTTCATCCCGCCGGAGCGCCTCCCGCGGAAGAGCCTTCACCACACCCTCGACAGCGGCGACTACCCGGGCTGCCTCGATCGGGCGCTCGCGCTCCTGTCCGAGCGGGGCTGGCCCGAGCGGCAGCGGGAGCTGCGCTACGAAGGGCGGCACGTGGGGATCGGCATCTCGTTCTACACGGAGAACTCGGCCCTCGGCCCCTCGCGGATGCTCAACCAAGGGGGCGTCCAGCAGGGCGGCTACGACATCGCCCGCGTGCGCGTGGAGCCCGGCGGCGAAGTGACCCTCTACACCGGTCTCTGCGAGATGGGCCAGGGCCTCACGAATGCGCTGACTCAGGTATGCGCCGACAACGTGGGGGTCCACCCCGACCGGATAACGGTCGTCACCGGCGACTCGAGCCAGGTTCCGTACACCGGCTACGGGACCGGAGCCAGCCGCGGCGCGGCGGTGGGCGGCGCGGCGGTCGATGAAGGCCTCCGCGCACCGTTCGGGCCAAGGCGCTGCGGATCGCCGGGCACATGCTGGAGGCGCATCCCGACGACCTCGAGGCTGAGGACGGAACGATCTTCGTTCGGGGCACGCCGACGCGCTCGGTGACCATGGCGGACGTCGGCCGGGCGGCCTACATCCGGGCGATCGAGCTGCCCGAGGGCGAGGACCCCGGGCTCGAGGCGATAGAGGCCTTCGACCCGCCCCAGTTCGCCTGGCCGTACGGCGCCAACGTCGCCGTCGTGGAGGTCGACGTCGAGACCGGCGAGGTCTCGTTCCTCGACTACATCTACGTGCACGACTGCGGCACGATCGTCAATCCGACGATCGTCGAGGGCCAGATCCAGGGTGCCGTGGCGCAGGGGATCGGGGCGGCGCTGTTCGAGTCCCTGCCCTACGACGACGAGGGCCAGCCGCTGTTCGGCAGCTTCATGGAGTACGTGCTGCCCACCGCGGCCGAGCTGCCCCGGCTGGTGATGGAGCATCAGCACACGCCCTCCCCGAACATCCCGGGCGGGATGAAGGGCGTCGGCGAGGCCGGGACGATCGGCTCGCCGGCGGCGGTCGTGTCCGCCATCGAGGATGCGCTCGCCGCCTACGGCGTGAGGATCAACGAGACCCCCGTCACGCCTTCCGCGATCCTGTCGATGATCGCCGAGCGCGAGGTGACGGCCGCGTGAAGCCGCCTCGCTTCGACTACGTCGCGCCCGGATCGGTCGACGAGGTGGTCCGCGTGCTCGGGGACGCGCCCGACGATTCCAGCCTCCTGGCCGGCGGGCAGAGCCTGATGCCGCTGCTCAACATGCGGATGGCGCAGCCCCGGGTCGTCGTCGACCTGAACCGAACGGCGGGCCTGGACGCGATCGAGCGGACGCCCGGAGGACGGGTGCGCCTGGGCTCCATGGTCCGGCAGCGGCGGCTCGAGACCGATCGACTGCTGCGCGAGGAGCTGCCGCTGCTGAGAGAGGCGGCTCGCCACATCGCGCACGTGCCGATCCGCATGCGAGGGACCGTGGGCGGCAGCCTCGCCCACGCCGACCCGGCGGCGGAGCTGCCGGCCGCCGTCTGCGCCCTCGAGGGCCGGCTCCTAGTGCGGGGATCGCAAGCCGAGCGCACCATCCCGGCCGCCGAGTTCTTCCTCGGGCCCCTCACTTCAGCGCTCGAGCCGGGCGAGCTGCTCGTCGCCGTCGAGATCGACGCTCCGCCGCCGGGGACGGGTTGGGCGTTCCACGAGGTCGCCCGGACGCACGGCGCGTTCGCGCTCGCCGGCGCCGCGGCGCTGCTGCAGGTCGGCGACGACGGAGGCATCGACCTCATCCGGCTCGCCCTCCTGGGCGTGGGCTCCGTGCCCTACGTTCCCGACTGGCTCGGCGAGGTGGCCGTCGGCGAGTCGCCCGAGGAGTCGCTCTTTCGCAGGATCGGCGAGCGCGTAACCGAGGAGGTCACGCCCTTCGACGACGTCCACGCCTCGGCGGACTACCGCAGGCGGGTGGCCGGGGCGCTAACCGCCCGCGCCCTCGCGGAGGCCGCCCGGCGCAGCAACGGGAGGGCGCCCGGATGACCCGCCGCGTGAGCATGACCGTGAACGGTCGCTCGATCGAGGCCGACATCGAGCCCCGGCGCCTGCTCGCCGACTTCCTTCGCGAGGACGCCCACCTCTACGGCACGCATCTCGGCTGCGAGCACGGCGTGTGCGGTGCGTGCACGATCCTGCTCGACGGGGAGCCCGTTCGCTCGTGCCTGATGCTGGCCGTGCAGGCCGACGGCGCCGAGCTCACGACGGTCGAGGGATTGGCCGGGGACGACGGCCTCCACCCGCTGCAGGAGGCCTTCCGCGAGCACCACGCCCTCCAGTGCGGCTTCTGCACGCCGGGCTTCCTGCTCACCTCCCTCTACCTGATCGGGGAGCACCCGGACCTCGACGACGAGGACGAGATCCGGGAGGCGCTCTCGGGGAACCTGTGCCGTTGCACCGGCTACCAGAACATCGTCGACGCCGTGCGCGACGCCGCCGGGCGCCTGCGAGAACCCCAGACGACGAAAGGCTGACCATGGCGATCCTCCACGCCGGCATCGCGACGTTCCTGAAGGCACCGCCAGTCGAACCCCGCGGCTCGGCGCTCTCGGAGGCGAAGGCGACCGTGGGGATCCTGGGCCTGCCGTACGACAGCACGACCGTCACGCGTCCGGGTGCGAGCCACGGCCCGCGAGCCATCCGCGACGCGTCCTCGCACTACTCGTTTGGCGGTGGGTACCACGGCGATTACGACATCACGCTGTCCGACTACCTGACGCTGGTCGACTGCGGCGATGTCGACGGCGCGCCCGGTCGTGCCGAGGAGACATACAAGCGCGCGGAGCGCGCGCTCGACGAGATCTACGCCGCCGGCTGCTTCCCGGTGCTGATCGGAGGCGACCACGGAACGACGATCCCGGGCGCCCGCGCGCTTTCGCGCGAGCTGGACGGCCCGATGGGTTTCGTCATGTTCGACACGCACCTGGACACCGCTCCCGAGATCGACGGCGAGCCGCTCTCGCACTGCTGCCCGGCGCACCGCGTGCTGGACCTGCCGAACGTGGAGGGACGCAACATGGCGATCGTCGGCGTGCACGGCGCGGCGAACCCGAAGCTCGAGAAGGACGTGGCCGATGAGCACGGGATCACCGTGTTCACGGTCCGGGACATCGACGGCTTGGGCATCGACGAGGTTGCCCGCCGGGCGCTCGAGGTCGCAAGCGACGGCACCGAGGGCGTGTACCTGTCCGTCGACATCGACGTCCTCGACGGCGCCTACGCGTGGGGCACCTGCGGCCCGGAGATCGGCGGCATGACCGGCCGCGAGCTGATCCGGGCGCTCGAGATCGTGGCCGCGGGGCCGATCGCGGCCGTCGACTGCGTGGAGGTGGCGCCCATGTTCGATCCGTCCGGCCACACGGCCCGAGTCGGCGCACGCGTGGTAATCGACGTGCTCGCCGCGCGGGCCTGCCGCCTGCGCGACGGCGTGCCCTCCAAGGCCGGTCCTGCGGTGACGGCGTCATGACCCGCGCGCGTGCGACGGGGGCCAGGGCAGGGCGCGATCGGCGCCCGGCGACCCGCAGCGCCGCCATCGAGCTCGAGCCCGTGCGGCCGCTCGCCCTCAAGGAGCGCGTGATCCGCCAGCTCACGCGGCTCATCGACGACGGCGTCCTGACGCCGGGTGATCAGCTGCCAAGCGAGCGCGAGCTGAGCGAGGAGCTGCAGGTCAGCCGCGGGACGGTCAGAGAGGCCGTGCAGTTCCTCCAGGCCCTCGGGCTGCTGGAGATCCGCCACGGCTCAGGCACCTTCGTGCGGCTCGCCACGGACCCGAGCGCGCTCCGCGACGAGTGGCGCGAGTGGACCATCCGGCACGCGGAGCAGATCCACGACCTGCTCGAGATTCGGAAGGGGCTCGAGCCATTCGCGGCCGAGCTCGCGGCGAAGCGCGCGGGCGAGGGCGAGCTGGCCGCGATGGAGGAGGCGGTCGAGGAGATGCAGCCCGCCGTCGACTCGCCCGACGTGACGGCGCTGATCCAAGCCGATCTCGCCTTTCACCACGCTCTCTGCGCCGCCTCCGGCAACGCCGCCCTCTCCGAATTCGCGGACGCGCTCGGCGAGCAGCTCGTGCGCGAGCGGGGAACTCTCTGGAACCTCCCCGGCCGGCCGGCGCGATCGCTGGTCGAACACCGGGCGATCTTCGAGGCCGTCCGCGCGCGGGATGCGCGGCGCGCGCGAAAAGCCGTGCTCGACCATCTCGACAGCGTCGAGGAGGACCTCGGCGCCTCGGTCCTGGGGCGCCGCGAAACGACGAAGGGCTTACGGCGGTGAGCCCTTAAAAGGTTGACGCCATGCCCGAGCCCTACATCGATCCCACCTGCGCCGCGCTGCTGGTGATCGACATGCAGAAGGGCTTCTGCGATCCCGAGAGCCAGATGGAGAAGGCCGGGATCGGCACGGAGAACCAGCGGGCGATCGTGCCGGATCTGCTCCGGCTGATCGAGCTCGCCCGCGAGCGCAGCATGCCCGTGCTCTTCTCGCAGCAGATCCACTATCCGGAGGACGTGACCCGCCGGCGTCGGCGCATCCCTTCCCACATCGACAAGCAACACTGGGCGCCCTGCCTGCGCGGCACCTGGGAGGTCGACTTCGTCGACGAGGTGGCGGAGGCGATCCGGCCGGAAGACCTGATCGTCGAGAAGCACCGGGCCTCGGTCTTCTTCGAGACGACCCTCGACACCAAGCTGCGGATGCTCGGCATCGAGCAGATCGTCATCTCCGGCTGCAACACCGACTTCTGCGTCGAGACGACGATCCGGGACGGCTACTACCGCGACATGGACGTGATCGTGGTGCGGGACTGCGTCGCGGGTCCTCGGCAGGCGGTTCCACGAGGACACGCTCGCGAAGGTCGAGACGTACTTCGGGGCCGTCGTGACGCTCGACGAGCTGCCGTCGGTGATCATGCCCCGCGAGCCGGCGCCGAAGGGCGCCCTGGCCGGGGCCTGACCATGTCGGCCGCACGCGCCGGCTTCGACCTGCGGCTCGATCCCGCGACGTTCGAGATCGTCCGCCACCGGCTCTGGTACATCAACGACGAGGGCGCGCTCACGATCGCGCGCCTGTCCGGTTCTCCCGTCGCCACCGAGGTGTTCGACATGAACGCCGGCCTCATGACCGGCGCGGGCGACCTCGTCTACATCG
Source organism: uncultured Thermoleophilaceae bacterium (assembly GCA_963812915.1). Lineage (GTDB taxonomy): Bacteria > Actinomycetota > Thermoleophilia > Solirubrobacterales > Thermoleophilaceae > JACVRW01. The sequence goes on along the minus strand of CAWEXB010000008.1, from coordinate 180,005 downwards.
ACAACTTCATCTGCGCGCAGGCGACCACCCTCTCGCCCCTCGTCGAGCACCTGCTGGACGAGTACGCCGACAACCCGGGCTTCGGCCCGGACGACATCTTCCTCTGCAACGACCCTTACGTCTCCGTCTGCCACCAGAACTGCGTCGGGGTCGCGGGCCCGGTCTTCTCGGCCGACGAGCTCGTGGCGTGGGCGGGCGCGTCGCTGCACGCCATCGACGTCGGGGGTCCGACCGCCGGCCAGGTCCAAGTGGACGCCGCCGACATCCACGGGGAGCAGCCCGTGATCGGCCCGGTCAAGGTGTTCGAGGAAGGCCGGTTCCGCAAGGACATCGAGAACACCTACCTGCGCAACTCGCGCCTCCCGGACCTGCTCGGCCTCGACCTGCGGGCGAAGGTCGCCGCCGTCCAGGTGATCCGGCGCCGCCTGCTCGAGGCGTTCCACGAGTTCGGCCGGGACACGGTGCTGGATGCGATGGCGGACGTCATCGACTACACGGAGGGGCGCCTACGGGCGCGGCTCGCGGAGCTGCCGGACGGCACTTGGCGACACCGCGGCTACATCGAGTTCGGCGACCGGATCTACGACTGCCACGTCATCCTGACCAAGCGGGGAAGCACGCTCCGATTCGACTTCTCCGACTCGGCGGAGCAGGCCCCGGCGGTCATCAACTGCGCCTATCCGGGCCTGGTGGGCGGCGTGCTCGCGGCGGTGATGGTCTACCTGTGCTGGGACATCCCCTGGTCGCCCGCCGGGGTGCTGCGCGTGCTGGAGATCGAGTCGCGCCCCGGAACCGTCGTCCACGCGGAACACCCCGCGGGGGTCTCGAAGTCGACGACCACCTCCATCTGGGAGGTCAGGAACCTCGCGAGCATCACGATCGGCAAGATGCTCGCGGCCAGCGAGCGCCACCGGGACCGCGCGATGGCCGGCTGGCAGGGGGTCAAGGCGCTCGAGGAGCTGTTCGGCCACGACGCGAACGGCGCCCGCTTCGGCGGCCCGCTGCTCGACGGCATGGCCGGCGGCGGCGGCGCCATGCCGGTCCGGGACGGCATCGACACCGGCGGTCATACGAGCTCGCTCCGCGCCACGATCGCGGACGTCGAGAGCTACGAGCTGCGCTACCCGATCCTCTACCTCTACCGGCGACAGACGCCGGACTCGGGCGGCCCGGGGATGTTCCGGGGCGGGGCCGGCGTCAGCATGATGTACACCGTCCACGGGGTGGAGGAGATCCCCACGAAGATCCTCCACACCTTCGGGATCGAGCAGCCCGAGTCGCCCGGCCTCTCCGGCGGCTACCCGTCGACCACGAACCAGTTCGCGATCGTCCGCGACTCCGACGTGCGCGCCCGGCTGGCGGCGGGCGAGGTGCCGCAGGTCCTTGAGGAGCTCTCCGGCGAGCTCGAGGCCCACGGCGCCTACTCGGTGACCTCGATGCGCCTCGGGGACGTGTACCGCGCGGTGTCGATGGGGGGCGGCGGCTACGGCGACCCGCTCGACCGCGACCCCCGTCGCGTGGCGCTCGACGTGGAGCGCAGGCTGGTGACGCGCGAGTGGGCGGAGCGGAACTGGGGCGTCGTTCTCGACGACGCCGGCGAGGTCGACGAGGCCGGCACCGCCGCGTGCCGCGAGGAGCTGCGAGGGGAGCGGCGCCGGGCGGCCGGCGCCATCTTGCCCGACGGCGGCGGGGATCCGTGGGCACCCGAGCGCGACGGAGTGCGCATGTCGGAGGCGTTGTTCGTCGACGTGCGGGACGGACGGGCCGTCTACCGCTGCCGCTGCGGCCGCACCCTCGGTCCCACCGAGATCCCGTACAAGCACCTCGCCGTGGAGGCGCGCTTCCCGGTGCAGCGGATCGGGCCGGAGGTGAACCCGCACCGGATCGGCGGGACGCGTTTCGAGCTGCGGGAGTTCTACTGCCCCGGCTGCTTCACGCTGCTCGAGGTCGAGATCGCCCGGCCCCAGGACCCGATCCTGGACGATGCGCGGCTCGCGCCGGCCTGGCTCGAGTCGGTGCACGCGGGTCGGCAGGCGCTGGTGAGCGGCCCATGAGCTTCGTCGTCGCGGTCGACAGCGGGGGCACCTTCACCGACTGCGTCGTCGTGGACGACGAGGGCCGCCTCGTCTGGGCGAAGTCCCCGTCCACGCCGCCCAGCTTCGAGGAGGGGGTGCTGGGCGCCGTCGGCGAGGCGGCCGGCCGCCTCGGCCTGTCGCTGGCGGACCTCCTGGCCGACACGCGGCTCTTCGCCCACGGCACGACGGTCGCCACGAACATCCTCATCACCCGCACCGGCGCGCGTACGGCCCTCTTGACGACGCGGGGGCACGAGGACGCGATCATCATCGGGCGCACGGTCCAAAAGGTCGCCGGCCTGTCCGAGGGCGAGATCATCGACGTCGCGCGACTGTCCAAGGCCGACCCGCTCGTGCCGCGGTCGAGCATCTACGGGGTCGACGAGCGGGTCGACTCGGGCGGCTCGGTCGTGGCTCCGCTGAAACTCGAGCGGCTGGAGCGCCTGGCCGCCCGGCTGCGCGAGGAGGGTGTCGAGGCGATTGCGATCAGCTTCCTGTGGTCGTTTCTCAATCCCGACCACGAGCGGCGGCTGCGCGACTGGCTGGGGGGGAACGGCGACGGGCGTCCGGACTGGTTTGTAACCGCCTCCAGCGACCTGGCGCCGGTGATCCGGGAGTACGAGCGCACCGCGACGACGGTGCTGAACGCGTACCTCACCCCGGGCGTGCGCGGCTACCTGAAGCGGATGGGCGCTCGCCTTCGCGACGCGGGACACGCCGGTGCGATCTCGGTGATGCACTCGGCGGGCGGCGTGTCGTCGCTCGACGAGGCGCGCGACCGAGGCGTCACGCTGCTCTCCTCCGGGCCGGCCGGCGGAATGCTGGGCGCCCGCGCGCTCGCCCGGCGTCTCGGGCTCGACCCGGCGATAGCCACGGACGTGGGCGGGACGAGCTTCGACGTCGGCACGATCGTCGACGGCGAACCGGGGTATGCCGAGGCGCCGGTGTTCGCCAAGTATCCGGTCGCCGTGCCGATCATCGACGTCACCTCGATCGGCGCCGGCGGCGGGAGCATCGCCTGGATCGAGCCGGAATCGGGCGTGCTGAAGGTCGGGCCGCGGAGCGCCGGGGCAGCGCCCGGCCCGGCCTGCTACGGCGCGGGCGGGACCGAGCCGACCGTGACCGACGCGAACCTCGTGCTCGGCGGGATCGATCCCGACCACTTCCTCGGGGGGCGGATGCGCCTCGATCGCCGGGCGGCGGTCGAGGCCATCCGCAGCCGGGTCGGCGAGCCCCTGGGCCTCCAGCCGGAGGAGGCCGCCACGAGGATTGTCGAGATCGTCAACTCGCAGATGGCCGACCTGATCCGCAGGATCACGGTCGAGCGCGGCCTCGACCCGGGGGGCTTCGCGGTGTTCGCGTACGGCGGGGCGGCGGGCCTCCACGCGGGTGCCTACGCGAGGAAGCTCGGTTGCAGGCACGTGGTCGTCCCGCGCGCGGCGGCGGTGTTCTCGGCGCTCGGCATCGGGCTGAGCGACGTCAAGCGGGTGGCCATGGCTTCCGACCCCTCCCGCGCGCCGTTCGACCTGGTGCGCTGGCGCGCGCGCTTCCGCGCGCTCGAGGAGTCGCTCCGGCACGAGCTCGATCGAGAGAGGCTGCCAACGGGCGACCTCGCGTTGCGACGGTTCGTCGAGCTGCAGTTCCGGGGCCAGGTGCACGCGGTGCGCGTTCCCGTCGAGGACGCCGACCTCGCGCGCGACGACGGCGGAGAGGCCGTCATCGAGCGGTTCAGCGAGCTCTACGAAGCGAAGTACGGCCGTGGCTCCGCCTACCGCCAAGCGGGGGTGGAGGCGATGACGTTCGTCGTCGAGGGCGTGGCCGGCCTGCCGCTGCCGGAGCCGAAGGCCCTGCCCGATGATGGCGCCGATCCCGCGAGCGCGGAGACGGGCGCGCGCCCGCTCCATCTCGCGGGCGCCTCGGGGCCCGTCGCGGCACGCGTCTACAGCGCCGAGGGGCTGCGGCCGGGGAACGAGCTGAGCGGGCCCGCGCTGGTGGAGGCCGAGGACACGACGGTGCTGGTCCATCCCGGCCAGCGACTGTGGGTCGACGGCTACCTCAACCTTCGGATCGAGCTCGGGGGCTGAGGCCGATGGCGGAGGTGGAATACGGCGTCGGCCTGCCTCCCTCCGGCCCGGTGGCCGAGCTCGTGGCGCTCGCCGAGGAGATCGAGCGCATGGGTTATCGCTACCTGTGGGTGAACGACGAGCGCCTCGAGCGGGACGCGTTCACGGTCCTGGCGGCGATGTCGCAGAGGACCGAGCGGATTCGGGTCGGCCCCGGCGTGACGAACCCCTACAGTCGCCATCCGGCGCTCATCGCGACCGCGACGGCGACGCTCGACGACCTCTCCGGTGGGCGCGCGGTGCTCGGCCTGGGCGCCGGCGGCACGAATCATCAAGCGCTTGGCATCGAGCGGAAATCCCCTGTCACCGCGCTTCGAGACGGCGTCGAGCTGATCCGGGGCCTGTGGGCGGGCTCGACGATCACGGTCGAGGGTCCCGTCGTACGGGCACGCGAGGCCAGGCTCGACTTCGCCGCCCCGCGCCCGCGGATCCCGATCTACATCGGCGGGCGTGGCCCGCGCGTGCTCGAGCTGGCGGGAGAGATCGCGGAGGGAGTGATCGTCGGCAATGTGGCGACGCTCGAGGGCTGGTCGTACGCGCTCGACCGCGTCGCCGCGGGCGCCGCGCGGGCCGGAAGGGACGTCCGCGAGCTGCGCCTGACGGCCTGGCTGTATGCCTGCGTGGCCGACGACGAGGTCGAGGCGCTGGACGCGATCCGGCCGATGGCGGCGACGTCGCTGGTCACGAGCCGTCCGGTGCTGGGCGAGCTCGGCATCGAGATGCCGGACTCCTTCCGAGCCGGAATGGAGGCCCGCGGCTGGAGGCTGGACCGGGAGGTCGTGGCCGAGGCGGGCGCCGCACTGCCGGCGGAGCTCGTCCACCGGTTCGGACTCGCCGGCACCCCCGACGCGTGCCGCGGCCGGCTGGGGCGGCTGCTCGAGGCATTCCCCCAGATCTCGCAGGTGGCGATCGTGCCCTTCGCGCCGCACGGGGGCGAGGTTCTGGGCACGCTGAGGCGCTTCATCGACGAGGTGGCGCTGGAGCCGGTCGCATGGAGCTGAGCGTGTCGATGAGGGGGGTCGCGAAGCGCTTCGGCCCCGTCCAGGCGCTCGCCGGAGTCGACTTCGACCTACGCCCCGGCGAGATCCACGCGCTCCTGGGGGAGAACGGCGCCGGCAAGACGACGCTCATGAACACCCTCTACGGCATGTTCCCTCCCGACGAGGGGGCCATCGCGATCCGCGGCCGCGAGATGCAGTTCCACAGCCCGCAGGACGCCATCGCGGAGGGCGTGGGGATGGTTCACCAGCACTTCATGCTCGTCCCGACGCTGACGGTGGCCGAGAATGCCCTCCTCGGCGAGCGGGGTGGCCCTCTGCTGCGCAAGAGAGACCTCCTGGCGGTCTCCGAGCGCCTCGCGGAGCTCGCCTATCGCTACGGCCTCGACGTCGATCCCGGAGCACGCGTCTGGCAGCTGTCCGTGGGCGAGCAGCAGCGCGTCGAGGTGCTGCGCGCCCTCTACAAGGGGGCTCGCATCCTGATCCTGGACGAGCCGACCGCCACCCTCACTCCGCTCGAGACGGAGCGGCTGTTTCCGAAGCTGCGGGCCCTGGCGGCCGAGGGCGCCTCGATCGTCTTCATAACCCACCACCTCGAGGACGTCATCTCGTGGGCGGACCGCATCACCGTGTTGCGGCGCGGAGAGCGTGTCGGGACCCTGCGGCCGTCGGAGAGCTCGGCGGAGGAGCTGGCGCGGATGATGGTGGGGCGGGACGTGCGTCTCATGCAGGTCGTGGCCGGCGAGCGCTCTGTCTCGGGGACCAAGGAGGCGCCGCGCGCGGCGCCCGTGCTGAACGTCGAGGGCCTGCACGCGGCCGGCGACCGGGGCACGCCCGCGCTCAAGGACGTCAGCTTCTCGGTCGCCCCCGGCGAGATCCTCGCGATCGCCGGAGTCGAGGGCAACGGCCAGCCCGAGCTCGAGGAGGCGCTGTTCGGGCTGCGCACCCTCGACGCCGGCAGGGTGAGCCTGGACGGGCGCGAGGTAACCGGGGCGGACCCCGCCGAGCGGCTTGGCCTTGGACTGGGCCTGGTGCCATCGAACCGATACCGGCGGGGCGTCATCCGCGAGCTGTCGGTTGCGGAGAACCTCGTCCTCGACCGCGTCGGCGAGCCGCCGTTCGGCACAGAGCTGCGCATGAACCGACGCGAGATGGTGAAGCAGGCGGAGGAGCTGATCCGTCGCTTCTCGATCCAGGTGTCCGGTCCCCACCAGCTCGCCGGCACGCTGTCGGGCGGCAACGCTCAGCGCCTCGTGCTGGCCCGCGTCCTCAGCCGGGAGCTGCGCTGCCTCGTGGCCGCCCAGCCGACGCGGGGGCTGGACGTGGGGGCGATCGAGTTCGTGTGGGAACAGCTCGCCGCTGCGCGCGACCGCGGGCTCGCCATCGTGCTCCTCTCCACCGACCTCGACGAGGTGCTGAGCATGGCCGACCGCTGCCTCGTCATCTACCGCGGCCGGCTGGTGGCCCACTGGCCGCGCGAGGAGCTCGACCGCGAGCGCGTGGGCCTCGCCATGGGCGGGGCGGCGGACCGCGCGGCGCCCGCGCGGATCTCGCCGGCCGTTGCGTCGGAGGGCGCGTAGTCAGGGTGTCCGTGAGCCAGGCCACAGCCCGCCTCGTGCTCCCGACCTGGCAGAGCCGGCGGCTCAGGGCGATCCTCGCCTCGGCGGGCGCCGTACTGCTCTCGCTGGTGGTCGGCGGCCTGCTCGTGGTCATCGCGGGCGGAGAGCCGGTGTCCGCCTACCGCGCCCTGCTCGATGGGGCCCTCGGCACTCCGTACGGAATCGGCCAGGTGCTGGTGCTGGCGATCCCGCTCGTCATCATCGGCCTGGGGCTGGCGCTCGCGTTCCGCGGGCGCGTCTACAACATCGGCGCCGAGGGCCAGCTGTTCATGGGCGCGCTGGCGAGCGGGGTGGTGGCGATCCTGCTGCCGGTGGGGTTCGCTCCCCTCCTGATCGGCGCCGCCATCGTCGCCGGAGTGCTCGCGGGCGCCGGGTGGGGCGCGATCGTAGGAGTGCTGCGCGCCCGCTGGGGCGTGAACGAGGTCATCACCTCGCTGCTCCTCAACTTCGTCGCCATCCTGATCTTCACTTACATCGTGAGGCGTCCCCTGCGCGCGCCCGGAGCCCCGGACCTGCAGGGCCGCGCGATCCAGCCCGAGGCGGCCCTTCCCGCGCTTTCCGACCTCGCCGTTCATATCGGCCTCTTCCTCGCGCTGGCGCTCGTCCCGCTGGCCGCATACGTCATGGCCCGCACGCCGTTCGGCTTCCGGGTGCGAATGCTCGGGTTCAACGCGGAGGCGGCTCGGACGGCCGGCGTCCGATCCGGCCGGATGGTGGTCGGCCTCATGCTCATCTCCGGAGGCCTAGCGGGACTCGCGGGCGCCCTCCAGATACTGGGCGTGGCCGAGCGGCTCGACCCCGGCATCTCCCAGGGCTACGGCTTCACCGCCATCGTCGTCGCCCTTCTGGGCCGGCTGAACGCCGTGGGCGTTCTGCTCGCGGCCCTGTTCATCGCCCTGCTCCAGAGCGGCGGCCAGGCCATGAGCGTGATCGAGGGCGTGCCCTACTCGATCGTGCTCGCAATCCCCGGCGTCTTCGTCGTATTCCTGCTCATCGCCGACCGATTGGCGCGGGGCCACTAATGGACTGGTCCGAGATCTTCGGCCCCGACGCGCTCGTCGTGCTGCTGAGCACCAGCGTCGCGTTCGCCATGCCCACCGCGCTCGCGGCGGTCGGCGAGACCGTGGCCGAGCGCGCCGGTGTTCTCAACCTCGGGCTCGAGGGGATGCTGCTCTCGGGGGCGCTGGCCTCCTTCCTCGTCGCGTATTACGTCGGGAGCGTCGCTCTCGGGACGCTCGCCGGTGTGGCGATCGGCGTGGTCCTGGGTGCGTTGATGGCGTTCCTCAGTGTCACGCTCAGGACCGAGCAGATCATCAACGGCATAGCGATCGTCCTGGTGGCGCAGGGAATCATCGCCTTCACCTTCGAGAAGCTCTTCGGTGGCGGCGAGCAGCCCACGATCGCCGGGATCCCGGACGTCGACGTGCCGCTGCTCCACTCGATCCCGGGCGTCGGTCCCGTGCTCTTCGAGCAGAACGTCCTCTTCTACGTCTCGGTGGCCGTGGCGCTCGGCGTCTGCCTGCTCCTGACCCGCACCAGGTTCGGCCTCTCCATCAGCGCCGTCGGCGAGAGCCCGGCGGCGGCGGAGGCGATGGCGGTGTCGGTGGCGCGCACTCGCTGGCTCGCGCTGTTCGTGTGCGGCGGCATGGCCGGCCTCGGCGGGGCCGTGCTCGTCCTCGGCCAGCTGAACGTGTTCGAGGAGGACGTGAGCGGTGGGCGGGGATGGATCGCGATCGCGCTGGTGATCTTCGGACGCTGGAACCCGCTACTGGTCCTCGGGGGCGCGTTCCTGTTCGGCTTCACGGACGCGCTCCAGATTCGCGTGCAGGCCGTGAGCGGCGGGATCGCCTCGACCGTGCCGACCGAGATCTTTGGCGCCTTGCCGTACGCGGTGACGCTGATCGTGATGGTGGCTGCGACCGTCTGGGCGGGCCGGGACGCCCAGCCGACCGCGCTCGGAGTCCCCTTCCGAAAGGGGGTGGGTGCGTAGAGATCGCGGTTGCCGGATCCCAGGCCTTTTGTCGATCCCATTGGGGGGAGGTAGTGATGAGACATACAACGTGGAAGGCGGTTCCGATCTGGCTGGCGGCTGTCGTCCTCGCCGCGGGCGCTGCGAGCTGCGGCGACGACGACGACGACGGCGGGGGCGGACAAGCCGAGGGCGGTCAGGACAAGGTGAAGACGGCGATCGTGCTGCCCTGCGCGACGAGCGACCCGTGGTGCAAGCAGGGCTTCGACGCCGCGAAGGCGCTGGAGGAGCAGGGCGCGATCGACCTGGAGGTCACCACCAGCGCCCCGCAGGACACGGCCGGCGTGACCCGGGTCCTCGCCCAGTACGCGCAGGCCGGCACGCAGCTGCTGCTCGCGCACTCCACCTGGCAGGACGCTGCCTTCGACGTCGCCAAGCAGTTCCCCGACGTGGACATTGCGAGCTACGCCTTCGAGCTGCGCGACAACGTGGCGATCCTCGAGGAGCCGATCTACCAGGCGGCCTACCTGGCGGGCATGCTCGCCGGAGGACTCACCGAGTCGAACACCATTGGCGGCTCGGCGGGCCAGGACGTGCCCCTTTGCCACGCGGAGCTAGAGGCGTTCGAGGACGGCGCGAAGCGCACCAACAAGCAGGTGAAGATGATCGACTCCTACATCGGCGACTGGAACGACGCCGCGAAGGGCAAGCAGGCCACCCAGGCGCAGATCGACCAGGACGCCGACGTGGTCATCGCCTGCGGCGGCGGCCCGGCGACCGGCATGGCGCAGGCGATCAAGGAGGCAGATATCAGCGGCTTCGGCTACGTGGGCGACATGAGCTCGCAGGCGCCGGAGAACCTGGTCGGCTCGGTCCTCTACAACCTCGAGCCGTACTTCAAGGCCGCCGTCGACGACGTGAAGAACGACACGTTCCGTCCCGCCAAGCGGTACGAGTTCGGCCTCGCCGACGACGGCGTCAGCCTCCAGCTCAACGACGGGTACTCCGTCAAGGAGATCCCCGCGGACGTGATGGACCAGATGGAGAAGGTCCAAGAACAGATCAAGAGCGGGGAGTTCAAGGTGCCGTACGAGGCGGGGGCCTAGCGGCTGAGGGGGCTCGCCGCCAGGGCGAGCCCCCGCCGGCCACCGGCATGCTGCTGCACGACGCCACCCTTCCGGATGGGTCCAAGGCCGAGGTGCGCCTTGACGGCGCCCTGATCTCAGAGGTGCGGCCCGCGGGCGGTCTCGCCGGCGAGGAAGCCGAGTCCCTCGACCTGTCTGGGTACGTGCTGCTCCCCGCGCCCGCGGAGCCGCACGCTCACCTCGACAAGGCTCTTACCGCCGAGCGCGTCGACGTGCAGCCCGGGGACCTGAACGCGGCGATCGAGGCCTGGCACGCTCACCGCGCGGGCCTCCGCGAGGAGGACATCGCGCGGCGCGCCGAGTCCGCCGCGCTGTTCGCACTGGCGCGCGGGACCACCGCAGTACGGACCCACGTGGACGTGGGGGAGGGGATCGACCTGCGCGCGGCGGCGGCGCTCGTCTCGGTGCGCGATCGCCTTCGCCCGCTGATGGACATCCAGGTGGTGGCCCTCAGCTATCCGCTCGCCGGTCCGGCCGGGGCCGAGAACCGCGCCCTGGTCCGCGCGGCCCTGGAGCTGGGCGTGGACGTGGTGGGAGGTGCGCCGCACATCGACCCGGATCCCGCCGGCCACATCGAGGTCTGTCTCGGCCTGGCCGACGAGTTCGAGCGGCCGGCCGACCTGCACATGGACGAGCACCTGCGCGCCTCGGTCGACCTGGAGGAGATGGTCCGGCTGATGGCGGACGGCTTCCCGCAGCCCGTCACCGCAAGTCACTGCACCAGCCTCGGGATGCAATCCGCCGAGGTCCAGGATCGCCTTGCGGGCGAGGTGGCAGCCGCGGGGATCGCCGTCGTCACCTGCCCCGGCACCAACCTCCACCTGCTCGGCCGCGGCGTGCGAACCGCAACGCCGCGCGGCCTGACCGCGCTCCAGGCGCTGCTGCGAGCAGGCGTGCTGGTCGCGGGGGGCGGCGACAACGTGCAGGACTTCTTCCATCCACTCGGCTGCGGCGACCCGCTGCAGACCGCCGCGCTGCTCGTGCTCGCCGGGCAGCTCGACCTCCATACGGCCTACCGGTTGGTGAGCGAGAACGCTCGCGCGGTGATGGGCCTTCCCGGCGCTTGTGTGGCTCCGGGCGCGCCGGCCGACCTGGTGGCCGTCGGCGCAGGTTCGCTGCAGGAGGCTCTGTCCACGACCACGGAAGACCGCATCGTCTTTCACGCCGGCCGCGTCGTGAGTCGTACGAGCGTAGTGCGTCAACAACTCGAAAGAGGAGGTTCCGATGCCTGAGTCCGTCGACCTTGTGATCGAGGGGACGGTCATCACCATGGACCCGGAGCGGCGGGTCATCGACGAGGGCGCCGTCGCCGTGAGGGGCGACCGCATCGTGGCCGTGGACCGGGCAGCCGACGTCCGCTCACGCTACGAGGCGGCGCGCACGCTCGGCGGGCGGAGGCGCATCGTGCTGCCGGGGCTCATCGACTGCCACAACCACCTCGCGCAGGCGCTCGTTCGCGAGTACGCGATGGAGGACTACCCGAACATCTACCGCATCTACATCCCCTGTGAGATGGCGATGGACGAGGGCGACGCGGAGGTGAGCGCCAAATTCGGGATCTCGCAGCTGCTTCGCGCGGGCGTGACGACCGTCGCCGAGACCACTTGCACGCTCGAGCACGAAGAGCCGATCGCCAGGACCGTGATGGAGACCGGCATCCGCTGCGCCATGGCCCGTGGGCTCGGGGACCGCACCTCGAAGCTCGCCTCGAACTACGACCAGATCGACGAGCGCTCCTCGTACTCGGACGACGCGGGCTTTCTCAGGGAGGACCTCGCGATGACCGAGGAGTGGCTCAGGCGCTGGGCCGTCGAGGGCGAGGGGCGCCTGCGGCCGTGGATCAACAACCTCGGGGTTCCGTCGTGCTCGGACGAGCGCTTCCTCGCGACGCAGGAGATGGCCGGGAAGCACGATTCGGGCGTGATGTGCCACATCAACCGCGACCGGGAGGAGATCGAGCTGTCCTTCTCGCTGTTTGGCGAGCGGCCGATCGAGCACCTGAACGGCATTGGCGCCCTCGACGACCGCTTCCTCGCGATCCACGCCATGCTCACGACGGATCGCGAGATCCAGATGCTCGCCGACGCCGGCGCCGCCGTCGCCCACGCCCCGATCGTCTGCACGGACATCGTCTCGGCGGTGACAAAGGTGGTCGCCATGCGGGCCGCGGGAGTCACCGTCGGCCTCGGCTGCGACACCGTGATCAACGACCTCTTCAAGGTCATGCGGACCGCCTTCGTGATGCATGGACAGGCCACGGGCATTCCCCTGTACGACCCGCTGTCGCTCACGACCGAGGACGCGATGACGATGGCCACGATCGATGCCGCGCGTGCGCTCCGCTGGGATCACGAGATCGGCTCGCTGGAGGCCGGCAAGGCTGCGGACGTGGTGGTGGTGGACGCCGAGAACACCCGTCTGACGCCGGCCTACCAGCCCGTCGGGACGCTCGTGCGCTACGCGGTGGGCACCGACGTGGAGAGCGTCGTCGTCGCCGGACGCCTGGTCGTCGACGAGGGGCGCGTGCTCACGATCGACGAGCCGCCGCTGCTGGACGAGGCCGTTCGCCTGGGCGAGAAGCTCGGCGCCGTGCTGGGCCCGCGGCGCTACCGACCGCTCGCCCGCGACGCCGTCGTGTCCTGACGGGGATACACTCGCGGTGGATCCGGACAGGGAGGCCGCGATGCCGAGAATCAGCTACTACCCGGTCGAGAAGTTGGACGATCCCGAGCTGCGGGGGTACATGGAGCGCGCCGCGCGCTTCGGCACTCCCCGACCGGAGAGTCAGGCGGTGCGCGCCCACGTGCCGGCCGTCCTGCGTTCGTTCTCGCGGAACTGGCAGCTGTCGTTCCGCGAGGGCGTGATGGACCACGCGATCAAGGAGCTCTGCCGGCTGTACGTGTCGAAGTCCGTCGAGTGCGACTACTGCGGCAATCAGCGATCGGTCTCCGCGCGCGAGCAGGGTGTCGGGGAGGCCGACGTCGACGAGCTGCTCGAGTTCGAGAGCTCGGACCGCTACGACGAGCGCCAGAAGGCGGCCCTGGCCTACGCCAGCGCGCTGGTGTGGGCGCCGCAAGAGGCCGACGAGGCGCTCTGGGACCGTCTCCGCGCACACTTCACCGACGACCAAATCCTCGAGCTCGGCTACTTCGTCGGGCTGACCTTCGGGCAGCAGCGCTGGATACCGACGCTCGACATCGGGCATCGCGAGGTGCTCGACCGTACCCGCGCGGGCCTCGCGCCCGACGCCGCCCGTGCCTGAGCCCCGCATCGGCCCGGACGCCCCGGCCGACGCGCTTCGCACCCGCCTGCCGGAGCTCTACGACGCCTACGCCGAGACTCGGGCGACCGTGCTCGAGGGCGGGATCGTGGACCGCGAGCTGAAGCAGCTCTGCGCCCGCTACCTCGCCGAGGACGAGGAGCTGATGGACTTCGAGCGCTCGGACCGCTTCGACGAGCGCCAGCGGGCGGCGCTGCGCTGGACGCACGCCATCGCCTGGAGCACGTCCGACGCAGACGACGAGCTGTGGGCGCAGCTGCACGCCCACTTCGAAGAGCCCGAGCTGGTCGAGATCGGCTACTTCATCGCCTTCACCCTCGGCCAGCAGCACTGGCTGGGCACGCTGGGCCTCGGGCCGGGGGGCCGGCCGCGGTCGTAGGGCGGCCGCCCGCACGCGTTCGACCTGTCGCCGGTCGGACCAGGAGGGGTAGCGAAACGATTAGCGAAACTCGCTCTCGGTCGCCATGCAATAGGAGTAAGGTTCCCTCAACTGGCCCTGCGGCCAATAGTTCCAGCCCCAGAGCGGTAGTACGCCGACACGCGGCAAACGCGGCGAGGCAACGCACCCGGAGGCAAACGGGATCGACTGTGGGGCCAGTTGGACGTGGGAGCGGCTACGCCGCGAGCGGCACGGTTCGCGCCCTTGTGAGCGCGCAGGCGAGCTTCGCCAGGATGGTGAGGTCGGCGTGAAGCTGGACCCGCTCGATTCCGCGTACCCGAAGCGGGAGCAACGCCCACTCATGCTTGAGGCGTCCGAACTCGCGCTCGACGGAGGCGCGCCCCTCGTAGAGCTTGCGCCAGCGCGGCGTCTCGCGCGGGATGAGCGGGTGCAGCCGGTCGGCCTTGATCCACCGGGCTCGGGGGCGCTGCGCGTGGCGGGCGGTCCCGACGCGTTCGACCTTCCGCTGGGATAAGCAACCGAAGGTCGAACGGACGGCGATTTCGTCCCCGCCGAGCCGACGCGTTCGACGTTCCCTTGCGATAAGCAACTGAAGGTCGAACGCGTGAAGATTCGCGACGGCCGGGCTCCCAGCGGGGCCGGGTCCGCACTCCTACCCAGCCCCGAGCGGCCGGCCGGGGGCCGGGACTAAGCCGCGTACCGCTGCGCCGATCGAGCCCGCCGCTTCGCCGCCTCGACCTCGCGGTCCTTGGGCGGGGCGTTGGTCACGAGGTCGTCGAGCAGCCGGGTCGAGGCTTCGGTAACGGCGTCCACGGCGCGCTCGAACGCCTCGGCGTTTGCCTGCGAGGGCTTCGTGAACCCGCTGATCTTCCGGACGTACTGGAGGGCCGCGTCGCGGACCTCCTCGTTGGTCGTGGGCGGCTCAAAGTTGTAGAGGGTGCGGATGTTGCGGCACATGGCCCTGAGGCTAGCCGGTCGGCCGCCTCTCGGCCCGGAGCGCGGCGGGCGCCCAGAGCAGATGCCGCACCACGGGAGGCTCGGGACCGCGGTGCATCGACTTGGCGCGCCGCTCCAAGTCGAGGTCGGCGACGGTCAGCCGGGCGTGCTGGCGAAGATGCTCCTCCCACGAGTCGACGACGAAGGTCTCGAGGTAGCACCCCGGAGCTTCGAGGTCCTCGTAGAGATTCCAGCGGTACGCCCCGTCGCGGCGGCGCACCCGGCCGAGCTCCTGCATCGCGGCAACGAACTCGGCCGCGTCGGAGGAGTCGATCGTGTACTCGACCGTGACAAGCACGGGTCCGTCGCTCGGGACCGGCTCGAGCGGGCCCGTCGGGTCGGACCAGGTCCCGGCGGGGGAGAGGTCGGCCAGCTCCGAGTGTCCGAGCGGCCACCGTCGCGGCCCCAGCGTCCCGACCGCGAGGCCGCAGGCGCCGATCAGCAGCCCGGCGCGCACCCCGGCCGCGCCCGTGATCAAACCGAGGGCGAGGCTTCCCAGCGCGAGGCCCCCCTGCATGACCAGCTGGAACGTGGCGAGCGTGCGTCCGCGTACCCAGCCGGGCGCCACCCTCTGGGCCACGGTGTTGAGGGAGGAGAGGACGGTCAGCCAGCAGCCGCCGGTTAGGAAGACCGCCACCCCTACGAGCGGCACGCTCGACACGTAGGCAAGGGCCAGGAGCCCCGCCGCCACCCCCAGCGTCGCACCCACGAGCATGCGATCTAGCGAGAGTCGCCGCCGCAGGCGCGGAAGGAGGGCGGCGCCGGCGATCGCGCCCGCCCCGACGCACCCCATGAGGAGCCCGAAGCCGCGGGAGCCGAGGTCCAGGCGCTCGAGCGCCACCACCGGCAGGAGGGCCCAGAGCGCGCTGGCAAAGACCGAGAACAGGGCGCCGCGGACGAGGACGGCTCGCACGGGCCGGGAGAAGCGCACGAAGCGCAGACCGGCGCGCATGGCCGGCGCCAGCCGCTCGGGCGACGCGCGCTGGCCGGCGGGCGCCCTCAGCGCCACCACCACCGCGATCACCACCGCCATCAGGACCCCCTCGATTGCAAACAGGGCGCCCGCGCTGAGGATCGCGATCAGGAGCCCGGCCAGGGCGGGGCCGACGGCACGTGCCAGGTTGATGGCCACCCCGTTGAGGGCCACGGCGGCCGGCAGCTCGGCGCGGGGCACGAAGTCCGGGGTAAGCGCCTGGTAGATGACGAACGTGGTGGCCATGCCCGCCCCGAGGGCGAAGGTGAGGCCGAGCACGGTGACTGCCGTCACCGTGTCCGTCAGGGTCAGCACCGCCAGTCCCGCAACGGCGGCGAGCATCAGGAGCTGCGCGCCGAGGGCGAGTCGCCGCCGGTCGACGATGTCGGCCACCGTGCCCGTGAGCAGGGCCAGTAGAACCGCCGGCACGCTGTTCGCCGTCTGAACCAACGCGATCAGGGTGGCCGAGTCGGACACCGAGGCGATGACCGTTACCGCGCCGACGGTGTTCATCCAGATCACGAGCTGCGAGCCCGCCAGCGCCGACCAGACCGCACGGAAGCCGCCACGGCGCAGCGGCGCGAGCGCGGAGTCGCTCGCCGCAGGAGCCTCGGGCTGAGAAGGGGCGCTCCGTGTCATGGGCTCCGAAGACGCTGCAAACGTATGCATAATGCTGGACGATGGCCGCGCCCACCGCGAGACCCGGCGCCAGGGCCACGCTCCGAGACGTCGCCCGGCTGGCCGGGGTGCACCCGGCCACGGCCTCCCGCGCGCTCAACGTGGAGACGCGCTCGCTCGTCAACCAGGAGACGGCCCAGCGGGTGCTGCGCGCAGCCGAGGAGGTCGGCTATCGGCCCAACCCGATCGCGCGCGGGCTCAAGACGAACCGCTCCTACACGGTCGGCGTGCTTATTCCCGATCTCACCAATCCGCTCTTCCCGCCGATCCTGCGCGGGATCGAGGACAGGCTCGAGGTTGCCGGCTACACGTCGCTGATCGCGAACACCGATAACGATCCCGAGCGTGAGCTGCTCGACACGCAGGCGATGCGTGCGCGGCAGGTTGACGGCATCATCGCCGCCACGGCGCGCCGCGACCACGGCCTGTTCGACGAGGTGGTGGCGGCGGGACTCGAGCTGGTGCTCGTGAACCGCTGGCTCCCGGGGATTCCGATCAGCTCCGCAACCGCCGACGATCGCCGTGGACAGCGGCTCGCCGTCGAGCACCTGATCGAGCTCGGTCATCGCAGGATCGCCCACATCTCCGGACCGCTCGACTACTCAACCGGATTCGACCGGCACGAGGGCTTCCTCGCGGCCATGGAGGAGGCGGGGCTCCATCCCGATCCGGAGCTCATCGTGGTGAGCGAGGCGTTCACGGAGTCGGAGGGCGCGCGGCTCTGCGGGCGGCTGCTCGACGGCGGCCGCGACTTCACCGCCGTCGCAGCGGCGAATGACCTGCTGGCGCTCGGCTGCCTCGACATGTTCGCCGAGCGAGGGGTCGATTGCCCGGGGGAGGTCTCGGTCGTCGGCTTCAACGACATGCCCTTTGCGGCGCGCTTCCAGCCGCCGCTCACGACGATCCACATACCCCACTACGAGATCGGGTCCGCCGCCGCAGAGCTGATGCTCGAGCGACTGCAGGGCGCAGACGGGGAACCGCGGCACATCCGGCTCGAGCCTACGCTGGTGGTGCGAAGCTCGACGAGCGCGCCCGCGACGCCGGCTTAAACCGGCGTTAACACCAACCATGCTTGACGCGCCTCCCGGGCGCAGATACGATCGCAAACGTTTGCACCACAAACGTTTGCAGGTCGCATTTCGCGGATTGTGGGGAGGGATTCGCCCGGGTGCACAAGAGGAGAGGCGCGCTTGCCGAGCGAGGCCCCGCAGGTGCGCACGGGGAGCGCGGCAGGATCACGGTTGCCGACGCGGTGAAGGAGTTCGAGGGTGGAGTCCTCGCTCTCGACCGGGTCAGCCTCGACGCAAAAGCCGGTGAGTTCGTTTCGGTGGTTGGCCCGAGCGGCTGCGGCAAGTCGACGCTGCTGCGGCTGATCGCCGGGCTGATCCCGCTCACGGCAGGGACGATCTCCGTCAACGGCGTCGAGGTGACCGAGCCGAGGCAGGACGTCGCGCTCATGTTCCAACGACCGACTCTCCTGCCCTGGCGGACCGCACTGCAGAACGCGCTCCTGCCCCGCACGCTTCACGGCCGGACCGACTCCGCCGCCGAGCGGGACGCCTATGAGTTGCTCGACCTCGTCGGGCTGTCCGGCTTCGAGCACACCTACCCCCGCCACCTCTCCGGGGGCATGCAGCAGCGCGTCGCGTTGGCGCGACTGCTCATGGTGGGGGTCGAGGTGCTCCTGCTCGACGAGCCGTTCGCGGCGGTCGACCAGCTCACGCGCGAGCGTCTGAACCTCGAACTGCTCAGCGTCCACGAGCGGACGTCCGCGACCGCGCTGCTCGTGACGCACAACATCGCCGAGGCGGTGATGCTCGCCGACCGGGTGATCGTGATGACGCCCCGGCCCGGTCGGATCGCGGACGTGCTGCGCGTGCCGTTCGAGCGGCCCCGCGTTCCGGAGATGGCCGCCGAGAGCGAGTTCCAGGAGCTGGTGCTACGGGCGCACAAGGGACTTCAGGGTCCGGGGGAAGAGGACATCGATCGCGAGGACCGGCGCGTCCATGAGGCGTAGCGCGCTGTCGAGGCTGTCGCCGATCCGAATCGCGAGGAGGCTCTGGCCGCCGCTGTTCTTCCTCGCGTTCCTCATCGCGCTCTGGGAGCTGGCGCTCGCCCTCGACTGGGTCGCGGAAACGATCCTTCCCCATCCACTCGACATCGTGGAGGCCTTCGCCGACCTCATCACGAGCGACTTCGTCTGGGACGACATCGGCGCGACGCTGTGGGAGACAGTCGCGGGCTTCGCGCTCGGCTCCGCCCTCGGTCTGGCGCTGGCCATCCCCTCGGGTCTCTCTCCGATCATGCGCCAGATGCTCGGCCCCTACGCCGTGGCGCTGCAGGTCACGCCGCGGATTGCGATCGCCCCGCTGATCATCGCGTGGGCCGGGTTCGGCTATAGCTCGAAGATTTGGATCGCGGCGATCATCGCGTTCTTCCCCGTTTACGTGAACGCGCTGACCGGCATCCTGACCGTGGACGAGGAGGCGCGCGAGATGTTCCGGTCGCTCGGGGCCAGCAGGCTGCAGACGTTCATGCGCCTGATGGTCCCCAGCTCGCTGCCCGTCCTGTTCGCCGGGCTGAAGACGGCCGCGGGCCTGGCGCTGGTCGGCGCGGTGGTGGGGGAGTTCATCTCGGCCGAGCGCGGGCTCGGGGTCCTGGTCCAGCAGTTCAGCAGCCAGCTCGCGATCGCCGACGCCTTCGCCGTGATCCTGATGCTGATGATCCTCGGGCTCCTCCTATATGGCGTGATGGAGTGGCTCGAGCGGGCCACCGTGTTCTGGCTGCACGACGGGAGGCTCGCCGCGCGTACGCGCCGCCGCGCGGCGCGGGCGCGCAGGAAGCTCGCTCGGCAGGGGGCGGCATCGGAGCCGCACCCGACGCTCGCGGAGAAAACCTAGGCGGAGGGCTCAAGGCAGAACGGGAGGAATGCACGTGTTCAGGAAACGCAATCGGGTTGCACTGGCGCTAATCACCGCCGCGATCCTGTCGCTGGTGGCCTGCGGCGACGACGACGACTCGGGCGGCGGCGACCAAGCGTCGCAGGGCGGCGGCGAGGTCGTGTACGCGCTGCCGACGCCGCCCTCGCTGCTCTTCTACCCGCCGCTCGTGGCCGAGGAGCTCGGCTTCTTCGAGGAGGAGAACGTCCAGCCGAAGCTGGCGCCGGCGGCGGAGGAGATCTCCGCGACCGCCTTCCTTGACAACGGCGACGCGGACGTGTCGTTCGCCGACGTGGACGAGATCATCCTGGCGCGTGCCAAGGGCGGAGAACACCAGGTGATCTTCAGCCCCCAGCACACGAACACGGCCGGAATCGTCGTGCCCGAGGACAGCGACATCCAGGACATCAATGGTGTGGCCGGGCAGAGGGTGGGTCTCGAGTCGGAGGAGAGCACCAGGTTCCTCGACGCCATGCTCGACGCGGCCGGCGTCTCGAAGGACGACGTGGACACCGCCGTGGTGGGCACCAGTGGCCCGCTGGTCGCCAAGCTCTTCGAGGACGACGAGATCCAGGCGTACGTGGGGAATGCCTCCGACTTCACCGCGCTCGAGGCCAACGGCGTCCCGCTGCGCAACATCACTCCCGAGGACGTCGGCAAGATCGACGGCAACCCCTTGGCGACGCTGCCCGACACGCTGCAGGAGAAGCGGGAGGCGATCGTCGGGTTCCTGCGCGCCTGGGCGAAGGCGCAGTACGTCGGGCAGGTCAATCGCGAGGTGGTGGAGGCCATCGTCCGCGAGAAGGTCCCGGCGGAGTGGCGCAACGAGGCGAGCGGTGAAGCTGCGCTCGACCTGGCCATCCAGCTCATGAAGCCCGACGATCCCGAGCGCATCGGCGACCTGCGGCCCGACGTGTGGGCTACCGGCCAGGACGTCCTGTCCCGTGCCGGGATCCTCGAGGAGACGGTCGACGTTCAGCCGGCGCTGAACGACGAGCTGATCAGGGAGATCAACGATTTCGATCGCGCCGAGGTGGAGCAGGCAGCCGAGCAGTGGGCGCAGGAGAACAACTGATCCGGCGTGACGTCCGCCCCATCAAGGAGCACAACATGAGCATCACCGACCGTGCCGAGCGTCAGGCGCCGCGCGACCACCAGCTGGACACCTCGTTCATCGGGCGGCCGCACCACACCGATCCCCGTCGGCTCTACAGCCAGACCTCGACCGACTGGCAGCAGCGGGTGGACCACGATCGCCTGCGGCGAGACCGCCTGGCCCGTGCGCGTGCGGCCATGGAGGCGCACGATCTCGGCGGGCTCATCCTGTTCGTCGGCGAGAACATCCGCTACGTGACCGGCACCTTCCAGGGCAACTGGAAGCACAACATCTTCATCCGCTATGCCGTGCTTCCGCGCGACGGCGACCCGGTCCTGTTCGAGACGGTCGGCTCCGACTTCGAATGCGCGAAGCTCGACGCACCCTGGCTGAACGGCAACATCAGGCCGGCGTTCACCTGGCGCTGGGCCGAGGGCGCCGAGGAGATGATGGTCGGGCGGATGGCCGACTCGGTCGTCGAGGTGCTGCGCGAGGCGGGCGTGGAGAAGGAGCGGATCGGCATCGACACCGCCGACATGAGCTCCATGGCGGCGTTTCAGCAGCGCGGGCTCGACCTGGTCAACGCCTGGCCGTCGATGTCGAGCGCCCGGCGCGTGAAGACCCCGGACGAGATCGAGCTGCTCAAGATCAGCTCCTCGCTCGGCGACGCCGCGATGTGGAAGATCGAGAACGAGTGGCTCAAGCCGGGCGTGCGCGAGGCGGACATCACGGCGAAGGTCAACGAGTTCTTCTACGCCGAGGGAGCGGACTTCGTCTACGACATCATCTGCGCCTCCGGCGGCAACACGAGCCCATACCGGCGCTGGCACAGCGACAAGCTGATCCGCCAGGGCGACCTCGTGATCGTCGACATCAACGCCGTCGGGCCGGGCGGCTACTTCATCGACTTCGTCCGCTGCTTCCTGGTGGATGCGGAGCCGACCGATGAGATCAAGCGGCTCTACCGGGAGTGCCACGACTCGCTCTACGCGGCGCTCGCGGAGCTCCGGCCCGGAAACACGACGGCCGACGTGGCCGCGAAGTTCCCCGTGTACGACGACGACCGCTACGGAAGCGTCAGCCTCCAGCAGTTCGCCCACTCGATCGGCCTGTCCCTCTACGAGGGCATGTGGGTCTCCCGCGCCTACTCGCTCGACTATCCCGCTCCGCTCGAGGAGAACATGTACTTCGCGATCGAGACGTTCGCCGGCCACCCGGGACTCCAGCAGACGGTGCGGCTCGAGGAGAACGTGCTTGTCGGCCCGGACGGCCCGGTCATCTTCACCCTGCACCCGATGGACGGCCGGATGCTGGCGTGAGCGGGCCCGAGCTCGGCGCCGCTCCCGTACCGACCTATCCGGACCTCGCCGGCAAGGTGGCGGTGGTCACCGGCGGGTCGAAGGGCATCGGAGCAGCCACCTGCGTGCTCCTCGGCCTCAACGGCGCCCGCGTGGCCGTGGGCGGGCGCGACCTCGAGACGATCGACAGCGTGGCCGGCCGGACGCGCGAGGCAGGGGCCGCCGACGTGGTGGGCGTCGCGGCGGACTGCACGACCCCCGACGGCGTGGCGCGCCTGCGCGAGCAGGTCGAGGACCGGCTCGGGCCGGCCGACATCCTGATGGCGTTCGCCGGCGGGTTCGGCGCGCGCACCCCGCTGGTGGAGACGGAGCTCACGGAGTGGAGCCGGGTGGTGGAGTCGAACCTGACCGCCACTTTCCTGACGCTCAAGGAGTTCGCCCCCGGCATGACGGACCGGGGCTCGGGTTCGATCGTGACGATGGCGTCCAACGCCGCGCGGTTCCTCGACATCAAGCTCACCGCCTCCTACGCCGCGGCAAAGGCGGGGGTCATGATGCTCAGCCGCCACGCCGCCCTCGAGCTCGGGCCCCAGGGGGTGCGCGTGAACTGCCTGGCGCCCGCGACGATCCTCACCGAGCGCGTGAAGGGCGTCCTGGACGAGGAGCGACGCGCAAGTGTCGCGGCGCTGTCACCGCTCGGACGGCTAGGCGCGCCGGACGACCCGGCGCTGGCGGCGCTGTTCCTCGCCTCGGACTCTGCACGCTGGATGACGGGCGTGACGCTCGACGTCGCCGGCGGGCGAATCATGATGTAGGCGCGATCGAGCCGGAAGAGCCGGGCCGGGCTGTCTTCCATGATCGTCCTCGCGGTGTCGCCGTCCACGGCCTCCTCGAGGGCGGCCACCGGCTCCGGGGTGGCCATGTCGAAGGGAAGGTCGGTGCCCATCACGACGGCGTCGGGTCCGGCGCGCTCGACCAAGTGCCGCAGTGTGGCGGCGTCGTGCGTGATGGTGTCCATGAAGATGCGGCCTAGGTAGGCCCACGGGTCGGACGGAGCCTCGGCCAGCTCCGGACGGACCCTCGCAGCGTGGCGAAGGCGGCCGGCCTGCCACGGCACGTAGCCGCCGGCGTGCACGAGCAGCAGGCGCAGGCGTGGGTGGCGGTCCAACGTACCCGTGACGATCAGGCGCTCGGCCGCGATCGTGGTCTCGAGCTGATTTCCGATCGCGTTCTGGAGGTGGTAGCCCTCCAGCCCGGGGTGGGGGTTGTTGTAGGCGGGATGCAGCATCAGCGCCATGTCGAGCTCTTCGGCGGCGGCCCAAAAGGGCTCCAGCCCCGCCCGGTCCAGCGGGGTGCCGGCCACGGACGTGCCGATGTGCGCGCCGACCGCCCCACCGGCGGCGGCCGTCCTGAGCAGCTCGGCGGCGCGGTCCGGCTGCTGGAGCGGGACGTGGGCGAGCCAGCGAAGCCGACGCGGATCGCGCGCGCACAGCTCGGCCAGGCCGGAGTTCACCGCCAGGCATAGCGCTTCGCCCCGCTCGGCGTCGGCCTCGTAGGCAAACAGCGGCGGCGCGCCCGAGACGACCGCGGCCTCGAGCCCGAGACGGTCGAGCTGATCGAGCTTGACCGCGGGGTCGAGGAACTCCGGCGTCAGCTCCGCGCGGACGCGATCCGCCTCGAGGGCCTGGCCGTCCACACGCACCGGGTATCCGTCATCGGAGCGAAGCAGCTCGACCGCCTCGCGCGGCACGGCGTGGTTGTGGACGTCCCAGCGCATCTCAGTGCTCGGGGACGATCGGAAGCAGCAGATGGGCGGGGTGCCTGCCCCCGACGTGGAGCGTCACCGTCCCCCCGAAGACCTCGGCCGGCCGGTCGTCGGGGTCGTCGTGCAGGAAGGGCCCGGAGCCGCGCAGCTCGTTCCTGAAAGTGCTGATCCGGTCGCCGCTCGCCCGCGGGTACTCGTAGTCGCGGCCGCGCACGGTCAGCGCGAGGCGGTAGCCGGCCGGCAGGACCAGCGACGTGGGCCAGATCTCCACGTCGAGCTCGTACACCTCGCCCGGAGTCAGCGGCTGCTCCTCGTCGTGGGTGTGGTAGGGGCGGTAGTCGGTGCTGAGCGCGGCGTCCAGCTTGCGGTGCGAGGCGCGCAACCAGCCCTGCGCGACGGGCGTGTGCGGGTCGATCGCCCCCTGGAAGGTGACCTCCCCGCCGCTCGGGTCGAAGGCCCGCACGACGACGAACAGATCCGCGTCGGTGGTGCCGGACGAGACGAAGAGCTTGGCTGCCGAGGGCCCGGTGATCTCGGTCCGCGCCTCCAGCGGAGGGGTCAGGAAGGTGACGCCCTCGCCGAGCGCGTCGTACTCGAGCGCGGCCTCTGCGGCGGGCGGCTCGAACGAGAGCGCTGGGCCGGTCCCGTCGAGGTAGAGCCGCGTCCAGCGCGTGCGGGCCAGCGGCCATTCGTTCTCCGCCCGTTCTGTGAAGCTCCCGTCCACGTGTCGGACCTGGAGGAGCACGGGCGGCTGGTCGTCCCAGCCGGTGTCCTCGCCCTTCAGGAAGTGCCCGAAGAAGCGCTTCTGGAGGCTCACGCCGTAGTCGGTGTAGAAGTGGGTCCAGTGCTCGAGTCCGTGGAGCTCGAGCCATTTCTCGCGCGAGGCCGCGCGAACGTAGGCCTCGACGTTCCCGCGCAGGTGGAGGCCGTGGCCGCCCCAGTTGCCCGCGGTCAGCAGCGGCACGTCCACGCTGGGCCAGTCGGCGGAACGCTCGCGGTGGTAGCCGTCGTCGAGCGGATGGCTTCGGACCCCCTCGCCGAACTCGACCCGCCGCGCCGCCAGCTCCTCCCGGTCCAGCGTCTCCGGCCCGCAGACGAGCTCGCCCGTGTTCGGGTTCACGGGGCCGTCCTCCCCGCGGCCGTGCTGCACGCTGGCGACCTGCATGTCGTACCAGTTCGACCAGAACGTCGAGAGGATCCCGCCGTGCCGCGTCGCGTCGCGGTACCAGTCGGCGGCGCCCTCCCAGGCACACATCGCCGTCAACCCGGCGGGGGCGCGCGGCGCGACGTGCCACTGGTTGATCGCGTAGTAGGAGATGCCGTTCAGGCCGACCTTGCCGCTGCTCCAGGGCTGCGTCGCGGCCCACTCGATGCAGGCCGCGAAGTCATCCGTTTCGCGGGTTGAGAAAGGATCGATGTGGCCGGGCGAGCGGCCGGCGCCCCGGGAGTCCACTCGCACGCAGGCGTAGCCGTCGGGAACCCACTTCTCGGGATCCACCACCTCCCAGTTCTGGTAGCGGTTCGTCGAGCCGGCCGCGACGTCGGGATGGGCGGCCACCATCCGCTCCCACTGGTCGGGATAACCCTCCTGGAACGCCAGCCCCTTCGCGTAGGGCCCGTAGGAGAGGATCACCGGATGGCGGCCGTCGCCGTCGGGTCGGTAGACGTCGGCCCGGAGCACGACGCCGTCGTCCATCTCGATCGGAACGTCCCAGTCGATCCGCATTCCGGCTACCCCTGCAAACGATTGCGGATCCTACCCGGGACGCGCCCGCCGCGCTCCGTCGCGGGGCGGGGGCAAAGGTCGGGGTTGACAGCGGCACGCCGCGCAACTACGCTCCACAAACGTTTGCTGCAAACGATTGCAGGAGGGTGAGGTGAGCCGGGCGGGACCCGAGGGAGGGGTGTCGATGCGGAAGTCACGGTGGCTGATGGTCTTGGTCGCGGCCCTCGCCGCGCTGACGGTCGGGGCCTGCGGGGACGACGACGACGGCGGGGGAGGCGACGGCGGCGGCGAGCCGATCAAGATCGGGGCCTCGCTGCCGCTCACCGGCGAGTTCTCCGAGCCGGGAAAGGCCGCTGAGCAGGGCTACAAGGTCTGGGAGGCGATGATCAACGAGCAGGGCGGCTTGATCGACGGGCGCAGAGTTCAGATGGTCATCAAGGACGACCAGAGCAACCAGAACACGATCGTCTCCGACTACAACGCTCTGATCAGCCGCGACCAGGTCGACCTCCTGCTGGGCACGTTCTCGTCGCTCCTCAACCTGCCGGCCTCGACGGTGGCCGAGCGCAACCGGATGCTGTACGTCGAGCCCGCCGGCGGCGCGCCCGAGCTCTTCGACCGCGGCTACAAGTACCTCTTCTTCGCCCAGCAGGCCACGGCCGACAAGCAGGGCGACGTGTGGGCCAACTGGCTGACCACCGACGTGCCGGAGAACGAGCGCCCGAAGACCGCGGCCTATCCGACGCTCGACGACCCGTTCGCGCAGCCCACCTCCGAGGGCATCGAGAAGATCCTCAGCGGCGCCGGAATCGAGACGGTGTACCGCAAGACCTACACGATCGACAATCCGAACCTCGACGCAATCGCAAATGCCGTCAAGGCCACCGGCGCCGACCTCGTGGTGAACGGGGCGACGTTCGAGGACGGCGTGGGCATGGTGCGCGCGCTGCGCAAGGCCAACTACACGCCGGAGTGGTTCTACCAGACCACGGCGCCGTCGCTGGGCGATCAGTACAGCAAGGCGATCGGCGAGGGAACCACGGAGGGCGTCTTCTACGCGGTCAGCCACAGCAAGGAGGCGGACACGCCGGGCAACCCGGAGTTCGTGGCGAAGTATCGGGAGATGTACGGGGGTACGGAGGTACCGGAGGACGCCGCGGACGCGTATGCGGCCGCGGAGGTCCTCGCGGCAGCGGTCAAGGGGGTCGGCACGATCGAGCGCGATCGCCAGATCGAGCTGGCCGACTGGCTGCGCGAGAACCAGGTCGACACCATCCTGGGACCGCTCAGCTGGGATGATCAGGGGCGCCCCGAGGGTGAGTTCCTCGTGGGTCAGTGGCAGAGCGGAGTGCCGGAGATCGTGCTGCCCGACGAGGCGGCTACGACGGAGAAGATCATTCCGGGATGGAGGCCGCAGTAGGAGGGACGGGTGACTCTCTGCGGGGCGGCTCGGGGTCGCCCCGCGGAGCGCCCGCGGCCGGCGCGGCGTGACCGAGTTCATCCAGACCCTCATCCTGGGCCTGCTGATCGGGGGCGTGTACGCCCTGCTCGCGTCGGGGCTCACCCTGATCTTCGGAGTCATGCGCGTGATCAACATCGCGCACGGCGCCATCCTGATCCTGGCCGCGTTCCTCACCTACTCGCTCTGGACCGCGACCGGCATCGATCCGCTCGCGGCGATCCTGATCACGACGCCCGCGATGCTGCTGTTCGGATGGGTGCTGTACCAGGCGAGCGTCGGCCGCATCCGCACGGCGCCCGTGGGCGCGTCGGTCCTGCTGACGTTCGGGCTGGCGCTGGTGCTCGAGGGCGTGATGGGCCTGATCTGGGGCAACACCTCGCACTCCGTGCGCCCCTCCTACTTCAACGAGTCGTTCGAGATCGGGGAGGTCTTCCTGCCGAAGGCGCAGGTCTACGGCGGGGCCCTGGCGATCGTCGTGCTCGGCGGCCTCTACGTGACGCTGAACCACACCTGGCTCGGTCGGGCCATACGCGCGAGCGCGGTCAACCCGCAGGGTGCCGAGCTGGTGGGAGTGAAGGTCGGCTCCGTGGCGGCCATGACGTTCGCGATCGGCATCGCGAGCGCCGGCGCCGGCGGCTCGATCGTCAGCGTCCTGTACCCGTTCCTGCCGGGCTCCCACTACCAGTGGATCGCGCGGCTGCTGGGGATCATCGTGCTGGGAGGCATGGGGAGCCTGCCGGGGGCGGCGATCGGCGCGCTCGCTCTCGGAGTCGCCGAGACCATGACCGTCACCTACATCTCGCCCGCCTGGGCGACGGCGGTGCCGTACATCTTCGTGATCGTCGTGCTGCTCGTCCGGCCGCAGGGCCTGCTCGGCTCCAGGCTTCGAGAGGACGTGGCGACCGCTTGATTGGTCACCACCTGAGAAACCCGTGGACCGCGGTGATCGCCGCCGGCGTCGTGTTCGTCGGCCTATACCCGGTCTTCTCGGACGACCTCTACTACCAGAACATGATCATGCTCTCGATGGTCTTCGCCATCGGGGCGGTCGGGCTGAACGTCATCACGGGGTACGCCGGCTACGTCTCGCTCGGGCAGGGCGCCTTCCTCGCGCTCGGCGCGTACACGGCCGGAATCCTGTCGACCGACGTGGGCGGCAACCCGTTCGTCTGGCTGCCGGCGGCGGGGCTGCTCGGCGCGCTCGTCGCCGCCGCGCTCGGCGTCGTGGCGATGCGCGCCCGCGGCACCGCGTTCGTGATCCTCACGATCGCGTTCCTCTTCCTGCTGCAGGTCACCGCCACCAACTGGGACTCGCTCACCAACGGCACCGGCGGAATCAGCCTGCCGCTTCCAACCTGGAGCATCGACTACCAGAACTGGCCCTTCTATTACTCGTTCATGGCCCTGCTGGCGGTGTCCGTGCTCGTGTCGTGGTGGATCCGGCGGAGCAAGTTCGGCATGGGTCTGATCGCGATCCGCGAGGACGAGGACAAGGCGGCGACGGTGGGCGTGAACACGCCCGTCTACAAGATCTTCGGGTTCGCCGCGAGCGCCGTGTTCGTCTCGATGGCGGGAGCGGTCTACGGCTACTACATCGGCTTCATCGACCCGGCCGGGATGTTCAACATCCTCCTGAGCGTCCAGATCATCCTCTCGCTCCTGCTCGGAGGCCGCGCCACACTGTGGGGACCCGTGCTCGGCGCGTTCATCGTCGAGCCGCTCAACGAGATCTCCAACAACGAGTTCGGCGGCGGGAACGCCCGGCTGCTGATCTTCGGCGGGCTGCTGGCCCTCGTCGTGCTGTTCATGCCGCGCGGGATCATTCCCACCGCCCAGCACTGGCTGCGGCTGCTGCGCGCCCGCGGCAAGGCCGGTCTCGTCGGCGAGCGGCTCGACGCGCGGATCGAGCTGCGTGAGCGCGCGGCGCCTCCGCCCGCGCAGCCGTCGGTCGACGGCAGGCCGCTCCTCGAGGTCAAGGGGCTCGAGAAGCGCTTCGGCGGCCTGCGCGCGGTCGACGGAGCGTCGTTCACCGTTCCCGAGGGCTCGATCACGGCGCTCATCGGGCCCAACGGCTCCGGCAAGACCACCGTGTTCAACCTGATCGACGGCACGATGACCGCCAATGCCGGCGAGGTCTGGTTCAACGGCCGCCGGATCGATCGCCTGCGGCCCTGGCGCCGCGCGCATCTCGGGCTCGGCCGCAGCTTCCAGATCACCCGGCTGTTCCGCGAGATGACCGTGCTCGAGAACGTGGTCGCGCCGCTGCCCTCGTTCCGGCTGCGCCAGCTCGCCGTCGGCGCCGTGAGCGGCCACGAGGCCGAGCGCGCCGGGGAGCTGCTCGACTTCGTCGGGATGAGGAAGTACGCCGACGCGCCGGCGTCGGCGCTCTCCTTCGGGCAGCAGAAGCTCGTCGAGCTCGCCCAGGTGCTGATGCTGGACCCGAAGCTGATCATGCTCGACGAGCCCGCCGGCGGCATCAACCCGACGCTGATCGAGCGGATCGGGGAGATGATCAGGGAGCTGAACGCCCAGGGCAGGACGTTCCTGATCGTCGAGCACAACATGCCGTTCGTCCTGGGACTCTGCCGTCCCGTGCTGGTGCTGGCCCGCGGCAAGACGATCGCGCGCGGCGCACCGGACGAGATCCAGCGCGACCCGAAGGTGCTCGACGCCTACCTCGGCGAGGACTTTCGCCTCGAGGAACCGGTGCAGGTGTAGACAGGTCGATGCTTCGCTTGAGCGGCATATTCGCGGGCTACGGAGGGGGCGACGTGCTCCAGGGCGTCGACCTCGAGGTCGAGCGCGGCTCGGTGTGCTGCATCGTCGGCCCCAACGGCGCCGGCAAGTCCACAGTCCTGCGCGCCGTGAGCGGGCTGATCCGGCCGCGGCTCGGCGACATCGAGCTCGAGGGCGACTCGGTGTGCGGGCTCCACCCGGCCCAGATCCTCGACCTCGGCGTGTCGCAGGTCCCGCAGTCGGACGCGCTGTTTCCGAACATCACGGTCAAGGAGAACGTGCTGATGGGCGCCTACATCCGGCGGCGGGACCGCGGCTATCTGACGCGCCGCTACCAGGAGATCGCGGAGCTGTTCCCGGTCGTCGAGGAGCGTGCCTCGGAGAAGGCGGGCAACCTCTCGGGCGGGCAGCGGCGCATGGTGGAATTCGCCCGCTCGCTCATGCTCGACCCGAAGCTCGTCCTTCTCGACGAGCCGTCGCTGGGGCTAGACCCCAAGGCCCTGGGGCACGTCCACGAGTCGATCCGCGTCATGACCGAGGCGGGCAAGACGATCCTCCTCGTCGAGCAGAACGTGCGCTTCGGCCTGCGGATCGCACGCCGCGGGATCGTGATGGAGAGCGGCCGCGTGCTGATCACCGGCAAGGCGGATGAAGTGCTCCGGAACCCCGAGATGGCCGCGCTCTACTTCGGCGGCAGCGTCCAGCAGGCGAAGCCCGAGCAACCCGCCGCTCGGGCGTGACGGGCGTCCTATGGGCGGCGGTGTCCGGAATCGGGTTCGGGCTCTTTCAGAGCGTGAACGTCAGAGCCGTTCGCCGGCTCGACGACGTCTACGTCTCGACCTTCCTGCAGCTGCTGATCGCGACCGCGCTCCTGCTCGGGGCGTGCATCGCCGTGGGCGACCTGCCGCTGCTGGCCGATGCCTCCGCCTGGGCGCTGATCAGCTTTGGGCTGGCCGGCCTGGTGCACTTCTTCCTCGGCTGGACGCTCCTGAACGTGAGTCAGGACCGTATCGGCGCCGCTCGGACGAGCCCGCTGCTCACGACGGTGCCGCTGTTCGGCTTGGCGATCGCAGCGGTCACGCTCGGCCAGACGCCGGGCACGGCGGCCCTGGCGGGCATCGCGGTGATGGTGGCGGGCGCGCTAGTGATCACGGATCCCCGCGCCGAGGCCGGCCTGCGCTGGCAGGATTCGCTGCCCGGCGTGGCCACCGCCTTCCTGTGGGCCCTCAGCCCGGTGTTCACGGTGGAGGGACTGGAGGAGCTCGACTCGCCGCTGCTCGGAGTGACCATCGGTCTCGTCTTCTCCGCTGTGGCGTACGCGTTCGTCCTCGCCGCCACCCCGGGGGAGCGCCGCTCCGCGCGGGACCTGCCTCGCGAGGGCGTGGCGCTCAAGCTGGTCTCCGGGGTGCTCGTGGCGCTGGCCATCTGGGGCCGCTGGGAGGCGCTCGACCTGGCCGACGTCGGCGTGGTGCTCTCCCTCAACCTGCTCGCCGTGCCGACCGTGCTGCTGCTCGCGCCCGTGATCGCCGGCCGGCACCTCGAGCGCGTCGACGCCCGCATCTGGCTGGGCGCCGGCCTCGTGGTCGCGGGCTCACTGCTCC
Organism: uncultured Thermoleophilaceae bacterium; assembly: GCA_963812915.1. Lineage (GTDB taxonomy): Bacteria > Actinomycetota > Thermoleophilia > Solirubrobacterales > Thermoleophilaceae > JACVRW01. The sequence goes on along the minus strand of CAWEXB010000008.1, from coordinate 149,123 downwards.
TGATTGCGGCGGACTGAGATGACGACCGACCTCCACGCCCACGTCATCGTCCCCGATATCACTCGCGACGCCGCACCGTCCGAGGACTGGCGCCCGCGCGTGTACCGCGAGGACGGGGCTCAGGTGGTGGAGCTCGGCGGCCGGCCGATTCGCTCGGCGCTCGCGGAGTTCGTCGACGCCGATCGGATCATCGAGGCGCAGGAGGCGGCCGGCATCGAGCGCACGGTGCTCAGCCCGTGGGTGCCGCTGCTCTTCTACGAGGTGGAGCCGGACGAGGGACTGCGACGCTGCCGGATCCAGAACGACGCGCTGGCGGCGCTGGTGCGCGCGCGACCGGAGCGGGTCGCCGCGCTGGGCGGGGTGCCGCTCCAGGAGCCCGAGCTGGCGGCGAGCGAGCTGGAGCGGCTGATGGCACGCGGCGAGCTCGTCGGCGTCGAGGTGGCCGCGAGCGTACGCGGGGCCTACCTCGGCGACGATCGTTTCGACCGCTTTTGGGCCGCCGCCGAGCGCACCGGCGCGCTCGTCTTCGTGCACCCGACCACGCGCGGCTTCGACGTGCCGGCGCTCGGCGACTACTACCTCTGGAACAGCGTCGGCAACCCGTTCGAGACGACGATCGCCGCGGCCCACCTGGTCATGGCCGGGGTGTTCGAGCGCCATCCCCGGCTGCGAATGGTGCTGGCGCACGGCGGCGGCGCGCTGCTCGCGCTCCGCGGCCGGCTGCGGCACGCGCATACCTTCCAGCCGCAGGCCCGGGCGCGCCTGGCCGAGTCGCCGGAGGAGTCGATACGGCGCTTTTGCTTCGACACCGTCACGCACGACACCGAGCTGCTCCGGGCGCTGATCGCCTTCGCGGGACCCGAGCGGGTGCTGCTTGGATCGGACTACCCCTTCGACATGGGCGACCCGGCCGCCGTCAGGCACCGTTCGCGGGCTCGATCTCGCCCCCGAGGCGGAGGCCGCGATCCTGGCCGGCAACGCGGAGCGCCTGACCGGTAGAGAGGAGACCCTCAAATGAGCGTCACGGCCGACGTCGTCGTCGCCGGGGCCGGGCACAACAGCCTGATCACGGCGGCCTACCTGGCGAAGGCGGGCTACGAGTGCCTGGTGCTCGACGCCCGTCCGATCCCCGGCGGCGGCGCGGCCACGGAGGAGATGCTGCTGCCCGGCTACAAGATCGACTCGTGCTCGACCGGCCACACGATCATCCAGGTGAACCCGCTCCTGACGCGCGACGAGCTCGGGCTGAAGGCCGACTACGGGCTCGAGTACATCGATCCGGATCCGGTCGGACACGTCGCCTTCCCGGACGGCCGGCATCTCACCATGTGGCTCGATCTCGACCGCACCTGCGAGGAAATCGCGCGCTACTCCCGCGCGGACGCCGACGCCTACCGCCGCATGATCGCCGACTACGACGAGGTGAAGGGCGTATTCGGGGCGGCACGCTTCAGCCCGGTCGGCTTCGGCCCCTCACTCGAGGAGCGGCTGCTCGACCACCCCAAGGGGAGGATCTGGCTGAGGCGCAACATGCTCAGCGCGTGGGAGATCATCCGGCGCGAGTTCGAGAGCCGGCACGTGCGGGCGTTCATGTGCTGGATGGCGTTCCAGACCCTCGTGCCGGTGGACGCGCCGGGCTCGGGACCGCTCGCGTACTCGCTCATCTTCGGGCGCCAGCGGCGCGGCTGGACCATCCCGCGCGGCGGCTCCGGCGCCCTCACGGAGGCCTTGACGCGCTTCGTCGAGGATCGGGGCGGCACGGTGCTGTGCGACCGGCGGGTGACCGGGCTGGTGCTCGAGGACGGGCGCTGCGCGGGAGTGGAGACCGAGGACGGCGAGCGCTACCTGGCGCGCTCGGCGGTCGTCTCGACCATCCACGTCAAGCACCTCGTCGAGATGGCGCCGTCGGAGGCCTGGGGCGAGGACTTCCTCTACGGCGTCGACACCTACGACATCGGGATGCCCGGCATGGCCGTGTACTTCGCTGCCACCGAGCCGCCCGTGTTCGACTCGCCGGACGGCCCGCGCAGCGCGGTGTCGGCCGGCACCGCCGCCTGGCCGGAGGACGTGATCCGCTGCGGCAGGGACATAAGGGACGGTCGGCCGGTCGAGGGGGTTCCCTGGCTGCTGGTGGCCACCCCCACGCTGGTGGATCCCTCGCGGGCGCCCGAGGGACATCACACCGTCAAGCTTCTGAGTCCCCAGGCTTGGGAGGCGCCGGGCGGCTGGGACGGCTACAAGCAGGAGGTCGCCGCGAGGCAGCTCGCGCATGTGCGCCGGTTCCTCTCGAACTTTGACGACGAGGCGATCGTGGCCTCGTTCGTCAAGAGCCCGGCCGACATCGAGCGCTCGAACGCGCACATGATCCACGGCACCTTTCACGGCGGCGATCGCAGCCTCCCGTTCAGCGGGGCGCACCGCCCGGTGCCGGGGTTCGCCGACCATCGGATGCCGATTCCGGGCCTCTACCAGACCGGGGGCACCACGCACCCGGGCGGATCGATCACAGGCGTTCCGGGGCGCAACGCCGCCACCGTGCTGCTCAGCGACCTCGGTCACGACCCCGAGGAGGTGATGGCCGGTGCCGGACGCGCGCGTGCAGGCAGCCATTGACCACTGGGCCCCGCGCTTCGTGCAGGCGGGGGTCGACTACAACGACTTCCTCGCTACGACGGCGCGAATCGAGACATGGGAGGAGTGGCTCGACGAATGGTGCGCCACCGCCGGCGTCCACGCCGCCCTCGCCCGGGAGGCGGAGGCGGAGGGGCGCCGGCGGAGCGCGGGGGAGGCTTGGCTGCGGGCGGCGGTCTGCTTCCACTTCGCGAAGTTCGTCTGGGTGCTGGACGCGGAGCGCAGCCGGGCCGCTGCCGACGAGGCGGTGGCCGCGCTGCGGCGCGCGCACGAGCTGCTCGACCCGACCGCCGAGCGGATCGAGGCGCCGCTCGACGGCTCGCGCCTCGTGGCGAACGTGCGCCGCCCGCGCCAGGGCGAGCGGCCGCCGCTCGTGATCCTGATCCCCGGTCTCGACTCCACGAAGGAGGAGTTCTTCAGGCCGGAGGAGGTGTTCCTCGCGCGCGGGATGGCCACCGCATCGCTCGACGGCCCCGGCCAGGGCGAGGGGGGCTACGGGCTCCCAATCCGGCCCGACTACGAGGTCGGGGCTACGGCGCTGCTCGACACGCTCGCGAGGCGCGACGACCTCGATCTGGATCGCGTCGGCGCTTTCGGCGTCAGCCTGGGCGGCTACTACGCGCCGCGGGTCGGCGCGTTCGAGCCGCGCGTGAAGGCGGTGGCCGGCCTGAGCGGCCCCTTCAGCTTCGGCGAGTGCTGGGACGGCGTGCCGCCGCTGACGCGCGAGACGTTCGTAGCGAAGTCCGGGGCGCGCGACGAGGACGAGGGCCGCAGCAGGGCGGCGGAGCTCGATCTGTCCGGCGTGATCGATCGGCTGACGCAGCCCGCGCTATTCGTCACGGGCAAGCTCGACCGGCTCATCCCCTGGCAGCAGACCGAGCGCCAGGCGCGCGAGGCGCCCAACGGCCTGTTCGTATTGCACGACGACGGCAACCACGGCTGCGCGAACGTGCCATACAAGACCAGGCCGCTGATCGCGGACTGGATGCGGGAGCAGCTGACATGACCGGCGTGGCGATGCTGGGTGCCGGAATGTGGGCGCCGCGGCTGGCCGCGGCGGCGCAGCGGGCCGGCTTGCGCGTGGTCACGTGTCACTGCCGCGACGAGCGACGCCGCCGGGAGTTCGCCGAGCGCTTCGGCTGCGAGCCGACGCCCCGCCTCGAGGAGGCGATCGGGCATCGGGAGGTGGAGGGCGTTCTGATCGCGACCCCGAACGACGTGCACTCAGAGCACGCGCTCGCCTGCGCCGAGCTGGGACGCCACGTGTTCGTTGAGAAGCCGATCGCCGACACGCTCGACGCGGGGGAGCGGATTCGCGACGCCTGCCTCGCGGCGGGCGTGGCGCTGATGGTCGGCCACGCGTTCAGGCGCCTCGGGGCGGCCCGGCGAGCCAAGCAGCTGATCGACGCCGGGGCGCTCGGGCGAGTGGTCCTGGCCGAGGCCAACATGTCGCTCCCCGGGACCTTCAAGCCGGAGGCTTGGCGCGCGCAGCGCTCGCGCAACCCGGGCGGGCCGCTGATGCAGCTCGGCATCCACCACGTCGACACACTCGCGTACTGGCTGGGGCCGATCCGCCGTGCGAGCGGGCGCTTCGCGCACCTGCACGCGGACGCCGACATCGACGACGTGGGCGTCGCCCAGCTCGAGTTCGACTCCGGCGCGCTCGGCGTCGTAACCGGCAGCTACGTCTCGCCCAAGACGCTCTCGCTGCGGCTGCTGGGCAGCGAGGCCGTGCTCGACTACCGCACGGACTTCTCCGTATGGCCGGATGCGCGGGCGCTCGACGGCGTAACTGAGCTCGCGCTCGACGGCGAGCCCGTGGAGTTCGAGCAGCGCGACATGCTCGCCGAGGAGCTCGCCGAGTTCGGCCGCTGCATCCGCGGCGAGGCGGGCATCGAGACGGGCGCGGAGGAGGGGCTCGCCGCACTCGGCGTGATCCTGCAGGCACTCGATTCGCAGGCGGAGGCCGTCCGCTGATGCCCGCCGGCGGGTCGCGTGCGGTCGGCTCGCCGGCCGGCGGCCGCCTGGTCGGCCGGCCGCTCCTCAGGCGCGAGGACGCTCGCATCTTGAGCGGGCGCAGCGAGTTCCTCGACGACCTCCACCCGGCCGGGCTCGTGCACCTCGCGTTCGTGCGCAGCCCGTATGCCCACGCGCGCGTGCTCTCGGTCACGCCGCCGGAGAGCGCCTCCGGCCTGCTCGCCGTGCTCACGTCCCGCGACCTCGAGGGACGGACGCGGCCGCTTCCCATCCAGATCCCCGAGGGGGCGGAGGTGGCGGACGAGCCGCACCCGCTCCTCGCCGCGGCCGAGGTGCGCTACGTCGGCCAGCCGGTGGCCGCGGTGGTGGCGGAATCGCGGGCGCTCGCCGAGGACGCCGCGGAGCTCGTCGCGGTCGAGTTCGAGGAGCTGGACCCGATCGCCGACCCCGCGGCCTCGGACGTCGAGCTGATGCGGTGGCGCCGAACCAGCGGCGGCGTGGAGGACGCCTTCGCGTCCGCGGACGTCGTGGCGGGCGGCCGTTACGCGATGCCCCGCCTGGTGGCCGCGCCCATGGAGACGCGCGGCGCGCTCGCGTCGCATGACGCGGCCGGTGACGTGCTGACGCTGTGGTGCTCGGCTCAGGACACGCACCGCCCGCTGAGGCATCTCGCGCACGTCCTCGACCGATCGGCCGAGAGCCTGCGCGTTGTCGTTCCGGACGTCGGCGGCGCGTTCGGGAGCAAGGGCCCGCTCGCGCCCGAGGCGGCGGTCGCGGCGATCGCGGCGGTCGACCTCGGTCGGCCGGTTAAGTGGGCCGAGGACAGGACCGAGAACTTCCTGGCCGCCCATCAGGGTCGCGGCATGGAGGCCGACGTGGAGCTGGCGCTGAGCGCCGACGGCCGGATGCTGGCCGTCCGCGCGCGGATCCGGGCCGACCTCGGCGCCTACCTGCTCCCGGCCACCGCGATCCCGCCGCACACCACCGCGATGCTGATGTCGGGCTGCTACACGATTCCCGCCGCCGAAGTGTCGGCGACCGGCCTGCGCACCCACAAGGTCCCGACCGGGCCCTACCGCGGCGCCGGCCGGCCCGAGGCCGCCTACTTCCTCGAGTGCGCCGTGGACGACGCCGCTCGCGCGCTCTCGATCGACCCCGTCGAGCTGCGTCGCCGCAACCTGATCGCGGACTTCCCCCACAGATCGCCGCTCGGCTTCACATACGACTCCGGCGACTACCGGCGCTGCCTCGATCTCGCGCTCGAGCTGGTCGAGCCCCGGCGCGCCGCCGACGACGAGCGCCTCGTCGGCACGGGCGTAGCGATGTACGTGGAGCGCGCCGCCGGAGCGTTCGAGGGGGCCAACGCGACGCTCGACTCGGACGGCCGGGTGGTGATCCGCAGCAGCACCTCGCCGCACGGCCAGGGCCACGACACGACATTCGCCCAGATTGCCGCCGCGCGGCTCCACGTCGACCCGGCCGACGTCGTGCTCGAGTTCGGCGACTCGGCCGTCGTCCCCGCCGGCACCGGCACCTTCGGCAGCCGCTCGATCGCCGTGGGCGGCTCGGCGGTGATCCGTGCGATCGACGAGCTGCGGGAGCAGTGCGTGGAGGCCGCGGCGCGCCTGCTCGGCGCAGCGGCCGGCGAGATCGCTTGGAATGAGGACGGGTTGTCCGCCGACGGCCGCACGGTGGCGCTCCGCGACGTGGCGGCCGCCGGCGCGCTCGAAGCGAGCTCCCGGTTCGACTCCGACCTCGTGTTCGGGTCCGGCGCCTACGCGGCGGTGGTCGAGATCGAGCGCGCCACCGGCCGCCTCACCGTCCGGCGGCTGGCCGCGGTCGACGACGCCGGGACGATCGTCAACCCGCTGCTCGCCGAGGGCCAGGTGCTCGGGGGCACCGTGCAGGGACTGGGGGAGTGCCTCACCGAGGAGGCGACCTACGACGACCAGGCTCAGCCGACCTCCGCCTCGTTCGCCGACTACAGCCTGCTGACCGCGGCCGAGGTCCCGCCGATCGCGACGGCGTTCGTCGAATCGCCGTCCCCCTTGAACCCGCTTGGCGCCAAGGGAATCGGCGAGGGCGGAACCATCGGCACACCCGCCGCCGCGGCGAATGCCGTGGCCGATGCACTCGGGGGGCGCCACGTGGACCCACCGTTCACCGAGGACAAGCTCTGGAGGGCGATGCACGAGTGAAGCCGGCGCCGTTCGAGTACGTCGCGGCCCGCTCGCTGGACGAGGCTGTCGGACTGCTCGGCGAGGAGGCCATGGCGCTCGCGGGCGGCCAGAGCCTGGTGCCGCTGCTCAACTTCCGGCTCGCGCGGCCCGAGCTGCTGGTGGACATCAACGGCCTGTCGGAGCTCGCAGCGCTGGAGCGCGACGACGGCGTGCTTCGAATCGGGGCGCTCACGCGCCAGTCGGCGCTCGAGCGCTCCGACGTCGTGACCGCCGGCTGGCCGCTTCTGAGCCAGGCGGTGCGCTTGGCCGGTCACCCTCAGATACGGAACAGGGGGACGGTCGGCGGCTCGGTCGCGCACGCGGACCCGGCCGCCGAGCTGCCGGTCGCGCTAGCCGCCCTCGACGCCCGCTTCACCGCTCAGTCGCCGCGCGGGCGGCGTGTCTTGGCCGCGGCCGAGCTCTTCGTCGGTCCGCTCACGACGGCGCTCGAGCCCGATGAGCTGCTGGTGGAGATCGAGGTTCCGTCCCCGCCCGATGGGGCCGGGAGTGCGTTCGTCGAGCACACCCGGACGCACGGCGATTTCGCGATCGCCGGCGCGGCCGCCGTTGTGGCGCCGCGCGAGCATGCGGCCATCGCGGTGCTGGGGGCCGGCCCGACCCCGCTGCGCACACCCGCCGCCGAGCGCGCGCTCGTGGACGGAGCCGCCCCACGCGAGGCGGCCGCCCTGGCCGCATCGCCGGTCGAGGACGACCACCGCCGCGCGCTGATCGCCGAGCTGGTGCGGCGCGCGATCGAGGAGGCTACGCGGTGAGGGTCGCCGTGCACGTGAACGGCGAGCTGCACGAGCGCGAGGTGGAGCCGCGCACGCTGCTGTCCGACTTCATCCGTCACGACGTCGGCCTCACCGGCACCAAGGTCGGCTGCGAGCACGGCGTCTGCGGCGCCTGCACCGTTCAGCTCGACGGCGAGCCTGTGCGCTCGTGCCTGATGCTCGCGGTGCAGGCGAACGGGCGCAGCCTACGGACGATCGAGGGGCTGGCGGCGGACGGCGAGCACCCGCTCCAGCGCGCCTTCCACGAGCGCCACGCGCTCCAGTGCGGGTTTTGCACCGCGGGCTTCCTGATGTCGCTCGAGCCGTTCGTCGCCGCGAGCCGCGATCCGAGCGAGGCGGAGATCGGGGAGGCGCTCGCGGGAAATCTCTGCCGCTGCACCGGCTACCGCGGGATCGTCGAGGCCGTCCGGCAGGCCGCCAGAGAGATGAGCGATGGCTGACGCCGACCTGGAGGCGACGTACCGCCTCTTCACGTGGCGAATCACATCGAACTACGTCCCGCACTGGGACTTCGAGCAGATGAAGGACGAGATCGAGACCTTCGACGACTGGTGCCGCGTCTACAGCCGCTGGGGCGCGCGTCACCGAGACCTCGGCGACGAGGCGTTGGCCGAGGGCGACGCCGCGGCGGCCGGCGGTCACTACGTCCGCGCCGGCCTCTTCTTCCACTGGGCGAGCTTCCTGTTCCCGCACCGGCCCGACGAGTTCCGCGCCGCGCTCGCGGCGATGCACGACTGCTGGCGCCGGGCGGCGCCGCACACCTCGCCGCCGATGGAGCCGCTCGAGGTGCCGTTCGAGGGCGCGCGGCTGCCCGGCTACCTCCGCCGGCCGGAGGGCGTCGAGCGCCCGCCGCTGGTCGTGCTCGTGCCCGGCGGCGACTCCACGAAGGAAGAGCTCTTCAACCTCACCGAGCACATCCTGGCCCGCGGGATCGCCACGTTCGCGTTCGACGGCCCCGGCCACGGCGCGGTGAGCCTCGAGCTGAAGCTGCGGCCCGACTACGAGGTGCCGATCCGCGCCGTGATCGACCATCTGTACGCGCGGCGGGATCTCGACACGACCCGGCTCGCGGTCGGCGGGATCTCCTACGGCGGCCTGTTCGCCTGCCGCGCGGCGGCGTTCGACGAGCGCGTGCGCGCGGTGCTTTCCATGAGCAGCTGGTACTCGCCGGCGGGCCGCTTCGGCACCCAGGAGCCCGTGTCGCAGCGGGGCCTGCGGCACTACATGGGAGAGGACGCGGCGGCGGTCCAGGACGCCATGACGATGAAAGGGGCCGCGGAGCGGATCCGCGTGCCGCTGCTCCAGGTCTACGGTGCGCTCGATCCCGCGTCCCCGCCGGAGCAGGCCTACCGCGTCGAGCGCGAGGCCCAGGGGCCGACCACGACCATCGTCTTCGACGACGGCGTACACGTCTGCAACAACGTCTGGTACAAGGCGCGGCCGCTGGCGGCGCGCTGGCTGTCGGAGAATCTGTGAGCTGCGCGGATCCGACGGGGGCTGGGTGAGGAGGGTGGTTGCGCGGGCGTTCGGGCCGGGCCGGGCGCCGCTTTAGCCGACGCGTACGACCTTTTGCGGGAATAAGCCGCAGAAGGTCGAACGGTGGCGGTTTCACCCCGCCAGCCGCGGCCCCGGCCAAACACTGCGACGGGGCGGAGGCCGCCGCCCTCGGCGGAAGCGCTTCCGCTGAAGCGCCCCAAAGTGGGGACAGGGCACGGGCGCTCGCCGCGGCGCGCCCAACGGGCGAAACCGAAACTCAGACCACCGCCGCCTATCCCAACCGCAGGAAACCGCGCTCGTGCTCGTGCAGCCGCTCCGCACCCGCCTCGCCCACGAGCACCAGCTCGCCGGTCTGCACACCGGCGCGCTCGTCGCTCGTCACCACGTTCGGCTGCACCACCACCGTCATCCCGGCCTCGAAAGTGAAGTCGGGCACCTCCTCGAGCGCCCTGCTGCGACTCCCGAGCACCGGCGGCAGGTAGCCGCCCACGAAACCGTGGAGCAGGTCGTCGCGGATCGTGAAGCCGGACTCCTCGATCATGGAGGAGGCCTCCACGACCTCTGCCGCGGAGGCGCCGGGACGCAGCCGCTCGACGATCGCGTCGAAGGCGGCGTCGGCCACCTCGTGCAGCTCGCGGTAGAGCGGGGGCGGGTCGGCGCCGACTGCGAAGGTGCGAAGGAGCTGTCCGGCGTAGTCCCAGAATGACGCGCTCACTTCGCAGGTGAGCGCGTCGCCTCGGGCAAGCGGCCGGGCCGCCGGCCACTGCGCCGGCACGCTCAGCTCCGGCGCGGCCATCGCCGTGGCGCCGAAGTAGTGGATGTGGGTCGTCCCGCCGCGGCCTACGTAGGCGCGCTCCGCGATGTTGCCGAGCTCGCGCTCGTCGACGCCCGGCGCGGCCTCCTCGCGCAGCGCTCGCACGGCCCGGTCGGTCAGGGAGGCGCCCGCTCGAAGCCAATCGATCTCCTCGTCGGATTTCCGCAGCCGCAGTCGCGTGTAGGCGGCGTCGAGCGGCACGGGGCCGGCGAAGGCTGCGAGCTCCGCGTGGGGGCGGTAGCCGAGCGGACCGATCAGGCCGATCCGGCGACCCGCCCCGCCGCGCCGGCGCAGCTCCTCGATTGCGCTCGCCATCGGCCGCGGCCCGGCCCACCGCACCTCGGCCTCGCCGGCGATCCGACGCGCATTCGGGACGTGGTTGTAGAAGTTCACGAGCAGCAGGTCGGGTTCGCCGGGCGTCACCACCGCCAGCGCCTCGCGGGTGACCGGCCAGCGGGTGAGCCAGCCGACCGCTGAGCCGCTGCGGTTGGCGCCGTAGACGATGGCGTGCTCGACGTCCGCCGCCGCCATCTCGGCCGCGAGAGCGCTGTGGCGGCGCGCCATCTCGCCGTCGCTGAAGCGCGGATACGGGGCGGCGTCCGGGCCCACATCCGTCACACGAGCGAGTAGCCGCCGTCGGAGAAGATCAGCCGGCCGGTGATCCAGCCGGCATCCTCGGAGCAGGAGAACCCGTCGAGGCCGCCCGGGCCCGCGACGAACGTCCGGCGGCTCAGAGCCGCACCGAGTCGCCCGCCGGCATGCGGCCGTTGCCCGGGATCGGCCTCCCGCCGGTCCGGATCGAGTCGGGTGTTCAGGTTCGATTGCGTCTCGCGCTCGAGCGGCAGCGAGCCGCCGACCGTGTAATAGGGCTTGCCCGCCACCACGAGGTCCTCCGCCGGGAAGCGGGTGATCACCTCGCAGCCGTCGGCCGTGACCACCAGCTGCTCCTCGATCCTGGCAGCCGACCAGCCGTCGCTCGCCGGCCAGAAGGTCTCGAGCGCAAACACCATGCCCTCGCGGATCTCCTCCGGGTGGTCGAGCGAGACGAGACGGCTGAAGATCGGCTTCTCCCAGATCGAGAGCCCGACGCCGTGGCCAAACTGGAGCGCGAACGCGGCCTCCTCGTCGGCGAAGCCGAACTCCTCCGCCCGCGGCCACACCTCGGCCACCTCGGCCGTGGTGGCGCGCGGTCGGATCAGCGCGATGGCCGCGTCGAGGTAGTAGCGGCAACGCTTGTATGCGTCCACGAGCGCACGCGAAGCCCCGCCGACGGCAAACGTGCGGTAGTAGCAGGTGCGATAGCCCATGAAGCTGTGGAGGATGTCGAAGTAGGCGGGGTCGCCCGGACGCAGCGCGCGATCCGTATAGACGTGGGGATGGGGATTGCAGCGCTCGCCCGAGATCGCGTTGACGCCCTCCACGTGCTCCGAGCCCATGTCGTAGAGCACCTTGTTGACGAGCGCGACGCACTCGTTCTCGCGCATGCCGGGTCGCATCGCCCGGTAGAGCTCCTCGTAGGCGGCGTCGACCATCATGCAGGCGGTCGAGAGCAGGGTGATCTCGTCCTGCGTCTTGATGACGCGGGCGGCCTGCATGAGCTGCTGCCCGTCGACAACCTTGACGCCCTCGGCCTGGAGGGCGAAGAGCACGGCCGGCTCGAGGGCGTCGACGCCCACGGGCTCGCCGAGCAGACCGCGCTCCTCCAGCTCCACGCGGATCTTTCGCGCCACGTCCTCGGCGCGCCCGGACTCGGGCGCCATCGCCCCGCGCAGCGTCGAGATGCCGGCCCGCGAGCGGCCGTCGCCGAGCCACGGGTTGTAGAGCTGGTGGTGCCGCGCGGCCGAGCCGAAGTCCCACATGATCGGGAGGTCGTCCCGCGGGAGCAGGCAGTACCGATTGAGCTTGTCCTGCGCCCAAGTCCCGATATGGGTGGCGGTGATGTAGCGGATGTTCGTCATGTCGAAGCAGAGCAGCGCCCCGAGCTCCGAGTCCGCCAGGAGGGAGGAGATGCGCGCGAGGCGCTCCTCGCGCAGGCGGTCGAGGCGCACCCGCTCCTCCCAGTCGACCGCCATCGTTCCGTACGTGTGAATTCCCATCGCCGTCACCGCCCTCCGGAGCCCGCTGCAATCGATTGCAGATGTTACTGGGGTGCCCAGCGTCGCTGCTCTGCGGCGCCTTCGAGCCGCTGCCTGGGTTCCGCGGAGCGCTGCGCGGTGGGCAGATCCGACGCGTTCGACCTTTCGCGGGAATAACCCGCGAAAGGTCGAACACATGGCGATTTTGCCCCGGCCGAGCCAACGCGTTCGACCTCTCTTGCGATAAGCAACAGAAGGTCGACGACGTGAAGATTCGCCCTAGGGTCGGGCGGCCCCGCGGCCAGGCGCCCGCCGGCTCGCGGCGAGGTCTCCCGCGCTGCTTGACGATGCCAGGGTACTCGGGTAGCGTTTGTGCAAACGTTTGCAGTCGAGGACTCGCAGGGGGCGGGAACCATCAGGAGGCGCAGATGCCGGACGTAAACCTGAAGGAGAGGCGGCTCGGCTGGGTCGGCACCGGCCGGATGGGGTACGCGCTCGCCGGCCGCCTGCTCGAGGCCGGCTGCGACCTCGCCGTCTACAACCGGACCCGCTCGAAGGCCGAACCACTCGCCGAGCTCGGCGCCGAGATCGTGGATTCTCCCGGCGGCCTCGCCGACCGCGACATCGTCTTCACGATGGTCGCCGGACCCGCCGACTTCAAGGAGGTGGTGCTCGGCCGGTCCGGCCTGCTGTCGCAGGACGGCTCGGCGCCCGCGGTGGTCGTCGACTCCTCGACCGTCTCGCCGCGCGCGTCCGCCGAGGTGCGGGAGCGGACCGCCGCCCACGGGACCGCCCTCGTCGCCGCTCCCGTCAGCGGCAACCCGCGCGTGGTGGAGGCCGGCCGGCTGACCTTCGTCGCCTCCGGTCCCGAGGAGGCCTTCCGTCAGGCGCTGCCGTACCTCGAGCTGCTCGGCGCGGGCGTCACGTACGTCGGCGAGGGCGAGCGTGCGCGCCTGGTGAAAATCTGCCACAACCTGATGCTCGGAGTCGTCGCACAATCGATGGCCGAGATCACGGTCCTGGCCGAGAAGGGCGGCGTCTCGCGGGCCGACCTGCTGGCGTTCCTCAACGACAGCGTGATGGGCTCGCTGTTCACTCGCTACAAGACGCCGGCGTTCGTCAATCTGGACTTCACGCCCACCTTCACGCCCGAGCTCCTGTTCAAGGACTTCGAGCTCGGCTTCGAGGCCGCGCGCGAGCACGGCGTGCCGATGCCCGTGGCGGCGGCGGCGCAACAGACGGTCCAGGCGCTGATGGGGCACGGCTACGGCGACGTCGACTTCGCGGCCCTGCTGGAGCTCGAGGCCCGCGCCTCGGATCTCCAGCTCGAGCCGGAGAGCGTGGCCGTCTCCGACGGGCTCGATGACGGCCGGGTCGGCGTGGCCGGCGCTCGCTCGCCGGCGTGATCGGGACCGGCACAGCCGAGGCCGAGGCCCCCGCGGCCTACATCGAGCGCTACGCGCAAATGCTGCTGATTCGCCTCTTCGAGGGGGAGATGCACAGGCTGTTCCTCCAGGGCCACATCCACGGCACCACCCATCTTTCATCCGGGCAGGAGGCCGTGCCGGTCGGGGTCTGCTCGGTCCTCGACCCGCACGACTACGTGGCCGGCACCTACCGCGGCCACGGCCACGCGCTCGCCAAGGGCACGGCCCCTGAGGCACTCGCTGCCGAGATGCTCGGGCGCGCCACCGGGATCTGCGGCGGCCGGGCGGGCTCCATGAACGTCATCGACCTGGAGCACGGGCTCGTGGGCTGCTTCGGCATCGTGGGCGGGAGCATCGCCGCCGCCACGGGTGCGGCGCTCTCGGCCGCCCGTCAGGGGCGGGTGTCCGCGGCGTTCTTCGGCGACGGCGCCGCCAACCAGGGCTACTTCCACGAGTGCCTCAACTTCGCGAAGGTGCTGCAGCTCCCCGCGGTGTTCGTCTGCGAGAACAACTTCTACGGCGAGTTCACGCCGATGGCGGAGGTCACCGCCGGCGGCGATATCGCGGCGCGCGGAACGGCGTACGGCCTGCCTGCCCACGTCGTCGACGGCAACGACCTCTGGGCGGTGCGGGCGGCCGCGCTCGGAGCGGTGGAGAACGCTCGCTCGGGCGCAGGCCCGACGCTGCTCGAGTGCCAGACCTACCGGCACTATGGGCACTCGAAGTCGGACCCCGCCACCTACCGGCCGAAGGACGAGGTGGACAAGTGGCTGGAGCGCGACCCGCTCGCCCTCGCGCGCAGCCGGCTGCTCGAGACCGACCTCGAGGAGCGGCAGGTTGCGGCCGTGGAGGCGGAGACGCACGGACGGGTCGAGCGCGCCATCGAGGCGGCGCTGGCGGCGCCGTTCCCGGATCCCGGCGACGCCGCCGCACGGGAGTTCCGCGGGTGAGCGAGCTCGAGTTCCGCAGAGCCATCCGCGATGCAATCGCCGAGGAGATCGAGCGCGACCCCGCGGTCGTGTTCTTCGGCGAGGACGTGGCGGCCGCCGGCGGCGTGTTCAAGGCCACCCCCGAGCTGCACGAGCGCTTCGGCCCGGAGCGCGTGTTCGACACCCCGATCTCCGAGCTGGCGCTCGCGGGGGCCGCCTTCGGCGCCGCCGCGACCGGTCTGCGGCCGGTGATCGAGATCATGTTCGGCGACTTCATGGGGCTGCCGATGGACAGCCTCGTGAACCAGGCCGCCAAGTACTGGTACATCTCGAACGAGCAGGGAAGCGTGCCGCTGGTGGTGCGCTCGGCGGTCGGCGCGGGCGGCCGCTTCGGGGCGATGCACTCCCAGGCCCACGGCACTTGGTTCCAGGGGGTTCCGGGGCTCAAGATCGTCTGCCCCTCGTCACCCGCCGACGCCAAGGGCCTGCTCAAGGCCTCGATCCGCGACGACAACCCGGTCATCTTCCTCGAGCACAAGCGCCTCTATTCGGTGAAGGGGCCGGAGCCCGAGGACGAGCTCGTGCCGCTCGGGCGCGCCAGCGTCGTCCGTCCCGGCACCGACCTGACGCTCGTCTCGATCATGCGAGGCGTGCCCGACGCTCTCGCCGCGGCCGAGCCGCTCGCGGGCGAGGGCGTCGACGTCGAGGTGGTCGACCTGCGCTCGCTCCGCCCGCTCGACCTCCACACTGTGCTGGAGTCGGTCGCGAGGACCAACCGCCTGCTGGCGGTCGAGGAGGGACCCCGGACCGGCGGCTGGGCGGCCGGGCTGCTCGGCGCCGTCGCGGAGGAGGGGCTCCACGAGCTCGACGACGTCTGGACGCTCACCACCGCCGAGACGCCGATTCCCTACAGCCCGTCGCTCGAGGACGCCTTCCTGCCGGACCCGGACGCGATCGTCGCGAGCGTAATGCAGCGGCTGGGAGTCTCAACAACGCGCTAACACGCCCGCGGTACCGTGTTCGCGGTGCGCCGATGACCCAGGAGAATCCCTGGTCCGGCGGGGGTGACAGCACCCGCCAGGAGGTGCGCGAGATCTTCGCGCGGCACGCCCGAGCCTCCGACCAAGCCGAGGCCGACGCCGAGGTCCGCCGCAGGCCGCTCCCCAACCTGTTCCGCCTCCCCGGTCAGCTCTGGCGCCTGCTCCCGCCCCTGGGCAAGCTGGCGGTCGGGCTCACGCTCGTCGCTCTCGCCGCGCTCGCCGCCGTGCTCGTCCCTCCCGCCCTGGAGAACGCCGGCGAGAACCGCGAGAACCAGCGCCGCGCCGCCGCCGCGAACCTCGAGGAGATTCGGCGCACGCTCATCGAGGACCAGCGGCCGCGGCGGGCGACGCTCTCCCTCGCCGCCGGCGCCCTGCCCGCCGAGATCGCGC
The DNA here is from genome assembly GCA_963812915.1 of uncultured Thermoleophilaceae bacterium. Taxonomy (GTDB): domain Bacteria; phylum Actinomycetota; class Thermoleophilia; order Solirubrobacterales; family Thermoleophilaceae; genus JACVRW01. The sequence continues at coordinate 133,330 of CAWEXB010000008.1, read as the reverse complement.
GCCACGTGGCGGAGCGCGTGACGGCCGACGCACGCAGCCGCGTGACCGCGGGAACCCTCGAGGGTCCTGTCGAGCGGACGAGCTGTCGCCCGGTTCGGCGGTCGCAGGAAGCCGGCTCGCTCGTATTCACCTGCCTCGCCGAGCAGTTCCGCGAGCGCGACGCGTACCGCGACCGCGACGTGGTCAGCGGCTACCGCTTTCGCGCGCGTGTGACTCTGGCGACCGGCGCGGTCGCGTGGTGCAAGGAGAATCCGCGTCCGCTGCATCCCGATCAAGAGGAGTTCGTGGTCGTGGAGCTCTCTCGTGCCTGCACGGGATGACCCTGAGCTAACATCGCGGACACAGCAAACGAGCTCGCTTCGCTCGCGGTTTCAATGAGCACTTTCCACCTCCCGCACTTCGAACGCGACGAGCATCCCCGGCTCGGGACGGCCCTGCATCTCTTCTGGGGCGCCTGCGCGGCGATCGTCCTGCTCTTCATCTTCTTCGCCGCCCTTGGGGCGATCGATCCGGTCGAGGCCATCGCGATCACTGCGGTGGTGGTCGCCCTTGCCGTGCTCTGGCTCGCGCACGCCTGGAGCGGCCTCTGGCGGGACGAGCGCCGGATGCGCTGACTCAGAGGCCCAGACTCAGGCCGCCGCGCGCCCCGGCGGCCTCCGGGCGACCGGGGGCGGCCCGCCCGCCGCGAAGTGCGGGGGCGCGATCCGCAGGTAGTGGCCGAAGGACCAGTCGACGAAGCGCCGCGACTGCATCGCGCGGAGCGCCCGGCCGAGTAGCCGCGGCGGCACGCGCGGGATCAGCCGCTGCGCGCGGAGCATCCAGTGGAACTTCCACTCGTGGGCGGCCGAGAAGTCGTGGTAGCTGATGAGTGCCTCGGCCGCCGTCCGGCGCCCCTCGACCACCGCCCGCAGCTCGCGCCCGCAGGCAATGCCGAAGTAGAACGCGGTGCGGATGCCCTCCGCGGTCAGCGGCAGGCAGTGCCCCGCCGAGTCGCCGGCGAAGAAGATTCCGTCCTCGGTCGCGTCGCGCAGCTTGTGGGGAATCCAGTTGCCCTGATAGCGGACCGGCTCCCGCTCGAGGTCTTCCGCCAGCAGCACGGTCGTGTCCTTCACGTGGAAGCGCGGGTCGAAGGAGCCGACCCCGACCCTCACCTCCTCGCGCGCGGGAAAGCTCCAGCCATACCCGGCCGGCACGTAGCGGCGGTCGATCCAGATCTCGAGGTCGTCACCCGCGCCCCAGGGGTGGACCTCGAGCCCGCGCGAGAGGGGGGCCTCGGGTGGCTGGTAGCAGCGGCCGAGCACGCGCCGCCAGCCGAGCGCGTCGACGATCAGCGGCGCCTCCAGGTCGCCGCGATCGGTGTGCACGACACCGCCCGTGCGCCCCTTCACCGTGGCGGTCTCGAACGCGGCGTCGGACTGCTCCCAGAGCAGCGAGCAGAGCTGCGGGTAGTCGAATGTCGAGAAGGTCCAGGGCAGCTCGAGTCGCGCACGGGCGTGCGGGGTGTGAACGACAAGGCGGCCGAACGTCTGACGGTGGGCCTGCATCAGGTCCATCACCCGCAGCCAGTCCGTGGGGACGCCACAGGCGGAGGTCTGGCGCTCACCGATCTCGTAACGATCGACCACCAGCACTCGTGCCCCGCTGCCCGCCAGCTCGCGCGCCACCGCCAGTCCGGCGAAGCTGGCGCCGCAGATGAGGACGTCGTGGTCTCCGCTCAGCCGGGTGCGCGCGGCGCCTCGCTTCGTCCGGCGGGTCGGCATGGCCGCAGAGTAGCTACCCTTGTCGCCTCAGTGCCGGATACCCAGACGTCTACTCCACCTCGCGCCGTCGAGGGCTCGAACGGGCTGCTGCTCGAAGTCGACGGCCAGATCGTTCCCAACTACGACGCCACACTCGTCCCCTTCGAGGACGGCGACGTCGTCACGGGAAGGGTCGTGCGGATCGATCAGGACGAGGTCTTGATCGACATCGGCTACAAGAGCGAGGGCGTCATCCCGATGAACGAGCTCTCGATCCGCAAGTCCGTGGATCCCCACGACGAGGTAGAGCTCGGCGAGGAGGTCGACGCGCTCGTCCTGACGAAGGAGGACCAGGACGGCCGGCTCGTCCTCTCCAAGAAGCGGGCGCGCTTCGAGAAGGCGTGGCGCAAGATCGAGCGGGCAGCCGAGTCCGGCGAGCCCGTCGAGGGAACGGTGATCGAGGTCGTGAAGGGCGGCCTGATAATCGATCTCGGGGTGCGCGGTTTCCTGCCCGCCTCGCTGGTCGACATCCGTCGCGTGCAGAACCTCGACGAGTTCCTCGGCACGAAGATCGAGTGCAAGGTCATCGAGCTCAACCGTTCGCGGAACAACGTCGTGCTCTCGCGTCGCGCGGTGCTCGAGGAGGAGCGCAAGGAGGTCCGCCAGCAGATCCTCGACCGCCTCCAGCCGGGCATGGTCGTGGAGGGCGCGATCTCCAACATCGTCGACTTCGGCGCCTTCGTCGATCTGGACGGGATCGACGGACTGATCCACATCTCCGAGCTTTCGTGGAGCCACGTCAACCACCCGTCGGAGATCCTCTCGATCGGCGACGTGGTGCCGGTGAAGGTGCTCGACATCGACCGCGACCGCCAGCGCATCTCGCTGGGTCTCAAGCAGACTCAGGAGGACCCATGGCAGCGGGTGATCGACACCTACAGGGTCGGCGACGAGCTCGAGGGCAAGGTAACCAAGGTCGTGACCTTCGGCGCCTTCGTGGAGATCATGGACGGCGTCGAGGGGCTCGTCCACATCTCCGAGCTCGCGCACCATCACGTCGAGAATCCGCGCGAGATCGTCGAACCCGGCCAGGACGTGCGGGTGAAGATCCTCGAGATCGAGTCCGAGCGCCGCCGCCTCTCCCTCAGCGTGAAGCGGGTGCAGGAGCAGCTGCCGCACGTGCGCTCGGCCGCGGCGGCCGGTGCGGCCGCCCAGGGCGCGAGCACCGAGGAGATCGGCGACGTACCCGATCTCGGGCTCTCGGAGGACGTTTTCGCCGGCCCCGACGTGAGCGGGGCGGAGGACCTGCGTGCCGTGGTGGAGGCGCAACAGAGCGAGCCCGGGGAAGCGCGGCCCGCCCAGCCCGCCGACGACGCGGCGGCGGAGTCGCCCGCCGATGATCCAGCATTCTTTCGGGGCGACGAGCCACCCGCGGCAGACCAAGGCGCCTTCGCGGGCGAGCCGCCCGCGGCGGACGACGGCGCATTCGACGGCGAGCCGCCGGCGGCCGACGAAGGTGCCTACCGGGCCGAGCCGCCCGCAGGAGACGCCGCCGCGCTCGCGGACGAGCCGCCGGCCGCCGACCGGCCCCTCGCCGAGGATCAGCCCGCCTCCGCCGACGAGCCGGCCAGCGCAGATCGGCCCGCGGCCGGGGCACAGCCCGCCGCCGGGGCAGAGCCCGCGGCAGGGGGAGAGCCCGCGGCCGGGGGAGAGCCCACGGCAGAGGACGAGCCGGGGGAAGGGCACGAGTCCGCCCCCGAGGGCGAGTCCGCCCCCGAGGACGAGCAGCCTCCCGACCACTAGCCCGATGCCGCGCCGGGTGCCCTTCGTCGGGCTCACTGGCGGCCTCGGTGCCGGGAAGTCGGAGGCGTTGCGCGCCCTGGCCGAGCTCGGCGCCGCCACCCTCTCGACTGACGCGGTCGTTCACGATCTATTGCAGAGCGACGAGGTGCGCGACGTGGTGACCCGGCGCCTCGGCTCCGAGGTCGCGCGGGACGGCGCCCTCGACCGCTCGCTCATCGCTGAGCGGGTGTTCGGCGACGACGAGGCACGGGCGTGGCTCGAGGGTGTCCTTTGGCCACGGGTAGGGGCGCGCGTGGCGGCCTGGCGTGTCGCGCTCGACGACGCCGACCCGCGGCCGCGCGCCGCGGTCGTCGAGGTGCCGCTGTTATTCGAGGCGGGGATGGGGGAAGTCTTCGACCAGACGATCGCGGTCGTGGCGGACGAGGCCGTGCGCACAGAGCGCGCGGGCACTCGCGGTCACGCCGCCGTGGGGGGACGGACCGGACGGCAGCTGTCCCAGGAGGAGAAATCGCAACGTGCGGATTTCACGGTTCGCAACGATGGGACGGTCGAGGAGTTGAAGCGGACGCTGTCCCAGGTTCTTGGGAAAATCGAGCGGATCGCGTGAACTCGGCCACCGCGCACATCTCCCGCCGCACCGCCCGCACGCGCGTTCGACGTCGCCGCTTCGTGGCGTTGGCGGTGGCGGCCGTGCTCAGTGCGGCGGTCGCCGCGGTCGTGACCGGGGTTGGCCCGCTCGGTGACGCGGTGCGCGAGATCACCCTGCCACTGCGCCACGACGACATCATCCGCCAGCAGGCCGCCGACAAGGGCCTCGACCCGGCGCTGATCGCGGCCGTCATCTACGAGGAGTCCCGCTTCCGTGACCAGACCTCGCATGCGGGCGCCCGCGGACTGATGCAGATCACTCCGGAGACCGCCGACTTCATCGCGAGGCGCTCCGGCGGCAGCGGCTTCGTTCAAGAGGACCTCGCCTCGCCACAGATCAACATCGCCTACGGCTCCTACTTCCTGCGCTACCTGATTCGACACTACGGCGGCAACGAGACCCTGGCGATCGCCGCCTACAACGCCGGCCAGACGAACGTCGACCGCTGGGTGGTGCGTGCCGGCGGATCCGGGGCTTTCGACTCTGCGCGTCATATCCCGTTCCCGGAGACGCGTGCCTACGTGTCGAACGTGCAGGAGAGCCGCACGGACTACCGCGACAATTACGCGGACGACCTCGGCCTCTAGCCTCAGCGCAGGCTCGTCAGGAAACCGAGATCGCCGACCACGGATAGGTGCTCCCGCATGCTGGCCGCTGCGGCGTCCGGATCTCCGGCCTCGATGGCGCCGAGGATCAGGCGATGCCCCGCGAGGCTCTTCGGCGGCCGGCCCGGCCTCGCCAGCGAAGCGCGACGCGTCTGGCCGATCGGCTCGGACAAGTCAAGCCACAGCCGCTCGAGGAGCGGGTTGCGGGCTGCGCGCACGATGGCCGTGTGGAAGTCGGCGTCTGCCGGATTGGGGTCCTCGCCCGCTTCGATGGCGGCCTCCATCGCATCCAGGGCCTCTCGCATCGCTCGGAGGTCATGCCCGTTGCGGCGTCCCGCCGCGAGTCGGGCGGTCTGCGTCTCGATCGCCTCGCGGACCTCCATGACTGCGGGCAGCTGCTCGTAGCGGTTGATCAGCTCCGTGGCAAGCAACGGCACCACGACGTCGGGCGCGCGGGCGATGAAGACGCCCCCGCCGTGTCGGATGTCGACGACGCCCATTACCTCGAGTGCCGTCAACGCCTGGCGAACCGACGTCCGGCTAACGCCAAGCCGGTCGGCCAGCTCCCGCTCCGACATCAGCCGGTCGCCGGGCTCGAGCCCCTGGACGTCGATCAGCTCGCGGAGCCGCTCGACCACCTGCTCATAGAGGCGACTTCGCCGAAGCGGCCGTAGCGCATGCTGGATGTCCTCGCGCTCGACGGCCACAAACAGAGAGTTTGGCATACAGAGTCACTGGAAACAGGTGTAAGTGGTCTAGCCACTTAGCCACTGTGAGGAGGAGCATTGCCGGGCGGCGAGCCACTTCTGCCGCCACTGCACGAACGCGACGGCGAGCCCGCGCTGCGGGTGGGCGGTGGTGCGCTCACCTACCGAGAGCTGCGCGCCGCCTGCGGAGCGGTCGCCCGCCGCGTTGCCGGCGCCGAGCGCGTCGGCGTGTGGGCCGAGACGAGCCTCGAGAGCTGCATCGGCCTCGTCGGCGCTCTGGCGTCCGGCGCGGCGGTGGTCCCGGTGAACCCGAAACTCGGGGAGAGCGAGCTCCGCCACGTCCTCGAGGACAGCCGCCCTGACATCTTGGTCGGCGCCCCCGACGGGGTTGCGATCGGCCTCGACCACCGTACCCGCTTGGTGCGAGTGGATCCCGCCGAGCGGGCCGAGTTGCCCCCGGACGAGCTGGATCCCGAGCACCCGGCGCTGATCGTCTACACGTCGGGAACGACGGGTCTGCCCAAGGGAGCGGTGCTCCCTCGCCGCTCGCTGACCACGAACCTGGACGCCCTGGCCGAGGTCTGGGACTGGACGGCCGGCGACCGCCTTGCACACGCGCTCCCGCTGTTCCACGTGCACGGCCTTGTGCTCGGGCTGCTCGGGCCCCTCCGCCGCGGCGGCGAGCTCTGGCACCTGGGCCGATTCGAGCCGGCCGCCCTGGCCGACGCGCTGGAGGCGGGGGCGACGATGCTCTTCGGGGTCCCGACGATGTACCACCGGCTGGTCGAGGCCGCCGCGGCCGAGCCGCGGCTCGCCGCCGCGCTGGGCCGGCTTCGGCTGCTCGTCTCGGGGTCGGCCGCGCTGCCGACGCCCGACTTTGCGCGGGTGGAGGAGCTCACGGGCCAGCGGATCGTCGAGCGCTACGGGCTCACCGAGACACTCATGAACACCGCCGTCCGCGCCGACGGGAGGCGCCGTCCCGGCTACGTGGGGGCGCCGCTGCCGGGCGTGGAGCTCCGGCTCGTGGCCGACGACGGCACCGAGATCGACGCCTCCGACGACGAGACGATCGGCGAGGTCGCCGTGCGCGGCCCGAATCTGTTCTCGGGCTACCTGAACCGACCCGACGCCACCGCCGCGGCGATCCGCGACGGGTGGTTCTTCACCGGCGACCTCGGCACGCGTGGGCCGGATGGCTACTGGCGGATCGTGGGCCGGCGCTCGACCGACCTGATCAAGACCGGCGGCTACAAGGTGGGCGCGGGAGAGGTGGAGACGGCGCTTCTCGGGCATCCCGCCGTCGACGAGGCGGCGGTGATCGCGGCGCCGGATGCCGATCTGGGCGAGCGGATCGTGGCCTTCGTGGTCGCGAGCGACGGGTCTTCACCCGCCGCCGACGAGCTGATCGACCACGTGGCGGCGCAGCTCGCGCCGCACAAGCGCCCCCGCGAGGTCCGGATCGTGGACGGCCTGCCGCGAAACGCGATGGGCAAGTTGATGAAAAAGAGGCTGGAGGTCTGAGTGATGTCAGCAGAGGGTCGCCGTGGCTCCGGCTCTCCTCTGGTTCGCGCTGGTCGTGATCGGCGGCTGATCAACTCGGGTGGCCGTTGGCGGTGGCCTGCTCCCAGCGGGCGTAGGCCTCCGCGACGGCCCTCCGCGCCGCGTCGTGGCGGGCGGTCGAGCGCTCGCTGCGTGACGGGCTGCTCCACATCGCAGGGTCGGACAACTCGTCCTCGACCGCGGCCAACGCCGCCTCGGCTCGCTCCACCTCGTGCCCGAGATCGACGACGCGGCGTTGCGCGTTCTTGGACGGGCCGCTCCTCGTTCTGCGCTCGCTGCGAGCCGACCCGGCTCGGCGCTCCTGCTTGGCGGCCGCAGCGCTCGCCGCCTCCGCCTCGCGGCGCTCCTCGCGCACTCGCGCGTACTCCGCCCAGCCACCCTCGTAGGCGCGCAGCCGGCCGTCCTCGAAGGCGAAGGTGCGGCTGCCCACGGCGTCGAGCAGGGCTCGGTCGTGCGAGACGAGCAGCACCGCTCCGTCGAAGGCGCGGAGCGCGTCCTCGAGGGCCTCGCGGGCGTCGAGGTCGAGATGGTTGGTGGGCTCGTCGAGGATCAGCACATTCGCCCCGGATGCGACCAGGATCGCCAGCGACAGGCGCCGCCGCTCGCCGCCCGACAGCCCGTCCAGGGGCTTCTCGGCCTCGGCGCCGCTGAAGAGGAAGCGACCGAGCAGGGCCCGCGCCTTGTTGGGCGTGAGGCGGGTCGCCCGCTGCGCGGCCTCGAGCGCGGTTCCGCGCGTGCCCAGCTCGTCGGCGTGCTGGGAGAGGATACCCGATCGTGACGTTGTGGCCGGTGCGAAGCCGTCCGCCCTCGATCGTGCGGCGGCCGGCGAGGGCGTCGATCAGGGTGGTCTTCCCGGCGCCGTTCGGGCCCACCAGCGAGACGTGCTCGCCACGCTCGAGCCACAGCTCGCCATCCTCCAACAGCGTCCGGCCGGGCACCTCGAGGCGTCCGTCCTCGAGCTCGAGCACAACTCGCCCCGTGCGCTCGGCGGCGCCGAAGCTGAACCCGAGCGAACGGGTGTCGCGCGGATCGCGCTCGATGCGCTCCACCTTCTCGATCCGCTTGACGCGGGACTGCACCTGGCGCGCCTTCGTCGCCTTGTAACGGAAACGCTCGATGAAGCGCTCCATGCGCGCCAGCTCGCGCTCCTGCTTATCGATCGCCTTGCCGAGCTGGATCTCGCGCGCCGCGGTCTCGCGGCGCCACGCGTGCCACGGGCCGGGGAAGAAGCGCCCGCGACCGGCCTCGAGCTCGAGCACCGAGGTGCCGACGGCCTCCAGGAACCAGCGGTCGTGGGCGACCAGGATCACGGCCGCGTCGAGGCCGGTCAGGTAACCCTCGAGCCACTCGAGCGACGCTATGTCCAGGTGGTTGGTCGGCTCGTCGAGCAGGAGCAGATCCGGGTCGGCCGCGAGGGTTCGGGCGAGTGAGGCCCGCGTAAGCTCGCCACCCGAAAACGTGTCGAGGCCGCGGTCGAGATCGACGTCCGCGAACCCCAGGCGGTGGAGCGGAGTGAGGGCGCGCTCGCGCCAGTTCCAGCCGCCCGCGTGCTCGAGGCGAGCCTGGTCGCGCGCGTAGCGGTCGAGAAGCTGGGCGTCGTGCGGGCGTTCCGCCATCTCGGCCTCGGAGCTGCGCAGTCGCTCTTCCAGAGCCACAAGCTCGGCGCAGCCCGCCAGCACGTACTCGCGCAGTGTGAGGTCCCGGTCGCGCGGCGGGCGTTGGTCGTGGAGCGCCAGTCGTGCTCCCTTTTCGAACGCGAGCTCGCCGGCGTCGACTGAGGTCTCGCCGACCAGCATCCGCAGCAGCGTGGTTTTACCGGCGCCGTTGCGCCCGGCGAGCGTCATCCGGTCGCCGCGCTCGAGCTTGAACGACACGCCCCGGAACAGCGGCGTGCCGGCCACGTCCTTGTCGAGCCCTGCTGCGATCACGACTGCCATGCCGCCGTCGATGGTAGGGCGCGCCCCGCGAGCGGCGGATCTCGACACCCGGCAATACGATTTAGCGCGCCATGCCCCCGGAGACCCTCGCTCGGCTGCGGAACGGCGGCGAGAAGCTGGCCTCCGAGCTTCGCCGCCGCGACGTCGTGGTGGTCGACGCCGGTGAGGTGATTCCCGGCGACGGCACCGTGATCGAGGGCATCGCTTCGGTGGACGAGTCGGCCGTGACGGGCGAGTCGGCTCCCGTGATCCGCGAGTCCGGCGGCGAGCGCTGCGCGGTCATGAGCGCCACGAGGGTCCTGGCCGGCCACATCGTGGTCGAGATCACGAGGGACGCTCGGGACCGCTGAGGCATGGCTAAGCAGAGGCACCGTTCCGTCCGGGCACGTCGCTAACGTCTATGGGTCGTGCCCGAGTTTCAGGTCAACCAGGCCTACAGGCCCGTCGCCGACCAGGCCCAGGCTCGCACCGAGCTGGCCGGCGGGATCGTCGACGGCGACCGCTTCCAGACGCTGCTCGGCGTAACGGGCTCGGGGAAGACGGCGACGATGGCGTTCGCGATCGAGCAGGTCCAGCGGCCGGCGCTCGTGATCGCCCACAACAAGACGCTGGCCGCCCAGCTCTGCAACGAGTTCCGCGAGTTCTTCCCTCAGAGCGCCGTCGAGTACTTCGTCTCCTACTACGACTACTACCAGCCCGAGGCGTACGTCCCGGCGCAGGACCTCTACATCGAGAAGGACTCCTCGATCAACGAGGAGATAGACCGCCTGCGCCACTCGGCGACGAGCGCGCTGTTTGCCCGCCGCGACGTGATCGTGGTGGCGTCGGTGTCCTGCATCTTCGGGCTGGGCTCGCCGGACAAGTACGACGCTCAGGTGGTCCTGCTGAAGCGCGGCGACATGACCGACCGCGACGAAGTACTCCGCAAGCTCGTGGACAACATGTACACGCGCAACGATTCGGCCTTGAGTCGCGGCACGTTCCGCGTCAAGGGGGAGACGCTCGAGGTCTTCCCCGCCTACGCCGAGTCCGCCTACCGGGCGATCTTCTTCGGAGACGAGGTCGAGCAGATCCAGCACTTCGACCCGCTCACCGGCGAGATCCTCGAGGAGCGCGAGCACGTCGGCATCTGGCCCGCCACGCACTACGCCACCGACCGGCCCACGATCGAGCGTGCCCTCGGCGAGATTCGCGACGAGCTCGAGGCCCAGACCAAGGAGCTTGAGCGGCAGGGCAAGCTGCTCGAGTCACACCGCCTGCGCCAGCGCACGCAGTTCGACATGGAGATGCTGCGGGAGCTCGGCTTCTGCAACGGGATCGAGAACTACTCGCGCATCCTCGACGGCCGGGCGCCGGGTGAGCGCCCCTACTGCCTGCTCGACTTCTTCCCCGAGGACTTCGTCTGCTTCATCGACGAGTCGCATCAGACCGTGCCCCAGATCGGCGGAATGTACGAGGGCGACCGTTCCCGCAAGCAGACGCTGGTCGAATACGGCTTCCGCCTGCCGAGCGCGCTCGACAACAGGCCCCAGACCTTCGACGAGTTCCTCCAGCACACGCCGCAGATCGTGTTCGTGTCGGCGACGCCCGGCGAGTTCGAGCAGGGACACTCCAGTCGCATCGTCCAGCAGATCGTTCGCCCCACCGGGGTCGTCGACCCCGGGGTGGACGTGCGGGAGACGCGCAACCAGATCGACGACCTGATGGAGGAGATCCGCGCGCGCGTGGAGGCGGAGGAGCGCACCCTGGTCACGACGCTGACCAAGAAGATGGCCGAGGACCTGACCGACTACCTGCTCGAGTACGGCTTCAAGGTTCGCTACCTGCACTCGGAGATCGACACCCTCGAGCGGATCCAGATCATCCGCGAGCTGCGCCTCGGCGAGTTCGACGTCCTGGTCGGCGTGAACCTGCTGCGCGAGGGGCTCGACCTGCCCGAGGTCTCCCTCGTGGCGATCCTCGACGCCGACAAGGAGGGCTTCCTTCGCGGCGAGACGTCACTGATCCAGACGATCGGGCGCGCGGCTCGCAACGTGCGCGGCACCGTGATCATGTACGCCGACAAGGAGACGGCCGCCATGCGCAGCGCGATCGGGGAGACGAACCGCCGCCGCGCGATCCAGGTCGACTACAACGAGGAACACGGCATAACGCCGGCCACGATCCAGAAGGGCATCTCGGACATAACCGACTTCCTCATGATGGAGTCGAAGGTGCCGACGGGACGCGGCCGGCGCCGGCGCGACACGGAGGGCATGTCCGCGGAGGAGATCCGACGGACGATCGTCGAGCTCGAAGAGGAGATGCTCGCCGCCGCCGACGACCTCCGCTTCGAGTACGCCGCGAAGCTGCGCGACGAGATCAAGGCCCTGCGCCACGAGCTCACCGAGGCCGAGGCCGAGGCGAGCGCCTGAGCCCTGCCCGTCCCACGAGTGCAACCGGAAACGCCGGAGTGCCCGCCGGTACGCTTCGCCCCGTGACCGAGCCGCCCCCGAGGCAGTCCGCGGCGGCGACCGCGGCGGAAAAGGTGCGAGCGATAGTCGAGGCCGCCGAGCGCAGCGCGACCGAGCTCGAACAGGCTGCGCGCGAGGATGCCGCGCGCATCCGCGCCGAGGCCGAGCGCGAGGCCGAGTCGCGGCTGGGCCGGGTGCGCGAGACGGCCGCCCGCCTCGCCGAGCGCGCGGAGGAGCTGGAGCGCCAGGTGGGGGCGATCCGCGCCGGGATCGCCTCGCTCGGCGCAGAGCTGGAAGGGCTGCGAGCGGGCTCGGACCGGGAGGCCGCAGGGGGCGAGGCCGGCCGGGCCGCCACGCCGGCGCCGGACGCGTTTCGCGAAAGCGAGCCGGTCGCCAGCGTCGCGGCCGCCGATGAGGAGGACGACGTCGACGAGACGATGGCCGCGGCCGAGGCCCTCTCGGCGCGAGAGCCCGAGCTCTCTCAGCCCGAGGGCGGCGCTACTGAGGAAGCGGGCGGGGCAGAGCCGGTGCCCGCGAGCGGCGCGGGCGAGGGCGCGAGGGTCATCGCGCTCAACATGGCGCTGAGCGGGACTCCGCGCGAGCAGACCGCTCGCTACCTGGCGGAGAACTTCGAGCTCGACGACCCGGACGCCCTGCTCGACGACGTGTACGCCCGCGCCGGCCGGTAGGTGTGCCCGGCTTCAGGCCGCCGGCGACGCAATCTCGACAAGCGTGCCGTCCGGATCGCGCACGTAGGCCACGTCCTGGCCCCACGGTTTCGTCTGCGGCGCGCTGACCGGCTCGGCCCCTGCGCCCACGGCGCGCTCGAACGCGGCCGCGACGTCCTCGCTTACGAAGCAGACCTCGAACGCGGGCGCCGACTTGTCCGCCGGTGCCGGCCTGAACCCGTCCGGGCAGGTTGGAGGCCGCCAGGTCGAGCGCGGCGAACGCGAGCGCCGTGCTGCCCGTCTCCAGCTCCGCGTAGTCCCCGCTGTCGTGCAGGAAACGCCGGCGCTGACCGAATGCCCGCTCGTAGAAGTCGAGGCTGGCGGACACGTCGCTCACGTAGAGAATCGCGTAGCCGAACCGCATCGTGTGCACCCTAGACCGGGAGCGGCTTCGGTGCGAGCCGGCTGGGAACACGCGTTCGAGCCGACCGCCGCTCTAGACTCGAAGCCGTCGTGATTCCGAGTGGCGACATCGTCGTCTCAGGCGCCCGCGAGCACAACCTCAAGGACCTGCATCTGAGGCTGCCGCGCAACTCGCTGATCGTGATCACGGGACTGTCCGGCTCGGGCAAGTCGAGCCTCGCGTTCGACACGATCTACGCGGAGGGGCAGCGCCGCTACGTCGAGTCGCTCTCGGCCTATGCGCGCCAGTTCCTCGGGCAGATGGACAAGCCCGACGTGGACTCGATCGAGGGGCTCTCGCCGGCCATCTCGATCGACCAGAAGACCACCTCCCGCAACCCGCGCTCCACGGTCGGGACGGTCACCGAGATCTACGACTACCTGCGGCTGCTCTGGGCGCGGGTCGGCCATCCGCACTGCTTCAACTGTGGGCGGCCGATCGAGGCCCAGTCCGCGGAGCAGATCATCGACCAGGTGATGACCCTCCCGGAGGGCACCAGGTTCATGGTGCTGGCGCCGGTGGTGCGGGGGCGAAAGGGTGAGTACGCAAAGCTGTTCGAGGAGCTGCGCTCGGAGGGCTTCACGCGCGTGAAGGTGGACGGCGAGCTGCGCCGCCTCGAGGAGGAGATCGTCCTCGACAAGAAGTTCAAGCACGACATCTCGGTCGTGATCGACCGGCTCATGATGCGTTCGGACCTGCGCAAGCGGCTGGCCGATTCGATCGAGACGGCTGTCGCCCGCGCCGAGGGGCTGGTCGACATAGAGAACGTGGACGACGGCGGCGGCGTCATCACGTACTCCGACCGCTTCATGTGCCTCCACTGCGGCACCTCTATGCCCGAGCTCGAGCCGCGGATGTTCTCCTTCAACTCGCCGCACGGCGCCTGCCCGCGCTGCACCGGGCTCGGGTCGCAGATGGAGATCGACCCCGAGCTGATCGTCCCCGACCCGTCGCTGTCGCTGGGCGAGGGAGCGATCCTGCCGTGGTCGACGAGCGCGTCGAGCTACTACGAGCAGATGACGCAGGCCATCGCGGACAAGTGGGAGGTGGACATGGACACCCCCTGGGAAGACCTCCCCGAGGACGTCCGCGACTGCTTCCTGTACGGCACCGACGGCGAGCGAATCTACGTCTCTTATCGCAACCGCTATGGCCGCAGGCGCTCGTACATGACCACGTTCGAGGGCATCGTGCCGAACCTGGAGCGCCGTTACCGGGAGACGGACTCGGACTGGTCGCGCGAGAAGATCGAGGAGTACATGACGCTGCGACCCTGCCCCGAGTGCAAGGGCGCGCGGCTGCGGCCCGAGTCGCTGGCCGTGCGGGTCGGCGGGCTCGGTATCCACGAGTTCACGCGCATGTCGGCGCGGCGAGCCATCGACTGGCTCGAGGACCTGGAGCTGTCGGAGACGGAGCGCCAGATCGCCCGGCTGATCCTCCGCGAGATCGACGAACGGCTGCGTTTCCTCGACAACGTCGGCGTGGGCTACCTCTCGCTCGAGCGGGCCGCGGCCACGCTCTCGGGCGGCGAGGCGCAGCGCATCCGGCTGGCGACGCAGATCGGGTCCAGCCTGGTGGGCGTGCTGTACATCCTCGACGAGCCGTCAATCGGGCTCCATCAGCGCGACAACGCTCGCCTAATCGGCACGCTCGAGCGCCTCAGGGACCTCGGCAACACCGTCATCGTGGTCGAGCACGACGAGGGCACGATGCGGGCCGCCGACCACATCGTCGACCTCGGCCCGGGCGCGGGTGAGCACGGGGGCGAGCTGGTGGCGGAGGGGACGCCGGAGGAGATCATCGGGGTGTCGGCGTCGCTCACCGGCCAGTTCCTCGCCGGCAGGCAGCAGATTCCAATCCCCCGGAAGCGGCGCCGCCCCAGCGGCCACGTCGAGATCGAGGGTGCCTCGCAGCACAACCTGCGCGACATCGACGTCAAGGTGCCCCTCGGCGTGTTCTGCTGCGTCACCGGTGTGTCCGGCTCGGGCAAGTCCACGCTCGTCAACGAGATCCTCTACAAGGCGGTCGCGAACCGACTGCACCGGGCCAAGCAGCGGCCCGGTGCCCACCGGCGGGTGCGCGGGCTGGAGGAGATCGACAAGATCATCAACATCGACCAGTCGCCGATCGGGCGCACCCCGCGCTCGAACCCGGCGACGTACATCGGGCTGTTCGATCACATCCGGGAGCTCTACTCGCGCACCCAGGAGGCGCGGGCGCGCGGTTACAAGCCGGGGCGCTTTTCCTTCAACGTCAAGGGCGGGCGCTGCGAGGTGTGCCGCGGCGACGGCCAGATCAAGATCGAGATGCACTTCCTGCCCGACGTCTACGTGCCCTGCGAGCAGTGCCACGGCAAGCGCTACAACCGCGAGACGCTCGAGGTGCGCTTCAAGGGGAAGACGATCGCCGACGTGCTCGACATGAACGTGGAGGAGGCCGTCGACTTCTTCCAGCACATACCGAAGATCAAGCGCCGCTTACAGGCGCTGCACGACGTGGGACTCGGCTATATCCGGCTCGGCCAGCCGGCCACCACCCTCTCGGGCGGCGAGGCCCAGCGCGTGAAGCTCGCCTCCGAGCTGTCCAAGGTGGCCACCGGGCGTACGCTCTACATCCTCGACGAGCCCACCACCGGACTCCACTTCGCCGACGTCGACCGCCTGCTCGAGATGCTGAACCGGCTCGTCGACCAGGGCAACACCGTGGTGGTGATCGAGCACAACCTCGACGTGATCAAGACGGCCGACCGCATAATCGACCTCGGCCCCGAGGGCGGCGAGGAGGGCGGCCTCGTGGTGGCGAAGGGCACGCCCGAGCAGGTGGCCGCCGCGGAAGGTTCCTACACCGGCGACTTCCTGGCCAGGGTCGTGAAGCCGGCCGCGCCCCGGCGGCGGGAGAAGGTACAGGCGGCGGCCTGAGGGACGCCGCTACCCGAGGTCCACGTACCCGCCGAAGCGGCAGGTGCCCGGCTGGCCGAGGGCGTTGACCATCGCGTAGAGGTTCGCGTCGGCGATCTCCTCGGTGCCGTCCGGGCCGATCGCGAGGCCGTCCTGTAGCGAATCGACCGCCACCTCGCCGGGGTCGGCGGTCACCTCGACGAAGGTGCGTAGGTCCTCCGGCGTGTTCGTGTCGAGGGCGCCCGAGCTGGCGGCGTCGAAGGCGGCGTTGTTCGCGCTGGTTGAGATCAGCACCTCGGCCCGGTCGACCGGGCCGGTGGGGGTGCTCAGCCCGATGCGGCAGCGAGCGGTCAACAGGAACGGCCCCTCGCGCAGCACCTCGCGTGCCTGGCCGGTCGTGAGGGTGAAGGGAGGCACGTTCGCCCGCCGTCTGCCCTGGAGCGACTGAGCGTCCGCCGCACTCGGCACGCGCTCGAGGGTCGGCTCGTCGATCTGGTTGCCGGTCAGCGAGTCGAAGGCGACGTCGCGACGGCCGACGCTGCGGTTCTTCACGTCCTTTCCGCGCACCTCGTTGTTGCGAAGGTCCTGGGTGCGCACGGTGTTGTTCGCGATGTGCCTGCTCGCGATCCGGAGGGCGCCGTAGGCGCCGCCCCCCAGCGCGAGGAAGAGGGCCACCAGCGCCACGACCATCGCCGGCGAGGGAAGGGGAGGACGTCTCATCAAGCCGATAACCGATCAACGGAGATCGAGTTGCGGTTTTCCCGGCGCCGCTCGATGGCCGCGTCCGCCCAGCGCCGGGCGCTCTCGGGGAGCGCGCGGCCGAGCGACGAGCGGTTGCGCGCCACAAGCGCGTAGGCCCGCTCGGTGCCGCCGGGGAGGCGCTCGGCCAGCGCCCCGAGTCCGGTGCCGCCGGGCAGCTCGCGGAGCAGCGGCGAAAACGCGGCGCCCGCCGACCGCACCTCGCCGTCGGGCCGGGCCAGGTGCCACGACGCCATCCGCTCCCCTTCCGGCATTCCTGCGAGCAGGGCGTCGGCCTCCTCGCTCTGGAGCGCCACCGGCCGCAGCCGGAGGCGCCGATCCCACGCCAGGACGAGTGCCACGCAGACGCGGCAGAAGCCGCAGTCGGCGTCGTAGAGGAGCAAGGCGCGTCCCACTCCGCTGACGTTAGCCGCTGCCTCTGAGAAGCTGCCGCCCGTGCGGGTGAACGCTCGGCTCTGGTGGCAGAAGTGGCGCTGGTACGAACGCAACTCGCTGCCGTGGAACCGAGTCCGGATCCACCGCGAGTTCGCCCGCCGGCGAGCGTTCGCGCGCTGGCCGCTGCACGGCAACGTGCTGGAGGCGTTCCGCGAGGGCCGGCTCGAGATAGGCGAGCACACGCTGCTCGAGCCGCACGTGTGGCTCACGGCGCCCGACGACGCGCGCATCCGGATCGGCGCCGGAACCTTCCTCAACATCGCGGTGATGGTGGCGTCCGTTGAGCTGGTCGAGATCGGCGACCACTGCATGTTCGCCAACGGCTGCTTCATCACCGACGGCAGCCATCGCTTCGACGACCCGGAGCGGCCGGTGCCGTGGCAGGGCTTCGACAGCAAGGGACCCACGCGCGTGGCCGACAACGTGTGGTGCGGCGTAAACGTGGTCATCACGAGCGGGGTGACGATCGGCGAGCGCTGTGTGATCGGCGCCAACAGCGTGGTCACGAACGACATCCCGCCGTTCTCGATCGCGGCGGGGGTGCCCGCGAAGGTGCTGCGGGCCGTGGAGTACCCCTCTAGCAGAACGCGATGAGGTGGAAGCCGCGGTCCACCTCGACGCCGTTGTTGTTCTCGGTGCGAATCGCCACGCCGTTCACGTTCGAGGCCAGCGATGCGACGCTCGCCTGGCTGTTCTGGGGCGGCCCGGCCGCGCTCGGGTCGCCGATGGTGGCGTAGTAGCCGCACCCCCGTACGTCGCCGTTGAACACCACCTGGTAGCGACCGACCGCGGTGCGAGCCGCCGAACTGACGTCCCGGCCGCGGGCGAGCTGCCCGCCGCCGTTCACGACGGCGAAGCGCGCGCCGCCGTGGGCGATGAGCGAGCTCGGGACGGGTCCCAACGTCGACTCCTTCACCGAGCCGCCGCCGATCTTGTCCCGCCGGACGTCGTTCCCGGTGAGCGAGCGCTGGCGGATATCGAAGCCGGTGACCGTGTTGTTCCTGATCGCCTTCCCGGTCACGACGAGTGCGTACGCCGACCCGCCGAGCGACATGACCAGCGCCGTCAGAGCCACCACCATCGCGGGCGACGGCATGAAGCGACGGAGACGTCGCATCATTCGGAACCTCCCTTTCTCGCGTGCTGCCGCCCCCGCAAACCCGCGC
Organism: uncultured Thermoleophilaceae bacterium; assembly: GCA_963812915.1. Classification (GTDB taxonomy): domain Bacteria; phylum Actinomycetota; class Thermoleophilia; order Solirubrobacterales; family Thermoleophilaceae; genus JACVRW01. The sequence continues at coordinate 115,489 of CAWEXB010000008.1, read as the reverse complement.
CGTTCGCGGAAGTTGCTGAGGGTCAGGCGATGACCTGAACGACGACAGTCCGCTGCCGCGGCCGGTCGTCGAAGTCGACCAGCACCACCTGCTGCCAGGTGCCCAGGTCGAGGTGGCCGTCGCGCACCGGCAGAGTCTCCGAGGGCCCGACGATCGCGGCTCGGATGTGGGCGTGGGAGTTGGTGTCGTTGTTGAGGCGATTGTGTTCGTAGGGCCCTTCGCGCGGCACCAGCCGGTCGAGCGTCTCGCGCAGATCGTGCACGCCGCCCCGCTCGTGCTCCATCGTCGTCACGGCCGCGGTCGATCCCGGCACGAAGACCGACGCCACTCCGCTGTCGATCTCGGCCTGAGCCACCACGCTCTGCACCCCGGCGGTGATGTCGATGACGTCGCCGTCGCCTTCGGTCGAGAAGCGCAGCTGTCCGGCGTGGACGGTCACGGCGGCATCGTATGCTCCCGGCTGCGCGACATCGAACGGCCCCCGGCTGGGCCGGGGGCCGATCGAACCGACGAGGTGTGTCCCCTCAGTTGTCGAGGCAGAGTCCGCGGATCGTGAGGTCACGCGCGGCCCCCGTGCCGTTGTACCCGCGCGCCCCCCATGAGGTCGTCATCGGGAACGAGTGCACGACGTGCAGGTTCACGGCATCGGCCGCCATGATGTCGCCATCCCAGCGCGCACCGCCGCTGAGCAGCTGCTCGCCCGGCTCGCACGAAACCTCGTCGAACACGGTGTCGCCGCTCGGCACGCTGACAGTCTGCGTGCGGACCGCGAGCGTGCCCAGCTTTGGACCCGTGACGGAGTTGGTCTGGAGCGCGGCCGCGCCGACGCCGTTCGGGCCCACCGCCGCCGCGGTCTGGGCGTTGACGGCGTCCTGCGCGTTGGCCGCGTTCTGCGCGTTGGCCGCGTTCTGGGCGTTGGCCGCGTTCTGGGCGTTCGCAGCGTTCTGCGCGTTCACGGCGTTCTGCGCGTTCACGGCGTCCTGAGCGTTGGTGGCCTGCTGGGCCGTGTCGGCGCTGCCGGCGCTCGGGACCTTGGCGAGGCTGGATTCCTTGATCACGCCGCCGCCTAGCGAGTTCTTCTTCACGTCGTCGGCGCGCAGGTGGCGGTTCAACACGTCCCCGCTGCGGATCGAGTTGTTGAGGATGTCTCCGCTGTCGATCGTCGCGGCCGCGTAGCCGACGCCGCCGGTGGCGGCGAACAGCGCGATCAGCGCGACGATCATCGCGGCGGAGGGACGGCGGGAGAGCATGGCCTTCATGGTGTTCCTCCTTGGGTTGGGTGCCCTGGTCTTCGGGCCTCCAACTGCGGAGGACGCCGCGAATTACGTCACAGGCTGAATCCGCCCGTGAACGGCTCCCCGGTCTGCTCGTCGAGAAGCCGGTGGAGCCGCTCGACCTCGTCCGGGGCCATGGTGTAGCCGTGCTCGGGCTCGGGGTAGCGGCGCCCGCGCACGTCCTCGGCGAACGCCGCGACCCCCTTGATCATCTCCTCGCGCACGTTCGCGTACCGCTTCACGAAGCGGGCGGCGTGGCCGTCGTAGATCCCCAGGAGGTCGTGCAACACGAGGACCTGACCGTCCGCCGCGGGTCCCGCCCCGATCCCGATCACCGGGATGCGCATATGCGGCATGATGGCCTCCGTCAGGGGGCTCGGGATCGCCTCGAAGACGACCGAGAAGCAGCCCGCCTCCTGGAGCGCCACCGCGTCGTGCATCACCTCGAAGGCGCGCTCTGCGGTGCGGCCCTGCGAGCGGTAGCCGCCGAGCGCCGTGGCGGTCTGGGGGGTCAGCCCGACATGGCCCATCACCGGGATCCCGGCGGCGATGATGGCTTTCGCCCGCTCGACGGAGGTGCCGCCGCGTTCGAGCTTGACCGCGTCGCAGCCGGCCTCCTTGACGAACCGCTGGGCGTTTGCGATTGCCTGCTCGTTCGAGATCTCGTACGAGCCGAACGGCATGTCGCCCACGAGCAGCGGGGTGGAGAGGCCGCGGCGCACCGCCGCGGCCAGCACGAGGAGCTCTTCCAGCGTCACGGGAACGGTCGAGGGATAGCCCAGGACGGTCATGGCGCCGGAGTCGCCCACCAGGGCGATGTCCACGCCGGCCTCCTCGGCCACCTGGCCGCTCGGGTAGTCGTATGCGGTGACCATGACGAGCGGCTCGCCGAGGGCCTTCTTCTCGGCGAGCTTCGACAGAGTCACGGCGGCTCGCTTGGCGGGCGGGGCGGTTGCCCCGGGGCGACTGCTCATGTCATCGGCTCCTCGTCTTCGCTCTCATGTCAACCGTTTCCGGCGCGGCCCCGTCCTACTCGTTACCCAGGATCGTGTTGTCGATCAGCCGTGCCCTGCCCACGCGGGCGGCCACGGCTAGGAGGGTCGAGCCGTTGACGCGCTCGACCACGGAGAGATCTTCGGCGGAGCGGAGCTCGAGATATTCGGGCTCGACCCCCGCCTCGTCCAGCTTCGCCCGGGCGGCGGCGAGCACGGTGTCCGCCTCGAGCGTTCCGCCCTCAACGGCCTCCTCGGCCGCGCGGAGCGCGCGGCTGAGCGCAAGCGCGCGTTCGCGCTCGTCCGCGCTCAGGTATGCGTTGCGCGAGCTGAGCGCGAGCCCGTCGAGGTCCCGGACGATGGGGCAGACCTCGATCCGGACCGGCATGTCGAGGTCGCGGACGAGCTTGCGGATGACGAGCGCCTGCTGGGCGTCCTTCTGGCCGAAGTACGCCACGTCCGCTCCGACCATGTTGAAGAGCTTGGCTACGACCGTCGCGACCCCGGCGAAGTGGCCGGCGCCCCGCCGAACCGGATCGCCTTCGAGCACGCTCGTGAGGCCCCCAACCGTCACGGTCGTGTCGAAGCCCTCGGGATATACCTCATCGACGGACGGCGCAAAGAGCAGGTCGACGCCCTCGGCCTCGGCGAGCGCTCGGTCCCGCGTCTCGTCGCGCGGGTAGGCGTCGAGGTCCTCGCCGGCGCCGAACTGGGTCGGATTCACGAACAGCGTCACCACCACCACGTCGCAGGCCTCGCGAGCTCGGCGCACCAGCGAGAGGTGGCCCTCGTGGAAGGACCCCATGGTGGGTACGAGGCCGATGGAGCGCCCGGCGGGCCGCTCCGGAGCGAGCGCCTCGCGCAGCTCGCGGACGGTCCTGACCGTCCTCATGCCGACGCCCCCTCGGCCGCCAGGGAGTGTGTGTGCCGCACGAGCTCGTCGAACAGGTCGAGGAGGTGTGGGGCGATCTCCTCCACCGCGGCCCGCTGTGAGGCGACGGTTGCGTGGTCGCCGCGGGCGATAGGACCTGTGAGGGCGCCCTCGGGGCCGAGCTCGGCGAGGTTGTCGACCGTCCGGCGCATCAGCGGCACGAGCAGCGTGCGGGCCTCGCTCGGCTCGAGCCCGGCCCCGGCGGCAATGCTCTCGGCCGCCGCCTGCAGCGTGACGAGGAAGTTCGAGGCGAGGGAGGCGGCCGCGTGATAGGCGGCGCGGCCCTCGTCATCGATCTCGAAGGGGATCATGCCGAGCCGCCCGGCGAGCGAGACGGCGAAGTCGAGCGCCCTGGGTGTGGAGCCGGCCACGGCGGCCCCCGCGCCCCTGAAGATCTGCGGTCCGGAGCCGGGAGCAAACGTCTGGAGTGGGTGCAGCCCGAACGTCTCCGCGTTCGCCGGCGCGAGAGCGGCGAGCATCGTGGCGCCGCTCGTATGTCCGACCAAGGGCGCCGCTCCGGCCACCGTTTCCGCGGCCGCCGGGATCTCGGCATCGGGGACGCAGAGAACGATCGCCTCGCTGTCGCCCGGCGTCTCGCCGCGCCCGAGCGGCCCCTCGACGGTGAGGCCCGCATCGCGCAACGCGGCCGCGAGCGGAACGCCGACCCGGCCCGCCCCGACGACGGCGATGCGCCCGCCCCTGCCGCGCTGATCGTTGCTCTCAGGGTTCATACACGTGCCGGTCCACTCCGCTGGCCGGTAGCGGCCGGCGCCTCCAAGACTATCGACGGGTGGTTGCCGTCATGCGCGGCCCCTAGGCTTGGGCCAATGCAGTCCCGTCCCGCAGCGGAGCGGCGCGAGGATCTCGTCGCCCTCTACCGCGAAGCCTCAGCCTGCGTGCGCTGCCCACTGCACGAGGGGCGCACCAACGTCGTGTTCGGAAACGGCAACGCCGACGCCGATCTGATGTTCGTCGGCGAGGCGCCCGGGCACCACGAGGACCTCCAGGGGCTGCCGTTCGTCGGCCGCGCCGGGCAGCTGCTCGACCAGCTCCTGGGTGAGATCGGGCTGTCGCGCCAGGACGTGTTCGTTGCGAACACCTTGAAATGCCGTCCCCCCGGCAACCGCGACCCCCAGCCGGATGAGATCGACACCTGCAAGCCGTACCTGAATCGCCAGATCGAGCTGATCGGGCCGAAGGTGATCTGCACGCTGGGCAACTTCGCGACCAAGCTGCTTACGCGCTCGAACCGCGGCATCACGAGCGTCCACGGGCGGCCCCAGGTGCACGAGCTCGGGGGCCGCACCGTGCGCGTCTATCCGCTCTACCATCCGGCGGCGGCGCTGCGCAGCACGGGCACGCTCGGCCAGCTCCGAGAGGATTTCTCCCGCCTCCCCGGCTTGCTGGACGAGCCGCCGCCGGTCCCGCTCGGCGCCGTCGCGCCGGTGGCTGCGGCGGTCGCGGCGGCCGACCCCGAGCCGCCGCAGATGGGCCTATTCGGCTGACGCTCGGGGCGCGGGCGGCGCCCCGGTCGTGTTCGGTTCTCCGCACCGGCAAACGGGTGGAGCCCGCATGGGAGTGGCGCGGGGCGGTTGACAACCTGCCTCCATGCCGGGAATCAGCTCAGCCCAGGGCGGCCGGATCTCCCGCCCCAAGGGGCTGACGGGACTTGGATGGCCGAGGGAGCTCGCGCTCTTTCTCGCCGCCTATGCCGTCTACAACATGGCCCGTTGGGTCTTCGTCGGCGACGTCGACCAGGCGCAGGAGCACGCACGCTGGATCGTCGACCTCGAGCGAGATGCCGGTCTGGCCTTCGAGCACTCGGTCCAGCGCGCGCTCGACTCGGGCGCGACCGCGTTCCTGCTGAGCAATGCCTACCTCGCGGCCCAGCTGCTCGTCCTGCCCGGCTCGCTGATCTGGCTCTACCGCCGCTCGCCGGAGGTGTATCGCGTTCTCCGCAACACCGTGCTGGCCACGTGGATGATCGCCGTCCCGATCTTCGCCATCTTCCCGGTCGCGCCGCCGCGGCTGGCCGGCCTGGGGCTGGCCGACACCGTCAGCCAGCAGGCGGGCGTGGCGCTTACCGGCCACTCGACGATGTTCTACAACCCGTTTGCGGCCGTACCGAGTCTCCACGTAGGGTTCGCGGCGGCCATCTCCGTAGCCCTCGGCTTCGCCCTCCGTCGCCGCTGGGCGAAGGCCCTCGCGCTGCTCTGGGGCCCGCTCGTCTCGGTCTCGGTGGTCGCGACCGGCAACCACTACATGTTCGACATCGCGGCCGGTCTGGCCGTGACCGGACTCGGCTTCGCCGCCGGGGTGCTGGCCAGTCGGGTCCCACGTCCCATCGCGTGGGGTCGAGCGCAGCCGGGCTACTCGGCCTGAGGTGCGCCACGGCGGTTCTGCCGGGGAGGTCTCCGCCGGCGGGTCGGCTGAACCGGCCGGTTTGGGCTGGGTAAGGGGTGCGGGGCGCGAGCCGCTGCCCGGGTTCCGCGGAGCGCTGCGCGGTGGGCAGATCCGACGCGTTCGACCTTTCGCTGGAATAAGCAGCGAAAGGTCGAACACATGGCGATTTCGCCCCGGCCGAGCCGCCGGCGGGGCCGGGTCCGCACTCCTACCCAGCCCCGGGCCGGCTGGCGAAGGCGGGCGCCAGGTTTAGGCGCAGGCTCGCTCGGATAAATAGTTGATTGACTCACACATATAACTCCGCCCGGGGTATTCGAGCCCCGAAGATGGGAGGCAACGATGAGCACGCGGGCAACCGCCACGTTCAAGATCGAGGGTTGGGACGAGAGGCCCTACGCCGAGATCGAGGGTGGACGAAAGCTCACCCAGGCCAGCGTCAAGCAGGCCTTCACCGGAGACGTCGAGGGCCAGGGCGCCGTGGAGTGGCTGATGTGCTACCGCCCGGACGAAACGGCGGACTTCGTCGGCCTCCAGCGGATCGTCGGACAGCTCGGAGGCCGCTCCGGCAGCTTCGTCCTGCTCCAGACGGACGGGACCTTCGATGGCGCGGAGGCCATTGCCCGAGTGTCGGTGGTGCGCGGCTCCGGTACGGGAGATCTGACCGGGCTGAGCGGGACCGGCGATTTCAGCGCTCCGCGCGGCGGCGAGCCGACCATCCGGCTCGACTACGAGCTGGGCGATTCATGACCCATGACCACCGGCGGACGTTCGACCGGACCGGCAACATGCTCGGCGCTCTGTCGCTCGCGGTCACCGACCGGACATCGGAAGCCGTGGGCGGGGCCGCCGGCCAGTCCGAGACCGCCGCCGTGGCGCTGTCGGCGCTGCACCACTTCTTGGAGGACCCATCCGTGGACCTCCTCCGCCAGGTGCTCGGATTGACCGCCTCCGGGACCGTGCGACTCGTCGATCGCCTCCAGGACGCCGGGTACGTCACGCGCCGCCCGGGCCGCGACGCACGCTCGGTTTCGGTGCGGCTGACGGCCTCAGGGCGGCGCGCGGCCGAGCGGGTGGCCGCGGCGAGAGCCGAGGTGCTCGAGAAGGCGCTCTCGGGTCTGGCCCCGGGCGAGCGCCGAGTGCTCGACGAGGTGGTGTCCCGCGTTCTCGTCGGGCAGATCCGCGGACCGGGCGCGACCCGCTGGATGTGCCGCCTGTGCGACACCACGGCCTGCGGCCGCGAGGAGGGCCGATGCCCGGTTGCGAACGCAGCGCAGGAGCGCTTCGGATCGGGCGGGCGGGCCCGCGACGAACTCGACGCCCCGCGCAGGTAGGCCGCGAATGCCCAAGTACGCCGCATTTCTCCGGGGAATCAACCTTGGGAGGCAGCGCCGGATCAGCAGCCCTGAGCTCCGCTCGCTGTTCGAAGCGCTGGGCTTCCAGGGCGTCGCGACCTTCCGCACGAGCGGCAACGTCATCTTCGAGACCGGCCAGGAAGCGGCCGCCAAGCTGACGGGCCGAATCGAGAAGGCGCTGGCCGAGTCCCTGGGATACGACGTCGCCATCTTTCTGCGCACCGCGAGCCAGATCCGGGAGATCGCGGGCCACGAGCCCTTTCCCGCCTCGCTGACAGGCGCCTCCAAGGGCAAGCTCCAGGTGATGCTGCTGCCCGCGAAGCCGGCCCCGTCGACGCGGAAGGCGGTCCTGGCCACGGCGACGGAAGAGGACAGGCTGGCGTTCGGCGATCGCGAGCTGTACTGGCTTCCGAGCGGGGGCACCCGGGACTCGACGCTGGACCTCAGGGGGGTCGACAAGCTGCTCGGGGCGACGACGATGCGCACCAAGGGCACGATCGAGCTGCTCGCGGCGAAGTACTTCGCCGACTGACCGGCCGACCGGCCCGCACTGGGTGGCCACGGCGGGCTGCGACTATCGGAGGACCGAGACAGAACTCCTAAGGAGGATCGAGATGGCGGATCTGCCCAACCCGACGGAAGGGATACTGCTGACGCACTTCATCGTGTCCGACGACGTCCCGCGATCGCGCCGTTTCTACACGGAGGTGCTCGGCGGCGAGACCGTCATGGAGGGGGAGCCCTCGATCGTCGCCCTGGCGAACGGCTGGATCATCATCAACGTCGGCGGTGGACCGACCGACGACAAGCCGACCGTCGTGCTAGAGACGCCTTCCGACCCCGACCGGACGAGCAGCTTCCTGAACATCCGCGTGGCGGACATCGAGGCGATCTACTCCCAGTGGCGTGAGCGAGGCGCCGAGTTCCTGACACCGCCCGTGGAGTTCGAATCCGAGCACCGCTGCTACATCCGCGACCCCGACGGACACCTGATCGAGGTGGGCGAGAGCAAGTAGGCGACCGGGCGGGCGCGCTCCCGGCCGGTCGCCTATCAAGAACACTCCCTGGAGCGGTGCGCTTCCAAACCCGGCAACGGATCGATCGCAGGCGCAACAGTGGAGCTCGAGACGACCACCCCCGAGGAGACCGAGGCGGCCGGCGCCGAGCTGGCCGTCCGGCTCGCGCCCGGTGACGTCGTGCTCGTGACCGGTGAGCTGGGGAGCGGCAAGACCACCTTCGTCCGCGGCGCGGCGCGGGCGCTCGGCGTGAAGGGGCCCGTGACGAGCCCCACGTTCACGATCGGCCACCTGCTCCCCGGGCGTCCGGAGATCGCCCACGTCGACCTGTACCGGCTCCCCTCGCTCGCCGGCGAAGATCCCGCGCTGCTCGACGACTATCTCACGCCGGAACGCGTGGCGTTCGTGGAATGGCCCCAGGCGGCGGGGCCTCGCCTCGACCGAGTGGCCGCGCGCGTGCGCCTCGAGCATCTAGGAGGCGACCGGCGGCGGATCACGATCGAGGTGTGAGCCTCCTCGGCCTCGACACCTCCACCGCGGTGGCCGCCGCCTGCGTGCTGCGCGGCGACGGCGAGGTGTTCGAGGTCGCTCCGGACGCGGCGGCGCTGACACGTCCCCCGGCGCAGGCGAGAGAGCTGATGCCCGCCGTAGCGGAGGTGATGGGGCGCTCCGGGCTCGCCTGGAAGGATCTCGACGCGATCGCCGTGGGAGTGGGCCCCGGGAGCTTCACCGGACTCCGGATCGGCATCGCCACCGCGCGCGCCCTCGCGGTCGCGAGCGGCTTGCGGCTGCGGCCGGTCTCCTCGCTTGCCGCGCTGGCGCGTGGGATCGAGGAGACGGGACCCGCGTCCGCGGTGCTCCCGCTGATCGACGCCAAACGCGGGGAGGTCTTCGCCGCCGCCCACGAGGGAGGAAGGGAGGTCTGGGGTCCGTTCGTGGCGGCGCCGGAGACGCTCGTCGAGCGTGTTCGAGACGCCGACTTCTCACCGCTGGCGGCGGGAGACGGATCGATACGATTTCGAAGGGTGCTCGAGACTGCCGGCATCCGGGTCGCGCCCGACAACTCAGGGGCTCACATCGTCCGCGCATTGCATGTCTGCCGGCTCGCGGCGACGGTCCCGGGGGAGCCGCCGGAGGCCGTCCTTCCCGAGTACCTGAGAGCGCCCGACGCGAAGCCGCAATGACCGATCTCGACATCCGCCGACTCACCTACGCCGACCTCCCGCAGGTGATCGCGATCGAGCGGCGTGCGTTCCCGACACCCTGGTCGCTCGCGATGTTCGTGCTGGAGCTGTCGAAGCCGTCGGGGATCTGCCTCGCGGCGCTGATCGAGGAACGGCTGGTCGGCTACCTGGTCTGCTCGCGATACGACACGATCTGGCACCTCATGAACGTCGCGGTGGACGACCGCCTGCGGAGGCAGGGGATCGCGACCACTCTGCTCGAGCGTCTGTTCGAGATGGGCGACAGGCCGAGCGAGCAGTACACGCTCGAGGTGCGCACCTCGAACGAGGACGCCATCCGCCTCTACGAGCGCTTCGGCTTCCGGACCGCCGGCCGCCGCCGCGCCTACTACCACGACAATCGCGAGGACGCGCTCATCATGTGGCGGACGGTGCCCGAACGCGCCACCGCGTGATTCTGGCCCTCGAGACGAGCTGCGACGACACCTGCGCCGCCGTGGTCACGCGCCGCGGCCAGATTCGGTCGAACGTGATCGCCTCGCAGGGGCTGCTGCACGCGCGCTACGGCGGGGTGGTGCCGGAGATCGCGTCGCGCCACCACCTCGAGCTGATCGACGCGGTGACCGAGGACGCACTTGAGCGGGCCGGCACGAGCCTCGACGGGATCGACACCGTGGCGGTCACCCGCGGCCCCGGGCTGATCGGTGCGCTTCTGGTCGGGCTCTCGTCGGCGAAGGCCCTGGCGGCCGTGCGTCGCCTGCCGCTCGTTCCGGTCGACCACCTACACGGACACGTGGTCGCCAGCACGCTCGGCTCGGAGCCGATCGAGCCGCCCTACCTCGCGCTCGTTGCGAGCGGCGGCCACACCTTCCTCGCGCGTGTAGACGAGCCCGCGGGCTACACGGTGCTCGGCCAGACCCTCGACGACGCCGCCGGTGAGGCGTTCGACAAGGGAGCCCGGCTGCTCGGCCTCGGCTATCCCGGCGGCCCGGCCATCGACGGCCTGGCGAAGGACGGAGACGGCACGGCCTTCGACTTCCCCCGCAGCGCCCCGGGCGGGCTCGACTTCAGCTTCAGCGGGCTGAAGACGGCGCTCCTGTACACGATCCGCGAGCTCGGCAACCGAGTCGACGAGCGGCGCCGCGCGGACCTCGCGGCTTCCTACCAGCGCGCCATAGTCGACGCGCTCACGCGCCGCACCGCTGCGGCGCTCGAGCGCGAGCGGCTCGAGCGGCTCGCCATCGGGGGCGGGGTGGCGGCGAACTCGGAGCTGCGGAGCGCGGTGCGCGATCTCGGCGCGCGGGTCTGGGTGCCGCCACTCGAGCTGTGCACCGACAACGCAGCGATGATCGCGGGCGCCGCCCGTTTCAGCGAGCCGCTGCCGTATCCCGACTACCTCGACCTGGACGCCGCCGCGCGGCTTTCCTGACGACGACGTGATCGGTTTTCTTGACAACCGGCGACCACGTCCCGTATCTTCAACCGACCGGTTTATCAACCAAGCAGATGATCAAAACTGTGGCGGTCGACCATCTCAGCACTACCTTCGCCGCGCTCGCGGATCCCACCCGTCGCGAAATTCTCGCGCGGCTCGCCCAGGGGGAAGCGACCGTGAACGAGCTGGCCGAGCCGTTCCCCATCACCCTGCAGGCGGTCTCCAAGCACCTCAAGGTGCTGGAGCGGGCCGGGCTCATCGCCCGTGGCCGCAGCGCCCAGCTCCGACCGTCCAGATTGCAGGGGGAAGCCCTCAAGGGGGCCGCCGACTGGCTCGCGGCATACCGCGCGTTTTGGGAGGGCACCTTCGACCGCCTCGACGAGCACCTGCGTGAGATTCAGAAGGGACCGGAAGATGCCTGAGGCAGTCAGCGCACAGGAGGTCACGATCAGCCGCGTATTCGACGCCCCTCGCGACCTGGTGTGGAGGGCCTGGACGGAGCCCGAGCAGCTTGCGCAGTGGTGGGGCCCGGCCGGGTGGAGCAATCCGCTCGAGCGGATCACGATGGACGTCAGGCCCGGGGGCGCCTTCCGCGTGACCGCGGTCTCCGCCGAGGACGGCACGGAGATGACCACGCAGGGCGTGTATCGCGATGTCGTCGAGCCGGAGCGACTCGTGCTCGAGGAGCCGGCGGAGGACGCCTGGCACGAGGGCGCGGTGAGCACCGCCACGTTCACCGACCTGGGCGACGGCCGGACCGAGATCGTCCTTGAAGCGACCATCCACACGACCGACGAGATGCGCGGCGCGGCCGAGGCGGGCATGGCGGGCTCACTCGACCGCCTGGCCGAGCACCTGGCCTGAAGGAGGCACTCATGGACTACCGACTCGAAGTCGTGCAGGTACCCGTCTCTGACGTGGATCGCTCAAAGGCCTTCTACACCGAGCGGATGGGCTTCAATGACGACCACGACACGCAGGTCGGCGACGAGGTGCGCGTCGTCCAGCTCACGCCCCCGGGCTCGGCCTGCTCGATCGTGATCGGCACTGGGCTGACGGACGAGAAGCCGGGTTCCGCCGCGGGCCTCCAGCTCGTGGTCGAGGACATGGACGCCGCGGTCGCGGACCTCACCGGCCGCGGCCTCGATGTGGGTGACGTCCGGGTGCTGGGTGCGCCCGGCCGGCAGGGCTTCAAGCACGTCTTCTTCAGCGATCCCGACGGGAATCGCTGGACCGTGCAGGAGATCCGCCGATGAACGCCTCGACCTCGCCGGTGACCGGCGTCGACTTCATCGCTCCGGCGGCGTAGGCCGCCGGGGCCGCGATCGCGACGAGCGCCGGATACGGACAGCGGGCGGGGAGAATCCGGCGGGTGCCGGCCGTGACCCTGTACGGCAAGCCGGGTTGCCACCTGTGCGAAGAGGCTCGCGCCGCGGTCGAGCGGGTGCGTGCCGAACGCCCGTTCGAGCTCGAGGAGGTCGACATCTCGCTCGATCCCGTGCTCTACCGCCGCTACGGCGAGCGCATTCCCGTGCTGGCGCTGGAGGGTGAGGAGCTGTTCGACTACGTGGTCGACGAGGCGGTGCTGCGGGAGCGGCTCGATAGAGTGGACCCCACGTGAGCTACGACGACCCCACAGTGGGCGGCGTGGGGCTTCAGCCGGCGCGGCCGGGTGCCGAGCCGGGCGTCTCGGAGCGGCTCTCGCTCGGGGTCGCGGCCCGACTCTCGCGCTATCTGCAGGTACTTACGCAGGCGAAGAAGATGGGACGCGAGACGATCTCGTCCCAGGAGCTCGCCGACTACACGCACGTCAACTCCACGCAGATCCGGCGGGACCTCTCCGGCTTCGGCAAGTTCGGCAAACGCGGCGTGGGCTACAACGTCGACTCGCTGGTGTCGCAGATTCGCAAGATCCTGCGCACCACCGGCAAGCACAACATCGTGCTCTTCGGCGCCGGCAACCTCGGGCAGGCCATCGCCGGCTCGGACATCTTCGCCGACCACGGTTTCCGCGTCGTCGCCATCTTCGACAAGGACCCGGGCAAGGTCGACAAGCCCGTGAGCGACAACCTGACCGTCCGTCCATACGAGGACCTCGAGCGGGTCATCCGCGAGGAGGACGTGGTGGTCGGCGTGCTCGCCGTCCCGACCGAGGCCGCCCAAGACGTGGCCGACGACCTCGTGGGAGCCGGAGTGAAGATCATCTTCAACTACTCGGAGGCCCTGCTCCAGGTACCGCCGGAGGTGACCGTGCACACGTCCAGCCCCGCCGTTGACCTCCTATACGCGCTGTACTTCTATCTGACCTAACCCCATGGTCGAGATGCCGAGGGTCAGGGAGGTCTTCGAGGCCTCGACGGACTTCACGGTCGGAATCGAGGAGGAGTTCGGGATCCTCGATCCGGCGACCCGCTCGCTGGCGCACCGCTTCGAGGAGCTTCGATCGGCCGCCTCAAACGACCCGGTGCTGTCCGAGTCCGTCGCGGGAGAGCTGATCAAGTCGGAGATCGAGATCAGGTCGGGACGGGGCGAGAACCTCGCCGACGCGGTCGCGCGGCAGCGCGAGGCGCGGGCCCGCCTGTTTCGCCTGGCCGCCGACCGCGGCGCGCTGCTCGCGGCGACGGGCACTCACCCGTGGAGCCCTTGGTGGGAGCAAGAGGTCATCGAGACCGAGCACTACCGCCGCGTCGAGGAGGGTCTGAAGTACGTGGCCTGGCGCAACAACACCTTCAGCCTCCACGTGCACATGGGCATCCGCGGCGCCGAGCGCGTCGTGCGGGTCTGCGACCGCCTGCGTCCGGTGCTCCCCGAGCTGCTGGCCGTCTCCGCCAACTCGCCGTTCCTCGACGGCCGCAACTCGGGCCTCCACTCGGTCCGGAGCCAGATCTTCACCAGGAGCTTCCCCCGCTGTGGGATTCCGGACGCCTTCGGCGGCTGGGGGGCGTACGCCGACTACGTCGACTTCCTCGTCCGTACGCGCTCGATCGTCGAGCCGACGCAGATCTGGTGGAGCATTCGCCCTCATCACGTGTTCGGCACGGTCGAGTTCCGCATCTGCGACGCGCAGACGAGCGCGGCCGACTCGACCGCGCTCACCGAGTTGATCGCGGCCTGCATCGCCCAGGCCGCGCTCGACTACGACGACGGCCTCCCGTTCGACGATCCGCCGCACCGGCTCGTGGAGGAGAACTTCTGGCGCGCGATCCGGTACGGCCTCGACGGAACGCTCATCGACCTCGACCGGGTCGAGGAGTATCCGGCGGCCGCCGTGATCGAACGCCTTCTCCGCTGGACCGCCCCGGCGCGCGCCGCTCTCGGCGGCGTCGAGCCGCTGCTGCCCGAGGAGAATGGGGCTCAGCGCCAGCGGCGGGCGCTCGAATCGGGTGCGCCGATCGAGGAGGTCTTCGCAGCCGAGGTGGCCGAGACGCAGCGAACCTACGCGGCGCAGGAGGTGGAAGCATGAGCGCTGAAGAGCCGAGCCCCGAGGAGCTTCTGAAGCAGATCAAGGTCGACGATGTGCTGCTCCAGACCGTCGTCACGCTCGTCAACCTCGGCGGTCGCCGGCTCACGGTCGAGGAGGAGAAGGACCCCGCCCAGGCCAAGCAGGCCATCGACGCCGCCCGCGCGCTCCTTCCGCTCTGCCCCCAGGAGGAGATCGGTCCGATCAAGGATGCACTCTCTCAGCTCCAGATGATCTACGTGAGGGAACAGCGACCCCCGGCGCGCACGGCCGAGCCGGGTGCTTCGGAAGCGGACGAGCGGGCGAAGGCGCGCTCGAAGATATGGACGCCTCCGGGCAGCTCGTAGGGGTCTTCGGCGGCTCGGGCTTCTATCGCTTCCTCGACGACGTGGAGGAGGTGCCGGTCGCGACGCCCTACGGCCCGCCCTCGGCCCCGATTCGCATCGGCTCCGTGGAGGGGAAGCAGGTGGCGTTCCTCCCGCGCCACGGCGACGAGCACACGCTGCCGCCGCACCGCATCAACTACCGCGCCAACGTCTGGGCCATGCGCGAGGTCGGGGTGAGGCGGATCATCGGCCCGTGCGCCTGCGGCTCGCTCAAACCCGAGCTCGAGCCGGGCACCTTCGTGGTCTGCGACCAGTTCGTCGATCGCACGCACGCCCGCGAGAGCACCTTCTACGACGGTCCCCAGACGACCCACGTGTCGGCCGCCGACCCCTACTGCCCAGACCTGGCCCGGATTCTGGTCCGAACCGCACGCGATCTCGACATTCCGGTGGTCGAGGGCGGGACGGTCGTGGTGATCCAGGGGCCGCGCTTCGCCACACGCGCGGAGTCGCGCTGGCACACGGCCGCGGGCTTCGACGTCGTGAACATGACCCAGTACCCGGAGTGCTGGCTCGCGCGCGAGCTGTCCCTCTGCTACGCGAACGTGTCGCTCGTGACCGACTACGACGTCGGGCTCGAGGGAATGCCCCACGTGCAACCCGTCTCGGCGGACGCCGCATTCGCGGTGTTCCGCGAGAACCTCGATAGACTGCGCGCGCTCTTGTTCCGGGCGCTGCCGGAGATCGGTACGCAGCCGGACGACATCTGCGCGTCGGCGCTGGACAGCGCGATCGTCCATCACTAGCGGCGCCGCCCGCTGAGAACCTGACGGAGGACATAACCCCTTGGACTTCCTGACTGACTGGGGCGTGATAATCGCGCTCCTCTGCGCGGGCGGCGCCGTGGCCTACGGCGTCACGACCTCGCGCTGGCTGCTCTCGCTCTCGCCCGGAAACGAGGAGATGCAGTCGATCTCCCAAGCCGTACAGGAGGGGGCGAACGCCTACCTTCGACGCCAGTACACGATCATCGCCGGAGTGGCGATCGTGCTGGCGATCGTGCTCGCGATCGCCCTCGAGGCCTCGGACGCCGAGGGCATCCTCGTCGCCGTGGGCTTCCTCATCGGCGGGGCGTTCTCGGGCGCGGCCGGCTTCATCGGGATGAACGTCTCGGTGCGCGCGAACGCGCGCGTGGCCGAGTCGGCCCGCAGCGGCGTGTCGAGGGCGCTGGAGGTGGCCTTCAAGGGCGGCGCTGTCACCGGTCTGCTGGTCG
Organism: uncultured Thermoleophilaceae bacterium; assembly: GCA_963812915.1. Lineage (GTDB taxonomy): Bacteria > Actinomycetota > Thermoleophilia > Solirubrobacterales > Thermoleophilaceae > JACVRW01. The sequence goes on along the minus strand of CAWEXB010000008.1, from coordinate 99,843 downwards.
CGGGCCTCGCGCTGTTCGGCGTCGCCGGGTACTACGGGATCCTGGTCCTGGCCGGCACCGACGAGCGCGACGCGATCGACGCGCTGGTCGGTCTCGGTTTCGGCGGCTCGCTGATCTCGGTCTTCGCCCGCCTGGGCGGCGGCATCTTCACCAAGGCCGCCGACGTCGGCGCCGACCTCGTGGGCAAGATCGAGGCCGGCATCCCCGAGGACGATCCCCGAAACCCCGCGGTGATCGCCGACAACGTCGGCGACAACGTCGGCGACTGCGCCGGCATGGCGGCCGACCTCTTCGAGACCTACGCGGTCACGGCCGTCGCAGTGATGCTCCTCGGGGTTCTCACCTTCCAGGAGATCGGCACGGTCGCCGTCTACCCGCTGATCATCGGCGGCGTGTCGCTCGTGGCGTCGATCGTCGGTACGTACGCGGTCAGGAGCCGCGCCGGCAACGTCGAGCGCGCCCTCTACCAGGGGTTGATCGTGTCCGGCGGTCTCGCGGCGATCGCGTTCCTGCCGATCACGCTCATCCTCATGGACGACCTGACCTACCGGGAGGGTGTATCCAGCCTGCTGCGAGCGGGGGCCGAGGCGCCGAGCGGGATCGAGCTCTACGTCTGCACCCTGGTGGGCGTGGGGGTGACCGCCGGGCTGTTCGCGATCACCGACTACTACACGTCTACTCGCTTCCGGCCGGTGCGCACCACCGCGCGCGCCTCGCAGACGGGCCACGCGACGAACATCATCCAGGGCCTCTCGCAGGGCTTCCAGTCGACCGCGGCGCCGGCGATCCTTCTGGTGCTCGGGATCTTGGTCGCCAACGAGCTGGCCGGCATCTACGGCATCGGAGTGGCCGTGATGGCGCAGCTGTCTCTCACCGGACTGATCGTCGCGCTCGACGCCTTCGGGCCGATCACCGACAACGCCGGCGGTATCGCGGAGATGGCGGACCTGCCCGAGGAAGTCCGCAACGTCACCGACCCGCTCGACGCCGTCGGCAACACCACCAAGGCCGTGACCAAGGGGTACGCGATCGGCTCGGCCGTGCTCGCCGCGCTCGTACTGTTCGCCGCCTTCATCGAGGAGCTGCGCGTCGAGGCGGCGGCCGACGGCGAGACTCTCTCCCGCTTTGACATCTCGCAGCCCGAGGTGCTGATCGGCCTCCTCGTGGGCGGCATGATGGTCTTCCTGTTCGTCGCGCTCGCGATCGAGGCCGTGGGCCGCGCCGCGGGCGGCGTGGTCGAGGAGGTCCGGCGCCAATTCCGGGAGAAGCCGGGAATCATGGACGGCACCGAAAAGCCGGACTACGCGCGCGCCGTGGATCTCGTCACCGCCGCTGCTCAGCGGCAGATGATCGTCCCGGCCCTGATCCCGATCGTGGTCACGGTGATCGTCGGCCTGCTCTCCTACCAGGCGCTCGGCGGCCTCCTGATCGGCGTGATCGTCGTGGGCTTCTTCACCGCGATCTCGATGACCTCCGGCGGCGGTGCCTGGGACAACGCGAAGAAGCTGATCGAGGACGGCGAGTACGGCGGCAAGGGATCGGAGGCGCACGCCGCCTCGGTGACGGGCGACACCGTCGGCGACCCCTACAAGGACACGGCCGGCCCGGCGATCAACCCGATGATCAAGGTGGCGAACATCGTCGCGCTGTTGATCATTCCGTTCTTGGTTTGACCCTGCGTTAGCTCCTTCCTGACGCCGCGGCGCCTCGCGCAGCCTCGAGCGCGCGGCATGCTGCGGTAGCGTGCGGGCATCGAGGACCGGGAGCCAACCGGACAGGCGCCGACGCGCGGCCGCGTTCGCAGCCGCGTTCCCGACGCCGACATCGCCGAGCTGCGGGACGTGCGCTTCGCGACGGCGATGCGGGGCTACGAGCGCGACGCGGTCGACCAGTACGTGACTCGCGTCAACCGCGTGATCGCCGAGCTCCAGATCACCGCGGCTCCGGAATCCGCGATCCGGCACGCCCTCGAGCAGGTCACGGAGGAGACGAGAGGGCTCCTCGAGCGCGCCCACGAGACCGCCGACGAGATCACCCGTCGCTCGCGCTCGCAGGCCGACGATCGGATCCAGAGTGCGACGAACGAGGCGGAGGAGCTGCGCGAGGCGTCCGAGCAGGAGGCCCGGCAGCTGCGCGACGATGCCTCCCATGAGGCCCGAGAAGTGCGTGAGGCGGCGGCCCGGGAGGCCCGCGAGGTCCGCGAGGCGGCGCAGCGCGAGGCGCGCGAGCTTCGCGAGGCCGCCGAGGCGCGGGTCCGCGACCTGGAGGCCGATGTCCGCGCGATTCTCGAGGAGCGAGCCCGACTGATCGGCGAGCTGCGCGAGTTGCTCCGCCGCCTGGGCGAGTTCGCCGACGCGGCCGCCGGCCGCTACCCGAGCGCGCGACCGTCGCCGCCGCCAGACGAGAGCAAACCTGACGACGCCTCGGAAACCTAGCTCGGAGCGGTAGCGTTGAGCCCTTGGCTCGCGCCGACGACATCCACGCGCTCCCGCCGGATCTTCCCGTTCCGGAGGACGACGGCGCGGCCGCCCATCTCCCGGGGATGCGCATGCCCGCGATCGCGCTTCCCTCCACCGCGGGCGGCGAGGTCAGGCTCGACGTCTTGCCCGGGAGGAACGTCCTCTTCTGCTACCCACGCACCGGGCGTCCGGACGAAGAGCTGCCGCCCGGCTGGAACGCCATCCCGGGCGCCCGGGGCTGCACGCCGGAGGCCTGCGGCTTCCGCGATAGTCGCGAACAGTTCGCCGATCTCGGCGTGCGCGTGCTGGCGCTGTCGACTCAGGAGACCGAATACCAGCGCGAGATGGCGGCGCGCCTCGACCTGCCCTTCGAGGTCCTGAGCGACGCCGAGCTCCAGCTGGCACGCGCGCTGAGGCTCCCGACCTTCGAGCTCGACGGCACGACCTTCGTGAAGCGCCTCACGCTGATCATCACGGGCGGCGAGATCGAGCACGTCTTCTATCCGGTGTTCCCGCCCGATACGCACGCGGGCGAGGTCCTCGATTGGTTGAGGCGTTAGCCGACCGACTGCAACTCCTTGACCGCATCGGCGCGGGCTTCGACAGTTAGCGTTTACTGAAATGGCCGAGTACCGACCCAAGGGGCGCGGGTTGGAGCGGGTCCTGGGGACCGGGGCGCTCTTCTCGACGGCGTACGGCAACGTGGGCTCGTCGATCTACTACGCGCTCGGACTGGTCGCGATCTTCGCCCTCGGGATGACCCCGGTGGTGTTCGTCATCGCCGGCTTCATCTTCGCCTGCACCGCCGCGACCTACGCCGAGGCCACGACCATGTACCCGGAGGCCGGCGGCTCCTCCAGCTTCGCGCGCCGCGCCTTCAACGAGTTCTGGTCCTTCTTCGCGGCCTGGGGCCAGATGCTCAACTACATCATCACGGTCGCCATCTCGGCGTTCTTCGTGCCCCACTACCTGGGGGTCTTCTGGGAGCCGCTCGGCGAGTCCCCGGCCGACATCGTGTGCGGCATCGGGGTGGTCGCGATCCTCGCGGTCCTCAACATCGTGGGCGTCAGGGAATCGGCCGGCCTCAACGTCTTCCTGGCGCTCGCGGACTTTTTCACCCAGCTCGCGCTGGTGGTGGTCGGGTTGGTGCTGGTGTTCTCGCCCGACACCCTCGTGAACAACGTCGACTTCGGGGTCTCGCCAACGCTCACCGACTTCCTGATCGCGATCCCGGTCGGCATGGTCGCCTACACCGGCATCGAGACGATCTCGAACATGGCGGAGGAGGCGCGCGACTACGGGCGTACGATCCCGCGCGGGATCGGCGGCGTCGTCGTCGCGGTCTTCGCGATCTACGCCTTCCTGCCGGCGGTCGCGCTGTCGGCGATGCCGGTGCGCGACGGCGAGACCCTGCTCGCGCAATCCAAGGAGGAGGGCGGCTACGCCGACGACCCGATCCTGGGGGTGGTCGCGAACATGGACCTCGGGGGGTTGCAGAATCCGGCCGAGATCTACGTCGGCATTCTCGCCGCCACCATCCTGTTCATCGCGACCAACGCCGGCATGATCGGAGTCTCTCGGCTCACATACTCGATGGGCCAGTACCGCCAGCTGCCCGAGCGCCTGCGTGCCCTGCACCCGAGGTTCCGCACCCCCTACGTCGCGATCATGGTCTTCGGTCTCGTGGCCTGCATCACGATCCTGCCGGGCGAGGCGGACTTCCTGGGGACGATCTACGCCTTCGGGGCGATGCTGTCGTTCACGATCGCTCACTTGGCCGTGATCGCGTTGCGGGTCAAGCAGCCCGACAAGGAGCGGCCGTATCGGGGGCCCGGCGCGATCCACTTCCGAGGGCACGATCTGCCTCTGTTCGCGGTGGTGGGCGGTCTCGGGACCGGCATCGCCTGGGTCGTCGTGACCGTGTTGAACTTCGAGACGCTGGTGGCCGGCACGATCTGGCTCACGCTCGGAATCGGCACGTACGTCATCTACCGCCGTCGACAGGGCCTATCGCTGACCGAGACCCACAAGGTCATCCTGCCGAAGCCGGCCGTCGAGCGCGAGGTGGAGTACGAGTCCGTGCTGGTGGCCTTCGAGGACGGGCACTATTCGCCCGAGGCCGTCGCGACGGCGGTGCGACTGGCCGCCCGCCGCCGCCGCGGTATCCACGTGCTCGTGGTGATCAGCGTGCCCCCGAACTCACCGATCGACGCCGACATGCCCGAGGAGGAGAGGCGAGCCGCCTCGTTGATCGATTCCGCCCGTGTACGCGGTGGCCGCCGGGTCACCGGCCACTGGGAGAAGGTGCGTCCCGGCGGAGGCGGCCGCCGCATCGTGGAGGAGGCGAAGGACATCCGCGCCCGCGCCATCGTGATGTCGCTGCCGCCGAGGCGCACCGGTGTCTCGCTCTTCGGGAGGACGCTGGAGACCGTCCTCACCGACCGCCCCTGCCGCGTGATCATCGACTCGTCCCGGGGAGTCGACGGACGCCGGGACGGCAACTAGTCGGGACTACGATACGGGCGTGCAACGCGCGTACCTCGCGTCTACCCGAGCACTCGGCGGGCTGCTCGTTGTGGTCGGCGCGGCGATGATCGTGTCGGCCCTCGCGCGCGGCGGCGGCGCGCTCGCCCTCGGCGTGATTCTCGGGACGATGTTCGTCCTGCTCGGCGCCGGGCGGCTGTGGCTCGCCCGCGGCGGCCGCCGGTGAACGAGGCCGGCGGCGAACGTCGCGCGCCGGTGGCGAGCCGCGCACGTTCCCAGATCAGGCGAGGGTCGGAGCGGGCCGAGGCGCGCGTCGCCCGCGGTCTCGGCGAGCCCGCGCTGTTCGCGATCATGCTCAGCGCGGTCGTATCGGGGGTCTTCTTCTCGCTCGGGGTGGTGGCCGGAGACGCGCTCGGGCTCACGCCGGCCGTCTATCTGTTGGCCTGGCTTTTCCTGCTGGTGACGATCGCCACCTACGTGGAAGGGAGCTCGCTTCACATCGAGCGCGGCGGCGCCTCGACCTTCGCCCGCTATGCGTTCGACGAGTTCTGGAGCTTCATCGCGGGCTGGGCGATCCTGCTCGACTACCTGATCGTGATGGCGGCCGCCGCCGTCTCCATCACCGATTACCTGGCGGTCTTCTGGAGCGATCTGGACGACGGGGTGGTCGAGATCGTGATCGCAGGGGTCGCGCTCGCGTATGTCGCCGCGCAGAACGTCCGCGGGCTGTCCGCGGCGCGGCTTGGCATGGTGCTGAGGGTGTCGCTGCTCAGCGCCGTGCTGCTGCTGGCGGTGGCAGGGATCGCCTTCGCCCAGTTCTTCGACGCGGGCGCGATCGTCGACTCCGTCGAGCTCGGTGAGGTGCCGGAGTGGGAGGACGCGATCTTCGCCAGCGTCGTGGCCGCCGTCGCTCTGATGGGCGTCGAGGCCGCCTCGGGGCTCGCGGGCGAAGTGCGGGTCGGTCGCCGTGGCCTGCGGCGCGTCGTGATCGCGACCGCCGCCGTTGCCTTGGTGCTGTTCCTGGCCGTCTCCACCGCGGGGCTGATGGCGCAGCCGGTGCAGGGCGGCCGGACGGCCCTCGGCGGGACGTTCATCGAGGGCCCGGTGCTCGGCATCGTCGCGGCCTTCGACCCGGACTGGTTGATGGACGCGGGCCGCTACGTCATCGGCGCGGTCGCCGCCGCGATGCTGGTCGTGGCGATGAACGGTCTGATGCTCGGACTCGCCCGGCTCGCCTACTCGCTGGCCACGAACCGCCAGATTCCGAGCGCAGCCGGGAGGCTGCACGGAAGCCGCGGGACGCCCTACGTGGCGATCTCGATCGCCGCCCTCATCGCCTTCGCGTTGGCGGTCCCGCACGACCTCGAGTTCCTCGCCGGGGTGTTCGCGTTCGGCGCGATGATCAGCTTCGCGATGGCGCACCTCTCGGTCATCGTCCTGCGGTTCCGCGAAGCGGAGCGGCCGAGCGCCTTTCGCGTGCCACTCTCGATCCGGGTCGGCAGGGGCAGCATTCCGCTGCCGGCGGCGCTCGGGGCGGCCTTCGCGATCGCCGCCTGGATCAGCGTGGTGACGCTGCACGAGGGCGCACGCGTGATCGGCGGCGCCTGGATGGTGTCCGGCGTCGCCCTGTACGTGATCTACCGCCGTGCCCAGGGCAAGTCGCTCACCCAGCGGTTCACGATCCCCGCCGAGGCGCTACAGGAGACCTCGGCGGCGGAATACGGCAGCATCCTCGTGCCGGTCCTGGGCACGCCGCTCGACGACGACATCGTCGGCACGGCCGGCCGCCTGGCCGCCGCCGAGGACGAGGAGGGCGACGGCGCGGTGCTGGAGGCGCTCTACGTGTTCGAGATCCCTATGTCGCTTCCGATCGACGCCCGCGTTTCCGAGGAGCGCGTTCAGGAGGCCAAGCGCGTGCTGGCGCGGGCAAAACAGGTGGGCGAGGAGTACGAGGGCGTGGAGGTTGCGACCGCCATGGTGCGCGGGCGCACGGCCGGCCAGGCGATAGTGGCCGAAGCGCGTCGCCGGGGGGTGGAGGCGATCGTGCTCGCGGCCGAGGAGCCGAGCCGCGTGCGGGGTGGCGCGATCCTGGGCGGCCGGGGACTCGCCCGCGATCGGTTCGTCGGGGAGACCACTCGCTACGTGGTCGAGAAGGCGAACTGCCGGGTGATCCTCACCGCGCCGCCGGCGGGCCAGGAGGACACTCGCGAGGGCGTTCTGCCCTAGCTGGGCGGCGCCGCGCGGTGCGCGCTCGCGCAACAGGAAGTTCACGAACGCACATGTAGAGTGAACCTCGATGCTTGTCTTGATTGTCGGTTGCGGGCGCGTCGGCTCGGCGATCGCCAACTCGATGCTCGGCGAGGGCCACGAGGTCTCGGTCCTCGACGAGGATCCGGAGGCGATCGCGCTACTCGATCGCGGGCAGGCGGAGAGCTGGGAGGAGCGCGGCGGCCGGTACACGGTCGGCACGGCGCTCGAGCTCGATGCGCTCTTGGCCGCCGGCATCGAGGAGGCCGACGCGTTCGTGGCATCCACCGACGGCGACAACACCAACCTGGTGATCGCCCAGATAGCCAGGCGCCGCTTCGAAGTCGAGCGCGTCGTCGTACGTGTGCTCGATCCCGCACGAGCGCGCTGGTACGCCGAGCAGGGCCTCCAGACCGTCTGCCCGACGCAGACCGCGATCGAGCTGCTCGAGGCCGCGGTGCGGGGCCAGATTCGCTTCGAGGGAGTGTCGGGGTAGGGTCATGTACGTGCTGATCGTCGGCGCCGGGAAGGTCGGCTGGAACCTCGCCCGGGAGCTGATCAACAAAAGCAACGAGGTCACCGTGATCGAGTCCGACCAGGCCCGCTACTCGGTGGTGGAGGAGGAGCTCGAGCACAGCGCCCAGTACGGCGACGGCTCCGAGCTGTGGGTCCTCGAGCGTGGCGGCATCGAGCGCGCCGACCTGGTCGTCGCCGTCACCGGCGACGACGAGGACAACATCCTGATCTCGCAGGTCGCGCGCGAGAAGTACGGCGTCCCGCGGATCGTCGCTCGCTGCAACAACCCCCGAAATCTCCAGCATTTCGAGTTGCTCGGCGTGAAGCCGGTCATCTCCGCGACCGACCTGATCCTGCGCCTGATCGAGCACGAGGTGCCGAAGTACGGTCTGGTCCACCTGCTCGACCTGCCCGAGGAGCGGCTCGAGATCATCGAGCTCGAGGTGGCCGAGGGCTCGGAGGCCGCCGGCAGGGCGGTCAAAAACCTCGGGCTGCCCGACGGCTCGCTCGTGATCTCGATCCTGCGCGACGGAGGCGGCTTCGTCCCAGCAGGCGACTCGGTCGTCCAGGCGGGCGACGAGGTCCTGCTCGTGCTCGACGTGGGCATCGAGCCGCGGGTGACCGAGCGCTTCACCAACCGCTCCGGCGCCGCGGCGTAGTCGTGGCCCGTCGGAAGGTCGACTACCTGTTGATCGGCGGCGGTCTCGCCGCGGCGAACTGTGCGCGCTGGTTGCGGGAGGAGGGCGCGGACGGCTCCGTTATGCTGGTCAGCCGCGAGCCCGATCCGCCGTACAACCGGCCGCCGCTCTCGAAGGGATATCTGCAGGGCAAGGAGTCGCGGGACGAGGTGCTGTTCCGTCCGGACGAATGGTGGCGGGAGCAGAACATCGACCTGATGCTGCGCACGAGCGTGATGAAGCTCGATCCGCGCGAGCGCGTGGTCACGCTGTCGACGAAGGACGAGATCGAGTTCGGCAGGGCGCTCCTCGCCACCGGTGCAAACGTTCGCCGGCTGCGGGTGGACGGCTGCGAGCTCGACGGCATCCACTACCTGCGGGCGTTCGCGAACTCGGAGGCGATCCGCGCGGAGGCCGGCCGCGCCGAGCGGATGGTGGTGATCGGGGGCAGCTACATCGGAACCGAGGTCGCGGCCTCGCTCACCTGGGCGCACGGGGTGAAGTGCTCGATCGTGATGCTGGAGAACGTCACGCACGAGAACTCCTACGGAGCCAAGGTGGGCGGTTACTTCCAGAGAGTGCTGGAGGACCACGGGGTCGAGGTGTACGGCGGGCAGGAGCTCGACCGCTTCGAGGGCTCGGATGGGCGGGTCCGCAAGGTCGTGACCAAGAGCGGGCTCGAGCTGGCCTGCGACGCCGTCGTCGTGGGCGCCGGCGTCCTGCCGGACACGACGCTCGCAAAGCAGGCCGGTCTCGAGCTGGGTGAGGCCCGCGGCGTCAGGTGTTCGAGCGGGCTCGAGACCTCCGTACCCGGGATCTTCGCCGCCGGCGACATTTGCGAGTACGACAGCCCGATCCACGGGCGTCCGATGCGCATCGAGCACTGGGACCACGCCTTCAACCAAGGGAAGACGGCCGCGCTCAACCTGCTCGGTCGCGGGGTGGAGCACGACGTGGTGCCCTACTTCTTCTCCGACCTGGCGGACTGGACCTGGATGGAGTACGTGGGACCCGGCTCGGGCGAGACGGTCGTGCGGGGGTCGCTCGACGACGGCGACTTCACCGCCTTCTACCTCGACGACGGCCGGGTGACGGCAGCGCTGACGGTGGGCCGCTCCGACGACCTCGAGCACGCCCGCCGCTTCATCAGGGAGCACGCCTCGCCCGATCCGGCCGCGCTGGCTGACGAGGGCACGGACCTGGCCTCGCTCTAGCGCCGGCTGCATCCGTACCCTCGGGTCAGTGGCCGGCTACTTCGACAACGACTCGGTGCTGCGTCGCGTGCACCGCGAGCGTGCGCTGGCCCTGGCGGGCCCGCGGGCGCTGCTGATGCAGGCGGCCCACCCGCTGGCGGTGTCCGGGCTGCTGGCCCACTCGACCGCGATGGAGGAGCCCTACGATCGGCTGGCGCGCACCGCCGCGGTGCTGAGCGCGATCGGGTTCGGCGAGCGCGAGGACGCGGATCGGGTCTGTCGTCGCGTACGCGCGATGCACCGTCGGGTGACCGGGACGCTGCGCGAGTCCGTTGGGCCCTATCCCGCCGGCACGCCGTACCGCGCCGACGACCCCGAGTTGCTGCTCTGGGTCCTGTTCACGCTCGTGGACTCGGGCCTCGTGGTCTACCGCACCTACGTCGGCTCGCTCTCGGCCGACGACGAGGCCCGCTACTGGGAGGACTACAAGCGCGTCGGCCGGCTGTTCGGCCTGCGGGTGCGCGACATGCCGCGCACCGTCGCCGACCTCGACGACTACCGCCGCGAGATGCTGGACGGCGATCGCCTCCACGTGACCGACTGGGCCCGCGAGCGGGCTCGCGCAATCGTGCTCGAGCCACCCGTGCCCTGGACCGCCCAGCCGCTCGTCGAGACGATCAACTTCATCACGATCGCGCTGCTGCCCGACCGCATTCGCGCCGAGTACGGCTTCGCACCGCTGCCGCCGGCGTTCGTCCGCAAGGCACTGGTGAGGGCGGGCGGCGAGTACGTGAAGCGCGCGGTGGTGCCGTTCCTGCCGGACCGGCTGCGGTTGGTGCCGGCGGCGCGCGTGGCGGCTTAGGTGCTGACGAACAGATGTTCCCTAATGGACCGGCCGGAATTGCTACTGGGGGGCAGGGACTCGAACCCCGATAACCAGCTCCAGAGGCTGGCGTCTTGCCGATTAGACGACCCCCCAATCGGTCGAGAAGGATAGAGGCTTGCAAGTCCCTTGACCGGGGCTATCCGTCCGTTCCGGATGGGCTCTGCTTTGCCCCGACTGCCATTCGCAGACCCCCAACTTCTCGGGTAGAAACCGGCGGCTGCGAAGGCTCGAGGCAGCGCGGCTTCGACGCGCGGAGGCCGCGTGACCCAGAATGGGCCCTGCTTGCTCAGCCGCGCCGACCCGGCGCGATCAGCCGCGCGGCACCCGCACGCGCAGTCTCGTGCGCTTTCGCTTGGACGAGGTAGGCGGGGTTCGAATCCCTGGGGGGCAGCCTTGTAACCCTTAGGCGTGCACGCTCCACGCCGGCATGGTGGGCGCCATCGAGGTCACGCGCTGAGCGTTAGGCGGCCGTGTGCTCCGCCCAGTCCCGATAGAGCCGCGCGTATGCCCCGTCCGCCTCCAGCAGCTCCTCATGGGTGCCCTGCTCGGCGATCCGACTGTGGTCGAGCACCACGATCCGGCCGGCGCCGCGGATCGTCGATAGCCGGTGGGCGATCACTATCGCCGTCCTCCCGGCGAGCACGCGCCGGAGGCCGCGCTCGATCTGCGCCTCGGTGCGCACGTCGACGTTCGAAGTCGCCTCGTCGAGGATCAGGATGCGCGGATCGGCGGCCGCCGCCCGCGCGAAGGCCACCAGCTGGCGCTGGCCGGCCGACAGGTTCCCGCCGCGCTCCCCGACCTCGGTGTCATAGCCGTCGGGCAGGCGCTCGATGAACTCGTGCGCGCCGACCGCGCGGGCGGCGGCGTACACCTGGTCGTCGCCGGCGTCGGGTCGGCCGAACGCGATGTTGTCGCGGATCGTGCCCGAGAAGAGGAAGCCCTCCTGCGGGACGATTCCCAGTTGCGAGCGCAGCGAGCGTTCCGTCACGTCCCGCAGGTCGTGGCCGTCCACGAGCACGCGCCCGCCGTCCGGGTCGTAGAAGCGCGCGACCAGCTTGGCCAGCGTCGATTTGCCGGCGCCCGTCGCGCCCACCAGCGCCACGGTCTGGCCGGGTGGGACGTGCAGCGAGACGTCGCTCAGCGCCGGCTGCTCGCCGTCGTACGAGAACCTCACGTCCTCGAAGTCGATCTCGCCGCGCACCCGCGGCAGCTCGACCGAGTCCGGCCGGTCGGCGATGTCGGGCTCCTCGTCGAGCAGCTCGAAGATCTTGTCGAGCGCCGCCATGCCGGCCTGGTAGGTCGTGTAGAGCTGCGAGAGCGACTGGATCGGGTCGAAGAAGCTCTGGAGGTAGAACACGAACGAGGCCAGTACGCCGATCGTCACCGCACCGTCGAGCACCTGGTTGCCCCCGTACAGCAGGATCGCCGCCGTGGCGACCGCCGAGAGCAACTCGACCGACGGGAAGTAGGCGGCGTTGAGGTTGACGGTCCTCATGTTCGCCTCGCGGTTCTGGTCGTTCAGCTCCGCGAAGCGGCTCCGGTGCCGCCGCTCCTGGCCGAAGGCCCTCACCACGCGGACGCCCGAGAGGGTCTCCTGCAGGTAGGCGGTGACCTGCGCGATCTTCTCGCGGGTTGCGCGGTAGGCGCCGGACGAGGCGATCCGGAAGAGCAGGCTCCCCACCAGCAGCACCGGGAAGGTGAGGAAGGTGACGAGGGCCAGGCTCGGATCGAGCACCACGAGGATCACGGCGGTCCCGATCAGCGTGAGCGTGGCCGAGACGAGGGTGGACATGCCCTCCGTTACGAGCTGGTCGAGCGCCTGCACGTCGTTGGTGATTCGCGAAATCAGGACGCCGGTCTTGCGGCGGGAGTAGAAGCCGATCGAGAGTCGCTGCAGGTGCTCGAACAACTGGAGGCGAAGGTCCTGCAGCGCGCGCTGACCGACCCAGTTGATGAGATAGGTCTGGACGTAGGTCGCGCCCCAGTTGATCACCGCCGCCGCGACGAACGCGACCACGATGATCGTCAGCGCGTCGGTGTCGCCGCCGCGGATGCCATCGTCGATGGCGCGGCCGGCCAGGTAAGGAGGCACGAGCGCCGCTCCCGTCGCGATCCAGAGCGCGAGCAGCATGAGCAGGACGCGCGACCGATAGGGACGCAACAGGCCTGCCAGGTGACGCAGGCGACCCGCGCGGTTCACAGTCCCGCCACCTCCCGCTCGGGGTCCGCGCGCGTGAGGAAGACCTGGTCGGGCAGCCCCTTCTCCGCGATCTCCCGGTACAGCTCCGAGCCCTCCAGCAGCGCCGAGTGCGTGCCGCGCGCCGCCACGCCGCCTCCCTCGAGCACCACCACCTCGTCGGCCAGGGCGATCGTGGACAACCGATGGGCGATGACGAACGTGGTGCGTCCCTCCATGACCTCCCGCAGCGCCGCCTTGATGCGGCTCTCCGTGGTGGCGTCGACGCTCGAGGTCGCGTCGTCGAGGATCAGGATGCGCGGCTCCGCGAGCAGGGCGCGTGCGATCGCCACGCGCTGGCGCTGGCCTCCCGAGAGGGTGAGTCCGCGCTCGCCCACCAGCGTGTCGAGGCCGTCGGGGAGGTCGTCGAGCAGCTCCCCGAGCCCCGCGCGCTCGGCGGCGGCGAGGATCTCCTCGTCGCTCGCGTCCGCCCGCGCGTAGGCGATGTTCTCGCCGAGGCTGGCCGTGAAGAGGAAGGCGTCGTCGGAGACAACCGCAACCTCGCGTCGCAGCGAGGCGGGGTCGACGGTGCGCACGTCGACGCCGTCGACGAGCACTGCGCCGGCGTCGACGTCATAGAGGCGCGGGATCAGCATCACCAGCGTCGTCTTCCCCGAGCCGGTCGGGCCGACGAGGGCGACTGTGCGGCCCGGCTCGACGTCGAGATCGATCCCCCGCAGCACGGGCTCGCCGCCCTCGTAGCCGAAGTCGACCCCTCGCAGCTCGACCCGCCCGGCGCCGGGCGGCAGCGCGGGCGCGTCCGGCGGCGCCGTAACCCGCGGCCGGCGGTCGAGCAGCTCGAATACTCGCGCCCCGCTCGCGACCGCACGCTGGGCCATGCCGAGCGCCATGCCGAGCATCCGCATCGGCGAGGTGAGCAGCAGCACGTAGCCGTAGAAGGCGACGAACTCGCCGACGCTGATCGTCCCGTTGATCGCCTGTCGGCCCCCGACGAGAAGCACGGCGGCGAGGCCAAGCTGGGGCAGGAAGTCGATGAAGGGGCTGTAGAAGGCGCGCAGCCGGGTAGAGACCATCGACTGGTCGAACACCCGCCTCACGGCGTGCCGGAAGCGCCGCAGCTGTCGCTGCTCCTGTGCGAACGCCTTGACCACGCGTACGCCGGACACGTTCTCCTCGGCCTCGGCCGTGAGCTCGGCGATCCGCTGCTGGACCTCCTGGGTGGCCGGGCGGTTGCGCCGCCCGTAGCGGAACGCCACCCAGACGACGAACGGCATCGGCGCGAGCGAGACCGCCGCGAGTCCAGGATTGACGGCGACCATCACGCCCGCGGCGATCAGGATCGTCAGCGCCGACTGCATGATGAAGATCAACCCGTAGCCGAGGAAGAAGCGGACGGACTGGAGGTCGACCGTCGCGCGCGACATCAGCTGCCCGGTCTGCTGGGAGTCGAAGAAGGCGAGCTCGAGCGAGTGCAGATGCTCGTAGATCCGGTTGCGCAGGTCGTACTCCACTCCGAGCGACACGCGGCCGGCCACCAGCCTGCGCGACACGCTGAAGGCGAGTCGCAACACCCCGGCTCCGGCCACGGCGAGGGCCAGCGGCCAGAGGTCGACGGCCCCCTGGCGGATCTCGTCGACGGTCCGACCGACCAGGTAGGGCACCAGCACTCCCACGCCCATCGCCGCGGCCGCGAGAACGAAGGACACAACGACGCCGCGGCGGTAGGGGCGCAGGAAGGAGAGCAGGCGCCAGAACGTCTTCATCCAAGCTATTACTTTACTTTATGAAGTAAGGTCTGCAGCACCCGCTTGCAGGAGCCCTCGGGCGTAGGGCGAACGACGTGGACAATGGCCCGCCGTCCCAGGATCGCACCGAGATCTCTCACGAGTGGCGAGCAGCGCGTGCTCGCCTCCTTCATCGCCGGCCGCCTGCCCGCCGGCCGCCTCGACGCGGAGCTCGCGCAGGCGCGCGCGGCGCCGCCGCAACGTCCATCTCGCCGGCGCTGGGCGCGGCGGAGCTCCGCGCCGCCTGAGCTGGAGGCGCTTGACTCTCCCCTCGGGGCAGGCTCGATACTCGGCGCGTGGCGAAACCTCATGAGCTGATCGGGATCGGCGAATTCGCACGGCGGGTGCGCCTCAGCGTCAAGCAGCTGCGCAGCTACGACGAGCTGGGCTTGCTCGCCCCCGCGTACGTGGATCCCGATTCTGGCTACCGCTACTACCACCGCGGCCAGGCGCGGACCGCCATCACGATCGCGCTCCTGCGCTCGCTCGACGTTCCCCTGTCGGACGTGCACGAGCTGCTCGTCGCCGACGAGCCGCAGTCGGTCGTGCTCCTCGAGCGCCAACGGGAGCGAATCGAGCGCGGGGTCGAGCGAGGCCGCCAGACGCTGCGATCGCTCGAGCGGCTGATGGGTGCCCACGACCTGCTGCCGTACGAGGTGGCCGAGCGGGCAGATCCCGCACGCGAGCTGATCGGGCTGCGCGGCACATGCGAGGCGGAGGCGCTCGAGTCAACGGCACGCGCGCAGATCGCCACGCTCCTCGAAGCTGTCCCCGAGGCGGGAGCGCCGGGCGGTCCACCGGTGGTGGGTATCTATCCGCTCGAGCTGGAGGGTGAGATCCACTTCTTCGTCGGCATCGACGAAGGAGTGGCGCAGGGTCCGCTTAGCGGCCTGGAACGCGAGCGCCTCAGTGCCACGCGGCTGGCCGTGACGACCCACCGTGGCGACTACGCCGAGCTTCAGCTCGCCTACTTCCCGCTCTTGGCCTATGCGCATGAGCGCGCCCTGACACCCGCAGAGACGGTGCGGGAGACCTACGTCGACGATCCGGCGCTGGTGGATTCGGACAGCGTTCGGACCGAGGTCGCCCTGCCGATCCAGGCTCGAGGAGTCCCGACCAGAGCACCACAACCAACCGAGGAGGTCTCCAGATGAAAGTCAACGCCGTCTTCCCTGTCCTCATGACCGACCGACTCGCCGAGTCGCGCGACTTCTACGCCGACCTGCTTGGCATGCGAATCGCCTTCGAGGCCGACTGGTACGTGCAACTGCTCTCGTCCACCACTCCGGCAGCGCAGCTCGGGCTGGTCGCGAGCGACCACGAGTCCGTGCCGCCCGTGTTCAGGCGGCGCGCAGCGGGCGTCCTGGTCACGATCGAGGTCGACGACGTCGACGCCGTCTACGGGCGCGCGCAGGCGCGTGGCCTTCCCATCGAGCTGTCGCTTCGCGACGAGGACTGGGGCCAGCGTCACTTCATCACCCACGATCCGAACGAGGTCGCGGTCGACGTGGTCCAGGTGATCCCCGTCACTTCCGAGGAGGCGGCTTCTCACTACGCCTCTGACCTGCTGCCGGGGTGACTGGCTTCCTGGGCTGTGGCCTGAGTCAGGCGTCCTCGAGGCTCTCCTCGGTCAGGCGCCGGCCGAGCTCGTTGCCGAGGTCGACGGCCTCCTCGATCGTCACCTCGCGGAAGCGCACCGTATCGCCGACCGGCCGCAGCTGTCCGATCTTCCAGAGTCCCGCTTGCGCGACCGTCGCGGCGACGACGAACCCGCCGGCCGTCGGACCGTCCGGACCGAGGATGACGGGGAGGTCGCCGTTGATGTTCACCGCACCCACGGGGTAGCTGTTGTCGAGGATGTTGGACGGGTGGCCGCCGGCGATTCCGCCGCCCTCGCGGGCCCACTCGAACTTGTGCGACTCGAGCCGGATCCCGGTACGGTCGGAGTTGGGGTTGACCGGCCAGGAGCGGCCGAAGAAAGTCTCCATGTCCGCCTCGGTCAGGTAATCGGGCGAGGCCTGTGGTCCCCGGATCGCCTCGATCTCCCACTCGCGTGCGTACGTCGGACGCGCCGACTGCTTGAGGCGCCGCGGGTCGCCGTCGGCGCGTTCCTCGCCGAGCGCGAGCCGGTCGCCCTGACGTAGCGCTCGTCCCTCGAGGCCTCCCAGCGCTCCCATCGTGTAGGTCGACCGCGAGCCGAAGAATTGGGGGACGTCGACGCCGCCCGAGACCGCGACGTACATGCGGAAGCCCGGACCTTGGGCGAACTCCAGCCGGAGCTCGGCTCCCGGACCCACGCGGCGGCTCTCCCAGGCCGGGATTCGCTCGCCGTCGATGGTCGTCTCGGTCTCAGCGCCGCAGACCGCCACCGTCGCCTCCGTCTCGAACCTGACCGTGAAGTTGCCGAGGGCCACCTCCAGAGCGGCGGCCGAGGCCGGGTTTCCGACCAGCAGATTGGCCGCGCGGAACGCGAAGTGATCCATCGGACCGGCCGGAAACAGGCCATACCGAAGCATCCCCGGCCGGCCGGGGTAGTCCTGGACGGTCGTCTGGATGCCGCCCTCGAGGACCTCGACCTCTCTTTGGCGCTCGTCGGGCATCGCTAGGGGATCGGGGTGGCTGCCGACGCCTCCGCCCAGCGCCTGCGCCGCTCCGCCGCCTCGTCCTTCACCTCCGGCAGCCACTCGAGGTATGCGCCGACGTTGAAGCTCCCATCCTCGATCTCGTACGTGTAGCGGTCGGCCTGCACGTCCTCCCACATGCTGTCGAGCTCCTCCTCCTCGACTCGCCCGAACGTCACCCGATCCCCCGCACGCAGGAGGAACGGGCTATCCACGAAGGCGGAGTTCCGCGAGTCGAGGTCGAAGATCGGGAGCGACCGGTCCACCGCCAGCACGAAGAAGTTGAGCGTTAGATCGAGATCCATATCGCCGTACTCCACGAGCAGGGCGCGATCGCCGGCGTGGCGATAGACGATGCTGGGCTTGCCCTCCGTGGCGGGCCGCTGGTCGACGATGGCCGAGGCGGCGGTGCTCATTGCTTCCCCGTTACCCGTGGCGCGGTTGTACTAGGCCCCAGCCGGGTAGAGCGAGGGCAGATGGCTGACCGCAGGACGATCAAGGCGCCGATGCCGGGCACCTTCTACCGGCGCCCCAGCCCCGACGAAGACACGTTCGTGAACGAGGGAGATCGAGTCTCCAGCGGGGACATCGTCGGTCTCGTCGAGGTGATGAAGAGCTTCAACGAGGTAAAGAGCGACCAAGACGGGGTGATCGAGAGCTTTCTCGTCGAGAACGAGGATGCGGTGGAGGCCGGTCAGGACGTGGTTGCGCTGGGCGACGGGTGATGCGCAAGGTCCTGATCGCCAACCGCAGCGAGATCGCTCTCCGCGTCATCCGCACCTGTCGCGAGCTGGAGCTCGCCACGGTCGCCGTCTACTCGGACGCCGATCGGGATGCACTCCACGTCCGCGAGGCCGACGAGGCCGTCGCTATCGGCAAGCCGCACGCGCGCGAGTCCTACCTGAACGCCGAGAAGCTGATCGACGCCGCGCGCGAGACGGACGCCGACGCCATCCATCCGGGCTACGGGTTCCTGTCTGAGAGCGCCCGCTTCGCGGAGGCATGCGAGGCGGCGGGCATCACCTTCGTCGGTCCCCCGGCGGGAGCGATCGCGGCGATGGGGGACAAGGCCGCGGCCCGGCGCCTCGCCCGCGACGCCGGCGTTCCGGTCGTCCCGGGGACCGACGCATCCGCCGATCTCGAGGCGAGTCTGCGCGGGGCCGACGGGGTCGGCTATCCGGTGATGGTGAAGGCGGCGGCCGGGGGTGGCGGGCGTGGAATCAGGATCGCGCACGACGCCGATGACCTGCGGGGGCTGGTGGGCGACGCCGCTCGCGAGGCGGAGGCGGCCTTCGGTGACGGCTCGCTCTATGTCGAGAAGCTCCTCGAGCGGGCGCGCCACGTGGAGATACAGGTGGTCGGCGACCGCCACGGCAAGGTCGTGCATTTCTACGAGCGCGAGTGCTCGCTCCAGCGACGCCGCCAGAAGCTGGTGGAGGAGTCGCCCTCGCCCGCGCTCGATCCCTCGACGCGTGAGGCCATGGCCCGGGCCGCGGTCCGGCTGGCGGAAGCGGTGGAGTACACGAGCGCGGGGACCGTCGAGTTCCTCGTGGACGAGGACGACCGCTTCTACTTCATCGAGATGAACACGCGCCTCCAGGTCGAGCACGGCGTTACGGAGATGGTCACCGGCACCGATCTGGTTCGCGAGCAGCTGCGCGTGGCGGCGGGCGAGCCGCTCGAGCTCTCGCAGGACGACGTGAGGCCGAACGGCAGCTCGGTCGAGTTCCGCGTGAACGCCGAGGATCCGGAGCGTGACTTCCAGCCCGCCCCGGGGCGGATCGAGAGCCTCGAGCTGCCCGGCGGCCCGGGCGTCCGGATCGACACAGCGATATACCCGGGCTATGCGGTCCCGCCGTTCTACGACTCACTCATCGCGAAGCTGATGGTCTGGGCGCCCACACGGGAGCAGGCGCTGCGCCGCGGTCGCCGCGCGCTCGAGGAGTTCAGGATCGAGGGCGTGGCGACGACCATCCCACTCCATCTCCGCCTGGTGGAGGATGAGCGGGTCGTGGCCGGCGATGTCCACACGGGCTACCTCGAGGAGCTCCTCGCGTCGCGGCGGGAGGTGGGGGAGACCGCATGAACCGGCAGCCGGCCATCGACGTCAACGTCGACATGGGGGAGAGCTTCGGCCGCTGGAAGCTGGGCGACGACG
This sequence comes from uncultured Thermoleophilaceae bacterium, assembly GCA_963812915.1. Lineage (GTDB taxonomy): Bacteria > Actinomycetota > Thermoleophilia > Solirubrobacterales > Thermoleophilaceae > JACVRW01. The sequence continues at coordinate 80,621 of CAWEXB010000008.1, read as the reverse complement.
CCGGGGTCATGCCGTTCATCTCCTCCGCCAGCGTCGCCTGCGGGTTCCACGCGGGCGATCCGCGAACGATGCGCGAGACCGTCGCGCTCGCGCTCGAGCACGGGGTCCAGATCGGCGCGCACGTGGCCCTCCCGGACCTGCTCGGCTTCGGCCGCCGGCGGATGGCGGTTTCCCCGTCCGACCTGACCGACTACTGCACCTACCAGATCGGGGCGCTCGCCGCCTTCGTCCGAGCCGAGGGCGGCCGTCTCGGGCACGTGAAGCCACACGGGGCGCTCTACGCCATGTGCTCACGCGACCCGGAGCTGGCGGAGGCCGTCGCGCGGTCGATCGCCGAGGTAGATCCCGACCTGCTGCTGCTTCTGATGCGGGAGGACGTGCTGCGAGGGCCCGCGAGGCACGGCGTGCGGGTGGTCGCCGAGGCGTTCGTCGACCTCGACTACGACGCCGACGGCGAGCTGATCATCGAGGCGGTCAAGACGGCCCGGGATCCGGAGCAGGTGGCGGCCCGCGCGCTGCGCCTGGTGCGCGAACGCAAGCTGACGAAGATCGACGGCTCCGACTTCGAGGTCGACGTGCCCACGCTCTGCCTCCACGGCGACGCCCCGAACGCGGTGGACGTTGCCCGCGCGGTGAGGCGCCGCCTGGAAGACGAAGGCATCGCGATCAGGCCGCTTGCGGAGCTGCTCGGCGAGCCCGCGGCGCGCTGACGATCCGAGTTAGCCTGAGCGGCGTGGCGAGCTGGGACGACGTCCGTCGGATCGCGCTGGGGTTGCCGGAGACCAGCGAGCGCGTTTCGCGGAACCTGCGCCAGTGGCAAGTCAAGGACAAGGGCTTCGTCTGGGAGCGCCCGCTGCGGAGGGCGGACCTCGAAGCGCTCGGCGACGACGCGCCGGACGGACCGATTCTCGGAGCCCGCGTGGAGCACCTCGTGGCGAAGGAGGCGTTGCTCGCCGATGACCCCGCCGTCTACTTCACCACGCCGCACTTCGATGGCTACCCGGCGATCCTGGTGCGCCTTGACCGGATCGGACTCGAGGATCTCCGCGAGGTGATCGTCGAAGCGTGGCTCGCACGCGCGCCGAAGCGGCTGGCCAAAAGCTACATCGAGACGTCGCTCTGAGATCGATCCACCCGGCCTAGTGGTGCGGGCAGCGTCGCGAGCAGCCGGGTCTCCGCCTCCGGGGCCACGAGGAGGACGTTGCTGCGAAGGTCCTCGAGGTGGTCTCGGACGGCCTTTTCGCCGACCCCGGCGGGTGCATAGACGGCGAAGAGAACCTCTCGCGTCTCGGGCCCGATGCGGGTTCTCCGATCCGGGCCGTAGAGCACGCTGGAGATGATGCTCTCGCCGTCGACCATCATCATGTCGCCGGCGCCCAGGAACCGCTCGGTGCCGTTCATCAGCACGTACTCATCTTCCTCGCGCGTCACGTCCACACGCACCGGCAGCGTCGCGGCGGCGAGGTCGTGACCGGCGGTCAGGATCAGGTTCTTCAGCTCGGCCATGAACATCGCTTCGACGAGCGCCGCCCTGCTTGGGATCGATCTGCCCTTGACGGCAACCGATTCCCACTGCGCCTTCACGTGATAGGTCTTGCCGTGGGTGCGGTAGTAGTCGACGTAGGCGCGCACCGCGGGCTCGGAGTCGACGCCGTCGCGCCCCACCCGGGCGGCGCGCGCACGCAGCCTCTCCTCGAGCTCACGCTTCTGTGTCTCGAGCGCGGCGCTCCGCTCCGGGTTACGGACCCCGATCATGACGAGAGCGCCCACAACGGCACCCGGGAACGTGGACTTCCAGGCGTCGGTCGCCACCAGTGCGCCGCCGTTCGGCATCGTCTCAACCTAGGGCATGGTGGCTCTTCGGAGAGGTCAGCCGCCGCCGGCGAACTCTGCCTCGTCGTCGCGGATTTCGTGCACGTAGGTCTCCGTCTCGGGTAGGAGCGCTTCGCGGTTTGGACCCTGGAAGTAGGAGGCCACCGTGGCCTGGCCGTCACCGCCCTTGAGGTGGTAGAGGTGGTGGAGGTAGAGCACCCCGGCCTCGACGTTGTCGGTCGCCGATGCAGGGTCCAACGGACGGTCGGCGAGCTGCTGGTCGATGAAGTTCCAGGTGTCGGGCATGATCTGCATCACGCCGCGAGCCTTGGCGCTCGAGACGGCGGCGTTGCTGAATGCACTCTCGTTCCAGGCGATCGACTGCACGAGTGGCGCCGACATTCCATGCTGGGCGGCGATCGATCCGACCTGCTCGGGGCTAACGGTCTCGTCGGTGGGATGGGGGTGGACCGGGGAAGCGCAGTCCCATACGCATTCACCGGACGTAGCGTCGCCGCTGGGGGAGGACGCCGGTGCCGGTGGGATCAGCACGGTGGTGCCGGCTACGAGCTCGGTGTCCGGCGACAGGCCGTTGGCGGCCGCCAGCTGGTCGACGCTGAGGCCGTCCTGCGCCGCGATCGACCAAAGGCTCTCCCCGGGCTCGACCGTGTGGGGCACCTGACCTTCGGCCGGGCCAGGACTCGGCGCGATCAGCAGCGCGACCGCCGAGCAGAGGATGCAGGGTGTTCGAAGCTTCACGAGCTCTCCAGGAATCCGAATACTGCGATTGCTTCGCGCGCCCCGGTCCGCGTCCTGCGCCCACGACCCGCCTGCAACATCCGCTGCGTGTGGGCCGCTCGCTCGGCTCACGGCGCGACCACGAGCGCCTGCGGGGCGGCCTGCTTCATCCGCGTCGCCAGCCACTTCAGCTGGGTGGAGGTCTCACCCTCGCAGGCCCGCACGACCTCGAGCAGCTTGGTGTCGCGGGCACCGTGTGCGGCCTGGCCGACAAGGGTCCAGGCGATCTCGCATTCGCATGCCATCAGGTGGAGGTCGTGCATGTCGCGCAGCAGTCCTGGTCCGCCGCCGCGGATGCCACGGAAGAGCTCGGAGTGCAGTCGCTCAGGTTCGTCGGGCGCGTCCTCGCCGTAGCGTTCGGCGAAGCGCCCAAGCTTCTCTGCGTGTGCATCGCACTGGGCGGCGAGCTTGTGGCAGATCGCGTGCACGTCGGGCTCTTCGCGGTGCCCTCGGCCGACCTCGCGGAAGGCCTCGCCAAGCTCGATCTCGGCGTGGTGGAGAAGCCCGAGGTAATGGGCGAGATGCATCATCGCCTCTCTACGCGGACCGCGGCGGCCTTGAAGATCGGTTGCTTCGAGACTGGGTCCCAGCGTCCCTGACGTCGACGCCTTCGCCGAGATGCTGGTCGACGCGCGCGGGCCACGGCTGGCCCCGCCCGTACAGCGTCCGGGTACCCCAGGGCTTCGCGATGCGCTCCGGCACCACGTGGCACGGCTACCCGGCCGACGACCACGCAAACCGCGATCCGGGTTTGCCCGCTGTCAGCCGGACGAACCACGGCGTCGCCCTAGAGGGCGGCCTCCGTGGCCCGGGCCCATCGAAGATTGTTCGACAGCCGCCCGGGCGAACCCCGGACCGTCCTGGATTGATGTTGCAGGATGCCACCGGGGCAGGACGCTTGCGGCCGATCCGCGTCAGCGGCCGCGTAAAGCGCGCTGAAGATTCGGCGGATGGGGCCAATGGCCGAAGATCGTTCGCAAACGGCCCTGCCGGCGACCGCCGTCGGCCCCCCGTGCCCGCCCGGCCGGGGGGACCCGGCGAGCAAACGCGGCCCCCCAGCGCCGCAAGCCCGGCGCCGAACCCACATCAGCCCTCTAGCACGAAGCACGGGGGCTACGCCGTCGGAACTGCGGCTCGCGCCGAGGCGATGAATCTCGCCGACGTGCTCGGTCTGGTAGGTGTTGACACGCTTACGAGAAGGGAGATCCATGCCTGAGCACAAGATCGGAAGTCGCGAGGAATGGCAGGCCGCGCGCGACGAGCTGGCAAAGCTCGAAGCCCAGCAGGCCGAGCGCAACGAGGACATCAGGCGCAAGCGGCACGAGCTGCCCTGGGTCCCGGTGGAGAAGGAGTACGTGTTCGACACCCAAGACGGCAAGAAGACGCTCGCCGAGCTGTTCGACGGCCGCTCGCAACTGCTGGCCTACAACGTCATGTACGGGCCCGACTACACGGTCGGCGCCTGTCCCGGGTGTACAAACCTCGCCGACGGCTTCGACGCTACGACGCTGCTTCACCTCAACAAACGCGACGTGACCATGATCTGCTTCTCGCGGGCGCCGATCGACCGGCTCACCGCCTACAAAGCGCGCATGGGCTGGGGGTTCCCGTACGTGTCGACCTACGACACCGACTTCCCCTGGGACTTCGGGCTGGCGCTGACCGAGGAGCAGGCCCAGCAGATCCCCGAGGTCAAGCAGATAGTCGACAACCCGCCCGAGTGGCTTAGGTTCTGGGCGTCGCAGGTCGGGGCTGAGCTCAAGGACGGCATCCGCGAGAACCCGAGCTACATCGCCTTCGCGAAGGACAACGGGACCGTCTACCACACCTATACGGTGTCGGCGCCTGACCCGTTCGTCGCGCCGTACTTCAACTTCCTGCTCGACCGGGCGCCGAAGGCACAGCCGGAGGACCCGCTCAACTACCGAAAGGACGAGTACCCGGACTAACGGCGTGCGCGGCCGCCGTCCCGCGTAGACGGCTGCATGTCTGTTGAGGACGAAGGCGTTCCAGTTCGGCCCGACACGGGCCGGGCTCGCCGACAGCGCCCGGCGGCTCCTATCCTGCTGCCGTGGGCGAAAGGGACATCCTCGATCCGGAGCCGTGGGGAGAGGACCCGAAGCTCGTCGAGCTCCTCGGTGCGCAGGGCGCCGCGCAGTTTCGGGCACTGTTCGACGGCTTCCCCGAGGCGGTGGGGGTCTTGTGGGCGGTGCGCGACGACGACGGGCGCATCGTCGACTTCACCTTCGGCTACGGCAATCCCTCGATGCTGCGCTCCTTCCGGGTGCCTCTGGCGTCGCGCGATCGCTACAAGCTGCTGGAGGCGCTCCCGCGGGTGCGCGGGAGCCGCACCTTCGACGCCTTCGTCAGGGTGTGCGACTCCGGTCAGCCGTGGGTCCACGAGATCACCTACGACACGCCCTTCGGGGACGGCTACGTGCTGGGGACCTTCGTTCACCGCACCGCGAAGCTCGGCGACGGGCTGGTCAACTTCCTCACCGACGTGACCAAGCAGCGGCGCATGGAGGCCGAGCTGCGCAGCTACGCCGACGTCGTCGCGCACGACCTGAGCGAGCCGATCGCGGGCATCGAGCTTCTCGTCAGGCTGCTCCAGCGGCGCGCCGAGGAGCCGCCGTCGGCCGACGTGCTGCGCCAGCTACGGGCGAGCACCGAGCGGGCGCGGGACCTGATCGACGGCGTGCTCGTCTACGCACGGGCCGGCGAGCTGAGCGTCGAGCGGGTCGAGCTGGGGCGGCTCGCCGCCGAAGTCGCCGAGGATCTGGGCCCCAGCCTGGAGGCGGCCGGCGCGACGCTCGAGATCGGGGAGCTGCCGGAGGTGGAAGGAGACCCGAGACAGCTGCGCCGCGTGCTGCAGAACCTGGTCGGCAACGCGCTCAAGTTCCGCGGCGAGGCGCCGCCGCGGGTCGAGCTCTCCGCACTGAACCACAGTCACGAATGGGTCGTGACCGTGCGTGACAACGGGGTCGGAGTCGACCCCGACCAGGCGAGCCGGATCTTCGAGATGTTCTCGCGTGCGAACCGCGAGGCCGAAGGAGTTGGCATCGGCTTGGCGGTGTGCCGCCGCATAATCGAGGCTCACGGCGGGCGCATCTGGGTCGAGGCCGCCGACGGCGGCGGCAGCGCCTTCCGCTTCACGATGCCCCGTTGAACTGCGTCTCGCGTAATCGTCGTGTTGAATCGAGGCGAGGCTCGCTATGCGGACACGCAAAGGCGGTCTATTGTCACTGTGCCGTTCGCGACGAACTCACGAGGTGAGACTTGAAGCGAGCATCCGCTGCCGAGCAGGTCTCGACATGAGCGCTGTCGACGCGCTCAGATCCTCAACCCGCCGAGCGGTTCACACTGGTGTTCACGCGGATCGGCGCGTGCGGTGAGCCCCGCACGGCCGTATCTCGGGGCTGCGGGCGTTCCTGCTCCGGTCGTGCGGCGACTCCGGGTGCTCGCCTTCGACCCGAGTCTGGCGACGCGTCTCTCGACCGTCGCGTTCAACGAGATCTCGGCCGCGATTCCGTGGGAAGACCTCCAGCCCGGCCCGGTGGGGGAGTACCTGGAGGTCGTGGACGTCGATCCGGCGAGCGGCGTCTTCTACCACCCGGTGGATCTCGAGCACCCACATCTCCTGGCCGAGGACGGTCTATCACCATCGGAGTCGAACCCGCACTTCCACCAGCAGATGGTCTACGCCGTCGCGATGACCACGATCCAGCACTTCGAACGCGCGCTCGGCCGGAAGGCGCTGTGGTCGGACCGGCGCATCGCGAGCAGAAGCGGCTACAAACGGCAGTTCGTGCGCAGGCTCCGCATCTACCCGCACGCGCTCCGCGATCGCAACGCCTACTACTCACCCGCCAAGAAGGCGCTCCTGTTTGGCTACTTCCCCGTCGCATCGAAGGACGACGACAACACGCCGGGGACGGTCGTCTTCACCTGCCTGTCGCACGACATCGTCGCGCACGAGACGACCCACGCCTTGCTCGACGGCGTCCACCCGCGCTTCAACGAGCCGACGAACCCCGACGTCCATGCTTTCCACGAGGCCTTCGCCGACATCGTCGCCCTCTTCCAGCACTTCACCTACCCGGTTGTCCTCGAGAGCCAGATTCGCCGCACGCGAGGCGATCTGCACAGCGAGAGCCTGCTCGGGCAACTGGCGCAGCAGTTCGGACGGGCGACGGGACGAGGCGCGGCCCTACGTGACGCGCTCGGCGGCCGAGACGCGGCGACGGGAGCGTGGAGGCCGCGCCAGCCGGACGCGCATGCGCTCGATTCGACTATCGGCGCCCACGCGCGCGGGGCGATTCTCGTCGCGGCGGTCTTTCGTGCATTCCTGCTGATCTACCGCTCTCGCACCGCTGACCTGTTCCGCATCGCGACGCAGGGCACGGGCAAGCTGCCGGACGGCGAGATCCACCCCGACCTGACGGCACGTCTCGCCCACGAGGCGGCACGCTGCGCGGACCGCGTCTTGCAGATGTGCATCCGCGCGATCGACTACTGCCCGCCGGTCGACATCACGTTCGGCGACTTCCTGCGCGGGATCATCACCGCGGACCTGGACTTCTCTCCCGAGGACAAGGAGAGCTTCCGGATCGTCTTCATCGAGAGCTTTCGCGAGTGGGGGATCTCGCCGCGCGGCATCTCGAGCATGGGCGTCGACGCGCTCGCCTGGCCTACCGGCGACGAGCTGCTGAATGAGATGATGGCCGGCAAGGACCTCCGGCACGGACCAGAGGATCTACGGGGCGGGCTCGGAGACTTCGTCGTCGCCGCGGCGCGAGCGTGGAACCTCGAGAGCGACCGCTTCCAGGTCTGGCTGGACTTCGACCGCGTTCGTGTGAAGTTCTGGAAGTGGCTGCGCGAAGGCGACAGCGTGGGCCGCGACTACGCTCGCCTGTTCGGGCTCGAAATCGAGTCGGCGCCGCCGACGGTATCGCGCGGGACGGACGGCGATCCGGCGGTCGAGATCCATTCGGTTCGCCCTGCCATTCGGCGCACCATCTCCGGCACCACCTCGGCGGACCTCGTCATCGAGATCACGCAGCGCCGCGACGGGTACTTCGACGAACGAGAGCAGGACGAGATGGACGACCCGCGGCAGCAGGGCGTGCCGGCCCCCCGCGGAGACGGCCGCAAGCGTGGCGGGCCGGACTTCGTCTATCGCGCCGGCGCGACGATTCTCATCGACCCCTCGACGCGCGAGGTGCGTCGCGTGATCCGCACGCCGGGCACCATCGCCGACAACACTGAGCTCGCGCGCGTGCGCCGCTTCCTCGCTGGAGGTGACGGCGCTTCGGGCAACGCGTTCGACGGCGGGCTGGCGGTCAGCCTGAGAGACCGCGAGGTCGGCGGCCGCGAGGAGCCGTTCGCACTCATTCATCAGCTGGAGGAGATCCGCTGATGGCCGACGAGCACCTCCTCGTGCCTCCGGAGAATGGCGTCACGGTCCGCATGTATCGCCAGGGCCACGGCGACTGCTTCCTGATCGCCTCCCCACGCCAGGGTGGAGGCGACCCCTATTACGTGATGATCGACTGCGGCTACAAGCCCGGATCACAGGCTTTCCTCGACCACGGGAAGGCGATAGGGGACGTCGTTGAGCACCTCCACTCATCCTGCGGAGGGCATCTCGATCTCGCGATCCTCACCCACGAGCATCAGGACCACCTCAACGGCATCTGGAAACAGAACAAGCCGTACTTCGCGGGTTTCGACATCGACGAGGCCTGGGTCGCGTGGACGGAGGATCCCGAGCACGAGCTGGCCGATGACCTCCGCAAACGCCACAAGGACCAGCTCCTGGGCCTTCTCGCAGCTCGCCGCGAACTCGCAGCAGCCGGCGAGACGGATTCCTCGCGCACGCGCCTGGACGCGCTTCTCGGCTTCGAAGTGGGCGGGGATGCCGAAGAGCTCGACGTGCGCGAGATGCTCGCTGCGGCGGAGAACCCCCAAAAGTCAGTCAACAAGCGAGGGCTGAAGCTGGTGAAGGACAAAGCGGCCGCGAAGAGAGGCGCTCGCTTCCTCTCTCCGGGTCGCGAACCGTTAGCGCTCCTGGGTGCGGCAGGAATCCGCGCCTTCGTCCTCGGCCCGCCCGAAGACGCTGAGTTGATCGCCGACGAGGATCCGCGCGACAGCGAAGGCTTCCCGCAAGACCCCCGGTTCTCGTTCGCCGGAGCGGTCCGCGTGCCACCCGAGAAGCGTGCCTCGCCCTTCCGGCGTCACTTCTCCGTCCCGCTCAAGGATGCGTTTGGGAGCGGCAGCTTCTTCGCGGAGACCTACGGCGACGGCGACGGCCCCGCCGACGACCGCGACGGCGTCGAGGTGCCGCCCAATCCTCCCTGGCGCCGCATCGATACCGAGTGGCTCTACTCGGCAGAGAGCCTGGCACTGAAGCTGAACACCGGCATCAACAACACGAGTCTGGTAATCGCGTTCGAGCTCCCGAAGAGTAAGAAGGTCCTGTTCTTCGCCGCGGATGCACAGCGCGGCAACTGGGTCTCATGGAAGGACGTGACCTTCGAGGACGGCTCCCGGACCGTCACCGCCAAGGACCTCCTCGCGCGCGCGGTCCTCTACAAGGTCGGCCACCACGGCAGCCACAACGCCACCCTCTCGGGCTCCGCCGACGACAAATACCCGAATCTCGCATGGATGGGCCAGGGATCAGCCGCCTCTGAGTTCACCGCGATGATCACCGCTGTCACGAAATGGGCGACGACGAAGAACCAACCGCCCTGGGTTCATCCGCTGCCGTCAATTCGGACAGCGCTCGTACGCAAGGCACGGGGCCGCGTCTTCCAAACGGACGAGAACGAGCCGGTGAAGCCCGACGATGTCTCGCCTGCGGAGTGGAGGAAGTTCAAGGACAGGTCCGTCTTCGAGGATCTCTACTTCGACTGGACGGTCCTGGACGAGTGACTCGGGTCTTGCTGCTGTCTCGGCGCGGGGCGCTGTCTACACACCCTCGACCGCTACCACGTGGAGGGTCGCGGCGCCCTCGCGCACCCGTCTCGCCTCCTGGTATTCCGGCGAGTCGTACCATCGCTTCGCGGCGTCGAGGTCCTCGAACTCCAGTAGCACCAATCGCTTCGGCCGCCAATCGCCTTCGAGCACGGCGACCTCGCCGCCCCGCACAATGAAGCGGCCCCCTCCAGCTGCGATGGCGTCCGGGGAGACGGCCCTGTAACGCTCGTACTGCTCCGGGTCGTGCACATCCGTCTCGGCGATCACGTAGGCGGGCATGGCCCAAGCATAAGCTGACGCCAGTCCGGTGCTCACTCCGCCGCTGAGCCCACACCAATCGCCGATCCGCGACGGCTGCTCGTCCTACGGAGGGAAGTTCGCGATCGAGTTCGTGAGGGGGTGGGCCTTTCGGACCGGGCGCGGCGTCCCGGTGATATTCACCTCGGGGAAGTTCGCTGTCAGCTCTGCCTGCCCGCCGTAGGTGAAGCGGTCGATCACGAACGGGAGGCTGTCGGAGCTGAGCAGCCCGCGCCCGTCGATCAGACCGAAGTGCAGGTGCGGTGCCGACGTGTTGCCGGTGTTGCCGAGCAGGCCGAGCCGCTCGCCGGTCTCGACCTGGTCGCCCTCGTTCACGCGTACCGACCCCGGCACCATGTGGCCGTAGAGCGCATAGACGCCAGCCCGGATGCGGATGACGACGCCGTTGCCCCCGAAGTCGTTGACGGTGCGGAGAGTCGGGTTGTCGCGTGTACCGGTGCCAGGCGGGACCTCCGGAATGTCGTTTCTAACCCTGACGACCCGGCCTCCGGCGGCGGCCACGACCGGCTGGCCATGTCCGAACCACTGACTGTTCTGAGAGCCGTCGCCCTCGCCGACGCGGCCGCCCACCTCCCGGATGAAGTCGATCGCGAACACCTCGGGGGTGACGAAGCTGCCGTTGGCGGCGAGCACGAACGAGCGGTGCGATGAAGGCTCGCAGCAGGCATTGGTGGCGATCCAGCCGGGGCCCCTCAGAGGCGGCGAGACCACGATCGGCTTGCGTCGCTCGACTCGCAGCACCGGCCCATCGACCTGCCGGCTCCCGATCAGCTGGTAGAAGAGGGCGTCCGGAGGAAACTCGTAGTCAAGTAAGTGAGTGAGCCGCGCCGGCACCCCCGCGCCCCGCGGGAGGACGACGTCGACGACCGTCTGGACGGTCTGGGACGGCTCCAACGTGGCCGTCGGCGTCACGCCCAAGAACTCGGTTGTGACCGCGGCAAGCGCGTCGCCCTCGAGCCGCAGAAGTAGCCCGCCACTAACGTCACGCACCTCGAGCGAGGTCAGGCTGACATCGGCCGTAAACACGTTCGTAATGGCCAGGTCGTACTCGACGTGCCGGCGACCGTCAGTCCCCATCACAACCCGAGGCGGAGCGATGCCCCTCACCTCCAGGGTCGTGAGCGGCTTCTCCGGGCGGCCGTCGTCGTCCTGCGCGCTGGCGCCGGCCGATGCGAACGCGAGCGTCAGACAGCCCACGACCAGCGTCAGCAGCGCGCGTCGGAGCATGGCCGCTACCCTAATCCGCCGCCGGGTGCCGGGTCAAGGACTCGAGACGCCGGCCCCAGCGAGAGGCTTTATTAGATTGAGTGGATGCCCGCCGACCGCAAGCAGATCGTCCGCGACTCCTACGCCGCCTTCGCGGCCGGGGACCGGAGCTTCTACGAGGAGCGCCTCAGCGACGACTTCCTGTTCTCGGCTCCTCCCGACCCGAAGCTCGATCGTGGTGGCTACTTCGAGCGGTGCTGGCCCGGGGCGGGGCGCGGCCAGCGCTTCGAGGTCGTCCGTCTGATCGAGTCGGGCGACGAGGTGGTCGTGACCTACGAGAGCGACACCTCCGCCGGAGCAAGGGGACGGAACACCGAGGTGATCACGTTCGACGACGAGGACAAGATCGTCCGCACGGAGGTCTACTTCGGCTGGAACCTGGAGTAGCGCTCGCCGGCGTGATCCCGGGCTGAAGCCGGGGCGCACCTCCGGCTACACCCGGTGCTGCTCGGTCGCCAGCCGCAGCCCGAGCGCGACCAGCACCGTTCCCGTCACCGCCTCGATGCTGCGCCGCACCCGGGAGCTGCGCAGCGCGTCGCCGAGGCGTTGGATCGCCGTCGCGTACAGCACCAGCCACAGCCATGTCATCAGCGCGAACAGCAGCCCGAAGGCCAGCATCAGCCAGAACGAGGGGCCCGCGTCCGTCGTCCCGAACTGCGGCAGCAGGCTCGTGAAGAACGCCGCCATCTTCGGGTTGCCCAGGTCGCTGATCAGGCCCTGGCGGTAGGCGGTCGCGGCGCGCAGCGGCGCTGCCTTGCCCGCCTCCGCGTCGAGCTGCGATCCGTGCCCCCGGACGGCGCTGACGAGCGCCTGAAGCCCCAGGTAGACGAGGTACGCGGCGCCCGCGAACTTCAGCGCGAGGAACGCGGGTTCGGAGGCCACCAGCAGAGCGGTGATCCCGGCGCTCGCCGCGAGCGTCCAGCAGGCCTGGCCCGTCACCACGCCGGAGGCGGTCATCACTCCCGCCCGCCGCCCGCCGAGCAGCGTGGCGCGGATCGTCATCGCCGTGTCGGGGCCGGGCGTGACTATCACCAGCACGGCGACACCCAGGAAGGCGAGCACGAGGTCCATCTGCGCCGACCATTCTCCCTCACCCCGGCCGATCACCGGTCTCCCGGGGCGGGGCATCTCACGATTCCGGCGCCGCAGGCGTCAGTTGTAGGCACAACCAACTCAGGAGGAATCGCATGGATCTCGATCTCAAAGGCCGCGTCGCGGTCGTGACCGGCGCCTCGAAGGGAATCGGCCTGGCCGTCGCCCGAACGCTGCTGGAGGAGGGCGCACACGTCGTGGCGACATCGCGGAACCGCGGCGAGCAGCTCGACGCGCTCGGCGCCGATCTCGTGCACGTGCCGGCGGACCTGATGGACCCGGACGCGCCCGCCGAGGTGATTGCCCGCGCGGTCGACGAGTTCGGCGGGCTCGACATCCTGGTCAACAACGCGGGCGGGCCCCCGCCCGGCACGAGCCTCCCGCGCTTCGGGTTCCTGGAGCTCGGCGACGGCGACTGGAGCGACATGCTCGAGTTCAACCTGCTCTCGGCGGTGCGCGCCTGCCGCGCCGCGATCCCGGCGATGCTCGAGCGCGGCGGCGGGGCGATCGTGAACATCTCGTCCGTCCACGGCCGCCAGCCGTCGGCGATCAACGTCGACTACGGCGCGGCCAAGGCCGCGATGATCAACCTGACCAAGGCCCTGTCCGAGGAGTTCGGCCCTCAGGGCATCCGCGTGAACGGCGTCTGCCCGGGCCCGGTCAGGACGCCGTGGTGGACGGACGAGGGCGGCGCCGCCGACATCCTCGCCGCGCACACCGGGTCCGACCGCGAGGGCGTGATGACCACCCTGGCGCCCGAGATGATGCAGTTGACCACCGGGCGCCTCGCCGAGCCGCAGGAGATCGCTGACACGGTGGCCTTCCTGGTGTCGCCGCACTCCGCGAGCACCACGGGCACCGAGGTCGTGGTCGACTCCGGCATGATGAAGGCGTGAGCGCAGACCAGGGCGAGCGCTACACGATCCAGCGTCAGCTCTCGGCGCCGGCGCGCACTCGCTCGATCATGGCGCCGATTCGCCGCTGCGCCTCGGCGTTGCTCGTGACCGCGTAGGGGAGGTCGCCGGCCGTGGCGGCCCAGGGGACCAGCACGTCGAAGTCGAGCCCGCGGATCAGCTCCAGGCTGTCGAGGTAGGCGGCGCGGTCGCTCGAATCGAGCACCGCGGCGACCCATTCGCCGTCATTCAGGAAGATCGTGTCGCCGGTGAAGAGGAAGCGGTGCTCGCCGCTGTCCCAGAGGTAGGCCGTGGCGCCCGGGGTGTGGCCGGGCGTGGGGATCACCTCGAAGTCGTCGTCGAGGGTGTGGCGGCGCGAGAAGGTCGCGCGGACGTGCGTCTTGCGCTCCACCGAGCGCCGCTCGCGCTCGTGCACGAAGAGCGGGGCGGCCACGGCGCCCGAGACGAACGTCGCCTCGTGACGGTGGTTCAGGTACCAGCGCGACACGTCCTCCTGGTCCTCGAGCCGGTCGGTGCTGTAGACGAGGACGTTGCCGGCCTTCCGCTCCAGCACGAAGGCGCGGACCTCGAGCGACGGGGCAAAGGGGAGCGGCTGCGGAGCCGAGGCCCGAATGCCGGGGATCTGCACGGGGGTGGTCACGGTCATGGTCAGAGGCTACAAGTTCAAGTGAACTTGAAGTCAAGTCCGGAACGTGGTTTCCTGCGGGCAGATGCCCGAGCTCCCGACCTCCCGTCGAGCATGTCCGACCGGCTGACCATCGGCGAGGTCTCGCGCCGCAGCGGCGTCGCCGCCTCCGCGCTGCGCTTCTACGAGGAGCGCGGCCTGATCGTCTCCGACAGGGCGGGCTCGGGCTACCGCCGCTACGCCCGGCCGGTGCTGCGCCGCATCGCGTTCATCGTGTTCGCGCAGCGCATCGGCCTCACGCTCGACGAGATCGGCGCCGAGCTGAGAAAGCTCCCCGAGAACCGCGCGCCGACACGCCGCGACTGGTCCCGGCTCTCGAGCGGATGGACCGACCGGATCGACAACCGCATCGCCGAGCTCGAGCGACTGAAGATGGGCCTGACGGAGTGCATCGGCTGCGGCTGCCTGTCGCTCGACCGCTGCCAGCTCGCCAACCCGGGCGACCGCGCGGCGGGGCTCGGCCCCGGCCCGCGCTACTGGATCGGCGACCGGCCGCTGAGCGGCTGAGCGCCGCTCGCGGGCGAGCCGAGGCGCCACCCGTTCCGACTCGATGCAGTCGTAGCGGTAGGGTCGTTCGCGCAGTGCTCAGGACCCCCGTCACCGAGCTGCTCGGCATCGAGCACCCGATCCTCCAGGCCCCCATGGCGAACGCCGCCACCCCAGCCCTGGCGTGCGCGGTGAGCGAGGCCGGCGGGCTCGGCGCGCTGGGCTCGGCGATGCTGCCCGTCGAGGAGCTGCGGCTGCAGACCGCCGAGCTGCGCGAGCTGACGCGGCGGCCGTTCCAGCTCAACTTCTTCTGCCACGAGCCGCCCGAGGTGAGCGGCGACATCGCCGACCGGGCGCGCGAGTACTTCGCCCCGCTGTACGACGAGCTCGGGCTAGGCGACCCACCGCAGCCGAGCGCGCCCGCCGTCGAGTTCGACGAGGCGCGGCTGGAGGCGTTGCTCGAGCTGCGGCCGCCGGTGGTCTCGTTCCACTTCGGGCTGCCGTCGCGCGACGCCATGGAGGCGATCCACGCGGCCGGCATGACCGTGCTGGCTTCCGCCACCACGGTGGCCGAGGCCAGGCACCTGGAGGAGCACGGCGCGGACGCCGTCGTGGCACAGGGCGCCGAGGCAGGCGGTCACCGCGGCAGCTTCCTGGTCGAGGGCGACGACGGCCCGGTGGGCACGCTCGCGCTCGTCCCGCAGGTGGTGGACGCCGTCGGCGTGCCGGTGATCGCGGCGGGAGGGATCGCGGACCGGCGCGGACTGGCGGCGGTGCTCGCCCTGGGCGCCGGCGCGGCCCAGATCGGGACGGCCTTCCTGCCCTGCCCGGAGAGCGGCATCTCACCCGCCTACTGCGAGGCCCTCCGCGGCGCCCAGGCCGACGGCACGATCGTGACCAGGGCGGTGTCCGGCCGCCCGGCGCGCGCCCTGCGAAACCGGATGACGCAGGAGCTGACCGGCGTGCTGCCCTACCCGGCGCAGCTCTCGCTCACGGTCCCGCTGTTCGCCTCGGAGGCGGCGGGCCCCGAGTTCCAGGCCATGTGGTCGGGCCAGGCCGCGGCGCTTGCCATCGAGGCTCCCGCCGGCGAGGTGGTCGCCGCGATCTCGGCCGGCGCCGAGGCGATCGCCGGGCGCTGATCGAGGCGCCGCGTCAGCGGCCGCCTAAGTGGAGCACCCAGGTGGTGGCGCGCCGCCCCGTGAGGCGCCCGCGGGCGATGCCTGCCCCGAGCCACCGAAACCCCGGGGACAGGATGAGCGCGCGGTGCGGCGGCGAGTTCATCCAGGCGCTCACGGTTCGGTGGACGCGAGCGCGCCCGCCCGAATGCCACGCGAGCGCCTCGCCGAGCCTGGAGAAGCCACTCGCCCGAATCCGGCCCAGGTGGCCGAAGTAGTCCGATCGCAGCATCCAGAGGGCGTAGGCACTGGCGGAGCGGTGCAGCATCGCGGAGCCGTGGAACGGGGCGAGCCCGTGCTGGGCACGCACCGCGTTCAAAGCGTGCAGCATCCGTTCCTGGTTCGGTTCGGCCCCCACCGGTGCGGGCACTGCGAGCACGGCGCCGCAGACCAGCACGGCGCCGAGCGCCATCCTTGACCTCATCGTCCCCCTTCGGCAGCCCCATGATTCCCGTCCGTCCGCGGGGCAAAACCCCTTGCATACGGGGTAGCGTCCGCGCCCTAGTAGGGCACGGCGTCGAGGCGCTCCCGCTGCCACTTCTCCTCCAGTCGCGCCAGCACCGGCGCCGAGAACAGCTCGGGGATCCACGGCATGCGGCAAGCGTCTCACATCGGATCGCGCGCCTCGTACGCTCGCCCAGGCGGTGAACATCTAGAAGGCGCCACTGCTGCTTTCGGGTTCTGTGGGAGCTAGGGCATGGGCCCTGTCCGGTCTTCCATTCGCATCGGTCTCGCCGGCTCCATCGACTCGATCCCCATGCGCTCCATCGCGTCCATCGCAGCGGGCGAGCCGGGGATCGTCAGGCCGGGGACGTCGTCGGGCGCGAACGCAAGGGCGACCGCGAGCACGGCGAGAAGGACGACGATGCCCCGACTTGCCACCTCCCTCCACGGCAGAAGCTTCTCGGCGGCGATCAGCGCGGCGACGAGGACCATCCACCCGAGACTCATCACCCCGAGTGCGAACAGCGTGGCCATCAGCGCCCAGCTAGAGCCCACGCACACCCGGCCGTGCTCGATTCCCATCCGCAGCGCGCCGGCGCGACCCGGCCGCCAGTGCTCGGAGACGAACCCGCGCGGGTTGCGGCAGCGGCGCAGGCTGCGCTTCTTCAGCGGGCCGAGCTGGTAGATGGCCGCGGCGAGGATCGCGCCGCCCGCGACGTACGGTCCCGCCGCGTCCCAGGCGAGGACGCCGAGGTCCAGCGACCGCACCCCCTCGACGAGCGCCCAGCCGAGAATGCCGACCGCTCCCCACGTGAGGAGGTACCCGGCGACGAAGGCGGGGGTCGCCCCGATCTGAGCCCGCGGGTGCGCGAGGACCATCGGGGCGATCGACGGGAGCATCATCGCCGCCATCATCGTCACCCATACGACGGCGAACCAGCCGAGGCCGCCGAGCTCGGTTCCCGGGCCGGCATCCATACCGCCCATGCGATCGCCGGTCACCGCCCACGCCCCCGCCGCGACCGCGAGCAGGGAGGCGACCAGTCCGACCTGGACCGGCCGGGACGGCGGCGGCGTGCGAGCGAGGGTCGCCGCCTCCATCAGTATTCGTCGTGGCGCTCGTCGCCCATCCGGGTGTGCTCCTTCTCGCGTCGCCGCAGCTCCTCGCGGGCGGCCTGCCATTCCTCGCGGCTTGCGATCCTGTGTTCCGTCATCGCGTCTGCCTCCTGTCGTGTGGCTGTCAGGTGCAACTTTGGGCGCCTTCTCGTTGAGACACCGCCACGCACAGCGGGAGCGAGCCGGCCCTCTCCTAGGCGTTCTCGCCGATGCCCGCCTGGTGGAGAGCGGCCGCGCCTTTGTTCTGAACGCTGGCGCCGTCCGATGCCCGCTCGGCGTCTCGGACTCGCTCGTAGGTGAGGAAGGCGATGCCGTCACCGACGGTCTGGGTGTCGACGAGGCGCATCGGCTTCTTGTCGCTGGTCTCGCCGAAGAGGCGCGCGCCGGCCCCGAGCACGACCGGGAAGATCTTCAGCCGCAGCTCGTCGACGAGGTCGTGCTCGATTAGCGTGCGCGCGAGCTGGAAGCTGGCGGGGACGTTGATTTCCCCGTTCAGCTCCTGCTTCAGCTTGGAGACCTCGTCGACCACGTCGCCCTTCAGTACCGTCGAGTTGTTCCAGTCGGGATCCTCGAGGGTCGAGGACACGACGTACTTGGGCAGGCTGTTCAACCTGTCCGCCAACTCGCCACTCCGGGATGGCCACCGCGCGGCGAACCACGCGTAGCTCCGCCGACCCAGCAGCAGGGCCTCGGTGCCCAGCGCCTCGTCGAGCGTGACCTTGGCCACCTCTGGGAGGGCAGCGATCCGACCGACCCAGCCTCCGCGCGTGAAGCCCTCGTCCCCGGCCGGGTCCTCGATGACTCCGTCGAGCGAGACGTTCTCGCTGATTACGATCTTTCCCATTTCGGATCTCCTTTCGCTGCCTTTGTCAGTTCAGACACCGGCGGCGGCGATAACGGAACGGCCGGTCACGCCTCGCTCGAGCGGATCGAGGCCGACAGACACCCGAGCATCCCGATCATGGAGCAACGCCACGCAACGACAAGAGACCCCCGCGAGCGTGCTTCGCAGGGGCCTCTAGCGTTCCGGAGGGTTCTGAGGATGGATGTCCTACTGCTGTCATCGGCCGCCGGGCTGGGACCTTGAGCTGCCCGGGCAGCGCGGCCAGGCCGTACCGATCGCGGATCGCCGTGGGCGCCTCATGGTCCGAACCGATTGCACTGCCTCCGCCGGTGTGCCATAACGCGGCATAACCGGGATACACGCATCCCACGATCTCCGAGGTGATCTGATGTCCGAGCCGCGCGAACTGCGCAACTACGTCAACGGAGAGTTCAAGGCTCCGCAAGACGGCGACACACTCGACATCGCGAACCCGTCGACCGGCGAGGTCTACGCGACCTCGCCGCGGTCGGGCCCCGCGGACGTCGACGACGCCATGCGCGCGGCCCAGACCGCATTCGACGACGGCTGGCGCGACGCCACCCCGAGCGAGCGGATGACAGCGCTGCTCAAGATGGCCGACGCCATCGAGGAGAACGCCGAGCGACTCGTCGAGATCGAGTCCGAGAACACCGGCAAGCCGAAGGGACTGACGCTCAGCGAAGAGATCCCTCCGATGTGCGACCAGGTTCGCTTCTTCGCCGGCGCCGCTCGGAATCTTGAAGGCCGGGGCGCGGCGGAGTACATGACCGGATTCACGTCCTGGGTCCGGCGCGAGCCGATCGGCGTGATCGGCGCGGTGACGCCGTGGAACTACCCGATGATGATGGCCGTCTGGAAGTTCGCGCCGGCGCTCGCGGCGGGAAACACGATGGTGATCAAGCCCTCCGACACGACACCCGCGAGCACCGTCTACATGGCAGAGCTGTTCGCCGACGTCCTGCCTCCCGGGGTGTTCAACGTGGTGTGTGGAGACCGCGACACCGGCGCGGCCGTGGTCAGTCACCCGACCCCACAGATGGTGTCGATCACGGGGAGCATCGCGGCCGGCAAGTCCGTGGCCCGGGCGGCGGCCGACACGCTCAAGCGCACGCATCTCGAGCTGGGCGGCAAGGCGCCGGTGATCGTCTTCGACGACGCCGACCTCGAGGGCGCGGCGGAGGAGATCGCGGTAGCCGGCTACTTCAACGCCGGCCAGGACTGCACGGCGGCCACCCGCGTGCTCGCCAGCGAGCGGGTAGAGGGCGACTTCGCCGACGCGCTCGTCGAGCAGGCCGGCTCGGTGAAGTTCTCCAAGGACGAGGAGCCCGACTCCGAGGACTTCTACATCCCGCCCATCAACAACGCGAACCAGCTCGGGCACGTCGGCGGGCTGGTTGAGCGCGCTCCCGCGCACGCCAAGGTCCTGACCGGCGGGGAGCGAGCCGGCGACAACGGCTACTTCTACAAGCCGACCGTCATCGACGGGCTCCAGCAGGACGACGAGATGGCCCGCACCGAGATCTTCGGCCCGGTCATCACCGTCCAAGCGTTCACGGACGAGGACGAGGCGCTGCGCTGGGCGAACGGCACCCAGTACGGGCTCGCCTCAAGCGTGTGGACGACCAACCACAAGCGCGCCCTTCGGATGTCGCGTGCGCTCGACTTCGGCTGCGTCTGGGTCAACTGCCACATCCCGCTGGTCGCCGAGATGCCGCACGGCGGCTTCAAGCAGTCCGGCTACGGCAAGGATCTGTCGCAGTACTCCTTGGACGAGTACACGCGCATCAAGCACGTCATGTCGGCGATCGAGGGCTGACCCGAGCGCCGGCCGGGTCTGGGCCGGCCGATCACGCGCACCTTATGACCGCTTGGCGAGCCTCCTCCTCCCCCTGCATCTGCTCCAGTGTCCTCGTCATCGCCGTCGGCTTGATGCTGCCGCTCTTGTCCTCGTACGGGTGATCGAGAAACTGCACCAGGACCAGCCCGGAGACGACGATTATGGCGACCGCTGCGATCATCGCCGCCTGCGTGACCCGGGTCTCGCGAACATCTGCGAAGAAGCCGACGGTGGCGATCACCACCACCGCGCCAATGATGAGGATAAGCCAGACAACCGGGGGCACTAGCCCTTCCGACTCGCCGATCCGCCCCTGACGTCCCCTTCGCCGCTCCTCGTTCAAAGCGAACCACTCTTCGTAGGCGACGAGCTGCTTGGCGCCGCGGACCGGAACCCGTTCGGCGCTCTCTTCCAGGGCCCTGACTCGCCCGTCGACCACCGGGCTGGTATTGCCTTCGCGCATCGCAGGCCACTCCCTCGAGATGACCTCCCGGGCGTAGCAGATGACCTGCCCCTGAAGCTGAGCGCGAGCCTCTGGACCGAACGGCCCGACGGCGTGGAACATTGCGAGCGTGGCCGTCGCCTCTTCCTGAGCGTCGGTTTTAGCCGCGTGGTAGCTCTCGAATGCGACGAAGAAGACGAAGGCGACGATCACCATGTATGCCGTGCCCGCCACGGTGTAGACGGCGCCGGCCGGAATCGGATCCTTGAAGTAGGTTCCCTCCGGCGCCCACCGGCGCAGGATGAGCATGCCCGCCGCGCTCACCGCAGCCGCGCCCAGGATGATCAACGCCGCAAGCCAGAGGTCCATGACCTACCCAGGCGCCGTCACGACCGACGGGGTGCCCGGTCGCTCATGGCGGCGATGCTAGTCGCGCGTGCGGGGTGTGGTCAAGAACCAGCCAGTGGTGTGAGGTCCCTGCCGATGCGGTCGCTCGGGCGGTCTCTCTGCCCCGGTCAGTGGGCAGCGGCGGTTTGGAGCGACGTCAGGGAGGTATCGAGGATGTCGGCCGCCAGGTCGATCTCGTCGTCGCTCACGGTCAGCGGTGGAGCCATCCGCAGACAGTTCGCCGCGCCGCCGCTGCCGCCGCGGACGAGGTTGATAGACAGTCCTCGCCGCTCGCACTCCTCGCTGAGCTCGAGGCCGAGCCGTTCGGCGGGGCGGCGGGTGTCGCGATCCTCGACTAGCTCGAGTCCGCACAAAAGGCCGACGCCGCGCACGTCGCCCACCATCTCGTGGCGGCCCTGCAGCTGGCGCAGGTGCCCGAGCAGGCGCTCGCCCGACCGGCGGGCGCGGCCCGGCAGGTCCTCGCCGCGCACAACCTCTAGGACCGCCTTCGCGGCGGCGGCCGGCAGCGGATCCGACACGTGGGACGTCACATGGAGAAAGCCCCGCTCGAAACACTCCTCCTCGATCGCCGCGCTCGTCACAACGGCTCCTATCGGGATGCCGCCGCCGAGCGTCTTTGAGAGCACGAGGAAGTCGGGGACCAGGCGGTAGAGCTCGAAGCCGTACATCGTCCCGAGCCGGCCAAGACCGGTCTGGCACTCGTCGAGCACGAGCAACATTCCGCGCTCCGTGCAGAGCTCGGCGAGGCGCGCGAAGTAGCCCGGCGGCGGCACGATCACACCGCCCGCGGAGAGGACGGGCTCGGCGACCACCGCCGCCGGCGAGCCCACCGACGCCTGGTCGAAGAGATCGAAGCCCGCCTCCAGGCAGCTGCAGTCGCAGTCGCCGTCGCAGTGCCGAACCGGACAGCGGTAGGCGTAGGGCGCCGGCAGCGCAAAGCTGCCCGGCAGCACCGGGCCATAGCCGCGGCGGCCGGCCGCCAGGGTCAGCGCGGCGGCGCCGCCCGTCAGCCCGTGCCAGCTGCGGGTAAGCGACGCCACCTCGAAGCCGCCGCTGCGCAGCTTGGCCATCCGCACCGCGGCCTCCACGGACTCGCCGCCCGTCGATAGGAACATCGCCCGCTCGAGCGGCGGCGGCACCGTCGCGAGCAGCGCGTCCGCGAGCTCCAGCACCGGCGGCGACAGCATCCACGAATTCAGGTGGACGACCTCGTCGAGCGCCCGCCGGATCGCCGCGCCTACCCGAGGATGGTTGTGGCCCACCGTGGCGCAGATCTGGCCGGCAGTGAAGTCGAGCACCCGCCGCCCCTCCGCCGTCTCGACGTATGACCCCCCAGCCCTGACGACCAGCTCATCGAAGAAGGCTCCCCCGTAGCGAATCAGCCGGTCGGCTCGTCGATCGTCCATCCCCGGCAGTCTCCCAGAGCTGGGATTAGATGGCCGGCGACGCGCGCAGCCAGACGGACCAGTGGTGGATGCTCTCGATCGTCAGCAGGTCGTCGGGCCACGGGTCCTCGGCCAGGCGGGCACGAATCGTCGCCTCGCCGTCCGCGTCCACCACGAGTAGGACGTTTTCGCCGTCGCCCTCGCCGATCGGGCCGCCGAGGACGACGAACCCCTCCTCGGCGAGCGCGTCCATGAACGCGGCGTGCTCGTCCCATCGGGCCTGTTCGCGCCGCCCGCGCGAGTGGTCCCAGGAAGGACCCTTCGCGCGCTCGACCAGGTAGTAGTCGGCCACGGAGCGGCAGGGTACGTGATGGCCTCGGGATTGCGCGCTATGCGGCTACGTGCTCACCGCCCGATGGACTCGATCACGAGTTGCGCGACCTTGGCGCCCGAGTATTGCTGCTGGCCGGTGATCAGCTGGTTGTCTCGAATAGCGAACGCTTTGAACAGGCCCGCCTGCACGTAGTTGGCGCCTCGCTGTCGTGCCTCGTCCTCGATCCGGAAGGGCTGGACACGCTGGCCGACCGAGGCGTCCGTGAAGTCCTCCTCGACGTTGGCGAACCCGGTGATGGTCTTGCCCTCGATCAGGCTGGAGCCGTCGGACAGTTCGACGTCCAGTAGTGAGCAGACCCCGTGGCACAGCGCGGCGGTGGGTTTCTCCGCCTCGTAGAAGGCGGCAATTGCGCGCTGCAGATCCTGGTTGTCGCGGAACTGGAACATCGGCCCCTGGCCGCCGCAGACGACCAGGGCGTCGTACTCGTCGAGGTCGAGGTCTGCCAGCTTGGGCGTCCGCTCGAGCATGCGCGCGATCTCCGGAGTATTCACGGCGCCCATCGAGATCAGGTCGTCCGCCGACCAGCGGCTCTCGTCACGCGGGTCCGAGAGGGCGTCGAGCTCGACCCTGCCTCCGTCGGGACTGGCGACGGTGACCCGGTAGCGCGCCTTGGTGAATTCGTAGAGGGGGTGGAACAGCTCGGCGGCCCAGAACCCGACCGGCCAGCCGGTTGTGGACGACGTGGTCGGGTTGGCCACGACCATGAGCACGTTCGGCCTCCGGCTTGGGCGAGTCACGTCAACGGACTCGTGGTGCGTGTCGGCGTCGTGGACGGCTGTCATCGTGAGACCTCCTGAGGTGCTCGTCGCATTCCTCCCGCCCGAGGGCCGCTCGTCGTGGCCTCGGCCAGCAGGCCGGTGATGGTGGAGATGTCGGTCAGGATGGCGTCGCCCGCCGTGGCGAGTACATCGAGGGAGCGCTGGGCTGCGGAAGGGTTTCCGGCTCCGCATGCGTCGGTGACGACGACGGGAATGAGTCCTAGGTCGGCGCCGTGTCGAGCGGTGGGCTCGATCCCGACCTCTGTCGCGATGCCGACGATCGCAAACGCTGTGACTTGCGAGTCGCGCAGCGCGAACTCCAGCGGCGTGCTCTCGAACGCGGACATCGACAGCTTGTCGAACACCGCCTCCGACTCGCGCGGGGCGAGCTCGGGCACGATTCCGAACCCGGGGGAGTCGCGAAGGAACGGCGAGACGACGTCCTCGACCCGATCCTTGCGCTGCCAGGCCATCCACATGCGCAGCTGGGAGATACCCATCAGCTCCGTGGGCAGCGTCATGTGCCTGGTGAAGAAGACCCGGACTCCAGCTTGGCGCGCCGCCTCGAGCACCCGCCCGACTCGTTCGGTTACCTGCCGGCCATCTTCGAGCTGCTCGACCACGCCGACCTGCATGTCGAAGACGACCAGAGCCATACGATCCGGGTTGCAGGCGTCCGCGAGCGTGTCGGGGATCAGAAGGTTGCGGTGCTGCTGCATTGCGGCTCCTCTCGGGCGGGTCGCCGCGGGCTAATTGGCGACGGTGGTCGTGCGGTCATAGGGCTCGGAGACGTCGACACCGCTCCGAAAGAGGCTCTCGATCGGAAGCGGAAGCATCAGCGGAATGAAGAACCACTCTAGGAAGCCCGCCTTGGTCAACGGGAAGTCGTCGGTGTAACGCCTGGCGTCCTCGACGCTGTCGAGCTCGAATACGATCACGACCCCGGGCTCGTCGGCGCGAGCGTAGTTCTCTCGTACGATCCCGGCCTTCCAGAGCCGCCACACGTTGGCCACCTCCTCGGGGAGGTAGGGCTCGATCGTCTCCAGGGTGACGCCTGGCTTGAATCGGTCGTAGGCGAATATCCGCATGATGGCTCCCTGTTTGACCTCTTCTTCTTCGGACTCGTGCGATGCGACAAACTCACCGCTTGGCCGCGGGTAAAGGCTCACCGGGCGGACGGCGCCCCTGGCAGGGAGGGGACGAGGCCCGGGATCTCCTCGAGCCGCGGTGCGAAGAGGTTGTGCAGCGGGGTCACGGTGATCTCGGTCTCCCGCTCGATGCCGAGCTCGCGCGTCGCGGGGGCCAGTCGCTTCTCGAGAAACTCGTCGAAGCCCTCCTTGCGGTCCCAGAGCTCGATGATCCGGTAGCCGAAGCTCAGTAGTCGTGGTGAGGTGGAGGTAGATCCCGCCGGCCGGGCGCCTCTCGACGCCCATGTGGTCGAGGACGGCCCTGTATTCCTCCGGGGTCATGTCGCTGATGTCCAACGTCGTGATCACAGTCATCGTTCGTTCTCCTTTCGCTCGTTTATTTCGCGGTCGTGCCCGCGGCGAGCGATCATGGGGTTGCGCCCTCCCGCGCGAGCTCGGCGGCGACCGCCGACGCGCCGGCTGTGACGAGCCAGCCGAGCGGGGCGGCCGGCAGGTAGCGCTCCATCAGGCTCGCCACGCGATTCGCCTCGTCTTCGGTCAGCTCCGGGCGGCCGGCCGCGGCCCGGCTGATGGCCTCGCGCACCATCAGCAGGTAGCGGCGCTGCTCCGTGAGGACGGCCGGCGGGGCCGGAGCCCCGTGGCCGACATAGAGCGTGCGCACGCCGGCGAGCGAATCCTCCGCTCGGTCGATCGCCTCGAGCCAGGCGTCTGTTTGTCCATCCGCCAGGAAGGCGTGCGTGCCGTTGAAGGCCAGGTCACCGACGAACGCGATATCGCCGTCGCCGAGTAGCCAGACAGTCTCGCTCGCGCTTTCGCAGGACCCGAAGTCCCACGCCGTGAACCGCAAGTCGCCGAAGTCGACCGATTCCTCGTCCGCCACAGTCCGGCTGGGGAACGTCGCGCTCGCCGGCCACTCGTCCCCGAACACCGGGCCCCACTGGGCGCGTTTGGCCTCGTCCTTCTCGCGGATCTCGCGGTCGACGTCACGGTGGGCGATGACCGGCACGTCCTCGCCCGCGAGCAGCAAGCCGATCGTGTTGTAGTGATCCGGGTGCGGGTGCGTGACCAGCACGCCGAGCAGCGGCTTCCTGAGTGCCTCGAGGCGCGCGCGAAAGGCGCGGCCGTCCGACAGCAGCAGCGGGGCGTCGATCGCGACCACCCCCTCACCACCCTCGATCAGGTAGGAGTTGACGAAAAGCCCGGTCTCGCCGGATCGGTACGTGTGCACAACTGGAGCCACGCCCCTCACGCTAGGAACGGCGTCGCCGTCGGGCAACACGCATCCGGTCTTACGCAAGACCGAGCGGGTATGGGCGGGCTACGCTCTCCCTGCCATGGTCGAGCTGCGCCACCTGCGCTACTTCATCGCCGTGGCGGAGGAGCTCAACTTCAGCCGCGCCGCGGAGCGGCTGCACATGGCGCAGCCGCCGCTCAGCGCCGCGATCCGACAGCTCGAGCGCGAGCTCGGGGTCGATCTCCTGATCCGCACGACCCGGGAGGTGACGCTCACCGACGCCGGACGGGCGTTCCTCGACGGCGCCCGGCGGACGCTGGCCGAGGCCGATCGGGCCGCGGAGGACGCCAAACGCGCGGAGGCCGGCGAGCTCGGGCGGCTGCGGATCGCCTACTCGTGGAGCACGCGCTTCGAGACGCTGCCGGCGCTCGGCAGGGCGTTCCGGGCGAGTCATCCAGACGTCGAGCTGCTGGCTCAGGAGATGTGGAACGCCCGGATGGCCGCAGCGTTTGCGAATGGGAGTATCGACCTCGCTCTGTCTCTGTGCCCCGAGATCGCGTCCGAGCTGGAGCTCGCACCGATTCGCAGCGAGGGCCTCGTCGCGCTGCTACCGGAGGCCCATCCACTCGCGAGCCACGAAGCGATCCCGCTTTCCGCGCTCGCCGGGGAGGAGTTCGTCCTTTTCCCGCGGGAGATCGCACCGCGGCTGCACGACGCGTTCATGGCCATCTACCGCCGCGCCGGCTTCGAGCCACGCCTTCGCAACGAGTCATTCCACACCGGTTGGGACCTCGGGGTCCTGGCCGAGATCCCCGCCATTGCCATGGCCCCGCAAACGGTCGCCAGCGGCCTGCCCGAGGGAATCGTCGCCGTCGCACTCAGCGAGCCCACCGACTCGCTGGAAACCTGCCTCGTGTCGCGCAGCGACAGCCGCTCGCCAGCAGTTGACGCATTCCTGGCCGTCGCTCGCTCGCTCTTCGGCCTCACGACTCGCGTGCCCCCATAGCATCCACCGGCACCCGCGACCCGCTGCCTACCGCGGTGTGGACGGGTCGAGGAAGCGGGTCAGGTCTCGACTCCGCTCGCCTGGACGCACGCCCAGTTCGTGCGCCTCGCCTGGTCGATTGATGCGGGCGAGCCGATCGAACGCCCGTCAATCGTCGCGTGCAGGTATACGAGCGTCGACTGCTGAGGCGGAGGACGGCCCGCCAGCGTGGTCGCTCGAGGGCGGGATGTTCTGATTGCGGTGCAGGACGTTGCTCGGGTCGTAGCGGCGCTTCAGCGCCTGCAGGCGCCGGAACGCCTGATCGCCGAAGGCGGCGCGAACGCGCTCGATCGGCTCGTCCGCCTGCATGTAGTTGACGTAGCCGCCGCTGACCGACCACGGCTCGAGCGCGGCCCCAGTCTCGCGTGCCCACTGGATGTACTGGTCGTCCAGGGCGGGATCCTGCCAGCCGGCCATCGCGCTGATGTTGAACGCGGCGTCACGAAAGCCGAGCGCGCCAGTGCTCGGGTCGGCGTGCTTGGGTGCGCCGTGCAGTGACTCGATCAGGATCTGTCCGGGCGACCGGCCCAGAGCGACCATTCTTCCCACAAGCTCGTCGATCAGCTCGTCGGGAAGCTCGCGCACGAAGTGCCCCTTCCAGTAGTTGCGGTCTTCGCCGTAAGGGGGATTGAACAGGTGCTGTTGGCTGACGAACGAGCGCGGGCGCACCCCGTCGTCGAGGATCCCCGGCAGCGACCGGATTTCGCTCACGTCCCTTGGATTCCCGTCCGAGCCCGTGTAGCAGGGCGAGACGATCAGAATCGGCTCGACCGCCTCGTCCACGGCGAGCAGCGCGCCGCAGCTGAGGTCATGCGGGGCGCGCGCCGCGAGGTCACGAAAGCGGCGAAGCGCGTCGGCGACACCCGCCCCACCGCACGTGAGGCGACCGCCGACCACCCGTTCGAGCGGATGCAGCCGGAACTCAAGCCGCGTCGCCACCCCGAAGTTGCCGCCCCCGCCGCGCAGCCCCCAGAGCAGTTCGGCGTTCTCGTCTGCGCTCGCGCGAGCCACCGTCCCGTCCGGCGTGACCACCTGCGCGGCGACGAGGTTGTCGCATGTCAGGCCGTGTTGCGCCGTCAGGTGTCCGATCCCGCCGCCGAAGGTGAGTCCTGCCACGCCGGTCGAGCCGACGACGCCTCCGGGAGTGACGAGGCCGAAGGCTTGAGTCGCGGTGTCGAAATCGAGCCAGGTCGCGCCGCCCTCGGCGCGGGCGATCCGCGCGTCGCGGTCGACTTCGACCCTGCGCATCAACGAGAGATCGATGACGAGGCCGCCGTCACAGACGCAGTGTCCGGCGGGATTGTGCCCGCCCCCGCGCACAGCCACTTCGAGCGCGTTCGCCAGGGCGAAATCGAAGGCGGTAGCTACGTCGTCCGCGCCGAGGCAACGCACGATCACCGCCGGCCGACGGTCGACCAGAGCATTGAAGCAGCGGCGTGCCGGGTCGTAGCTCGCCTCCGTGGGGGCGATCACGGCGCCGGCCACGGCCCGCCGCAGCTCGTCGAGGGGTTCATCCAAGTGCGTGCTCGAATGCGGCTCTTCGCTCATCGGCCTATTTCTCCTTTTTCGTGCGGCTGTCGGACCGCGGGCGCCACCACCAATGATGGTGGGGTGACGTGCACCCGATACCTCAATCAGGGAACATCTCCAGTATGGGATTTCTCGATCGTCTCCTTGGTCGCAGTACCGGGTCTGAATCGCGCACCCCGCAGCACGCGTCCGAGTCTTCGCGGGCCGCCCCGGAGGAACTGACGGACGAGCAAGCGCTCGAGCGTTACCGCTACCTTGTGCGGACCGCCCCGCCGGATGCGATCGAGCAGGCGCATGAGGAGGCCTTCGCGAAGCTGACGCCCGAGCAACGGCGCGAGGCGCTGCGCGAATTGAGCGCGGCGGTGCCCGAACACGAGCGCACCGGAGGCGACGACCCCCGCTCCCTCGCCCGCATGGCCACCCGCGCGGAGACGAGCCGGCCCGGCACAGTCGAGCGAGCCTTCGGTGGTGGCGGAGGCGTGCTCGGCGGCGTGGGGGGTACCCTCCTCACCAGCTTCGCTGCGGCCTTCGTCGGGACCCTGGTCGCCCAGTCGCTGTTCTCCGAGCTCGGCGGCGACGAGGCGGCCGCCGAGGGTGACGCTGGTGCTGAGGGAGATCAGCAGGGCGACGCGGGCGGTGACACCGGAGGGGGGGACTTCGGCGGCGGCGACTTCGGCGGCGGCGACGTCGGCGGCTTCTGAGACCCCGCCAACCCTAGGCCGGTTGGCCTGAGGCTCTATTTCACCTGCAAGGTCTGGGCCATGGTGGTGGGGTGGACGAGGCAGACCAGCCGGTAGGTGCCCTTCACGGTGGGGGTGACGCTGTAGCTGCCGGTGGTCCGGCCCAGGTAGGGCGAGGAGAAGCCGCGCGGCCCGTTGGCGACTGTGACGCTGTGCGGGTTGGCGCTGCCGAAGCGCCAGGTGACGGTCTGGCCGACGCGGGCGGTGATCTTGGGGCGTCCGAAGAAGTCGTCGCCGATCTCGAGTGCGTTGCCGTCGAAGGCGGTGAAGGCGCCGCGCGGTCGGGTCAGCTGTGGCACGACGAGGTCGTGGTTGGGGGTTCGGTCGTAGCGCCTCGGCCGGTTGATCTCGGCGATGTCGTCGGGCGGGCGGTCGCAGGGCTTGACCGAGTCGTCGGGGACGAACCAGGTCGCCCAGAAACCCATCGCGGCGACGTGGAGGTTGTGGTTGTCGTGCACGGCGGTGCGTCGCAGCACCTCGCCACGGGCGATCGGGATGCCCTCGGCGGTGGCGTAGGCCCCGGTGCCGATCGGTCCCGGCTCGTGCAGGATCGGGCGAATCGTGTTGTAGGCGTGGCCGGGGCGGCCGTGGTAGACGGGCGCCTTTAGGAGCCGCCGGCCGCAGGTCCGGCTGGCCAGCGTCTGGTACTTGCCGCCGCCGTGCTGGTGCGAGGACGCCGTCAGCAGCCGGCCGCTGAGGGGCGCGACCCAGTCGCTCTGGTCGACGAAGTTCGAGCCCGGGCGGCCGCCGCCGGGCACGTCGTAGGCCATGCCGTTCGCGAGTGGGCGCAGTTTCCGATCACCAACGGCATGACCGACCGCCGCGGCTCGGTCGTGTAGTAGACCCTCGTGCGCACGTAGAAGCTCTTCGGCCGGCGGTAATGGTTCATCACCATCGCCGTCAGGCGCCAGTCGGGCGCCGCGCCGTCCGGCAGGCGGTTGTTGATCCCGTAGCGGTCGCGGAAGCCCTGCCGCGACGGCGCCCGGGCGTGTCCCAGCGGATGCTCCTCGCCGCGCCCGCCGATGAAGCCGGCGCCGCTAAAGCAGCCACCTGGCGCCTCGTCCACGCGGCCCGGGGCCCAGTAGAGAAAGTGGTGGACCATCATCTTCGCGATCGGCAGCGGCTTGGCGTCCGGCCGCTTTGAGTCGACCAGCGCCATCTCCTTGAAGCCGAGCACGTAGCCGGGCCGTGCCGGCGCCTCGCGTCCGTCCGCCCGAAGCGCGACCTGGTGCGTGTCGTGCACATACGGCAGCGAGTCGATCCTCGGCGAATAGAGCGTCAGCACGCGCTCCCCCGCAGCCGCCGCCGGCACCGGCAACACCAACCCGGCAAGCACCACGACGACGCCGCCCACAACCCTCCCGTTCACGAGCACCCCCCTAGCCTAGTTCTTCCAGGACGGCCGCGAGAAGCGGTGGGTATCGGATCCGGACATTTCATGGACGTGGCACCATCTCTCAGGTGACCAGCAGACCCGCCGCGGCGCAGCACCTGCGCGACCTTGCGCTTCTGCGCCGAGTCCGCGACCGGATCGACCGGGAGTACGCGCAGCCGCTGGATGTCGAGGCGCTCGCTCGCGACGCGCACATGTCGGCGGGGCACTTCAGCCGCGAGTTCCGGCTCGCCTACGGCGAGTCGCCGTACAGCTACCTGATGACGCGGCGCATCGAGCGCGCGATGGCTCTGCTGCGTCGCGGCGACCTCAGCGTCACCGAGGTGTGCTTCGAGGTCGGCTGCTCGTCGCTGGGCACCTTCAGCACTCGCTTCACCGAGCTGGTCGGTATGTCGCCAAGCGAGTACCGGCGCCAGGCCGCTGGCGAGATGGCGGGGGTACCGCCGTGCGTGGCCAAGCGGGTGACCAAACCGATCAGGAATCGAGAAGCGCTGGTCACGACCCGCTCCTAGCATGGCCGCCATGGACATCACTATTCATCAGAGCATGCTCCCGCACGTCGACCACGAGGCATCCCTGGCCTTCTATCGCGACACCCTCGGCTTCGAGGTCCGCAACGACGTCGAGTACCAAGGGATGCACTGGATCACGCTCGGCCCTCCCGACCAACCCGACACCTCGATCGTCCTGTACCCGCCGGATGCCGATCCCGGCGTCAGCGACGACGAGCGGCGCACGATCGCCGAGATGATGGCCAAGGGAACCTACGCCAGCATCAACCTGGCGACCCGCGACCTCGACGGCACCTTCGAGAAGCTGCAGGCCGGCGACGCCGAAGTCGTGCAGGAGCCGACAGACCAGCCGTACGGGATTCGCGACGCCGCCCTCCGCGATCCAGCGGGCAACCTCATCCGCATCCAGGAACTGGGCTGAGCCGCATGGCCACGATGACGGACACGCAGTCGACTGCGCTACAAGCTGCCGACAGCCACGACCTGATCCGCGTGCACGGCGCGCGCGTGAACAATCTCAAGGACGTCAGCGTCGAGCTTCCGAAGCGCCGGCTGACCGCGTTCACCGGCGTCTCCGGCTCGGGCAAGAGCTCGCTGGTGTTCGCCACGATCGCGGCGGAGTCGCAGCGGCTGATCAACGAGACCTACAGCGCCTTCGTGCAGGGCTTCATGCCGACGCTGGCCCGGCCCGAGGTCGACGTCCTCGACGGGCTGACGACCGCGATCAGCGTGGATCAGGAGCGGATGGGTTCCAACCCCCGCTCGACCGTCGGCACGGCGACCGACGCCGACGCGATGCTGCGCATCCTCTTCAGCCGGCTGGGACAGCCGCACATCGGTGGGCCCGGCGCTTACTCCTTCAACGTCGCGTCCGTCAGCGGGAGCGGCGGGCTCACGGTCGAGCGCGGCGACAAGACCATCACCAAGAGCGCGAGCTTCAGCCGCACCGGCGGCATGTGCCCTCGCTGCGAGGGCCGCGGCTCGGTCAGCGACTTCGACCTGTCAGCGCTATACGACGACAGCAAGTCGCTCAACGAGGGGGCGCTCACGATCCCCGGCTACAGCATGGACGGCTGGTACGGGCGGATCTATCGCGGCTGCGGCTACTTCGACCCGGACAAGCCGATCAAGAAGTTCAACAAGCGCGAGCGCCACGACCTGCTCTACAAGGAGCCGACCAAGATCAAGGTCGAGGGCATCAACCTGACCTACGCGGGGCTGATCCCGCAGATCCAGAAGTCGTTCCTGTCCAAGGACGTCGATGCGCTGCAGCCCCATGTGCGCGCCTTCGTGGAGCGGGCGGTGGTGTTCACCACCTGCCCCGACTGCGACGGCACCCGGCTCAGCGAGGCGGCTCGGTCGTCGAAGATCGACGGAGTCAGCATCGCCGACGTCTCCGCCATGCAGATCACCGACCTCGCGGAGTGGGCGGCCGGCCTGGACGAGCCGTCCGTCGCGCCGCTGCTGCAGACCCTGCGGCACACCCTCGACTCGTTCGTCGAGATCGGGCTGGGATACCTCTCGCTCAACCGGCCGTCGGGCACGCTGTCGGGCGGCGAGGCCCAGCGCACGAAGATGATCCGCCACCTCGGCTCCTCGCTGACCGACGTCACCTACGTCTTCGACGAGCCCACGATCGGCCTGCATCCGCATGACGTGGAGCGGATGAACGACCTGCTGCTGCAGCTGCGCGACAAGGGCAACACGGTGCTCGTCGTCGAGCATGAGCCCGACACGATCGCGATCGCCGACCACGTCGTCGACCTCGGCCCGGGCGCCGGCACCGGTGGTGGCGAGGTCGTCTTCGAGGGGACCGTCGATGGGCTGCGGGACAGCGATACGGTCACCGGGCGGCACCTGGACGATCGGGCCTCCTTGAAGCCGTCGGTGCGGGAACCCTCGGGGATGCTGGAGGTGCGCGGCGCCGACACCCACAACCTGCAGGACGTCGACGTGGACATCCCGCTCGGCGTGCTGGTGGTGCTGACCGGCGTGGCGGGGTCCGGAAAGAGCTCGCTGGTCAACGGCTCGGTGGCAGATCGGGACGGGGTGGTTACGGTCGACCAGGGCGCCATCCGCGGCTCGCGACGGAGCAACCCGGCGACCTACACCAAGCTGCTCGACCCGATCCGCAAGGCGTTCGCGAAGACCAACGACGTCAAGCCGGGGCTGTTCAGCGCCAACTCCGAGGGCGCCTGCCCCAACTGCAACGGCGCCGGTGTCATCTACATGGACCTGGGGATGATGGCCGGCGTCGCCACGGTGTGCGAGGAGTGCGAGGGCAAGCGCTTCGACGCGTCGGTGCTGGAGTACAAGCTCGGCGGCCGCGACATCAGCGAGGTGCTTGCGATGTCGGTGAGCGAGGCCGAGGAGTTCTTCGGCGACGGCGAGGCGCGCACGCCGGCGGCGCACAAGATCCTCGAGCGGCTCGCAGACGTCGGACTCGGCTATCTCAGCCTCGGCCAGCCCCTCACCACGCTGTCCGGTGGCGAGCGGCAGCGGCTCAAGCTGGCCACCCACATGGGCGAGAGGGGCGGTGCCGTAGGCGGGCTGCACCGGCTCGTTTCGTCCTCGACGAGCCGACCACCGGCCTCCACCTCGCCGACGTCGAGCAGCTGCTCGGCCTGCTCGACCGGCTCGTCGACTCCGGCAAGTCGGTCATCGTCATCGAGCACCACCAGGGGGTCATGGCGCACGCCGACTGGATCATCGACCTCGGCCCGGGCGCCGGCCACGACGGCGGCCGGGTCGTCTTCGAGGGCACGCCCGCCGACCTCGTCGCCGCCCGCTCGACCCTCACCGGCGAGCACCTCGCGGCCCACGTCGGCACCTGACCGAGGCCCCCGCGCCGAAGTCAGGGATGGGCGTATCGCGAGTACGTGATGCCGCTTCGGAAGGCCTTTGCTTCGAGCAGCCTCAGCTCGGGGCACTCGAAGCCGTCGGGAAACAGGCGACGGCCGCGGCCCTGCACGACTGGATAGACGAACAGCCGGTACTCGTCGACCAGACCGGCCTCGATCAGGGTGTGGCACAGCGTGATGCTGCCCGTCACCACGATGTCCTGGCCCGGCTCCGCCTTCAGTGCACGGACCTCCTCGACGGGATCATTGGACAGGACCGTCGAATTCTCCCACTGTGGGTCGCCGGTGGTCGAGGAGACGACGTACTTCTGGACCCGGTTCAGGTAGTCGCTGATGCCCGTCGGGTCGTCGGACTGCTGAGGCCAGTAGCCGCGGAAATCCTCGAACGTCCGCCGGCCGACGAGAAGGCCGTCCGCCTTGCGGTCCTGGCGGTGGAGCTCGTCGAGGAGATCTGACGTGTCCATGCCCTCCTTGCCCTGAGGGTCGAACCAGTCTCCAAGCATCTCGATCGAGCCGTCGACGGTGATGTTCTGGGTGATGGCAAGGGTTCGCAAGCCGGCCTCCTCAGCTCTCGGTGTCCACCGATGAGACCAAGGCCACGCCCAAAAATCATCGGTGAGTCGGAGCCAGAAGCTGTAGAAACTAGGAGAGTCCAAAACGGGAGCGGCAGCGATGGAGCCCTACTTCGATCTCGGCACCTACACGCGCGGGACGTCGACGGCGTCGACGAGCGCCCAGATGTGGTTCGACCGCGGACTGGTGTGGTCCTACGCGTTCCACCACGAGGAGGCGATCCGGTGCTTCGAGCGCGCGCTCGAGCACGACCCCGGCTTCGCTCTGGCCCACTGGGGTATCGCCTACGCGATCGGGCCGAACTACAACAAGCAGTGGGAGGCGTTCGACCCGGTCGACCTGGCGGCGTCGCTGGAGAAGGCGTGCGACGAGGTCGCAGCGGCGCGCGCGTGCGTCGACCGCGCGGCGCCGGTCGAGCGGGCGCTCGTCGAGGCGCTCGGGAGCCGCTACCAGGCCAACGACCCGTCGGCCGACCTCGTCGCATGGAACGCCGACTACGCCGTGGCGATGCGTGACGTGTATCGCGCGCATCCCGACGAGCTCGACGTCGCGGCGCTCTTCGCCGACGCGCTGATGAACCTCACGCCGTGGGCGCTGTGGGATCGCTATACGGGCCTGCCGTCCGATGGGGCGGCGACGCTCGAGGCCAAGGAGGTGCTCGAGCGCGCGCTCGGGGGCCCCGGCGGCCGCACGCACCCCGGACTCGTGCACCTCTACGTGCACCTGATGGAGATGTCGCCGTTCCCCGAGCAGGCGCTGCCGGTCGCCGACGAGCTGCGCTCGCTGGTCCCCGACGCCGGCCACCTCGTACACATGCCGACACACATCGACGTGCTGTCCGGCGACTACAAGAGCACGCTCGACTGGAACCTGCGCGCGATCGAGGTCAACGAGAAGTACGTCGCGCGGGAGGGCCTGGTCGGGTTCTACACGCTCTACCACGCGCACGACCGCCACTTCGCGATCTACGGGGCGATGTTCCTCGGCCGGTCGCAGGTCGCGCTGCGCGTCGCCGCCGACCTCGAGGCCTCGCTGCCCGAGGAGCTGCTGCGGATCGAGCAGCCGCCGATGGCCGACTACCTCGAGGCGTTCATCCCCATGCGCCTGCACGTGCTCATCCGCTTCGGGATGTGGGAGGAAATCCTCGCGCTGCCGCTGCCCGCCGACCCCGAGCTCTACTCCACCACGACGGCGATGACGCACTACGCGCAGGGCGTCGCGTACGCCGCAACCGGGCGGATGGAGGAAGCCGAGGCGGCGCGCGGCGCGTTCCTCGCCGCCGTCGCGCGCGTGCCCGACTCGCGCTACCTGTTCAACAACACGTCTCAAGACATCCTCGCCGTCGCCGGGGCGATGCTCGACGGCGAGCTCGAGTACCGACGCGGCCGGTTCGACGCGGCGTTCGAGCACCTGCGCCGGGCGATCGCGCTCGACGACGCGCTTCCGTACGACGAGCCGTGGGGCTGGATGCAGCCCACGCGCCACGCCTACGGCGCGCTGCTGCTCGAGCAGGGTCGGGTCGAGGAGGCCGAAACCGTCTACGCCGAGGACCTGGGCTACGACCCGTCGATCCCGCGCTCGTCCTGGCACCCCGGGAACGTGTGGAGCCTGCACGGCTACCACGAGTGCCTCGTTCGTCTGGGGAAGCCGGAGCCGGCGCGGATCGTGAAGCAGCAGCTCGACGTCGCCCTCGCCCGCGCCGACGTCCCGATCGAGTCGTCGTGCTTCTGCCGCATGACACACCACGCGGCGGTCGCCTAGATCTACTTGCCCGCTACCGCCTGTACCGCGTCACCGACGGTCAGTCGAGGATTGTCAGGTCGAGCTGGCTGAGGCGCTCGGGGTCGGCGAGGATGTCCATCTCGACGATCCTTCGGTTTCGGATCGTGAAGCCCGCGATCGCGAATGGCCGCCCGTCCCGGAGGGTGACCGTGCCGACCGCGCCGTTGACGAGCGCCGGCCGCACCTCGATATCGAGGCGCGAGAAGGCGAGCGCCTGGCGGGCCACGTTTGCCGCTCCGCGGACAACCCTCGGGGCGCCGACGGAAACGGCGCCGAGGTCGGCCCTGCGGACCACGTCCGGGTCCAGCACCTCGAGCAGCGCCTCGAAGTCGCCCTCGCGCGCGGCCGCCAGGAAGGCGTCGATGACCTCGCGCTGGGTGTCGAGGTCGGCGTCGGGGATCGCGGCTTCGCCCTGGACGCGGCGGCGGGCGCGGCTCGCGAGCTGGCGCGCCGCCTCGGGTGAGCGGTCGACGATCGGCGCGATCTCGTCGAACGGCACCGCGAACATGTCGTGCAGGACGAACGAGAGCCGCTCGGCCGGGTTCAGCGTCTCGAGAACCACGAGCAGCGCCAGGCCGACAGAGTCGGCCAGGAGCGCCTCGTGCTCGGGGTCCGTGCCGTCGGCGCGGTCGACGATCGGCTCCGGTATACGCACATCGAGGGGTACCTCGCGCTGCGATCGGCGCGAGCGCAGCATGTTCAGCGAGACGCGCGCGACGACCGTCGTCAGCCAGCCGCCGAGGTTCTCCACCTCGTCCGCGTCGATCCGGCTGAGGCGCAGCCACGCCTCCTGGACGGCGTCGTCGGCCTCGCTCAGCGAGCCGAGCATCCGGTAGGCCACGGCGCGCAGCCGGGTTCGGTGCTCCTCGAACTGCTGTGCCAGAAACTCGCGCTCATCCATCGGTCACATCCGGTCGTCGGGGCGGGTCATAGCAGTAAGACCCGCGCGGCGCGGGTGATGTGACCAAAGGAGAACACCATGCGAGTTTTCGTTGCAGGAGCGAGCGGTGCAATCGGCACCAGGCTGGTCCCCCAGCTTCTCGCTCGGGGCCACGAGGTCATCGGCACCTCGAGGTCGGCTCGGAAGGCGGAACACATACGAGCGCTCGGCGCCGAGCCGGTCGTGCTCGATCTGCTCGATCGCGCGGCCGTGCGCCGGGCGGTGCTCGAGGCCGAGCCGGACGCGATCGTCCACCAGGCGACGGCCCTGGCGGACGTGAACTTCTCGCGCAATTTCGACCGCACGTTTGCGGGGACGAACAGGCTGCGGACCGAGGGCACCGACGCTCTGGTCGCGGCCGCGCGCGAGGCGGGGGCCGACCGGTTCGTCGCTCAGAGCTTCGCCAGCTATCGGACCGCGCGAGAGGGCGGATTTGTCAAGACCGAGGACGACCCGCTCGATCCGGCCCCGCCCGCAAAGGCGCGCGAATCGTGGGCCGCGATGAACTACCTCGACGAGGCCGTGACGGATGCCGGCGGAATTGCGCTTCGCTACGGCATCTTCTACGGGGCGGCCAACGACGGGTTGATCGAGCCGGTGCGCAAGCGGCAGTACCCGATCGTCGGAGACGGCGGGGGCGTCGCCTCGTGGATCCATCTCGACGACGCCGCCGCGGCGACCGTGCTCGCGCTCGAACACGACGGGCCGGGCGTCTTCAACGTCGTCGACGACGAGCCCGCGCCCGTGCGCGAGTGGCTGCCGGTGCTCGCAGAGGCGCTCGGCGCCCAGCCGCCCCGCCGCTTTCCCCGTTGGCTCGCGCGGCTGTTCGCCGGCGATGTAGCGGTCGTGATGGGGACCGAGGCGCGCGGCGCCTCGAACGCCAAGGCCAAGCGCGAGCTCGGCTGGGAGCCGCGCTACGCGAGCTGGCGACAGGGTTTCGTGGCCGCCTACGGGTCGACCGCCCCGACTATCCATGTGAAGGAGAACCAACATGCCTGAGACGCACATCGCGACGGCGGCCCGCGACGGCTTCGTCACGTACGACGAGCTCAGGGGGCCGGACCTCGACGCTGCGCGCTGGAGCCCGCTGCGCCTGCCGCTCCCGACGGGCGGCGAGCACATCCCGCTGGACCCGGGCGCGGAGCTGGCCGTCGGCGAGGGCGAGGTGCGAGTGACGATTCCGCGCTTCTCCCTCGCCCACAGCGCCAAGTACCTCATCGCCTCGACGCGCCTGTTCGAGCTGCCGCCGGATCGGCCCGCGACGTTCGCCGTCGACATGGCGGTCGAGAACATCGGCGGGGAACCGGCGGACTTCCGTCGGGGAATGGCCGCCTTCCACGTCTTCGATCCCGTGGTGAGCAAGCGCGTTTTCGCGGTCGTCGGCACCTCCACCCGCGCATTCGCGATGCACGAGCAGGTGGCCCCGACCGAGGGCGGAGCAGGCGAGCTCTTCTACCACGTGGTCGAGTCGCCGTACGAGGACTTCGACGATGACTTCACCCGGCTTCGCGCTGGCGAGATCACGCTCGACCGAAGCGAATCGATCGCGGCCTGGCGGGTCGACGGCCACAAGGTGTACGAGGCCCACACCTTGATCCCCGAACGCGCGCTGATCGGGTTCGGGATCTGGACGATGCTGCCAACGCGCGACGGTCGCTCTGTCGACGGTCAGGGCCTCAGCGCGCGGTGGCGCCGATTCCGCGTACGCGGGGTCGACGCGTGAGCCGCCACGAGGGCCGTCAGTTGTCGTCGTCTAGGACGTCGCGCAGTTTGCGGGCGAAGGGTTCGGGTTGGCCGGCGTATCCGAACTCGCCGCCGAGGAAGCCGCCGTGGTGGCTTGGGAACACGGTCGCCTGCTGACCGAGCAGCTCGGCGGTGGCCACCGCGGTGCGTCCGGTGAACGTGTTCAGCGACTCCTCGCCCACGGCGATCACGATGCGCGTGGGCGCCGCCGCCAGCGCGTCGACGTCGGGGCGATAGCTGCTGACAGCCCAGGACCGGTCGGATAGCAGCGGGTCGTCGCGGGAGCCGTCGTCCTCGGTCGGCATCCCGAACGCGGCGGGATCCGGCGCGGGCTGCGCGAAGTACTCGTCGGTGAACTCGCCTTGCCACGACGTCATCGCGACGAAGGCCGCCATGCCGGCGCCCCATCCCTTGGCCTCGTACGTGTCGCGAATGCCGGCCTGGGCGCGCTCGGTCGCCGCGGCGTCGGGGAGCACCGGGATGAGCGGCGGCTCGTGTGCTACGAGCGTGGTCACGTCGTCGGGGTAGGCCGCCACGAGCGCGAGCGCGGCCACCGCGCCTCCACTGCTCGCGAACATCTCGACCGGGCCGGCGCCGAGCGCCTCGATGACGGCGTGCACGTCGTGCGCCTGGACCGCAGGCGCATTGTCGACGCGGCCGTCCTTGCGGGTGCTGCGGCCGAGGCCGCGCGGGTCGTAGGTGACCACGGTGCGGTCGGGGAAATGCGACGCCAACGTGGCGAAGCCACTGGCGTCCATGGGCTGGCCGATCATGAACAGCGGTGGGCGTCCGTCGGTGGTGGGCAGCGGCCCATCTACGTCGTAGGCGACGTCGACCTCGGCGGTTTCAAGCATGTGCATCGTCGTCATGTCAGTGTTGACCTCTGCAGTATCGAAAACTCACCGGTCTTCGGCCCGCTCGAACGAACCTGGCGTAGCCGCTGGCCTGGTCGGTGTTACGCTTAGAACGCGCTTCGCTCCAGCCAAATGGCGGGCCGCCGTCGGCTCCAGCACCTGGCCGGCACAGAGTGTCGATTCTGCTCGACACGCAACGTCGTTCAAGGAGCGGAGCATGTCCACCTCGTCATCGCGTCGACCATCCAGCAATGGGGCGCGCATCGCCGGTCCGGGTCACGACCAACGGAATGGCCGTCCCGCTGCGCCCGGCGAGCCCTCGCTGGCGGAATACAACGGGCGGCCGCGTGCTGTCCCCGACCTCCCGCACGAGGCGCCGAACGATCGGCGGTGGGACGAGCGCGTAGCGCGAGAGGTACGCCACCAGGAGGTGATCGAGGCGAGCTTCGATCGCGCCGACGCCTACGCGCGTCTGGGCGATTTCGAGCACGCGCTCGAATGGCTCGACCGAGCCGCCGCGGCAAGCGGCGACCTTCCGCCGGCGTACCGTGCGCAGCGTGCAAGCTGGGCGCGCGCCGCCGCGCTTCGACCGCGGCCGACAGGCGGCGATTGGAAGAACGCGGCGGCCCGGTCGGGAGCACGCGCGCCGAGCCTATAAGCCAGGCGTCCGAGAGGACGGGGATGCGCAGCGAGACGCCGGTGTTGATCGTCGGTGGGGGGCCGGCGGGCCTGGCCGCATCGTTGACTCTTTCGCATCTTGGAGTTCCGTCGATGCTCGTCAACAAGTACCCGGGCACGCTCGAGCACCCCAAGGCGGTCGGGATCATGCAACGCACCGCCGAGCTCCTGCGGCTGTGGGGGGCCGAGGACGCGGTGCGCCGGCGGGGCGTTCCGCGTGAGTTCTGCGAACGCATGGTGTGGACAACCACGCTCTCTGGTGAGGAGCTCGGTCGCACCGAGACGGTCGAGCCCGACGACAGAGCGCCCGAGCCCCATAGCCCGGTGACGGGGCTTCGCTGCCCGCAGAACATCACGGAGTCGGCGTTGCGCGACCGCGCCCAGACCCACGCCATCGCCGATCTGAACTATGGCTTCGAGATGACCGGCTTCGAGCAGGACGACGACGGCGTAACCGCGACGATCAGCGCCCGCGATTGGAGCCGAACGAGCACCGTCCGCGCCCAGTACCTGATCGCCGCCGACGGTAACGACAGCACGGTGCGGGAGGCGTGCGGGATCGGCCGGGCCGGCGATGCCGACATGGGCCACTTCGTCAACATCTTCCATCGGGCCCCGCTGGGCCCGCTGGTGCGCGACCGGCCGGGCTGGAGCTATGCGGTGATCACGCCCGACCTCACCGGATCGTTTGTGGCCATCAACGGCGACGACGTCTGGCTGCTCCACGTCAACCTGGCCCAGGGCGAAACCGTCGAAGACTTCACCGAGCGGCGCTGCGTTGACGCCATCCGCGCCGCCGCCGGGGTCGAGGATCTCGACGTGGAGGTCATCAGCATCAAGTCGTGGATCATGGGCGCCGAGCTCTCCACGGCGTTCCGCGACCGGCGCGTGCTGCTCACCGGGGACGCGGCACATCGCACGACGCCCGATGGCGGCGTCGGAATGAACACCGGGCTGCACTCGTCGCACAACCTGGCGTGGAAGGTGGGGGCGGTGGTCTCCGGCTGGGCCCGTCCCGATCTGCTGGACACCTACGAGACCGAGCGGCGGGCGGTGGCCGAGACCAACGTGGCCTACAGCGCCAAGCGCGGCGGCGGCATGATCAAGATGGTCGAGGCGGTGCGCGCGGGTGACCTCGACACGGTGCGTGCGGGCATCGCCGCCCGGCCGGCGGGCGGGCGCCAGGGCATGGACCTCGGCTTCCGCTACGAGGACGGCGCCGTGGCGCCCGACGGGATCCCGCCGCCGCCGGTCGACAACCCGATAGCCGAGTACGTGCAGAACGCGTGCCCCGGAGGCCGCGCGCCACACCTGTGGGTCCAGCGCGACGGCGAGCGCGTGTCGACCCTCGACGCCTTCGGCGCCGGCTTCGTGTTGCTCACGGGGTCGGACGGCGCTGCCTGGCGTCCCGCCGCCGAAAAAGCCACCGCACCGCGACGGGTGCCGCTCGAGGTGCTCAGCGTTGGCGACGCGGGTCAGCTGCAGGCGCCGGCCGGCCGCTTCGAGGCGCTCTACGGGGTCGAGCCCGACGGCGCCGTGCTCGTCCGGCCCGACGGTTTCGTCGGCTGGCGCGCGCGGCGGCCCGGAGACGTTCCGGCCGCTGACCTTGCCGGCGCGCTCGCCACCATCCTGAAGCTCTGAGCCCGGATCCAGCGAGCCCGAGGCGGGCAGCGGCGTGACGGGAGACCCCACACCCTGCTCCTTGGCGCTCACCCGACGCCCGCCGCTGGGACGAAAGCGAAGAGTCGCCATTCGCCGTCCAGCCCCTTCAGCTCGTGCGTTCCGCGATCCTCGAACTCGAGGCCGGTGCCCCGGGCGAGCACGCGGGTGGTCTCGGACACGAAAATCTCGCCTTCTCCAGCACGCGCCAGGATCCGAGCAGCCGCGTGGACGGCGACCCCACGCACGTCGCCGGCCACGAGCTCGACCTCACCTACGTGAATGCCGGCACGGACGCCCAGCCCGTCGTTTCGGGCGGCAGCGCGAATGGCAGTCGCCGCGCGAAGTGCACGCGCAGGTCCGTCGAACGTCGCAAGCAGCCCGTCGCCTGTCGTCTTCACCTCGCGGCCTCCGAACCGATCGAGAGCCGACCGCGCGGCCGCGAAGTGGGACGAAAGGAGCTCGCGCCAGCGCAGGTCGCCGAGCCTCGCGGCCGCGGCCGTGGAATCCACGAGGTCGGTGAAGAGGAGCGTCGCGAGTACTCCTCCGCCCGCACTGTGGGTCCCGATGAATGTGTGAAGTCCGGTCCACTCGAGCTGCACGAACGGCTCGTCGCCCACCACCCAGGCGTCATGTCCCGGGGGAATGTCGAAGACGTCATTCGGCCCGAAACGGAGCGCGGTTCCGTCCTGTAGCAACACCGCGACTCGACCGGAGAGCACGACCCCGACATGACGGGCCTGACACCACTCCCCGCCGACGCTCGGCCGGACGTGCGTCGACCAGCGCCAGCCGGGCTGATAGACGACGTATCCGACGGTGAAGTCGCCGACCTCGACGATCTTCGCGGTGAAGAGTGGAAGCTCGATCGTCTGGTCGGGTTGCTCGAGGTTCTTCGCGCGTGTCTCGGCCATAGGAGACATGATCGCGTTGGTGCGGCTTGCGAGCGGCCGCGGGCGGCGTTAGCGTCCGTCTGTGGGCGATCCAGCACCTTCGCGGAGGACGCGATGATGGAACAAACCCTTCAACCGGTGCACGTTCCCCCGGGAAGCGGCGACACGGTGTTCTTTCTGGGAGACACGTACACGACGCTGTTGTCCGGTGCGCAGACCGGGGGGACCTTCGCCATGCTCGAAGCCCTTGTGCCCGCGCACACCGGACCGCCGCCGCACATCCACCATGCCGAGGACGAGACCTTCATCTTGCTCGAGGGGGTCCTGGATTTCCATGTTGTAGATGACGTGCACCGGGCAGAGGCGGACAGCGTGATCTTTGTGCCGCGGGGCACTCGGCATCACTTCAGCAACGTTGGCGACAGTCATGCCCGCATGCTGTTCATGTACTCGCCGGCGGGAATGGAAGGGATGTTCTCGGAGATCGGCTCGCCTGGGACCCGGGGGACGCAAGCGCCCCCACTTTCCGCAAGCGATGTCGAGGCGCTCGGG
This sequence comes from uncultured Thermoleophilaceae bacterium, assembly GCA_963812915.1. GTDB lineage: Bacteria > Actinomycetota > Thermoleophilia > Solirubrobacterales > Thermoleophilaceae > JACVRW01. The sequence goes on along the minus strand of CAWEXB010000008.1, from coordinate 37,308 downwards.
CGTGTAGCGGGTAAGTACCGCTTTTCGATCGTCCCCGATTGAAGCCGCGGTGACGCCGCGCCGCAACCTGGGCGCTCGAGACGCCTGCAAGGGACGCCAGCTCAGTACGCGCGGCCGGCGATCGCCACGAGGTCGCGTGCGTCGAGATTGTCCGGAACGGCGCCTTCGGCGGTCGTCACGCAGCGGATCGAAATGCCCGCGGCGTTGAGGCGGCGCTCGCCCTCGTCCCCACAGGACGCCCACGGGAGGCGGGCGAAGCCGTCTTGCGCAGCGTCGACGGCGGCGTCCACATCGTCCACGTCGACCGTGCGGCGTGCCAGCAGGTCTGCGGCGTCCTCGTGCAGCGCCCGCTGGACGGCACCGAGGGCGTTGGTCGCCGCAGCCGCGGCACCATCGAGCCCGACGGGCTCGCGTTCCCGCCGATCGCGGCGGACCAGGCTGACGACGCCGGCTGCAAGGTCACGCGGGCCGACCTCGAGTCGCACGGGCACGCCCTTGAGCTCCCAGTCGGTGAGCCGGCGCCCCAGGCCAACGTCGGTGCGGTCGTCGACGCGGACGCGCGTCCCGGCGGCGACCAGCTCACGCTGGAGTCGCTCGAGTGCCTCGGCGACGCCCGGGACGTCCTTGACGGCGACGAGGACGACCTGCACCGGTGCGACCTGCGGCGGCAGGCGCAACCCCGCGTCGTCGCCGTGGGCCATGATCACCCCGCCGACTATGCGGGTCGAGCTGCCCCACGATGTCGTCCAGCAGAGCTCCGCGGACCCATGCGTGTCGGTATAGGTGATGTCGAAAGCTCGCGCGAAGTTCTGGCCCAGCTCATGGCTGGTCGCCAGCTGCAGCGCCTTGCCGTCACGCATCATCCCCTCACAGGTGAGCGTCGCCGTGGCGCCCGCGAACCGCTCTGCGGCGGTCTTGAGGCCGGTCAGCACCGGGATCGCCAGGACGTCCTCCAAGACTGCGCGGTAGACGCCACCGTGGATGCGCCGAGCGTAGGCCGCGGCGTCCGCACAGGAGGCGTGCGCGGTGTGGCCCTCCTGCCACAGGAACTCGCTGGTGCGCAGGAACAGGCGGGGACGTAGCTCCCAGCGCACGACGTTGGCCCATTGGTTCAGGCAAAGCGGCAGATCACGGTGGCTCTGCACCCAGCGCGCCATGTACTCGCCGAACACGGTCTCGCTCGTGGGACGGATGACCGCAGGCTCCTCGAGCCGCCGCCCGCCGGCCTCGGTCACAACGGCGAGCTCGGGGCTGAATCCCTCGACGTGCTCGGCCTCGCGCCGCAGGTGGCTCTCAGGTATGAGCAGCGGGAAGTAGACGTTTTCGGCGCCGGCCGCCTTGATGCGCAGGTCCATTTCTGCCTGGATGCGCTCCCAGATGGCGTATCCGTACGGTCGGATGACCATCGTGCCGCGAACCGGTCCCGTCTCGGCGAGCGTCGCCTTCGCGAGCACCTCCTGATACCAGCGGGGGAAGTCGGCAGCCTGCGAGGTCAGCACCCCGGACACGCGTTGCAGCTTAGGTAGCTGCGGCGGTCGAGGATTCGCCCGCCCGGCCGCCCCAGCCGCCGGCCGCATATCCGAACCTGCCGGGGTCCTTCCCGGTTCGTCGCCTAACGTCTCGCGACGATGACCAGTCGCGTGTCGGTCGCGAACGGCGCGCCCTCGAGGTCGCCGTGGCATTTCGCCTCCTCGAATCCTGCGCGTCCCAGCATGGCTACGAGCTCGGTGGCGGTGTAGACGCGGACCGAGAAGGAGCGCGAGTCCCGCTCGCCCGTGTGGTCGATCAGCGTCTGGGTCGTTTGCGCTACGCCCGAGCCGGCGTCGAAGGTTCGCTGTTCGAGGAGCAGGCGACCCTCTCCGAGCAGCCGCCAGTCCTGCTCGCGGAACTCGCGCACGAGCAGATCCCGATGCATGGTTTCGATCACCAGGCGGGCGCCCGGGCGCAGCACCCGTCCGATCTCCCCCAGCACCCTGGCGTCCTGCTCATCGCCGAGATAGCCGAGCGAGGTGAAGAGGTTCAGGGCGGCATCGAAGCTCTCGTCGGCGAAGGGGAGCTCGCGATAGTCCGCCCGCACCAGCTTCGGCCAGCGCTCGCTGCCCGCCCGCCGCTGTGCCTCGGCGAGCAGCGACTCCGAGCGGTCGACTCCGACGACGCGATAGTCGGCGCGAGCCAACGGCACGGAGTGGCGGCCGAATCCGCATGGGACGTCGAGCAAGTCGCCGCCCGCGGGACAGCCCGAGAGGCGAGCGGCCGCCAGCGCCTGCGCCTGCGCCTCACCCTGACGCTCGTCATCGGCGTACGCACGCAGATAGAAATCGCTGAAGAACTCGTCCCACGCCTCGGTCGGGCTGGGTGCTCGCTGCTGCACGCGACCCGAGTCTAGGACGCCACGACGTGCGCCCCGCGCCACGAAATCTTCTTTGGACTCACGCCAGCGGTCGGTAGTTCAGATAGACCACCCCGTTGTCATACGCCTCACAGGCCGCAAGCGACAGCTTGCCGGGTGCGGCGCCTTCCGCGAACAGCCGCGGGCCGGACCCGCGGCTGAGCGGGTAGACGAGCAGATGCAGCTCGTCAACCAGGCCGTCCGCGAGCATCGCTCGGACCAGCGTGCCGCTGCCGCTCGTGTAGATGTCGCCGTCGACCTCGTCCTTCAGGCCACGGATCGCGTCGGGGTCGTACCGCCCGATGATCTCCGAGTTGCGCCACGTCGGATTCGCGAGCGTCGCCGAGACGACGTACTTGGTCGTGTCGTTGAAGAATGGCGCCCCCGGATCGTCCTCGACGGTGCGCTTCGACCACGCCGGCTCGAACATCTCGTAGGTGGTCCGCCCGAGCAGGATGCCTCTGCAGCGGTCGGTGACTTCGCCGACGGTCTTCTCCATCTCGGGGGTGAAGCCGTAGTCGAACGTCCACGTCGGCGCGTCGATCACGCCGTCGAGGCTCATGAACTCGTGCACGTGTATTGCTCCCACTTCTCACCTCCGGGTCGACCTTGTGTAGACGAAGGCCCGCCACCACGGTTTACTGATCGAGCTCGAACGAGCCGTACGTCGGCTGGCCGGCGGGTTCGTACAGGTCGATGGTGACGCCGGCCCCCGTGGTCTTGCTGTCCAGGAGGCGCAGGGCGGCCGGTCTGGCGCCGTTCGCAAACAACCGCTCACCCTTGCCGAGCACTATCGGGTAGGTCAGCAGCCGGTACTCGTCGATGAGGTCGTGCCGCATCAGCGTGCGCGCGAGGGCGCCGCTGCCGTGGACCTGCAGTTCGCGACCGGGCCTGCGCTTGAGCTCGGCGACCTCGGCGGCGAGGTCGCCCTTGATCAGCGTCGAACCCGCCCAGGACACGCCTCCGAGGGTCCGCGACGCGACGTACTTGGGCAGGCTGTTGAGGCGGCCGGCGACCGGGTCGTCGGGATCGGTCACGCGCGGCCAGTAGGCGGCGAAGATCTCGTAGGTCCGGCGTCCAAGCAGGAACCCGTCCGCCTCGCCGAACCATCCCGCGACGGCCTGGCCCATGTCGGCGTCGGCATAGGGCACGAGCCAGCCGCCGTGCTCGAACCCGCCGCTGGGGTCCTCGTCGGGCCCGCCCGGCGCCTGCATCACGCCGTCCAGTGTCAAGAAGGTGGTCAATGTCAGTCGCACTTGCGTCGCCTCCTGTGGTTGTCGTTTCGATGCCGTTGAAGCTCGGCTTCTACTGATGCGTCGAGCGAGAGATACGGAAATCGACAGGCCGAGGGGCTTGCGCAACCCGGCGTGGAGCCCCACAATCCCGACGGCGAAGGCTTCTGCCTCTCGCTTGTGGGTGTTGCCGTGGCTGCCGTTGCGAACGAGCGGGCGATGATCTCCGAGTTGAGCGCATCCCAAGTGGTTGAGCGGGCGAGCGAGGCGGGCCTCCGCCTCGTCCGCTTCCTATGGTGCGGGAACGACGGCACGGTGCGCGCAAAGGCCTCCTCCGTGCGGGGGCTCGAGGGGCGCATCCGGAGCGGCATCGGGCTGACGGTCGCCATGCAGGCAATGAACGGGCTCGACCAGCTTCAGCCGGTCGAGAGGCATGGGGCCGGTAGGGGAGATCCGCCTCGTTCCGGATCCGGAGACGTTTCGGATCCTCCCGTACGCCCCCGGCACGGGCGCCATGCTCGTCGACCAGCTGACGCTCGAGGGCGAGCCCGCGCCCGTCGACCAGCGCGCGTTCCTGAAGCGAATGGCTCAGCGGCTCGCAGAACGCGGCGCGTGGCTCGAGGTCGGGTTCGAGAACGAGTTCTCGCTCGCGGTCGAAGTCGACGGCGCGTACGTGCCCGTCGACTCGAGCCTCTGCTTCTCGACGATCGGGATGAGCGCCTCGCAGGACTATGTCGACGCGCTCGTCAAGGGGCTCGAGGCGCAGGAGATCCCGCTCGAGCAGTACTACGCCGAACTCGGGCACGGGCAGCAGGAGATCTCCACCCCCCACCGCCCGGCGCTCCAAGCCGCCGATGACCAGCTCCTCGTCCGCGAGACCATCCGCGGCGTCGCGGCAGCCCGCGGCCTCGTCGCCTCGCTCGCCCCCAAGCCGTGGCCGGAGGTCGCCGGCAACGGCGTGCACATCCACTTCTCGCTCTGGGACGTCGAGGGCGGGCGCAACCGCTTCCACGACCCGCGGGCGCCGGACGGCTTCTCGGCCGAAGGGCGGACCTTCCTGGCGGGAGTCCTCCAGCACCTCCCGGGCCTCTGTGGCCTCACCGCGCCCAGCTTCAACTCCTACCACCGGATCGTCCCGCAGTTCTGGGCGGGGGCATTCACGTGCTGGGGGCACGACAACCGCGAGGCGCCCCTCCGTCTTCCGTCTCTTTTTTGGGGGATGGAGGAGGCCACTTGCAACGTTGAGCTAAAGGCGGGAGACGCGAGCTGCAACCCCTATCTCGCCGTCGGCGGACTGATCGCGGCTGGGCTCGACGGGCTCGAGCGCGGCCTCGAGCCGCCCGAGCCCGTCGAGGTCGACCCGGCCACGATCCCGGAAGCCGAGCGCGAGCTGCGCGGGATCCGCCGCCTGCCCGCGACCCAGCGGGGGGCGCTCGACGCGCTCGAGGCGGACGCCGTCCTCATGGACGCCCTCGGGCCCGTCCTGGCCCGCTCCTACCTGGCCGTGCGGGGCTCCGAGTGGGACGCCTATTCCGCGGGAGACGACGAATTCGAGCAGCAGGGCCACTTCTTGAAGTACTGAACGAGGTCGCGCTCGTCGACCACCACGCGCACGGGATCGTGGACGCGCCCGCGACGCTCGACGCGTTCCGGGGCCTGTTCTCGGAGAGCCCGGATCCGCGCCAGCATCCCCACGTCGCGACGGGCCTCACCTATCTCCGGGCGATCCCCGTGCTCGCCGGGCTCCTGGGCTGCGAGGCGACGGAGCAGGCCGTCTACGAGCGCCGGCGGACCTCCGACCCGGACGAGTACGCGGCCACCCTGCTGCGCGCGACGGGCAGCGAATGGCTCCTTGTCGACGAGGGCTTCCCCCCACCGGGCCACGGTCCAAGCTGGCAGCGCATGGGCGAGCTGGCCGGTTGCGCCGCCGCTCCGGTGCTGAGGATCGAGGCGCTGGGCGACGACGGCATGGCGCGTGGCCTCGAGCTCGGCCAGCTTCGCGAGCTCGTGCGGGCCGAGGTGGCGGCCGCGCGCGGGCGTGGGTACGTCGGCCTGAAGACGATCGCTGCCTACCGCTCGGGGCTCGACGTCGCCTCTCCGGACACCCGAGGCGCCGCCGAGGCTCTCGCGGCCCGTCCCCCGAGGCTGGCCGCGAAGCCGCTCGTCGACCTGCTCCTGTTCGACGCGCTCGAGGCGAACGCCTCGGAGCCGCTTCCGGTCCAGGTCCACTGCGGCTTCGGGGACCCCGATCTCATGCTTCCGCGCGCGGACCCTAGCCACCTGAAGCCGGTGATCGAGCGCTTCGAGACGACCCCGTTCGTCCTCCTCCACTGCTACCCGTTCGTACGCGAGGCGGGGTGGCTCGCGCACGTCTACGCGAACGTCTTCTTCGACCTCTCGCTCACGATCCCGCACGTCTCCCGCCCGGCGGAGATGGTCCGGCAGGCGCTCGAGCTGGCGCCCACATCGAAGCTGCTCTACGCCTCTGACGCCGCCCGAGCGCCTGAGCTCTATCCCCTCGCCGCGACGTGGTGGCGGGAGGCGCTCGCCGAGGTGCTCGGCGAGGCGCTGCCGGCCCGGCAGGCCGAGGAGGCCGGCCGGCGGGTGCTGCGGGAGAACGCGCTCGCGCTCTATCCGGTCGGCTGATGCGCTCCCTTTGCCTGGGTTAGAGATGTCACTTTGTTGCCGGCGCCGGCGTGGGAGGAACCCGGCCGAACTGTCGCGGTCGCCAGGGGCGCCACGAGCGTCGCGGCTTCGCAGGCTCGGCCTCGCCGCGGGCCTGCAGGTCGAAGTAGAGAAGCGTCTTGCCGAGTGCGACGTACGGAATCAACAGAGCGAAGATCAACGACCCGAGAAGGTTGATCAAGACCAGCGGCAGGGGGGTGAAGATGAGCGCGAAGGTCAGCACGGGTCCTGCGACGGCCGTGAGCACACTGAAGAAGACAATGGGGCGGACCGCGTGCCACCAGCGGCCGCGGACCAGGTCGGAGCTCCCGCGGAAGGACTCGCGCAGTGACTTGTCGGTGAACAACACCTCCTGCTGCACGAAGGCCCAGCCGACCAGCTTCCAGATCGCCCAGGGGATGCCGATGAGCGTTATCGCCATCAGGATCACCCCCAGGGTCGCCAGCAGTTGCGCGGAGACGACGCGCCAGAGGCGGTGGCGAACGCCGCCCAGGGCGGCGCGGAAGCCGGCAGGGCGCGATGCGACCAGGTCCCGCACATAGACGATCACGATCGCGGCGACGATCGCCGCGGCGACCGGTCGGCCCAGCGTTTGGACCAGGTCGAGGAGCGCCACGTTGACCTCCGAGCGTCCGGCGACGTCGGTGGCGGAGCTGCCGCCGGCGAGCAGGTCGGCGAGCAGATTGGTGCCGCCGATGATCACGATTGCGACTGCCGCGATCGGCACCAGGACCTTCCAGTGGCGCCCGTAGAGCTGTCGCGCGGCGCGGATGAGCTGGCCGAAGGAGCGGCGCGCCCGCAATCGCTCGAGGTCGACCGGCCGCCAGCGCGTGACGCCGACGAAGACGCCGATGACGATTGCGATCAGCGCCAGGATGGCGATCGACGCCGGTCGCGACTTCGCGTTGAGGTTGACCAGGCTCGAGAGGCCGGCCACGGCTCCGCAAAAGGCCCCGGTTACCTGCGGGCCGGCGATCGAGCCGCCCGGCAGCCGCGGACTGGTGGTTCGCTGGTCGGCCATCCAGCTGAACGGCTCGCGCCACTGGGTCTTCGTCGCCGGTCCGGTTGGCCCGTTGTTGTAGCTCTTTTCCCGCTCGCCCCAGTGCCCCTCGTAGCTGAGCCACTTGAACCGGCCGCCTTCCGAAGCCTGATCGGGCAGGAGCACGGGCCGCAGGCGCACCTCGCGCAGCGGCTCGCTCGTGTTGTCGCAGCCGAGGCCCGAGCCGTGCTGGCCATTTTCGACGTAGACCGTGGAGTCGTAGAAGGTCGCGTGCGACCCGGCGGCCGGGTAGACGATCGGACGGGAGCCGTCCTTCTGCACCTTCGAGTCGCCCCAGCCCGCTCGCTCGCCGCCGGCGTGCTGGAAGAGAATGATCTCGCTCGGTTCGTCCGCCAACGCCTCCTCCGGGGTGTCGGCGTCGAAGGTGAGTTGCATCCCCTCCCAGTCGCTCTCGTGGAGGTCGTTGAACTGGTTGAAGTACCAGAAGAACCAGTACTGCAGGGCGAAGCCGGACTGGCCGGCTTCGCGGGCGATGTGGGCGTAGGCGATCTTCGGCGCCCTACCCTCCCTCACCATCCGCGCGAAGTCCTTGGCGTAGACGCAGGTCTCGCCCAGCGGGTCGCCACGGAGGTTGAGGTAGTAGTCGTCGCCGAGACCGGCGATGTCGCGCGCGGTCGGCGCCTTCTTGACGTCCTCGAGCCCCTTGTCGGGGACGTAGCGGGTGAGCGTCACGCGCGTGTTGCCGAGCACCGTGTTGACGCTGGTCGGCTGATACTGCTCCTCGGCGGTGTCGCAGGGCGGGTCCCGCTGCTCTCGCAGCATCGCTATCGGCGCGTAGGCCTCAGCGAGGCGCTGGGCTGCCGCCTGCTGTTGTGCCGTCGCAGCACCGGCAGGGACCAGGAGGGGCGCCGCTAGCATCGCGAGCCCCAGTGCCCAGCGACATGAGCGAGTCCTCTTTTTGGGGCAGCCCACCAGCGTCATCCTGAGCCGAAGACGTCTTTCGAATTACCACTCTCGCCGCTGTCGCGTGGTTGCACAAGTCTCGGCGAACGTGGAGACCGCGCCCGTCTCGCTCAGCGACAGCGGACGATCCCCGCATCGTGTAGGCGCCCGATCTCGACCGTGCTCAGGCCCGCCAGCTCGCTGAGGATCGCTTCCGTGTGCTCTCCCAGACTGGGTGCGCGGCGGACCGGAACGCGTTCGACATTGCTGAAGCTGAGCGGCGAGCCCGGCATCCGATAGGTCCCCACCTCGGGGTGCTCGATTCGCTCCCAGATCGGGTTGTCGGTCGTGATTCGTGGATCCTCCTCGACCAGCTGCGTGAAGGTCTGGTACGGCCCCCACGAGACCGTGGTGCCGGCGAAGCACTTGCGGATCGCGGACAGGCTGCGTTCGCCGAACCAGGGACGCAGGACGGCAGCGATGAAGTCGCGCGCCTCGAAGCGGCCCGTCTCGGTGTCGAGGTCGAATCCGGTTGCCTCGGTGATCTTCGTCATCCGGTCGCCCGAGCCGGTGGCGTCGAGCAACGCCTTCCATTGCCGCGGTGTGAGTGCCACGACCATCACTCGTCGGCCGTCGGCGGTCTCGAAGTCGTGTCCGAAGGCGCCGTAGAGGTAGTTGCCGTCGCGGCGCATGTCGCGACCGCCCAGTTCCGCCTCGGCGACGCGACCGAGGTGGCCGACCATCGCGAAGGCGACGTCAGAAAGGGCGAGCCTGATCATGTTGCCCTCGCCGGTCCGCGCTCGGTGGCGATCGGCGGCGAGAAGCCCGGTTGCGGCGAGACCGCCCATGACCGCGTCCCAGGCAGGCAGGACGCTGTTGAGCGGGCCGGCGAAGTCGCGCGGACCCGTGGCGAACGGAAATCCCGTGGCGGGGTTGACGGTGTAGTCCACCTCGCTCGTCCCGTCCGGGTTGCCGGTCAAAGCGACCATCACCAGGTCGTCCCGGCGTGCGCGAAGCGTGTCGTAGGCCAGCCAGCCGCGCGCGGGGAAGTTCGTCAGCAGGGTTCCGGCCGCGGCGACGAGCGCTCCGACCAGCTCACGTCCTTCATCGGCGTGCAGATCGATCTCGATCGAGCGCTTGCCCTTGTTCAGCCCCGCCCAGAAGAGGCTCTGTCCCCCCGCCGCCAGCGGCCAGCGATCGCGGTCGAGACCACCGCCTATCTGGTCGAAGCGGATCACGTCTGCGCCCAGCTGGGCGAGCGTCATCCCGCCGAGCGGCGCAGCGACGAAGGCGGAGCCCTCGATCACGGTCAGGTCGTTGAGGATGCCGGCGGTCATGCGGCGTAGAGCACGGCGGGCCGCCAGTCGAGCACGTCGCCGTCTGTGTTCGAGACGACGATACGCAGATCAACGATCGGACCTTCGACCGCCACGACCTCGATTCGCGAGGTGAGTCGATCCTCCTCGAACACGGGACCGAGGTGATCGCAGGACCGCCAGGCGAGCACGGTGACCAGGCCCGGCAGAGCGCGACATGCATGCGCGAGCGCGATGCCGATCGCGTGGCCGCCGTAGACCAGCCTGCGACCGTGGGCGCTCGCCTGCGCATCCGTGTGCGTCATCGCGAGGTTCAGGGTCGCTCGCGCCAACTCCGGCGCCAGCGTGACAGTCTCGTGGCTTTCAACGTCGAAGCGGTCCCCGGCGACAAGCGGCTCACCCTGTGGATGTGCGGCCAGGTCCCAGTCCGGCACGCTGAAGTCGAGCGGCGCGTCGGGCACCGCCCCCGACGGCTGGACGGTCTCCTGTGCGGGGAGCAGGGGGCCGCGCAGGTAGGACGCGACCAGCTTCCCGGCGGGATCGGTGGTGGTGGCACGCAGAGTCACCTTCGCGCGCGTTCCGTCGCGCGTCGGTTCGATGGCGACGACCTCGGTGCGGGTGCGCAGAGTGGTGCCGAGCCGCACCGGAGCGAGCGCCATGCCGCGGTAGAACAGGTTCCCGAGCACTCGTCCGCTCGGCTGCGTGGACTGGCCGATGATGACGTCGGCGACCATGGCCGGATGTGCCAGCACATGAGGGGTGCCGGTCACGCGATCCGCCAGGTCGGCGTCCAGCGCGAGCGGCAACCGATCCCCGCATGCCGCACGGTGCAGCGTCGACAGGCCCGCGTCCAGCGTAAGTCCCGGAGCGTCGAATACCTGTCCGACCTGCAGCTCATCGGCGTACGGCGCCGCCACCGCTTCCGTGCGCGGGTCACGTCGCACCACGGTCTTACGCCCGTGCGTCGGCGCGGCGGCTTCCGACCCCCCGAGGGCGAGGATCCGCCGGGCTTGGCGCCGGTGAGCCTCGTCGATCATCCTGCCGTCGAGGACCACGACTCCCTGGCTGTCGGACAGCGCGCGTTCGACGGCAACGGCCTCGGCGCGCTCGGCTGCCGTGGGACCGAGGATGCCGGCGATCACCTCGAGCTGTCGCGGGTGAATCGCCCACTTGCCATCGAAGCCGAGGTCCCGCGCGGCCCGTGCCGACGCCCGCAGGCCTGCCTCGTCGGCGACATCGAGAAATGGGCCGTCGAGTGCCTGCACGCCTGCTGTCCGCGCGGCGCCCAGCACCCTCTCCTGGTGCACCAGCCAGCGCCTCGGATCGCGCTCGGCTCCGCGGCGACCGAGTTCGGCACCCAGATCGGCGTACCCGATCAGCAGCGCGACCAGTGACTCATCCGCGACCGCGATCTCGTGTGCCGCGACGGAACCGGCAGGCGTCTCGATCAGTGCCTGGAGGCCGATACCTGTGCCGGTCAGAAGCTCGGCCGCCGCCGCAACCTGCTCGGGTCGCTCGACCTTTGGCAGCAGCACGGTCAATCCCTCGAGGCCGGCGGCTCCAGCCACGGCCTCCAGGTCCGCCTGGCTGCCCGCGTTGACGCGCACCGCCACCGTGCGGGAGGCCCAGCCCGGATTCGCCAGAGTCCGGACGACCGTCGCGCGCGCGTCGTCCTTGTGCTCGATCGCCACCGCGTCCTCGAGGTCCAGCACGACCTCGTCGCACGGGAGGCCGAGCGCCTTCTCCTGCCGGTCGGCCCTCGTGCCGGGAACGGAGAGTGACGTCAGACGCGAGCGCATGCCGAGGCGGAGGGAACCAGGATCACGACGCCGGGGCGCGGCGGACCTGAAGCGTGACGCCCGCGGATGGATAGGTGTCGAAGTAGGAGAAGCCGCTCCCGTCGCCTCGTCGCCCGCGCAGGATGACGTCGAGTCCCAGCGCGGCGGCGGCCGCTTCGGCCTCGTCGACCGAGTCGACGGAGAAGCCGATGTGGAAGACGCCCTCGCCGTGGGCGTCGAGGAAGTCGCCCTGTGGCGTGCGGCCGGCGCCGGGCTGGACGAGCTGCAGCTGCAGGTCGCCGATCGTCGTCCACATGTAGGCGAGGTCGTGAAACGCCTCGGGAGTCGGACCGTCGAGCCTGACCAGGTCGTTCATGCGTGGAAGCGGCTGCCACGGGCCGATCCCCAGGTTCTCGTAGAAGGCGGCGGCTCGTTCAATGTCCGACACCGCCACGCAGATGTGGTGCACCTCTCGGAAAGGCGTCCCGTCGGGCGCGGAGCGCGCCGAGGCAGCCAGGTGCTCTCCCGGGGGGCTCTGACGGATCTCGAGCGTGACACCCGCCTGGTCGCGTGTGTGGAAATAGGTGAAGCCGCTTCCGTCCGGGCGACGTCCGCGGGCGCTGGTTTCAAGACCGAGTGCCTTCGCCTCGCGATCACGCGCTGTCGGCGTCCTCCACCACGAATCCGACGTGATAGACGCCTGGCCCGTGGGCCTCGAGGAAGCCTCTCTGAGGCGTGCCGTCCGGCCCTGCCTCGACGAGCTGCAGCTGCAGGTCGCCGATCATCGCCCACTTGTAGATCAGCTTGTGAAAGCCGTCGACGCTCGGCACATCCAAGTCGGTGAATGCCGTGAGGTCCGGGTAGTCGTGCCACGGGCCGATCCCGACCGACTCGTAGAAGGCCATCGCGCGTTCTATGTCCTCGACGGCGATGCAGATGTGATGGACGTTCGTGAACGGGGTCATCCCAACTCTCTCCCTGACGTTGTGATCGCTTCAGCCCAAACGGAACGGGTCGGTCATCGGTTCAAGGCTCCCCTCAAGAAGAACGTCAGGTTGGCCGGTCGCTCGGCCAAGCGGCGCATCAGATAGCTGAACCACGTCGGCCCGTAGGGCGCGGAGATCCGAAGCGGCAGGCCCGCCTCGAGGACCCGGCGCTGCTCGGCTTCCGCGATGCCGTAGAGCATCTGGATCTCGTAGCGTTCGGGCGGAATCCCCTCGCGGTCGATGATCGAGCGGGCCACCTGGATCATCGCGGGGTCGTGGGTCGCGATGGCGGTCATCTCGGCGTTCGGAAGCGCGCGTTCCATCAGCGCGATGTACGCCTCGTCGATGTCGCGCTTGTGCTGCAGCGCGACGCTCGGTGCTTCCAGGTACGCGCCTTTCACCAACCGGACGTTGAGACCGAGCGGCAGCAGGCGCTCGAGGTCGTCCGGCGCTCGGTGGAGGTAGCTCTGCAACGCGACACCGACGTTGTCGCGGCCGCTGTCGCGCAGGCGCTGGTAGAGATCCAGGGTCGCGTCGACGATGTCGCTCTCCTCCATGTCGATGCGAAGACTCATGCCGTGTCCGTTCGCGAGGTCGAGCAGGCGCGCGACGCTGTCGAACATCAGCTCGTGATCGAAGTGCACGCCGAGGTGCGTGAGCTTTAGTCCCACATTTGCGTCGAGCCTCTCGTCGGCGAGCCGCACGATCTGCCGCGAGTACTCACGCGCATGACGCTCGACCTGCTCCCTTGTAAGCCCGTAGTCGTCGAAGAGCCCGGTGACCGCGCGGACGCCGGATCGGTTGAGGGTCCGGAAGATCGGCACGACCTCGTCGAGCGTCTCCGCGGGTACGAACCTGCGCGCGCCAAGGCGCATGCCGTAGCGAGACACGGTCTTGTTGACCTTTTGGCTCTCCGCGGCGCGCAGGATCAGGTCGCGCATCACCCGGTGACCCAGGCCGTCTGCGCGCATCATCGGGGGCTCATGACCCGCGGGCGGCCTGCTCGAAGCGCCAGCGCGTGACCGGCGGATCGACGAACGGCGAGGGTCCCGGCCACGTGCGTTCCTCGTAGCGCACCTCGAGCACGGCCGGACGCTCCAGCGACGCGACATGCGATCCCACCTCTTCGTAGCTGTGCGCGATCGCGGCCTTGACCCCCAGCGCTGCCGCCACGTCCGCGAATACCTCCGGCACGCCGAGTCGCTGTCCCCCGGTGATCGTGTAGTGGCCGTCGACGAGTACGACGGCGAGGAGGTTCGCCGGCGCGATCCCGGCCAGGCTCCAGAACGAGCTGGCTCCCATCAGCGCCTCGCCGTCACCGAGGATGGCTACCACGTCACGCGCCGGCCGCTTCTCGGCGACGCCAAGCGCGACCGCCAGCGCGCTACCCATCGAGCCGCCCATGTAGAGGTGCGGGCCATCGTCGCTGGCCGAGCGCAATGCCGAGGTCGGCGTGCCAAGTGAGGAGACGAACAACGCGCCCGGCGCGGTTCGCAGGATCGTGCGGACGATGTCGGTCGGATTCATGCGGGCTCCAGGTCGGCCTCGAGGACGATTGGCGCCAGCGTGCGCGCGCCCTCCGCGACGTCGAACGCCCCCTTGACGATTGCCCGGACGCCGTCGGAGCTGGATAGTGGAAACGCCTGCACGCCGAGAAGGGTCAGCGTGTCCACTGTGGTCCGGCCGAGCGCCATCTGAGACGGGTTGCGCTCGCCGAGCGTGCCCCGCATGGAGATGACGGCGGGGAAGCCGAGGCCGTAGGGGACGACCAGCGACCCAATGGCGTTCAGTGAGTTTCCAAGGCCGGAGGACTGAATCATCACCAGGGGCATTCCTCCCGCGGCGCGATAACCGGCCGCGTAGCCGAAGCACTCCTCCTCGCGGGGGAGGGTCCGCAGGGGAATTCCCCGCTCGGCCAGTCGGGCGGCGATGGGCGCCAGTCGCTTGTCGGGCACCCAGGCGGCGACCTCGACGCCGGCCTCGATGAACGCGTCCGCCAGCTCCTCCTGCCAGCTCAGCCGTCGGTTGGGATCGAGCTGATGCACCTCGAGCTCCTCAGCTCTCGTCACGACTGGTCCTCCTTCGCGCCGTTCGTGGACGCCATGAACGGGTAGCGCCAGTCGGTCGGCGGCACGAGGTTCTCCTTGATGGTCCGCATCGACACCCAGCGACTGAGGTTCCAGATCGAGGTCGCCTTGTCATTGGTCCCCGACGCCCGCGAGCCGCCGAAGGGCTGAAGCCCGACGACCGAGCCGGTCGGCTTGTCGTTGATGTAGAAGTTGCCGGCCGTGTAACGGAGCTTCTCGTCGGCTTCCGCGATGGCGTATCGGTCGCGCGCGAAGACCGCGCCCGTGAGGCCATATGGACTCTGCTTGTCCACCTGCTCGAGCAGTCGGTCCCAGTCCCCGTCGGGATAGACGAACGTGGTCATGATCGGGCCGAAGAGCTCGTCACGAAGCAGGCGGAAGTCCGGCTGGCGGGTGCGTACGATCGTCGGGGAGACGAACCAGCCGACCGAGTCGTCCGTGCGGCCGCCGACGACGATGTCCGTGCCCTCGGCGCCCCGGGCCTCGGCGATCGCCTCGTCGTGCTTGGCGAACGCGTCCTGGTCGATCACCGCACCAACGAAGACGTCGCTCTCGGTGGGGTCGCCGACGCGCATCTGGTCGACGTCGGCGACAAGACGCTCGGCCAGGGCGTCCCACTGACTCTCCGGGACGTACAGCCGGGAGGGCGCGGAGCACTTCTGGCCCTGGAACTCGAAGGCGCCGCGGACCACCGCGGTGCCCACCGCATCGATGTCCGCGCTGGGGTGGGCGACGATGAAGTCCTTGCCGCCCGTCTCGCCGACGATCCGCGGATAGTTGCGGTACGAGCGCAGGTTGCCGGCGACCGTCTGCCAGATGTGCTGGAAGGTCTCCGTCGAGCCGGTGAAGTGCACGCCCGCGAGGTCGCGATGAGCGAGAGCTGCCTCTCCGACCTCCGGCCCGTCGCCGAAGACGAGGTTGATGACGCCCGGAGGGAGACCCGCCTCCTCGAGCAGGCGGAGCATGTACCAGGCCACGAGCTCCGACTGCTCCGCCGGCTTCCAGACGACGACGTTGCCCATGATCGCGGGCGCGTAGGCGATGTTCGCCAGGCACGTGAAGTTGAAGGGGGTGATCGCCAGCACGAACCCCTCGAGCGGCCGGTACTCGGTGCGGTTCCACTGCCCGGGCAGCGACTCCGGCTGCATCTCGTACATCTCCCGCATGTAGCGGGCGTTGAAGCTCAGGTAGTCGACCGTCTCGCAGGCCGCGTCGATCTCGGCCTCGCGCGGCGTCTTGCTGAGGTTCAGCATCGTGGCGGCGTTGAGCGTCGCGCGCCAGGGGCCGCGCGCCAGCTCTGCGGCGCGCAGGAAGATCGCGGCGCGGTCCTCCCAGGCCATCCGCGACCAGTCATGGGAAGCCTCGGCGGCGGCCTCGATCGCGCGCTCCACCTCCTGCGCGCCGCCCCAGTGCGCGTGGGCGAGGGGCTCGCCGTGCGCGTGCGGCGGGACCACGGGGTGCAGGCGGCCGGTGGTCACGTCCGTGCCACCTATGCGCAGAGGCAGTTCGGGCGTCTCGCTGCGAATGCGGCGAAGCTCTTGCTCGAGCGCGTCCCGCTCGGGAGACCCCGGCGCGTAGCCGAGCTCGGGCTCGTTGCGGGTAGGAGGCAGAACGAACGTGGCGGGGGCGGCAGGCTTGGTCACGGTCTCTCCATCTGGGCGGCTTGCATTCGGTCAGACCATATGACATTCTGGTCAAATGGTCAAACCATTTGCGCCTACGACGCCAGTGAGCATGGATTTGCCCGAGGAACCGGCGTTCGTCCCGGTGCGTCGAGTCCGCTCCTTTGACGACGTTGTCACGCAGTTGCGCGCCGCCATCATCACCGGTCAGGTCAAGCAGGGCGAACGGCTCCCAGGGGAGCGCGAGCTCTCTCAAGCGTTCGCGGTGAGCCGGCCGACCATCCGAGAAGCCCTGCGATCACTCGAGGCAACGGGCGTCGTCGAAGTCCGGCCAGGGAAGGGCGGCGGAGCCTTTGCCGTCGCCCCGCCGTCCTCGGTTGTCGGCGAGGCGGTCGCCACCCTGCTGAACCTCGATGGAGCGACACTCCGCGACCTGGCCGAGTTTCGGGTGTCCTTCGAGCCGGAAAACGCCTGGTGGGCAGCCCAGCGCGCCGACGACGACGACATCACCCAGCTAAGGGGACTCGTAGAGGAAGCCGACGCCGTCATGGAGGGCGGCGGGGACTGGGAGCCAATCGGCGAGGTCGACGCGCGCTGGCACGAGGCGCTGGCGCGAGCGACCAAGAACAACCTGCGGATTGGCATTGCGCAGGGTATTCACGAGGCGGTCCTCCACCAGGTCGGCGCGCTTCGCCCTACCGCTCAGGAATACGGCGCCGACATCCCGCGCGACCTGCGTCGGATTACGAAGGCAGTAGCCGCGCATCGACCCGATCAGGCCCGCAGTGCAATGCGCACCCATGTCGAGCGGTTCAACAAGCTGAACAAGGCGCTCCTCGAGAGCTGACCGCAGCGTCGCCGTCACCGAGGTCGCGACCTTGCGCGCCGGGCTGACGATCTCGGAATACCGTTGCACGGAATCGACAAGCTCCCCGCGAAAGGAGTCGACGCATGCCCGCATCGCCGAACATCGTCCTTGTCCACGGAGCCTGGGCAGACGGTTCTTGCTGGAGCAACGTAATCGAGCGCCTGCAGGCCGACGGCTACAAAGTCACCGCCCCTCAGCTTCCGGAGACCTCGCTTGCGGATGACGTCGCGAGGGTCCGCCACGTACTTACCCGCCAAAGCGGCCCGACCGTTCTCGCGGGCCACTCTTACGGAGGCCAGGTCATCACCGCTCTCGGCGCCGACGCACCGAACGTCGTCGGCCTCGTCTACATCGCGGCCTTCGGGCTCGACGAGGGTGAGTCGGTCGGCGCGCTGCTAAAGGGTCCTCCGACCCCGGCCCTGGCGAATATCGATGTCGACTCGGAGGGCTTCGCCTGGCTCCCCGAGGACGATTTCCTCGGTCACTTCGCCGCCGATATCGACCCGGTCAAGGCGAAGGTCATGTACGCCGTGCAGCAGCCTCTGCCCTTGTCCACGTTCGACGACGTGATGGGCACGCCCGCGTGGAAGTCACTGCCCTCGTGGTTTCTGGTCGCCGAGAACGACGAGGTGATTCCGCCCGATGCGGAGAGGCAGTTCGCACAGCGGATGGGCGCCGACACGATCGAGGTCACGAGCGGTCACTGCGCGATGGTCTCCCACCCGGAGGAGACGCATGAGCGGATAGTGACCGCGGCGAACGCTGTCGCCGTACCCGGGTAGGGGCAGGGCCCACCGTCTAGCGGTGCTGGCGACCCGGTTCATGTCACGACCCTGTACTTGAGGTGCGTGACGCCGGGCGCCTCGACGGCCCGGACCTGCTCGAGCTGGACCTCCGCGTCCCCGAGGTTGTCGAAGAGGCGAGCACCGTCGCCGAGCAACACCGGAACGACGTGGAGCTCGAGCTCGTCCAGCAGTCCCGCTGCCAGATACTGCCGAGCGACGTCGGCGCCGCCAAAAAGCATGACGTCTTTGCCGTCGGCGGCCTCCCTTGCCTGTTCGAGCGCGGACTCGATTCCGTCGGTGACGAAGTGGAACGTGGTCCCTCCCTCCATCTCCACCGGATCACGCGGGTGATGGGTGAGAATGAACACGGGGTAGTGGTAGGGAGGGTCGTCGCCCCACCAGCCCGTCCACTGCTCGTCGCCCCAGGCACCACCGCCGATCGGGCCGAACATGTTCCGGCCCATCACGGCGGCCGCGACGTTCTCGCGCGATTCCTCGAATATCCGTGCGCTCTCGTTCACCTCGCCGCCCTGCTTGTCGTGGGCTTGGCGCCAGGCGGCCAGCGGAACCACCCAGTCGTGTAGCCGCTCGCCGCCTTCACCGAGCGGGTTCTCCTCGCTCTGGTTCGGGCCGGCGACGAAACCGTCCAGCGAGATCGAGATATGACACCTAAGCTTGCTCATCTTGCGTGTGACCTCCTGGTAGCTGTCTAGGCGGAAAGTATAGTTAGGTAGATGCTTAAGTATCGGTCCCGCGGCGAGAGCATCGATCGCGTCTTCCATGCGCTGGCCGATCCCAGTCGACGGGTCATCGTCGAGCGGTTGAGCCGCGGACCAGCCTCGGTCAGCGAACTCGCACGCCCGCTGCCGATGTCGCTGCCGGCGGTAGTCCAGCACCTTCAGGTGCTGGAGACCAGCGGGCTCGTCCGCTCGGAGAAGATCGGCCGTGTGCGCACCTGCCAGATCGAGCCGGCGGCGCTGCGCCCGGTGGAGCAGTGGATCGGCGAACGGCGGTCCAGCTGGGAGCGCCGCTTCGACCGCCTTGGCGACTACCTCGCCGAAGGTAGCGACGAACCGGAAGGGGGCATGCGATGAGTGAGCGATCGGTGGAGCACGCCACCTTCGTCGTCGAGCGCAGGTACGAGGCATCGCCCGAGCGAGCGTTCGCGGCCTGGGCCGATCAGGAGGCGAAGGCGCGCTGGTTCGTCGACTCCGACGCGTATCTGGAGCTCGACTTCCGCGTCGGCGGGCGAGAAAGCAGCCGGGGCACCGCGCCGGACGGCCACGCCTACACCTACGAGGCGATCTACCAGGACATCGTCCCGGCCCAGCGCATCGTGTACACGTACGAAATGACCCTGGACGGGATCCGCATCTCGGTCTCCCTCGCCACAGCGGAGTTCGAGGCCGAGCGCGACGGCACCAGACTGGTCTTCACCGAGCAGGGCGCGTTTTTTGAGGGCTACGAGATGCCGGCCCGGCGCGAGCACGGCATGGGCAGCCTGCTGGACTCGCTCGGAGAGTGGCTCCAGAGCAGCCGATCCGACGGCGGCTGAGCGGCCAACCGAGCGGCCGCGCTCCTGGACCAACCACCAGCCCAGCTGTAGTGTGTGCCAATGGGGGACCGGTGGCATACGACGAGGGCGTCGGCCGCCCGCGTGTCGGGGCGGCGCACGTGGCGGCTCGCGGTCACCGTCGCAGTGCTGATCGCGGTGGCGGGGATATCGACCTCGGTGCAGGCGAGCACGGTGGCCGCTCAGACCGGTCCCGCCCCAGAACTCACTGGGCTCGCGGCGTCGGTGCTCACGCGCCCGAGCGCCGTGCGGGGCACCGACGGACGCCTCCACATCGCGTATGAGCTCGTGCTGACCGGCTCGACGCCGTTCGCGGTCGACGTCGAGCAGTTCGAGGTCCGCGATGCCAGGACCCACCGGGTACTGCTCTCGCTTGCCGGAGATGCACTGTCCTCGAGGATGAATCCGGTTGGCGGCGCCCCGGCGGGAGTGGCGCCACCCGATACGACCCTGATCGGCCCCTCCGGTTCGGCGGTCGTCTGGCTCGACGTCCTGGTGCGACGGAAGGCGGGCCTGCCCCGCGTCCTAGAGCATCGCATTGTGAGCTCGACCCGCCCCCCGCCGGGCGAACGATCAGTACGGTTTACGAGCTTGGTCGGTCGCGTCCCGCTGCGCTCCCGACCGCCGTTGAAGCTGGGTCCGCCCGTGGGCAGCGGCATTTGGGGGGCGGGCGAGGGGTGCTGCGACAACGGCACACATCATCGTCGGGGCCTGCTCGTGGTGGACGGCAACCAGGTCGTCCCGCAACGCTTCGCCATTGATTGGATGAGGCTCGATGGGCAACATCGGGCCTGGGTCGGAGACCCGGCCCGTTTGTCCAGCTACCTGAGCTACGGTCAGCCCTTGATCGCCGCCGCTGGTGGAAGGGTGGTAGAGGCCGTCGACAGGTTCCCGGATCAAGTGCCGCCGGACAACCCAACACCGCCGACGTTCGTCGACCTCCCCGGCAATCACGTCACGCTGCGCGTCGGGCCGGGGAGCTACCTGATCTATGCGCACATGAGGCCGGGGTCCGTCCGAGTCCGCGTCGGAGAGCGCGTTCGCCGTGGCCAGGTGTTGGGACAGCTCGGCAACAGCGGCAACTCGGCCACGCCACACCTCCATCTCCAGGCCCAGACCACGCGCAGTTTCGCCAGCGACGGCCTGCCGTTCGTCTTCAGAGGCTTCCGGTTCCTAGGCCAGATCACCAGCCCGGACCTCTCCGACGAGATCCTCGGCCTGCGGTCCAACGGGCAGCTGCCCTTTGCCCCAGCCAGTGGTTCGGGTACACGCCGCAATCAGATGCCGCTTGATCGCAGTGTCGTGCGATTTCCCTGACCCGAGCCCCGGGTCGGGTGGGCGGGGCGGCGAGTGCCCTGATCGGAGCTACCCGGCCCCGGTCAGCAGCAGCGAACCTATTCGCCGCAGAGACCCCAAAGATCAAGGCATGGGGGTCACGATCGGCTGCGGTGGGTGCGCCGGCTCGGCCCCCTAAGCTCCCGGCGAAGATATGGCAAGCGACTACGCGCCGACTCCGGTAGAGGACTTCCTCGACCCCGACGATCCGACGCTCTTCCCCCGCCTCACACCCGACCAGGTCGAGTACCTGGCGGAGATCGGCACCCAGTTGTCATTCGCACGCGGGGAGCTCGTCTTCGAGCACGGCCAGCGCGAGACCCCGCTGTACGTGGTCCTCAGCGGAGGCTTGGACATCATCGATCAAGCGCCGGAGGGTGACCGCTACTTCACCCAATGCAGGGAGGGGACCTTCGCCGCCGATATCTCCATGTTCACCGGCGAGCCGACACTGGCCGCGGGTTTCGCGGCCGAACCAACATCGCTCCTAGCGCTCCCGCCGGAGGAGGTCCGCCGGGTCGTTGCGACCGCGGCCGAGCTCGGCGACCTCCTCCTGCGAACGATGGTCACGCGCCGGGAGTGGCTGCAGGGTCGCGGCTTGGGTCAGCAGCGGCTGATCGGCTCACGACGGTCGGGTGAGGCGTTCGCCGTAAGGGAGTTGCTGGAGCGCAACCTCGTTCCCTTCACCTGGCACGACCTCGCCACCGACGAGGAGAGCCGGGTCTTGCTCGACGGGCTCGGCATCGGGGATGCCGACTGCCCGGTCCTGGTCCGATCCGACAGCGTCATCCGGCGGGCCACTGTGACCTCGGTCGCCGATGAGCTGGGCCTCCGAGCGCAGGTTGACGGCCAGAGCTTCGACGTCGTCGTGCTTGGCGGTGGTCCGGCCGGGTTGGCCGCTGCCGTCTACGCCGCCTCCGAGGGTCTCAGCACACTGGTGATCGAACGCTTCGCCCCGGGCGGCCAGGCGGGCACAAGCGCTCGAATCGAGAACTACCTCGGCTTCCCCACCGGCCTTACCGGCTCCGAGCTCACCCGACGCGCGACGCTGCAGGCGCGCAAGTTCGGCGCCGTGATCTCCAGCGTCCACGAGGCATCCCAGGTCTCGGAGCCAGAGCCCGGAGGCTTGCGCGAGATCCGGCTTGCCGACGGTCAGCGCGTGCGGGGCCGATCCGTCGTCCTGGCACCGGGTGCGGACTACCGCCGGCTGCCGGCCGAGAATGCAGATCGATTCGAGGGGGAGGGCCTCTATTACGCGGCGACCCACATCGAGGCCCAGCAATGCACGCCGGAGGAGGAGGTTGTAGTCGTCGGCGGAGGAAACTCGGCCGGCCAGGCGGTTGTCAAGCTCGCCGACCACGCGGGCCAAGTCCACGTCGTCGCCCGGCGACGGCTCGAGCTGGCGATGTCGCGCTACCTGGTCGATCAGATCGAGGCCAAGTCGAACGTCCGCGTCTGGTCCGGGTGTGAGGTCCGGGCCCTCGAGGGTGATGAGGAGCTAGAGGCTGTCGTGATCTCGGGTGCGGGGCCCGATCGACGGGTCCAGACCTCGGCGGTGTTCGCGATGATCGGCGCCTCTCCGAGGTCCGAGGGCCTGGTCGACTACGTCGGCCAGGACGACAAGGGATTCGTGGTCACCGGCGAGGAGGCGGGCCGCCACGCGGACTTCTCCCGACACTGGGACGGGGCGGACCGAGGCCCGCTGATGCTCGAGTGCACGCGTCGTGGTGTATTTGCCATCGGCGACGTCCGCAGAGGCTCGACAAAGCGCGTTGCTGCGGCCGTGGGGGACGGCGCGCTGGTGGTCCGCTCCATTCACGCCTCGCTCGATCCGCGCCAAACCTAGTCGTTCGATCTAGCTTTGAGCTCCGCCGCCGCCGTTCAGCCTCCGCCGTCGGTCTCGAGGGCCGGAACGGGCTGCGGGCGACTGGCGGCCCCGGTCGCCCGAGGGCGGCCGGGAACGCCGATCGCCGCGATCGCCCCGGCCAGCGACAGCGCGGCGGAGACGGCGATCGCGGGGGCGAAGCCGTCGCTGAACGCCTCGGCCGAGGCGTAGCTCCCAGCCCCGGCGAACACGGCGACCAGGATCGCGATCCCGAACACGCCGCCGAGCTCTCGCAGCATGCTGTTGGCGCCGGCGGCCTTGCCGACCTCCTCCTGCGCCACCGCGCCGACGACCGAGCTCGCGGCCGGCGGGATCGCCATCGAGGCGCCGACCCCGGCGACTATCAGTGGCGCGATCAGCTCGCCGTAGGCGAGGCCCGGTTCGGCGATCAGGGCGATCCAGGCCATCCCGATCGCCTGGAGGGCGAGCCCGCCGACCAGCAGCGGCCGCTCGCCGATCCGGTCGGCCAGGGCGCCGGCGATCGGCGCGACGACGAACAGCGTCCCGGTCCAGGGCGCCAACAGCAGGCCCGCGGCGAGCGGGCCGTGGCCGAGGCCGGTCTGCAGGAACTGGGCGAGGAAGAAGACTGCGCCGAACAGCGACGCGAAGAGGAAGAAGACGCCGGCGTTGCCGGACGAGAACGCGCGCGAGCGGAAGAAGCGCATCGGCAGCATCGGCTCGCGCGCCCGCAGCTCCCAGGCCACGAACGCTGCCAGCAGCGCCCCCCGAGCGCGAGCGCGGCGACGACCTCGGGGCTGCCCCAGCCGGCCGCGTTGCCGCGCACGAGTCCCCACACGATCCCGAGCGCGCCGCCGGTCACGAGGGCGAGGCCGCCGATGTCGAGCGCGGTGTCGCCGCCGAGACTCTCCTCGATGCGCGCGAGCGCGAGCGGGATCGCCGCCAGCCCGATCGGGACGTTGAGCCAGAAGATCCACTCCCAGGAGATTCCGGCGGCGACGGCGCCGCCGATCACCGGCCCGGCGACCACCGCCAGTCCGGTGATGCCCTCGAGAATCCCGATCGCCGAGCCGCGGCGCTCGGCCGGAAAGGCCGCGCTCACCAGCGCCAGGGCGAGCGTGATCACCAGCGCCCCGCCGGCTCCCTGAACGGCGCGCGCGGCGATCAGCGAGCCCGCGTCCGGGGCCAGCGCGGAGGCCGCCGAGGCCGCGACGAACAGTGCCAGGCCGACCGTGAACATGCGTCTCCGCCCGAAGCGGTCGCCGAGCGCCGCCGCGGGCAGCAGCAGCACCGCCAGGGTCAGGTTGTATGCGTTCACCGTCCACTCGAGCTGTTCGATCGACGCGCCGAGGTCGAGCCTGATCGTGGTCAGCGCCGTCGACACGACCAGCGTGTCGAGCGCGACCATCAACGACGCGATCGACGCCAACGCGAGGACCCACCGCTGTGCCCGCCTCGAAACTCGCTGCACCAGCTCGCGGACCGCCTCGTCGCCGAGCGGGCGCAGCGTTGCTTGCTGGCTCTGCTCGGGGAGCCGCTCGGCGATGGCCCTGCGGGCGCGCTGCAGGGCGCTCTTTACGGACGGCACGGTCGTCTCCAGCGTCTCCGCCACCTCTTGGGCCGAGAAGCCGAGCACCTCGCGCAGGATCAGCGCGGCGCGCTGTTTCGGCGGGAGATGCTGGAGCGCGACGACGAAGGCCAGCTCGACGCTCTCGCGCAACTCGTAGCGGGCGTCGGGAGTGGCGTAGCCGGCCTCGAGGCCCAGCGCCTCGTCGGGGTAGGGCTCAACCCAGACAGACTCGGCGACGGGCGCCCCCAGACCCGCGTGCGGGTCCGCCGGCGGCCCATAGTCGAGCGGAAGAACGCGTTTCGGCCGCCGCGCTGCCGCGTCGAGGCTGGTGTTGGTGACGATCTTGTACAGCCACGAGCGAAGCGAACTGCGACCCTGAAACTTGGGCAGCCCGCGCCACGTCCGAACCAGGGCTTCCTGGAGCGCATCCTCAGCGTCATGGACCGAGCCAAGCATCCGGTAGCTGTGGGCAAGCAACCCGCGGCGGTGGGGCTCGACTAGCCGCCGGAAGGCTTGCTCGTCCCCCGCCCGAGCCCGCTCCAGCAGCCTCCGCCCCTCGACATCTGAACTCGATGCGGCGGGAGTCATCTCCCACTTGACCGTCCCCGCGGCCCGAACTAATCGCTGCCGCCGATTGCCTCTCGACGGCAGCCTCTCGGGATGCTCCGGGTGTCCCCGGTTTGGGTTGCGGCGGCTAGCTGTGGTGGGTTACGCTGGCTGGCGGACTCGTTGGGGCTGCGAACCGGCTGGGCTCGGTGAGCCTCCTCAGCAAACGAAAGGACTCGCGATGGCTGCTGGTGTTCCTCGACGGAAGACCCGGTGGATCCTCGCGCTGGGAGCGGGAGGCATGCTCGGTGCCGCCATGCTCGCGCCGCTGAGCGCTTCGGACGTGGCAGCGCAGGGGACGCCGCCCGAGGTGGTCACCCCGCTCGTCGCGACCCCATTGTCGTCTCCCCACCCGGTGGTCGGGTCGGACCGTCGCGTCCACCTGGCCTACGAACTCTTCGTCACCAACCCGACGCAGTCGGTCATGAAGCTCGAGAAGCTCGAGACCCTCGGTGCCGGCGGGCGCAACTCCCTGGAGCGAGGCGCACGGATCATCGCGGCGCTGACGGACCAGGATCTCGACGGCGCAACGAAGCCGTTCGTACCGGGCAGCACCCTGACCCTGGCGCCCGCCCAGGTCACCCGCCTGTTCCTCGACGCCAGGTTCGCGAGGACGGCCCGTCTTCCCCGCCGGCTCAAGCATCGCTTCACCTTCACCCTCACCCCAACGGATGGCGCTCCGTCCACGCAAACCGTGGTGAGCGGATACACCCGGGTGATCGACGACGCGCCGGTTGTGATCGGCCCCCCGCTGGCGGGACGGCGCTGGGTCGTGGCCGCGGGCTGCTGCTCCCCGGCCTCCTACCACCGAACCGCGACCCTGCCGGTGAACGGGATCTTCCACAGCACCGAGCGGTTCGCCATCGACTTCATACAGCTCCTCCCCGACCACGGGCTGCTCTCCGGACCGGTCTCCGACCTCCACAGCTATAAGTACTTCGGAGCCAACGTGCTCTCGGTCGCCGCAGGGGTGGTGGTCGGCAGGCAGGACGGGCAGCCGGAGCAGACTCCCCCCAACTTCCCGCCCGATGCCGTCCCGCCCGCCATGAACGGCAACTACGTCGTGATCAAGATCGCACGCGGGCGCTACGCCTTCTACGCCCACATGCAACCCCGCAGCCTGCGCGTTCGCATGGGTCAGCGCGTCAAGCGGGGGCAGGTGCTCGGGAGGCTCGGCAACACCGGCAACTCGGACGCACCCCACCTGCACTTCCAGATCATGAACGGGCCCGGTCCGCTGAGCTCCGACGGGCTGCCGTTCGAGCTTCGCTCCTTCGTCTCCCGAGGCACGATCACGAGCCCGTTGGACGAGCGCTTCTTCCTCCAGGGCGAGCCGGCGGTCATCGGACCGGTCAACCGCGGCCGCCACCGCAGCCAGCTCCCGCTCAACAACGAAGTGATCGACTTTCCCGGGTGACTCGCCGACGCCGACGCCAAAGCTCGCTTTCTGCGCACAGCCCAGCAGCCGCCCGCACGCCGCAGCATTCGAGGTGATCCTCCGAGGACGACCCAGTCCACGCCCGACGGCGTTGCGGAGGTTGTCTAGCTGGCCGGGCGAGACGGTGGCGTCGTGCCAGCTCGTTCGCTCGGTCCTCCACCAGGTCGGCGCGCTTCGCCCTACCGCTCAGGAATACGGCGCCGACATCCCGCGCGACCTGCGTCGGATTACGAAGGCAGTAGCCGCGCACCGGCCTGATCAGGCCCGCAACGCAATGCGCACCCATGTCGAGCGGTTCAACAAGCTGAACAAGGCGCTCCTCGAGAGCTGACACGCGTGTGCGCCAGCGTCATCGCAGCGGCCGGAAGAAGTCGCGGATATCGGCGAGCAGCAGGTCTGGGGCGTCGTGCGGTGAGAAGTGGCTGCCGCGGTCGTAGCGGTTCCAGCTGATGATGTTGGCGTGGTCGCGGTCGGCGAGTTTGCGGACCGACTGGAAGTCCTCGGCGAAGATCGCCACCCCGGTGGGGGTGGCGGTCGGTTCGGTGGGCGCCTCGCCGGCGGGGTGTGCGTCGGCGTAGTAGCGTCGGATCGAAGATCCGACCGTGCCGGTGAGCCAGTAGATCGCCGCGTTGGTGATGATGTAGTCGGGTTCGCCCCACCGCTGGAAGAGTTGCGTGACCCAGGCGAGCCAGCCGGCGGGAGAGTCCTGGAGCGCGTATGCCAGTGTCTGCGGCTGCGCGGATTGGTAGGAGTTGTATGCCAGCCCGCCACCCGATGTGAATTCCTCGAGGAACTTCATCGCGGCCATGTCCTCCTCGGTCATGTCCGCAAACTCGCTCGGGTCTCCGGAGGGGAAGGAGAAGAGCTGGGTGACGTGCACTCCGACGACGCGGTCGGGGTCGTAGCGCCCGACCTCTGGCGAGATCAGCGACCCGGCGTCGTTGCCGTGCGCGCCGTAGCGCTCGTATCCGAGCCGGCCCATCAACTCCACCCAGGCGCGAGCGGTACGGCGGCTGTCCCAATCCGGCTGGCGGGTCGGCCCCGAGAACCCGACGCCGGGAATGGAGGGGACGACGAGGTGGAAGGCATCCGCCGGATTCCCGCCGTGGGCGCGCGGGTCGGTCAGCGGGCCGATCAGGTCGAGGTACTCGACGACGCTCATCGGCCACCCGTGTGTGGCGATCAGCGGCAGGGCGTCTGGCTCGGGTGATCGCACGTGCAGAAAGTGGACCTGCTCGCCATCGATCGTCGTGACGAACTGCGGGTGCTCGTTGATCCGTGCCTCGTGGGCGCGCCAGTCGTACCCGTTCCCCCAGTGGTCGACCAGCTCCCGCACGTAGTCGAGGGGGACTCCGTAGCTCCAGCCCACGCCCGAGAGCTCGTCCGGGAAGCGCGTACTGGAGAGACGTGCCGCCAAGTCATCGAGGTCGGCCTGTGGAATGTCAACCCGGTAGGGCCGCAGCTCGGTGGCGGCCGGGGGAGCGGTCATACGAGGGTCCTTTCGCGAGCTAGCAAGATATAGTGTGGAACGAAGCGGTTCGTTCCATTCTATCCGAAATCGTGGCTCCGGCGCAATCACCTACGCTCGCAGCGATGGCCAGGTCAGGTCTCAGCGGGCGTCGTGCCGAGGCAGCGCGCAACGACGAAGCGATCCTTGCGTCCGCCCGCGAAGTGTTCGTCGCGGATCCCCACGCGCCGATCTCCGCCGTCGCCGAACATGCGGGTGTCGGTATCAGCTCGCTGTACCGTCGCTACGAGAGCAAGGAAGACCTTCTGCGGAAGCTCTGCGGCGACGGCCTTGCGCTCTACATCAACATCGCCCGCGACGCCGTCGATGACGAGGCCGGCGATCCATGGGAAACGTTCGCGACCTTCATGAAGCGAATCGTCGCGGCCGATAGCCATACCCTCACGCGCAACCTCGCCGGCCGCTTCACGCCAACGCCGGAGCTCGGGCACGCCGCCTCCCTCGCCGACGATCTCAACCAGCAACTCGTCGACCGCGCGCACGCCGCGGGCGTGCTACGCACAGACGTCACGCCCGACGACCTCACTTACATCTTCGAACAAGTCTCAAGCGTGCACGGCCCCACGCCCGAGCGAACCGCTCAGCTGCGCACCCGCTTCCTCACACTCCACCTCGACTCGTTGCGCGCTCCCGGGCACACCCCGCTGCCCGGACCGCCCCCAACCGCCGACGAGCAACACGCCCGCTGGAATCGCTCGAACCCGGAGTAGGGCTACGGACCGAGGTCGGCGCCAAGGCTGATTGCCCGGTTCAGCTCCACGACCGCAGAGCCGGTCAGCCGGACGAGCTCTCCATATAGCAGGAGCCGGCCGGCGAACGACGAAGCACCGGCCATGGCTCAGACCAATCAGGCGTGGGATTGGGGCGTCGAGCTGCGCGACGACGAGCGCTCCGAGCTGGAGCTCCTGCGTGGGACCGTCGCGCAGCTGCGCGGGCAACTCGAGCAAGCGCACGACTCCCTCAGAGTGACTCGACAGCGCGAACAGGACGCACGCCAGGCACTCCGGCAGCTCGACGAAGCCGGGCCGTGGCGCCGGCGTCGAGTGCGGACTGCGCTACGCACCCGCCAGCTGCTATAGCCCGCATCCGACGCGCGCTGTGGGAGCGAAAACCTGGCTGCGAAGCGCGCGGTCGGGCGCCCACTTTGGACCAGCTCGAGGCCGTGAGCAGGCGCATCTCATATTCCGACGGAGTGAGGCCTCAGGCCAGCACGGCCGGCTTCAGGACTTCTTGGCACCATTGGCGAAAGCTGGTGGGGGTAGTGGCCTGCGGGGTGCGCGGCTCGGCGTTGTCGAGGCCCTCGTTCTTGGCGACGAGCATGTCGAGCGTTCCCTGGGCCATTGCCTCGAAGGTCCCGTTTTCGGTCAGCCTGGCCTTGAACGCCTCGCCGGGGATCTGCTGGAAGCGGACCGGTCGCTCGAGCACCTCGGACATGATCTGCGCCATGTCGTTGAAGGAGAGGTCCTCGGGGCCGAGGACCGGCGACGCTGCCCTGTCCGCTCCAGGAGCGATCGAGCAGCAGCCTGGCTGCGACGACGGCGATGTCGCGGGTGGCGCAGGTCGGGAGCTTGCGGTCTCCGGAGATCGGCGAGAAGAACACGCCCTGGTTCCTGATCGGCTCGAGCTGGCGGAGGACGTTGTCCATGAACGAGGGCATCGTCAGCGCCCGGTAGTTCACGCCGGTGCTCGCGATCAGGTCGTCCATCGCCAGCGATGCCGACACGAGCCCGGCGTTGTCGGTCACCCCGCGGCCGAGGGCCGAGACTCCGACGACGCGCCCCACCCCCTGGCGCTTGAAGGCGTCGCAGGCGGGCCGGGTGAAGTCGACGTAGGCGCTCTCGACGCTCTCGGCGCGGGGGTCCGGCGGCACAAGCCAGAACACGGAGTCGGCGCCCGCGAACGCCTGGTCGACGACGTCGATGTCGCCGTGCGATCCCTGTACGACCTCGACGCGCGCGCGTACGTGCCAGGGAAGGCGGGAGGGGTCGCGCGCGATCACGCGGACCGGCTCGCCACTGTCGAGGACATCCTCGACGACCTGGTGGCCGATCTGACCGGTGGGTGTGGTGATAACGATCATGAGCGGACTCCTTTTCGGTGGGGCGCGACGACGTCGTTACGCCGCTGGCAGAACGGTCGCGAGCGGGGCGTTAACGGATGGAAATACGCCGCGTGCACGTCCGTTGCTCACGCTCATGACGCCGGAGGGGTCACCCGGATGATCCGGTCGTCGTCGTCGCCCGGCTCCCCGCGACCGTCGCGGTTGCTCGTCAGCAGGTAGAGCGTCCCGTCTGGTCCCTCGACGACGGTCCGGATGCGCCCGAACTCGCCCTCGAACAGGGGCTCGTCGATCACGGCGCGATCTCCTCGCAGCCGCACGCGACGCACGTGCTCGCCGACCAGTGACCCGATCAGGTAGTCGCCGGTCCACTCCGATCCCGGTTCGCGGACGAAGGTGGCACCGGACGGCGCGATGCTGTCCGGCCAGAAGACCACCGGGGCCGTCATGCCCGGCGCCGTCACGTCGGCCCTGACCTCGGGCCATCCGTAGTTGCCTCCGCGCCGGAGGAGGTTGAGCTCGTCGTCGCCGTCCGGCCCGTGCTCGTCGGAGAAGAGGCCGGCCCGTGCGCGGCTCCCAGTCGAGTCCCTGGGGGTTGCGGTGGCCGAGCGAGAAGACCTCGGGCCGCCCGCCGGCGCCGCGATACTGGGCCGGCCCGAGCCTGAGCACCTTGCCTCCGAGCGAGTCGGGGTCCTGCGGCGCGTTGGGGTCGGTGGCGTCGCCGGTCGTGATGTACAGGAAGCGGTCCGGACCGAAACGAAGGCGCCCGCCGTTGTGGATGACCGCCGCGGGGATGCCCCGCACCAGCACGCGAGCGTCGCCCAGCCGGTCGCCGTCGAAGCGCAGGCGCAGGACCTCGTTGCCGTCGAACGTCGTCCGGTACACGTAGACGAAGCCGTTGTCCTCGAAGCTTGGATCGACGGCCAGCCCGAGCAGCCCGCCCTCGCCCTCCGCGGCAACCGCGATCTGGGCGACGGGCTCGGGCTCGAGACGGCCCTCGCTCGTGAGGCGCCGCACGCTTCCACCGCGCTCGGTCACGAGTGCCGAGCCGTCCGGGAGGAACGCGAGCTCCCACGGGACGTCCAGGCCTGTCGCGATCGTCTCCACCCGCGCGCCGTCGCGCGGACCAGACTCGACTCGCTCGGACTCATCTCCGTTGCCACAGGCGGCGAGTGTCAGGGGCGAGGCGGCCGCCAGGAGGACCATCAGACGCCGGATCATCCGATCACCTCCGCCTGCGAGATGCCGCCCCGGCCGTCGCCCAGCAGGTCGACGAGGAGGACGGTGCGGTTGTTGCCCTCGTCACGCTCGACCAGTCGGTTCTGGTAGTCGGCGTGCATCACCAGGCGGTAGCGGCCGGGGGCGACGCCGCGCAGGTCGATGCTCTGGCCAGGGAGGCCGGCGCCGTAATGGTCATACCACCCGGCGGAGATCCCCTGCGTCGTGTCGGCGCCGCAGCTCGAGTAGCTGTCGTCCCCGGCCATGGTGTCCGGCACCGCGGAGCTGCGAGCCGAGTCGATGAGGCAAAAGGAGACCTTGTTGCTCCTGGCTGCGGGCCGCCCATCATCTGCGCGCAGGAGCGTGTAGCGAGCGAACCCATCGAAGTGCCAGTGGCCGTGGGCCGGATGATGGACAACACATCCCGCGCGCACGTGCCGCTCGCCGCCCCGCCGTCCGCCAATCGACTGATGGGCGGTGCGGTCGTCGTCGAGGTCGCCGTCGCGGTCACAGTCCTCACGCGCCGGCACGAGCTCGAGCGGCCCGCGGCCTACGTTCTCCACCTCCGTCGAGAAGAGGAGCTCGTGGCGGTCGCCGTCGCTGACAACCTCCACGGTCTCGCTTCGCCTCACGCGGAGGTCCGGGAGGAGGTCGCCCGGGAGCGCCCGCGCGACGGACGGCCGGATCGGGCCGGAGTCGCCGCTCGTGCCCGCGCTCGAGAGAGCGGGCACGGCGAGCGCCGCCCCGGCGAAGATCAGAAGGGCGAGTACGCGGCGCATGGCTAGACCGCCTCCGCGGGGAGGAGAAGCAGGACGACGATCGGGATCGCTGCAACGGCCAGACGACGAAGTGCGACGACGCGGTTGGAAACGATGCTGTTCATGACGGCTCCTTAGTTGTGGGTGATCCCTGCTCACTGGCAGGCGAGAGCCAGCATCCCTTGGGGCGCGTTAAGCACCCGAAACACGGCCGGCGATTGCGACCCGCTCGGACGGGTCGATCGCTTCGTCCTCACGCCGGACGATCTGTCGGCAGAGGATCGCCGCGATCGGAGCCGCGTAGCAGCTCGCCCGCTCGATCACCTCGAGCGGAGCGCCGTAGGCGTTGCTCGTCACGAAGAGAGACTCCGTACCGAGCTTCCAAGCGAGGACGAACAGCAGTATCGGCGTCGCGGGGACGATCAGGACGACGAGGCCGAGACCGATCTCGAAGGCGCCGATGAACGTGTTGAGCGACGCCGGGTCACTGACCAGCGAGGTCAGGCCGATCGAGTCGTACATCCCGATCAGGTCGGGCCTCCGCGTCAGGAGCCCGACGCCGCCGTGGCCGATCAGGTACAGGCCGATGATCCACTGGAAGCCGCGGAAGAACGCCTGTGCGCGCGGGCGCGTCAGCCGCGGCATCACGCGTACGCGGCCGAACCACTCGCGGGCGCTTGCTGCCGATGCCGTAGAGCAGGAGGAGCGCCGCCGGCACGCCATAGTTGTACGAGCGCTCGACGAGCTCCCAGATGCCCTGATCGGCTAGCGGCCTGAGGGTCGCGGTGAAGAGACCCCAGAACGCCATGTAGGCGATGAGTGCCCGGGTCGGCCTGAGCAAGACCAGCACGCCCAGGGTGATGTCCACCGCTCCGGTGAGCGGCATCATCGTCCAGCCCACGTCCGCGGGGATGCCGAAGACGTCGTAGTAGGCAAGCCACCCTTCCTTGCCGATGACCCCGAACATGCCGTGTCCGATGAACTCGAGCGAGACGGCCACGCGCAGGATCCACTGCAGCTTCCACTCGAGTGGACCGGCGCGCCAGCGACCGAACCCGGTGCCGATTGCGTGCCCCATCACTCCTCCACTGCCGGCTAACTTCGGCGCGAACCTCTCCGCGAGCTCTTGCCATTCGGCCGGGGTGACGGTGGCCACGAGCGCGAAGCCATTTCCTCGCCTGGGGCGGAAGATGTCCGCGTCCCCCTCCTCGCTGCCCGTCCCCTCCGCGACCGCCTGGATGTTGTAGCCGTGCCCAGTCAGGACGGGTTCGTCCCCCCACCCGGCCGAGCGAGAGCAGGCGTCGGAGGCCGTTGTTCCGCCGTCGCCTCCGCGTCGCTTTCAGCGTTCTCGAGATTCTCGAGCCCCGCCTCGCGACCACCCGGCCGAAGGCAAGCCGTGCCGTGTCGACAGCGCGGCAGAAGGGACTCGACAGCACGCGGCCGATCGGGATGTCGAGCCTCTCGATCGCCTCACCGATCGCGCGGGCCTGTCTGCGGCCCGTGGCGGAGAGGTTTCGCTGCGTGTCGCAGTCGGAGAGGTCCACGGGGTGCTCGTCGTCCTCACCCCAGTCGGTCGCCGTATGCCGGAAGATAGATGACGTGGCCGCCACGGCGAAGCGCTGACACGAGTGGCTCCCCGGGGAGCGGCCAGCAGACGGGGCTGCGGTCGTCCCCTCCGCGCGGTCGCCGACGGCGTTTGCTTCCCCGTCGCTGCCGCTACCACCGCACCCAGCAACGGCTGCTAGGAGGATGAGCGGCGGCACCAGCCAGTTCCGAACGATGCTCCTCATGACGGCTCCTTTCGTGGTGGTTGCCCTGCTCGGTGGCAGGCGTCGGCAACGGCCCAGGTCAGTCGTGCATCGGGCTGCCGAAAGTGAGCCGGGCGATGTCCACCATCGCGATGTCCAGCTCGCACCTGGTCATTTCGCGGAGGGTCTGCGGGTCGTGCAGCCGGTCGGCTCCCGAGCGCTCCAAGAGCGCGGCGAGCCTCTCGGTCATCTCGTCCAGCAGCGCTGCCACTTCCAGGATCTCTTCAACTCGACCTGTCATGGCCGCGCAGGCTCGCGAGTGGGCCGTTAACGACCCGAAAGCTCAGCGCCGGAGCGCTTGGAGGAGCTGTCGCGTGGACGGCGCCGGCTGGATACCGACCTGCGCCAGGGTTCGAGCGCAGCGCCGGAAGACGTCGACGGCGCGATCGGCATCCCCGTAGCCGGCGGCGACACGCATGGCAAGCCGCCACGCGCTCTCGCGGTAGGGGTCGGCCGCGAGCACGGCGTCGAGGTGTGTCTGGGAGGTCCGGAGGTCGCCCTGCGCGAAGCTCAGCTCCGCCGCGTCGAAGCGAGCGGCGACCGCCCGCTCCGCGAGGCTCATCCGGCGTTCCTCGATCCACATCGAGTCGCGTCCCGCGAGGTACTCGCCGGACGCGTAGAGCTCAAGCGCCGACTCGAGTGCGTCCAGGCGCTCGACGTCCCCGAGCCGTCCGGCTTCGTCGAGCATGCGCTCGAAGCGGGCGCTGTCGGACACCACGGTGGCACCTTCGAGCGCCGCCCGCTCTCCGTCGAGGATCAGCTCGACGCCCTCCGGCATGAGCTCGCGAAGGCGGTGCACCGCTTGGCGGAGATAGGTGCGCGAGGAGTGGTCCGACCGTCCGTCGAAGAGCGCAGTCAAGAGCGCCGTGCGATCGGCCCGATGGTCGGGAGCGTCCGCCAGCACGGCGAGCACCTCGAGGCTCTTGGTTATCGGCGGCCGGACGACCTCGCCGTTCACCACCAGTTGGGGCGCCCCGAAGTCGTGGAACCGGATCGATCCCGCGAGCGGACCGCCGAGCTCGACGGGCTGGGCGCTCAGCACGCGGCCGAGGTCGTGCCAGCGCGAGTCGGCGCCCGGCTCGGCGTCGAGCCGCCGGGCGAGCACGGCCGGGAAGTCGGACAGCGCCTGCAGGAGCAGATGGTTCGACCCCTGCTCCCGCCCGGCGTCCAGCGCCACGTCCGCGGCCGCGTCGGCCTCGTCCTCGGCGCCGAGCCGCCAAGCCGCTTCGGA
Organism: uncultured Thermoleophilaceae bacterium; assembly: GCA_963812915.1. Classification (GTDB taxonomy): domain Bacteria; phylum Actinomycetota; class Thermoleophilia; order Solirubrobacterales; family Thermoleophilaceae; genus JACVRW01. Next base: position 2,651 of record CAWEXB010000008.1, on the reverse strand, counting down.
GAGGTATACGGCCGCGGCCGGCAGGTCGAGGATCCGGCGACCCGCCTGCATGCTGTCCACCGCTTCCCGCAGGGACGCACGCGCGGCCTCATCCTCGCCCCTATGCAGCCGTGCAAGCCCCGTCAAGGACGCGACCTGCTCGCGGATGAACGCATACTGCGCCACGTCCGGGCGCGCGGCGAGCGACTCGAGCAGGGCGAGGGCGTGGCCGCGATCGACGTCGAAGCGCAACCGCAGCCGAGCCTCGAGGAGAAAGCTCTGCAGCTCCCAGATGACGCTACCCGCGGCCTGGATCCTGGGCCGGGCTTCCTGTAGCGCAGAGAGCGCCTCGTCCACGCGCCCCAGGTCGCCGAGCAGCTCCGGTCCGATGATGACCTCGAGCCGCGCGGATCTCACCTCCTGTTCGAGCGCTGAGCGGTAGTGCCGGTAGGCCGTGTCGAGCTGCCCCATGGCGCGCTCCGCCTCGATCCGCCACGGGTCGGTGAGAGCCGCGCCCCAGCGCGTCGGCGGCGCTTCCCGGACCGCGCGCAGCCGCCCGGTCACGTAGTTGACGCGCATCACCTGCGCGTCGAGCGGTGACCCGGTCATCCCGGGAGGGTCGTCGCGCTCCGGAGCGGGCTCGTTGTCGCCCGCCGTGAGCTGGTAACGCGCGGCGCGCTGCTCGGGACCGGGAGGCATCCCCGCCACCACCTCGCGCGACGCATCGGGGCGCCCCACGAGCCAGTAGCACCACGCCATCATGCTCATCGTCTGCGGCGACAGGCGGCCTGCGCGGCCGCTGTCGGCGGCGGCACGGAGCTCGTCCGCGGCCTGTGCGCCGCGCCGGAACTCCTCGCGCCCGAGCGCGACCATCATCGTTGCGGTCAGGAGCCCCGGATGCTTGGGCAGCGCCTCGGGTGGCAGCCTGTCGAGCCAGCGTTCGGCCACGTCCAGGTCGAGCCGCTCGACGACGCGCCCGATCGACCGGTCGGCGGCCGCCAGCGCGGCGTCTGCCCGGCCCGCCGCGAGGTACTCCTCCGTCGCCTCTTCGAACAGCCCCCATTCCGAGAGCAGGTCTCCGTGGCGAGCCCGGATCTCCTGCGCGGTTCCGTCATCCCGGCGCCCGAGCAGCTCGAGCAGGTACTCGCGGAAGCGCGGATGGCAGCGCATGACCGGGCCGTCCGCTTCCCAGGCGACGGGCAGATGATGCGCGCGCAGCCCCTCCAAGAGCCGGCGCGCATCGGCGACGCCCAGCCGCCCGGCGGTCTCCGGATCGACGCGGCGAAGCGGCGACGTTCGGATCAGGAGCTCGCGCTCCGCTTCCTCGAGGCGGTCGAGGATCTGGGTGGCGAGGTAGCCGTGAAGCGGGTCCGCCTCGCCTCCGGCCCCGGCGACGTGGTCCGCGGAGCGCCACGCCTCGAACAGGACGCCCGTGACCCAGCCTCCGGTGGCGGCGACCGCCTCCGCCGCATCGACGGAGCTCTCGGACACCCGGGCGAGCGCGTCCTGGGCCTCGTCGGCGGTGAACGCCAGGTCACCCTCCGCCGACGACCGCCACAGCGTCCGGCAGGCCCCGACCGGTGAGCTCCAGCGGGATGTCGCGCCGGCTCAGCAGCACGATCCGCATCGACGCGGGCACGTACAGCAACAGCGCATTCAGAACGGTCATCGCCCCCGGCGAGTCGATCAGCCGCTCCACCTCGTCGATCACCAGGACCACGGGATGGCCGTCGGTCGAATCGGCGAGCAGACCTGCCGCTTCCGAGTGTGCGGCCTGACCCGCGAGCGCCCCGGTCGCGACACCAGCGGCATCCGGCACGCGCTCTGCGAGCGCGGCCTCGATGTAGGTCAGCAGGCGCCCGGAGGCGACGTCTCCGTCATCGACGGTTAGCCACGCGAGCCGGCCGTCGCCCGCAAGCGCGCGAGTGACGGCGGTCGTCTTCCCGGAGCCCGCGGTCGCGGAGACCATCACGACCGCGTGTCGCTCGATCAGGTCGCGCAGGCGCTGCTCGATGCGCGGTCGGGGGACAACGTGATCGCTGGGCCGCGGCGGCCGCAGCTTGCTCCGAATGATGTGGTGCGACTCCTCGCCCGTCACGGGCCGCCCATTTTCCCGCCCTTAACGCCCCGCACGCGACTCTGCGGATCGCGACGCGGCGACGGTCGCCGCCCCAGCGTCAATGAGACCGTGGTCAGGAGCTACGAGATGTCGACTCACAAGCAAGAAGGCGCGGGACCGCGAGTTCCCCCGCCGCGACACAAGCTGGCCCTTCTCACCTGGGCCGGCGCCTGGCCACTCATCACCCTGATTCTCTGGGCCCTCAGCCCAGTGACCGCCACGTGGCCGTTGCCGCTGCGCACCCTCGTGCTGAGCGTGTTGATGGTCCTGGCCCTGACCTGGGTGGTGATCCCGAATCTGACCCGTATCTTCTCGGGCTGGCTGGCTCCGACGCCGCCAGCCGCAAACCGCCGGCACCGCGACCACGAAGCTCATCGTCCTTCCCGCCGCTGGAGCCTCACCCGCTAACGCGGAGCCTGGAGTGTGTCGCGGGTCGTGTCGTCGGCCGGCGCGAACTGGGTCAAGCGGAGGTCCGGGTGGCTCGTGGGCACGGACTGCACGGCGCGGGCGCGCGAGAGGGCCGTGCAAAGCCGCATTCCACTGCGGAGCAGAG
>CAWEXB010000007.1:0-447764 GCA_963812915.1 uncultured Thermoleophilaceae bacterium | reverse complement strand
CTCGGTCGGTGGCGGTGACCCCGACCGCGGCCGCGGTAAAGCGAAAGCCCGGCCCGCCCCAGAGGGCGGCCGAGGCCGGCAAGGGCGGGACTTCGAGCGCCAGCCGGTAGACGAGCACACTGCGCCAGCGCGCCCGCCGGCCCGAAGGCGAGGCTCACCGAGGATTCAGCGCGTCCTGCTCGGCGACCTCTTCGCGGTGGTCGAGGAGCACGCCGACGAAGCCGCCGAGGGAGGTCGACCGCCGGCCTGGTCGAAGCGAGCGTTCGTCTTCGCCTGCGAGCGCCACGCCGACCAGCGGCGGGCCAGCGGCGAGGACTTCATCGTCCATCCGGTGGGCGTGGCGAAGATCTGCGCCGGCATGCGCCTCGACACCGGCACGCTCTGCGCCGCGCTGCTGCACGACACCGTCGAGGACACGAGCGCGTCGCTCGACGAGGTACGGGTGGAGTTTGGCGACGAGACCGGCTCGCTCGTCGACGGCGTCACGAAGCTCTCCGGGGTCACGTTCCAGAGCCGCGACGACAGGCAGGCGGAGAACTACCGGAAGATGATGGTCGCGATGGCCCAGGACATCCGGGTCATCCTCATCAAGCTGGCCGACCGGCTCCACAACATGCGGACGCTCGGCTCCATGCCGAAACAGAAGCAGCAGGAGAAGGCCAAGGAGACGCTCGAGATCTTCGCGCCGCTCGCTCATCGCCTCGGCATCCACGCGATCAAGTGGGAGCTCGAGGACCTCGCGTTCATGACGCTCCACCCGCGCAAGTACCACGAGATCAAGCAGCTCGTCAGCCAGCAGCGTGACGAGCGCGAGGCCTACGTGGGGCGGGCGGGGGAGTACCTGGGCAAGGAGCTCGAAGCGGTTGGCATCCAGGCCGACATCTCCGGCCGCGCCAAGCACTTCTACTCGATCTACTCGAAGATGACGAAGAAGGGGCGCGAGTTCAACGAGATCTACGACCTCACGGCGATGCGCGTGATCGTGGACTCGGTGAAGGACTGCTACGGCGCCATCGGCGTCATCCACTCGCTCTGGAAGCCGCTGCCCGGGCGCTTCAAGGACTGGGTCGCGATGCCCAAGTTCAACATGTACCAGGCTCTCCACACGACGGTCATCGGGCCAGAAGGCCGCCCGCTCGAGATCCAGATCCGAACCCACGAGATGCACAGCACCGCCGAGTTCGGCGTGGCCGCCCACTGGATCTACAAGGACGACGGGAACGGGCCGCCCGGAAGAAGGTGGAGTGGCTGCGCCACCTGCTCGACTGGCAGGAGGACACGAACGACCCCCAGGAGTTCGCCCGGACGCTGAAGGCGGACCTCTTCGAGGACGAGGTCTTCGTCTTCACCCCGAAGGGCGAGGTCAAGTCGCTCGCCGCCGGCGCCACGCCGCTCGACTTCGCCTACTCGATCCACACCGACGTCGGCCACCGCTGCGTCGGCGCCAAGGTCAACGGCAAGATCGTGCCGCTCCACTACGAGCTCGAGTCCGGGGACATCTGCGAGGTCCTCACGTCGAAGAAGGAGCGCGGCCCATCGCGCGACTGGCTGGCGCTCGCCAAGACCACGCGCGCCCAGTCGAAGATTCGCGCCTGGTTCAAGCGTGAGCGCCGCGAGGATTCCGAGCGCACCGGCCGCGAGATCCTTCACGAGAACCTGAAGCGCGCCGGCCTGCCGCCACAGAAGATCGCCGGCTCGCCGCTGCTGGCCGACGTGATCCGGGAGATGGGCTTCAGAAAGGGCGAGGACTTCTACATCGCCCTCGGCCAGGCGAAGATCTCCTCGAAGACGGTCACCTCGAAGCTGATCAACCGGCTGAAGGAGGGCGAGGCCGCCGTCGAGCCGGCCTCCGCGGCGACGGAGCTGCTCGAACGCAAGGAGACGCCGAAGAAGACCGCCGCGTCCTCGACCTATGGCATCAAGGTCCAGGGCGTCGACGACGTGATGCTTCGGATCGCCAAATGCTGCCGGCCGGTGCCGGGCGACCCGATCGTCGGCTACATCTCGCTCGGCAAGGGCATCACGATCCACCACGAGGCGTTGCCCCAACGCGGTCGCGCTGATGCGCAACCCGGAGCGCTTCACCCAGGTCGACTGGGAGGGCGACACCACCAGCTCCTTCCGGGTCGAGATCCAGGTGGACGGCTGGGACCGCCACCGGCTCCTGGAGGACCTCTCCCGCACCTTCGCCGAGAACGGCATCAACATCCTCGAGGCGAACTGCACGGTCGTGCACCCGATGGTCAAGAACCGCTTCGTGGTCGAGGTTGGCGACACGCAGGCGCTCAAGACCTGCATCACGCGCATCCGCAATATCGAGTCGGTGTTCGACGCATACCGCGTGACGCCCACCGCCTGAGTGGGGGGCGCCGAATAACCCGGCCGCGCTTGCGGTATCCCCCTTTCTGACTACGCTGGATCCAGTGGCGGTAGGGGACCAGCTGGGCCGCACCGAGTCCCCGCGAGGGCGCGGAGCGCTGCTGGAACGAGAGGACGAGCTCGGGGCGATGACGCGGGCCCTCCGCGGCGCCCGCGCTTCCGAGGGATCGATCACGATGATCGACGCCGCGTCCGGCCTCGGCAAGACGCGTCTCATAGAGGAGGCCATCGCGACGTCGGGCGCGCTCCAGATGCAGGCCCTGACGGCGACCGGCGGCGAGCTGGAGCGCGAGTTCGCGTTCGGTCTCGCCATTCAGCTGTTCGAGCGGCGATTGGCACGAGCGCCGGAGGCCACGCGGGAGCGCCTGCTCTCGGGGCCGGCGGCGCTGGCGCGCCCGCTGCTCGAGGGTGCCCGCGCCAACGAGGATGGCTTTTACGGCTACCTCCACGGCCTCTACTGGCTCGCGGCGAACCTCGCCGATGAACGGCCCGCTCTGCTCGCGATCGACGACGCGCAGTGGAGCGATCGCATGAGCCTGCGCTTCCTGCACTACCTGGCGCAGCGCGTCGGCCGCCTGCCGCTGGCGATCGTCGTGGCGGTCGGAAGAGGCGATCCGCCGCGGCGCGACCCGCTCATCGACGAGCTCGCGGCGCACCCCTACACGACGACGCTGAGACCGCGCCCGTTGAGCCCCGAGGCGGTCGCGAGGCAGCTCCGGGAGTCCCGCTTCCCGGACGCCGCGCCCGCCTTCGCGCAGGCGTGTCACGACGCCACGGGCGGCAACCCCTTCCTATTGGAGCGGCTTGCGTCGGAACTGGCCGCGGGTGGGGTGCCGCCCGACGAGGAGAGCGCGTCCGCCGTCCTCGAGCTTTGCGCCCGCTCCATCGCCCCTGGCGTGCTCGTGCGACTGAGGCGTCTCGGGGCGGAACCGCTCGAGTTGGCCCGCGCAGTAGCGGTACTCGGTGACGACTCCGAGCTGTGGCATGCGACCCAGCTCTCGAGGCTGGGTCCCGATCAGGCGGTGCGAGCCGCCGATGCGCTCATGGCGGCCTGCGTGCTCGAGGAGGGCGAGCCGCTTCGCTTCGTCCACCCGATCGTCCGCGCCGCTCTTGGCCGCGAGCGCTCCGAGCCCGAGCGCGCCGATGCTCACCGGCGGGCGGCGCAGCTCCTCCTCGACGAGGACGCCCCCGCCGATCGCGTCGCCGCGCAGCTGCTGCTGGCCCGCCGCGACGCCGACCCGCGGGCGGTGGAGGTCCTGTGCGCGGCGGGCCGCGACTCGATGTCGGCGGGCGCGCCGGGCCGGGCGGTGCTGTTGCTCCGCCGCGCCCTCGAGGAGCCTCCGACGCGGGAGCAGCGGCCGGACGTCCTGCTCGCGCTCGGCCGGGCCGAGGGCGCGGCGGGGGAGGCAGAGGCGGTCGAGCGCCTGACCGGCGCCGTCAGTCTGATTAGCGACCCGGAGAAGCGCGCGGCGGCCGCGCTCGCCGCCGGCCGGACGCAGCTGGCGCACGGGCACTGGAGCGACGCTGCGAGGATGCTGAAGGACGGGCTCGAGCAGGTGAACGGAAGCGAGGGATCGCTGGCGGCGCGCCTCGAGTGCGCGCACGCGGCCGTGAGCAGCCTGGCGGTCGGGGCGATCGCACCGCAGGTCGCGGTCCGACTCGACGACCCGGCGCTGGCCGAGACCCGCGCGGGCCGCGCGCGGCTGGCCTACGCCGCCGCCGAGCGCGCCACGCGGGGCGAGCCCGCCGCGGCTGTGCGCGAGCTCGCCGTGCGAGCGCTCGCGAACGGCGCGCTCCTCGATGAGGAGACCGCCGACGGGTTCTTCTACTACATGGCCGTATGGGCCCTCACCCTTGCCGAGGACATCCAGACCGCCGAGCTGGCGATCACCGCCGCGATCGAGGACGCCCGCCGCCGCGGTTCCGTCCTCGGCTTCGCGACCGCCTCCCACTTTCGCGCCATCGCCGTACTGAGGCGTGGGCGAGTCGACGACGCTGCCGCGGACGCGGGCAGCGCACTCGCCGCGCGGCGCCGAGGCTGGGGCTTCACGCCGGCGGCCGCGACCGGCACGCTCGTGGAGTGCCACATCGAGCGCGGCGACTGGGAGGCCGCCGGTAGCGCCCTCGACGCGCATACGCAGGAGACCGGCCGGCCCGATCCTGGGACGTACCAGCTCGTCGCAACGCGCGGCCGCCTGGCGCTCGTGCAGATGCGGCCTCGGCAGGCTCTCGACGATCTCCTGGAGGCCGGCCGCCTGCAGTCTGGGTTTGGCTGGAGCAACCCCTCCGTATATCCGTGGCGGTCGCTCGCGGCTGCCGCCGCCCTTCAGCTTGGAGATCGCGAGCAGGCGCAGGCCCTGGTCGAGGAGGAGCTCGCGCTCGCGACGAGCTTCGGGGCGCCGGGCGCAGTCGGCCAGGCGCTCGGCGGCGTCGCCGCCCTGGCGGAGGGGGCCGCCGCGGTGGAGGTCCGAGAGGAGGCCGTTCGGGTGCTGGAGGGCTCCCAGGCCGCGCTCCGGCGGGCGCGGGCCGCCGTCGAGCTGGGCGCCGCGCTGCGGCGCGCCGGCAAGTCCCGCGACGCGCGCGAACCGCTCAGGCGGGGGCTCGACCTCGCTCACCGCTGCGGCGCGCGGGCGCTCGTCGCGCGGGCTCGAGAGGAGCTGGTGGCGGCGGGCGGGCGGCCCCGCCGCCAGGCCACCACCGGTGTCGACGCGTTGACCCCGCGAGAGCGCCAGGTCGCAGGGCTCGCCGCCCAGGGAATGTCGAACCGGGAGATCGCGGAGGCGCTGTTCGTGACGCTCAAGACGGTCGAGTGGCACCTCAGGCGCTCCTACGAGAAGGTCGGAGTGCAGTCCCGCCGCCAGCTCGGCGCGGCGATGGCGGGTCGGAAATCTGACTGATTGGGCGGCAACGTCGCCGTTCCCGCGCGTTCTTGGGTCAAGGTTCCGGCGCATGGTGCCGGAGGAAACGCAAGGAGAGACCCGAAAGATTCATGAGCGTGAGACTCGAACTCGACGACTTCGGCAGGGAGGCACTCGAGGCGCAGGTACGAGGCGGAAGCTCTCGCGATGCCGTGATCCGGACGGCCGCCCGCTACTACCTCGCCGATCGCGGAAGTGGGCGGATTGCCTGGCGCCCACCGCGCTTCGCCCGCCGCGACGACCATCCGGCGGCAACCGTGACGGACGTCCAGCTGGACGCGGAGACGACGGAAGCCCTCGAGAAGGAAGCGCGCCGCCACGGCATTCCGGCCCCCAGGCTCGCCGAGCACGCGCTCCTCTATTTCCTCGCCGACCTCGACAGCGGCCGGGCGGCCGTGCGCCTGGGCGACGCGCTCGAAGACGAAAGCGAACGAGACCTCAGGCGACGGCGGTGACCGGCGCCGCGCCCAGCTCCCGGAGGGCGTCTTTGACGGCGCCACGCCCCCTGTGATGCAGGCCGTGGACCGAGCTTTCGGTCTTCGCCAGCACGACGGCGATCTCGCCGGGAGCGAGCCCGGCGATATGGCGGAGGATCATCACTTCCCGCTGATCCTCCGGAAGCCGATCGAGCGCCGTGCGCAGAGAACTCAACCGGTCCGAGGCGACCTGATCGTGTCCCGCGTCGCTCAGACGCACCTCGGCGCAGGGAATCTGGCGCCGGGAGCGGAGGTGGTCGAGCGCGGCGTTCCGCGCCACCCGCAGGATCCAGCCGGCGAACGGCACGGTGCGCTCCTCGTATTTCTTGATCGCCGTGAGGAGCTTCGCGAAGACGTCCTGAGTGATGTCCTCGGCGTCGTGCGCATCGCGGACGATGCTGTTGACGTAGCCGTAGACGTCGTCCGCATAGCGAACATAGAGGAACTGCAGGGCGTTCATGTCGCCAGCCTTGGCACGCGCGATTGCGTGCCTTAGCCGCCCGTCCGGACGTGTATCCGCATCCTTCATTGGTTCTCCGCTCTTAGATCAGTGGGCAAATCGCCCTGGTTGCGAGTCAAAAGTCAAAGGGATGCTGCCCGGAGGACAGTAGGCGCAAATTCGGCCAGCGGCACTAGGGCCGCCACCCCAGTCTTTGGCCGCGGGGGACCCCAGGCGCGAGCGGCGGGCCGGAAGCGAGATCTCTGTCAGCGCGTTGTCTGAACGGGGCTACGGCTCCCAACGGCGCCGGCCGCACCTAGCGAGTCAGACCGGTGTCGAGATCCTCCCGAGGCTCCGGGCGTCGCCCGCAAGCTGAGGGCCGCACGACGGGAAAACCCGGCTTGCGGCGACTTGCGCCGCGGCGCAGGGCCTCGATCGAGGACACTGCGGCGGGGAGGGAGGGACGTCCCTCCCCGCCGCGCCCTTTAGAGCTCTTTTATTTGCGCGATTTCGGCATCGGCCCTAGGCTGGATTCGCGGGGGTCGAGGCCCCTGGTATCCGGTTTGAGAGCGAGAATGGGTGATGCCCTGGCCCCTGCGGCCGGCCGTGCGCGCCTTTCCTTGATGTTATGGACGCGCACGCTATAAACGACCTCCCACGCCCGCATCGCCGGCACGCGCTCATCGAGCGCGAAGGCCAGCTGCAGGTTGCCGAGAGCCTGCTCGCCCAGGCGCAGTCCGGGAATGGCTCGATGCTCACGATCGAGGGCGCGAGCGGCCTCGGCAAGTCGACCCTGCTGCGCTCGGTCGGCGAGCTGGCGGCCGGCGAGAGGGTGGAGGTGCTGTCCGCGACGGGCCGGGAGCTCGAGCGGAACTTCACCTTCGGAGTGGTACTTCAGCTGTTCGAGGCCCGGCTGGCGCTCGCCGACGACGAAGAACGTGCGGCGCTGTTGTCGGGGACTGCGCGCCAGGCGATGCCGCTATTCGCGCCCGATCCGCGCGGGACCCTCGCGGAGGCGTCCTTCCGCCTGCTCCACGGCCTCTACTGGCTGTGTACGAACCTCGCGAGCCGTGGTCCTCTCCTCCTCGCGGTCGACGACGCCGACCTCGCCGACGAGGCCAGCCTGCGTTTCCTGCTCTACCTGGCGGAGCGGCTCGAGGATCTGCCCGCGATGCTCGCGATAACCCTCGGGACGGCCCCGCCGAGCGCTGCCTCGCCGCTGCTCGAGCAGGTGGTGCGCCACCCCGCGGCCATCGGTGTACGGGTGCACGCGTTCAGCGCCGAGGCCACGGCGCGGCATCTGAGAGAGACTTGGCTTCCGGATGCCGGCCCGGACGTTTGCGCCTCGGCTCACCGTGCGGCCGGCGGCAACCCGTACCTCGTCGGCGCGCTCGGGGCCGAGATCGCCGAACGCGGTCTCGCGGACGGGGAGGCGTTGCGGTCGGTGGACCGGCTTGCCCCGCGCTCGGTCGCCGCCGTCGCGCTGCGTCGTGCCGGGGCGGTGGACTCAAGCGGCCCCGCGCTGATGCGGGCGGCTTCGGTGCTTGGCGCCGGGGCCGAGCTCCGACACGCCGCCGACCTCGCCGGAGTCGGCCGCGAGCAGGCCGCGCGAATCGCCGACGGACTCATCCAGACGGGGCTGCTGGCCCCCTCCGACCGGCTCTCGCCCGCCCAGCCCGTAGTCCAGGTCGCCGTCACTTCGAGCCTCGGCCCGTCCGAGCGCGCCGAGGCGCACCTGCGCGCCGCGGAGCTGCTCGCTCAAGAGCACGCTCCACCCGAGAGGGTCGCGGCGCATCTGATGGAGGCCCCGCGCCGGCGCAACCCGTGGGTGGTCGAAAGCCTTCGGGCCGCGGCCGCGGGCGCCCTCGAGCGGGGAGCCCCGGACGATGCGGTTGAATGGCTGCGCCGCGCCCTCGCCGAGCCGCCGGGCCGGGAGGCCCGCCCGCGGGTGATGCTCGATCTGGGCCGGGCAGAGGCGACCGCCGGGGAGGCTCAATCGGTGGTTCGGCTCCGGGAGGCGACCGAGCTCATCGACGACCACCGGGAGCGCGCACAGACCGCGCTCGACACCGGCCGCACCCTGTTCGCCTTCGGGCGTCAGGCCGACGCGGCAGCCGCCTTCGAGCGTGGACTGGACGAGATCGGCGACGAGGACCATGCGCTGGCCGGCAGATTGCGCGCCTCGCACGCCACGTTGGGCCGGTTGATCGACCCGGCCGCCGCACTAGTGGGCGCGCCCCTCGACCCCCCCGCCGGCGGCGACACCCCCGCCGACCGTGCGCTGCTCGCGCTCAGCGCGATAGAGGCCGGCATGCGCGGCGATCCCCGGGACGAGGTGCATGCTCTCGCCGCGCGGGCGCTGGGTCGCGGCGCGTTGCTCGAGGACGAGACGGCGGACGGGATCGCCTACTACCTGGCCTCGCTCGCCCTCGTTCTGGCCGAGGATCTTCAGGGTGCCGAGATCGCGCTCACGGCGGCCGTCGAGGACGCCCGTTCGCGCGGCTCCGTGTTGGGCTTCGCGACCGCCTCGTTCGTGCGCAGCACCGCGATCCAGCGCCGTGGCAGGTTGGGCGACGCGGCCGCCGACGCCCGCCGCGCCATCGCCGCCGAGCGGCAGGGCTGGCGTCTGGCCGTGCCGGCGGCGCGGGCGGTGCTCGCCGACTGTCTGATGGAGGCGGGCGAGCTCGACGCCGCCGAGCGTGAGCTGATCGCGGCCGGGCGCGTCGCCTCCGCCATGGACACCGAGTCCGGGAGCGACAATGCGGCCCGGATTGGGCTACTCGTCAGCCGCGGCAACCTGCACCTGCGGCGCGGCAAAGCAGAGCGTGCGCTCGCCGAGTTTCGGGCCTGTGGCGACCAGCTCGCGCGCATCGGGGCGCGGAGCCCGGCGATCGTGCCCTGGCGCTCGAATGCCGCGCGGGCCCTCGCGGCGATGGGCGACGTGACCGAAGCCCGCCGGCTCGTCGAGGAGGAGCTCGCGATCGCCGAGGTGGGCGGCGCTCCGGGAGCGATCGGACACTCGTTGCGCGTGCTCGGCGGGCTGAGCGCGGGAACCGAGGCCCTCGAGACGCTCGAGCTCGCGGTCGGGCATCTCGAGGAGTCGCAGGCCGCGCTCGAGCGCGCGAGGGCCCTCGTCGACTACGGCGCCGCGCTGCGGCGGTCGCGCCGCCGCCAGGCGGCGCGTGAGCCACTGCGGCGCGGCCTCGATCTCGCCGAGCGCTGCGGCGCGAAAGCGCTGGCGACGCGGGCGCTGGCCGAGGTGCGTCTGACCGGCGCCCGTCCGCGGCGTACCGCCCTGGAGGGCCCCGGACGCCCTGACCGAGCGAGAGCGCGAGGTCGCCGTGCTCGCCGCGAGAGGTCTGTCCAACCGGGAGATCGCCGAATCCCTCGTGGTGACGGTCAAGACAGTCGAGTGGCACCTGAGGCACGCGTTCAGGAAGCTCGGGATCGACTCGCGCGCGAAGCTGGGCGGCACCTCAAGTGGGCTCGCCGGACTAAGCCACGGCGCACAGGCCGCCGGGCACGACGCCGTATCGGACGGAGTCGAACTCGCCGATGTAGTCGCCGTCCACCTGCAGGGGGAACGGGCGGTCGTCCACCGCGTCGACCCGCAGCTCCTGCAGCTCCCCAAGTCCCTCGACCTGTCGGTGGCGCAGCACCGTGCCTGCCCGGGTGGATAGCACCCGTGGGATCAACGTGGGCATCTCGAGCACGGTCGCGCGGCGAAGGACGGCCACCGACAGCGATCCCGTGTCGAGCCCCGCGGGCTCGGTGACCCGGATCGGGCGGCTGCGGAAGTACGTGAACGGGTCGGCGTTCTGGACTATCACCGTGACGCCGGTGAGGCATTCGGTCGCCCGCCGTCACCCGGACCACCGGCGGGTTCACGAGGTAGCGCCGGTTGAAGATGGCCACCGCCGCCACCGTGTAGTACCAGGCTCCGTAGCGGGTCTTTCGATGCGGGTGGGCGTCGACGCGCTCGACCACCGAGGCGTCGAGCCCCACACCCGAGGCGAAGACGAAGTGGCGCTCGTTCGCGAGCCCGAGGTCGACTCGCCGAGGGTGGAAGCCGTCGGCGATCCGAAGCAGGTGCTCGGTCGCGTCGACGACGTCGTCGGGTATCCCGAGAGTGCGGCACCAGACGTTCGTCGAGCCGCCCGGCAGCACGGTCAGAGGCGTATCGGAGCCCACCAGTCCGTTGGCGGCCTCGTTCGCGGTGCCGTCGCCACCGAAGGCGACCACCACGTCGTAGCCCTCGCGGGCCGCCTCCCGGCAGATCTGGGTGGCGTGGCCACGCTTCTCGGTGTCGACCGCCTCGACCGTGTACCGCGACTGGAGCGCGTACACCACCAGGTTCTTCAGCCGATCCGAGACCGTCGTCGCATACGGATTCACGATCACGAGCATCCGACGCTTCGGTGTGCGCTCGGGAAGGATGCGCTCGGCGAGCTCCTCCGCACGCTCGAGGGTGGTCTCCGCGTGCATCGAAGCACCCAACCCCGTGAGGGTTGCTGCGTTACGCTTCCAGCGCTTGCAGCGCTTGCTCTTGCTGTCACTGGAGGAGTTCGGCGCGTCCACGCTCGAGGCGGAAGCCGAGCGCTTCCTCGTGAGCCCCGCCGAGCTGGGGGGCTACGCCGTGCGGTACTACCTCTCGGATCGCAACTCGGAGCGGATGGCGTGGAAGGTTCCGCCGCTTTTACAGGACACCGGCCGCCAGCAGGCTCTCGAGCTCGAGCTCGAGCTGGACCCCGACACCTGGCGCGAGCTCGACGAGGAAGCCGAGCGGCAGGAGGTTTCCGTCGAGCGCCTGCTCACGCACGCCATCATCTACTTCCTGGCCGACCTCGACGCCGGCCGGGTAGAGCTGCGGATGCTGGAGGAGGATTCCTAGCGCGGCTCCGCCGGCCGCCCGGTGCGCCAGGCTTAAGCGGGCGCCGTCACCGGCGCCGCGTCGAGCTCGCTCAGTGCCGCCCTGAGCGCGCTGCGGCCGCGATGGTGCAGGCCGTGGATGGAGGCCTCGGTCTTGCCGAGGCGGTCGGCGATCTCCCCGGGCGAGAGTCCGGCGACGTGGCGCAACACCAGCACCTCGCGCTGGTCGGCGGGCAGGCGCGCCAGCGCCTCGCGTAGGGAGAGGGCACGTTCGAAGCCCACCTGCTCGCTGCCCTCGTCGCTCGTGCGCACCTCGGCGAGAGGGATCTGCCGGGAGGCGCGAATGTGGTCGAGGGCCACGTTGCGGGCGACTCGGATGATCCACGCCGCGAACGGCACGTCGCGGCGCTCGTACTTGTGGATCGCCTTCATCAACTTGGTGAACACGATCTGAGTGATGTCCTCGGCCGTGTGTGGATCGCGGACGATGCTCCGAACGTAGGCGCAGACGTCGTCGGCGAACCGGACGTAGAGGAAGTGGAGGGCGCTCATGTCGCCTTCCTTGGCGTGGGCGACCGCCTCGTACACGAGCTCGTCGGGCGCCTCGCGCGCGTCGGAGCGAACGAAGCGCCCCGAGGCGCGCAAGGTCGATCGAGCTGTGGACGTGCGAGGCATTACCCCTCCAGATGGGCCGACAGGAAGTCCAAGTTGCACTAGGCTGCACCGACCATACGAGCGCAGTTCGGATCTCGCACTAGGGTCGCAACCCCAGTTTTTTCCGGTTTGCGCGGCTAGGGTATGAAATTCGGATGATCGGTCAGTAGGCGCCGCTGCCGCGGACGACGGCGGAGACCGTCCTCATCACGAGCTTCACGTCTCCCCACAGGGACCAGTTGGTCACGTAGAGGTAGTCGAGATTGACCATCTGCTCGAACGGGATGTCCGAGCGCCCGTGCGCCTGCCACAGGCCCGTAAGGCCCGGGGTCAGCGACAGCCGCCGGCGGAAGCGGCCCTCGATCTGGCGGTCCTCCGTCTCGATCAGCGGTCGCGGACCGACGAAGCTCATCTCGCCGCGCAGGATGTTGAACAGCTGGGGGAGCTCGTCCAGGGAGTAGCGCCGAAGGAAGCGACCCACACGCGTGACGCGCGGATCCTCGCGGATCTTGAACATTCCGACTGTCGTTCCCGCCGCCGTGGAAGTTCAGCCTGGCGACGTCGTCCTTGCGGCTGTCGGCGTCGACGTACATGGAGCGGAACTTGAAGACCTCGAACGGGCGATCGTTACGGCCGACGCGGCGCTGGCGAAACAGCACGGGCCCCGGTGAGTCGAGCTTGATCGCGATCGCGCAGGCCGCGAGCACCGGCGCCAGGACAACGAGCGCGGCCGCGCCGACTACGAGGTCGAGCGCTCGCTTGAGGCGCCGCGACGTGCGCATGAGGCGGGGTCGGGGCATGGTCAAGAGCGGCATGCCCTCCATCTCGTTCACCTCGAAGCGGGTCCCTACGACGTCCGACCAGCTGGGCACGAGGTCGACGTGAATCCCGAGCTCCGACAGCACGCAGACGACCTCGACGCGACGGCGCGACTCGCTGAACGCGGGGGTGAGCATCACGCGGTCGATCTCGAGGCGGTGAACCAGCTCCACGATGTCGGGGTCGCCGCCCAGCACCGGCACAAGATCCAGCAGGCGGTTGTCGCGCGCCGGGGGGCGACGGCTCGTACCCGGCCCCTCGACGCAGGCCACCACGTTGATGCCCCATTCGTGGTGGCGCAGGATCTTCTCCAGTACCGCGGTCGCCTGATCCAGGGGTCCGATGATCAACGCGTTCTGCAGGTACCAGACCTGACGCTTTCCGAAGGCGCGGATTCCCGACCGCAGGGCCATCGGGAGGATCAGTGCGAGCACCCAGAAGAGCGCCACCTTCGACACAGGTACGTGCTCGGGCCGCACGGCGGAGAGGGCCAGCAACATGCCCCAGCTCCAGAGCGTGGCCATCTGGAGCACCGGGCCGATCTCGTCCGCGGCACCGTAGTCCGCGCGGTAGCTGTCCAGGTGGTAGAGGCGATGGCCGTAGGCGAGCAGGACCCAGAGCGGGATGCTCAGAAGCAGGAGGGGGAGGTCCCCGAAGCTCCACGGCTCCGAAGACCAGCTGGGTGCCGAGGAACGCGGAGCACAGCGCGATGACGTCTCCGGCGAGCAGCAGGCGGCGGAGCTTGCGCCCGCGCACGTCGCCGGGGCGCCCCACCGCCTGTTTGTGATCGACCCCGATCGGAAGCGGCAACGTGGCGACCGCAGCCGCGGGGCCGCCTGCCTCGGCCTCCATCGCCACCGCGGGCGCCAGCTCGGAGCTCGGTCTGCTCGCCATTGATCCACCCGATGAACGCCCGGCGTTGCCGCCGGCTAGCGTGGTGACGCGGACGAAAAAAGGCTGAGCTGCGACTCAGGCCGCGTGGCCCTCGCGGGCCGCGCGGTCGTAGGCGTCGTGGCCGAGGACCATGTCCGCGAGGCCCTCGTCCGGATCGAAGATCATCGACGCCGCCTCGCTGCGACTACTCGCGCCAAGCTTGCGGTATGCCGATGACAGGTGGCTCTTGACCGTGCTCTCCGCCAGGAAGAGCGTGGTCGCGATCTGGCCGTTGGTGTGCCCGGTCACGGCGAGCCGCAGCACCTCACGCTCCCGGTGAGAGAACGCGAGGCGCTGCGCGCCATTTCGAAGGGCACTTGGCACGACGCTGAGGCCGGCAGCAACGGCGCGCACAGCGGGCGCAAGTGCGTCCTCCAGCACGTGCTCGAGAACGACGGCGTCGGCGCCGGCCCTTACCGCCCGCCGAAGCGCCAGCGCCCGGCATCCCGGCGAGACCGCCACGATGCGCCCGGTCTCGCCCCCCAGGATCGCCTGGAGGCGGCCCAGGGATACGGGTTGCGAGAGATCCAACGCGATGACACGGATGTCGGCCGCACCGGTCGCGCCATTGAAGACGGTGGGCATTCGATCGGCCTCGAGGGCCGCGACGATTCGCTGTCGCAGCGAGCCGTCGGCTTCGACTGCGACCAGTGTCTCCGGTCGTTCCACGCGTTAAGAACGGCCGCCGGGCCACAGTCCTTTTACGACGGGTGGCGCGAGAATCGAAGGGGGTGCTGCGTTGGTGCCATGAGAGCGTCCCATGCAACGTCGAGCTTCGCGACCACATAGACTCGCCGGCCGGCCGAGGCGGCCCTGCCCAGCTGCCGATTCTGCGCGGCGCCCCTCCGCCACACCTTCGTCGACCTCGGAATGTCGCCGCTGTGCGAGAGCTACGTGCCGGCGGAGCGCTTGGCCGCGATGGAGCCCTTCTACCCGCTGCACGTTCGCATCTGCGAGCGCTGCCTGCTGGTGCAGCTCGAGGAGTTCGTCGCGCCGGAGGAGATCTTCACCGAGTACGCGTACTTCTCGTCGTACTCGGACTCCTGGGTCGCCCACGCGCGCGGGTATGTCGAGATGGCCGTCGAGCGTTTCGGCCTGGGTCGCCGACAGCCTCGTGGTGGAGCTCGCCAGCAACGACGGCTACCTGCTCCAGCACGTCGTCGAGCGAGGCATACCGGCGCTCGGAATCGAGCCGGCCGCCAACGTCGCCGAGGCGGCACGGGAGCGAGGGATCGAAACGGTCGTGGAGTTCTTCGGCCGCGAGCTGGCGGCCCGCCTCGTGGCCGAGGGCCGGCGGGCGGACCTGATGGCGGCGAACAACGTGATGGCGCACGTCCCCGACCTGAACGACTTCGTCGGCGGCATGGAGCCGCTCCTGGCGCCCCAGGGCGTGGTCACCATCGAGGTGCCCCACCTCGTGCGTCTCGTCGAGGACAACCAGTACGACACGATCTATCACGAGCACTTCTCCTACTTCTCGTTCCTGACGGCCAGGCGGGTTCTCTCCGCGCACGGCCTCGACGTCTTCGACGTCGACGAGCTCGCCACCCACGGCGGATCGCTGCGCCTCTACGCGCAGCGTCGGTCGACCGGTCGCCGGCAGGGTGAGCTCGAAGGTGGAGGCGCTGGCCGAGCGGGAGCGGGCCCTGGGCTTCGACACGCTCGACGGCCACGGCGACTTCGCGGCGCGGGTCGAGGAGACGAAATGGAGCCTCCTCGAGTTCCTGATCGAACGTCGGCGCGAGGGCAAGCGCGTGGCCGGCTACGGCGCTCCGGGAAAGGGAAACACGCTCCTCAACTACTGCGGCATCCGAACGGACCTGCTCGATTTCACGGTCGACCGCAACCCGTACAAGCAGGGGCAGTTCCTCCCCGGGACCCATATCCCGATCCGCCATCCCGAGGCGCTCGAGCAGGCCCGGCCCGACTTCATTCTCATCCTCCCCTGGAACCTGAAGGAGGAGATCGTGGCCCAGTTGTCCTACACGCGGGAGTGGGGCGCGCGCTGCGTCGTACCGATCCCGGAGGTGGAGGTTCTATGAAGGTCGTCATCTTCTGCGGCGGGCAGGGGCTGCGGATGCGCGAGGCGTCCGAGGTCGCGCCCAAGCCGATGATCCCGATCGGCAGCCGTCCGGTCCTCTGGCACGTGATGAAGTACTACGCCCACTTCGGCTTCACCGACTTCGTGCTCTGCCTGGGCTACAAGGCCGAGGCCATCAAGCACTTCTTCCTCACCTACAGCGAGGCGATGGCCAACGACTTCGTGCTTTCCGACGGCGGCGCGAAGGTCCATCTCCTCAAGACCGACATCCACAACTGGAACATCACGTTCGTCGACACCGGTCTGCGAGGCGTCGATCGGTGAGCGGCTGAGGGCCGTCCGCCATCTGCTGCGGCGACGACGAGATGTTCCTCGCCAACTACGGCGACACGCTGACGGATGCGGACCTCCCGGCGATGATCGCCCGCGCCAGGGAAGCCGACGTGACGGCGAGCTTCCTGGCGGTGCGGCCGAACCACAGCTTCCACGTGGTGTCCATGGACGACGCGGGCCTGGTGCGCGGCCTGCACGACGTCCTGCGCTCCGACATCTGGATCAACGGCGGCTACTTCGTCCTGCGCCGGGACCTCCTCGACCAGCTGCGTCCCGGCGAGGACCTCGTCGAGGAACCCCTACAGCGACTCCTGGCCGCCGACAAGGTGCTCGCGCAGCGGCACGAGGGCTTCTGGGCTCCCATGGACACCCTCAAGGACAAGCAGTGGCTCGAGAGCCTGCACGAGAGCGGCACCGCTCCGTGGCAGCTGTGGGATCCCGACCGCGTAGCCGGCCCCAACCTCGCGTACGCCGCCTCCTGATGATGGTCCCGCTCCGGATCGGCCAGCCCGAGGCGAAGCCGGCGCGAGTGCTCGCCATCGGCGCTCACCCGGATGACATCGAGATCGGCTGTGCCGGCACGATCCTCAAGCTGATCGAGCAGGAGGCGATCTCCGAGTTCCTCTGGGTGGTGCTCAGCGGCAAGGGCGAGCGTGCGGACGAGGCGCGCCGGAGCGCGGAGGCGCTGCTCGAGGAGGTACCGCGGAGCGAGGTTGTGGTGCGCGACTTTCCCGGACGGCTTCTTCCCCTACGAGGGCCAGCGGATCAAGGACTTCTTCGAGCAGCTGAAGGCCGACTTCTCTCCCGATGTGGTCTTCACCCACCAGCGCGCCGACCTGCACCAGGACCACCGCCTCAGCTGCGAGCTGACCTGGAACACCTTCCGCGACCACCTCATCCTCGAGTACGAGGTGCCGAAGTACGACGGCGACATGAGCGCACCGAACACGTTCGTGCCGATCGAGGAGAGCCTTCACCGGCGCAAGATCGACCACCTGATGAGCTATTTCGGCTCCCAGCTCTCCAAGCGGTGGTTCAAGGAGGAGCTCTTCTCGAGCCTGCTCCGGCTGCGCGGCATGGAGTGCAACTCGCCGAGCTCCTACGCCGAGGCGTTCTTCTGCCGCAAAGCCGTGCTGGCGTGACGACGGTCCTCACAGGCGGCGCGCGGCGGACGGACGCGGCCGGACGCGACGCCTTCGAGCTGATGCGGCGTCTCTTCCCGCTCTGCCGCAGCCTCACCGGCGACGGCGTGCGCGCCACCTTCGACGCGCTGGAGGAAGAGATCCCGATCACGCGGACGGAGATCCCGAGCGGCACGAAGATATTCGACTGGATCGCGCCGGACGAGTGGAACGTCCGCGACGCGTACATCGCGACCGCCGGACGGCACCCGGGTGGTGGACTTCCGGCGCTCGACGCTGCACGTCGTGTCGTACAGCGAACCGGTGCGGACCACGATGCCGCTCGAGGCGCTCCGCGAGCGGCTGCACACGCTTCCCGACCAGCCGGACGTGGTGCCCTACCGGACCTCCTACTACGAGCGCACGTGGGGCTTCTGCCTCTCGCACCGGCAGCTGCTCGAGCTGCCGCCGGGCGACTACGAGGTGGTGATCGACTCGACGCTTCGAGCCGGGCCACGTCTCGTACGCGGAAGCGATGATCGAGGGCGAGGGAGAGGGCGAGGTGCTTCTCGACCTACGTCTGCCACCCCTCGCTCGCGAACGACAACCTCTCCGGCATCGCGGTCGCCGCCATGCTCGCGAAGCGACTCCTGGGGCGGCGGCTCCGTCACACCTACCGCTTCCTGTTCGCACCCGGCACGATCGGGCCGCTCGCGTGGCTGCACCAGAACCGCGACGGACTCGATCGGATCGAGCACGGCCTCACCCTCTCCTGCATCGGCGACGGCGGCAACCTCACCTACAAGCGCAGCCGGCGCGGAGATGCCGACGTCGACCAGGCGATGGAGACCGTCCTCCGCGACTCGGGCGCCCCGCACCGAGTGCTCCCGTGGGAGCCATGGGGCGGCGACGAGCGCCAGTTCTGCTCGCCCGGCTTCGACCTGCCGGTCGGCTCGCTGATGCGCACGCCCGCACGGCGAGTTCGCCGGCTACCACACCTCCGCCGACGGCCTGGAGCGGATCCGGCCCGAGTCCCTCGCGGAAGCGGTGGACACCTGCCTCGAGCTGGTCGAAGTGCTCGAGAGCAACCGGCGCTGCACCAACCTGAGCCCCTACGGCGAGCCGCAGCTCGGGCGCCGCGGCCTCTACCGCTCCGCCGGCGGGGCCGTCGCCACGCCGGACGACGAGCGCGCGCTGCTGTGGGTGCTCAACCATGAGTGACGGCCGCTCGACGCTTCTCGACGTGGCGCGGGCCTCCGGCCTCCGCTACCCGGTTGTGCGGCGGGCGGCTGAGCGGCTCGAGGAAGCCGGGCTGCTCGCCTGAGCCCGCTCAGGAGCGGTGGTCGGGCCAGGCCCGGTCGCGCTCCGAGATGATGCGCTCCTCCGCGGCCGGCCAGTCGATGCCGAAAGCGGGGTCGTCCCAGCGGACCCCGCGCGCGGCCTCGGGCACGTACTGGTGCGACATCTGGTAGAGGACCTCGGTGTCGTCCTCGAGGGTCTGGTAGCCCTGTGCGAACCCCTCGGGAACGTACGCCAGGCGCCCGCCCCGCGCCGTCAGCTCGACGCCGAGCCAGCCGTTGCGAGTCGACGAGTCCGGCCGCAGGTCGACCATTACGAGGAAGATCGAGCCGCGCGTGCAGCGCACCAGCTTGATCTCGCTGTGCGGCGCCTCCTGGTAGTGCAGGCCGCGGAGCGTGTGTCGCCGCGGGCTGTGGATCGTGCTGCTCTGGACGATGCGCATCGGCAGGCCCGTGCTCGGCGAACTCCCGCTCGCAGAACGTGCGCGCCAGGAAGCCGCGCTCGTCGGCGTGGCGCTCGACGTCGATCAGGTATGCGTCCTCGAGGCGGGTGGGGGTGAAGATCATCGCCCGACCGCCTCGATCACGACCGTGTCTTATCAGCCGGCCGCGACCGGCACCCGCCAGCGGAGCTCGTCGTCGAGCCGGCCGGCCTCCTGCAGCTCGCGAACGCGGTTGATGCGCAGATAGCGGGTGCCGGTGAACTCCTCGAAGGTCAGACCGTTGCGGACGTACGCGTCCCACAGCTGCTCGCACGCCGCGGCGCACGGTCCACCTGGTCTCGAACTCGGGCAGCACGCGGCGCGATCTTCGAGCAGTCGACCTGGTAGGAGCGCTTGTCCGGGCCGCCGCCCTCGGCGAACGAGGCGCGTGCACCCGGAACGACGTCCTCGACGATCTCCGCGAGGTCTCGGATGCGGTAGTTCTCGGCGCTGGCGCCGACGTTGAAGGCCTCGTTGTGCACGAGCTCGCGCGGGGCGTTCAGGACGGCGAGGAGCGCGCCCGAGATGTCCTCGACGTGCACGAGCGGGCGCCACGGCGTCCCGTCGCTCTGAATGAGGATCTCGCCGGTCGTGTGCGCGTACCCGACGAGGTTGTTCACGACCACGTCGGCGCGCAGGCGCGGCGAGGCGCCGTAGGCGGTGGCGTTCCGCAGATAGGTCGGGCTGAATGAATCGTCGGCGAGCGTCGCGATGTCCCGCTCGGCGAGCACCTTCGAGCGCCCGTAGGCGGTCACGGGTGCGAACTCGGCGCTCTCGTCGAGCATCTCGTCGTCGCCCGCCTTGCCGTAGAGGCTGCACGACGACGCGAACAGAAAGCGCTCAACCCCGGCCTCCTTGGCCTTCTCGGCCACCCGCACCGACGCGAGATGGTTGATGTCGTAGGTCGCCTGCGGATTGAGGTCCCCGACGGGGTCGTTGCACACGGCGGCGAGGTGGATCACCGCGTCGAAGCCGGCGAGGTCCTCGCTCTCGATGTCCCGGACATCGGCCTGCAGCGACTCGACCTCGTGCCCGTTCGTGGCCGAACAGGCAGGGCGCGAAGATGTCGGTGTCGAGCCCGACGACTTCATGGTCGGCCTGCTCGAGCATCGGGACCAGCACCGAGCCGATGTAGCCGTTGTGACCGGTGACGAGTATGCGCAAGGGAGCCTCCTAAGAACGCGGCGTGGGTGGGATCGAACGGCACTCTCAGCAGCCCGAGCAGGGCGGGGTGGAGCCGTTCTCGTGCGGCGGGCTGTCGACCTTCTCGAGCCAGATCTCGCGCCAGTACGGGTAGATGGCGCGCGTGCAGAAGCGGTGGTAATCGGCGGCGCAGACCACGCCCTCGAGGATGATGGCGTCCGACTTGATGTCGATCATCTCTCCCGTCGACTCCTCGATCAGGCGGTTCACGCGTGCGCGGACGCGCGCCGTCCGGCCGCAGTAGTTGCTCATCTCCCCGTCGAAGCTGAGGCCACGGTTGCGGTTGGTCGTGTCCAGCGTGGCGACGATCTCCTCCTTGCTCTTGATCCGCACCAGATCGCCGGGACGGAGATCGAGATTCTCGGAGGGTGTCTTGCCCTTCTGCAGCTTCCCGACGACGAAGGGGTATTCGTTGCCGCCGGCGATCAGGAGGGACTTGGGCAGCCGGGTCTTGCTGTACCGCTGCCAGAGATTGAAAAGCTCGATGATCAGACCGCGGACGATCTTCCGAGGGCTCCAGTTCTGGAGGTCCCTGACGTACTGGTCGGCCTGCCTGAAACGCAGCGGCTCGGAGGCGCTGGGAACGTCGGTGGCCTGGCAGCGGTAGCGCGGGGCGCCTGCCTCCGTTTCCTCCCTCGTGGCGGGATGGAGAGTGCCGTCGACGTAGGACTGCTCCTCCTCACCGAGCCGGGCTGGGCGGGCACACTGCCGTTCTGCGCGCCGCCGTTCTCGACCCGCTCGAGCCACGCTTCCTTCCAGAACATGAGGCACGCGGCCTGGCAGCCGTCGTGGGCCGACCCGTCGCAGCGGACGTTCTGGAGGTGCACGGTGTTGTGCATCCGCCGCACTACGCCGTCGCCGGCGCACGTCTTGTCTGCTCGCTGCGTCACGGGCAGCGTTCGGCCACAGAACTTGAGCATCTCGGGCATGAACGGAAGGCCGTCCAGCGTGCCCCGGTCGTCGAGTGTGGCGAAGATCTCCGAGGCGCTCCGCACCCGGACCAGTTCGCCCGGTCTAAGGCCGAGTACCTGCGGTGGCGGTGAGGGGACGTAGGTAGCTGTGCTCACGCTCAACAAAACGGTGCGCCGTTCCGCGAACTTGCGGGCGCTCGCGCGAGTACTCGCCGCGAAAGCGCCGCTGCGTCTCCGCCGTTTGTCATCTGGCATGGACGACATCGCGATCATCACCGTCTCGACCAGCGAGGCCCACTGGCTCAGGCCCTGCCTGAGCACGGTCTTCGCCCACATGGGCGACGTCAGCGTCGGACGTCGTCGTGGTGGACAACGAGTCGCGCGACGGGACGGCGGATGTTGTCGCGACCGAGTTTCCCGACGCCCGCGTCGTGCCGTCTCGCAACCACGGCTTCTCCCACGCGAACAACCGCGGGCTGATGACCTGTGACGCCCGCTACGTCCTGTTCCTGAACCCGGACACCGAGATCGTGGACGGGACCTTCGAGGAGCTGGTTCAGCGCGATGGACGCCCGCCCGACGGTCGGGCTCGATCGGCGTGCGCCAGGTCACTCCCGACGGGCGCGCTGGACATGACGATCCGCCGCTTTCCGAACGCCCTGCGCGCGCTCGGCGACGCCCTCGTCGGCCGAGCGGCTGCCGCGCCGTCCGCGTTGGCTCGGGGAGCGCGAGCTCGATCGATCGCGTCTACGACCGCGAGGTCGACTGCGACTGGACGAGCGGCTCCTTCATGCTCGCTCGGCGCGAGGCGATCGAGAGCGCGGGCTTCCTCGACGAGCGCTTCTTCATGTACTCCGACGAAACCGACTTCTGCCGGCGGATCAAGGCCGCCGGCTGGGAGATACGCCATCTGCCGTCGATGACGATCATCCATCACGAGGGCAAGGCGGGGATCAAGCCGAGCATCGAGAGCCTCAACGCCTCCTCGCGGATGCTGCTACGCCCGGAAGCACTTCTCTCCCGTCCACCGTCTGCTGTACTTCGGCGCCGTGCTGCTCGGAGCTTCCCTGCGATCGGTCTACGGCGGCTCGCGGCGAGCGCGGACGGCTGGTGGAGGCGGCCAACCGCCGGAAGGTCGCGACGCTGCTCGGCCGTGCGCCGGTGCCCTTCGGCCCGCCGAGCCGTACTCGGTTCGCATCGCCGGCCCCGACAGCGGTACGCCGACCGGCGTGAGCTGCCCGCGCCGGACCCGACCAATGAGGATCGACGGTCGCAACGTCCTGATCACCGGCGGCGGAGGCCAGCTTGCCTCGGATCTCGAGGAGCGGCTCCGCGACCGCTGCGAGGTGTCCGCGCCCAGCCGTGGCGAGCTCGACATCACCGATCGACGAGGCGCTGGACGCAGGCGTTCGAACGGGTCCAGCCGGCGGTCGTCTTCAACTGCGCCGCCTTTCACAACGTGGAGGTCTGCGAGCGCGAGGAAGACCGCTCCTTCGAGGTGAACGCCGAGCCGTCAAGCGCCTCGCGCGAGCGCTGCGCCGACGCCGGCGCCGCGCCTCGTGCACCTCAGCACCAACTACGTCTTCCCGGGCGACCGCGAGGAGCCCTACTCCGAGGCCGACCCGCCGAGCCCGCGCAGCGTCTACGCGATCTCCAAGCTGGCCGGAGAGCACGCGGCCCTCGCCTACTGCCCCGGCGCCCTCGTCGTTCGCGGCTCCGGTCTCTACGGCCGCCACGGGAGCGCGTCGAAGGGCGGCAACTTCGTGCAGCGCATGTTCGACCGCGCGCGCGAGCAGGGCGCGCTGAAGATGGTCGCCGACCAGCGCCTGACGCCCACCTACACGGCGGACCTGGCCGAGTCCTCATCGCCGCGGTGGAGGGGGGCGTCCGCGGGCTGCTTCACGTCACCAACTCCGGCGCCTGCTCGTGGCACGAGTTCACCGCTCGCGATCATGGAGCATCGCCGGCCTGGACGTTCCGGTGGAGCCGGTCCCGACGGTCCGGCCGCCGGGCGGCGCCGACCGGCCGCTGAACGGCGTGCTGTCCTGCGAGCGAGCCGCGCGACGCCGGGCTGGCCGAGCGCTGCGTCCCTGGAGGGACGCGCTCGAGGACTACATGGCGAGCGCCGGCCTCGCGGCGCGGCGCCGAGCGTTCGCTAGCCGCCGACCGCAACCCGCTCGTACACGAACGGGCAGCTCGCTCTCGATGTCGCGCAGCAGCGGCGCGTGTCGCGTCCCGCTGCGAGGGCACGAGCTCGATGTCCGTCGGCCAGGCGATCGCCGACGTCCGGGTCGTTGTAGGCGATGCCGCGCTCGAGCCGTCCTCGTAGTACGGCGCCTGCTTGTACATCACGTCCGCCTGCTCGCTCAGCACGCAGAAGCCGTGCGCGAAGCCGATCGGGCAGTAGAGCTTGTGCAGGTTCTCGTCGGTGAGCTCGAACGCCTCCCACTCGCCGAACGTCGGCGAGCCGCGACGGATGTCGACGACCACGTCGAGGATCGCCCCCCGGGCGCAGCTCACGAGCTTGGCCGCCCCGTGACCGACCTGGAAGTGCATCCCGCGCACGATGCCGTGCCGGGAGCGGGAATGGTTGTCCTGGACGAACTCCTCGGGGATGCCGAGCTCGGCGTACACGTTTCGCCGGTAGCTCTCGTGGAAGAAGCCGCGCTCGTCTCCGTGGATCACCGGCTTGACCAGCACGGGCCCTTCGAGTCTCGTCTCGAGTCGCTCCATCTGCCCTCCTGATTGTCGGTTCCGATCGCCCTAACAACCGCCGGCGCCGGCGCTTGCGTCGATGCGGGCAAGAAAGTCCGGTCGCCCCGTTGGTCTAGCAGAACGCCGCACGCCCGGCCCGGCCATTGGCGACAGGAGTCCTCGAACGCATGATCAGCCAAACGGCAACGGCGCCTCCCATCGAAGCTTCCTCAGACCCGCACGAACGGTCTCGCGCCCACGCCCGCCCGAGAAGGGGCGCACCGTGCTGATCACCGGAGGGGCGGGCTACATCGGCAGCGTGCTCACCGGTCGGCTGCTCGAGCGCGGCTACAACGTGCGCCTGCTCGACCGCCTCTACTGGGGCGAGGGTCCGCTCGAGGCCTACAGCGGGCCGGATCGAGCTCGAGGTCGCCGACGTGCGCGACATCCCGTCGTCGGCGCTCGACGGCGTGGACGGCGTGATCCACCTGGCCGGGCTCTCGAACGACCCGACCGCCGAGTACGACCCGGAGGCGAACTGGCAGATGAACGCCGTCGCCACCGAGGCGCTGGGGAACGCCTGCGTGGAGCGCGGCATCGAGCGGATCGTGTTCGCCTCCTCCTGCTCGCTGTACGACGGGCTGCCGCCGGGCATGCACGACGAGAGCGCGCCGATCGCTCCGCGCGGCGCGTACGCCACCTCGAAGCGCTACGGCGAGGAGGCGCTGCTCGGCCTGATCGACCAGGGCCTCTGCCCGGTGATCCTTCGCAACGGCACGGTCTACGGCTTCAGCCCGCGCATGCGCTACGACCTGGTGGTCAACACGTTCGTCAAGGACGCGCTGCTGCAGGAGCGGCTCCTGCTGCACGGCGGCGGCTGGATGTGGCGGCCGCTCGTGGACGTGCGCGACGTCTCCGACGCGATGATCGCGGCGCTCGAGGCGCCGGACGAGCTGGTCCGCGGCGAGATCTTCAACGTCCTGCACTCGAACTACCAGATCCGCGAGCTGGCGATGCTGGTGGCCGGCTCGGTGCAGCTGCTGGGGCGCACCGTGCGCCTGGAGGAGGTGCCGGCCCCGCGCCTGACCCGCGACTACGAGTGCTCCAACGCCAAGCTGAGCCAGACGCTCGGCTTCACGCCCTGCCGCTCGGTGGTCGAGGCGGTCTCCGACATGCTGACCGCCGATCGACCTGGGCGACCGCTCGAAGCTCACCGACCCGCGCTACTACAACATCCGCTGGCTCGAGCTCATGAACGAGATCGAGCCGCGCATCCAGCGCTTCGGCGCGGTGCTCTAGGCGAGCTGCCTCCCGAGGGTCTCACGCCACCGGCACGAGGAACCGCCGGGAGGCGGCTGGCTCCGGCAGGCTCAGAACAGGGTCGGTCACTGCCGGTGTCCACCCTGTGGAAGGGTCGTCTCGTGCGCCTCATGCGGCCCCGGTGAGCCCGGCGACTCACGAAAGGACGCCGCAGATGGGAACGCCGCAAAGGCCTGGCTGCACGTCGCCCACCGTCAGGCCTGGCTGCACGCCGCCCACCGTCATGCGTCCCCGCTTACACTGGGCTCGCCTTCGATCCCGAGAAACGGGGGCGCCGACCTGCCGAGCAGCACGCTGAGCGCCATCGCCGATGCCGGAGCGCTCGATGACGTCGGTGGCCCCGCGGAAGCGCAGAACCGCGAGCCGCAGAAGATGGTGGCATCACCAGGATCGCGTGGTACGCGGCGGCCCCCGGGCGGCTGAAGTGCTTCTTGGCGTACTGCAGGCGCGCGTAGGCCATCTGTGCCTCGCGCGGCGGCTGCACCCCGGCCTTGCCCGCGTGATGGATGAACGTGATGCGCGGTTCGACGTGCGCCTCCCAGCCGGCGTCCTGGACGCGCTTGCACAGGTCGGTCTCCTCGGAGAAGAGGAAGAACCGCTCGTCGAACCCGCCGACGGCCTCGAATGCCTCCCGGCGGATGGCGAGCGCCGCTCCCGTCGTCCAGTCGAAGGGCCCGCCGTGCGAGTAGCGGTCGAAGTCCAGGACGCGCTCCCCTAGCCGCTTGCCGGCTCCGGGCCACTTCTCGCTCGCGAACGCGTGCGCGAGCTCTCGGCGCACGGACGGGAACCGGTGCAGCGAAGGCCAGAGCCGTCCGTCGCTCGTCACCTGTCGGACGGCGAGCGAGCCCCACCTCGGGCCGCTCGCGAAAGGCCTTCACGAGGAGCTCCAGGGTCCCGCGCGCGAGCTCGGTGTCGGGATTCAGGAAGAGCAGGCACTCGGCGTCCGAGCCGAGGGCGCCCGCGTTGTTCGCCGCGGCGAAGCCCCGATTCGGCATGTAGAGGACGCGCACGTCTCGGAGTCGCGCGCAACGAGATCGGAAATCCGCCGTTCTCGACGATCGTCGCCCGATACGCGCACGCGCCGGCGGCGTCCTCGAGCGACTCGACGCACCGCGTCAACCATCGCTCGTCCCGGTGGGACACAATGACGACTTCGAGATCCACTGTCGGGGCATCAACGGGCGGCCACGCCCCGGATTTCCGCCGAACGGCGCGGACCTACATGGCGAGACGTGCGTGAACGCCGTCGAAGCAGAGCTGACGATGCGGCTGGCATCGACCGCCGAGGTGCGCGAGGCGGCGCGACCGAGGCTCGTGGAGCTGCTCCGCCGCGTGGACAGCCGCGCCTACACGGCGCTGCTCGCGGAGCGCGGACTCCTCACCCTGCTCGGCTCGCGGGCGATCGAGCTGGCCCCGGAGGCCGTGGACGACGTGGTCCGGTCGCGTGTCGAGGCCGCGCGGCGGGAAGCGCGCCTGCGCGCGCTGATGCTCGACACGACGCTGCGGCGGGTCGTGACCGCCCTGGAGGACGCGGGCGTTCCGACGCTGCCCCTAAAGGGCACGACACTGGCCGACCGCGTGCACGGCGACACCGGGCTGCGCCCGACGACGGACGTCGACGTGCTGGTGCCCCGGGCGCAGATCCGCTCGGCGGTCGAGGCGCTTCGCGCGCTCGGTTATCCCGCGCCGGAGGATCCGGTCTGGACCGACGGGCCTCCCGGAGATGCATTACACGTTCGGGGGTCGAGCGACGCCGCCGCGCCCCGGGTGGAGTTGCATTGGCGGGTCCACGCGTCCGAGCGGAGCCTCTCGGCGAGCTCCTGCGACGCGCCACAGAGGCGCCCGACGCCTGAGGCGTGCCGACCCGGCGCACGAGTTCGCGCTCCTGCTCGCTCATATATGCGCGCGACGGGCTTTACGGGCCACGGCTCGTGACCGACCTCGCAGCGTGGTGGGACCGGCTGGGGACCGGCTGGCGTCCGGCGCGCTCGACGGCATCGTCGCGCGTAACCCGGCGCTGCGGCGATCGATGGTCGCGGCGCTCGAGTGTCTGCAGCGCTTCGTGGGCGTCCCCGCAGGCCGCATCGCTGACGGACGCCGCGGCCGACCGGAGCACGCGGCGCGCAGTCGCGCTCGCCGATCCTTTCATCGCGGACGAGAATGCCGACGCGTTCGCGACCGTGATGCTGATCGACGCGCTCTTATCGATGGGCCGGGAGAAGCTCGGGTTCGTGCGGCGGTACTACCTGCAGCCGTTGCCATTTGTGCGCTCGGCGTACGACCTTCGTCAAGCACCCACCGCGGTCGTAGCCGGCCGCAACGCGCTGCACGCCCTGGGCACCCTCGTCAAGAGATCGCCCCGGATGATCCGGGCGGCAGCACGCTCACCGGAGCGCCCGACGCTGCTCGATGACGTTCCCACGCCGCGTGCGTCCGGTCGACCCTAGGCTTGGCGTTGACGCGCCGCAGTGCTCGATGCCGCGCGTCCGATGCGCGCGAGCGCGCGACGCTGACGACCTCCCTGAACCAGAAGCGCCGCAGGGCGCGCTTGCAGCGGCGCAGCTGCGCGTCCGTGAGATCCGCCGTCACCGCGAGCGCCCAGAGCTCGCGGTACAGGCGGCGCGGAGACGTCTTGAGCTGCTCGGCACGCGCGGGATCGAGCCGGCGCCTGAACGCGTCCCGGTCGATCCCGACCGGGTAGTCGCGCGTGCGGTTTGCGAGCCGCTTCTCGACGTTGATGATCGGACCCATGAGGGCGAGCTCCGCGCTCAATAGCCAGTCGTTGCGCTCCGACGGGCGGAGGGGATGGGCGCGCGTGAGGCGCTCGCGGCGGTACATGCCGTAGACCGGGTCGTACTTCGCGTCGCCGGCGTGGAAGAACCACAGCATCCGCTCGAACCGCCGCGCCGGGTCCGGCGAGGTCGGGAACTCGCCTCGATACTCCTCGTACCGCGCCGATCCATCGCGCGGTGTGGATCGTGAACCACGTGGTCACGCCGATCGCGTCCGGGCGGCTCTCGAGCGCGTGCACGCACGCGGACAGGCAGCCCGGCTCCAGCCAGTCGTCGGCGCTGATCCAGCGGAAGAGCGTCCCGCGGGCGTCTTGAGCACCAGCCTCATGTTCTCGTGCGAGCCGACGTTGACGTCGTTGACGCTCAGGGCGATGCGCGGGTCGGAGCGCGCGTAGTCCTCCAGCATCGCGATCGTCCCGTCGTCCGAGACGTTGTCGCGGACGAGGAGCTCGAAGTCGGTGAAGTCCTGCGACAGCACCGATTCGATGCAGCGCCCGACGACGTCCTTCCCGTTTCGGACGGCGAGCCCGATCGAGAGCGCGGGCGTCTTCTCGCTCACCGGGGCATCCAAGCACGGCGAGCGGGTGACGGCTGAGCCGAATTTCAGCCCACCCACGGCGGAAGTTCTCGCGCGGGGGCCCGTTCATCCCAAGAGTGACATCGAGTGAAGACCGCTCTCACCCCGGAGCCTCTCAGGTGTCAGCCCGGGGGCTTCGTCGCTGCTCGCCAGCCGGCCGTACTCAGCATTCTCGCGCTGCTGACGCTCGGGCTGGTGTCCGCCCCGGCGGCGTGGCCGCGCCGCCCGCCGACTTCCAGACCTCGCTGGTGATCGGCGACGGCCTGGACGGCCCGTCGCGGTTTCGAGATCGCGCCGGACGGGCGGATCTTCATCCTGGAGCGCAGCGGGAAGATCAAGATCGTCAAGAACGGGCAGCTGCTGCCGACCCCGTTCGCCGACCTGCCGTCGGAGGACACCGGCGACCGCGGGCTGATCGGCATCGCGTTCGACCCCGACTTCGGCGTGTCCAACCACTACGTCTACTTCTACTACACCGGGCACGACCTGCTGAACCACCTGGTCCGGTTCAGCGCCGCCGAGGACGTCGGCACCGACGGTCCGTTCGAGCTGTTCAGGACCTCTTCGCCGTCCCAGCTGCTGCACGTCGGCGGGAGCATCCGGTTCGGACCGGACGGCAAGCTCTACTTCGCGGTGGGCGACAACGGCAACGGGGCGCTCGCCCAGGACCTCGAGCAATCCGCACGGGAAGATCCTGCGGATCAACAAGGACGGATCGATCCCGGCCGACAACCCGTTCGCCGGCCAGCCCGGCAAGCTCGGGGCGATCTGGGCGTACGGATTCCGCAACCCGTGGCGGTTCCAGTTCGACAGCGCCACCGGGCAGCTCTACGGCGGCGACGTGGGCAACTTCACCTGGGAGGAGGTCAACCACATCGTCAAGGGCGCGCAACTACGGCTGGCCCGTCCATGAAGGCATGTGCACGTCGGGCTGCGCCGGCTACGTGAACCCGATCCACGCCTATCCGCATGCCGGGGAGAGCGCGGCCGTCACCGGTGGCCCGGTGTACCGCGGCGACATGTTCCCCGCCGAGTACCGCGGCGACCTCTTCTTCGGCGACTACGCCAAGGGGTTCATCAAGAACGCGGACCTCGACTCGGACGGCAACGTCACCGCAGTCCACGACTTCGACGACCAGGCCGGCAGCGTGGTCGACCTGAAGGTCGCTCCCGACGGCTCGCTGTACTACATCACCTACTTGCCCGGCGCGCTGTACCGCGTCAGCTACAACACCACGTCGCATCTGCCGGTGGCCAGTGCCTCCGCCGACGTCACCAAGGGCGTCGAGCCGCTCACGGTGCACTTCTCCAGCGCGGGCAGCCGAGATCCGGACGGCGACCCGCTGAGCTACCACTGGACGTTCGGCGACGGGACGACCAGCACCGAGGCGAACCCGACGAAGACCTACACCGAGAAGGGCGTGTACACCGCGCGCCTGACGGTGTCGGCCGGCGGGGACCAGATCCCGGCGCAGCCGATCGTGATCCAGGTGGGGCTGCCGCCCGAGCTGACCGTCTCCGCGCCCACCGAAGGCCAGCTCTACCGGGCGGGCGACACGATCACCTACAACGCGTTCGCCCGCGACGCGGCCGGCTTCGACCTCGACGACGGGGACATCAAGACCGAGGTCAGGCTGCACCACGGCACCCACTTCCACCCGTTCGTCGGGCCGCTGACCGGACGAGCCGGATCGTTCACGATCCCGACGACCGGCGAGGCGTCGGCGGACACCTCGTACGAGATCAAGGTGACCGCGACCGACAGCAACGGCCTGTCCACCAGCAAGATCGTGAACATCTTCCCGAGGAAGTCGGACGTCACCCTGGCCACCTCACCGCCGGGCCTGGGCCTGGCGGTCGACGGCGTGCCGGTCAGCACGCCGCGCACGTTCACCGGCGTCGAGGGCTTCCAGCGCGAGCTCTTCGCGCCGAGCACCGCGGTCGCCGCGGACGGCACCGTCGCTCCAGTTCGCCGGCTGGTCGGACGGCAAGAGCATCCGCCACGTGATCACGACGCCGGAGGACGACACCACCTACACGGCGACGTACCAGCCGTCGCAGCCGTTCACCGCCACGTACTACGACAACACGACGTTCTCCGGGGCCCCGGTGCTGACCAGGCAGGACCCGAACATCGACTTCGTCTGGGGCGAGGGCTCGCCCGACCCGGCGCTGCCCACGGACGGCTTCTCGGTGCGCTGGACGAAGACCCAGCAGTTCGGCGCCGGCCGGTACAAGTTCACCGCCGTCGCCGACGACGGCGTCCGGCTCTACATCGACGGAAAGCGGGTGATCGACCAGTGGCAGGGCCCGGCGAACACCGAGTTCAGCCACGTCGCCGACCTCGGCGAGGGCAAGCACACGATCAAGATGGAATACGTCGAGTGCGGCGGCGGAGCACTCGCTTCACTCAGCTGGGACAGCGTGCTCGACCAGCCGTCCGACACCTACCGAGCGCAGTACTGGAACATGCCGCCGGGCGTCAACGCGATCCCGGGCACGTCGCCCGACCTCGTGCGCGACGAGGACGCGATCGACCACGACTGGGGCGAGGGCTCGCCGGGCACCGGCATCGGCGCCAACCGCTTCGCCGCCCGATGGACGCGCACCATGAGCGTCGCCCCCGGCGACTACGAGTTCTCCGTCACCGCCGACGACGGCGTGCGGCTGTACGTCGACGGCGAGCGGGTGATCGACAAGTGGATCGACCAGGCGCCAACCACCTACCGCAGCACGCTGCCGCTGGACGGCGGTCCGCACAAGATCGTCATGGAGTACTACGAGAACGGCGGCGGGGCGGTCGGCCAAGCTGGGCTACAAGCAGGTCGGCGATCCGCCCGCGGAGACCTCGTAGCACGCGGAAGTACTGGAACACGCCGGACGCGACCGGCGCTACCGAGCATCCCGACCGGCCCAGCCGACCTCGAGCGCGACGACGAGACGCTCGACTTCGACTGGGGCGATGGCTCGCCCGGAGCCGGGATCGCGGCGGACCGGTTCGTCGCGCGCTGGACGAAGACGGTGGTGCTCTCAGCCGGGGTCTACCGGTTCAGCGGTGCTCGCGACGACGGGATACGGGTGTACGTCGACAACGTGCCGGTGGTCGACCAGTGGACCTTCGGCAACGCCGAATACAGCGTCGACAAGGTCGTGGCGGGCGGCCCACACGAGCTTCGCGTCGAGTACTTCGAGGGAGGCGGCGGCGCCCGAGCCGAGTTCTCCTACGACCGGATCGGGGATGTCGTGCCATCCGACGGGGGGTACGCCGCCGAGTACTTCGCCAACCGCGACCTTCAGGGCGCGCCCGTCCTGACCCGTCCAGATGACGCCATCGACTTCGACTGGGGCAGCGGCGCGCCGGGTGATGGCGTGCCCGCGGACAACTTCTCGGCCCGCTGGACCAAGTCGGTGACGCTGGAGGAGGCGGGCACCTACAAGTTCACCGTGACCGGGGACGACGGCGTCCGGCTGTACGTGGACGGGGAGAAGGCGCTCGACAAGTGGATCCCCCAGGGTCGAACCACCTACACCGTCACCCGGCAGCTGAGCGCGGGCACGCACCAGATCGTCCTCGAGTACTTCGAGGCGGGCGGGGACGCGGTCGCGAAGTTCGGCTACGAGCGGACCTCCGAGCCGCCTCCGCCGCCACCCCCGCCGCCTGAGCCGTTCGCCGCAGAGTACTTCGACAACAGCACGCTCTCCGGCGATCCGGTGCTCACCCGGAGCGACGACGCGATCGACTTCGACTGGGGCGAGGGCTCACCCAGCTTCGTGGTCCCCTTCAACCTCTTCTCCGCGCGCTGGACCAGGACGAAGACCTACGCGGCCGGCACCTATCGGTTCAGCGTGACCGGAGACGACGGAATCCGGGTGCTGGTGGACGGCACGCCGGTGATCGACGGCTGGTTCTATCAGGCGCCGACCACGTACACGGCCGATGTTCCGTTGTCCGCGGGCCAGCACACCGTGGTGGTCGAGTACTTCGAGCACACCGGCGGCGCGGTGGCCAGGTTCAGCGAGGCGAAGCTCACCGAGCCTTAGCCCGGATCGCTTGAGCTACGTCGCTGCGGGCGGGACCCAGCTGGGCGCGGTAGAACTCCACGGTCCGCGCAAGGCCGTCCTCGAGCGGTGTGCGGGGCCGCCACCCGAGCGCTGCGGCCGCGGTCGCGGGATCGGCGACGCGGACGCGCTCGAGCCTTCGATCGGGGAGGGCGCCGAAGCTCGGCTCGATGCTTCCGCCGACGAGGCGTCGTAGATGCGCCACGACTGCACGCACGGTGACGAGCTCGCCCGACCCGATGTCGAGCGAGGCAGCGTCCGCGCCGGGCGTGACCGCCGCCGCGAGGAACGCATCGACGACGTCGTCGACATAGACCCAGTCGACTTCGCGGTCACCGCTCATTAGCGCCGGTGCCTCGCCACGCAGCAGCGATGTCGTGACGTAGGGAACGAGCTTTCGCAGGTCGCGCTGCCCCGGCCCATACACCATGAAAATGCGCAGGTGCACGACCGAGAGCTCATAGAGGGCGCGGAACATCCGGGCATAGGCGAGAGCCGCCCATTTGGCGGCGGCGTAGGGCGACTGGGCCACCGCCTCGGGGTCGCCGAAATCCGGCTCCTCCATGGAGCCGGCCAGCACGAGGCGGCGACACCCGGCCTCGTGGCAGGCCAGCATGACGTTGACCGCAGCGACGAGGTTGGCGTGCAGCATGGGCAGGACCGCGGCCGCGCTCGCGGTCGCCGCTGACCTCGCTCGCGAGGTGGAGAACGACGTCCGGCTGTACGCGCCGCACGAGGGCGCGGACGGCAGCCTCGTGGGTGAGATCGAGCTGTTCCCAGTGCACTTCGGGAGCGGCGGGCGGTGACCGTCGCCGGGACACGCCGTGCACTACCGCCCCGAGCTCCCCGGCCCGCTCGCAGAGCCGAGCGCCGATGAATCCGCTGGCGCCGGTTACCAGCACCCGCCGACCGGCCAGTGCCTCGCTGACGGCCCTGCGCGAGCGCCGTCACACCCGCTGTGGGCTGCTGCTGAGCTTCTTCGGCAGCAGGCGGCGGGCCCCGAGCACCCGTACGAACAGCGTGCGCAGGTCTCCCCACGCCGCCGGCGAGACGATGCGCAGGCAGACGGCGTAGACCGCGAGCCCGAGCGAACCGATCAACAGCGTGAGCGGCAGTGGCCCGAGCGACTGGCGCAGTACGTCCGCCACCGGCAGCGTGGCCAGCACGAGCACGCCCGAGCACGCGAGCGCGGCGGCGCCGTCCCCGAAGCTCTCGCGCATCGGAACGCCGATCAGGCGCCGGAGCAGGAAGAACTGGCCGGCAAGCAGCAGCACTAGCTGGCAGGCCGCAATACCCACTGCGACGGCGGTGATGCCCATCGGCGCAGTGAACCACGCGGTCACACCCGCGCCGACCATCATCGCGAAGTTGAAGATCGCGAGCGCGCCGGGCCGCCCGACGGCCATGAGCGGCGCGTCAATGCCGGCAAGCAGGATCGTCCAAACACCCGCCAGCGCGAGCACCTGCGCCGGCTCGACCGCCCCCCGCCACTCGGGCCCGAAGATCCACGGCACGACGTCGGGCGCAAGCACGACGAGGAGGGCGAGCAGCGGGAAGATCAGCGTCGTGTTGACCCTCAGCAACCTGGTTCGGATCTCGCGCAGATCCTCCATCCGCTCCGCGCGCGTGAGCACCGGCTTCGCGACCCGGTAGGCGATGTTGCTGACCTTGAACTGGTACTCCACGCCCAACTGGTACGCCCTCCAATAGAGCCCGACCTGCTCGGGACTCACCCGGCCGCCGAGCACCAGGAAGGTGATGTTCTTGTGCAGTGTTGCGCTCAAGCCCGGCCACCGCGGCCGGCGCTCCGAACTTGAGGATCAATTTGGCCGATTCCTTGTCCCAGAGCGGCAGCCCGCTCGGCGCCGCCGTCAGGAGCACCCCCGTCACCGCAACGGCGCCGATGACCGCCCCGAGGATGAGCGCCTCGCTTCCCAGGCCGGCGAACGCCAACGCGAGGCTGGCGACGGACACGACGATCAGCTGAATCACCTCGGTCAGGTTCAGCCACTTCCAGTCGAGGCGCCGCTGGAGGAGCGCGCGCGGCACTTCGCCGAAGCTGGCGATCAGAAAGATCGGCGCGCATAGCTGCGCCAGGCGGCTCGTGCCTGGGCCGAAGATCGGCTCAGCCACGAGCGGGGAGAGGAAGAACACCATGGCCGTCAGCAGCAGGCCGCTTGCGATCGGAGAGCAGTACCGCCGAGCCGACGTGTTCGCGCGTGCAGGTGCGGACCTGGACGAGGAACGCGCCAAAGCCCTCGAACGTGAGGATCGACGCCAGCATGGGCAGGATGAGAACGACCACGGCGGTGCCGTATTCGGCGGGCGAGATGAGGCGCGCCAGGAGGACGGTTGTCGCCAGTCCGAGGACCTCCGCGACGATCCGCGACACGCCCACCCAGCGGGCGCCCGAAAGCGTCGCGGTCTTGAGGCCCTCACGGTCCAGCTGGCCGCCGTAGTCGGGCGACTCGGCCGTTTCGAGCGGGGGCTGCGGCGAGGTCATCGGGCAGCGCTCCGCAGCGCCGGTTGCATCCCCTCGGTCTCCACTTGTTAGACAACGTGCGGGCGTGACTAGCCCTTGCGGGCGACACGGGAGGATCACGCTCGACGAAGTGTCGCGGTGGGCGACATTGAGGGGTGCCCGCGAGAGTTTCGTCGCCGGCGGCCCGTTTGTCGGTCGAGGTCATACGAAGTGCAGGTCGCGACTCATCCTGCCGCGCACGCGGCAACGCCGTTGCTGGGCTCGGTAGTCATCCCGGCGCACAACGAGGCCGCCGGTATCCGGCGCTGCCTCGACGCGCTGTTCACCGGCACGGAACCCGGCGAACTCGACGTGGTCGTCGTCTGCAACGGCTGTTGCGATGACACCGCCTCGCTGGCCTCCTCGTCCGGCCATCCGGTCCGCGTCATAGAGCTTGAGGCGCCGTCCAAGCCGGCGGCACTGCGGGCGGGTGACAAGGCGGCGCAAGTGTTCCCGCGACTGTACCTCGACGCCGATGTCGTCCTCCCTGGGTCGGCCGCACGCGACGTGTTGGAACGACTTCGGGCCGGGGCGGTCGCTGCTCGGCCGCCAATCCGCTACGACAGCAGCGGCTCGTCTCTCTCTGTGCGCAGCTACTACCGGGCGCGGTCGCGTGTTCCCGCTCTACTGGGATCGCTGTGGGGCGCGGGTGTCTACGGGTTGTCCGAGGCCGGTCGGAGCCGCTTCGGCGCCTTCCCTGACCTCGTCGCGGACGACCTCTGGGTGGATCTCCAGTTCGCGCCCGCGGAGATCGAGGTCGTCGACTGCACACCGGTCGTGGTCGCCGTGCCGCGGCGCGCCCGCGACCTGATGCTTGTGCTACGCCGCACCTATCGCGGCAACGCTGAGATGGCTGCGGTCGATCCTCACAACCGGACGCGCGAAACGACGGCGTCAGCGCTGCAGCAGCTGCGCCGGCTCACCGCAGCCGGTCCGACCGCGGCGTTTGACGCCGCAACCTACGCGGCTTTTGCCGCGGCTGCTCGGCTCGCGCTCGCGGCACCGCTCCCCGGGCTGCGGTGGGAGCGGGACGAGAG
Organism: uncultured Thermoleophilaceae bacterium; assembly: GCA_963812915.1. Lineage (GTDB taxonomy): Bacteria > Actinomycetota > Thermoleophilia > Solirubrobacterales > Thermoleophilaceae > JACVRW01. Next base: position 411,888 of record CAWEXB010000007.1, on the reverse strand, counting down.
CTCGAGGCGTCCCGAGGACCGCGTTTCTTAACGGGCCCTGCCGGACGAAACGCGCGATGTGCGTGACGGCGCGTCCTCGCGAACGCTCGGAACATCTCCAGATTGAGACGGACTAGGCAACAAGATCCTGCTGAGAGGGCAAATCCTCTGGCTGGACAACCGGAGAGCGCGGCTCGGGCGAACCTCCCATCGCCGCCGCATAGCTCGCAAGCAGCTGCGTCTTGGAGTGTTCCCAACTGAGCAGGCCACCTATTCGAACCTGCCCGATCCGCCCCCGTCGCCGCCGCTCGACGGGATCGTCGAGGAGCGCTGATACGGCGGCAGCGAACGCCTGTGTGTCGTTGCACTCGGCGTAACGTGCCGCCTCGCCGGCCGAGACGCGTGCTTCGCAAAGGTCGAAGGACACGATTGGACGGCCAACGGCCATGTACTCCAGGATCTTGTTCATTGTCGAGACATCGTTGAGCGGATTGTGCGGATCTGGTGCCAACGCAACGGCTGCTGTCGAGAGGTATCGGAGCAGCTCGTCGTCTGGAATTCGCCCAGTGAACGTAACGTGGCCTTCCAGCCCCAGCCGGCGTGAGAGGTCGCGCATCTCCTCGAAACAGTCCCCCGAACCGACAAACGCCGCATGCCAGTCGTCGCCCCGAATGCAGCGCAGCTCGGCGAGCGAACGCAGTGCGTAATCAACGCCGTCCTGCGGTCCCATGACACCGAGGTAACAAAGGAGGTGCTGCTTGCCCTTTTTGAGTGCTGGGTCCGGGACCCCGCCCTCAAAGCGGCTCAAATCAGGGGCGCTTCTAACGACAAAGACTTGGCCGGGTGCCTTGCGCCCACGACTCAGGGCGGCACGCTGGTAGCTCCCATTCGTGGCGATGACGACATCGGCGAGACGATACGTCAGGCGCTCGAGCGCTACCACACCGTGATACAGAACATCCTTTCCGCGATCGAAGCGCGACAGGTAAAGCTCGGGGACCAGGTCGTGCTGATCGAAGATGACGCGGGCCCCGCGAAGCTTGAGCGGCAGTGCTACCAGGAACAGCAGATCGGGTGGATTGCAGATGTGGACGACGTCGAATGGACCTAGACGACGAGCCAATCTCCAGGAACGCCAGACCGCCGTCGCATACTCGCGGATATATCCGCGGCAGCCGCCCGTGGCTGGCTTCAACGGATAGCGATAAATCTCGACTCCCTCGATCACTGAGTAGGGTTCGCGATCCTGGCTGCTCCCTTGGGGGCAGATCACGGAGACGTCGTATCCGGCGTCGCGCAAGGCTTGGCATTCCTGCCACACCCGGCGGTCGAACGGAACCGAGAGGTTCTCGACGAGGATGAGGGCCCTACCAGGCGACACCGTGGTACTCGGAGCGGCGTCGGAGCTCTGGGGCGTTGGGCAGGCGGACCAGGTCGACGATCATGCGGCCTTCCACGCCGGCGAGCGCCCGGCCCACCTGGGCGTCTCGAGACGCCACGACGCAAGTCTCGGCGTGCTCGACCACCTCTTGGGCGGTCTCGGCCAGCAGCCGCTTCAGATGGGGCAGATGCTCTTCTATGTAGTCCCGGTTGGTCCCGGTCAGGCTTGGGAGGTGAATCGAGGGGTCGAAGATGCGGAGGTCGTACCCCTTGCCGATGAGACGCTCGGCCAAGTCGACGAATGGACTTTCTCGCAGCTCGTCGGTGCCGGGCTTGAACGCGAGGCCCAACAGCCCTATCCGATGCCGGCCGTTGGCTGTCAGCAACTCATAGGTCCGGCGGAAATGTGCCTCGTTCGACTCGAGGACACTCTCGAGGATCGGCACGGCGACGTGCGATCCATGGGCTCTGTGCACCAGGGCGCGCAGGTCCTTCGGCAGGCACGAGCCGCCGAAGCAGAACCCCGGGGTCAAGTAAGCCTCGCTGATGTTGAGCTTTCGGTCGGCCTTGAAGATGCGCATCAGCTGGTGTGAGTCGATGCCGAACTCGCGGCTGAGAGCACCGACCTCGTTCGCGAAGCCCACCTTGAGCGCGTGAAACGCGTTGTCGACGTACTTGGCGGCTTCGGCGACGCGAATGGGGACCCGAAAGACCTTGTCCGCGAAGTTACCGTACATCTCGGCGATCGGGTCGCCGCTGGCGGCGTCGAGCTCCCCGATGACGGTCTTCTCGGGATTGTCGAAGTCGGCTACGCCACTTCCCTCTCGCAGGTATTCGGGATTCACGGCAAAGCCGAAATCGCTCCCGGCCTTGAGTCCGGAGCTGTCCTCGAGGGCCGGGATGATCGTCTGGTCGCTCGTCCCCGGAAGCACCGTGCTGCGGACCACGACTGTGTGTCGCGGTCCGCTGCGTCGCAGAGCCCGTCCGATATCTGCACAGACCCGCTCCATGGCAGCCAGCGATAGTGATCCCTGCGCTCCCGACGGCGTACCTACGCATACGAGCGAGACGTCGGTGGTTCGAACGGCCTCAGCCGCGTCGGTAGTGGCTCGCAACCGACCTGATCCGGTTGCTTCCGCGATGGCCTCAGGCAGGCCGGGCTCGAGGACGGGTGCCTGACCGTCATTGACCAGGGAGACCTTGCGGGGGTTCACATCGACCCCGGTGACCTGATGGCCGCGCCTGGCGAGACAGGCCGCCGAGACGGCACCCACATAGCCCAGGCCGATGACACTGATCTTCATGCAGTCGCTCCAATCCTCCGACCGAGCAACGCCTCCGTCGCTCCGATGAAGTCGTGATTCATTGAAGAACGACCATGGAGGAACGCTTCTTTTGCCGGGCCCGTGCATAGCGCCGCGCACGGCCGGCTTCGCGTGTAGCGAACGATCAGCGAGCTGCGGTAAGCGACAGACTCGCGGGTTCGGCGGCGTCGAGGAAGAGGCGGGCCCAGACGTCGAGAGTCAAAAGGCTCCAGAGCTCCTTCCCCAGATCGTACCGGCCCTCGCGATGCAAGCCGAGCGCGCCTCGGACCCGCACCGGGTCAACGAGAGGATCTGGTCGCGCATGCGGGCCGAGGGTAAACCGCTCCAGCGCATCGCCCAGCTCCCCGCGGAACCACGACGCCACTGGCACCGCGAAGCCCACCTTCTTGCGCGACAGAAGCGACTCGGGCAGGCGCCGGCGGGCGACCTCACGGGTGACGATCTTGGTCCGCCGTGGGGATGCCTTGAGCTTTTCGGGCAGCAGCGCCACGTACTCGGCCAGATCGTGGTCGAGGAGTGGCATGCGCCCCTCGATCGACGCCGCCATTGTCATCTTGTCGCCGCGTACGAGGAGGTTGTCGACCAGGTAGCTCTCGACGTCCAGCGCGAGCATCCGGTCGAGCGGGCCGAGGCCGGCGTCGAGTCCGGCGAGGACCGGGTCGAGCGCCCGCACGCCGTCGGCCGACAGCCCCGCCTGGCGGTCGGCCCCGAACCAGGCCGGCCAGCGCTCGGCCGGGTCGGCGATTGCGAGCGCCCCGACGGCCATTCGGGCCCGTCGCGGCAACCGGTGCCAGCCCGCGAGCTCGCGCAGCCGACGCTCGCCCAGGACGGCTCGGCCGGCGCGGCCAGCCCGCGCGAGCAGGGCATCGGCACGGTACTTGGGGTAGCCGCCGAATAGCTCGTCGCCGCCCTCGCCCGAGAGGACCACCGTGACGTGCTCGCGCGCCATCCGCGAGAGGGCCAGCAGCGGGATCTCCGACGGCTCAGCGAGCGGCTCGTCGCGGTGCCAGACCGCCGTGGGCAGCAACCGTAGGAACTCGACGGGGCCAAGGCGGGTCTCATGGTGGCGCGTGCCAAAAACCTGCGCCGTCGAGCGAGCGGCCGGCAGCTCGTCGCTCGCCCAGCCCTCGTCGAAGCCGATCGAGAACGTGCGCACCGGCTCGTCGCTCAGCTCCGCCATGAACGAGAGCACGGCGCTCGAGTCGAGGCCCCCCGACAAGAAGCACCCGAGCGGAACGTCGCTCACGAGGCGCCGCTCCACGGCAGTGCGCATCAGGTCCTCGACCTCGTCGGCGGCTTGGCCGAGGGTGACCGGCAGCTTGGGCGCGTAGCGCAGGCGCCACCAGCGCTCGATCTCGAGCCCATCGTCGCCGACGACCATCTTGTGGCCGGCCGGGAGCTGGCGGACCGACCGGAAGAGCGTCCGTGGGGCCGGGACGTAGCGCAGCGCCAGGTAGTCCTCGAGTGCGGCGTCGTCGAGGTCCGCCGAGACCCCCGCGGCCAGCAGCGCCTTGATCTCGGATCCGAGCACCAGCCCGCCGCCGTTGCGCGAGTAGTAGAGCGGCTTCTTGCCGAAGCGGTCCCTGGCGATCAGCAGGCGCCGGCGCCCCTCGTCCCAGAGCGCGAAGGCGAACATTCCCACGAGCCGGTGCAGCATCTCGTCGCCCCATTGCTCATAACCGTGCACCAGGGCCTCGGTGTCGGAACGGGTGGCAAAGCGGTGGCCTTGGCGCTCGAGCTCCGAGCGCAGCTCGCGGAAGTTGTAGATCTCGCCGTTGAAGACGACCCCGACCGAACCATCCTCGTTGTAGATCGGCTGGTCTCCGCCCGCCAGGTCGATGATCGCCAGCCGCCGCATCCCGAGGGCGAGTCCGGGCCGCTCGAGCTGCCCCTCGCCGTCCGGGCCGCGGTGCACGATGGTCTCGAGCATGCCGCTCATCCGCCCGCTGCCGCAGGGGCGGTTGGGGCCGCTCCATATGCCGCAGATGCCGCACATCAGGAGGCCAGTCCTGCGTCTCGTGGCGTGCGCGACAAGGTCGCGAGGCTAGCAGTACGGCGGTTTCGCGCTTCAGGTTGGTCCTCAGGGCGGGCGGGTATAGTGCCCGCCGACGTATCGGAGTGAGTGCCCCAGGCCGTCCTCCGGATGGTCACACGTCCGACGGGCGAAGTGTGTGGCTGTGATCGAAAGGGTGCCGAACCCGGTTCGTCGATGCAGTGCCGCCGGGCCGGCTGCACGCCGCGCTGTATTTGGCATGCGCCGCAACGACGCGGTCGAAATGGAGGAGAACGCCCGATGTCGAAATGGCTGGTGCTACCGATGGTCGCGCTCACCTATATCGCGCCGACGGCGGGCGCAGCCGCCGATCGCGATCGCGACCACGACCGGCTGCCCGATCGCTGGGAGCGCAAGCACCACCTCTCGACCGCCATTGGGTCCGCGAAGCGCGATCCCGACGGCGACCGCCTGAACAACCGCCGCGAGCTTCGGCTCCGCACGCATCCGCGGCGCGCCGACACCGATGGCGACCGCCTGCGGGACGGCGCCGAGGTCCGTCGCTTCCACACCAACCCCCGTAAGCGGGACACCGACGGCGATGGACTCAGTGACTGGAGGGAGATCCGTCGCCTGCGTACCAACCCGCGCAAGAGGGACACAGACGGCGACGGGTTCAGCGACCGGGTGGAGCTACGCAGGGGTACCAACCCGCGCGACCCCCGAAGTCACCCGCGCCGAGGAGCCCCGACCTCGCCACAGGAGTCGCCGCCGAACCAGTCGCCCCCGACCCCCGGTGGATTCCCGAACCCGGCGAGCACCGGGGTTCCGGCTGGATGGACGCCTGCCGAAACGCGGGCCAGCAGTTTGGAAGTGACTCAACCGGGCGCCGTGGTGCAGGATATCCGCCTCACGAACGGCGCCGACATCCTGGTCCGGGCGCCGAATGTGACCATCCGCCGCGTGGATCTGCAAGGCGGCACCATCACCAACCAGTATGGCTCGGCCCCCGCAAACTGCGGCACGGGGCTTCTCATCGAGGACACCACGTTCGAGCCGGAAGCGGGCCAGCCCTACACGTCCGACCCTGGAGGCGTGATCGGCGAAGGTGGCTACACCGCCAGACGGGTCGAAATCTGGAAGCGCGGCGAGGGCTTCCGGGCATCCGACTGCGGCCCGATCACAATTGAGGATTCGTTCGCGTATATCGAGGGCGACGTGTGGCCGGGCTGCCCGCTGGGCCTCCATTCGGACGGCGTTCAGGCCTATTACGCCAGGGGATCGACGATGCGCAACAACACGCTCATCTTCGGCAACCATTGCGGCACGTCTCCCTACTTCATGGGCTATGGCGGCAAGGACCCGTCGGTGCCGACGATCAACACAGGTACCTACGACGTCGACCGCCTACTCGTCTCAGGCGGCGGCTACGTGTTCCGCCAGCAGGTGCCCGGCTCCGTCACTGGGCTGCGGATCGTGAAGAACTGGGTATACGGGCCAATCGACAACCGCTGCTCGGTCCTCTCGCCTTGGGAGGCCAAGATCGTCAACATCGACTCGAACTACCAGGTCACGGAAGTCGTGCGCGACCAGCCCTGCGACACGGAGATCGTCGAGTAGTCGCGCCGGCTGTGCGCTGACCCAGCCCGCCAGCCCGAACCGCTGGTCCTGTGGACGAGCACCGGGTCGGCTACATAGGGTTCTATGCGATGTCGCAGCCCTCGACCGCCGAGCGTGAAGGTCGTGCAACCGGTGCGCGCGACGTAGTCTTCGTGCTCTACAGCAGAAGCTGGGCGGCCGCCATGGCGGAGGGGCAGTCATTCTCCGAGGCCCGCCTTGCCGCGGCCCTGCCCGACGATCCCCGGGTCGGTCGCGTGCTTCTCGCGAACCCTTACCGCAGCGTGGCGGGGAGGGTTTGGCGCTCGCTGCGACCGCGCTATCCGGAGCCTCCCCGGCGCGCAGAGGTCTCCGTGCATGAACCCTTGAGGGCTCGGCGCACGGACCCCGTGCACCCCCGCCGGGCCACCGTCCGCTACGAGGCGAGCCTACGGCGGGCGGCCAGTCGGCTGGGGCTCGAGCGACCCGCGGTGATCACCGCGAACCCGTTTCTCGCGGGATTCGGTACGTTCGATTGGGCGCAGCCGGTCACGTTCTACGCATGGGACGACTGGACTTCGGACTTCCAGAGGCCCCATCTCGTGCCCGCGTTCAACGAGTCGTTCGCCGAGGTTCGCGCAAAGCGACGGCGTGTATGTGCCGTGACCGAGGCGGTGCTCACGCGGATCGGACCCACCGGTCCGCATGCAGTCATCCCGAACGGCATTGACCCCGCCGAATGGAGCGACCTCGGCGGGCCTCCCGATTGGTTCGCCAAGCTTCCGCGGCCGCGGCTTCTCTACGTCGGCAGCCTCGGGAACCGCATCGATGTCGAGCAGGTGGCGGAGGTGGCCGCAGCGTACCCGGATGGTTCGGTTGTACTCCTTGGCCCGCTCCAGGACGAGGCGCATTTCGCCGCTGTCAGGGAGCATCCGAACGTCGTCATCAGGGCCGGTCTTGCACCCCGGCCGGAGGTCGTCCGGGTCATCGGCGCGGCCGAGGCGTGTCTCATCCCGCATGTCGGCAACCGGCTGACCGAGGCGATGAGCCCACTCAAGCTCTACGAATACCTGGCTGGGGGCCGGCCCGTCGCGGCGGTCGACTTGCCGCCGATCGCAGCAGTCGAGGGTCGCGTCGCTCTCGCGCCGGCCGGCGGTGAGCTTGTGCCAGCAGTCGCGCAGGCGCTGGCTCTGGGTCCGGCCCCCGAGGCCGAGCGCCTCCAATTCGTGGCGCGCCACGCGTGGAGCCGCCGATTCGATGAGCTGATCGGTATCGCGCTGGCCGAGTGAGTGCCCGCGGCTGGCCACGCTCGCGCCTTCGTCGGCTAGCTTCGGGCTGCCGCGGTCTTGCCGACCGTGACAGTTCAGAGAGGCTGCTGGCGTTGAATTGACAGTGCGGGTAGCCCGGACTTTCTCCCTCACCGCGACTTCTGTCGCCTTCGCCACGCCGCCGGCGGACGGCTTCTGCGCAGCCCCGGTGCGCTACACGTTCGTCTGGCTGGGCGTGTCGCCGCTGTCCGAGAGCTACGAGACGGCCGAGCGGGCGGGGGCGATGGGCGCCTTCTACGGCTCAGGGGCTGATTGACGTGCCGGCCGCCATCTCTCGCGCCGGGGAGACCATCAACGCCGCACGCCTTATCCCAGCCCGCTCCCACGCCGTGCCGATGCTGCAGCTCTTTGCGTTGACCGTGATGGTGATCCCATCCGACACGGTGATCAAAGCGATCGGCGCCGAGGGTTATGTCGCCGCCCTCGTCGGCATGTTCGCGTTCGCCGCCTTCATGGCCGCGACACTGCTCGGCCTACACGATCCGCTGCGGCATCGACATCCGGTCAGGGGCGCGCTCTGCCTGCTCTGGCTCTCCGTGCTCGTCTCATACATCTTGATGGACCGCGGCGCGCTAACCGTCGCGCAAGCGGCGTCCGCGGACCGCCTGATAATGCAGCTCGCAGTCATTACCGGCGTGGCTCTGGTCGCCGCCGAGTGCCTCACCTCGCTGCGCGACGTGCGCCGGGTGTTGCGGGCATTGAGCTGGGGCGGCGCGTTCTGCGGCGTCGTGGCCGCACTGCAGTACTGGCTCACCTTGGACATCACGCCGTACATTCGCGACCTGCCCGGGTTCTCCGTCAACTTCGAGAACCCGGCGATCGTTGCGCGCGAAGCGCTGAACCGGGTCTCCGGCACCTCCATCACCGCGATTGAACTCGGCGTGGTCGCCGGGATGCTGCTGCCGCTGGCGATCTATCTCGCGTTGTACGACACCGATCGGAGCGCGTGGAGGCGGTGGGCTCCGGTGGTCCTGATCGCGCTCGCAATCCCGACTTCCGTGTCACGGTCGGCGATCATCTCCGTCGGGCTCGCATGCTCGGTGCTCGTGGTTCTGATGCCGATCCGGCAGCGACTGGTCGCGCTCTGCGCCGCGCCCTTCGCGGTAACCGCAGTGTTCATGTCGGCGCCCGGCGTCATCGGCACCCTCACGACGTTCTTCAAAGCCGGCACCAACGACGACTCAGTGATGGCTCGGGTGTACGACTACCCGGAGGTCGAGCGACTCGTGTCTCAGGCTCCATGGTTCGGCCACGGCGGCGGGACGTACCTGCCCGAGAACCCGATGTACATCCTGGACAACCAATATCTGAAGACCGCGATCGAGCTCGGGCTTGTCGGAGTCGTCGTGCTGGCCGTCTACTTTCTAGTGCCGTTCATGGCGGCCCTCGTCGCGCGGCGGCGCACCGGCGACCCCGACCTGCGACTGCTGTGTGCCGTGCTGGCCGGCGCCGCGCTGGCCGCAGGGGTCTGCTCGGTCACATTCGACTCGCTGTCGTTTCCGATGTTCTCCAACGTCTACGCCTTGGTGATCGGGTTGATTGGAGCCTGCTGGCGACTCGCCGCGACCGGCGCGCCGCCGCAGAGCCCGCATGGGCGCGAGGAAGCGATCGTGAAGCACCTCCAGGCCGATGAGCCGCCCGCGACCACCCGAACGGTGCTGCCGGCAGGGGGCTGACCATGGATTTGTTGTCGATTGCGCGGAAGGTGTGGCGTTACAAGCTGGTGACGGTCCCGGTTGTGCTGCTGGTCCTGTGCGGCGCGGTGTATGTGGTGGCGGTCAAGGAGCCGGTGTACGAAGCGTCGTCGAGCTTCATCCTGATCAATCCGCCCGCCCCGCCGACGGCGGAGGACATTGCCCGCGACCCGTCGCTGGGGCGTATCAACGCCGACAATCCGTATACGCGGTTCAGCGACCAGTCGGTGATGATCGAGGTGCTGTCGAGCACCATGTCGAGCGAGTCGGCGCAGCGGGGGTTGCTGAAGGCGGGCGCGGACCCTCGCTACGAGGTGGCGCCCACGTCGTCGTTCGGGTACTCGAGTCCGATCGTGAAGGTCACCGCCCAGGGTCCCACTCCGGAGGTGGCTGTCGCGTCCGCCAAGCTGGTCGGCAAGGCGCTCACCGCGGAGCTGACCCGGATGCAGCAGGCCGAGGGTGTTGACCCGGGCTATCGGATCAAGGCGCAGCAGGTGGAATTCCCCGACCGCGCGCAACTGAAGGCATCGGGCCAGCTCCGGATGCTGGTGGGGGTGCTTGTGCTGGGGGCCGTCCTGCTGTTCGTGGTCGTCTCGGTGGCCGATGCGCTGACCTCCCTTCGGGCGGAGCGGAGAGCGCGCACGGCGCCCCCGGGGGCGGCGGCGGGCGGCGGGCCGTGGCCGTCCCGAGACGATCGGGCCGAGGGGCTGGGGGAGCTGGATCCCGAGGACTGGCCCGAGTTCGACGAGGAACCGGCCGGCAGCGACCAGCTCATCGAGCTGTTCCCGACGGACGAACGGAGGGGCGGGTCCGTCCGCTGAGCGGGCGCCAGGAGGCGCGCGCTCGCGGCACGTGGCGCAGAAACAACGGGCCGACTCGAAAGAGGGACTCCTGCCCATCCGTTCTTAGCTGACCATGGATTTGTTGTCGATTGCGCGGAAGGTGTGGCGTTACAAGCTGGTGACGGTCCCGGTTGTGCTGCTGGTCCTGTGCGGCGCGGTGTATGTGGTGGCGGTCAAGGAGCCGGTGTACGAAGCGTCGTCGAGCTTCATCCTGATCAATCCGCCCGCCCCGCCGACGGCGGAGGACATTGCCCGCGACCCGTCGCTGGGGCGTATCAACGCCGACAATCCGTATACGCGGTTCAGCGACCAGTCGGTGATGATCGAGGTGCTGTCGAGCACCATGTCGAGCGAGTCGGCGCAGCGGGGGTTGCTGAAGGCGGGCGCGGACCCTCGCTACGAGGTGGCGCCCACGTCGTCGTTCGGGTACTCGAGTCCGATCGTGAAGGTCACCGCCCAGGGTCCCACTCCGGAGGTGGCTGTCGCGTCCGCCAAGCTGGTCGGCAAGGCGCTCACCGCGGAGCTGACCCGGATGCAGCAGGCCGAGGGTGTTGACCCGGGCTATCGGATCAAGGCGCAGCAGGTGGAATTCCCCGACCGCGCGCAACTGAAGGCATCGGGCCAGCTGCGGATGCTGGTGGGGGTGCTTGTGCTGGGGGCCGTCCTGCTGTTCGTGGTCGTCTCGGTGGCCGATGCGCTGACCTCCCTTCGGGCGGAGCGGAGAGCGCGCACGGCGCCCCCGGGGGCGGCGGCGGGCGGCGGGCCGTGGCCGCCTCGAGACGATCGGGCCGAGGGGCTGGGGGAGCTGGATCCCGAGGACTGGCCCGAGTTCGACGAGGAACCGGCCGGCAGCGACCAGCTCATCGAGCTGTTCCCGGATCACGAGCCGGAGCGGACTGTCCCGACGCGGCGCGGCACGCGACCGGCAGCCCCGGCACCAGAGTCGGCGCCGCTCCGCCGGATGAGCAGCGTCGCCGTAATCACGCCGAGCTACGCCCCGGACTTCGAGCTCTGCCGAGACCTGAATCGTTCAGTCCTGGAGTGGACGCCGCCCGAGGTCGACCACCATGTGATCGTCCCGCGCGCGGGACCGGAAGCTGTTTGGCCAGCTGCGCGGACCGCGGACCGAAGTCTGGACGGTCGACCAACTCGTGCCCAGTCGGATGCTGCCCGTGCCGACGATGAACATGTGGCTGAACGTGCGTCGGCCATACCCGCCGGTCCGAGGCTGGGTGATGCAGCAGGTGGTGAAGCTGCGGGCGGCCGCCGAGCTCGGAGCCGACGTGTTGGTGCTCGCCGACTCGGACGTCGTCTTTGTGCGGCCGGTCACGTGGGACACCTTCCAAAAGGATGGGCGGGTTCGCTTCTACCGCAGCGACGGTGCGGTGGACAAAGGGCTGCCGCGGCATCTCATGTGGCACGACGTGGCCCGCCGACTGCTAGGGCTCCCGCAGGCGGGGCCGCCGCCTCTGCCGGACTATGTCAGTGCGCTCAATGTGTGGGACCGCCGGGTCGTGCTGGCACTGCGGGACCGGATCGAGCGCGTCACGGGGCGTCCTTGGCTCGACGCCATTGCATCACAGCTGCACGTCTCTGAGTTCATGCTTTACGGCGTCTTCGTGGACGGCGTGCTCGGGACGTCGGCCGAAGTCTTCGCCGCAGACTCGATGCTCTGCCACAGCTACTGGGAGACAGCGCCACTGGCCCCCGCCGCGGCCTCAGGCTTCGTCCGTGGGCTGTCGCCGGAAGATGTGGCGGTCATGATCTCCGCCAAGTCGGGTACTCCGGTGGAGGTCCGCCGCGAGGCGTTTCGAGTGAACGCTCGCCTCCGCAGCTAACCCCACGGTGGTCCGCGGGTGGAGCCGCTCGCGCTGTCACCTGCCAACTTAGGACTCTCCGCTGCACGGACAGTCGCGCACCGTGCTCGTAACCGGTAGTCGGATGCCCAATCAGCCTTCACAGGGGTCTACCGGATTCGTGGTAGACGTTCCCGGAAGCCCCTGGCTCATCCGTGCAATCGACCCACGGACCAAAGCCACCGACCGTGAAAACGAAGATCCGGCTGAAGCGGTTGTTCGTGATCCGGTAGTTGGAACCCACGCCTTGGGGACAGTAGACGGTATAGCCGCCACCAGCCAACAGATTATTGTTGATCGTGATGTCGGTTAGCGGCAACCTATGCCCCGTAATGGCTGCGTTGCCGAAGTTGCTCTGGCTGATATAGCCCCCATAGACCGTGTTGTGGTCGATAGTGATGTTGGACCCACCAGCCGGGATCTGGATGCTGTCGGTGTGAGGCTGGGTGGCGGTGCAGCAGGGAATCGGGTCGTGGATGTAGCTGTCCTCGATCAGGACGTTTCGCGAGGCCCAAAAGATGTTCTCGCAACTGTGGGCGTTCACCCTACGGGCCGTATAGCCCTGCGGCGTGATCGCCGTGCGGCCCGCCGCGTTGTTGCAGTCAACCTCTGTGTCTTCGACCAGAAGCCCCGTACTACCGCTCCAAATGGCGCTAGGACCGCTGCAGACAACCTTGGAGCGCCGGATCGTGACGTTGGCGGCGTTGACGGTCACACAACCGTTGATCAGCCTATTGCTGATAACCGCCCCAGGCGTATTGACGGTTAGATTACCGTTGTGGGGTTCAAGCGTAGTCCCGAGCGGGACGCCCGTATTCAAGGCGTTCGGGAAGCCCGTCGTTGGGGGCGACTGCGTGACCTTGGCGAAATCAAGGTCAACCCTCGCGAGCCCGCCGTCCTCGTAGAACTCGACCCTGACCGTGTGCTGTCCGGCGGTCATCGTTTGGGTGTGCCGATAGGTCGTGAACGCCTGATCGACCCACCGGTCGATGACGCGCACTCCGTCGATGTAGAGGCGCACCCCGTCGTCGCCGCCAAGCGCGAACTCGTAGTCCCCCGCGTCGAAGTTGACCCTGCCCTCGTAGCGGGCAGAGAACCCGTCGGCCGGCACTCCCGGCGGGCTGCCCGTACCGAAGTCGTTGTTGATCGACCCTTCGCAGCGCGACAATGCGGGCGACCCGGACAGCGTCTGGTTCGACCAGTAGCTGGCCAGATATTGGCCCGTCGCACATTCACCAGATCGGAGCTATCCATCGGCGCGGGGAAGAACTCGGACCGAAAACCCGGACATCCCACAGGGAGATTCCCCAAGCAGTGGCCCGCTGGTCACCCTGGATTCGCACATACCGGGCGTTGCGGGCCGGAAAGGTGTGCACCCTAAGGCCTGGGCTCGATATCGTCACCGTCGCAGCCGTGGACCATGAGTCGCTGGACGAAGTTCTCGTCTCGATGCTGTACCGGGACGCATACGCCGTCTCCCAGTTCAACTCCACCCGGTTGATCTGACGGACGGAGCCGAGGTCTACCTCCCACCACTGATTGTCGACGAAGCTCGAACTCCAGCGAGTAGACGAGTTTCCGTCGTTCGCCAATGCAGGACGAAGATCGGTTCGGTTGTTCTCAGTGCTCGAGGCCGATGCCGGCTTATTCAGCGCCATATCTTGTGCCTGCGCGCTCGCACAGCCGAGCGCGAAACAAGCAACACCAGCTACAAGAATCCTCTTGAGCCGAGCATTCAACGTACCGCCGGCCCGTGTCGCGTCGGTGGCGAGACTCGATCCTGCCGGAACATCCTGCAGGCGCGAGCACGCCGACGACGGCGATCGGCACGGGCTTCATGTGAGTTCCTCCCTTGGTGTTCGCACGATCCAGGCAGCAAGCGCACGTCGGCAGACGCAGATGAGCGCAGCAGCGGGTTGCGGCTCGTCACGGTTCCCCCTAGGTGCCGGTCAGGACCCGATCGATCCCGGCGTCGGCACATCGCCTTGATCGGACTGCCCGGAGCTGGGCGATTGGGTTCGGCAGGCGGCTGATCCCCGCATCGAAGATTTTTGAAACCCGATCGCCCAAGTCGCGGCACAGCCCTCGATCTGGGCGCAATATCGCAGCGGCAGGTCGCCGCTCGGCACTGTGCTCCCCCTTTCGCCGTCTGGGTGATCGATCGCGTTCAGGCGCAGCCAGGTTAGGGTGATCGGCCTGCTGCAAAGGCTTCCGGCGGTTGTTGTATGTATCAGCCGCCCGGTGCCCGTTGGGCCGCCGGTCCGCCCATGTGCAGGTTCTGACACCAGAACCTGCGGCTGGGTGACGTGCCGCAGCGATCGCTAGCGCCGCCTGACGACGAGCTGCTGGGTCCGCCGCGCCGCGCCGCCACGGGGTTCGACGATGACCGTCTGGAGCCGCACGTGGCGCGGCCTGCGCCCTCGAGCCAGCCGGCGGCGGGCGCGCTTTGAGAGGCGCAGAAACAGCTTGTGTCGGCCGGGTCCGAACCGGCGCTGGTGGGCGGCGAGCAGAATCCGTCGCGAGGCTCGGCGCATCGTCAGTCGACTGCGGACCCGGCAAGGAGCCACGCAGGTGACGGGAACGGCCAGGCGTCGGGCGTGCAGCGAGACCCGCTTTGGCAGGCGCCCGACGCGAGCTTCCCTACGCGTGGGCGGCTCCGCGGAGCCGGGGGGTCCTTCGACGCCGGGCGCGGGCTGTGCAGTCTCTGTGGGCAGCCCACAGGTCGAGCCGCCGTCGATGCGGTAGATGTGGATCGCGTTGCCGTCCGCGAACTGGTCGCTGAACGACCCGCCCACCATCGACACGCTTCCCGCTTCGCCGAGCCGCACCGCCGCGGCGTTCCCGACGCAGGGGATCGAGACTGTGCCGATGCTTGCCTGGTTGTTGCGGGACCCGGCGAAAACGTAGAAGTGGTCGCCATGCCACTTGACCATCGACCTGATCGACGGGCTCGTCGACGTGCCGGCCGTGACGGTCGGAGCGTTCAACACCGGGGCGAGGATCTTGATCTGCGCATTGACAGATTTCGCCATCGCCCGGTTCTCCGGGTAGCAGGGGCCGCGCAGGGTGCTGCCCACGCACGGACCGTTGAAGTTGTGGTCGAAGTAGATGATGCCTCGCGCGCCGGCGAGGATGCTGTGCCAGACAGCCGCACGGATTTCTTCCGGCTGAATGCGCCGACCGCCCTGAGCTGCGCTCTCTGAATACGGCCAGCCGAGTTCGACAAAGTTCCAGATCGGCTTGCGCTGACCGTTCCTGGCGTCCAGCGCTCGTACGCGGTCGACCTGGTAGCCATAGTTCGACGCGCGGCGGATCTCCGCCGGGGTCATCTGCCGCTCGCCCTCCGGTAGCCACGGCTCCCCGATCATGTTCGTCTGGTTCGGGTCCGTGAACCAGTACAGATCCGTGGACTGGAGGTCCTGCGCCTCGACGAAGCACGCCGCCTCGGCGTCCGTCTCCCACAGCAGTACGCCTTTGCCGTAGTTGTTGTACCGCACGCCGCCGTCCGCAGGGAGACCGTTCTTGATCGTCTGCAGGCTGCCGGTGCAAGCCGCCGGACCCTGGGTCATGTCGATCTCGTCGGCGAGCAGCCAGCCGGCGGTCTCACTGCCGATGTCCCTGAAGCGCGTACGCTCAGAGGCCTGGATGAACGCCTTCAGCCCGTTTGCCCGTAGAAGCGCTTTGTTGCTGCCCTCCGGGTCGGCGACGCCGACGTATGTATTCAGGCCGAAGTCCTTGTCGTTCTCGATATGGGCCTGTGTCTGAACGCCCTGAAGCCAGACGCCGATGGGGAAGTACCCCGGATCGGTGGGCAGCGGGTTGGCGAAGCTCCCGTACCATCCGAGCCCGCCGTCCACCTGCTCGAGGCTCACGCCGACCGCCGGTGACGGCGTGGGCGCCGGGGCGGGGGTGGGAGCGGGAGCGGGCGCTTCCGCCACCACGATCCTCCTCGTCTTCGACGATATCTGGCGTTTCCGGTTCCTGACGGTCAGCCGGAAATAGCGCACGCCGGAACGCCGGAACGTGTGGGTCAGGACCTTGCCACGCCCGAGCGGCCGCAGTCGCCGACTCTTTCGGGTTCTCATGACCCTGCTCCACCGATAGGTGCACGGGCGGAGGTCGCAGTCCGTGGGGGAGGCGTCGAACGTCGTCGGCTGTCCCGTCACAGGACTCGACGGCCGGAGCAGGTAGCGCGCACTCGGTTTGGCGAAACCGGTCGCCGGCAAGGCGAGCGCCAGAGCGACGCATAGAGCGGGCGGCCACAGCAGCTTGCGCGTAGACACGGCATTCCCCCTGAGTTCCCAGGCCCGAGGCCTCCCCGAGCCCCACGGCTAGCCGCCGATGCGTCGCTGGTCGATCGACGATCCCCGACGGTCGACGGATCCTGCTGACGACGCGCGGACCTTAGCGGAAGCTGGTGACGCGACCTTCGCTCGTGGCCGCCGGAGGGATCAGCGCGCGGGCAGGCCGCAGGTCGAGCCGCCGTCGATGCGGTAGATGTGGATCGCGTTGCCGTCGGCAAACGAGTCGCTGAACGACCCGCCCGATACCGGCACGCTGCCACCCTCGCCGAGCCGTTCCGCCGTTGCGTCTCCCACGCACGGGAGCGAGAACGTACCCGTGCTCGCCGTGTTCTCCCTCGAGCCGGCGAACACGTAGAAGTTGCCCGCGTACCACTTGACCATCGCCCTGATCGACGAGTTCGTCGTCCAATCGGACGTGACGCTCGGGGCGTTCAGCACCGGGGCGAGATCCTTGATCTGGCGATTGACGGACTTGACCATCGCCCGATTCTCGGGATAGCAGTACGGGGGGCGCAGGACGCGGTCCGGGCACGGTCCCCCGAACTGGTGATCGAAGTACAGGATGCCCCTGGCCCCGGCGATCAGCGAGTGCCACACCGCGGCGCGTATCTCGGCGGGCTGGATCGCCCGGCCACCCTCGGCGGCCGACTCGGTGAACGGCCAGCCGACCTCCACGAAGTTCCAGATCGGCTTCCGCCGCCCGTCCCTCGCGTCCAGAGCTCGCATCCGGTCGACCTGGTAGCCGTAGTTCGCCGCGCGGCGAACCTCGTTAAGCGTCATCTGCCGCTCGCGCTCCGGCAGCCACCGCACACCGACCATCCTCCGCTGATTGGGATCCGTGAACCAGTAGAGGTCGGAGGACACGATGCTGCTGCGCCTCGACGAAGCAGGCGGCCTCCGCGTTCGTCTCCCACAGCAGTACGCCCTTGCCGTAGTTGTTGTACCGGGCACGGCCGTCTGCAGGGAGGCCGCTCTTGATCCTCTGCAAGCGGCCCTTACAGGCCGTCGGGCCATCCGTCATGTCGATCTCGTCCATCAGCAGCCAGCCCGCCGTCTCGCTACGGATGCCCGTGAACCGCGTCCGCTCGTTGGACTGGATCAACGCCTTCTGCCCGTTGGCCCGCAGCAGCCCGAGCTTGCTGCCCTCAGGGTCCGCAACGCCGACGTACAGGTTCACGCCCGCGCGCTTGTCGAAGGCGACGTCGGATCTCGATGTGACGCTGTCGAGCCATAGCCCGATCGGGAAGTACGACGGGTCGGACGGGAGCGAGTGGGGAAACTTGGCGTAGTAGTCGACGCCCCCGTCGACTGGCCGAAGCTGCACATTGGCGGACCCGGTCCAGCGGAGGCCTCCGCAGCTTGCCCCCGTCGCGCTCCGCGGGGCGTCGGGAGGGATCGCTCCCGGCGCAGTTCACGGCGATGAGGGCGGCCGTGGCCGCCAGCCCGAGCGCCATCACGACCGCCACCCAGCGGGGGGGCCGGGCCAAGCGGCCCCGTCGGCGAGGGCGGAGTGCGGTCGCGCGCGTTCTCGATTCGCACTCATCCCCTTACTAACGCCGCGACTGGGCGAGCGCTCCCGCGCGTCGCGGGGCTCGCGCGTCGCATTTCTCAGACCTCCCTGGGATTCGTCGATCCCCCTGACAGCAGGGGGGCCGCGAGAACGGGCAGGGCGTCCCCGTTATTGGGGTGTGAACGTGGCAGCAGGACGGGTCGGAGTGGCAGCTCCGGACGCGCCAGGCGTGCGTCTTCGGCTGGTGGTCGACGACGCCGTGCCGCCGACCCTTGAGCTGCTGGGGGTCTCGAAGCGGTGGCATCGGAAGGCGCCCCCCGTGCTCGACGGGATCGACTTGAGCCTCGCCCCTGGTACGGCCGTCCTGCTGACCGGCCGCAACGGCGTGGGCAAGACGACGCTGCTACGAGTGGCCTCCGGCCTGATCGCCCCTGACAGCGGTGATGTCAGGGTGGAAGGGATCTGCCCCGAACGCGTCCCGACGCGAGTTCCATCGCCGAGTCGCCCTCCTTTCTCCCGGAAGCAGCGGCCTCTACGCCAGGCTGTCGGTGATCGGCACTTGGACCTGGCGGGGCGCCTGGCCCTAATGGCTCGTGCCGAGCGCGCCCTGGCGATCGAGCGGGCAGTCGACGACTTCGAGCTGCGCCCGCTTATGGGCGACCGGGTCGACCGGCTGTCCATGGGGCAGCGCCAGCGCGTCCGTCTGGCGATGGCGTTCCTGCACGACCCGCAGCTGGTGCTCCTGGATGAGCCCAGCACGAGCCTCGACGACCACGGCGTAGCGGCTTCTGCACGCCGCCCTGTCGCGGCTGCTCGAACGCGGCGGCGCGGCGATCTGGTGCGAGCCCTCTGGCGGACGCACGGACTTCTCTTTCGACCGTCACCTCGTCCTCGAGGAGGGTGCCCTCCATGCGGCGTGAGGCCAGCCGAATGCTCGGGCACGTATTCCCGATCATGTGGTGCACCGGGACTTTCCGGAGGAGACCGTGGTCCTCAACATCGAGACCGGGAGTACCACGGCCTGAACGACACGGCCCGACGAATGTTCGCGGTGCTCGCCGAAGCCGACACGATCGTCTCCGCGGCGGCCATTCTCGAGGCGGAGTTTGGCGTGCCGCGCATTCGGATCGAGCGGGATTTGCTCGAGCTGTGCGCCGCGCTGTGCGATCGCGGGCTGCTGGAGCTCGATGACGCGAAGCGGCGTGAGTTGCCGGGAACCCTCCACTATCGGGCCTTCGCGATCCCGCTGAGGTCGTCGTTCCCGCTGCCCGGTCTGGCGCCGGCGGCCGCCGATGCCGAAGCCCTGTCGCTGCAACTGGCGCCCGGCTCTCAGATCCAGCGCCTGTGGAGCGGCGCCAACGGCGGGCCGGTCTGGACCACCGCGATCGACGGGCGCCCCTACACGATGACGCTCGGGACAGAGGGCGACTATCTGATGGCCTACGCTCGATGAGGCCCGCTTCCTCCTCTCGGCCGACCTTCGGGAGCTGCGGTGCGCGCCCGCCCGCCCCGAGCATCCCGCGTGGCGGCGTTTCCTGCTGGACACCGTTCTCTGGTCCGCCAGCCTGCTCCGCGGTGTCGAGCTGCTGCACGCGAGCGCCGTACAGGGCGGCGCGGGGGTGACCGCATTTGCCGCGTTCTCCGGCGGCGGCAAGACATCAGTCGCCCGCGAGCTGCTGCTTCGTGGCGCCACCCTCTTCGCCGACGACATCCTCGCCGCTCCCGCCGACCGAGGCGAGCTTCGAGCCCACCCCGGGCCCGCGGTGATGAACCTTCCGCGCCGAATCGCCGGGCCCAAGGGGGTCTCGGAGGTGTTGGGGCGCTTCCCAGACGAGGACTGGGTGACGGTGCCGCACGCGGCATCCGAACCGGACCGGATCGCGGCCGTCTGCCTGCTGCGGCGGCGGCCTGGCGCCGCGCTTGCGCTGCGCCGTGTCGCAACCGACCGTGCTCGACCTGCTTCCTTTCACCCTCGGCGTTTCCACACCTGCGTGGACGCCGGCGGCAGCGCTTCCTGCTGTACGCGCGGCTGGCGGCGGAGGTGCCGGTCTACGAGCTGTCGGCGCCGCCCGAGGCACCGTCCCGCGCGCTTGCCGACCTGGTGGGGCCGCTGGTCTTCGGCTGCGCGGGCCGGAGGAGGGCCGCCTGACCGATGTCCCTCGCCCTGCGCTACGGCTCGGCAGCGCTCGGGATCCTCCGGCGCGACGCGGCCGTCTTCCTGAGCTATCGCCTCCGCTTCGTGGCGCAGGTCGCCTCCACGCTCTTCACGCTGCTCCTCTTCTACTACATCTCGAGGCTGGTTCGGGTCGAGATGTTCCCGTCGCCGGACGACTACTTCGCGTTCGCGACGGTGGGCTCGTGATCTTTGGTGTTCTCACTTCCACTCTCGCCGCGGCGCCGGCGACCCTGCGCCAAGAGCTCGTCGCCGGGACCGTTCGAACGGCTTGTCGTATCGCCGTTCGGCGCGGTCGCCGGTGTGCTCTCGATGCTGCTCTTCCCGTTCGCGTACGCGATCGTGCACGGGGTGGTCTCGCTCCTGCTCGCGGCGCTGGTGTTCGGACTGCCGCTCGAGTGGCCGTCCGCGCTGCTCGCGCTGCCGGTGGCGCTCCTGGGCGTGCTGGCGTTTCTCCCCTTCGGGGTCCTGATCGCCGCCGCCGTGGTGGTGCTGAAGCAGGCGATGGCCGCCGGCAACTTCCTCGTGGCGGGAATCTCCGTGGTGGCCGGCCTTTACTTCCCGGTGGCGCTGCTTCCGGGATGGATCGAGTGGGCCTCGGAGGTTCAGCCCTTCACTCCGGCCGTGGACCTCCTGCGCAACCTTCTTGTTGGCACTCCGCTGGAATCGTCGGCCTGGGGCGAGGTCGCGAAGCTCGCGCTGTTCGCCGCCACGCTGATTCCGCCCTCGGTCTGGCTGCTCCACCAGGCGGTCCGGTGGGCCGTCGGCGGGCGACGATCACGGAGTACTAGGGAGCCGATGCACGGCCTGCCTCGATCGCCCCGCGGGCTGCGACCCCCGGCGCCGCGCGCCGCCTTGGTTCGCCACGGCGTGGCGTACGGCCTTCGGCTCACCGGCGACTTTCCCGCGCGGGGCCTGTGGACAGGTGTGGGCAGCGCCGACATGCGGAGCGCCTCGCTCGAGTTCGTCCCGCAAGCCGGCGCTCGCCGGCAGGTGGCCGGCGCGCGGCGCGAACCCCTGCTCTGGTTGCCGGTGGCGGGAGTGGGCAGGTCCTAGCTCTCGACGCCCATCCGCAAGAGGGGTACCTGGTGCACGCCGGCGCTTCGGCGCATACCTGATCGCCCCGGACGGTAAACGGATCCTGTGGCGCCCGGGGCCGTTGAGCCCTGGCGCTGGCAGCGCCTTTTGACGGCGCAGGCGCTGCCGGTCGCGGCGCTCCTGCAGGGACTCGAGTTGTTCCACGCGAGCGCGGTTCAGCTCCACGGACGTGTGTTGGCGTTCGCGGGAGCGAGCGGCGCCGGAAAGACTTCGCTCGCCGCGCAGCTGCTGCTCGCGGGCGCCACCTTCGTCGCCGACGATGTGCTCGCCGTGGAGCCGGAGGGGGAGGTCGTCATCGTCCATCCGGGCCCCGCGCTGATGAATCTGCGCCGATCCACGCCGGGGCTCTTGGATGCGCACGAGCGTGCCCGCCTCGGAGTGGAGGTCGGACGGGACGAGGGCGGCTTACGGCTGCTGGTTCGGCGAAAGGCGCAATCGTCGCCGCTGCACGCGATCTACCTGCTCGCCCCGGCGGGCGCAGCGGGGGCGGCATCCGCCTGGAGCGCCTCTCACCGCCGGCCCCCCGTCAACTTCTCGGCGCAGCCTTCGGCACTGCGATCAGGACGCCCACACGTCTGGTCCGGCGCCTCGACCTGTGTGCCCACATCGCTCGACGCATTCCGGTGTTCGCACTCGAGGCGCCGGCGCATGCGACTCCGGACGCTCTGGCCGAGACGGTCCTTCGGCATGCTCCGGGCGAGCGTCCTGTGACCGGCGTCGGAGTACTCGCTCGCGGGGAGCGGCTCCCAGCCGCCGCGAAGCTCGGCCTCGTCCGCCGAGATCCTCGTCGCTTACGCACGTGCGCGCCGAGCCCTAAGGAGGCAAAGCCTGCCGGCCGCGCCGCGGCCATGCGCAGTTCCCGTGAGTTGGGATGCGAGGCGAGCGAGATCGCCTACGGTGCCGGGCTGCGACTGGGCGCGGCCGTTGACCGGGTGCTGGGCGTCTTGCCACGCGATCCGCGCTGCCTGACGAGGTCGCTGGTGCTGACCGCGCTGCTTGCCCGGCGCGGCGTCGCGTCGACGCTGGTGATCGGCGTGCGTCCCGACCCCTTCGCCGCACACGCCTGGGTCGAGCTTCGCGGCCGCCCGCTGCTGACGCCCGCTGCCGAGCCGTTCGAGCGCCTCCTGGAGGTATGAGCGTGGCTGGCCAGCCTCACGGCCCCGCCCGGGTCGAGCGCACATTTGCGGGCGCATATGGGACGACTGGGGTGCGGCTCAGGGCCGCCGTGGAGTCTGCCGGCTCAGCGCCGTAGCGGCCGCGGGCGGCCTCGCGGTCGCCTGGAGCGGGCCGCCCGCCGCGGCCTCGCCGCTCGTGGGCTCCGTCGCGTGCCTGTTCGATGGCGAGATCTACAACCTTGAGGAGATCGCTCGGCTGGCTGGCGTCTCGGCAGATGCAGCGCCCGAGGCAGCGCTGGCCGCGGCGTACGCGCGCCTGGGGGAGAGCGTGGTCGCTCATCTGCGGGGTGAGTTCGCGCTCCTGCTCTGGGACGCCCGCTCGAATACCGGACTCCTGGCACGCGATCAGCTCGGCTCCGGGAACATCTTCGTCCACGCGCGGGCGGGCCCGCTTCGTCTTCGCCTCCGAGCTCCGGACGTTGCTCGAAGCGCTGCCGCGCACACCCGGCCCAGACCGTCCGGCCCTCGTCCAGTGGCTGGGGGCGGGCATGGTGCCCGCCGACCGGACCTTCTACGACGGCGTCGTGCCCTTGCCGCCCGCCTCCGTTCTCCGGCTGCAAGGCGGGCGCTGGGAGGCCGCGCGATACTGGACTCCGCGCTACGTCGAACCTCGGCCGTGTGGACGCCGAGGCGGCCGCCGCGGATCTGCGGGGCGCCGTCACGGCGGCGGTGGGCCGGCGGCTGCAGGGCCGCCGGACGGTTGGGGTCCTGGTCAGCGGTGGCCTCGACTCCGGCACCGTGCTGGCGGCGGCCGACGGCCTGGCCGCCGCGAACGAGACCTCGCTTCGAGCGTACTCCGCGGTCTTCCCCGGCTACAAATCCTTGGACGAGAGCCGGTTGGCTCGCCTCCAGGTCGACCATCACGGCCTTCCAAGGGTGCAGCTGCCCGTTACCGATGGAAGCCCGATGCGGGCGGCGCTCCGGTACCTCGACCGCTGGCGAGTGCCTCTGCCCGTGCCCGGCCATTTCGTGTGGGAGCCTCTGCTGGAGACGGCCGCCGGCGACGGCGCCGAATGCATGCTCGACGGCGAGATCGGCGACGAGCTGTTCGGGGCGGCAGTGTTCCTTCTGCCGACCGGCTGCGACGCGGACGCGTCGGCGACGCGTTCCGGCTGGCCCGTGACGTTCCAGGAGTGGGCCCGTCACCGACCCGCAGGCTTCTGCTGTCGCTCCTCTATGACTACGGCGTCGCCGCCTTCCTGCCGCCCGGTCTCGCGCGACGCACCGCGGCGCGCGAGGCCGTGCCGCGGTGGCTTGGGCGCGCCGATGCACGCCTGTTCGCTCGGAGCTGCGACCCGCAGCCCTGGCGGAGCCTCGAAGGACCACGGTGGTGGGCGCAGCTCGCGCACGCGGTCACCCGAGGACCCGATCTCATCGGGTTCTGGGACTACTACCGGCGTCGCGGGCGAGCCGCAGGGATACCCGCGCACCACCCGTTCCTCGATCTCGACCTGATCGAGCTCGTGCTCAGGCTGCCGCCCGAGCACGGTTTCGACCCGAACCGTAACCGGCCGCTGCTCCGCCGGGCTATGGGCGAGATCATGCCGGAGGAGGTTCTGGCGCGGCGCGACAAGAGCTACTTCGACCCTTTGCTCGTGGATTGCCTTGCCGTGGACGACCGACGGGTCGTTACGAGCCTGCTGAGCGCCCCGGACGCCGAGATCTTGAGCTTCGCCGATGCGGCAGGCGTCCGGGCTCTGCTCGACGGCGGACCATCGCGGCATCCCCGCGGGGCCTCGTCGTGGATGCACGATGTCTGGCGCCTCGCGAACGCCGAGTGCTGGTTGCGTTCGCAGGGCGACCCGTCATTCGCTCGGACCCTGCTCGAAGGGCCGTCCCGCCAGGGCGACCGGCCGAGCCGCCCGCCCGGCGCGGCGGTCGATCATACGTTTCTCAGCCTTGACGACAAACCGCTCTAACCTATCCTGGTTTCATGTCCTTGCCCGCACGTCCGGGGGAAGCGACGGATTACGTCGCCCCGGAGATAATTGACTACGGCGACCTGGCCGAGCTCACGGCCGGGCTCAACCGCGGCGGTCCCGTGGACGCCGCGTTCCCCATGAGCCCCCCGCGGCGCGACCCTACCTTCTCGACTCCTTGACCCAGCGGGGCGGGTAGCCCGCCCCGGGACGATCGCCGCGTCCAAACCCTGCTGAGGGGTACAGTCGAAGTGTGGGCGGACGTCGAGGCCTCACGATCGTCCTCGCCTCCGTGCTCGTGTTCGCCGCGGCGGGGGGCGCGCTCGCCCTGGGGGAGCGGCGCGAGTACCGGGCCCGCGCATACGTCATCCAGGTGCCCGCGGCGCTCGGCCCTCAGCGCGGCGTGGAGCTGGCTCGGAGCGAACGCGGTGCTCCGCCAGACGATCGAGTTCGCCGGCATAGAGGGCATCGATCCCGCCGAGCTGCGGCGCCGCTCGACGGCCGAGTCGACCTCGAGGCTCGACATCGCGGTGACAGTCGAGGCCGACCGCCCGCAGCAGGCGATCGAGCTCGCCACCGCCTACGCCAAGGCCGTCAGGCGCAGCATCCCCGACGACGAGGGGCTGCCGACCCGCGGTGTGGGGGCTCGCCGCGCCGAGGGCGGACTCGGGCCGCTGCGCTGGCCGCTCATCGGCGCCCTGGTCGGGCTGCTGCGTCGGAGCGGCGCTTGCGATCGTCAGCGACGGCCTCAGGCGCGGATCAGCGCCAGCACCTCGTCGCGCTTCTCTCCATATGCTCGCGCGAGACGAGTGACTCGAGGTTGAGGCGCAGGAGCGGCTCGGTGTTCGAGGGCCGCACGTTGAAGTGCCAGTCGTCGTAGTCGACGGAGATCGCCGTCGAGGCGGCCGATCTCGCCATCCGAGTAGGCGCTCGAGCGATCTCCCGCATCTTCGCTTCCTGGTCCTCGACCTCGGAGTTGATCTCGCCGGAGATGAAGTAGCTGGAGCGCAGCGGCTCGAGCAGCTCGCTCAGCTTCCGGCCCTCCACCGAGAGCAGCTCGAGGATCAGGAGCGCCGGGATCGTGCCCGAGTCGGCGCAGTAGAAGTCGCGGAAGTAGTAGTGGCCCGAGACCTCGCCGCCGAAGGCCGCCCCGGTCTCGCGCATGCGGGTCTTGAAGAACGCGTGGCCCACGCGGTTGACCTCGGCGCGGCCCCCGGCGCGCTCGACGACGTCCCGCACGGCGCGCGAGGCGCGAACGTCGTACAGCACGAGGGCGCCGGGCTCCTTGCGAACGATCGACTCGCCCAGAAGCGCGGTGAGGAAGTCCCCGGCGACGAACTCGCCCGTATCGTCGATGAAGAAGCAGCGGTCGGCGTCGCCGTCCCACGCGATGCCGAGGTCCGCGCCCGTTTCCCTCACCTTGTCGATGATGAACTGCCGGTTCTCGGGCAGCAGCGGGTTCGGCTCGTGGTCCGGGAACTCGCCGTTCGGCTCCCAGTAGGTCCTCACCTGCTCCACCGGAAACGAGTCGAGCAGCGGGCCGACCATCGGTCCGGCCATGCCGTTGCCGCCGTCGAGCACGATCTTGAGCGGCCGGATGCGGTCCGCCTCGATGTACCCAAGCGCGGCCTCGCGAAAGGCGTCGCCCACCTCCTCGCGCCGTATGTCGCCGCGCTTCGCGGCCGGCGGCCCCGGATCGCCGCCGGCGACCATGTCGCGCAGCTCGCCGATCCCGGAGTCGCCCGAGAGGGCGATCGCCCCGCGCTTCACGAGCTTCGCGCCCGTGTAGGCCTTCGGGTTGTGAGAGGCAGTGCAGACGAGGCCGCCGTCCAGCTCGCGGGCCCCGACCGTCCAGTAGACCATCTCGGTCGCGGCCATTCCGATGTCGAGCACGTCGGCACCCTCGTCGGCGATCCCGTCCGCATAGCGCTTGACCATGCCCGGGGCGGAGAGCCGCATGTCCCGACCGACCGCGACACGCAGATCGTCCACGGGCGTGTCCTGCAGCTCGGAGAGCACCCGCGGGAACGCCCGTCCGATCCGATAGGCGAGTTCCTCGTCCATCTGGTCGGGGTAGGTGCCCCGGACGTCGTAGGCCTTGAAGATGGACGCGTCCATGCCGGCTGCACCCTACTCCGGCCGCCACGCCGGAGACGTCTATGCTGCCGGGCGCTTTTCGGTCGATCCGGGACCCGTCTCGGCGGGCGGTCCGCCGTTCGACCGGCTGGCTTGCGACTTCCGCCGGGCAGGTTGTCGCCGTGCCTTTGCCGCGGACTTGACCGCCTCCTGAACCATCGGCTCCAGGAGCGCTGCCACGCCGACGATTATCGCCGCGGTCCCCAGCCGGTCGAGTGCCCGGCTCGCCTGGATGCGGACGCCGTGGTCCCGGTCGTGCGTAGCGGCGAGCAGCGGCTTCACGGCCGCCGGATCTTGAAGCTCGGCGAGTGCGGCCGCACTCTCCGCTCGAACCCTGGAGTCTCCGTGTCCGAGAGCATCCACGAGTGCATCCAGGGTCTCGGGGTCGGCCATCCTGCTCAGGACATAGGCGGCCTCGGCGGCCGCCGGGCCGGTGCGCAGCTCGGCGACCACGGCCTCGGTGCTGGCGGGGGCGAGCCGCAGGAGCAGTTCCCCCGCCCGGTCGGCGACGATCGGGCGCTCGTCGGCGAGCGACGAGACGAGGAGCTCGATCAGCTCGTCCTCGTCCTCGGCCTCGTCCTCGAGCAGGGCTTGAATCAGCGGCTCGTCGTCTTCGTTCAGCAGCTCTTCGTTCTCGTTGTGGATCAGCGCGTCAGCCAGGCTCGCCCGGGGCAGCGACCCCCGCAGCCCGAGCACGGCCCGCACGGCGAAGGTCCGGGATTGGCCCTTGCCGACCGGCAGCCACCGGAGCGCTTGCACGAGTACGCCGGCCTTCCTGCGCGCATACAGGACCCGTACGGCCGCGCAGCGGACGCGATCGGCGGGATCGCGAAGCGCTATTGCCACCGCCTCCTGGCCCTCGTCAGCACCGAGCTCGCCCAGAGCGAGAATCGCCTCCGTGCGCACCGGGACGCCGAGGTCGCTCACGGACTCCGGAGACTTCCGCACAAGCTCTCGATAGGACGTCGCCTCAACGAGGCCTTCAACGTCCTCGTTGCGGGCGAGCGACTCGACGTTCGGCTTGCGCCCTAGAAGGCCCATCGGGCAGGGCGGGCCAGGGTGGAAAAAAATCCCATAATCAGACAACGGTCCTCGGCGCGCCGTCTTCCACGCGGTCGAGGATGGCGCGGAAGCCCCGGCCTACAACCAGCCGCGACGGCGGAAGTAGGCGACCATGCCGGCCAGCAGCACGACCATCCCGCCGAGCACGATCCAGAAGCCGTGGGTTTCCCCCTCCCAGGGAACGCCCACGTTCATGCCCCATATGCTCGCGATCAGCGTCAGCGGCAGGATCACGACGCTGAACGCGGTGAGCACCCGCAGCACCTCGTTCACGCGGTGCGAGAGCACCGACTCGTTCGTGTCCTCGAGCGCCTCCACGACCTCCTTGTAGTTCTCGAGCATGTCCCAGATGCGCTCGGAGGCGTCGACGATGTCGTCGAAGTAGACCTCCAGGTCCTCGGCGAGGTAGCGCTGCTTGGTGCGCTCGAGGTCGCGCAGCACGGCGCGCTCCGGGCGAACGATCTTGCGGAAGTTGATGATCTCCTGCTTCGAGTTGGACAGGTCGCGCACGACCTCCTCGGCGCGTCCCTCGAAGATGTCCTCCTCGAGCCGCTCGAGCTTGTTGCCGATCTTTCGCAGCATCGGGAAGCAGTAGTCGAACGAGTCGTCGACGATCCTGTAGAGCAGGTAGCCGGAGCCCTTCGACAACAGGTTCTCGCGCACCTCCTCGGACGAGCGGCAGCGCTCGAAGAGGTACTCCACCGGAGGCAGCGGCGTGTTGGGGAGGGTGATGATGTAGTCCGGGCCGATGAAGATGTCGAGCTCGGCCGCGTTCAGGCGCCCGACCGCCTTGTCGAAGACCGGGAAGTACAGGACGATGAACAGGTAGTCGTCGTACTCGTCGATCTTCGGACGCTGGTTGCGCGAGAGGACGTCTTCGTAGTCCAGCGGGTGGAACTCGAAGTGCTCCTCGAGCCAGGCCCGATCCACGGGCATCGGACGCTCGATGTTGATCCAGCGCAGGCCGTCGTGCTCGACGACCTCGACGTTCGGCTCAGTCGGCGGAACAGGGCGCGCCGCATCGACCCGCGCGCGGGCGGAGCGCCTGAGGCGTGGCTTCGGCAGGCTCGGCATTGCGTCTGAGCGGGTCGTCCAGCACGTTCACATGGCCAATTCTACTTCCGGGCACTGGTATCCTGCGGCGTCTACATAGCCGTTGCATCGAGAGGGGTGGAGGGAAATGGCCCTGTGAAGCCCCGGCAACCGCCCGGCGAAGGTCCAAGATCGTCGCGGGGAAAGGTGCCAAGTCCATCGGACGAGCAGTCCGGCAGATGTGACAAGGGGCGCTTGAGAGAGGCCTCCGTCACAGCAGCGGCGGAGGTTTTTTTACAGGCGAAGGGAGTTTCGGTGCCAGTCCAAGCGCTCCAATGCAAGGAATGTCGGGAGACCTACCCGCTCGACGCACGCTACGTGTGCGAGCGCTGCTTCGGCCCCCTCGAGGTCGCGTACGCCTACGACGGCCTGGACCCCGAGGAGACCAGGCGGCGGATCCAGGCCGGCCCACAGTCGCTCTGGCGATACGTCGACTTTCTGCCCTTCGAGCGCGCCCCGGCGCCCGGGCTGCCGGTGGGCCTCACCCCGCTGCAGCGGGCGCCGCGCCTCTCGGAGCGGCTGGGGTTGGGCGAGGTCTGGATCAAGAACGACACCGCCAATCCCACGCACTCGTTCAAGGACCGGGTGGTGGCGGTGGCGCTCGCCAAGGCGCGGGAGCTCGGCTACCGGGTCGTGGCCTGCGCCTCCACCGGCAACCTGGCGAACGCGGTGGCGGCCCACGCGGCCGCGGCCGGCCTCGAGTCCTTCGTCTTCATACCCGCAGACCTCGAGCAGCAGAAGGTGCTCGCGACGGGGGTGTACGGCACGCACCTAGTGGCCGTACGGGGGACCTACGACGACGTCAACCGGCTCTGCACCGAGCTCTCGGGCGAGCGCGAGTGGGCGTTCGTGAACGTGAACGTGCGCCCCTACTACGCCGAGGGGTCGAAGACGATCGCGTACGAGATCGCCGAGCAGCTCGCCTTCGAGCTGCCCGACCGGGTGGTGGCGCCGATCGCCTCGGGCTCTCTCTTCACGAAGATCGCGCGCGGCTTCGAGGAGTGGCTCGAAATCGGGCTGGTCGAGGGCGATCTGCCCGTGTTCAACGGCGCCCAGGCGGCCGGCTGCTCGCCGGTGGCGCAGGCGTACGAAGCCGGCCACGAGGTCTGCCGCCCGGTGAGGCCGGACACGATCGCCAAGTCGCTCGCGATCGGGAACCCGGCCGAC
Organism: uncultured Thermoleophilaceae bacterium; assembly: GCA_963812915.1. GTDB lineage: Bacteria > Actinomycetota > Thermoleophilia > Solirubrobacterales > Thermoleophilaceae > JACVRW01. The sequence continues at coordinate 382,259 of CAWEXB010000007.1, read as the reverse complement.
GGTCCCTACGCGCTCGGCCTGGCGAGGCGCTCGGGTGGCGCGGTCGACTCGGTCACCGACGAGGAGATCCGGGCCGGCATCAGGCTGCTGGCCGAGACAACCGGCATCTTCACCGAGACCGCCGGCGGCGTGACGGCGGCGGTGCTGACCAAGCTCGCCGAGCGCGGGGACATCGGCTCGGACGAGCGCGTCGTCGTCGCGATCACGGGCGACGGGCTCAAGACGCTCGACGCCGTGCGCGGCACGTTCGAGGCCCATCTGATCGAGCCGTCGCTCGCCGCTTTCGAGGAGGCAGTCGCTAGGGAACCGGTCGGCGCGTTGTAAGCTGCCGGACCCAAGATGTCGGTCACGGTCAAGATTCCGACGCAGCTGCGCAACGTAACCGGCGGTGACACCGAGACGATGGTCGACGGCGCGTCGTCGGTCGGCGAGGTGCTCGACGGCCTCTACGACCGGTACGACGGCCTGCGCGACCGCATCGCCGAGGACGGGGACCTGCGCCGCTTCGTGAACGTGTACGTGGGCGGCGAGGACATCCGCTTCCTCGAGGGACTCGACACGCCGGTCGAGGACGGCGACGAGGTGACGATCCTCCCCGCCGTCGCCGGCGGCTGAGCATCCCCTGAGCGTTCTCGTCACCGGCGCACACGGCTTCGTCGGCTCCTGGCTGGCCGAGCGGCTGCTCGGACATGGCGAGAGGGTGGTGGCTCTGCGACGAGATCTCGAGCCTGACTCTCGCTTCGTGACAGAGGGTCTCGAGCGGCGGTGTGTGGTGGTGCTCGCCGACCTCACCGATTACGAGTCGCTCCTGCGAATCCTGGACGAGCACGAGGTGAGGACCGTCTTCCACCTCGCGGCGCAGGCGATCGTCAGCACGGCCAACCGCGGGCCGCTCGCCACCTGGGAGAGCAATGTGCGCGGCACCTACACCCTGCTGGAGGCGTGCCGCACGACGGGTGACCGGATCGATCGGATCATCGTGGCCTCCTCCGACAAGGCCTACGGCAAGCACGACGAGCTGCCCTATCGCGAGGACTTCCCGCTGCGCGCGAGCAACCCCTACGACGTATCGAAGGCGTGCGCGGACATGGTCGCGCGCTCGTACGCGATCACCTACGAGCTGCCCGTGGCAGTTACACGGCTGGCGAACGTCTACGGTCCCGGTGACCTCAATTGGTCGCGGCTCATCCCCGACACCGCGAGGGCGCTGGTGAGGGGCGAGCGCCCCGTGATTCGCTCGGACGGCACCCCCGAGCGCGACTACGTCTACGTAGAAGACGCTGTCGACGCCTACCTGGCCGTCGCCGCTTCGCTCGAGCGCGCCGAACTGCGAGGTCGGGCCTGGAACGCCGGCCGCGCGGCGCCGGTCTCGGTGCGCGAGATGGTGGACAGGCTGATCGAGATCTCCGGCCGCGACGTCGAACCCGAGATCAAGGGGGAGGGGACGCCTCGCGGTGAGATCGACCGGCAGTTCCTCGACTCCACGCCCATCCGCGAGATGCTCGGCTGGGAGCCCCGCTTCGACCTCGATCGCGGACTGCCGATCACTTGGGAGTGGTACGAACGCCGGCTCACGGCCTAGGCGAAGACGACCCGTTCGCCCCGGCGGCCGCCGCGGGTGTCCATCGGCTTGCGATCCCCACGCCGTTTGCGGTCGGGCGGGTGAACGTCTACCTGATCGAGGACGAACCGCTCACGCTGGTCGACGCCGGACCGAACTCGGCGACCTCGTTCGACGAGCTCCAGCGCGGGCTCGCCGGGCTCGGCCACCCCCTGGAGGACATCGAGCTCGTGATCCTCACGCACCAGCACATCGACCACCTGGGGCTCGTCTCCCTGGTGGCCGAGCACTCGGGCGCCGAGGTGGCGGCGATCGACGCGGCGGTGCCGTTCGTGGAGAGCTACTCGGTCGAGGCGCAGGAGGACGACGACTTCGCCCGCGACATCATGCTCCGCAACGGCATCCCCGAGGACGTGGTCACGGCCCTGCAGACGGTGTCGCAGGCGTTTCGCGCCTGGGGCTCGCGGGCGCACGTCACGCGCGTGTTGCGTGACGGCGGGGAGATTCCCTTCCGTAACCGCACTCTTCAGTGTGCACCACCGGCCGGGCCACAGCCCGAGCGACACGGTCTTCCACGACCGCGACCGGCGCATCCTGATCGCCGCCGACCACCTGCTGAAGCACATCTCCTCGAACCCGCTCATCACCCGCCCACTCGATGGGTCCGGGAAGCGCCCGCAGGCGCTCGTCACTTATCTGGACTCGCTCCGCAAGACGCGGGAGATGGAGGTGGACCTCGTGCTTCCCGGACACGGAGACCCGATCACCGACCATCGCCGGCTGATCGACGAGCGCTTCGCCCTGCATCGCCGCCGGGCCGACAAGATCCACGCGCTGATCGCCGAGCGTCCGCGCAGCGCCTACGAGATTGCCCGGGAGCTCTGGGGCAACATCGCGGTGACGCAGGCCTATCTGACGCTTTCCGAGGTGCTCGGTCACATCGACCTGCTGCTGAACGACGGCCGCGCCCGCGAGGTGGAGCAGGACGGCGTGGCGGTGTTCCAGGCCTCGGGCTAGCGGAGGGGAGTCGCGTGTCGGTCGTTGCCCCGCGGCTCGAAGCGGGGCCGATACTCCTCGCGGTGCAGCTCACGAAGGCGGGCGCCGCAACGCTCGCAGCTCCAGAAGAACACGAGCAGCCCACGGCGCTGGTCGTAGCTCGAGCGGATGCCGTGGAAGCCCTCGTGCGCGCAGTCCATCGCTCTAAACAAACGGCGGCCGCCGGTGCTGCCTTCGCGACGCGATACGAAATTCGTCCCGGCGGGCCTGACTGGGGACGCGCCGAGTCGTCGGAAGATGTGGGGCGGCGCTTTACAGCCTCGGCGGGACCGTGAAGCCTTCCCCAAGGATCCGAACCGCCGCGGCGCACGCCGCCCCATTTCCCTATAACGTCCGATGGCCCGCCGGGCTTCCGCGGCGGCGAGGCCTCGACCTTCCGTCCAAGCCGCGGCCTCGATCTTTGGACGGCGGACATTGCGGCGGGTGAGGCGACGCCGGAGAAGATCCAGCAATGGCGACGCCGCCCGTCAGGCGCTACGCCCTGGTGTCCGACCCGCCGGAGCGAGGCAACGGTCTGCCTAAGCCGGTCAAGCGCTTTCACCTGGCTCGGATCGCGGTGTCCCCCCGTTCGGCGCTGGGTGAGGACCGGCACGAGCGGATGGAGGACGTCGCCGCGCGCAGACTTCCCCAAGGATCCGAACCGCCGCGGCGCACGCCGCCCCATTTCCTAGCAACGTCCGATGGCCCGCCGGGCTTCCGCGGCGGCGAGGCCTCGACTTCCGTCCAAGCCGCGGCCTCCATCTTTGGACGATGCGGACATTGCGGCGGTGGGGCGACGCCGGGCGAAGATCCGGCAATGGCGACGCCGCTCGTCAGGCGCTACGCCCTGGTGTCCGACCCGCGGAGCGAGGCAAGGTCTGCCTAAGCCGGTCAAACGCTTTCACCTGGCTCGGATCGCGGTGTCCCCCCGTTCGGCGCTGGGTGAGGACCGGCACGAGCGGATGGAGGACGTCGCCGCGCGCGACGCCCGGGGTGACTCCGGCTAGGTCACCGGCGTTTCTTGGCCGACAATGAGCGCGCCCGGCAGGATTCGAACCTGCGGCCCCGCGCTCCGGAGGCGCGTGCTCTATCCCCTGAGCTACGGGCGCTCGTCGAGCCCAGTGTAGTCCGCGGATGCTGATCGCCGTCATCTCCGACACCCACCTGCCTCGCGGCGCGCGGCGGCTGCCCGACGCGTGCCTCGAGCGGATCGCCGCCGCCGACCTGCTGCTTCACGCGGGCGACTTCGTCACGGTCGACGTGCTGCGCGAACTGGACGCGCTCGGCCCTCCGGTCGCCGCCGTGCATGGAAACGTCGACACCGCCGAGCTGCGTCGTCTGCTGCCCGCCGAGCGGGTGCTCGGCGCCGGGGACGCGCGGATTGCCCTGGTGCATGACGCCGGCGCACGCCGGGGCCGGCTCGAGCGATTGCGCCGCCGGTTCGGCGACCGCGCGGAGGCGGTTGTGTTCGGCCACTCCCACCTGCCTCTGCATGAGACCGGCCCCGACGGCTTCCAGATCTTCAACCCGGGGAGCCCTACCGACCGCCGCCGGGCGCCGACGCACACGATGGGCATGGCTCGAGTCGAGGGCGGCCGGGTGGAGTTCGAGCTGGATCGACCTGGGCTGAATCGCGCGCCAGCTGCAGTCGCTGTACCGGTCGCGCGTCCACCGCCTGCCGACTCGCTCGCAAACGACCGACTGTGAGAGACCCTCGAGACGCGAGGCGGCCGAGTCAACATAGACCCAGCATGGACCTCGACGTCCTCTTCCTCGGTACCGCCGGCTCCTCGCCGAGCCCCCGGCGCGGGCTGCCCGCGACGCTCGTGCGGCGCGGCGGCGACCGCCTGCTCGTCGACTGCGGCGAGGGCACTCAGCGTCAGCTGATGCGCTCGGTCGGGCTGATCGAGCTGGAGGACGTGTTCATCACGCACTTCCACGCCGATCACGTGCTGGGCCTGCCGGGGATCCTCAAGACGTTCGCGTTGCGCGGGCGCGACCGGCAGCTGACGATCCACGGGCCGGTCGGGCTGCGGCGGCTGCTCGAGCTGCTCGCGCCCGTGATCGGCAGGCTGACCTTCGAGGTGGTCGTCGTCGAGCTCGCGCCGAACGACGAGCTCGAACGCGACGGGTATCGGATTGCGGCGTTCGCGACGGAGCACGCCGCCCAGGGGGTCGGATTCGCGCTGGTCGAGGATCCGCGCCCCGGCGAGTTCGACCCGCTGCACGCTCGGGAGCTCGGGCTGACTCCCGGCCCGGACTTCGGTCGTCTCCAGCGGGGCGAGGTGGTGAATGGCGTGCGTCCGGAACAGGTGATGGGGGAACCCCGCCGCGGCCGCAAGGTCGTGCTCACCGGGGACACGGCCCCCTCCGACATGACCCGACTGGTGGCGTGGGAGGCCGACCTGCTCGTGCACGAGGCGACGTTCGCCGACGAGGAGGCCGACCGCGCCGCGGAGACCGCCCACTCGACGGCCCGCCAGGCGGGCGAGCTGGCGGCGGCCGCGAACGTGACCATGCTCGCCCTCACGCACATCTCGCCCCGCTACGCCGGCGGAGAGCTGCGCGACGAGGCGCGGGCGGCCTTCTCCGGCCCAGCCGAGCGAGTGATCGTCCCGCGCGACTTCGATCGCGTCGAGATCCCGTTCCCCGAGCGGGGGGCGCCCGTCCACGTGCGCGGGCCCGAGAGGCCGCCGCAGCCGCTGGCGCCCGAGCCGGCGCCTTAGGCTTAGCGCTCGCCCAGCCGAACCAGCTGCGCCGGCCCGCAGGCCTCGAGGTCCTGGAGCACCTGCTCCGCGTAGTCTGGGCTCCAGCGTTCCGCGCCCACCAGGTTCCCGGCCAGATCGTTCGCGCCGGCGAGCGCGTCGCGAGCCTCGTCGTCTGCGCCGATGTCCTCGCTGAAGACGAGCGCGTCGGCGGCCTCTCGTAGCAGCGCCTGCTCGTCGGGCCCGAGCTGCTCGGAGCCCTCCGCGGTGACGATCCGCATGATCCTGCCGTATGCCTCTGCGCGTTCCGGGGTCACCACACCCACAGTAGCGCTCCCCCCGGGGTTAGTCACGGCTTGGGACGTCCCAGCCGGATGCTAGTCTCGCGCCAGGTTCCTTTAATCGGGTCCGGTGAGGCCAGGAAGGAGCAGTAACGTGAGCGAGACGACGGTCCTCGACCGCGAGGACGTGCGGCGCACGCTGGTGCGGATCGCACACGAGATCGTCGAGAAGACGGGCGGGGAAGGCGTCGCGGTCGTGGGGATTCACCGTCGCGGAGCGGTCCTGGGCGCCCGGCTGCGCGACTTGGTGGCCGAGCTGGTCGGCGAGCCGGTGCCGCTCGGCGACATCGACATCAGCTTCTATCGCGACGATGTCGGCATCCGCAGCGCCGACCACCAGCCGGTGGTGCATGCCTCGCACATCGACTTCCCGGTCGAGGACACGACCATCGTGCTCGTCGACGACGTGCTCTACACGGGCCGCACCGCGCGGGCCGCGATCGACGCGCTCTTCGACTACGGGAGACCCCGGCGCGTGCAGCTGGCGGTTCTGGCCGACCGGGGACACCGCGAGCTGCCGATCAGGCCGGACTATGTCGGGAAGAACCTGCCGACGGCCCGCGCGGAGCGAGTGAACGTCCGAGTCGACGAGCTCGACGGCGTGGACGAGGTCGCAATCGCCGAGATCAGCACCAAGGAGGAGGCAAGCCACGATGCGTAGACACCTGCTGTCAGTCGACGACCTCTCGCGAGACGACATCGAGCGCATTCTCGGCCGGGCCGAGAGCTTCGCGGAGGTGTCGGGCCGCGAGATCAAGAAGGTTCCCACCCTGCGCGGCCGCACGGTGATCAACGTCTTCTATGAGGCGTCCACGCGCACGAGCTCGAGCTTCGAGCTCGCCGCGAAGCGGCTGTCGGCCGACCTGGTGACCGTGAAGTCGAGCGGCTCCGCGGTGGACAAGGGCGAATCGCTCAAGGACACGGTCCAGACCCTCTCGGCCTACGACCCCGCCGCGATCGTGATCCGCTCCCCCCAAGCGGGCGCCGCGGCGCTCGTGGCTCGCTGGACGCGCGCCTCGGTGATCAACGCCGGCGACGGCAAGCACGAGCACCCGACCCAAGCTCTGCTCGACCTCTACGCGCTCAAGCGCCGGGCCGGCTCGCTGGAGGGCCTCCGGGTGTGGATCGTCGGGGATGTGCTCCACAGCCGCGTGGCGCGCTCGAACATCCTCGCCTTCACGCGCATGGGCTGTGAGGTCACGGTCTGCGGGCCGCCGACGCTGATCCCGCGCGGGATCGAGTCGCTCGGCTGCCGGGTCCGCTACACGCTCGACGAGCTGGGCGACGCGGATGCCGTCTACGCCCTCCGAATGCAGCGCGAGCGCATGACCGGGTCGTTCGTCCCCTCCCTGCGCGAGTACGCAGCGCAATATCAGATCGACGGTCGCCGGCTCGGTCCTGGCCAGCTGCTCATGCACCCCGGCCCCGTTAACCGCGGGGTGGAGCTGGCGGCCCAGGTGATCGACTCGCCGCAGGCCCTGATCACCGAGCAGGTCGAGTCCGGTGTGGTCGTGCGGATGGCTGTGCTGTACGAGCTGCTCGCCGGAGGTGGCGCGCCAAGCGGTGTGCGTGCGCCCGTCGAGGTCGGGGAGCCGCAGCCCGCATGACGCCGACCCCCGCACCCCAGAACGGCTCGGGCAGGCCGCCGGGGATCGAGCTCGACTGTGCTCCCACGCCGCCCGTCACGCTCCTCGTGCGCGGCGCGCGCCTCCTCGACCCGCGGGCGGATCTCGGCCGCAAGGCTGACCTGCTCGTGCGACGGGGACGGATCGCCGAGGTGGGTGACGGGCTCGAGCCTCCGGAGGGCGCCGAGCTGGTCGAGGCCGAGGGTCTGCATGCCTTCCCCGCCTTCGTCGATCCCCACGTGCACCTGCGCACGCCCGGCCGCGAGGACGAGGAGGACATCGACTCCGGCACGCGCGCCGCCGCCGCGGGCGGCTTCTGCGCCATCCTGGCCCAGCCGAACACCGTGCCGGCGGTCGACTCCGCGCCGGTGCTGCGCTCGCTGCGCGAGCGGGCGCGGGCCGAGGCGCGCATCCCAACCGGCTTCCTGGCCGCGATCACGGTCGGCCGGCGCGGGGAGCAGCTCACCGAGATGGCCGAGTTGGCCGGGGTGGGCGCCGTCGGGTTCACGGACGATGGGTCGCCGGTCGCGTCCGCGGGCGTCATGCGGCAGGCGCTCCAGTACCAGCGCCTGGCGGGCCGCCCGCTGGCCCTGCACGGGGAGGACCCCTCGCTCTCCGGCCTGGGAGTGATGCACGAGGGGCCGATGTCGGCCCTCCTCGGGCTGACCGGGATCCCGTCGGTGTCCGAGTCGACGATGGTGGCCCGCGACTGCGCCCTCGCGGCTTACGAGGACAGCTCGATCCACGTCCAGCACGTCTCCGCCTGGGAGACCGTCGAGGCGATCGAGCGCGCCAAGGCGGCGGGTACCCGCGTGACCTGCGAGGCGACGCCGCATCACCTGCTGCTCACTGACGAGGCCGTGCGCTCGCTCGACACCAACACGAAGATGAATCCCCCGCTGCGCGCCGAGGCCGACCGGCAGGCGCTGATCGAGGGGCTGCGCTCCGGTGCCATCGACTGCGTGGCCACCGACCACGCGCCGCACGCGCGCGAGGAGAAGGAGGAGCCCTTCGAGCTGGCGCCGATGGGGGTCACGGGGCTCGAGACGGCGTTCGCCGCGCTGCACACCGGGCTGGTGCTCCCCGGGATCGTCGACCTGGAGCTGCTCGTCGCCCGCATGACCTCCGGCGGCGAGGCGTTCGGCCTCGCGCCGCCCTCGCTCGCGCCCGGCTCCCCCGCGAACCTCTGCCTGGCGGACCTCGACGCCGAATGGCACGTGGGCGAGGCCGGCTACGAGAGCCGCTCGGCCAACTGCGCCTTCGACGGCCGCCGCCTCACCGGACGCGTGCGGATGACCATCGCGGCCGGCGGGGTGGCCTACCGCGAGCGCTCATTCGCGCTGGGGGCCGTCGCGTGACGGCCTTCCTCCTGCTCGAGGATGGCGTGCGCTTCGACGGCGAGTGGGCCGGCGCGGCCGAGACGGTCACCGGCGAGGTGGTCTTCAACACCGCGATGTCGGGCTATCAGGAGGCGGTCAGCGACCCGAGCTACGCGGGCCAGATCATCGCTTTCACCTACCCGCTGGTCGGCAACTACGGAGTCGCCGCGTCGCATATGGAGTCGGACAGCATTCACGCGCGCGCGGTGATCATGCGCGAGGGGGTGGACCGCGAGGACGCCGCGCATGCCGAGGGCGGCTGGCTCACGTGGCTCGACGACTGCGGCGTGCCCGCGCTGACCGGGGTCGACACGCGGGCGCTCGTTCGCCACATCCGCGACAAGGGCGCGATGCGCGGCGGGCTGTTCGGCGCCGAGACGCCCGAGGCCACGGCTCTCGAGCGGGTGCTGGCGGAGCCGTCGATGACGGGACGCGACCTGGCCCGGGATGTCACCCCATCGGAGCCCGCGATCGTCGAGGGGGCCGGCCCGCGCGTGGTCGGGATCGACACCGGGATCAAGCACTCGATCGTGCGCAACCTGCGCGAGCGGGGCGTGCACCTGGAGCTGCTGCCGTGCACGGTCACCGCCGGGGAGGTGCTCGCGCGCGAGCCGGACGCGGTGTTCCTGGCCAACGGCCCGGGCGACCCGGCGGCCCTCGACTACGTCGTCGAGACCGTGCGCGGCGTGGTGGGAAGGGTCCCGGTCTGGGGCATCTGCCTGGGCCATCAACTCCTCTGCCGGGCGGTCGGCCTCGAGACCTTCAAGCTGCCCTTCGGCCACCGCGGCGTCAACCATCCGGTCAAGGACCTGGGGACGGGGCGGATCGAGATCACCTCCCAGAACCACGGCTTCGCGGTGCTTGGTCCGGGCGGAGAGCGAACGATCGACGTCGACGAGCCGGTGCGCTGGGAGACCGACTTCGGCACCGCCGAGCTCCAGCAGCTGAACCTCTACGACCGCACCGTTGAGGGCCTCGTGCTGCGCGACGTCCCGGCGTCGACGGTCCAGTACCACCCCGAGGCCGGCCCCGGGCCGCACGACGCCCGGCACCTCTTCGACAGGTTCCTGGAGCGTTTGGTTGCCGCGTAGGGACGACATCGAGCGCATCCTCGTGATCGGCTCCGGGCCGATCGTGATCGGGCAGGCCGCCGAGTTCGACTACTCGGGCGCTCAGGCGTGCAAGGTGCTGCTGGAAGAGGGCTACGAGGTCGTGCTCGTCAACTCGAACCCGGCGACGATCATGACCGACCCGGAGTTCGCCACCGCCACCTACATCGAGCCGCTCCAGCCGGGGCCGGTGGCCAAGGTGATCGAGCGCGAGCGGCCCGACGCGCTCCTGCCAACGCTCGGCGGCGGCACCGCCCTCGATCTCGCTCGCCAGCTGTCCGAGGACGGAACGCTCGCCAAGCACCGGGTCGAGTTGATCGGCGCGGACTACGACGCCATCCGGCGCGCCGAGGACCGCGACCTCTTCCGCGCGACGATGGACCGCGCCGGGCTGCGGGTCCCGCGCAGCGCCGCGGTGAAGTCGATGCGGGACGCCGAACGCGCGCTGCCGGAGGTGGGGCTGCCGGCGATCGTGCGCCCGGGCTTCACCATGGGCGGTGCGGGCGGCGGCATCGCCCGCACGGAGACCGAGTACCGCCAGGTGGTGGCCGAGGGGCTTGCCGCCAGCCCGATCGGCCAGGTGCTGATCGAGGAGTCCGTGATCGGCTGGGGCGAGTTCGAGCTCGAGGTGATGCGCGACCGAAACGACAACGTCGTGATCGTCTGCTCGATCGAGAACGTCGACCCGATGGGCGTGCACACGGGTGACAGCGTCACGGTCGCGCCCCAGCAGACGCTCTCGGACGTCCAGTACCAGAAGCTGCGCGACCAGGCGTTGAAGGTGATCCGCGCCGTGGGAGTCGAGACGGGCGGCTCGAACATCCAGTTCGCGGTCGACCCGGAGAGCGACGAGATCGTCGTGATCGAGATGAACCCGCGCGTCTCGCGCTCGTCGGCGCTGGCCTCGAAGGCCACCGGCTTCCCGATCGCGAAGATCGCGGCCCGGCTGGCCGTGGGGTACGCGCTCGAGGAGATCGACAACGACATCACCCGCAAGACGCCGGCCTCCTTCGAGCCGACGATCGACTACGTGGTCGTGAAGTGGCCGCGCTTCGCGTTCGAGAAGTTCCCGGGCGCGGATGGCCAGCTCCACACGTCGATGCAGTCAGTGGGCGAGGTCATGGCGATCGGGCGGACCTTCAAGCAGGCGTTCGTGAAGGCGATGCGCTCGCGCGAGCTGGACGTGGAGGCGTCGTTCGACGGCGACCTGCTCGGCCGGCTCGAGAACCCGTCGCACGACCGCTACGAGCTTCTGTTCGAGGCGGTGCGGCGCGGGGTGTCCGAGCGCGAGCTGTGCTCGCGGACCCGCATCGACCCCTGGTTCATGGCGGAGATCGCGGCGCTCGCCGGCGGCGAGGATCCGGAGGCGGGACTCGAGCGCTCGTACAAGTCGGTCGACACCTGTGCCGCCGAGTTCGAGGCCGAGACGCCCTACTTCTACTCCGGTTGGGAGCGCCGCGCGGCCCACGAGGTCCGCCGGGGAGACCGCCCGAGCGTGGTGATCCTGGGCGCCGGACCGAACCGGATCGGGCAGGGCATCGAGTTCGACTACTGCTGCGTGCACGCCGCCATGACCGTGCGCGACTCGGGCCGCGACGCGGTGATGATCAACTGCAACCCGGAGACCGTCTCGACCGACTACGACACGTCCGACCGGCTCTACTTCGAGCCGCTCACGCTCGACGACGTCCTGCCGGTGGTCGAGCTCGAGCGCCCCGAGGGCGTGATCGTGCAGTTCGGGGGCCAGACCCCGCTGAAGCTGGCGCGCGGGCTGTCGGAGGCGGGCGCGCCCCTGCTCGGCACTCCGGTGGAGTCGATTCACCTGGCCGAGGATCGCCCGAGCTTCGGGGCGCTGCTGCGCGAGCTGGGGCTGAAGAGTCCTCCCTATGCGACCGCGGACTCGCCCGAGGGCGCGCTGTCGGCGGCGGACCGCGTTGGGTATCCGCTGCTCGTGCGCCCGAGCTACGTCCTGGGCGGCCGCGCGATGGAGATCTGCTATTCGCGTGAGGCGCTCGCCGGCTACCTCCGGCGTCAGAACGGCGACGCCGGCGGAACGATCTTCCTCGACCGCTTCCTCGAGAACGCGATCGAGATGGACGTCGACGCACTCAGCGACGGCGAGCGCGTCCAGATCGGCGCCATCATGCAGCACGTCGAGGAGGCCGGTGTCCACTCGGGCGACTCCGCCTGCGTGATACCGGCGATGTCGCTCGGCCCCGAGATGCTCGAGCAGGTCGAGCGGGCCACGCGGGCGATCGCGCTGCGGCTCGGCGTGGTCGGTCTGATCAACATCCAGTTCGCGGTCTACGGCGACGAGGAGCTCTACGTGATCGAGGCGAACCCGCGCGCCTCCCGCACGGTGCCGTTCGTGTCGAAGGCGATCGGTGTGCCGCTCGCGAAGCTCGCCTGCCGGCTGATGCTCGGCGAGCGGCTCGCGGACATGGAGCTCGAGATCCCGCGGATGCCCCGCCACGTCTCGATCAAGGAGGCCGTGCTGCCGTTCGGGCGCTTTCCGCGCGCCGATACGCTGCTCGGACCCGAGATGAGGTCGACCGGCGAGGTGATGGGCGTGGCCTCCGACTATCCGGCCGCCTTCGGCAAGGCACAGGCGGCGGCGGGTGCCGAGCTGCCGGCCTCGGGAAGCGTGTTCATCTCGGTCACAGACGGCGACAAGCCCGCGGCCACCCAGATCGCGGCCGGTTTCCACGACATGGGCTTCCGCGTCCTCGCCACGGGCGGCACCTCCCAGGCGATCCGGCGCATGGGTGTGCCGGTCGAGCGAATCAAGAAGTTCTCCGAGGGTTCGCCGAACGTGGTGGACCGGATCGAGGCCGGGGAGGTCGAGCTCGTGATCAACACCCCCACCGGCTCGGGCGCCCGGGCCGACGGCTACCAGATCCGCCGCGCCGCGATCGGCCGCGGAATCCCGTGCATCACGACGATGTCGGGCGCAAGCGCCGCCCAGCGGGCGATCCGCGCCGGCCGCTCGGGGGAGGCAGCGGTGATCTCGCTCCAGGAGCTGCATGGACTGCGCGCCGGCGGGCGCGCGGCCGACATGGCCGTAGAACGAACCGCATGACGCGCGCCGGCAGCCCGACCGAGGCGCGGACGTTGGCGCCGCTCGAGCGCCGCGTCGCACTGGTGAGCGGCGTGGAGCGCCTCGGCGCCTACGAGCTGATCACGGCGCTCGACGAGTCGGGTCCCTTCCCCTGTCCGGGGCAGTTCTACATGCTCGCGGCCGAGAAGCGCTGGGGCGGGGGAGGGGACGAGCGCCCCTACCTGCCGCGCGCATTCTCCTACGCGCGCGCGCGCCGCGCCGGGGATGCGCTGGAGCTCGACTTCCTGCTCGAGACCGTGGGGCCGGGCACGGAGCGACTCGCCGAGCTCGAGCCGCGTGAGGGCCTCGCGCTGGTCGGGCCGCTGGGGGTCGGCTTCCGGCAGCCGCCCCCCGGCACGAGCCCGGTGCTCGTGGGCGGAGGGATCGGCGTCGCGCCGCTCCTGTGTCTGCACGACGAGCTGATCGAGGCGGGCGCGGCCGTCCTGCTCGGCTTCCGCACGGCGGCGCACGCGCAGGCCGCGGCGCTGTTTACCGCGGCCGAGGTCGCGACGGACGACGGCTCGGTGGGACGCGCGGCGCTGGTCACCGACCTGCTGCGCGAGCGGCTCACCGACGATCCGGCGGCGGCAGTCTTTGCCTGCGGGCCTCCGGCCATGCTCGAGGCGGTGCGGGCCCTCTGCGCGGCGCGCGAGACACCTGCCCAGCTCGCGCTCGAATCGGGGATGGCGTGCGGTTTCGGCGCCTGCTTCGGCTGCGTCGCGCCAACCAAGGCCGGCTACGTCCGGCTCTGCGTGGACGGGCCGGTCCTCGACGCCGAGCAGCTCGACACGGCGATGTTCCCGGGGGCGGGACATTGATCACGTCCGTCAGCCCGATCGAGCTCTGCGGGATCGCCCTGCGCGGACCGATCCTGAACGGCTCGGGCACGTTCGACGCGCTCGCCGCCCGTCGGACCTTCGGCGACGCGCTGCTGGAGCGCTTTCCCTTCGACGCCTTCGTCTCGAAGACGATCACCTTCGAGCCGCGCCAGGGAAACCCACCGCCGAGGCTGTGGGAGACGCCCGCCGGCCTGATCAACTCGATCGGCCTCCCGAACAAGGGCCTCGAGGGCTTCCTGGCCTCCGACCTCCCCGAGCTCGCGGAGCTCCCCGTGCCGCTGGTGGTGTCGGTCATGGGGTTCAGCCGCGACGAGCTGGCGGCGCTCGTGGCGCGGGTCGGGGAGCGGGACGAGGTGGCGATGATCGAGCTGAACGTCTCGTGCCCGAACGTCGAGACCGGACTCGTCATGGGCGCCGACCCGGCGGAGACGGCACGCGCCCTCGAGCGTGTCCGTCCGCTGACCGAGAAGCCGCTGATCGTCAAGCTCACCCCGAACGCGAACGAGCCCGCGGCGGTGGGCGCGGCCGCGGAGAGCGCCGGGTCCGACGCCGTCTCCCTGATCAACACGCTCAAGGGAATGGCCCTCGATCCGATCACCCGGCGGCCGTGGCTCGGCGGCGTGACGGGCGGCGTCTCGGGGCCCGCGGTACGCGCGATCGCGCTCGAGCAGGTGCGCTCCGTGGCGGCGCGGGTGGCGATCCCGACGATCGGGATGGGGGGTATCGCGAGCGGGCGGGACGCCGCCGATTTCCTCGCCGCGGGCGCGGCCTGCGTCGCGGTCGGGACGGAGAGCTTCCGCGATCCTGCCGCCGGCCGGCGGATCGCGAGCGAGCTCGCGGAGCTCCAGCGGGCCAGCTAGGCGGCGGGGGGCCCGCCCGGCCCCCCGGCCGGACGAACGCACCGGGGAAGCGGGGAGAACCCAACCTGCGGCGCGGCTTGTCCGACCGCGTCTTGACCCATAACCCATTCAGGGGACAGGTTGCCGCTTTTTCGCCGTAACGTGCGGGATCTTGGCCGGCGTCAACCCGGTTCCGGCGTGCCGATCTGAAAACCCCTGCAAACAGAGATAAAACGTTCAAGCACCCCCAAGCATCCTCAAGCTCAGGTGGAGGTCCAGCGAAATTCGCGGATTTTTTGCGTTCCGTGGGTTAACGGCAGCCGCACAGCGTGTACTATCGCCGCTCCGATGCCGGCCGCCCCCCAGTCGCCCGCCAGGACGCAATCCGCGGGTCTCGCGCCCGAGCGCTCGCTCACCCAGCGGATGGATGCTCTCAAGCGCGCCAACGAGATACGCACCCGCCGCGCGCGCCTCAAGCGAGACCTTAAGGCGGGGCGGGCGCAGATCCACGGCCTGCTGCTCGATCCACCCGAATACCTGCTTACCGCCAAGGCATTCGACCTTTTGCTCGCGGTGCCGAAATACGGGCGCGTGAAGGTGAATCGGATCCTCACACACTGCCGCATTTCGCCCAGCAAGACGATCGGCGGCCTCTCCGAGCGGCAGCGCAACGAGCTGGTGTCGTACCTGCGCAGATAGACACCCCGGTCCTGGTCGTCACGGGCCCGTCGGGAGTGGGCAAGGGCACGCTGATCAAGGAGCTGTTGGAGCGTTGTCCCGGCCTCCAGCTGGCGGTGTCCGCCACCACGCGTGAGCCGCGGGAGGGCGAGGTGAACGGCCGCGACTATCACTTTCTGAGCCGGGAGGACTTCGATCGAAGGGTCGCCGCGGGCGAGTTCGTGGAGCACGCCGAGTACGCGGGAAACCGCTACGGGACGTTGTGGAGCGAGCTCGCCCGCCCCGCCCGGGGGGTCGTCCTCGAGATCGACGTCCAGGGGGCTCGCCAGGTGCGGGACACCCTCCTCGAGGCCAAGCTGATCTTCATCGAGCCGCCCTGCCTGGAGGACCTGGCGCGACGACTCGAGCGGCGCGGCGCCGACTCGCCCGACCAGATCGAGCGCCGGCTGGCGGCCGCGCGCGAGGAGCTGGCGGCGCGCGACGAGTTCGACCATCGCATCGTCAACGACGACCTGGAACGCGCCTCGCGGGAGCTCACCGACCTTGTCGCTACCATGTCCAGGCCATGATCAAGCCGCGCCTAGACAAGCTTCTCGACCAGGTGGACTCCCACTACGCGTGCGTCCTCGTCGCCGCCAAGCGGGCGCGGCAGATCAACGCCTACTACCACAACCTCGGCGAGGGAACGTTCGACGAGTACCCCCCGCCGATGGTGGAGACGGGCTCCAAGAACTACCTGAAGATCTCCCTCGAGGAGATCGCCGCCGGGAAGATCAAGTACCACTACCGCTAAGGCGCGTCGGGTGGCGCGGATCCTGCTCGGCGTCTCCGGCGGGATCGCCGCGTACAAGGCGGTGGAGCTGGTCCGCCTGGCCACCCGCGCGGGCCACGCCGTGCGCGTGATCCAGACGGCGCCGAGCCTCCGGTTCGTGGGACGCGCGACGTTCGAGGCGGTCACCGGGGCGCCCGCTCTGTCGGACGAGTTCGAGCCCGACCCTGCCCGCGGCGCCTTTCCCGGTGACCCGGTGCCCCAGCACGACCCGATCTCGCACCTCGAGCTCGTGCGCCGCTGCGACGTGTTCTGCGTGGCTCCGGCGTCCGCGAACACGATCGCGAAGCTCGCGCATGGTCTGGCCGACAACCTGCTCACGAGCGCCGCGCTTGCCTGCACGGCGCCGCTCGTGGTCGCCCCGGCTATGAACAACCACATGTACGAGCACCCGGCGACGCGCGAGAACCTGGAGACGCTGCGGCGCCGCGGCGCGCGGATCGTGGACCCCGGCGAGGGGAGGCTGGCCTCGCGGGGGGAGTGGGGGGTCGGTCGCCTGGCGGAGCCGGTGGAGCTGCTCGCGGCGATCGAGGGGGCCGTCGACGCCGGCTTCACGCCCCGCTCCCTGGACGGCCTGCGCGTGCTCGTGACCGCGGGAGGCACCCGCGAGCCGATCGACTCCGTGCGCTACGTCGGCAACCGCTCGTCCGGCCGGATGGGGCTCGCCCTGGCCGCCGAGGCCGCCCGGCGCGGAGCGGAGGTGACACTCATCTGCGCCAACGTGTCCCTGCCGCGCCCGGAGGGCGTGGCGAGCATCGAGGTGGAGACCGCGGCCGAGCTGCTCGACGCCGCGAAGGCTGGCTTCGACGACGCCGACGTCCTCCTCATGGCCGCCGCCGTCGGCGACTTCCGGCCGGTGGCGCCCCTCGACGAGAAGATCGCGAAGGCGGGACGCGAGGGGCTGACTCTCGAGCTCGAGGCCACGGAGGACGTCCTCGCCCGCCTGGCCGAACGGCGTGGCGGCGGCCAGGTGCTGATCGGGTTTGCCGCCGAGCACGGTGAGGGTGCGGTGGAGCGGGGTCGGCAGAAGCTGACGCGCAAGGGGCTCGACGCCGTGGTGGTGAACGACATCTCGCGCTCCGACATCGGCTTCGACACCGCCGACAACGAGGTCACGATCGTGACGGCGGCGGGAGAGCGCCCCGTGGAGCGCGGATCGAAGGCCGCCGTCGCGGCCGCGATCCTCGACGAGGTGGAGCGGCTGAGGCCGCTGGCCGGTGCGCCGAGTACCTTGAAGGGGGAACGATGAGCGAGAGCGTCTACGACCTGTTCAAGAAGGGCAGCGAGTTGCTCGAGGCGGGCGACTTCATGGCCGCGTCGGTGCCGCTCGAAAGAGCGCGCTCGCTCGAGCCGGACAAGAGCTCGATCCGGGAGGCGCTGGGGCGAGCGTACTTCCGCTCCGCCCGCTTCGAGCAGGCGGCGGTGGAGTTCGCGGCGGTCGTGGAGCGCTATCCCGTGAACGACTACGCCCACTTCTGCCTCGGGCGCTCGCTCCAGAAGACCGGCCGCACAAACGAGGCCCGGCGCCACGCCGCGCTGGCCGCCCACATGCGCCCCGATCGCAAGGACTACCAGGTCTTTCGCGACTGGCTGCAACGGGCCGCGTAACCGCGATAGCTGTCCGGTGCGCGCGCTCGTGCAGCGGGTGGCAGAGGCCTCGGTCTCGGTCGGCGGCGAGGAGGTCTCCCGCATAGGTGCCGGGCTGCTCGTGCTGCTCGGCGTCAGGCGCGGCGATGGGGTCGAGCAGGCCGACCGGATCGCCCGCAAGGTCCGTTCGCTTCGGGTCTTCGAGGACGCCGAGGGCAGGATGAACCTGTCCGTCGAGGACGTACAGGGCGAAGTGCTCTGCGTAAGCCAGTTCACCCTCTACGGCGACTCCCGCAGGGGCAACCGGCCGAGCTTTGTCGACGCCGCTCCGCCCGAGCAGGCCGAGCCGCTCTACGAACGCGTGCGCGAAGCCCTCGACGCCAAGGGCGGGGTATTCGGCGCCCGCATGCGCGTGTCGCTGGTCAACGACGGGCCAGTGACTCTCCTAGTCGAAACCTGACCCGACGGTTCCGGGTTTAGTGCCTATACTCGCTGTCGGAACTTTCAGTCGTACGCGGTCCTCTCCGGGCCGCGCCTGGAGGTGGGCTTCGTAGCCCACCTTTTTTTCGACCTCATGCAGACCGATCCACTCACCACCAACATCGAACAGCGACTCGCCTCGGCCGAGCCCGAGGTCGAGCTGCTGGCCTGCGAGCGGGTGGGCGCTGAGCGCCTGCGGCTGTTCATCGACCATCCGGAGGGCGTCGATCTGGATCTGTGTGAGCGGGTGACCAGTCACCTGCGCGACCTGCTCGTCGACTATGGGCTCGAGGTCTCCTCGCCCGGTCCCGAGCGCCCGCTCACGAAGCCGGACCACTTTCGCCGCTTCCTCGGCCGGCGCGCGCGTGTGCGCCTGCGCGAGCCGAGGGGCGGGCACAAGAGCTACACCGGGGAGCTCGTAGGCGCGAGCAACGACGGGGTGGTCGTCGCCGCGGACACCGGGGTCGTCACGATCCCGTACTCGGAGATCAACAGAAGCAACTTGCTCGAGGGGGAGGGATGACCAAGGAGATCGTCGAGGCCGTCGGGGTCCTCGAGCGCGAGAAGGGAATCTCGGCCGACCGCCTGATGGCGGCGCTCGAGGATGCACTGCTTTCGGCCTACAAGAAGACGCCGGGCGCGGCCAAGTACGCCCGCGTGGAGGTGGATCGGGGGTCTGGGGACTTCCGGGTCTACGAGCTGCTGCTCCCGCCCGAGCTGGAGGAGCAGCTGCTCGACGAAGTCGAGGAGGAGCTCGGCGAGCCGACCGTGGATCCCGAGACCGGAGACCTCGTCTACCCCGAGCCTCCGGAGATCGATCAGGAGCGGCTGGCGCAGTACCGCGATCAGATCGACGAGCACGACGTGACGCCGGAGGATTTCGGGCGGATCGCGGCGCAGACCGCCAAGCAGGTGATCCTGCAGCGGATACGCGAGGCCGAGCGGGACATGATGTTCAACGAGTACCAGGACCGCGTGGGCGAGCTCATCACCGGGATCGTCCAGCAGTCCGACTCGCGCTACACGCTCGTGCAGCTGCGCGAGCGGGTCGAGGCGCTGCTCCCTCGCAGCGAGCAGGTCCACGGCGAGCGCTACGACCACGGGCAGCGCGTCAAGGCGATCATCACCGACGTCTCGAACCAGGCCAAGGGACCGTCGATCATCGTGTCGCGGCGGTCCCCCGAGCTGATCCGCGCGCTGTTCGAGCTGGAGGTGCCGGAGATCGCGGACGGTCTCGTGGAGATCCAGAACGTGGCGCGCGAGCCCGGCTACCGCTCGAAGATCGCGGTCGTGTCACACGCCTCCGGGGTGGACCCGGTGGGCGCATGCGTCGGACCGCGCGGATCTCGTGTGCGGATGGTCGTGTCCGAGCTGCGCGGCGAGAAGATCGACATCATCCCCTTCAACGAGGAGCCGGCGCGCTTCGTCGCGAAGGCCCTCTCGCCGGCGCGCGTGCGCGAGGTGCTCGTGGACGACGAGGCCAAGCAGGCCACCGTCATCGTGCCCGACGACCAGCTCTCCCTGGCGATCGGCAAGGACGGCCTCAACGCGCGGCTCGCCGCGCGCCTCACCGGCTGGCGCGTGGATATCCGGTCCGAGACCGAGTTCGCCGAGGATGAGGCCGAGATGGGCTTCGAGGAAGAGGAGGTGTCCGGCCGCTGCGCCGCCATCCTCGCGAACGGCAAGCGCTGCCCGAACGCCTCGCTCCCCGGCTCCCGCTACTGCGGGATCCCGGCCCACCAGGGGTTGGAGGAAACGGACACCGACTACGTCGTGCCCCCCGAGGAGGGGGGCAACGGCGAGCCCGAGGCGGAGAAGCCGGCTGGCGAGCCTTCGGCGGAGGAGCTCCTCGAGGCGGAGCCGTCCGTTGAGGAGGTCCTCGAGGCCGAGCCGTCCGTTGACGAGGTCGTGGAGGCCGAGCCGTCCGTTGACGAGGTCGTGGAGGCGGAGCCGTCCGTTGACGAGGTCGTGGAGGCGGAGCCGTCCGTGGACGAGGTCGTGGAGGCGGAGCCGTCCGTGGACGAGGTCGTCGAGGCCGAGCCGTCGGCAGATGGGGCCGGGTCCGCCGAGCCGTCGCGGGATGAGGATGGCGCGGGCGAGTCTACGAGCGACGACGCCACCGCCGGCCAGTCGTCCCTCGAGGAGGAGACCGCCGAGGCGGATGCCTCCGGCTCGGAGGAGGCGAAGCAGTCGTAGAGCCGCTTCGTCGCTGCGTCGCTTGCCGGCGCTCCCTCTCCAAGAGCGACCTACTCCGACTCGTGCGCGGCGGTGACGGTGACGTCAGGCTGGATCCAAGCGCCCGGATCGTCGGCCGCGGCGCTTACGTGTGCGACCGGCCGGAGTGTGCCGAGACATTGACCTCGGGACGCCCGCTCGCGCGCTCGTTTCGGGCGCCGGTAGCAGTGCGACAGGAGACCATAGACTTAGTTCGGGAATGGCAAAGAAGCGCGTCCACGAGATAGCGAAGGAGCGAGGGATCACCTCGAAGGAGGCCCTGGCGGTCCTCCAGAAGGCGGGCCTCGGTGTCACCGCGCCTGCCTCGAGCGTCGAGGAGGCCGAGGCCGCGCGCGCCTTCGGCAACGGTGCCACCGCCGAGCCCGCTGGGGCGGCGGCAGAGAAGCCCGCGGGCGACGGCGCACCGACGCGCAAGCCCGACAGCCAAGCCGCCCCCCCGGCCTCCCGCGCTCAGGGAGGCGGCGCGCAGCCGCAGGCGGGGCAGACCTCTGGCGCCGCGCCGCAGGCGGCCGGGCGCGGTCGGCAGCCGGACCCGGGCGCCGGAGGGCAGCAGGCCCCCGGCGCCGGCGGGCAGTCCGACGGTCCGGAGCAGGCCTCACGCGCCGGGGAACAGCAGGCCGGAGGCCGCGGGCGGCAGCAGCCGGGCGGCGGGGCCCAGCAGGCCGGAGCCCGTGGGCCGCAGCAGCCGGGCGGCGGGGAACAGCAGGACGGAGGCCGTGGGTCGCAGCAGCCGGGCGGCGGGGCGCAGCAGGCCCGCCGTGGGCCGCAGCAGCCGGGCGAAGGCCGATCGAGGGACGCCGGTGACGGCCCCCAGACGCAGGCGCCTCGGCCGGCCGAACCGCCCACGGGTGAGCCCGTACGGCGGGCTGGCCCGGCCGGCCGCGGCCCAAGGATCCTTCAGGATGCTCCGCCGCCGCAGGAACGCGGCCCGCAGGGCGGGCCCCGTGGCGGTGGCCAGCGACAGGGCGATCGGCCTGGCGGGCGCGGCACCGGCGGCCCGCGCGGCGATCGCGGTCCGCGTCCGGGCGGCCCACGGCAGGGCGGTCCGCGGCCGGGCGGACCCGGTGGCGATCGGGGCCCGAGGGCCGGCCCGCGTGGCGGCGACCGCGGTCCCGAGCCCGGCGCACCCGGTCCCGACGCGGGCGCCGCCCCGGGCGGCGATCGGCGCGACCGACCGCGCCCGACACGCGGCGCCCGTGGCGGCGAGAGCGGAGCGGGCGGCGGACGGCGCCGGCGGGTGGTCATCGATTCCCAGGCCTCGCGACGGGACCGGCCCGGTCCGCCGCAGCAGTCTCAGCCCCCGCGCCGCGGGCGCGGGCGCAGGCGCCGGCCCCAGTGGGTCGAGCCGGACCTCGCGGCCGAGGCGCAGGCGAAGCTCGAGGCCGAGCAACAGGAGGAGCCGGCCGTCCAGGTCAGGTCGGGCTCGACCGTCAAGGAAGTCGCGGAGTCGCTGCAGCTCGGCGCCCCCGAGGTGATCAAGAAGCTGATGGAGCTCGGCGAGATGGCGACGCTCACCCAGACCCTCTCCGACGAGGCGACCGAGGTCCTCGCCGAGGCGCTCGACAAGAAGGTCGAGATCGTGAGCGCGGCCGAGGAGGTCGAGCCGGAGCCGGTGTACGAGGACGCCGCGGAGGATCTCGTGGACCGGCCGCCCGTGATCACGGTGATGGGCCACGTCGACCACGGCAAGACCTCGCTGCTCGACGCAATCCGCGAGACCGAGGTCGCGGCGGGCGAAGCCGGCGGTATCACCCAGCACATCGGCGCTTATCAGGTGCACCACGACGACCACGTGATCACCTTCCTCGACACGCCCGGCCACGAGGCCTTCACGGCAATGCGCGCGCGCGGCGCCAACGTCACCGACATCGCGCTGATCGTCGTGGCCGCCGACGACGGGGTGATGCCGCAGACGGTCGAGGCGATCGACCATGCCAAGGCCGCCGGGGTGCCCGTGATGGTCGCGGTGAACAAGATCGACAAGGAGGGGGGCGACCCGAACCGCGTCCGCGGCGAGTTGGCCCAGCAGGGACTCACCCCGGCAGACTGGGGCGGCGACACGGAGTTCGTTGACGTCTCGGCGAAGACGAGGCAGAACCTCGAGGACCTGCTCGAGACGCTCGTGACCCTCGCCGAGATCCAAGAGCTGAAGGCCAACCCGCAGGCGGAAGCCTCCGGCTTCGTGATCGAGTCGCGGCTCGACCCCGGCCGCGGGCCAGTCGTAACGCTGCTGATCCACCGCGGCCGCCTGAAGGTGGGCGACGCCATCGTGGCCGGCGAGCACTGGGGCCGCGTGCGTGCCATGAGCGACTTCCGCGGGGAGCGCGTGCAGGACACGACCCCGGGGATGCCGGTCGAGATCCTGGGCTTCGACGGTGTGCCCGACGCCGGCGAGCACTTCCACGTCGTCGAGAACGAGCGCGAGGCCCGGCGCGTTGCGAACGAGCGCGCAGTCCGAATGAAGCAGCAGGCTCTGGCACGCCAGGCCGGGCGGCGGGTCTCGCTCGAGGACGTGCTCGCAAGGGCCGAGCGCGGCGAGAAGGAGCTCAACCTGGTCGTCAAGGCCGACGTGGCGGGTTCGCTCGAGGCGCTCGCAGACCAGATCGCCCGGCTGCCTCAGCAGCAGGTGACGGTCAACATCATTCGCGACGGCGTGGGCGGCATCTCCGAGTCCGACGTCATGCTCGCAGCTGCGTCCGACGCGGTGGTCATCGGCTTCAACGTGCGCCCGGTCGGCAACGCCGCCCAGGTGGCTGACAGCGAGGGCGTGGAGATCCGGACCTACTCGGTGATCTACAGGATCGTCGAGGACCTGCGCGGCGCGATGGAGGGCATGCTCGAGCCCGAGCAGGTCGAGGAGATTGTTGCGACCGTCGAGGTTCGGGCGACGTTCAAGGCCTCGCGCGTTGGCACGATCGCCGGCTCCTACGTCACCGAGGGAACCGTCCGGCGCGGCGGCAGGTGCCGCCTGGTGCGGGACGGCACGGTGATCTACGACGGCCGGATCGGATCGCTGCGCCGCTTCAAGGACGACGTCCGCGAGGTGACGGCGGGGCTCGAGTGCGGCATCGTGCTCGAGAACTACCCCGACGTGAAGGAGGGCGACGTGATCGAGGCTTACGAGACGAAGCAGGTCGAGCAGACGCTGTCCTGATCGGCGGCGCTCCCCGCGTGCGCTCCTGCGATAGTCGGGGGAGTGGCGTTCGTCTGTCTGCTCGAGATCCACCTGCACTTCCCCGACAACGGCAGCCTCAAGGGCAAACGCAAGGAGCTGTCCTCGCTCAAGGCGCACCTGCAGCGCCGCTTCGGCGCGGCGGTGGCGGAGACCGACCATCACGATCTCTGGCAGCGGGCAACGCTGACCGCGGCCCTTGTAGGCCGAGAGTCAGGTCCCCTAAGGGACTTGGGCGCAAGTGTCGAACGTTACGTCGATGCGATGTTTCCCGACCTTGCGACCGTGGAATGCCATCTTGTGTCCGCTGCGGATCTGCTGGAGCGGTAGCTACGATGGCGGCCGACCGCATGCGCAGGGTCAACGAGGCGGTCCGAGAGGTCCTGTCGGCACGGATAGCCGAGGGTCTCAGTGACCCGCGGATCGGATTTGTGACAGTGACCTCAGTGGAAACCAGCCCCGACCTACGCCAGGCCCGCGTGTATGTCAGCGTGCTCGGCGACGAGTCCGAGCGCGCCGACACGCTGGCCGGGCTCGCGTCGGCGCACGGCCTGCTCCAGCAATCGATCGCGGCTGAGCTGCGGATGAAGCGCACTCCCACCCTGGAGTTCTTCTTCGACGCCTCGATCGACCGCGGGATGCGGATCACGGAGCTGCTGGAGGATGAGCCGTGAGAGCGCCAATGGACAGTGCGCTGCCTACCCTCGAGAGCGAGCAGGACAAGGTCATCGCCGAGCTCCGCGAAGCTGACAGGTTCCTGCTCACCACTCACGAAAACCCGGACGGCGACGCCCTGGGCTCGCTGCTCTCGATGCACTGGATCCTCGAGCAGCTCGGCAAGGACTCCCTGATGTACATGTCGCCCGACGAGTTCCCGCTGCCCTGGGAGTACCGCAACTGGACCTTCGACGCGCGGCTGGTGGGCACCCCGCCCGACGACGTGGGCGAGCGGACGATCGTCTTCCTCGACTGCGGCAACATCGAGCGCATGCCGGTCGACTTCCTCCAGGCGGACGGGCTCCACATCCTCAACATCGACCATCACCACGACAACACGCGCTTCGGGACCGTCAATCTCGTCTGCCCCGTCGCCTCCTGCACGGCCGAGATCGTCTGGCGCCTCGCCAAGGAGCTCGGGGCGGAGATCACGCCCCCGATCGCGGACGCGCTCTACACCGGCCTCGTGACCGACACCGGCCGCTTCATGTACGAGAACACCACGCCGGAGGCGCACCGGATGGCCGCGGAGCTGATCCAGGCCGGTGTCGAGCCGCACCAGGTGTACCGGCGGCTGTACGAGGACCTGCCGCTGCGCCGGCTCCACCTCCTCCAGCGCGCGCTGGCCTCGGTCGAGCGCCACGACGACGGGACGATCACCATCGCTCACCTGACGAAGGGCGACTACGAGGAGACCGGAGCTCTCGAGACCGACTCCGAGGGTGTGGTCGACCACATGCGCGCAGTCGAGGGCACAGCGGTCGCCGTTCTGGTTCGAGAGCTGCTCTCCGAGGAGCGCGTGGGAATGCGGAAGGTGAGCCTGCGCGCGACGGACACCCGGGTGGACGTGTCGCGGGTGGCGCGGGAGTTCGGCGGCGGCGGGCATCCGCAGGCGGCCGGCTTTTCCACGCCGATGCCGTATCCCGAGCTCGTCGGCCGGCTTCGCGAGCTCGTCGGCGAGCAGCTCCGCACCTGAGGTACGTGACCGAGCGCTCGGGCGTCCTGCTCCACCGAAAGCCGGCGGGGGTCACCTCGCACGACGTCGTCGCCCGTGTCCGTCGTGGGTTGCCGCGCGGCACCAAGGTGGGGCACGCCGGCACGCTCGACCCGTTCGCGACCGGCCTGCTGCTGGTGCTCGTCGGGCGAGCGACGCGTGCCCAGCGCTTCCTGATGGAGCTGCCCAAGACGTACCGGGTGGTCGCCCGCCTGGGCTGGGTCTCTGACACCGGCGACCGCGACGGGGAGCTGCAGCCGACGGGCCGTGCGCCCCAGCGGCTCGAGCTCCCGACCGGCGAGCTGATGCAGCGCCCGCCTGCATACTCGGCGGTGCGCGTCGGCGGCAGGCGGGCCTACCAGCTGGCTCGCAGCGGCTCGGCCCCCGAGCTTTCGCCGCGGCCGGCGCGCGTATACCGCGCCGACCTGCTCTGGCACGAGGACGAGCGGGCGGCGTTCGAGATCGAGTGCTCGGCCGGCACGTATGTACGGAGCCTGATCGCCGACCTCGGGGACGCGTACTGCGAGGAACTGGAGCGCACCGCGATCGGCCGGTTCCGCCTGGAGGATGCCGATCCCGAGCGGCTCGTGCCATTGAGTGAGGCGCTCGCGTTCCTCCCGGAGCGACGGCTTACGGAGGAGGAGGCCGACCACGTGAGGCACGGCCGGCGCGTCACCGGGGCGACGGGCTCGACCGGCCCCCTCCGCCTGACCCGCGATGGAGAGCTGCTCGCAGTGGGGGAGGAGCGCGGTCGCGAGCTCCGGCCCGTCGTAGTGTTCGCGTCTGGATGAAGGTCACCCAGCTCCCCGAGGTCGAGGCCGGCACGGGTCCGCACAGCGTCGCGATAGGCACCTTCGACGGCGTCCATCTGGGGCACCGCGAGGTCATCCGGGGGAGCGACACCGTCCTGACCTTCGAGCCCCATCCCATCGCGATCCTCCACCCGGAGGCCACGCCAAAGCTGGTCACCCCGTTCGGCATCAAACGCGACCTCATAGCGGGCCTTGGCGTGGAGGAGCTGGTCGTCATCCCGTTCGACCGCGGGTTCGCCTCCCTGACCGCGGAGCAGTTCGCCGCCGACGTGCTGGCGGGCCGGCTCGACGCGAAGCGGGTGTCGGTCGGCGAGAACTTCCGCTTCGGCAAGCGCGCGCAGGGCACGCCCGATTTTCTCCGCTCCCGACAGGAGTTCGAGACGCGGGTGGTGCCACTCGTGGAGGTGGCCGGCGAAACCGTGTCCTCCAGCCACATTCGCGGGCTGGTGGCCGCCGGCGACGTGAAGCACGCCGCTGAGTTTCTGGGCGGCCCGTTCCTGTTCGAAGGCGAGGTCGTGGTCGGCGACCGTCGCGGCCGCGAGCTGGGCGTCCCGACCGCCAACATCGTTCCCGACGACGCGCTGGTCTCTCCCGGACACGGCGTGTACGCGGCCTGGGCGCACGGGTATCCGGCGGCGGTCAACGTGGGGGTCCGCCCCACTTTCGAGACCGGCCGCGGCCTGCTCGTGGAGGCACACCTGATCGGCTTCGACGGCGACCTCTACGGCGAGGTCTTGCGCATCGCGTTCATCGAGCGGATGCGCGGCGAAAAGCGCTTCGAGACGGTCGACGCGCTGGTGGAGCAGATGCAGCGGGACATCGTCGAGGCGCGAGAGATCTGCGAGACGACGCGGTATCCGGCGGCGGCTTCGTAAGGCGCTGGCGCTCGGGCGGGTGGTCGGGAATGTCGGCCGCGCTTGGGCTGGTTAGGGGGATGGGCATGGGGTGGGGCGCTTTATCTACCGAGATGGGTACATAAGTCGCCCCACCCCCCGAATCCACTCCCCCTTACCCAGCCCAAGCCCGGCCGGCAGCGCCGACCACCCCGCCGAGAGACGCCAACAAACCGCCTGCTACGGTTTTCCGCCGAATGACGCTGACCGCAGAGGCGAAGCGCGACATCGTCTCCCGCTACGGGCGCGGCGACGCCGACACCGGCTCCACCGAGGTGCAGGTCGCGCTGCTGACCGCGCGCATCAACGAGCTCACCCAGCACCTGCGCGAGCACCGCAAGGATCATCACTCGCGTCGCGGTCTCCTGATGCTGGTCGGCAAGCGGCGCAGGTTGCTCAAGTACCTGCAGCAGGCGGACATCGACCGCTACCGGTCGTTGATCCAGCAGCTCGGCCTGCGGCGATGATCGAGCCCGGCGCGCCGGCACCCGACTTCACGCTCCCGGATCAGGACGGCAACCAGGTGTCGCTGTCGGACTTCGGCGGCCGAACCGCGGTGCTCGTCTTCTACCCGGCGGACTTCAGCCCCGTCTGCACCGACCAGCTGAGCGTCTACCAGGAGGTGCTCCCCCAGCTGGAGGAACGGGGAGCGAGCCTCGTTGGGATCTCCGTCGACGGCGCCTTCTGCCACCGCGCCTTCCAGGAGCATCTCGGCGTGTCCTACCCCCTGTTGGCCGACTTCCACCCGAAGGGCGAGGTCGCGAAGCGCTACGGCGTCTGGTCCGAGGAGCACGGGGTCGCGGGCAGGGCGCTCGTCGTCGTTGCGCCGGACGGCAAGGTCTCCTGGTCGTACATGTCGCCACCGCTCGAGGTTCCGGGTGCAAACCTCATCTTCGACGCGCTGGACCAGCTCGCCGCCGCCTGAGCCGGGGCCGGACGACCACGTCCGGGGTGGGGGGCCGGTGGTGATCGAGTACGCCGACCTCGAGTGTCCCTTCTGCGCCCGGGCGCACCGGATCCTGAAGCAGCTTCCGATCACCCGCGTTTTCCGTCACTTCCCCGTGACCTCGAAGCACCCGCGGGCGCGCGCGCTCGCCCACGCCGCCGAGGCCGCCGCGCTCCAGGGCCGATTCTGGGAGATGCACGACTCGCTGCTCGAGGACCAGGCGCACATCGACGACCCTCATCTGTGGGCGCGTGCCCGGGGGCTAGAACTGGATCTCGAGCGCTTCGAGTCGGATCGGCGGTCGGAGCTGGTGGCGAAGCGGGTGGAGCGCGACTTCCAGAGTGGGATCAGGGCGGGGGTGGCAACGACGCCGACACAGTTCGTGGACGGCGCGCCCCACCCCGGACTGCCCTCCGACCGCTTTCTGGAGCGGTTTCGCTGACCCTCGCTGCTAGCATCGAGCGCGTTCCTTATCGAGAGGTACACATCATCGCCGCCAACCGGAGGCGGCTGAAAGGAAGCACATGACTGATGCAGTTAGCCGGGTCTCGCTTGAGATCGGCGGGGGCTCGATCCAATTCGAGACCGGCAGGCTCGCCAAGCAGGCGAGTGGCGCGGTGGTCGTCACCGCGGGCGAGACGATGGTGCTCTGCACCGCCACCGCCGGGAACCCGCGCGACGTCGATTTCCTCCCGCTGACCGTGGACGTGGAGGAGCGCATGTACGCCGCGGGCAAGATCCCCGGAAGCTTCTTCCGCCGTGAGGGGCGCGCCGGCGAAAAGGCGACCCTGACCGCGCGGATGATCGATCGACCGCTGCGTCCGCTCTTCCCAAAGGGCTGGACGCGCGAGACCCAGCTGGTCGCGATCCCGATGTCCGTCGACCACGAGCACCCCTACGACGTTCTCGCCATGAACGGTACGAGCGCCGCCCTCATGGTGTCCGACATCCCCTTCCCGGCGCCGGTCGGAGCGGTGCGCATCGGCCAGGATGCGGAGGGCAACTTCCTCGTCAATCCGGACGAGGAGTGGCTGCTCGAGTCGCCGCTCGACCTCGTGGTCGCCGGCACCGAGGAGGCCATCCTGATGGTCGAGGCCGGCGCCGACGAGATCACCGAGCCCGAGATCCTGGACGCGCTAGACATCGCGCACGCCGAGATCAAGCGGCTGTGCGAGGTGCAGCACGAGCTGCGGAGGCAGGCGGGCAAGGAGAAGGTCGAGGTCACGCCGCCGCAGGTGGACGAGGCCATCCTGCGCGAGGTGCAGGACCGCTTCGGGGCCGCCCTGGACGAGGCCACCCAGGTGGTCGACAAGCTCGAGCGCCAGGACGCGACCAAGCGGGTCGAGGAGGAGACGATCGAGGCGCTGTCCGGCGACCCCGAGGTTGACCCCGAGGCCTACAAGGAGCGTCGCGTCGCGGTACAGCTCGCTTTCGATCGGCTCGAGAAGGACATCATCCGGAGGCGAATCGCCGTCGACAAGAAGCGCCCCGATGGCCGCGCCGCCGACGAGATCCGCGAGATCTGGATCGAGGTGCATCCCGCGCCGCGAACGCACGGCTCGGCGATCTTCACCCGGGGCCAGACGCAGGCCTTCTCGGTTGTGGCGCTCGGCACGACCCGCGAGGAGATGCGCCTCGACACGCTCGGCCTGCAAGAGGCCAAGCACTATTTCCACCACTACAACTTCCCGCCCTTCTCGGTCGGCGAGGCCGGCTTCATGCGGGGGCCGAAGCGGCGCGACATCGGCCACGGCGCGCTCGCCGAGCGGGCGCTCCTGCCGATGGTCCCGAAGCTCGAGGAGTTTCCCTACACGATCCGCGTGGTCTCGGACATCCTCGAGTCCAACGGGTCGTCCTCGATGGCCTCGGTCTGCGGCTCCACGCTCTCGCTGATGGACGCCGGCGTCCCCCTCAAGGCGCCCGTGGCCGGCGTGGCGATGGGGCTCATCAAGGAGGGTGACGACTACGTCGTGCTCACCGACATCGCGGGCGTGGAGGATCACCTGGGCGACATGGACTTCAAGGTCGCCGGCACGTCGCAGGGCATCACCGCCCTCCAGATGGACATCAAGATCGCCGGCGTGACCTTCGACATCCTGCGCGACGCGCTCGCCCAGGCGAAGGACTCGCGCATGACGATTCTCGACAAGATGCGCGACGCTATCGCCGAGCCTCGCGACGAGCTGTCGCCGTACGCGCCGCGGATCTCGCAGATCCAGATCGACACCGAGAAGATCGGCGCCGTGATCGGCAAGGGCGGCGAGACGATCCGGGCGCTGTCCGAGGAGTACGACGCACAGATCGACATCGACGACGACGGCACCGTCCGCATCTACGCCCAGACGGGCGACCGGGGCGACGCGCTGGTCGACCGCATCCGTCAGATGACCAAGGAGGTCGAGGTCGGCGACGAGTTCACCGGCAAGGTCGTGAAGACCACGACCTTCGGCGCCTTCGTCGAGCTTGCGAAGGGCACCGACGGCCTGATTCACATCTCCAACATCGCGCCCGGCAAGCGCCCCAACACGGTCGAGGAGGTCGTGAACCGCGGCGACGAGCTCCACGTCAAGGTGGTCGAGGTCGACCGCGAGCGGGGACGAATCGGACTCCGCCTCGTCGACGATCCCGAGATCGAGGGCAAGTCCGCCGAGGACCTCGCGGCGATGGGCACGGGCGACAAGGGCTCGCGGGGCGACCGCGGCAACGGGCGCGGGCGGCGTGACGGCCGCGGCCGCGACCGGCGGCCGCGGGACCGCGATCGCGAACGCGAGCGCAGCGAGTGAGCGCCGGGCCCGCGCGGCTCACCACGCTCGACTCGGGCGTGCGGGTCGTCACCGAGGCGATGCCCTCGGTGCGTTCGATCGCGCTCGGGTTCTGGGTCCGGACCGGCTCACGCGACGAGGGGCAGGATCAGGCGGGGATCTCACACTTCCTCGAGCACCTCCTCTTCAAGGGCACCGACCGCTTCAGCTCCCGCGAGATCGACGAGGCGTTCGACGCGATGGGGGCCGAGGTCAACGCGGGCACGGGTAAGGAGACGACCTCCGTCTTCTCCCGCTTCCTCGACGGCCACCTGGAGCGCGCGTTCGACGTGCTCCAGGACATGGTGCTGCGGCCCGCGTATCCAGACATCGAATCGGAGCGGCAGGTGGTGATCGAGGAGATCGCCATGTACGAGGACGAGCCGCAGGACAAGGTGCACGACGTGCTGGCCGAGGCGATCTTCGGCGAGCACCCGCTGGGTCGACCGATCATCGGCCGCGCCGACGTCGTCTCATCCGTCCCGGTGCCCGACATCGCCGCCTGGCACGACGGCCGCTACGTGCCGAGGAGCATCGTCGTGGCGGCCGCCGGCAACGTCGAGCACGAGCGCATCGTGGAGCTGGTGGAGTCGGCCGTCGGCGACGCGCCGGCGGTCCCCCCGGGGCTGGTCTCGCCGAACGGTGCAGGGCCGACGCTGCGCTTCTTCCAGAAGGAGACCGAGCAGTACCACCTCTGCCTGGGCGGGCCGGGGATCCCCCGCGGCGACGACCGCCGTTTCGCGCTGCGGGTGCTCGACACGATCCTGGGCGGCTCGACCTCGTCGCGGCTGTTTCAGGAGGTGCGCGAGAAGCGCGGACTGGCCTACGCCGTCTACTCGTACGTCAGCCACTACGCGGACTCGGGGCAGGTCGCCGTCTACGTCGGCACCAGGCCGGAGAACGTCACGCAGGCGCTGGAGGTGATCGGGACGGAGTTGCGCAGGCTCCAGGAGGACGGCGTGACCGAGGAGGAGCTGGAACGGGCGCGGGAGAACGTGAAGGGGCGCACCGTGCTCTCGATGGAGAGCACGCTCACGCGCATGAACAGGCTCGGCAACTCCGTCCTGATGGAAGTGCCGCTGCTTACGCTCGACGAGGTCCTCGCGGCGTTCGACGCCGTCACGCTCGAGGACGTCGCGACGCTCGCCGGCGAGCTCTACCGCCCCGACGACATGTCCGCCGCCGGCGTGGGCGCCGACGAGAGCTCTTTCCGCGCGGCGCTGGGGAAGGTGTCTCCGGCGCTCGCGGCATGATCAACGTCGCCGTTTCGGGCGCAGCCGGGCGCATGGGGCAGACCGTGTGCCACGCGGTCGACGGCGCCGACGATCTCGCGCTCGTGGGCCGAGCCGATCCACTGCTCCACACACCCCTCTACGAGGTGCTGGGTGACGCCGACGTGGTGGTGGACTTCTCGACTCCCGACTCGGCCGCCCAGAACGCGCGCGCGTGCCTCGAGGCCGGAGTGCACTGCGTCATGGGGACCACCGGCGCCGACTTCTCGGCGCTCGAGGGCGTTGGGACCGCCAACCTGTTCGTGGCCCCGAACTTCGCGATCGGGGCGGTGCTGATGATGGAGATCGCCCAGCGGGTGGCGCCCCATATGCCCGAATGCGAGATCGTCGAGCTGCATCACGACCGGAAGCTGGACGCTCCCTCGGGCACCGCGAAGCGCGCCGCAGACCTTGTCCGCGCCGCTGGGGGCCACGTGCACGAGCCGGTCCACTCGGTGAGGCTGCCCGGGCTGGTGGCGCACCACGAGCTCATCTTCGGCGGCCCCGGCCAGACCCTCACGATCCGCCACGACTCGACGGCCCGCGAGTCGTTCATGCCCGGCGTGCTGCTGGCGATCCGGAAGGTCGCGTCGCTCGAGCGCTCGCCCACGGTCGGGCTCGAGCGGCTGCTCTAGCCCCGCGGCGAATCCGGCCGATGAGCCGCTGACCTAGGATTCGACGCATGGAGTCGGGCATCGCGCGCTCGCGGCTTGATCGGGCCACCGGCGAGCGTTTCGTGTCGCTGCGCCGGCCGCTCGGGATGACCAGCTTCGGGATGAACCAGTTGGTGCTCGAGCCGCGGCAGCGCGGTCGCATCCACCGCCACGAGCGGCAGGAGGAGATCTACGTCGTGCTCGAGGGCACGCTGACGCTGCTCGTCGAGCGGGAGGAACACGTGCTCGGCCCCGACGAGGTCGTCAGGGTCGCGCCCGACCTGCGTCGCCAACTCGTCAACCGGGGCCCCGATCGCGTGGTCCTGCTCGCGCTGGGCGGCGCGGGGGAGCACGTCAGTCGCGACGCCGAGGCGTTCGCATCGTGGGACGGCCAGCGCGGCGCGCCGCCGCAGGAGGTGCCGCTTCCCGAGGACCTGCCTCCGGCGGCCGGGTCCACCTAGGTCGCACTGGACGGGGTGGCGTCGGCGACTCAGGCCGCCGTCTCGCGGCCGTCCCCGCGCAGCGCCCTCGGCACCACGAAGCGGATTCCCGAGCGCTCGTCGTCGATAGAGCAGGTCTTGTTGTCGATCAGCCCGAGCCGCTTGGCGTGGGGGACGAGCGTCATCTGATTGAGGTAGCGCTCATGGCCCCGCTTTCGGGTAATCATCCATAGGTAGCCCGTGTCCCGAAGGCGCGCCCGGTAGCGGACGAGCGCCTCCTTGGCATCGTCCTCGGACTCCACGAGCACGATCGCGCCGTCCAGCTCGCCGGAGCGCACCAGACCGCGTCCGAGCGCCTCCTTGACATCCCGTCTGAGGCCGGGTCCGACGTCCCCGGCGATCTCCACGCGCTCCGCCGGGACGACGCCGAGCTTCTCGACCGTCGTCCGGTGGCTGTAATCGCGCTCAGTCTGCATCTTGCGGCAAGGAATTCTGCCATTTGCAGCGGCTCGTCCGGAAGGCCTGCGCGCGCGCTAAGGTGCGCCGACGCGAACCGAGGAGAGGGAAGTGGGCTTCATCGGCGGCATCCTCACAGCTATGGTCACGCCGTTCGACCGCGAAGGTGCGCTCGACGAGGACGCCAGCGTGCGTCTCATGCACTATCTGCTCGAGAACGGCTCCGACGGGCTGGTCCTGGCGGGCAGCACCGGCGAGGGGGCAACCCTGACCGACGAGGAGAAGGCTCGTCTGTGGGAGCTCGGGGTCGCCGAGAGCGGCGACGCGACGATCATCGCCGGCACCGGCACCTACGACACTCATCACACGGTCGAGCTCACTCGGCGGGCGACCGCCATCGGAGTTGACGGGATGCTGGTGGTCACCCCGTACTACAACAGGCCGAATCGGCGCGGCATCAAGGCCCACTTCGAGACGGTCGCCGCCGCCACCGACAGGCCGATCGTGGCCTACAACATCCCGAGCCGCACGGCCACTGACATGCCGAACGATCTGCTCGCGGAGCTGGCCGAGATCGACAACGTCGTCGCGGTGAAGCAGGCCCGGTACGACGACCTCGCCCCGATCGAGGGCATGGACCTGCTTGCGGGCAACGACGACATCCTCGCCAAGGTCATGGACCTCGGCGGGACGGGCGGGATCCTCGTCGCCTCCCACCTCGTCGGCCGCGAGATGCGCCGTATCGTGGACGAGCCGGAACGCCGGCGAGAGATCGAGGACGGGCTGCGCGACCTGTACACGGCGCTCACCGTCACCACGAATCCGATCCCGGTCAAGGCGGCGCTGAATCTCGCCGGCCACGACGTCGGCGGCCTGCGACTGCCGCTCGTCGAGGCGTCCGACGAGGAGAAGGCGGTCATTCGCGAGGCGCTGGAGCGCCACCACCTGCTGGCCATAGTGCAGTGACCAATCCCGGCCCCCCGCGATCGGTCACTTGAGCGGCTCCACCCTGCGGGTCCTGCCCCTCGGTGGGCTCGGGGAGATCGGCAAGAACATGACGGTCGTCGAGTACGACGGCCGCATCGTGGTCGTCGACACCGGGCTGATGTTCCCGGCGCCCGATCAGCTCGGGATCGATCTCGTCCTTCCCGACTTCACCTATCTGCGCGAACGGTCCGAGGCGGTCGATGCGATCGTGCTCACGCACGCGCACGAGGACCACGTCGGCGCGCTCCCCTTCGTTCTACGGCAGCTCGGTCGCTACCCCACGATCTACGGCGGCCCGCTGACCGCCGCGATGGTCCGGTCGAAGCTCGACGAGCACCGCCTCAAGGACGTGCCGGTGGAGGACGTGCTCGCCTCCCAGTCTTTCCAGGCGGGCCCATTCTCGGTGGAGATGGTCAAGATGGCCCACTCGATCCCGGACGCGTTCGCGGTCGCGCTCACCTGCGAGCTCGGCACCACGCTCGTGACCGGCGACTACAAGTTCGACCAGACGCCGGTCGACGGCGTGCCGGCGGACGTGTCGCGCCTCGCCGAGCTGGGGCGGGACGGGCTCCTCCTCCTCTGCGGCGATTCCACCAACGCCGACCGCCCGGGCATGTCGCCGTCTGAGTCGAGCGTGGGGCCAAAGCTCGAGGAGGTCTTCTCGCGTTGCTCCGGGCGCGTGATAGTCACCTGCTTTGCGTCGAACATCCACCGGGTGCAGCAGGTGGTGGACGCGGCGGCCGCCCTCGGCCGCAAGGTCTCGCTGGTCGGCCGCTCGATGCGCAAGAACGTGAACATCGGGCGGACGCTCGGCCACATCGACATCCCCGAGGGCACGCTCGTGGGGCCGAAGGAGATCGAGGACTTTCCGGACCAGCGTCTGGTCGTGCTCTCGACCGGCAGCCAG
The DNA here is from genome assembly GCA_963812915.1 of uncultured Thermoleophilaceae bacterium. Lineage (GTDB taxonomy): Bacteria > Actinomycetota > Thermoleophilia > Solirubrobacterales > Thermoleophilaceae > JACVRW01. The sequence goes on along the minus strand of CAWEXB010000007.1, from coordinate 346,871 downwards.
GGCGAGCCGCTCTCGGCGCTCCGGCGCATGGCACACGGCGACCATCCGAATGTGGAGCTGCACGACGGCGACACCGTGATCTTCTCCGCCACCCCGATCCCCGGCAACGAGCGCGCGGTGAACGAGACCATCGACCGCATCTACCGTCTGGGCGCGAGCGTGATCACCCCGCGCGACGTTCCCGTCCACGCATCCGGGCACGGCTACGCGGAGGAGCTCAAGCTGATGCTCAACCTGACCCGGCCCCGCTACGTGCTGCCGGTCCACGGCGACCACCGCCGGCTGCGGCTGCACGGCGAGCTGGCCGAGGCCGTGGGGATCCCACCGGAGGCGATCTTCCGCGGCGAGAACGGCCTTCCGCTCGACATCGACGCGGACGGTGCCCGCTTCGGCCCGCGGGAGCAGGCGGGGATGATCTTCGTTGACGGCGTGGACGTCGGGGACATCGAGGACGTGGCGCTCCGCGATCGGCGCATGCTGTCCGCGGACGGCATCTTCATCGTGGTCGCGACGATCTCCGAGCAGGACGGCCGCTCGGTGGTCCCGCCCGAGATCATCTTCCGGGGCGTTCCCTTCGTCGCCGAGAGCGACGGCTTCGTAGCCGAGCTCCGCGACGCCGTGGACGACTCGCTGGCGCGCTCGGCCGACGAGGAGATCAGGGAGATCGACCTCCTCCAGGATCACCTCCACGACGACCTCGCGGAGTTCGTCTACGAGCGCCTGCGCAGGCGGCCGATGGTGCTGCCGGTGGTCGTCGAGGTCTGAGCCGGCGGCGAGGGGCGGACGCCGGTCATTCCCGCGTGGTCGTCTCGTCCGCGTTCGGTCAGCCCATGACCACGGCGTATCCGCTGACCACGCAGTTGTTCGCTCCGAGGTCGTCGTCGGCGATGAGATGCGCCGTGACGTCGGTCCCGTTACCGGCCAGATAGTGGAGCTGGAAGATGCGGTCGTCCGAGGCCGCAGTGCTGTCCTGAAGGTCGAACTCTTCTCCGGGGTTGAAGTTGTCGTCGAGGTTGTGGTTGACCAGATTGTCCGGCGGAGCAGTGTCCGCGCTTGCGGCATCATCCGAGACGACGGCGATCTCGCTGTCGGCCACTGTCGTGCGCGCCCGGAGCTCCTCGTCACCGCCGGCGCACGTGACGACCAGCTGGAGCCCTCCCGCATCGAGGATCGCCTGGTTGGCCACGCTGCCGCTGCGATGCTTGATTGGGACGACTCGGAGGCCGTTCAGGCTCTGAGCGCTGGCGGCGTTGGCGGCGTTAGCGGCGCTACCAGCGCTGGCAGCGCTGGCCGCAGTGTCGGCGCTCGTCGCGCTCGGCACCTTCTCCAACCGCGACTCGTTGATGTCGTTGCCGGTGAGCGAGTTGAGCGCCACCTCGCGCCCCCGCACGGTGCTGTTGCGGATGTCGAGCCCCCGCACCTCGTTGTTGCGCAGGTCGCGGGTGCGGATCTCGTTGTTGCGCAGGTCGCCGCTGCGGATCGTGTTCTGCTTGATCTCACGGCTGTCGATGGAGCCGGTGGCAACGCCGTACGCGACGCCGCTCAGTGAGACGAAAAGGGCGATGAGGGCAATGACCAGGGCAGGCGAGGGGCGCCGGCGCAGGATCGACTTCACGATTGCAGCTCCTCCAAGGGGTCCGGGTGCGAGGACTTAGAGAGTCACAACACGCTAGCGGCGTGATCGGAGCGCGCGCTGAGGCGGGGCGGCGGCCGGTTCCGGTGCCCGGGAGCCAGCCGCCGGCAGGGTGACGACGAAGCGGGCCCCGCCGCCCTCGGCGTTGAGCAGCTCCACGCGACCGCCGTGGGCGTCCACGACGGCGCGAACGATGGCGAGCCCGAGACCGCTGCCGCGCCGAGTGCCGTCACCGCCGGTTCGGGCGAAGCGCTCGAAGACCCGCTCACGCATCTCCGGCGGCACCCCGGGGCCGCGGTCCGCCACCTCGAGCACGGCGTCGGATCCCTCCCGGCGCACGGACAACGTCACGGGCGTGCCGGCCGGAGTGTGGATGAGCGCGTTCTCGACCAGGTTCCCCGCGAGTCGGTGGAGGTCGTCCGCGACGCCGGTGACGGTCACGCGGTCTGGTGCGTCGAGGGAGATCGGGTGGTCCGCCGACAGGGCCCCCGCCTCGGCCGCCGCCTCGCGGGCGATAGCCGCGAGGTCGACGGGCGCCATCGTCGCCTCTCGGCCGGCGTCGGCGCGGGCGAGCAGCAGCAGATCGGCCACCAGACGTCGCATGCGCCGCGAGGAGCGCAGTGCCGAGCCCGCCATCTCCCGTTGCTCGCCCTGAAGCTCGGTCTCGAGCAGCTCGAGGTTCGCGAGGATGCTGGTGAGGGGAGTGCGGAGCTCGTGCGAGGCGTCGGCCACGAACTCCCGCTGGCGGGCCAGCGCGGCTTCGCTCTCGTCGTGCGCCTCGCTCAGCTCCCGCAGCATGTCCTCGAAGGTGTGCGCGAGGTCGGCGACCTCGTCGTTGGCGCGCGGCGCCGGCAGCGTGATGTCCGGATCCCGGGTACGAGCCACCTCGCGCGCCGCCCGCGTGAGCCCGGCGATCGGGCGCCATGGCGCGGCGGGCGACCCATATACCGCCGAGGAAGGCGAGCAGCGTGCCGCCCAGGACGCCGAATGCGAGGAAGACGCGGACGCGGTTGACGGTGCTCTGGACCGCCGCCTCTGGCTTCGCGTACTGGACATATGCAACCGTCTGGACCACCGATCGACCCAGCGGCGCAAAGGGTTCCGGCGGTGTACGGGTGGCGACCACGACGGGTCGCGAGACCACCCTGAATCCGCCCGCATCGCGGGCCCCCTCCGAATTCGCCGGGCCAAGGTTGATCCCGGCACCTCGCGGATAGAGCACCTGCCCGTTGATCGTCACGAGCTGGACCGTGGCGTCTCCTGTGCCGGCAAACAGGAGCGCGTCCTGCTCGTATGTAAACGCGCCGTCGGGGGTAAGCCGCGGGTTCAGACTGTCCTGCAGGTCGGCGGCCGCTGCCCGCAGATCGTCATCGAAGCCATCGCGAATCCGCTGCTCCGCAACCGCCCCGATCACCACCGCGAACAGGCACAGGATCGCGAACGTCAGCGCCGCGCTGACGACCGCGAGCTTGACCTTGACCGGCAGTCGCGTCCTCACGCCGCCCTCACCACGTAGCCCGCGCCTCGCACCGTGTGGAGGATGCGCGGCTCGCCGGCCGCCTCGAGCTTGCGGCGCAGGTTCGAGATGAACACGTCGACCGTGTTCGTCTCGGCGAAGGGGTCGTAGCCCCAGACCTCGTCGAGCAGCGCCTGGCGCGATACGACGATCCGCTCGTTGCGCATCAGGTGCTCGAGAAGCTCGAACTCGCGGGCGGTCAGCTCGATCTCGCGGTCGCCGCGGTAGACCTGGCGCGCGTCGGGGTTGAGGCGGAGGTCGCCGACCACGATGAACGCGCTGCCGCGCGGCGGCCTCCGCCGGAGCAGCGCCCGTAGTCGCGCCAAGAGCTCCTCGCGCTCGAACGGCTTCACGAGGTAATCGTCGGCGCCGGAATCGAGGCCATCGACTCGCGAGTCGACGGCGTCGCGGGCGGTGAGGATCAGGATCGGCACGTCACCGTCCTCGCGCAGGCGGCGGCACACCTCCACGCCGTCGAGCCGGGGGAGGCCGAGGTCGAGCACCACGGCGTCGGGCTCGAACAGGCCCGACTCAGACAGCGCCGCCGGGCCGTCGCCGGCCACCCGCACCTCGTAGCCCTCCTTGTCGAGCGAGCGGCGGAGCACGCCGGCGATGTCGGCGTCGTCTTCCACCACGAGCACTCGGGGTCGGCCGGGCATACGGCCTATGGTAGGGAGCGGTTGCCTGCCAGATTGGGTCGGCAGTGAACCAGTGGGGGAGGGGGCGGGGCGCTCCCGTCGAACCTCCCGTGGATGGCTGCACCGCGCCGCCGCAAGCGCCGTCGCTCTCGCGGCAACTGGCCTACGCTCAAGCTGCCCGAGCTCGAGCAGCGGCACTGGGACCTGATCGGGCTCGGCCTGGTCGCATTTGCGGCGTTCTTCGCCTGTGTCTTCTATCTCGGCTGGGCGGGCGGCCGCGTGGGGGAGGCGATGGCGGACGGCCTCCTCTTCCTCTTCGGCGGCATTGGTTACACCGCGCCGATAGTGCTGTTCGCGGTCGGGGCGTTCCTCGTGGTGCGACCGGTGATGCCGTCCACACACCCCCTCAAGGCCGGCGCCGTCTGCCTGGGGGCCGCGCTCATGCTGGGCCTCGCCGCCGGCTCGTTCGGCCTCGGCCCGGGCGATACGGCGCGCGACGGCTTCCTCGACCCGGATTACCTCGAGCACCACGGCGGGCTCGTCGGCGAGTCGCTCTTTTGGTTGAGCGCCAAGCTCTTCTCGGAGGCGGGCTCGCAGATCCTGTTCGTCTTCCTGCTGCTGGCGGGTGTGCTGCTGCTGACCGGGGCGTCGATCGCGGGGGTCCTGAGCGGGGCGCACGGGGCGGCGGTGACCACCACGGAGCGGGTGCGTCGCGCCCCCAACCCGTTCCTGCCGCCCCTGCTGCCGACGGTGGACTCCGACCCCGCTCGACCGCCCGAGCCAGAGAACCAGGAGCCTGTGGTGCGGGCCACACACGTGGAGGCGCCGGCGCTCGACGGCTCCGAGCGCCATTCGGACTTCTATCGGGAGCCCCCGCCCTCGCCCGAGCCGGAGCCGGACGAGGACTCGCCTCGGGCCACGGAGGAGACCGCGGAGCGACCCGAGCAGCCCGAGCTCACTCCGATGGGCAACCGTCGTTCGCCGGTCACCGAGTCGGATGACCTCGACTACGGGCTTCCGAGCCCCTCGTCGCTCAAGCGCTCGAACGGCGCCCAGAAGCTCGACACGAAGGCAGTCGAGCGGGCGGGGACCCAGCTCGTGGAGGCGCTCAGCCACTTCAGCGTGGAGGGGCGCGTGATCGGGACGGTGACCGGGCCGCACGTGACCCGCTACGAGCTGCGCCTGGCCCCCGGCATCAAGATGTCGAAGGTCGCTCAGCTGAAGGACGACCTCGCCTACTCGCTGGCGGCGGACCAGGTGCGCATCCTCGCCCCCATCCCGGGCAAGCAGGCGGTGGGCGTCGAGGTGCCGAACCGCGTCCGCAAGATGGTGCACCTGGGGGACGTCTTCCAGGACGCGCCGCGAGGCTGGTCGCCGCTGTCCGTCTGGCTCGGCAAGGACATCGCGGGGAAGGCGATCGGGACCGACCTCGCGAAGCAGCCGCACATCCTGATCGCCGGGACCACCGGCTCGGGAAAGAGCGGCTGCGTGAACGCGATGCTGTCCTCGGTGCTGCTGCGCTCCTCGCCCAACGAGGTGCGGATGGTTCTGGTGGACCCGAAGCGCGTGGAGCTGAACCACTACGAGGGGATCCCGCACCTGCTCACACCCGTCGTCACGAGCCCGCGCCTCGCGGCAAACGTGCTCGGCAACCTGATCAAGGAGATGGAGGAGCGCTATGGGGTGATGAGCAGGACCAAGACCCGCAGCCTGCCCGAGCTCAACCGGGTGCGGATCCGCGACGGCGAACCGCCGCTCCCCTACATCCTGTGCGTGATCGACGAGCTGGCGGACTTGATGATGATCGCCCCCGCCGACGTGGAGGACGCCATCATCCGGCTGGCGCAGAAGTCGCGCGCGGTCGGCGTGCACCTCGTGCTCGCGACGCAGCGCCCCAGCGCCGACGTCATCACCGGCATGATCAAGGCCAACGTTCCGGCGCGAATCGCGTTCGCCGTCTCCTCTCAGACCGATTCGCGCGTGATTCTCGACCAGAACGGGGCCGAGTCGCTGCTCGGGCAGGGCGACATGCTCTTCCGCCCGGCCGGCGAGTCGCGCGCGGCGCGCATCCAGGGCGCGTTCATCACCGAGGAGGAGATCGAGAAGCTCACCGACCACTGGCGCGTCCAGGGGGAGCCGGAGCTGCACGAGGAGCTGCTGGAGGCAGTCGAGGCCGACGACGAAGGCGAGGCGGATGGGGACTTCGACCGTGACCAGGATGACCTGCTCGGCGACGCGATCGCCACCGTGGTGCAGATGGGCACCGCGTCGACCTCGATGCTCCAGCGGCGGCTGAGGGTCGGCTACACCCGCGCCGGACGGCTGATCGACATGATGGAACGCCGCGGCGTGATCTCGGGCTACGAGGGCTCGAAGGCACGCCAGGTGCTGATCACCGAGGCGGATCTGCCCAGGGTGCTCGAGCAGCTTGCCGCGCCGCCGGTTGCGGCGCCCTCCGAGGAATAACTCGCTTCGCCACAATGCGGCCGGATGCCGTCCATCGGGGAAACGCTCCGCGAGGCGCGAATGCAGCGCCATCTCGACATCTCCGATGTCGAGAGCCGGACCAAGATCCGCGCGAAGTACCTGCGCGCGCTCGAAAACGAGGAGTTCGGGATGCTGCCCGGCCCGACCTTCGTCAAGACCTTCATGCGGACCTACGCGGAGATGCTCGGGCTGGACCCGCACCCGCTCCTGGAGGAATACCGCGTCACCCACGAGCGGGGAGACGACCTCGATCACGTCCAGACGCTCGGCCCCCAGGTGGCGCGAGACCGGCGACGCCGAGCGCCGCGGCCCGGCCCGGGGTCGGTGCTCGTTCTGGTGCTGGCGGCGGTCGTGGCGGCGCTCGTGGCGGTGGGACTGCTTACCAGCGACGACGAGGGCCCAGAGGTCGCGCAGCCGCCGGCCACGGAGACGCAACGGCAGGAGACACGGCGCGAACCTGAGCCACCGCCACCGCGCCGGGTCGTCCTGAGGATCGCCCCGATCACGCCCACGTATGTCTGCATCGACAGGGGCGTCGGCACTCCGGTGGTCTTCGAGGGCATCCTCGAGGCGCCGCAGAAGTTCAGGGGCAGGCTCCTGCGGGTGAACCTCGGGAAAACGGACGTGGAGCTCCGCGTCAACCGCAGACCGCTGCCGGTGGAGCCGGGCCCGGAGCCGATCGGGTTCGAATTCAGGCCGAGGTCCCGAAGGCCGCTGCCCTCGGGCGAACGGCCCTGCGCTTGAGCGCGCGCGCCGGCATCGTCGTCACCGGCACCGAGGTGCTCACGGGCCGGGTGCGCGACCGCAACGGGCCCTGGGTATCCGACCGGCTGCTCGAGCTCGGCGTCGAGCTCGCCCACATAACGATCTGCGGCGACCGGCCGCAGGACATCGAGGCTCAACTTCGCTTCATGGCCGACCAGGGCGTGGACCTGATCGTCACGAGCGGCGGGCTCGGGCCGACCGCCGACGACATGACGGTCGAGGTGGTGGCGCGTTTCCGCGGACTCGAGCCGGTGCTCGACGAGGCGCTCGAGGATCGCATCGCCGAGATCCTCCGCCCGCTCATGAAGCGCTTCCGCTACTGGGACCCGGACGCGATGCGGGCAGCCAACCGCAAGCAGGCGCTGGTCCCGGAGGGAGCGATCGTGATCGACCCGGTCGGGACGGCGCCCGGCCTGGTGGTCCCGGGCAAGCCGGCGATCGTCGTGCTGCCGGGCCCGCCGCGCGAGCTGCAGCCGATGTGGGAGGTGGCGATCGCCACGGACGCCGTCCAGACGGCAGTAGCGGGTCGGACGCGCTACTCGCAGCACACGATGCGCCTGTTCGGGTTGCCGGAGTCGGCTCTGGCCGAGACGCTGCGGGAGGCCGAGCCGCGGATCGAGGATTTCGACCGGCTCGAGATCACGACCTGCCTGCGCCGCGGGGAGCTTGAGATGGTGACCCGCTTCGAGCCTGATGCGTCGGACGCCTACGAGGCGCTGGCGCGCTTCGTACGCGAGCGCCACCCGCGCGAGCTCTACTCGACCGACGGCGCGCGGGTGGACGATCTGGTCGCAGAGCTGCTCGCCGGGCGGCGACATCGCCACCGCCGAGTCCTGTAGCGCCGGCCTGTTGGCCGCTCGTCTGACCGAGCGGCCGGGGTCGTCCGACTACGTCTCGGGCGGCGTCGTGGCGTACGCGGACGAGGCCAAGATCGGACTGCTGGGCGTCGACCCCTCCCTCATCGAGCGCTACGGCGCGGTCTCGGAGGAGGTGGCCGAGGCGATGGCCGACGGTGCGCTCGTCCGCTTCGACGCCGACACCGCCGTGTCGGTCACCGGCATCGCCGGGCCGGGCGGCGGCACCGCGGAGAAGCCCGTGGGGACCGTCTGCTGGTGCGTGCGGCTGGGGGAGGGAAGGTCGCTCTCGCGCACCCTTCTGCTTCCGGGCGACCGGGCCGACATCCGCGATCGCTCGACCACCGTGGCCATGCACCTGCTGCGGCGCGTCCTGAGCGGGGAGGAGGACGCCGGGCCGTGAGCGGGCCGCGCGCGCGGATGTTCGTCGCGCTCGACCTCCCGCGGGACGCGCGAGACGGCCTGGTCGAGTGGCGCGACCGCCTGATCGAGGGCCGGCGCGACCTGAGGCCGGTGAGGCCCGAGGCCCTCCACGTGACGCTCGTCTTCCTCGGCTGGCAGGACGAGTCCGCGGCGGACCGAATCGCGGCGGCGACGTTCGACTCGGTGAGCGAGCCGGACCCGCCGCGGCTGACGCCCGGCGGCGTGCGCCCGCTGCCCCCGCGCGACCCACGTCTCTTCGCTCTCGACCTGGATGACGAGGAGAATCGCGCCGTCGCGCTCCAGGCCGCCGTCTCGGACGCGCTCGAGGCTGGGCGCTGGTACCGGCCGGAGAAGCGCCCCTTCTGGCCGCACATCACGCTCGCGCGCGTGAAACGAGGGGTGCGCCGGGCGCCGCCGCTGCCGGACGACGCCCCCCCGAGGAAGCCGTTCGCGACCGCCGAGCTGACCTTGTACCGCTCCACGCTGCGTCCGCAGGGCGCCCTCTACGAGCCGCTGGCCCGCCGCGAGTTCTAACTTGGACGCCGATGCCCTCGCTCCGGCTGCCCGACCCGCCGCTCGGCGACGGGGCCGCGGTTGCGGCGCTATCGCCGCCGCCGCGGCCGGCGCGAGGATCTCGTGATGTTCTCGCTGCTGGCGGAGGATCTGGGCTGAGCGGTCTTCACCCCGCCGCCTCCGAGGGATTCGCGCGCTCCGCCGCGGCATACGAGCGCGGCCGTCCGGGCTACCCGGCGGCGGCGGTCGAATTCCTGGCCGCGAGGCTTCGCCTCGGGGCCGGTCGCACGGTGGTCGACCTGGCGGCCGGGACCGGCAAGCTCACACGCCCGCTGCTCGCCACCGGCGCCGAGGTCGTCGCGGTGGAGCCGGTGACTGAGATGCGAGCCGTGCTGCCGACGGGTGCGCGCGCCCTGGACGGCACCGCCGAGGCGATTCCGCTGGCCACCGCGAGCGCCGACGCCGTCACGGTCGCACAGGCCTTCCACTGGTTCGACGGCGAGGCGGCCCTGGCTGAGATCCACCGCGTGCTGCGCCCGGGCGGCACGCTCGCACTCGTCTGGAATCGCCGCCGGATGGACGATCCGCTGAACCGGGCGGTCGAGAAGCTGATCGCGCCCTACCGCGGGCACGCGCCCGCGCTGCGCACGAACGCCTGGCGAGCCGTCTTCGAGCGCACCGAGGTGTTCGGCCCGCTCGAGGAGCACGTCTTTCCGAACGGGCAGTCCCTCGACGCCGACGGGCTCGCCGACCGGGTCGGCTCGGTGAGCTTCATCGCCGCGCTGGGCGAGGCGGAGCGGGCGGAGGTGGTCGACGCCGCGCGGGCGCTCGCGCGCGGCGGCCGCGTGACGATTCGCCACGACACCGAGGTGCAGCTGACCGAGCGGCGCGGCTGAGCTCCAGAGGGGGCGAACTTACCGTCCGAGCCCGCTCCTAGCGTGTGGACCTCAAGAGCTTCGAGGAGACACGCATGGAGAAGGATCAGGAGAAGGCCGCCAAGGCGCGCGAGTCCGCGCTGAAGGGCGCGATCACGCAGATCGAGCGGCAGTTCGGGCAGGGCTCGATCATGAAGATGGGGGACGAGGCCGCCGCGGTGCGCGTCTCCGTCATCCCCACCGGAGCGCTGTCGCTCGACCTCGCGCTGGGGGTGGGCGGGCTGCCGCACGGGCGGATAGTCGAGATCTTCGGGCCGGAATCGTCCGGTAAGACCACGCTGCTCTACCACGTGCTCGCCAGCGCCCAGCAGATGGGCGGCATCTGCGCCTTCATCGACGCCGAGCACGCCATGGACCCCGCCTACGCAAAGCGCATCGGCGTGGACATCGACGAGCTGCTCGTCTCCCAGCCCGACCACGGCGAGCAGGCGCTGGAGATCGCCGACCTCCTGATCCGCTCCGGCGCGGTCGACGTGGTGGCGATCGACTCCGTGGCGGCGCTCACCCCGAAGGCCGAGCTGGAGGGCCAGATGGGCGACCAGACGGTGGGCGTCCAGGCGCGAATGATGAGTCAGGCGATGCGCAAGCTGGCCGGCAACCTGAACCGCGCGAACACGCTCTGCGTGTTCACGAACCAGATTCGGGAGAAGGTCGGGGTGATGTTTGGTTGTCTGCAGTACAGACGCCCGCGTTGTGCTCGCCGACGGCAGCACAGAGAAGATCGGCAAGATCGTCAACCAGCGCCTGCCGGTCGAGGTCATGTCGATGGATCCCGAGACCGGCGAGATCACGCCGAAGCGGATCGTCGAGTACTACAGACAACGGCGAGACCGATGACTGGCTTCAGTTCGAGGTCGCGGCCGCCGGTGCGGCCAGGTATCCGCAAGTTCGCCTGCACTCCTAACCACCTGATCTTCACCCCAGAGGCGAAAAGCACGCCGAGGAGATCGAGGAGGGCGACGAAGTGCTCGTCGCCACCAAGCAGTACGCGCTCAGCGACGATCAGATGAAGCTGATTCTGGGCAGTCTCCTGGGCGACGGCTCGCTGCGCTACTCATCTGCTGACAACGCAGCTTCCGTGTCGGCCACGGCGAGGCCAGCGGGAGTACTGCGAGTGGAAGCGGGCGATGCTCTCCCCGTTCGCGCACCAGATCGGCCGGACGGGCAACGGCTTCGGCTTCGACACGATCCCTATGCGGCAGCTCGCGACGCTCCGGGATGCCGTCATACGCCGCCGACGGCCGCAAGACCGCCAGCGAGCGATCTCCTGGCTCAGCTCGACGAGCGTTCGATGGCGGCGTGGTACTGCGACGACGGGACGTTCGGGGGCAGCTACAAGCGCTGGGGTCACGGCAAGGCGACCATCTGCGTCGCCGGGCTCTCCGTAGATGATCGCGAGCGGGTCGCGGCCCGCTGCGAGGAGCTTGGCATGGGGCGCCCGACTCTCAGCGGGAACAATCTCCTGTTCAGCGGTGAGCGGACAAGACAGTTCCACGAACGCATCGCGCCGTACGTCCATCCGTCGCTCTCCTACAAGCTCCATCCGAATTTCCGTGGTCGATTCGCTTGGGATTCTCTGCCTGAGGGCGACTATCGAACCGATCTGGCGAGCCGCACGACGCTCCGCCCCATCGGCATGCGCGTGCTTCGGAAGTACCGCAAGCCGTTACCGCCACCACAGCACGAGCGTCCTAGCGGGCGCTGTCGGTACGACCTGCAGGTCGAGGGCAACCACACCTACCTCGTCGACCACGTGGTGGTCCACAACTCCCCCGAAACCCAGCCCGGCGGCCGCGCGCTCAAGTTCTACGCCTCCCAGCGCCTCGACATCCGCCGCATCGAGACGCTCAAGGAGGGCACCGAGGCGGTTGGGAATCGGGTGCGGGTGAAGGTGGTCAAGAACAAGGTCGCGGCGCCGTTCCGGCAGGCCGAGTTCGACATCGAGTACGGCCAGGGGATCAGCTCGGAGGGCTGCATCCTCGACCTCGGCATCGAGCACGGGATCGTCCAGAAGTCGGGCTCGTTCTTCTCCTACGGCGACGAGCGGCTCGGCCAGGGCCGCAACAACGTAAAGGGCTACCTGCGCGAGAACCCCGCCGTCGCGGGTGAGATCGAGCGCAAGATCTACGAGGCGCTCGGCTTGGAGCCCGCGGGGGCGCCGCTGGCGGCGGTGGATCCCGCGGTGACAGGCGCCGCGCCGGAGGGTCCGGCCGGAGAGATGCCGGCTGCCGAGGGGGCGGCCGCCGCGGGGGGCGCTACCGAGGAGGCGGCTGCAGAGGGAGCCCCTGCCAAGGTCCGGGGCGAGCGCGAGGAGCGGGCCGCCTAGCGGGATCCAGCGCCCCAAGCCGAATCGGAGTCCGCCGAATGGACGCTCAGCCCGCACGATCCGAGTTCGAGCGGGCGCTCGACCTCGCCCATCGCGCCGTGGGCCAGCGGGAGCGCACGATCTCTGAGCTGCGCACGGTGCTCGAGCGCAAGCGGGTCGGCCCGGGCACCATCGACGCCGCCGTGGCGGAGCTGTGCCAGGAGGGCCTGCTCGACGACGCGCGGTATGCGCGCCGCTTCACCGAGGACAAGCGGGAGCTCGAGCGTTGGGGCAGTGAGCGCATCGCCCGCGACCTGCAACGCCGCGGCATCCCTCCCGACCTGATCGAGGCGGCGGTCGCCGACCGCGGCCACGAAGCCGAGCTGGCGACGGCGCTTCTCCTGCTCGAGCAGCGCTTCACGACGCGCCCACGCGGCGACCGTGAGCGCGACCGGGTCTGGCGCCTCTTGGTGCGGCGCGGCTTTGCGCCGGAGGTCGCCTATGACGCCGTGCGAGCCTACGAGCGCGCGTGAGCGGCCGGTCTCCGGCCGCGGTCCCTTGAGGTCGAGCGTTGCCTGCCAAGGTCAGACACGGCCCTCGCGGGCTATCACATGCGCGTGGATTCCTAGACAGCGGCCCTGAGAGACCTCGGGAATCAGCGCCGGGTGTCGCCGCTGTCCCGGTGGAGTTCCCCGGAACTTACGACGGGAAGCACTTAGGCCGGGCTCGGGGACGGCGTGAGTGCGGTCGTCCCGGTCAGGACCGCCACCCGGACATCGCCGTGAATCACCTCCGCTGTGGCGATCGCCAGGCGCCTGCCCCGGTGCAGCACCGTGCCGGTCGCGAGCAGCTCGCCGCCATCGGCGGGGACCGCGCGAAGGAAGTTGATCTTGACATCGAGCGCCGTAAAGCTGGTGCCGCGGCTGGCGGTGCTCTGCACGGCCGCTGCCGCGGCCGACTTTGCCAGCAGCGTCAGCATCCCGCCGTATACCGTGCCCCACTCGTTGCGGAGCCACGGGCTCGCGGGCAGCGCGAAGACCACGCGACCCGGTTCGGCGCCGACCAGTCGGATGCCCGTGAGCTGGTCGATGGGCGGCCGAGGCAGCTCGCCACGAAGCTGAGCCCGGAGCAGATCGACGCCGTCGCGAGCCGCCGGCGGAGCCCCGCGGTCCGTCAGCGGCGGCCTACGAAGGTGCGGATCCGGAGTGTCGGCGTCGGCCTCCGCGGCGCCGGGTTCGTCCGGCGGCCGCAACTGGATTGACTCGTCGATCGGCGGGAAGACGGAGCACCGGGATGTGCCGTGCGCCGCGAGCCGATCGCTGGCGTCGCGGACGTAGACCTCCGCCAGGGCCATCTCCCGATCGACGTGCAAGAGCTGACCGCGCGCCGTAATGTCGCCTCCTCCGGACAGAGGCGAGCCCAGGAAGGTTATGGAGAGCTCCGCGGTCGTGCAGAGGACGCGCGCGGGAAGTGCCGAGACGACGGTCATGATCAGCGATGCGTCGGCGAGGAAGGCGAGCACCCCCGAGTGCACGTCGCCCTTCGGACCCACCATCCAGCCCGTCTCCTGGAGGCCGCATGTCACCGAGCCCACCGACGCGTCTAGGATCCGGCGGCCCGTCAGCCGGGCCACCGGCGGTGCGGGAGCGCGCCCGGCGAGCAACGCCCGGACCTGCTCCACACCGGGGAGCGCCGCGAGCGCCGGATAGACGACGCTTCCGCGGACCGGCTCCCGCATCAGGTGCGACGGGTCTGAGTCGGTGGCCATGGTCGGTGAGGAAATGCACGAGCACAACCCCGGACCGCCTAAATTGCTCCAGGGCGTCCACAAGCGTCCGGGGGGTGGCGCAGGCGCTGCCGACGAAGACCTTGTCGCCCGGCCGCACCACCGAGACCGCCTCCGCGGCCGAAACCTGGCGGTCACGCCACCCGACTGCCGCCTCGACACTCATGCGGGACTCCAAGGCTAGCGCTGTCTGCCCTGCACCGTCCCTTGGATCGACTACCGGCGGCTGAGCCGCTCGGCGCACGTCTTCCGCGGCACCTTCTTGACCAGGACCCTCGATCCCCTGCGCGTTACCACCCGGCGTGGCAGGCTTCGCTTCCTGTAGCAGGAGCGCCGCTGCGTGCCCGCCGGGGCGGGTGTCGGCGGAGCGGGGGCGCCCCGTGGGGTCTGGGTGCCTTCCGGCGCGGTGCTCCCGGGAGCCGGCGGCGCGCTGCTCTCGGGGACGGGTTGCACCGCCGCGCACTGTGCCGGCGGGTTCGGCGCTATCGGCTCGGTTTGGCAGTACACCTCGCTGACGCGGTATGCCGCGCCTGTCCAGGTTCAGCGCCTCTTCGCGGACCGCCGCCATGGACTCCTGGTCGAGCTGGGCGCGCTCGACGCAGCACCAGGGTCTCGCCCTCGGGGTCGTCCAGAGCGCCGACCTTGGCGACGCCCACGTTGGGGGCGTAGTACTTCGTCTGGATGCCGCCGTCCGGGTCGAGCGGGCTCCGCTCGTGCGTCAGTAGGCCGTTCGCGAAGCAGTCCCCGGGCGCGGCGGGGATGTCGCATTCCTGCACGTGCTCCGCGACTATCTCGGCGCAGTCGAGGAAGTCGATCTCGGGGGCGTAGCCCTGGAGGTAGGTGAGCCCGGCGTCCCGGAAGTCCGGCATGTGAATTCCGGCTTCCGCGTCCGCCAGGCCGGCGATCCACGTATTCGGGGCCCCGAGGAAGGACCCGTCCTCGTACTCCTCCGGGTACTCGCCGAGGTTCCAGACGTTGCCGTCGTCGTCCTGCGCGAAGAAGGCGAGCTCCGCCTCGACGACCTCTCCCTCGTTCTCGTCCACGTCCCACGCCACACGGGTGGCCACGCCCTCGATCACCTTGATCAGGTCGGTGACGGTGAGCGTCACGGTGTGGGGCAGGAGCTCACCGGTGCGATTCGCCCTCCCCTCAAGCACGAGCTGGGTCCCCGGAGTCAGGGGCAGATACTGGTTGTCGATCACCGTCGAGCTACCGAACTGCGCGGGGTCGAACTGGGCCAGCCGATCGCAGCCCGACGGGAGAGGTGCGCCGGTCTGACCGGCAGCGGGGCTCGCCCATACCAGAAGCGCGCCGAAGACGCTAAGGAAGGCCAAACGGCCCCGATGTCCACGGAACATCGAAGCCTCCTTTCCGCGGCAGCCGATGCTCACCGGTAGCCGACAAGGTCCAGGCGCCCTTCCGGGAACTGCTCGCGGACCAGTCCCACCCCGGCGCAGTAGTACTTGAACTCCGTCGCCTTATCGAGTGGCGCGAAGTCCTTCGTCTTGATGCAGTCGTCGAACCGACCGGCAGGGGTCGTCACCTTCAATCCCACTGCCACCACCTCGGATCGATCCTCCGCCACTCCGGGCGCGCGCTCCTGCTCGAAGGCGTCGCCCACGCGGGGGTCGGCGGGCATGAAGAGACCGGGCTTGGCGTTGCCCCTCCCGGCCAGCCACTGACCTTCGTGACCGACCACCTTGCCGTCCTCGATGTCGTCGACGGTCTCTCCCATATACCTGACGCCGCCGTCCGCGTGCTGCGCGTAGTAGTCACGGGTGTGCTCGACGAGCTCGCCGTCCTCGTACTCCCGGACGTCGACGACGGTCACGGGCACCCCAGCCACCCGCCCGGTCCGCTCGAGCACCCGCGACTGGGAGCGGATCTCGGCGTCTTCCTCGGTGCCCTCGAAGAGGGTGGCGCGCAGGCTGGCGAGCGGAAACAGCGGGTTGTCGACCACGGCCGAGAACTGCGCCGGGTCGAGCGCCCGCGTTGCAGCGGCGCCCCGCTCGGGTTCCTGGTCGTCATCGTCGCCGCACGAGGAGACCGCGAGAGTGAGGAACAGGGACGTACCGAGTAGCCCAAGCAGCGCAAAACGGCTTCGGTGTTCGCGGAAGGTCGAAGACTCCTTTCTTCCTTCTAGTGTCTCAACCCGCGGTCGAGCCGCAAGTCCCGATTTAGTCGATCAACCGCTTCTCCAGCCGCCAGATCGCCAGGCGCCACATCACCAAGGCGAAACCGATCAGCACGGCCAGATGCGCCAGATCGGCCGGCTCGAACCCGAACGCCGCGTCGCGGACCAGCTCGACGCAGTGGTAGAGGGGGTTGAGGTTCGCCACGACCTGGGCCCACTGGGGCAGCTCGTCGATCGGGAAGAAGGTGCCCGACACGAGGAACAGCGGCGTGATCACCGTCGTAGTCACGTAGTTGAAGCTGTCGATCTTCGACACCACCGCCGCCATGAGGACGCCGAAGCCCGCGAAGCCGAGGGCGGTCACGAAGCCGATGAACGGGACGACCAGCATTCCGGGCGAGGGCTCGAGGCCGAACCGCGATCGAGACCAGCAGCGGCGTACACCCGTAGAGGCCCGCCCGGGCGCTCATCCAGAGCATCTCGGCTGTCACGAGCTCCTCGGTGTCGACGGGCGCGGCCAGGATGGCGTCGTAGGTGCGCTGGAAGCGGTGCTTGACGAAGGTGCCGAACATCGCGCTCAGCGCCGATGCGAAGAGCACCGAGGTGGCGACCATGCCGGTGCCGACGTACTGGACGTAGTCGAGGCCCTGAACCTGCGAGACGAGAGTGCCGACGCCGAGCCCGAATGCGAGCAGATAGACGGTCGGCTCGATGACCGACGAGAACGTCGTGGCCTTCCAGAATGTCCCGAAGTTCGTGACGTCGCGGCTCATCACCCCGGCTATGGCCGCGGGCTCGAGGCGGTGGAGGCGTCTCCTCATGCCACCTCCTCGCCGGTGAGCAGGACGAAAACGTCCTCGAGCGAGGCCGCACGCCGCACGCCCTCGGGCAGCTGACCGTCGCCGTTCTCACTCCCGAGGATCGCCACCGCCGTCCCGGTTCGTCGCGTGCGGAAGCCCTGCGCCTGCGCGGTCGCGCGCACCTCGGCGAGTCGCTGCGGCGGGCCGTAGACCTCGAGCGTCTCGACGCCGGCGTGCTCGCGGACCAGGTCCGCCGGACGCCCCCGGGCCACGATCCGGCCATTCGCCATGATCGCCACCGTATCGGCGAGCCGCTCGGCCTCCTCGATGTAATGCGTCGACATCAGGATGGTGGTGCCCTCCGCCCGCAGGGCGTCGATCAGCGCCCAGAGCTCCTGGCGTACCTGCGGGTCGAGTCCGACGGTCGGTTCGTCCAACAGGAGTAGTCGTGGTCGATGCACGAGCCCGCGTGCGATCAGCAGCCTGCGCCGCATGCCGCCCGAGAGCTCGTCGACGGGCGTGTCGGCCCGGCCCCCGAGTTTGGCGATCTCCAGGGCACGCTCGACGGCCGCGCGACGCTCCCCGCGCGGCACCCGGTAGAGGCGCGCGAAGACCGCCAGGTTCTGCCGAGCCGTGAGCTCGATGTCGAGGTTGTCGAGCTGCGGCACGACGCCGCACTCGGCTCGCGCCTGCTTCGAGTCCCGTGGCAGCTCATATCCGAGCGCCGAGAGGGACCCCTCGTCGGGGATGGCCTGAGCGGTGAGCATCCGCATCGTGGTCGACTTGCCCGCTCCGTTCGGCCCCAGCAGGCCGAGACAGGTGCCCTCGGGCACGTCGAGGTCGAGCCCGTCGACGGCGGTGATGGGACCGAAGCGCTTGACGACCCCGCGCAGGCGGATGGCCGGGGCGGGAAGACCGATCGCTGGGGCGGAAGGCACCGATTCAGGATGACGTATCCAATCGAGATCCCCCACCCGACACCCGCGTCCCGGTGCTTGCGGCCATCCGGGTACGCGGTTACCCTCCTGTGAACGCGGTTGGCAAGCCGCTTGCGAGACCAAAAGACGAGCAAATCGAGATCTTTTGCGCAACTTTCCCTTGAGACCCAAACGGAAGCCACCCAGAAGGAGCGTCCGGGAGGGTCCATAGATGCAGTGGAGCGCGCGCCAATGTGCGCGCGTGACGCTTGGGGACTACGTCTGGTGTCTTGCGGCGCTTAGCCGTACCGCTCCACGAAGCGAGGGCGAGACCGGCGTTTTCACGCCGGAACGAGGAGACATCGGAAATGGAGATCGTGTTGGCGGCGCTGGTCGCGGCGGCGGTCGCGGTAGCGGTGGTGCTGCTGATCCACCGTCCCGGCGCCGTCCAGGCGGCTGCGGGGACCGTGGCCACACCGGAGCGCGCCGCGGGCGGCGACAGCCGACCCGCCGGAGCCACGCGCGAAGGAATCGAGGAGGAGCTCGTCGCGAGGCGGACGGAGATCGCGCGGCTCGAGGAGCGGCTTCGCGCCAAGGATCAGTCGCTCGGGATCCAGGCAGGGGAGCTCGACGAGCGCGAGCGCTCGCTCGCCGACCGGCAGCGGAACCTCGACCACACCCGCGAGGAGCTGAAGGAGGCGAAGCGTGACCAGATTCGCGAGCTTGAACGGGTGGCCGGCCTGAGCGCCGCGCAGGCCAAGCAGATCCTGATGCGGGAGCTCGAGGACGAGCTTCGGCACGACAGCGCGCGGCTTGTGCGCCAAGTGGAGGAGGAAACGCGGCGCGACGCCGACCGACGTGTGCGCAGCATCCTGTCGGCCGTGATGCAGCGCGTAGCGTCGGGCCACGCGGTGGAAACCACCGTCTCGGTGGTGGAGCTGAAGTCGGACGAGCTGAAGGGCAGGATCATCGGCCGCGAGGGCCGCAACATCCGGTCGCTCGAGACCATCACGGGGATCGACTTCATCATCGACGATACGCCGGGCGCCGTACTTCTGTCGGGGTTCGACGGCGTGCGCCGTGAGATCGCTCGGCTGACTCTGGAGCGCCTGCTCCAGGACGGCCGCATTCACCCGGCGCGGATCGAGGAGGCCTACCACCAGGCCAAGTCGGAGATCGACCAGCACATCGTCGAGGTGGGTGAGCAGGCGGTGTTCGAGGCGAACGTCGGCTCGGTTCACCCGGAGCTGATCAAGCTCCTCGGCAGGCTGAGGTTCCGTACGAGCTACGGGCAGAACGTGCTGCACCACTCGGTCGAGTGCGCCCGGCTGGCGGCGATGCTGGCCGACGAGCTCGGCGCCGACCCGCGGGTCGCCGCGCGCGCGGCGCTGATGCACGACATCGGGAAGGCCGTCTCGCACGAGACCGAGGGGCCGCACGCCCTGGTGGGCGGCGAGCTGGCGCGCCGCTACAAAGAGGCGGAGGGGGTCGCTCACGCCATGGAGTCCCACCACAACGAGGTGGAGCCGCAGACCGTCGAGGCGGTGATCGTGCAGATCGTCGATGCTCTCTCCGGCGCCCGCCCCGGCGCGCGGGGCGAGTCGCTCGAGCAGTATGTGAAGCGACTGCACGAGCTCGAGGCGATTGCCACCCGCCACGCCGGCGTCGAGAAGGTGTACGCGATGCACGCCGGACGCGAGATCCGCGTGATCGTTCATCCCGCGGAGATTGACGACGACGAGGCCGCGCTCCTCTCCCACCGCATCGCCCGCGACGTGGAGAAGGAGCTGGAGTACCCGGGTCAGATCAAGGTGACGGTGATCCGGGAGAGTCGCGCCACCGACTACGCCAAGTGACGGATCACCGCGTCGCCGTCTGGCGGGGGCTCGACGCGTGGCGCGCCGAGTACGTCGACGTGTGGTTGCACACCGATCGCCTACTCGCGCGGGGCACGCAGATCGGGGTGGAGCCCGAGCCGTACCGGCTCCAGTACGCCCTCGATACCGCAGTGAGCTTCGCTACCGCGCGGCTCACGGCGGACACCGCCGGCGCGGGCTGGTCGCGGCGCGTAGACCTGATCCGCGATCCGGACGGAACGTGGCACGTGAGCGGCGACGCCGCGGGCCACACCGAGCTGCCCGCTCCGGGCGGAGATGCCGCCGCGCTCGCCGGCGCGGTGGACTGCGACCTCGGCTTCTCGGCGCTCTTCAACAGCCTCCCGGTCCTCCGCGAGCGCCTGCTCGAGCGCGCCGAGCCGATGGACTTCGAGATGGCTTGGGTGTCCGTGCCCGACCTCGCGGTCAACAGGGCCCCACAGCGCTATGTGCCCCTGAGCGAGGAGCGCGTGCAGTTCCTCTCCAGCGGCGGCGCCTTCCGCGCGGAGATCCACTTCGACACCGACGGCCTCGTGACCCTGTACGAGGACTTCCTGGAGCGGGTGGCCTAGCCTGCAGCGGCGGCCAATCCTCGGCCGAGCGGACGCCGCGGTCAGGCCCTGGCGAAGGCGAGGGCGTCCAGCCGCGTGAGCGCGTCGCCCCGAAGCGCGCAGGCGCGCCACACCTCACCCCGGTCGGAGCTCTCCCAGAGCTGACCGTCCGCCAGGCCCGCGAACAGCCGCCGCTCGGTCGCCACGAGGGCATAGGGCATCGCCTGGAGGGGCTCGGGAAGCCCGCCGGCCAGCGCGCGCCATCCGCCGTCGTGTCGTTTGAAGATGCGCGCCTGCGGGTCGCCGCGCAGGCTGTGGGCGACGAAGGGGCCGGTGCTGGCCGAGACGTACCAGACCCCGGGGTCTTGGGGGTCGACCGCCACCGACCAGGTGTAGTGGCGGTCGCGGCCCTCGTCCGCCGGCTGCCACGTCTCGCCGGCGTCCTCGCTCCAGGCGGCGCCGTCCCCGCCGGCCTCGTAGGCCCGCCCCTCGGTACGCGGGTGCCAGGCGAGCGAGTGGACGTCCCGGGCGGCCCCGGGGCGATGGTCCTGCCAGGTCGCGCCTCCGTCCGCGGAGCGCATCAGCCCGCCGAGCTCGATCCCCACGAGGATGAGGTCGGCGTCGTGCGGGCTCGGCGCGATCCAGCGCACGTGTGAGGTCCACGGCCGTGGCGGAAAGCTCCACGTCGGGCGCGAAGGAAGCTCGAGCAGCGCGTCCAGCTCGCGCCACGTCTCGCCGGCGTCCTCGCTGCGGTAGAGCGCGCTCGGCTCGGTGCCGGCGTAAAGGGCGCCGTCGGCGGGGCTGACCGCGAGCGAGAAGACGGCCGGCTGGGCGGCGAGCTGCCGACCCAGGTTCGGCCGCCGTCGTCGGTTCGCCGCACGCCGCCCTCCCGCAACCCGGCGTAGACCCGGTCGGGATCCGCGGGATCAACCGCCAGGCACTGGGCGCCACTCGCCCGTCAGCGAGAGCTCGACGGTCCATCCGTCGCCCGCCTCGTCGAGTCGGGCGATGCTGTCACCGGTCGCTGCGTACAGGCGTGTCACGAAATCGGCGGTCATCCGGCGCGAGTTCCAACGAGCGTACCCTCCCCGCCATGTGGCCTCCCGAAGCCCTCGAGTTCCTGCGCGACCTCGAGGCCAACAACGATCGCGACTGGTTCAAGGCGAACCGACGCCGCTACGACCTCTACCTGGTGGAGCCGGCTCGCGAGCTCGCCGAAGGGCTCGCGCATCTGGGCGAGCCGCACATGTTTCGTCCCTACCACGACACCCGCTTCCACATGCGGCCGCCGATCAAGGAGCAGCTCGCCGTCGCGATCGGCCGCTGGGATCCGGGCGGGTACTACGTCGAGCTCTCGCTCGACGGGCTGCTCGTGGCCGGCGGTCTGTATCAGCCCGGGTCCGATCAGCTCACGCGCTTCCGGGCCGCGATCGACGACGGGCGCCGTGCCGCGACGTTCGAGCGCGCGGTCAAGACGGCCGGGGCGGCGGGCCTCACGCTCGCCGAGCCCGCGCTCAAGCGCGCTCCGAAGGGCTATTCCCCGGATCACCCGCGGATCGAGCGGTTGCGCCTGAAGCAGCTCACCGTGCGCCGTCGTCATCCGCTCGAGCCCTGGCTGCACGAGCCCGCCTGCGACGAGCTCATCCGAACCGAGCTGGAGGCGGTGCGACCGCTGGTCGCGTGGCTGGCAAAGCACGTCGGCCCGTCGGAAATCCCGCACCGCTGAGGGTCTATCCTCGGCCGGGCGTGGCGACCTATCACCTCACCACCTTCGGCTGCCAGATGAACGAGCACGACTCGGAGCGCATGAAGGGCATGCTCGAGTCGATCGGGTACCGGGAGGTCGAGGAGCGGGCCGGCGCCGATCTCATCCTCTTCAACACCTGCTCGATCCGAGAGAAGGCGGACAACCGGCTGGTCGGCCACCTCGGCGAGGCGAAGCGGCTCAAGCGGGAGGACCCCGGGCGGGTGATCGGCATCGGCGGCTGCTGGTCGCAGTCGATGAAGGAGCGGGTCTTCGATCTGTTCCCGTTCGTCGACGTCGCGTTCGGCCCGGGACAGGTGCACAAGCTCGCCGAGTTCCTCACGAGCGACAGCCTCACCGCCCAGGGCTACTTCGAGTTCGAGGGCTTCACGGGCCACCTGCCGATGAAGCGCGGGCGCGAGTTCCAGGCCTGGGTGCAGATCTCGTCGGGCTGCAACATGCGATGCGCGTTCTGCATCGTCCCGTCCACGCGTGGACGCGAGGTCTCGCGGCCGCTCGAGGAGCTGGTCGAGGAGGTCGAGCGGCTGAGCGCCGACGGCGTGGTCGAGGTCACGCTGCTCGGTCAGAACGTCAACTCCTATGGCCGCAGGCTACGGCCCGAGCCGCGAAGGTTCTCGGAGCTGCTCGGGGCGATCGACGCGGTGCCGGGGGTCCGGCGCATCCGGTACACGAGCCCTCATCCTCAGCACATGGGTGAGGACGTCGTCCGCGCCCACGCCGAGCTCGAGAGCGTCTGCGAGCACATCCACCTGCCGCTTCAGTCGGGCTCGTCGCGGGTGCTGAAACGCATGCGCCGAACCTATGACCGTGCGCGGTTCATGGATCGCGTGGCGCTCATCCGCGAGTACGTGCCCGATTGCGCCATCACGACCGACATCATCGTCGGCTTCCCCGGCGAGACGGAGGCCGACTTCGAGGAGACGCTCGCCGTCGTGGAGGAAGTCGGCTTCGACGGTGCGTTCACGTTCATCTATTCGCCCCGCCGAGGCACGGAAGCGGCGACGTTCACCGACGAGTTCGTGGCGCAGGAGGTGGCCGTCGAGCGAATGCAGCGGCTGGTCGACGCGGTTCAGCGGGACGCCCACGAACGCGCCCAGCGGTTCGTAGGTCGCGCGCTGGAGGTGCTGGTGGAGGGGCAGTCGCGCACCGATCCTTCGCGGCTGCGAGGTCGAAGCCGCCACAACAAGGTCGTGAACTTCGAGGGTGTGGCGCGCGCCGGGGAGCTCGTCTCGGTCGACATCACCTCGGCTACCAGCCAGACGCTTGCAGGGCAGGAGGCCCTGCTCGCTCGGGCGAGTTGAGCGCAGCCCCGGCCGGGGCCGGTCACCTCGGTCCAGTCGATCTGCCGGCGTCCCCTCAGCCCCGAGGAATGGCCCGCTCCACGTCACGCATCGCCGCGCGGGCCGCGAGGATTCCGCCACCCGACCACCACGTCCCCGCGTCCACGCGCACGACGCGCCCCGAGCGCACGACGCGCAGGCGCCGCCACTCGGGCCTGGCCTCGAGACGCCGCAGCGCACCGTCGGCTCCGGGGGCGACGGAGAGCAGCAACAGGTCGCCGTCGATCGCGGGGATCTGCTCGCCCGCCACCGTCTCGTAGTCGCGCGAACCGTCCTGCGCGGGCGGCCGCGACAGCCCGAGGTCGGCGAGCACCGATCCGGGGAACGACTCGAGGCCGGCCATCCGCACCTCTCGCGGCGTCACCAGCACCACCGATACCTCCGTGTCCGCGGCCCGCTCGCCAAGCCGTCGATCCAGCCGCGCCGAGCGCCGGTCGTAGTCGATCAGCAGCCGTTCGGCGTCGTTCGTGCGCCCGAGGGCCTCCCCGTACAGGCGGGTGTTCAGCTTCCACAGCACCCCGCCCGTGTCCGTCATGACCGTAGGTGCGATCTGGCGCAGGGCGTTGTAGAGCCCTCGCTGGGCGGCCGCGCTTCCCAGGATCACGTCGGGCTGGGCCGCATCGATCGCGGCGAGATCCAGCCTCGTCACCGCGGGCACCACCTCGACGCCGCGTGCCGGCGCGCGCAGGTACTCCGGCAGGCGCCCGCCGGGCACCGCCGCGCGCACCGGCCGCACGTCGAGCGCGAGCGTGTCGTCGAGGGCATCGGTCGTGAGCGTCATCGGCCGCTCGGCGTTTCCCGGCACCTTCGCCTCCCCGAGCGCGTGCTGGACCTTGAGCGGCTTAGCGGTCTCGCGACGCTCGTCCAAGCCCGACTCCTGGCAGCCGGTGGCGGCCGCGACGAGCGCGGCGAGGAGTATGAGCGTCAGTCTCGGCACGCCCCTATTCCTAGCGACTCCGGCGGCGGGCAGCACCCACGGCGATACTCCCGCAGGTGCACGTGATCGCGCTCTTCGGGCCGACCGGCGTGGGTAAGACCGCGGTGGCGATCGCCCTCGCCGAGCGCCTGCGCGCCCGCGGCGAGGACCCGCTCGCGGTCTCGGCGGACGCGCTTCAGGTCTACAAGGGACTCGAGACCCTCACCGGCGCCGCGACCGCGGAGGAGCGCGAGCGGCTCGACCATCGCCTGCTCTCGTTCCTGCCGGTCACGGAGACGTTCTCGGCAGGCGAGTTCGCGGCCCGCGCGCACGCCGAGATCGACGCGGCGCTGGGCGCCGGCCGGCGGCCGATCGTCGTGGGCGGCACCGGCCTCTACCTCCAGGCGGCCCTTACCGACCTGGAGCTGCGCCCGCCGCCCGATCCCGGCGTGCGCGCGCGGATGGAGGCGGAGCTGGCCGCCCGCGGTTCCGAGGCGCTGCATGCGGAGCTCGCGGAGCGAGCCCCGGTTGCCGCGGCTGCGATCCAACCACGCGACCGCACGCGCGTGATCCGGGCGCTGGAGCTGCTCGACATGGGTGAGGACCCCGCGCCGGCGGGGGAGCACTCGCGGCTGTGGACCGCCGAGCTTCGCCACCCGACCCTGCTCTGCGGCCTCGTCTTGGAGCGCGCCGCCCTGTACGCGCGAATCGACGAGCGGGTGGACGAAATGGTCGCCGCCGGCGCCGCCGAGGAGGTGCGCAGGGCGCACACCGCGCACGCCTCTCGCACCGCCCGCAACGCGCTCGGCTTCGATGACCTGCTGCGAGGCGATCGCGACGCCATGAAGCGACGCAGCCGCAACTACGCCCGCCGGCAGCTCACCTGGATGCGCAGGCTCGAGGGCGTGCGCGTGATGGACGTGACCGCCGCCACGCCAGACGCGGTGGCCGCGGGCATCGAGCGGGCGCTGGCCGACGAAGGCCACAGATAGAGTGGCGCGCCGTGCGCTTCGAGAAGTGGCAGGCCCTCGGCAACGACTATGCGATCGTCGAGGAGCGGGAGCTTCCGTTCGAGCTCACCGGCGACCGCATACGCGCGCTCGCCGCGCCGCACACGGGCATCGGCTCGGACGGCATCCTGCTCCTTCGCGAGAGCGGGGAACGCGGCTTCGTGGCCGACATCCGGATCTACAACCCCGACGGCTCGGAGGCCGAGCTGTCGGGCAACGGAGTGCGCCAGGCCGTGATGTACCTGCGCCGCAACGGCTGGGTCGAGCACGACAGCTTCTCGGTCGGCACCGCCGCCGGCGAGATCCGCCCGCGCATCACCGGCCCGTCGACGTGCACGATCGACATGGGGCGGGCCCGCCTGCGCTTCGAACGCGACTTCCCGAGCGGAGGCGAGGACGGCGCCGGCGTCCTCACCGCGGCCGGGCGCGAGTTCCGCTTCCAGTTCGTCCAGGTGGGGAACCCGCAGTGCACGATCGAGGTGCCGGACGACCTCGAAGAGCTCGAGCTCGGCCGCTACGGACCGGAGATCGAGCGACACGAGCTGTTTCCGAACCGGACCAATGTGTCGTTCTGGCGCCCGACGGGCGAGGCCGAGATACGCGCGCGCATCTACGAGCGAGGAGTGGGGGAGACGATGTCGTCGGGCACCGGCGCGACGGGCGCGGCGGTGGCGGCGGTGCTGCGCGGCGTGGACAGCCCGGTGACCGTCCGCCTGGACGGCGGCGAGCTCGAGGTGGAGGTAGGGGAGGACCTTCACCTGGACCTGACCGGCTGGGCGCTGCCCGTGTACCGCGGCACGCTCAGCGACGAGCTGATCGAGCGGTTGAATGAAGCCGAGTAGCCGATCCGAGCGCCTGCCTCCGTACCTGTTCGCCGAGCTCGAGCGGAAGGTCCGCGAGAAGAAGGCGGCCGGGGTCGACGTGATCAGCCTCGGGATCGGCGACCCGGACACGCCGACCCCCGCGCTCGTCGTCGACGCGCTCGTCCGCGCCGCGGCCGACCCCGCCACGCACCGGTACCCGTCCAACCGCGGACGGCCGGAGCTGCGCGAGGCGTTCGCGCGCTTCTACGAGCGCCGCTTCGGCGTGGCGCTGGACCCGGAGAGCGAGATCATCCCGGCGCTCGGCGCCAAGGAGTGCGTCTTCAACCTGAACCTCGCCTTCCTCGACGGCGGCGACGTCGCGCTGGCGGCCGACCCCGGCTACCCGGTCTACACCGGCGGCCCGCTGCTGACGGACGGCCGGCCGGCGCTGATGCCGCTCGTGCCCGGGCTTGGCTTCGCGCCGGATCTCGATGCGATCGCCGCCGAGGACGCCGCGCGTGCCCGCCTCCTCTATCTCAACTACCCGAACAACCCGACCGGCGCCGTGCTCCCCGACGGTCTCTTCGAGCGAGTCGTCGAGTTCGCGCGGGAGCACGACGTTCTGGTGGTGCACGACGCCTCGTACACCGAGACCACCTTCGACGGCTACGTCGCCCCCAGCTTCCTCGAGACGCCGGGGGCGAAGGACGTCGGCGTGGAGATCTTCTCGCTCTCGAAAGGCTGGAACATGACCGGCTGGCGCGCGGCGGCCATCGTCGGCAACGAAGACGCGGTCACGGCGTACTGGCGGGTCAAGACCAATATCGACTCCGGCATGTTCGAGCCCGTGCAGCTTGCCGCGGCCGCCGCCCTCGACGCCGGGCCGCCCGAGGAGATGAAGGCGATCTACGAGCGGCGCCGCGACCTGGTCTGCGACGCCCTGCGGGAAATCGCCGTGGACGTCACGCCGCCCAAGGGAACGATCTACGTCTGGGCGCCCGTGCCCGCCGGACATACGTCGGCTTCCTACTGTGAGCTGGTCCTGGAGGAGTCGGGCGTGGTGCTGTCGCCCGGCGGCGCATACGGACCGAACGGGGAGGGCTTCTTCCGGATCTCGTTGACCGTGCCGGACGAGCGCCTGAGCGAGGCGGTCGAGCGCCTCACCGGTAGCCTCGCGAACTGATGCGCTACTGCGGCGTAGTCTCGATGCAGGACGCCCTGCAGCTCTCGATGCTCGAGGAGGTGCGGGCACCCGATCCCCCGATCCGTCTCAGCGCGATGTTCTTCGAGCCCGGCTCCGCCGGACAGGTGGCCACCGAGCTCCGGGCGCTCGGGGATGTGGTGGTCGCCGTTGGCGCGCCACTCGGGCAGCCCCGGGCGGGCCGGCAGCGGCGCGAGTGCGATGCCCAGCTCTCGCAGCGCGGTGTGTCGCCGCAGGCGGGGTCTCCCGAGACCGAGCGGCTGGCCGAGCTGCTGGCAGACCTTCCGCGGTTCCGGCCGTCCGAGGGAATCCAGGACGGCTCGGTCGGCGACGGCGCCTACGGCGAGTTCCCGCTGTTCGAGACGAACGCCGACGGCGTGTTCTATGCGCTCCAGGGCCGGCGGCTACCGGCCAAGCGGCACCCGCTGGGGCTGCAGCTGCGCGTGGACGAGCTGAGCGGCGACCACGTAATCGACGAGGGCGGCGACCTCTGGCACCGCCGGATCGAGGAGCTCGACGCCGTCGCCTGCGCCCTCTGCGCCCACCGCTACGCGGTCGGTCACGCCTCCTGGCTCGGCGATCCCGACGAGGGCGTCGTCGTGCTGCCCGGCAGCTCGGTCCCGGACGCGTTCACGAGCGAGGGCGTGATGCCACCCGTGGAACGGCTCCGGTTCCCTACGATCGCGGAATAGGGGCCTAGACTGGGAACAGTGAATCGAGGCCGTAACGGTCGCATCGCCGAAACTCGCTACGGCGAGGGAATCACCAACCGGCGGGCGCGCCAGCGGGCGCTCTGCATTGCCGCCACGCCGGGGGAGCCGGATCTAGGCGAGTTGCGCGAGCTCCTCCGCACCGCCGGCGTGGCGGTCGCGGGGGAGTTGGTGCAGCGCCGCGAACATCCCGACCCCGACCGTTACTTCGGCCGCGGCAAGCTGGCGGAGCTGAAGCGGGCCATCGCGGAGAGCGGCGCGAACCTGGTGGCCTGCGACGACGAGCTCGTGCCCCGCCAGGAGCGCAACCTCGAGGAGGCGCTCGGCGTTCCCGTGATCGACCGCACCGCGATCATCCTCGACATCTTCGCCGACCATGCGAGCAGCGCCGAGGGCAAGCTGCAGGTCGAGCTCGCACAGCTCGAGTACAACCTCGCCCGCATGCGCGGCCTGTGGACCCACCTCGAGCGCCTCGGCGCCGGCCGAATGGATGGCGGCATCGGCACCAGGGGCCCGGGTGAGAGCCAGATCGAGACCGACCGCCGCCTTGCCCGCGACCGCATCGCCGCGCTCAAGCGCCGGCTCACCCATACGAAGAGCTCCCGCTCGACCATGCGCCGCGAGCGCGAGCGGGCGGGGCTGCCAACGGTCGCTCTCGCCGGGTACACGAACGCGGGCAAGTCCACGCTTCTGAACGCCATGACCGGCGCCGACGTCGGCGTTCGGGAGCGTCTCTTCAACACGCTCGACCCGACGACGCGCTCGTTCGAGATCGCCGGCCGCACGTATCTCCTCACCGACACGGTCGGCTTCATCCGAAAGCTGCCCCACCAGCTGGTGGAGGCGTTCTCGGCGACGCTCGAGGAGGCGCTCGGGGCGGACCTGATCGTGCACGTGGCGGATGCGTCGGTCCCCGAGCACGACCTCCACGAGATGCTCGCCGCGGTTGACGACGCGCTCGAGGAGATCGGAGCGGGCGAGCGGCCCCGGCTCCTGGCGCTCAACAAGATCGACCTGCTCGACGCCGAGCGACGGCGGGAGCTGTCCTTCCGCTTTCCGGATGCGGTGCAGGTCTCGGGCGAGACCGGGGAGGCGCTCGAGCGGTTGAGCGAGGCAATCGAATCGCGGTTCCTCGCCACGCTCCGGCCGATGGAGCTGCTCCTGCCGTACGAGGAGGGGGGCAGCCTCTCGGAGCTGCACGAGCTGGCCGGTGAGCTCGAGCGTGAGGACACGGCCGAGGGGGTGCGCGTGCGCGCGCGCGTCCCGGCCGCGGCGGCCCAGCGGTTCGAGCGCTTTTCGCAGGACGGCGCGTCGCCGCACGCGTGATCGTCCGCTTCCGCCGACTCTCCGGGGCCGCCCGGCCGCCGACGCGCGCGCACGACGGCGACGCGGGCTACGACCTCCACGCGGCGGAGCCGGCCGTGCTCGGGCCGGGGGAGCGCGCCAGCGTGGGCACCGGGATCGCGGTTGCGATCCCCGCCGGACACGCCGGGCTCGTTCTGCCACGCTCCGGGCTCGCGGCTCGCCACGGCATCTCCGTGGTGAACGCCCCCGGGCTGATCGACGCCGGCTACCGCGGCGAGCTGCGCGTGGTGCTGCTGAACACCGACCGGGAGCGATCCTTCGAGGTGACGGCCGGCGACCGGATCGCCCAGCTCCTCGTGGTGCGGGTGGAGGGTCCGCGGCTCGAGGAGGCGGCGGAGCTCGACGAGACCGGGCGCGGCGGCGGCGGTTTCGGTTCGACCGGACGCTGACGCGCGTACCACACATCGGTTAGGGTGGCCTCACCGTGCACCCGCTTGCCGTGGAGCGGATCACGACCGACGGCTTCGAGCTGCTGGTCGCCCGAGGAGAGATCGACATCGCTACCTCGCCGCGCTTGATCACTGCGCTTAACGAGGCGATCACGGATTCGACCGGGTCGCTGATCGTCGACCTCAGCGCGGTGGAGTTCATGGACTCGACCGGGCTGGCCCTTCTCGTGCGCGCCCAGCGGCGTATGAGCCGCCGCGACCGCGGTTTCGCGGTGGTCTGCCCGGACGGCCCGGTCTGGCGGATCTTCGAGCTCACCGACATGCTCGGGACGCTTCGGGTCAGTCCCAGCCGCGACGCGGCCCTGACCGCCGTGGACGGCTACTCGGGTTCCGGCGGGTCCTAGACGCCCGCCGCGCGCCGGGCCGAGGCGTGCGCCGCCTCCTCGAGGGCGTCGTCGCCCAGCGGCTCGAGCTCGATCCCGAGCGCGAGCTCGATCAGACGGTCGGCGAGCCAGACGTTCTTCGGCAGCAGCGGGCCGTGCAGGTAGGTGCCGATCACGTTTCGCCGGTGCACGCCCTCGAAGCCGTCGCGACCGTTGTTGCCGTGGCCGCTCAACACTCGTCCGAGTGGGCGCTCCCCGTCGCCGAGGTAGGTGCGTCCGCCGTGGTTCTCGAAGCCGGCGATCACGCGCGGTCCGCCACCCAAGTCGGCCTCGATGGCGCAGTTGCCGATCAGGCGTGGCCCCGGCTCGCGCGTGGTGTGCAGGTTCACGAGACCGACGCCCGGCAGCTCCTCCCCGCCCAGCTCGTAGGAGTGGCCGAGCAGCTGATAGCCGCCGCAGACCGCGAGCACGACCGCCCCGCGGTCCGCGGCGGCGTGGAGCGCGTCGCGCTTGGTAGCCGCCATGTCGTGCGCCACCGCCGCCTGGTCGCGATCCTGGCCCCCGCCCATGTAGACGAAGTCGTGCGCGCTCGGGTCGAGCGGGTCGCCGAGGCTGGCCGCGTCCAGCTCGAACCCGAGGCCGCGCCACTCGCAGCGCGCCCGAAGGACGGCGATGTTTCCGCGATCGGCGTAGATGTTCATCAGCTCCGGATAGAGCGCACAGATCCTCAACGTCGGCATATGACCACCGTGCTGCCCACGTAGTCGCGGGTCGGCCCCAGCTCGTGCCGCGCCTCCGGTCGCAAGCCGTGCTCGCCTGCCTCGCGCTCGAGCTCGTCGGGGCTGAGCTCCTCCAGCAGCTGTGTGTGGCTCTGCTCCGTGAGCTCCCCGCTCGGGGAGACCTTTTGCCGGAGCCACTCGACCACGATTCCGTCGGCTTGGGGACGCACGTCGAGTGGGATGCTGGAGAAGACCCACCGGCCGCTCTCGGTCACATCGGGCAGCGGCGGCGCCGCGTCTTCGGGAGCGACCGCCTCGTCGAGATCCGTGACGGCGGCCGCGAAGAGCCCGCCGGGAAGGAGCCTGGCGGCCACCCCGCTCAGGAGCCGGCTGCGCTCGGACGGGCCGCCCATGATCTGGAGGAACTGCATTGGCGCGATCACCAGCGCGAACCGCCCCGTGTCCGGGAGCGCGCGGGCGTCGGCGCGGATGCGGGTTACCTCGAGGCCGCCCTCCTCTGCCCGCCGAGCCAGCTCGTCGAGGAGCTCGGCATCCGAGTCCACGGCGGTGAGCGCGTGTCCGCGCTCTGCCAGGTCGAGCGTCACCCGTCCCGTGCCCGCCCCGAGATCGAGGACGGCGCCGCCGGCCCGCGCTGCCAGTTCGCGCCAGATCGGAAGGTCGGTCCTGTAGGAGGCGCACTCGAGGTCGTGCCAGATGACCGGGTCGTTCACTCGGACCACCGCTTCGCGAGACCCCTTCGCGCGAGCATGTCGCGCAGGTCGAGCAGCGCCGTATAGGTGGGCAGGGCGTACACGCTCTCCGATTCCGCGCCGCGCAGCGCGGAGTCGAGCGAACCGGCGAGATCCCGGTCGACGACGATGGCTTCCTCGCCGATCCCGGCGTACTTCAGGCGGAGGCCCATCTCCTCGGCGCGAGTGCCCGAGCAGACGGCACGACGGACGCGGCCGGCGAGGACCTCGAAGTCCGCGTCCCAGATCCAGGACACGTCGCGCCCGTCCGCGATGCCGTCGTTCAGGGCGAGCCAGAGATCGAGCTCGCCGTCCTCGAGGGTGAGCGTGCGCATGACCTCGTTGGCCCCGGCGGGGTTCTTCACGAGCAGGATCGAGAGCCGTCGCCCGTCGATCGGGATCGTCTCGACGCGGCCGAAGGTGCCGGCGAAGCGCTCGAGGGCGTCCCCGGCCGTGGCGGCCGGCACGCCCAACTCGAGCGCCGTGGCGAGGGCCGCGATCGCGTTGTAGACGTTGTAGAGACCGGGCAGAGGCAGCCTCACCGTCAGCTCTCCCTGCGGCGTGCGCACCTCGACGCGCGAGCCCGACATGCCCTCGAGCTCCACGCGCGTCGCGGCCACCTGCGGGCGCGGCCGCTCGCGCCCACAGTTCGGGCAGCGATAGCGGCCGAGGTGCCCCAGGTACACGGCCTCGTAGGCGTAGGCGGCGCCGCAGTTGCGACAGTGCTTGGAGTCCGCGGCGTGCTGGAGGGCGGGCAAGCGCCTGCGAGTCGTCCTCCAGCCCGAAGTAGGTGACCCCGCGTCGCTCGCGCCCGAGGTCCGCGACGAGAGGGTCGTCGGCGTTCAGGACGAATCCGGCACGCCCGTCGAGCTCCGTCACCAGTTCCGCCCAGCGGTCGGCGAGCAGCTCGAGCTCGCCGTAGCGGTCGAGCTGGTCGCGGAATAGGTTCGACAGCAGAAGCAGGCGCGGATGGACATCGCGGGCGACTTTCGGGAGCCATGCCTCGTCGACCTCGAACAGGCCCAGCTGGCCCGGCGCGCGCCCGGCGTCCAGCAGAGCCGTTGCCACGCCCCAGGACATGTTCGAACCCGCGCGGTTGTGCACCACGGCCCGCCCGTCGCGCCCGAGCGCGGCGGCGATCATCGCGGCCGTCGTGGTCTTGCCGTTCGTGGCCGACACGAGCACCGAGCCGGCGTCGAGCTCCCGCGACATGCGTCCCAGCGCGCCGGGTGACAGGCGCAGCATGAGCCGCCCGGGCGCGGTGGTTCCACCGCTGCGGCCGAGGCGGCGGCTCGCGGCCCGCGCCAAGCGGGCGACGATGCGGGCGACGCGGAACATCAGGCCGTCGCGCGGGGAACTATCACCCTCAGACACCGCCGCTCCACCCGCATGGTCGTCGGCGTCGCGGCGATCGGGTCGCCGTCCGCATAGACGACGAACGGCCGGTCGGAGCTCACCTCGACCACCTCGCCGCGCATCGTGTCCACGTACGGCGAGTCGACGTGCGTCCCCCGGAACACCTTCGGGATGCCGCGGAGAAAGGTGAGCTTCGAGGACTCCTTCGAGACGAAGACGTCGAGGATGCCGTCGTCGAGCTCGGCCTCCGGGAGCAGGAGCATGCCGCCGCCGTACGAGCGGGAGTTCCCGACGGCCACGGTGTACCCCCTGACGTCGTGCCGCCGGCCGTCGACGGTCACGGTGAACCCGGCGGGCTTCCACGCGGCGAGGGCGCGCAGCCCCGCGTAGAGGTAGACGGCCTTCCGGGGCACGAGCTTCGCCTCGTTGGCGATCCGGTTGGCGTCCGAATCGAAGCCGAGGCTCGCGATTCCCATGTACGGCGTGCCGTCCACGTTGGCGACGTCCAGCAGCCGCTCATCCCCCTCGACGGCGATGCGGGTGGCCTCGGTGAGGTCCCTGGGGATCTCCAGAACGCGCGCGAGGTCGTTCCCGCGCCCGCAGGGGATCAGCGCGAGGGGCGACTCGCGATTCTTGAGAGCGCCGGCGATCGGCCGCAGCAGGCCGTCGCCGCCGAGCGCCGCCACGGTCTCGCCGTGCTCCGCCGCGCGCGCGGCCTCCTCGCCGGCGTGCTCGATGCTGCGGGTCGTGATCGTGCGGTGCGCCGCGCCCAATCGGTCGAGCGCCGCGTGCACCTCGGGCAGCGCCTGGAGGGCCTTCCCGCCCGCCGAGGCCGGGTTGACCAGCAGCGCGAAGCGCCGGCTCACTCCGCGGCCGCTGCCCGCGCTCGCTCGGCCGCCGCGGCGCCGCGCGCCTCGCCGCGCAGATGCGGCTGAAGGTCGACCTTGCGGATCTCCGCTCGCGCCACGAGCTGGTCCCCGAGCAGGCGCTCGGCGTGAGGCTCTTCGAGATCGTTCGGATCGAGCACGAGCAGCACGTCCTGCTGCACGCTGTGCCAGGGCTCGTCGGTCACCTTCTCGGACGCCACGAGCAGCTGACCCGGCCGCGCGAGCCAGTGCAGCCCGAAGATGCCGAGCCTGTACGCGAAGAGACGCTCGCCGTCGCTGAACAGGATGTTGAGGCCGGAGAAGGGTGAGCGCTCGACCGCGGTCCGGACGGTGCGCCTCAGGCCCTCGATCGGCTCCGCTGGGTCGTAGTCGGACATCAGCAGGTTGAAC
This sequence comes from uncultured Thermoleophilaceae bacterium, assembly GCA_963812915.1. GTDB lineage: Bacteria > Actinomycetota > Thermoleophilia > Solirubrobacterales > Thermoleophilaceae > JACVRW01. Next base: position 312,757 of record CAWEXB010000007.1, on the reverse strand, counting down.
AAGTGCTCTGAATCCGTGTCGCCGATGGGTCGGCTCACTCCCGGTTGGAGCAGGCTCGGGTAGCGCACGATCGTGCCGTTGTGGCCGAGCGAGTACGTGCCGAGAATGAACGGATGCGTGTTCACGAGCGAGAGCCCGCCCATCGTTGCCCGGCGCACGTGCACGTTGAAGATCCGGCCGCGCATCGAGGTGGCAGTGACGAACGAGCCGTCGTTGTAGGCGGCCTCGGGGAAGCGGACGAGCTTCACCTCGCTGCCGTCGGGACGCTCATACACGGCCATGCCCCACCCCGAGTCGTGGTCCTCGGACTGGCGGATGATCGGATTCTCCGCGTCGAGCAGCTCGTGTCGGATCGAAACGGGCTCCGCGGCGACGCAGCCGAATACGCGGCACATGACGGCCCAACGATAGTGACTTGGGCCGGGGGCGAATCTGGCGCTGGCCGACCTTATCCGGGCGTGAACGCGTCGCCGACACAGCCGAAGCGGATCTGGTGGGCCCGCCCACGCAAGCTATGCGCGCTCGAGCGCCCGGGGGGAGGGGGGAGGAGCCACCGCCCCGATCGCCGGGCGGCCGAGATCGCCTATCTGGAGGCCCGCGGCGTGCGCCTGGTCGTATCGACCATGAAATCCAGACACAACCTCGCCGCCTACGAGGCGGTGGGCCTCGACTGGCACCACGTCCCGGTGCCCTCCACCGAGGAGGGGGCCGAACAGCTCGAGGAGCTGCTCCCGCTCCTGCGGCGGGAGCTGCGGCGCGCCGGCTCGGTGGCCGTGCACGGGGACCACCAAACCGACTTCGCGGCCGCGGTCTGCGCGGCGCACTTGCACCAGGCGCGCGGCGTGGATCCCGAGGTCGCCCTCGCCGACGCCGCGGCGGCGGGCCTGCGGGTCACGCCGGAGGCTTGTGCATTGCTGGGCGTGGACCCGGCGGCGGTGAGCGCCCGGCTGGAGGTGGTCGCCGTGCCCTGAGCTCAACTCGCCAACAACAGCTCTGCCAGCGTCTCCGCGATGCCGACTGGCTTCGGCTCGAAGCCGTCCGCGTCCGCGCGGCTCGTTTGCCCGGTGAGCACGAGCGCCGCGTCGAGCTTCACCGCGGCCGCCGCAGCTAGGTCCGTGTCCACGCGGTCGCCCACCACGAGCGTTCGGCCGTCGCCGAGCCGGTCGAGAGCGGTCCGCAGCAGCTGGGGCTGAGGCTTCCCGACGATCTCGGCGGTGCGGCCGCTCGCGTACTCGACCGCGACGAGGATCGCTCCCGTGCCGGGCCAGAGGCCGTCGGGCTGCGGGTAGGTGGGATCGCGCCCGGTGGCGAGGAAGTCGGCGCCGCGGCGAACGGCGAGCGTGGCCTGGCGCAGGTCGTCGTAGACGAGGTCCTCGGTGCCCGCCACGACCACGACCTCGGCGCGGGAGGCGAGGTCCGTCCCGTTCAGCACCCTTAGACCGGCGTCCGCGACGTGCCTTCGCAGCGGAGGGGTGCCGATCACGAACGCGGTGCGGCCCGAGCGAGTCTCGGCCAGCAGGTGCTGCAACGCCCCGCCGACGGTGACGACGTCGCGCAGCGACGCCTTGATCCCGAGTCGCCAGAGTCGTGTCACGAAGTCCTCCGTCGCGCCGCGGGGATCATTGGTTGCGAACGCCACCCGCTTCCCGGCGTCGCGTAGCGCCTCGAGCGTCTCGACGGCCCGCGGCGTCGGCTCCCCGCCGATCCACACGCAGCCATCGAGATCGAGGATGAACTGGTCGTAGCGGGCTGCGAGAGGGGAGATGGCCACGTCGCTAGCCTAAAACGCCGTGTTCCGGACTCTGACCTTGGTGCTGTGCGCGGCCGCGGTGGCGCTGGCCGCCTGCGGCGACGACGACGCCGAATCCGGCGCCGAGGCCAGTCCGGATCGGACCGAGCGGAGCGGCGGCGCGGCCTGCGGCACCGACGTCGAGCAACCGGCGCCGAGGCGAGCCGGCGGCGCACAGAGACCGAAGAACGAGCTGGATCCGGCGAAGACGTACGAGGTCTCGCTCCAGACGAGCTGCGGCGAGATCACGATTCGGGTCGATCAGAGAACATCGCCGAAGACGGCCGCGTCGTTCGTGTCGCTCGCGCGGAGCGGGTTCTACGACGACACCGTCTTCCACCGCATCGTCCCCGACTTCGTGATCCAGGGCGGCGACCCCACCGCCAGCGGCACCGGCGGCCCCGGGTACTCCGTACGCGACGTGCCGCCGCCCGACACCGCTTACACGGAGGGCGTGGTGGCGATGGCGAAGTCCGCCGCGGAGCCGCCCGGCACGTCCGGCAGCCAGTTCTACATCGTCACCGCCCCGGACGCGGGGCTCCCGCCGGAGTACGCCGTGCTCGGCGAGGTGGTACAAGGACTGGCCGTGGTCCAGGCGATCGGCGCGCTCGGCGACCCCGCGAGCGGTGAGGCCGGCACACCGCTCGAGACAGTGGTAATCGAGGAAACGAGGGTCCGTGAATCCTGAGGCGACCGTCTTCGACGTCGACGAGGCGGAGTTCGAGCAGCGCGTCCTCGAACGCTCGCGCTCGGTGCCGGTGGTGGTCGACTTCTGGGCCGCTTGGTGCGGTCCGTGCAAGCAGCTGACCCCGGCGCTGGAGCGCGCGGCGACCGCCCGTGCCGGCAAGATCGAGCTGGCCAAGGTCGACGTCGACGCCAACCAGCGCCTCGCGGCGGCCTTTGGTATTCAGGGCATCCCCGCCGTCAAGGCATTTCGCGACGGCAGCGTGGCCGCCGAATTCACCGGCGCGATCCCGCCGGCCGAGGTGGAGCGCTTCTTCGACTCGGTCCTGCCCTCGGAGGCGGATCAGCTGGTGGAGAGTGGCGACGAGGACGCGCTGCGCCGAGCGCTGGAGCTGGATCCCGGCCACCTCGCCGCCAGGCGGGAGCTCGGCCGCATCCTTCTCCGGCGCGGCGACACGGACGAGGCGATCGAGCTGCTCGAGGGCGCCCAGGGCGACTTCGTCGCCGAAGGTCTCGCCGCACGCGCCCGCCTCGCCGGGGAGGAGGATCTGAAGCCCGCCTTCGAGGCGTGGGACGCGGGCGACGCCGCAGGTGCGCTCGAGCGGCTTCAGGGCGTCCTGCCGGACCCGGAGCGGCAGGACCTGATCCGCCGGGTCATGGTCGCCATCTTCACCGAGCTCGGCGCCGACCACCCGCTATCGCGGGAACACCGGCGCCGCCTTTCGGCCTCGTTGAACTAGCTTTGCTAGGCCGGGCCGCCGGCGGCTCGGGCGTCTCTGGCTCTCGCCTGGCGACGTCTGCCGAACAGGACCAGCACCCCCAGCACGATGACCACCAAGAGGAAGCCGAAAAAGACCGCGGGGCCGGTGCTGATGCCGCCGAACGGCAGCGCGATGAGCTTGACGAGGCCCAATCCGACCGCGAGCAGCACGATCACCAGCGCGATCAGCAAGAGGATTCCTCGCACTCGGGCCACGATCCCCGCGCTCGACGGCGGAATGAACAGCCCCATCATCCGCAGCATGAAGAGCTGGCGGCCCGACGGCGCCTCCTGACCGAGCGCCTCCATCGCGACCTTCAACTCGTCGGGACGCCGTTCGGCCAGCGCCAGGGAGGCCTTCATCATCTGCCGCAGCGCAGGGCGCTCCTGTGGGTGGGAGCCCGCGAGCGCCTCGTTGAAGTACCGCCGAGCCGCCTTCACGTCATAGCGCTCGGCGGCCCGGGCGCCGAGGATCGCCTTCGCGGCCACGCGGTGCTTCGACTCGCTCTGGAGCTGCTCGTCGGTGCGCGACTCGAGTTGCGGGATCGCGGCGAGCGCGCCGACCTGCATCTGCATCTTGATCTGCTTCTGCTTGGGCACTGATCGGGGAGTCTCGCAGACGGGCGCCGATCTCAGATCTTCAACGGTTAGGGGAGCCGGCGCGGCGATCGCCTTCGATGCCGAGTCGCCGGCGCAGCTCATCCGAGGCGATTCCGTCGATCTCGATGACCTTGTCGCGCGAGGACGCGCCGCGCACCACGGCCACCCTGCCGGAAGCCAGCCCCAAGCGCTTTGCCAGCAACCTGCAGACGGCGGCGTTCGCCTTGCCCTCGAGCGGCGGCGCCGTGACGCGGACGAGCACGCTTCCGGCGCGCTCGCCGGCGATCTCGTCTCGGCGGGCCCGCGCCTGGACCCGCACGGCCAGCCTTCCCACGCGGCTACTCGCCGCGGGGTTTCATGCGGCGAGAGTCGGCGAGCGGATCGTCCTTGCCAGGCCCGGGCTCGTCTCGCCGTGGCTCCCCGGCGGGCTCGCGTGGCTCGCCGGCGGGCTCGGCCCGTTGCGGTGGCTCGGGTGGCACGTCCTCGCCCGGGTCCGCGCCCAGGGCCTCCAGCTCGTCGGTGCCCTCCGCGGCGCCGCCCGGCAGGAGGTCGAGCTCGACCTCGGTCGTCGGGGAGTCGGCGGCGGCTGCGTCCGGCTCGCGGAGCGGCTCGGGCATCTTGACGCGCTCGATCGCGTCGTCCGCCGTGGCGAGCACCTCGTCGGCCAGCTGACGGATGTCGTCGATCAGCCGCTGTCGTTCCTCCCACAGCAGGCGGGTGTCGACGACGACCTGCTCGGCATAGACGTCTGCGTCGCGGCGCATGATGTCCGCCTCTCGCTCGGCCCGCTGAAGCCGCCCCTCGGCCTGGGCCCGTGAGCGGGCAGCGATCTCGTCGGCCGTTTCGTGCGCCCGCTGAAGGATGCCGGCGGTCTCCTCGCCGACCTCGTCCAGCGCGCGCTGTACGACAGCCTCGCGACTCTGACGGCCCTCGAGCTCGCTCACCAACTCGATCATCTGCTCAACGAACTCGTCGACGGCGCGGCGATCGTAGCCGCGCATCGCAACGATCGGGAAGGTGACCTCCCGAATGCGCTCGGTCGCCGTCTTGGAGCGCCCGAAGCGCTGGGTGGGGATGTCGCTCGGATGTGAGTCAGCCATGCCTCGTCAGTATGCCTGGCGGGGGGGATGGCCTCACCCACGGGGTAGCCTGCCTCTGCGGCGAGGGCCCACGGTGCTCCTGTATCTGGACCAGAACTACCTGTCCGGCATGGCCGAGCTGATCCGTCGCGCGCGCCTCCACACCTGGTGCGGCTGCGAGCTGTTCACCGGGCGCCGACCCGACGTGGACCGGTTGCGCGGGCGGCTCGAGGGGCTTCTGCGCGAGCGGCGTGACGCCTGAGGCGAATTCTCCAACGTCCGATAACGGCGCTTATGACAACCGGATCGGCTCGACGCGTTCGATCGCGCGCTCCAGGGCACGACCCAGAACCGGATCGGCTCGACGCGTTCGATCGCGCGCTCCAGGCACGACCCAGAACGACATCAACCCCAAAGTGCGGCCGCCGACCGCCGCGACAGCACTGCCGTCGGCCCGTACGCGAGGACCGCCGCCAACCAATGTCTCTTGCGACCGAGCCGCCCGTGGCCGACCGCATACACGCATTGGTATATGCGATGCAGACGCCCCTGGGCCGCTCGCTTGCGTACGGCGTCCGCGCTGAGCCCGAGGGCTCGCAGCTGGGAGAGGCGGATCAGGTTGTGCTGGCGCTCGGCGACCCTCGCAATCGCAATCTCGCGAGGGGGTTGGTCACGAAACGGGACGTATTTTCCCGAAATGTGCCCAACCCCCTGCATGCGCCCAGCATGCAGCGAGGAAACAAACGCCGTCGCGGGCGCGGACGGCGATCTGCTCGGCGCCGTTCGAGTGGCCGTCGAGCCCGGGCGGTGGCGATCGTCCCGGTGACCAGGCGGGCCTGCGGCACCTCCTGCGGGGCACCCTCGCGCACGAAGTCGTTCTGCATGTCGACCACGAGCAGCGCGGATCGCGCCGGATCGAGCGCGAATGGCTCCCCGAGCGTGGGCATCGCTACAAGAGCTCGGCCTCGAGCTCGATCGACTCCACTCCCGCGAGCGCCTGCGAGACGGGACAGCCGTCCTTCGCGGCCTGCGCATGCTGCCGGAACTCGTCCGCGTCGATCCCCGGCACCCGTGCTCGGGTGCGTAGGACGATGTGAGTGATGCCGAAGCCGTCGCCCACCTTGTCGAGCTGGACGGTGGCCTCGGTCTCGACGCTGTCGGGCTCATGGCCCGCGCGCCCGAGCTCACCCGACAGCGCCATCGAGAAGCAGCCGGCGTGGGCGGCCGCGATCAGCTCCTCCGGATTCGTCCCGTCGCCCTCCTCGAAGCGCGACTGAAACGAGTACGGGCCCTCGTAGGCACCGCTCGCCATTCGCATCGTTCCGGACCCCTCCTGCAGGGAGCCGTCCCAGCGCGCGCTTGCCGTTCTCCTCGGCATTGCCTCTCCTCGGTCGTGGTCAGTCCGGGAGCTTACGAAGCGGCCGTCGCGGACGCCTCCGCCCGGTCCGCTGCGCGCGTGACGGGGCATCGGCCCTCCGCGTGGCCGCAGGCGTCGGCGTCGCACAGCCGGCAGATGTGGCCGGCGTCGGCTCGGCCGGAGGTGAGCCCGCCGAGCAACCTCTCCGCGAGCGTGGTGAGCTGCGAGCGCTCGTCCGCGTCGAGCGGCGCGAGCACCTCGGCGACCGCCCGCATCCGGCTCTCTCGCACCTCGGCCGCCGCGCGCCGCCCCGCCCGCGTTAGGAAGACGGCCACCGATCGACCGTCCGCCCCCGCCCCGCGCCTGACGAGCCCGGCGACCTCGAGCCGATCGACGAGACGAACCGCCGCGGAGTGCGTCAGCCCGAGCGGCTTGCGGACCGTGTCGATCGAGGAGCCGCCTAGGAAGACGTCGAGCGCCGCGAGCGCCGCGGGCGCCGAACCCCCGTGGGCGGCGGCCGCCCTGGTCGCGGCCTCGACGCGCTCGGCCACCGCAAGCGAGAGGGCGCCGAGAAGGTTCGCGTCGCGGGCGCCCCCGCCGCGGTCCGCGCCCCCTTCCCGCGCAGAAGACCGTTCACCGGCGGAGCGACCCTCCTCCGGCACAAATGCATGAGTCATGCATGTATCCTACCGGGAATGCGGCGGGGTTCCTCCCCAAGCGGCGGTGATCCTCCGGGCGCGGGCGGTGATGCTCCGGGCGCGGGCGGTGATGCTCCGGGCGCGGGCGGTGGCTCCGGGCGCGGGCGGCGACCAGTATGAGCCCCTGCCCGGGCTCGCCGGCCTGCCGGCGTGGATCTGGGGGCGGCTGCCGCCCGCGGGCAAAGTCGGCGTCGCCCTTCTGCCCTTCGTCGCCGTCGGGTTGGTGCTGGCTTTGGGACCCGGGATCGAGCGGGGCAAGGAGGAGCGCGCGAGTGCGGAGGCGGAGCGCCTCGAGCGCGCGCGGGCCCAGCGCGTCGAGCGCCAGCGACGCGAGCAGCAGCCTCGCTTTGCCCGTGGTGAGCCGGCGGCCGGGAGCCTCGCCGCCCGCCGGCACCTGCTGGCCGAGGCCTCCGTGGCGGTCCGGCGTGACGCCCGCGCGCGCGTCCAGACGGGTGCACTCAGCGGGCCGATCCGCCGGGTGCAGTGCGAGCCGTACCCGCGCACCGTGGAGCGACCCGGCGCGGAGGAAGATCCCTCCCGCCGCTTTGGCCGGTACGCCTGCCTCGCGGTGACCGCCGCGTTCGGCGCGACCGCCGAGCACGAGGGCGGCGCAATCGGCCACCCCTACAGGGTGCGGATCGACTTCGACAGCGGACGCTACGCCTTCTGCAAGGTCGCGGGCCGCGCCGGAGAGGGGTCGATCGGCCAGGCGCCGGTAGTGCGCGTTCCGGCGGCCTGCGGCGGAGCCTGATCGGCGAGACTCCCGCGCGTGACGCACATGCAGGACCGTCCGTTGCTGCTGGACGAACTCGAACACGATCCGCTCGCTCAGCTCGCCGCGTGGCTCGACGAGGCGCGCAGTGGCGGCACCGTCGAGCCGAACGCCATGGCGCTCGCCACGGCCACGGGCAGTGGCGAACCGTCCGTGCGGATGGTGCTGATGAAGGACTTCGACGAGCGCGGCATCACCTTCTTCACGAGCTACGGCAGCCGCAAGGCGATCGAGCTCGAGCGCAATCCGCGTGCCGCGCTCCTGTTCCACTGGCCCGAGCTGGGACGCCAGATCAGGATCGAGGGGAGCGTACGACGCACGGAGCGCGCCGAGAGCGTCGCCTATGCGCACAGCCGCTCGCGCGCGAGTCAGCTGAGCGCGCTCGCCTCGCCGCAGAGCCGGCCCGTGCCGAACAGGGAATGGCTCGAGGAGCGCGTCGCGGGGCTCGATCGCGAGCATCCGCGCGGAGAGCTGCCGGTGTCCGAGGAATGGGGCGGCTATCGGCTCGAGCCGGAGGCGTGGGAGTTCTGGCAGCATCGGCCGAACCGGCTGCACGACCGCTTTCGCTACGAGCGATCGTCCGCCGGAACCTGGACGATCGAGCGGCTCGGTCCGTAGTCCGTCCTCCGGTCGGCTCCGCGGGCCGCCGGGCCACGGCCGGCCGCGCCCGACCCTCACGCGTTCGACCCTTTGTTGCCTATGCCAAGGGAAGGTCGAACGCGTCGGCTCGGGCGGGGACCGGATCGCCCCGGACGCGCGCGCAAGCCACCCTCCTCACCCAGCCCCCGGCCCCGACCGCGCAACCGGAAACGCGGGCGCACACCATCCGGCCTGGTAGAACCTCCGGGCAATGGCAGACGAACCCGTTCTCGTCATCACCGGCGCCAGCACCGGCATCGGCGCGGCCACGGCCCGCCGGGCGGCGGAGTTCGGCTATCGAGTGGCGCTCGCGGCGCGCTCCCAGGACAAGCTCGAGACGTTGCGCGACGAGCTCGGCGGCGACGAGAGGGCGCTCGCACTCCGCTGCGACGTCAGGAGCTGGGACGACCAGCAGGCGCTGGTGCGCGAGACGCTCGAGCGCTTTGGCCGGCTCGACGCGTTCTTCGCCAACGCGGGCTTGGGGGCCAGGCGCGGCTTCCTCGAGGAGTCGGTCGAGTACTGGAAGTCGATGATCGACACGAACATCTTGGGCGTCGCCCTGTCGATTCGCGCCTCGCTGGGACACTTCAGGCGCGAGGGACGCGGGCACATACTGCTAACCAGCTCGGTCGCCGGGCGGCGCGTGCTGCCGGGCTCCCTGTACTCGGCCACGAAGTTTGCGGTCGGCGCCATTGGCGAGGCGCTGCGCCAGGAGATCACCGAGACCGCGATCAAGGTCACCCTGATCGAGCCCGGGATGGTCGACACCCCGTTCTTCGACAACCGCCCGAGCGGGGCGCTGGAGGCCGACGACATCGCCCGGGCGGTGATGTTCGCGCTGACCCAGCCACCGCACGTGGACGTGAACGAGGTGCTGGTGCGGCCCATCAACCAAGCGGGCTAGGCACAACCTGCGGTTGCGTCGGGGGCGGCGCGTAGGCTCGTGACGTGCCTCCCGCCGGCGCGGCCCAGGTGTTCGCGCATATCGACATGGACGCGTTCTACGTGAACGTGGAGCTCCAGCGCAGGCCCGAGCTGCGCGGCCTGCCCGTGGTGGTGGCGGGGAACGGGCCGCGAGCCGTGGTAACCACCGCCAGCTACGAGGCTCGCCGCTTCGGCATCTTCTCGGCGACCCCCGCCGAGCGCGCCCGCCGACTGTGCACCCACGCCACGTTCCTCCCACCCGACTTCGACGCCTACCGGGCGCGCTCCGCCGAGGTGATGGCGGTGCTTCGGGCGCACGTGGAGCGGGTGGAGGTCGTCGGGCTCGACGAGGCGTACCTGGACCTCAGCGGGTTCGAGCGGCCGCGCTCGGCCGCCCGCCGAGTCAAGGCGGCCGTGATCGAGGAGACCGGCCTGGGTTGCTCGATCGGAATCGGGCCGAGCAAGCTGGTGGCCAAGGTGGCCTCGGATGCCGACAAGCCGGATGGCTTCGTCGTGCTCACGGCCGAGGGAGCCCGAGAGCGCTTCAGAGGCGCCCGGCCCGGGCTGGTTCCCGGCATCGGCCCGAAGACGGCGGAGCGTCTCGAGCGGCGCGGCATCTCCACCCTGGGCGAGCTCGGGGCGACGCCCGACGACCACCTCACGCAGTGGTTCGGACCGCGCCTCGGCCCCTATCTCGGCCGGCTGGCGCGCTTCGAGGACGATCGCGGATTCGAAACGGTCCGCGTCACGAAGTCGGAATCGCGCGAGACCACCTTCGATCACGACCTGCGCGGCCTGGCGGCCCTCGAGCCACAGCTGCGCCGCCTGACGGAGCAGCTCTGCTCGACGCTGGTGCGTGAGGACCGTCGCGGACGGACGATCGGCATCAAGGTGCGCTACGCCGACTTCTCCACGGTCACCCGGGCGCGTACGATTCCGTGGCCGGTCAGCGAGCCGGAGGAGGTTTGGCAGGTGGCGTCGGAGCTGTTGAGGCGCCTCGATCCCGCCCAGCCGGTGCGGCTGGTCGGCGTGCGGGTCGCGGGGCTTGACCAAGACGAGGCGGTTGCGCGCGATCAGCTGACCCTCTTGAATCAGACCGCTCTAGGTTGAGGGATTCTCGACCGCGTTGACACGGGCGACGCCACCATGACGCCCTCGAGGCGGCGTGGCGGTCCCAGCCGGACACAGGACTAACCGCTGAAGCCGAACGTGAAGATCGTCCTCTTGCGCCGGTCCTCCGCCGTAAGCGTTCCCGCGGCTCCGTTGTAGGCCAGCGTTGCTTCCTGTGCTTGCGAAAGGGGCGACCCGGCGCGGGTTGAGTAGGGGAACTGGGCCGAGCCGCCCCTTTCTGATGGGGGGTCTAGGGAGCGCTATCGCCGGTTGCGGCGGTCTCGCTGGAGTCCTTGGGCGCGTCGGGCGGGCGCGGACCGTCCGCGTAGTCGCCCGTCGCCCCGTTCTCGCTTTAGTCCTTCGAGCCGACGGCTCCGGCGGTTGCGGCCTCGTCCTTGCCGAACCCGGAGGCGCCGGGTGAGGGCTCGTACTGCTGCTCGGCGGGGTTGTTCGCGTGGCCGGTGGAAGGATTGACCTCCATCCCCGAGCCTCCGACCGCGGCCGCGATAGCCGCCTCGTCCTTTGCCGCCGTGCCCGCGCCGGGCTCGACAGGCTGAGTGACGATGACCTTCGTCGCCGGTTCCGGCAGGATGTCCACGTCGTTGTCGGTCAGCCACCAGACGCCGGTAGCCGCCGCACCACCAACGATGAGCGCCACGAGCGCCGCCACGATCGGCTTCTTCGATGGCGCCGCAGGTAGAGCGGCAGTGCCACCCGGGTACGTACTTTCTTGCATTTGAGTCCAAACCTCCTGTGCCAGGCCTCCAGGCGTTGTCGGCCTCGCCCCGGCCCCTCGTTTCCGCGCACCTACACTCGCAGGGCCGCTAGTGCAAGTCCGCTCCGGCAAGTCCTACATCCATTCCTAACACGGCCCCGCGGAGTGGGCGTAAAGTGATGCATATGCACAACGAGCGGCCGGCGACGATCCAGTTCCGTGTGCCCCAGAGGCTCTATGAGCGCATCGGTCGCGAGGCCCACCACCACGGCATCAGCCTGGCCGAGTTCGCTCGCGGCGCGGTCATCGCGCGTGCGATTTGGTCGGCGCGCGAGCGCGGTGCGGCGTGGTCCGACGAGGACGAGTGGCTGGAAGTCTTCGAGGCCATCGACGACATCATGGAGCGCGACCGGGCGGACCAGCGGTCGCGGGCCTGGTAACGGGCGCTAGTCGCGACGGGCGATCCTCGATTCCTGCCTGCCGGCTGAGCTCGAACTCCTCGGCGATGTCGGTCACCGGCACACCGGCGCAAAAGCGCCGCTGGGGGCCATGAGACGCCAGACAGGTTGGCGGGCCAAGCTTCGTCACACCCTGCCCTCTTCCAGAAGATCCTCCCACCAAGACTGCCGGCATTCGGGGGAGTCCGACTCGCCACCTTCTCCCACATCGTGCCTGGATTCGGGTGCCAACCTTTGACATCAGCAGGGAGCGGGATACTGGGCGGGCGATGTCGCACGACGACCCGGCGACGATCTTCCGGCGAGGGATGGAGGCGTACAGCCGCGGCGATTATGAGGCGGCGGTCGTTGGCTTTGACCCCGCGATCGAGTGGAGCGTCCACGCGAGTGTCGCCCCTGACGCGACCACGTACCACGGGCACGAGGGGGTCAAGCGATTCTGGGGGACGTGGGCGGAGGCGATCAGCGGTATTGCGCTGGAGATCGAGGAGTGCCGCTGCGTAGGGCAGAATCGCGTCCTCGCGATCACCCGGGCGCACGGAACAGGAGCGGGCAGCGGCGCGCCCGTCGAATCTGGGCGTTTCGCACAGATCGCCGACTTCCGGGAGGGCCGCGTCGTAAGGGTCCGGATGTACGGCGACGTCGCCCAAGCCCTCGAAGCCCTGGGCCTGCAGGAGTAGGCGATGTCGCGCACGAGAACGCCGAGCGGGTACGTCAACTCGGCATGGGAACGCACCCTCGCGCACCTCCCGCCCCGGACCCTCTTGCGCTAGTTTCAACTGTCCACCATGGTCCGTGATCGCCTGTCCGCCCTCGACGCGTCGTTCCTCCACCTCGAGGACTCCTCGTCGCACATGCACGTGGCGTCCGTGATGCTGTTCGAGGGTTCCCCTCCCCCCTACGACGAGCTGCTCGAGGCGATCGATCGCCGGCTGGCGCTCGTACCCCGCTATCGCCAGCGCCTGGCTTTCGTGCCACTCGGTCAGGGCCGCCCGATGTGGGTGGACGACCCGCACCTGAACCTGCGCTACCACGTGCGCAACACGGCGCTCCCCTCCCCCGGCTCCGAGGAGCAGCTGAAGAGCCTCGCCGGGCGGGTGTTCGCGCAGCAGCTCGATCGCGACAAGCCGCTCTGGGAGCTGTGGCTGGCCGAGGGACTCGAGGGCGATCGCTTCGCGCTGCTGGCCAAGACCCACCACGCGCTGGTCGACGGGATCTCGGGCATGGACATCGTCTCGGTGCTGTTCGACACCTCGCCGGAGCCCGCCGCGCCCACGGATCCGGGCGACCGCTGGCTCCCGCGTCCGCTTCCGAGCCGCGCGCAGCTGCTCGCCGAGGCGCTGGTGGAGCGCGCCACGATCCCGGCCGAGGTCACCCGCTCCGTGCGGGCGGTCCTGCGCGGCCCGCTCCGCGTGCTCGAGGGCGCCCGCGACGCCGCCATCGGCGTCGGCGCCATGGCGTGGGCCGGGCTCAATCCCGCGCCGTCCACGCCCTACAACGAGCCGATTGGGCCGCATCGGCGCTTCACGTGGGTCCGCGCCAACCTGGGCGACCTCAAGGCGATCAAGAACGAGCTGGGCGGCTCGGTCAACGACGTGGTGCTGGCCACGGTGGCGGGCGCGCTCGGCGCACACCTGCGTCGCCGAGGCCGGCAGACGGACGGACTGGAGCTAAAGGCGATGGTCCCGGTGAGTGTGCGCTCGGACGTCGAGCGCGGCGCGCTGGGCAACCGGGTGGCGGCGATGATGGCGCCGTTGCCCGTGTGGTGCCAGGATCCGGTCGCGCGGCTCGACATCGTGCGCCAGGAGCTGCGCGGACTGAAGTCGGGCGGCCAGGCCGTCGGCGCACAGGTGATCACGGAGCTGACGGCCTTCGCGCCACCGACGATCATGGATCAGGCCGCGCGGCTTTCCGCGCGCCAGCGCCTGTTCAACCTGGTCGTGACGAACGTTCCCGGGCCGCAGTTCCCCCTCTATCTACTCGGCCGGCGCATGCTCGAGACCTTCCCGATGGTCCCACTTGCGAAGAACCAGGCGTTGGGCGTGGCGCTGCTCTCCTATGACGGCTCGATCAATTTCGGTCTCGTGGGCGACTACGACCGGCTCTGGGACCTCGACGACCTGGCACGCGACGTGCGCGAGTCGCTCGAGGAGCTCGCGGCCGGCGCCGGCGTGGAGCTTCAGTCGGCCGGGGAGCGTGTGTCCGCGTGAAGGACCGCCTTGCCGAGCGGGCCCGCGAGCTCGGGCTGGAGCTGCAGGTGAGGCGCCTGGAGGCCTCGACCCGCACGGTCAAGGACGCCGCCGACGCGGTCGGCTGCCAGGAGGCGGCGATCGCCAAGTCGATCGTGTTCGTCGCCGATGGTGAGCCGGTCGTGTGCGTGGCGTCGGGGCGCCACCGCATCGACACCGACAAGCTGGCCGACGCGCTCGACGTCGCCGAGGTGCGTCAAGCCGCCGCCAGCGAGGTGAGGGCCGCGACGGGTTTCGCGATCGGAGGCGTGCCGCCCTTCGGCCACGAGCTGCCGACCCTCTTCGACGAGTCGCTGCTCGAGCACGACCTCGTCTGGGCCGCCGCGGGCGACCCGAACAGCCTGTTCTGCGTCGAGCCGCACGCGCTCGCCCAACGCGTGCACGCGCGGATCGTCGCCATGGGCGAGTAGGCACTTTCGCCACCTGTACAAGGGCCCGCCGTAAATCCTGTACCGCGGGCGAAAGACGAGTCGGCCCTGCGGGCCGAACATCCCGCCATGCAACCCACGCTGAACGACGCCATCCCGGCCATCGAGACGACATGGGTCGTCGTGGCCGCCGTCTTCGTGCTGTTCATGCAGGCCGGGTTCCTGTTGTTGGAGGTCGGTTTCTCGCGCATGAAGAACGCCGGGACCGTGGTGCCGAAGGTGCTCGCCAATCTGTCGGTGGCGGCGCTCTGTTACTGGGCGGTGGGTTTCGCGCTGGCCTTCGGCGGGGCGGGGTGGTTCGCCGGCACTGAGGGCACCTTCCTCGGCACCTCGAATGGTGACCTCTTCCCCGCGATGGCCTTCAGCTCGGCGGTGGTGCCGGCGAAGTTCTTCTTCCAGTTCGTCTTCTGCGCCGTCTCGCTCGCGATCGTGTGGGGCACCACGCTCGAGCGGATCAAGTTCGGCGCCTATCTGATCTACGCGGTGGTGTTCAGCGCGCTGATCTATCCGATCATCAGCCACTGGATCTTCGGCGGCGGCTGGCTGCAGGCGAGCTTCGGGATGCAGGACTTCGCGGGCTCCACGGTCGTGCACCTGATCGGCGCCACCGGCGCGCTCGCTGCGCTGCTGCTGCTCGGGCCGCGGCAGGGGAAGTACGGCCGCGACGGCAAGCCGAACGTGATCCCCGGCCACTCGATGCCGCTGGTCGGGCTCGCGGTGCTGATCCTCTGGTTCGGCTGGCAGGGCTTCAACCCAGGCTCCACGCTCGGGGCGATCGGCGGGCGCTTCGCCGAGGTCATGGTGGTCACGAACCTGGCCGCCGCGGCCGGCGTGCTCGGCGCCATGGGCACGATCTACCTCCTCACCCGCACCTGGGACATCGGCATGACCGGCAACGGCGCGATCGCCGGCCTCGTGGCCATCACTGCGCCCTCGGGCTACGTGGAGTACTGGGCCGCGCCGGTGATCGGCGTGGTCGCGGGCGTGATCGTCGTCGCCGGCGTGATCCTGATCGACAAGGTGATCGACGACCCCGTGGGCGCCCTGTCCTCGCACGGCCTGGCCGGCATCTGGGGCACGCTCTCATGCGGCCTCTTCACCGCGCCCCGGTTGGCCGAGCTGAACGCCGTCGGCGAGGGCGGCCTCTTCTACACCGGCTCGTTCGAGCAGCTGGGCGTCCAGGCGCTGGGGGTGGCCGCGGCCTTCGCGGCGGTGTTCAGCGTCAGCTTCCTCGTCTTCTTCCTCGTCAAGGCGACGTACGGCCTGCGGGTGAAGCCCGAGGAGGAGCGCTACGGGCTCGACATCGTCGAGCACGGCATGTGGGGCTATCCGGAGCAGTTCATGCCGGTGCCGGGATCGGTGTACCACCAGCCCGCAGTCCCCGGCCAGCGGCCCACGCCGAGACCGGTGCCGATCGGACTGTCCGCCAGGGGTCAGGAGGGGTAGCACAATGAAGAAGATCGAGGGGATCATCCGGCCCGAGCGTCTGCAGGAGGTGCAGGACGCTCTCGACGAGCTCGGCGTGTCCGGTCTCACGGTCAGCGAGGTGATGGGCTGCGGGCGCCAGAAGGGCTACACCGAGCAGTACCGCGGGTCGCGGGCCAACATCTCGCTGCTCCCCAAGCTCAAGGTGGAATCCGTGGTGCCGGCCGAGGTGGTGGACAAGGCCGTCGAGGCGATCGTGGGCGCGGCCTACACCGGCGAGATCGGCGACGGGCGGGTGTTCGTCTACCCCGTGGAGCAGTCCGTGCGCATCCGCACCGGCGAGCGCGGCGAGGAGAGCGTGCGGCACGAGACTCCGGTGGGCTGGGGGTACTGAGTCAGTGGAACCTCCGGTAAATCCGCACCCGCTTCGGCGGCCCCGGATGACCGCCATGCGGCGTCCTCGGTCGGGGCAATGCCTTTTCTGGCATTGCACCCTCCCTGCGTCCTTGCCTGGCGGCCCCCGGAGCTCGCCGAACCGGGCGCGGACTCACCGGAGGCACCACTAGTGCGGTTCCTCGCCTGGGTCGGCCGCGTGATCGCTGAGCAAGGCGAGCACGAGCCCGTGCCCATTTACCTGGAGCGCTTAGCGGACCATGCGTTCGCCTTCAGGCTCGGAGTCCGCGCCGGGTTCGGCGGCGGTGACACCGCGCGCATCCCCGTGGGCCGGCGCCTGAACCCGGCGCCCCACCCCGTCCTCAAGGAGATCCACTACTGCGAGGTGGCCGGCCGGACTCTCGAGGCCGCCAACGTCTATGCGCTCAAGGCGAAGGTGGCGCGGGCGCTCGAGACGATCGCTCCCGGTCGAACACTGCCGCTCTGCTACTTCCGCGCGCCCGCGATGGACTACGAGCTGCCCGTCTACGAGCAGGGTGGCTGGTTCACCTCGCCGGTGCTCGGGGGGCCGCGCCTTCGGGCGCACGACCTCGCCGGCATCCGGCTTAAGGTCTGCCGCTACCTCGAGTCGGCGGGCTACGTGACCGCCGCCGACGAGGTGACGGTGGGCGTGGTCCGCCCACGCGACCTCCGCCGCGTGCCGCCGGCGGCGGTATTCCGCTCGCACTCCGATCCGGAGCTGTGGATCCCGTCGGTGGAGGGCGTTTCGCCGGAGGGCCCGGTGGTCGGCGTGATCGGCCATGCCCCTCAGCTGCGGCGGCGCGAGCGCCGTCGCAAGGGCGCCGGCCCCAGCGCGGAGGACCGCGCCCCCGCCGCGCCCGACGTGATCGCCCTGATTCGCTACCTGCAGACGGAGATGGGCCGGGCACGCCACGCCGCCGCGGGCGGCGTGTACGCGAGCGACGTCCGGCCTGAGATGTGGGCCGCGGCCGAGGCTCGCACCGAGGACGCCGGCGTCCGTCTGGTCGCGCACCTCACCGACGAGGCCTCCACGCGCCTCGAGCTGGCCGTTCGCCGAACGGGCGCCGGCGACCTGGCCGTGGCGATCGAAGACAGGGGGGTCAACGCCTTCCTGGCGCCCGACGAGGACGCGCTCGCCACCCAGGTGGGCCACCACCTCGCCGGCGCCGACTTCCTCCGCTCGGCCGCGGAGGTCGAGCCTCACCGCGTCGAGGCGCCCCGCGCGGAGCGCCTCGGCTTGGAGTCGATCCGCGCACACGAGGAGGTTCACGCAGCATGGAGCTAGCTCTCATCATCGGCGGCTCGGTCATCGCCGCCCTGCTCCTGATCGCATTCGCGGTCTGGGCACACCAGTACACGAAGGTCGGCCCGAACGAGGTGCTGATCATCTCGGGTCGGCGACGCAAGGGACGCGGCTACCGGGTCGTGCGCGGAGGCGGCACCTACGTGCGGCCCTTCCGCGAGCGCGTGCAGCGACTGTCGCTCGAGCTGCTGCAGTTCGACGTCCGCACGGCCGAGACGTACTCCATGCACGGCGTGCCCGTGCAGGTGGACGGCGTCTGCATGGTCAAGATCGACGGCACGGACGCGGGCATCGAGCGCGCCGCCGAGCAGTTCCTGTCGCGCCGCCAGGAGGACATCGTGCGCACCGGCATGCAGGCCGTGGAGGGTCACATGCGCAGCGCCATCGGCGGTCTCTCGATCGAGGAGATCTACCGCGACCGCCAGCGGCTCGTGGAGCAGGTGCGGGATCTGGCCCAGCCGGACCTCGAGCGCATGGGCCTCACGATCGTGTCGCTCACGATCAGGAACGTGGGCGACAAGCAGGGCTACATCGAGGCCCTCGGACGCCCGCGTACGGCGCAGGTGAAGCGCGACGCGATCCGCGGCGAGGCCGTGGCCGAGCGAGAGGCCAAGGCCGCCCGCTACGAGGCGGACCTGGCGATCGAGCAGTCCCGGCGCGACTACGAGATCGAGAAGGCCAGCTTCAAGGCGGAGGGCATGCGCGCGTCGGCCGAGGCCGACCTCTCCTACGAGCTCCAGAAGGCGATCTCGAGTCAGCAGGTACGCGCCGAGCAGCTCGAGGTGGAGATCGTCGAGCGCAGGAAGGCGATCGAGCTGATGCAGGCCGAGGTCGACCGGCGCAAGCGCGAGCTCGCCGCCGAGATCGTCGAGCCGGCGCTGGCTCGCGCCAAGGAGATCATGGAGCTCGCGGAGGCGGAGCGGGAACGGGCGGCGGCCCTGGGCATCGGTGAAGCGGACGCCCTCCGCGCGCGCGGGCTGGCCGAGGCCGAGGCGATGGCCGCCAAGGCGGAGTCGTGGAAGGGCTACAACGAGGCGGCGATCACCGAC
The DNA here is from genome assembly GCA_963812915.1 of uncultured Thermoleophilaceae bacterium. Classification (GTDB taxonomy): domain Bacteria; phylum Actinomycetota; class Thermoleophilia; order Solirubrobacterales; family Thermoleophilaceae; genus JACVRW01. The sequence continues at coordinate 294,304 of CAWEXB010000007.1, read as the reverse complement.
CGCGTGCTGGAGATCCTGCCCCAGTTGGCGTCCGCCGTGTCGGCGCCGCTCGCCCAGACCGAGAAGATCGTGATGATCGGGGGAGGCGGGAACGGCGCGGGTCCGGGCGCGCACAAGATCACCCGCGACGTGACGCAGGTGATGGCCGAGCTGCCGGCGGTCGTTGAGGCGCTCACCGGCACCAAGCTCGAGGACCTCGCGAAGCGGATCCCGGGCGTGACGGGACCGGACCCTGCGCAGCCGGCAGAGCCGGCTGCTTCGGGCATGGCCGAGGCGGAGGAGCTCAGGTGACGCCAAACACTGTCGAGCGCTACGTGGGCGGGCGCATCGCCGACGCGAAGGACGTCCTCGCCCTGGCCCAGGAGCACGGGGTCCGGATGGTGGACTTCAAGTTCACCGACCTCCCCGGCACCTGGCAGCACCTGGGTTTGTCTATGCACGCCCTGGGCGAGGAGGCGTTCACCGAGGGGCTCGGCTTCGACGGCTCGTCGATCCGCGGCTTCCAGGAGATCTCCGAGTCGGACATGGTCCTGGTGCCCGATCCCGCCACCGCGCTGGTCGACCCGTTCCACGAGCAGAAGACGATCTCGGTCGTGTGCGACGTGATCGACCCGATCACCCGCGAGCCCTACTCGCGCGACCCGCGCTACGTGGCGATGAAGGCGGAGCGCCACCTGCGGGAGACGGGCATCGCCGACACCTGCTTCATGGGGCCCGAGGCCGAGTTCTACGTCTTCGAGCACGTCGCCTTCGACCAGGCGGCGAACAGGGCCTTCTACGAGGTCGACTCGGAGGAGGGTTACTGGAACAGGGGCAAGGGGTTCGGCGCCGAGCGGAACGGCCAACCCAACCTCGGCTACAAGATTCGCTCCCAGCAGGGCTACTTCCCGGCGGCGCCGGGCGACACGCACGGCGACCTTCGCTCGCGGATGGTCACGACGCTCGAGTCGATGGGCATCCCGTGCGAGTTCCACCACCACGAGGTCGGCTCGGCCGGACAGGCGGAGATCAACGTCCGCTTTCAGCCGCTGCTGAAGATGGCGGACCAGCTCCAGCTTCAGAAGTACGTAGTGAAGAACGTGGCGGCGGCGGCCGGCAAGACCGCGACGTTCATGCCCAAGCCGGTCTTCGAGGAGAACGGATCGGGCATGCACGTGCACATCTCGCTGTCACAGGGCGGCGAGAACGTGATGTACGACTTCGACGGCTACGGATTGCTGTCGCGCGAGGCGATGAACTTCATCGGCGGACTCCTCGCCCACGGGCGGGCGCTGATGGCGTTCTGCGCCCCGACCACGAACTCCTACCGGCGGCTGGTCCCGGGCTACGAGGCGCCGGTGAACCTCATGTACTCGCAGCGCAACCGCTCGGCCGCGTGCCGTATCCCGGTGTACTCGGCCTCGCCTCGGGCGAAGCGGGTGGAGTTCCGGCCGCCCGACCCGACCGCGAACCCCTATCTGGCGTTCTCGGCGCTGCTGATGGCGGGCATCGACGGCATCCAGAACCGGATCGATCCGGGCCTGCCGCTCGACGTGGACGTGTTCGAGCTGCCCGAAGAGGAGCTGGCGCAGATCGAGCAGGTGCCGGGCTCGCTCGAGGAGGCGCTCGACGCGCTCGAGGCGGACCACGATTTTCTGCTGAAGGGCGGCGTCTTCACGCAGGATCTGATCGACACGTGGATCGGGCACAAGCGTCGCGAGGAGGCCGACGAGGTGCGGCTGCGCCCGCACCCGTGGGAGTTCGCGCTCTACTACGACGCGTGACCCAGCAGGCGGTCCCGCAGCGACGGCCAGCGCAGCGCCTTGAGACCCACGGCCAAGGCCGAGCCGAGTATCGACCAGACCGGCCAGAAGTAGCTCCCGCCGGACGCGAGCCAGATTCCGACCAGGAAGAGATTGATGATGGCGAGCGCCCCGGCGTAGGCGCGCAGGCCGCGGAGCCTGCGCACCTCCCTCGGCTCGCGTCCCCCGGACAGGTCGGACTCGCCGAGCGGCGGGTTGCCGAGCACCCTCCACGCGTCCAATCCGGCGATCAGGCCGAGGCCGAGCAGCGGCCAGATCGGCCAGAAGTACGACCCGCCGGTGAGTGCCCACACGATCACGCAGACGAGGCCCAAGGCGCCCAGCATGGCCAGACGTGTCCGCAGCCGGCGCACCCGTACGGCCTGGCGCTCGGCGGCGACCTCGTCGGAGAGGATCTGCGGCCCACTCACGGGCCGGGGCTCCTCCGCGAGCTCGGGGATCGAGAGCGGAATCGTCGCGACCACGCTCGTCCCCTCGCCTGGCGGGCTGTGAAGCGCGAGCGAGCCGTCGACGGCGCCGACCCGATCGAGGAGGCCCTGGATGCCACTGCCGTTGCCCAGCTCGGCGCCGCCCACTCCGTCGTCGCTCACCGACACCGTCACGCTTCCGTCGGCCACCGTGACCGATACCTGGGCGCTTGACGCGCCGGAGTGCTTGGAGACGTTCGCCAGGCACTCGGAGAGGACGAAGTACGCAGCCGCCTCGACTGGTTCGGGCAGGCGCTCGGCCGGCCTGGCGACTATCTCGACTGGCAACGTCGCGCGCGCGGCGAGATCGTCGAGCGCGGCGGCCAGGCCCCTGTTCGTCAGGATCGCGGGGTGAATGCCTCGGGCCAGGTTGCGCAGCTCGTTCAGCGCCAGGCCGGCCTCCTCGGCGGCGCTCCGGACCAAGTCGCCGGCCTCGGGGTCGCCCTCGTCGGCGCGCTTCTCGGCCATCCGCAGGGTCAGGGCCAGCGCCACCAGGCGCTGCTGGGCGCCGTCGTGGAGGTCGCGCTCGATCCGGCGCCGCTCGGCGTCTGCGGCGGCGATGATCCGCGAACGCGCGTCGCGCAGGTCGGAGACCTGCGCGGACAGCTCCGGGTCGGCGTTCGAGCCCAGCAGCATCGCGCCGAGCAGTCCGTAGAGGCGGCCGAGCGCTCCCAGGGCCGGAATGCCGACGAACAGAGCGAGGGCTCCAAGCGGCATGAGGGCGAGCGCCTCCGGCAGCGTGTCCGCGTGGAACAGGCCGACGTCGATGCCCTCCGGTAGGGCCCAGTAGTACGCGGGCGCCCAGAGGGAGCCGATGGCGATGCCGAGCACGACCGTGGCGACCACGAACGAGGCGATGCCGAGCGGGAACTGGAGCAGGAGGAAGACCAGGTCCTTCCAGGTCGCGGGGTCGGCGAGACGGAGCTTCAGCTTGTCCCACCAAGAGGCGCCCGGACGCTCCGCGCGGTAGGGGCTAGGGATCTCGACTCCGGTCAGCAGGCCGATCAAGCTCCGCTCGAGGCCCGCGAGCGAGCGCCAGGCGTAGACGGTGAAGATCAGCACGGGGATCCCGATCAGGGTCACCGCGGTGCCGACCCCGAGCGCGATCGCGGTGACGAGGAAGCAGAACTCGATCACCCCGAGCGGCAGCGCGACGAGCAGGTAGGCGATGCGCCCGTAGGTGCGCAGATCGAAGAGGTCTCGTGCCAGGCGGGCTATCACCGGTGGCCAAGAGGCTACGGGCACCGCGATCGCGCGTCGATACGGGCACCCGTACCCTGTCCGGCGTATGCGGGTCACACAGGCGGCCCTCCTCTGCTGTGCGGCCGCGCTCGCCTTTCCGGCTGGCGCGTCCGCGGCGCGAGGAACCCTCGACTACCGGCAGACGCTGCGGGGCACCTACATCGAGGGCTCGTTCTCGTACGTCAGTGTTGGCGACGTCCACGGCCGGGTCGTGCTGGGGCGTGAGTACCGCCAGGACCCCCGCTTCCGGCTACGCCAGCCGCTCGGCGCCGGGATGTACCGTGTCTCGAGCTTCCAGCGGCCTTGCGCTGGCAACTGCACCGTCCTCGATATGCCGACGGACTCCTGCTCGCGCCGGGTCCGCGTCCTGCCGCGCGGCAGGACGGTGGTGCGGGTGAGGGTAAGGCCCGGCCGCCCCTGCACGATGGCGGTCCAGGCACAGCCCGCACTCCTCCCGCCGCGTGGGCGACTGGCCTCGGTCCGACGCTACCTGGCCTCACGCGGCGCGATCAACTCGTGGGCGCTGATCGACTCGCGCGGGCGGCTGCACGGCGTCGCTGCCGGGCGCCGGTACCACTCGGCGAGCGTGGTGAAAGCGATGCTGCTGGTGGCGTACCTGCGCAAGATCGGAAACCGGATGCCGACCGCCTCCGAACGGGCCCTGCTCGGACCGATGATCACCGTCTCCGACAACGGCCGCGCCACCGCGATCTACAACCGTGTGGGCGACGCCGCGCTGCTGCGCCTCGCTCGGCGCGCGCACATGCGGAGCTTCACGGTTGCGTTCTGCTGGGGCTGTGCGTTCTTCAGCGCCTCCGACCAGGCGCGCTTCTTCTACGTGTTCGACCGGCTCGTCCCCCCGCGCTCGCGCCGCTATGCCCGTCGCCTCCTCTCCTCGATCGTGGCGGAGCAGCGTTGGGGCTTCTCTCGCTACTCGCTGGCGCGCGGCTTCAAGACGTTCTTCAAGGGCGGCTGGCGCGGCACCGGTCGCGGGCAGCTCGTGCACGAGGCGGCCCTGTTCGAGCGCGGACCGCTCCGGTTCTCGATGGCCGTGCTCACCGACGGAAATCCCTCGCACGGCTACGGGACGGCCACCCTGCGCGGCGTGGCGGCGCGGATCTTCCGCCGCGCGCCGGCGCGCGCCGCACAAACGCCCGCGCACCGCCGCGCGGGACTCGCCGACGTGCACCGCTTCGCTCCCGGCATCCGCACGGAGCTCGTCTACCGCACAGACCGCAACATCACCGGCCACCGGCTGCCCGGCTACTGCGAGGAATTGGCTCTGCTGCAGGAGCCCGCGGCGCGCGACCTCGGGCAGGTCCAGCGCTACCTCCGCCGCCGCGGCCTGGGCCTCCTCATCCTCGACGCCTACCGCCCCGCCCGCGCCACCCGGGCGCTCGTCCGCTGGGCCGAGCGCACGGGCCGCGGCGATCTGGTCGGCACCTACATCGCCCGCCGCAGCAACCACAACCTCGGCAGCGCAGTGGACCTCACCCTCGTCCGCCTCGCCGACGGCCGCCGGCTGCGCCTGGGCCGCTTCGACGCGCTGGGCCCGGGCGCCCACACGCTCGACGCGCGCGGCCGCGTGCTGCGAAACCGGCTCACCCTGAAGCGCGCGATGGAGCGCTTCGAGTTCACGAACTACTGGCGCGAGTGGTGGCACTTCGACCACCGGGCACGCGGCACGCGCTACCTGGACCTGACGCTGGGCTGCGGCTGAGGGGCCCAGGCGGGGGCGAATTCGGGAAGCGTGTCACTTAGGGGGTCGTATGTGCCCCCTAGGTGACACGGTGGAGCGGAAGCTCGGGCGGCTGGGCCGTTCGAGCCATGGGGTGGTTACGCGTGTGGAGCTGCTGCGCGCAGGGGTGAGCGGCGACGAGATTCGACGGCGGCTGCGCTCGGGCGCTCTGCTCCGTGAATACCCCGGCGTCTACCGGGTGGGGCACCGGGCGCCGAGCCTCGAGGCCCGCTACGTGGCGGCCGTGCGCGCGTGCGGCGAGCGGGCGGTGCTAAGTGGGCGCGCGGCCGGTTACCTCTTCGGTGCTCTGAAGGGTCCTGCGCCGCCGCCGGAGGTGACGGCGCCCAGCCGAAGGCGCGTGCGGGGGGTGAAGACCCGGCGCTCGCGCAGCATCGATCCCCGCGATCGTCACAACCTTCCGCGGCATCCCCGTCACCACCCTGCCGCGCACCCTGGTCGACCTCGCCGCCGTGCTCGACCTCGACGACCTGGCCCGGGCCTGCCACGAGGCGGGCGTCCGCCACCGCACCACCCCGGCCCAGGTCGAGGTGGTGCTCGCGCGGCGGCCCACTAGCCCCGGCGCCGCGAAGCTGCGCGCGGTCCTGCGCGGCGACGCGCCGGTAACGCTCAGCAAGCTCGAGAAACGCTTCCTCGACGTACTGCGCGACACCGGGCTGCCGCTGCCAAAGACCAACCGCCCGGCGGGCGGCCCGCGGGTCGACTGCCGCTGGCCCGGCCTGCGGCTGACCGTCGAGCTCGACAGCTACCGCTACCACCATTCGCGCCACGCCTGGGAGCAGGACCGCCGCCGCGAGCGCGACGCCCGCGCCCGCGGCGACGACTTCCGCCGCTACACCTACGGCGACGTCTTCGAGCAGCCAGAGCTCATGCTCGCCGAGCTCCACGCGCTCCTGCCGCGCGATAATTGAAGCGTGGCCCAGCAAACCGAACCGTTGCGCGTCGCGCTCGCGCAGGTCAACCCCACGGTTGGCGACATCCCAGGCAACGCACGTCTCGTCGCCGACAACATCTCGCGCGCCCGCGACGAGGGCGCCGGGCTGGTGGTCTTCCCGGAGCTCACGCTCAGCGGCTATCCGCCCGAGGACCTGTTGCTGAAGACGAGCTTCCTCGACGCCGCCGCGGGCGCTCTCGAGGAGCTGGCGGCGCAGACGGACGGGATCGCGGCCGTGGTGGGCTTTCCGGAGCGGTCCGAAGACGTATACAACGCCGCCGCGGTGCTCGCCGACGGCGAAGTGGTGGCCGTCTACCGCAAGATCTACCTGCCGAACTACGGAGTCTTCGACGAGCAGCGCTACTTCCAGTCCGGCTCCGAGGCGGCGATCGTGGAGCTGAACGGCGTGCCGATCGGGATCACGATCTGCGAGGACATCTGGGAGCCCGGGCCGCCGGCGATGACCGAGGCGCTCGGCGGAGCGCAGGTGATCGTGAACCTCTCGGCCTCGCCTTACCGCGCGGACTACGGACGCGCACGCGAGCGGATGCTCGTACAGCGGGCGGTCGACTACCTGGCGGCGATCGTGTTCGTGAACACGGTCGGCGGCCAGGACGAGCTGGTGTTCGACGGCCACAGCCTCGCCATCGACCAGGACGGCCGCGTCATCGCCCGCTGCCCGCAGTTCGAGGAGAGCCTCACCCTGTGCACCATCGACGCGCGCGAGGTAGTGGCGGCGCGGCTGCGCGACACCCGGCACCGGGTGAACGTTCGCCGCCAGCGGCGCGCGACCCCCGCCGCCGAGCCGCCGGTACGGACCCTCGCCAGCCTGCAGGTGCCGAGCCGGGCCGAGCCGGTTGGGGGCGCCACGGCGCCGCTGCTCGAGCCCGAGCCCGAGGTTTACGCGGCGCTCCGCACCGGGCTGCGCGACTACGTCGACAAGAATGGCTTCGAGCACGTGGTGCTGGCTCTCTCCGGCGGGATCGATTCCGCTCTCACCGCGCTCGTGGCGGTCGACGCGCTCGGCCCGCAGCGCGTGACCTGCGTATCGATGCCGTCGCCCTACTCGAGCGAGGGAACGCGGGCCGACGCCGGGAATATTGCGGGGAACCTCGGCGTCGAACTCATGGAGATCCCGATCGAGGAAGCCATGAAGGCCTACGACGAGATGCTTGCGGACGCCTTCGCCGGACGCGAGCCGGACATCGCCGAGGAGAACGTGCAGGCGCGCATCCGCGGCAACGTGGTGATGGCGCTCTCGAACAAGTTCGGCTGGCTCGTGCTGACCACCGGTAACAAGTCGGAGCTGTCGGTGGGCTACGCCACCCTCTACGGCGACATGGCCGGCGGTTTCGCGGTGCTCAAGGACGTCTACAAGGGCTGGGTCTACCGGCTCGTGCGCTGGCGAAACGAGCAGGGCGACGGCGAGCTCGTGCCCGCCTCCGTGCTCGAGCGCCCCCCGTCGGCCGAGCTCCGCTACGAGCAGCGCGACCAGGACACGCTCCCGCCGTACGAGGTGCTCGACGCGATCCTCGCCGGCTACGTGGAGGAGGACCTCGACGCGGTGGAGCTGGTGAGCCGGGGCCTCCCGGCAGACGAGGTCGAGCGCGTCATCCGCATGGTGGACAGGGCCGAGTACAAGCGCCGTCAGGCGCCGCCCGGGATCAAGATCTCGACGAAGGCGTTCGGCCGCGACCGCCGCCTGCCGATCACGAACCGGTACGAGAGCCGGGCCAAGCCAACCGAGCGGCGGCTGAGGGCGCTGCGGTAAGTGGAGGCCTCGCCCGGCCTCCTGGCGCCGGCGCCAGACGCGCGGGGCAGGCTTGTCGCCTGGGCCGTCCTGGTGGCGATCCCGCTCGCCGGCCTCGCCCTGCTGCTCGTCGCCCCGGGGGCTGATCTCACGTGGGAGCACCACCCATCCCACTTCTGGCTCGTTCTCGCGTCCGCGCTCACCAGCGCGGCGCTGGCCTTCTCGACCTCCGGCGTGGCCCTCAGGCGGGCCGACGCCCGCCTGTTCCTGGTCTCGCTGGCGTTCTTCGCCGCCGCCGGCTTCCTTGCACTGCACGCGCTGGCCACACCCGGCGTGCTGCTCGACGGGCCGAATCAGGGCTTCGTGGTGGCCACTCCGGTCGGGCTGCTCGTCGCGGCGGTCTTCGCGGCTGCGTCGGCCCTGCCGCTCGGGCCGGAGCGCGCCCGGGCGGTGATTCGCCGCGCGACCCTGCTCCGGGGCGTGCTCGTGGCCACGATGGCAGCCTGGGCGGCCCTTTCCCTCGGCTCGGTTCCCCCGCTCGACGACCCGACGCCGGCGGAGCGCGCATCGGGGATGCTCGTCGTCCCGGCGGTGGTCGGCGTGCTCCTGTACGGCGTCGCGGGCTGGCGCTATCTCGTGATTGGAGGGCGCAGCGGTTCGCCGATCCTCCTGGCGGTGGCCGGCGCCTGCGTGCTGTTGGCCGAGGCGATGGTGGCCGTCGCCTTTGCCCGAAGCTGGCACGCCAGCTGGTGGGAGTGGCACCTCCTGATGCTCGCCGCCTTCGGCGCGATCGCCTGGAGCGCCCGCCGCGAGGAGCCGGAGGAGCGCTTCAGCGACCTCTATCTCGACGACACGGCGGCCGGCAAGCGCGAGATCAGCGTCCTCTTCGCCGATCTGGCGGGCTTCACCGCGTTCTCGGAGGGTCGCGACCCGCGCGAGGTGTCAGCGATGCTGAACGCCTACTTCGAGGTCGCCATCCCGCCGATCGTACGCGAGCACGGCGGCCAGATCGACCGCCTCATAGGCGACGCGATCATGGCCACCTGGGGCACCCGGGGGGACCAGCCGGATCACGCCGAGCGCGCCGTCCGGGCGGCGGCCGCGGTGCAGGCCGAGGCAACCCACATCGCCGACCAGCACCCCGAGTGGCCGCGGTTTCGGATCGCCGTGAACAGCGGCGAGGCGCTCGTCGGCGTGGTCGGCGCCGAGAGCGGGCGGAGCTACACGGTGATCGGCGACACCGTCAACGTTGCCTCGCGGCTTCAGGCGCGCGCCCCTGCCGGAGGGATCGTCGTGGGCGGCGCGACGCTCCGCGGCGTGCCCGGCCTTGGAGCCAAGTCGCTGGGAGACGTCGAGGTGAGAGGAAGGCGCGAAGTCGTTAACGCGTTCCTATTGGAGACGCGCCCGCGCTAGCCACCGCCGGGCGCCGGCCGGACCGCCAGCGTGACGCGGGAGATCGCACACAGGCGGCCCTCGTCGTCGGTGAAGTCGACGTCCCACACCCAGGTGGTGCGGCCGCGATGCCGCGCGCGGCCGTCGGCGTGCACCGAGCCCGCGGTGACCGGGCGCAGAAAGCTCGTGTGGTTCGACTGGCCGACGGCGAAGTCGCCGTTCTGTGACACCGCGACATGGGTGGCGAGCGAGACCATGGTCTCCGCGAGCGCCGCGTAGGCGCCGCCGTGAACGACGCCGAACGGCTGGCGCACCCGATCCTCCACCGCGAAGCGCGCCCGGCAGGTTTCCTCGGTCGATCCCAGAATCTCGAAGCCGAGGAGATCGTCCAGCGTCCCGGCCGCGATCCGCGCACCCGGAATCGGCGATTGCGTCACCCGCCGCACACTACAGTTCGGCCTTCAGATGGCCACGTTCGACCAGCTCTCGGCGGAGCAGCGGGCGATCGTAGAGCTCGTTCTCCAACAGGGGAAGAGCTACGGGGAGCTCGCCGGCATGCTCGGGATGCCCGAGGCGCGCGTGCGAGAGCTCGCACGCGACGCGTTGGTCGATCTCGCTCCGGTGACCGCCAGCGGAGTCGAGGAGGACTGGCGCGGACAGCTCGCCGACTACGTCCTCGGTCAGCAGGCCGGGCCGGAGGCTACGGCGACCAGGGGGCATCTGCGCCGCTCGGAGCCGGCGCGCGCCTGGGCGCGCTCGCTGCTCGACTCCCTGGATCAGCTCTACCGAAACGGCTCGATGCCGGCGATTCCCGACGGCGAGCGCGGCAGGCGCGGGCGCGCTTCCCGCGCCGCGGCGCCGCCGGCCGACCGCTCGACGGCGGGAGGCGGGCTCAGCCCCGACGCGGCTGTGAAGCGCCGGCGCCTGCTCGCCGCGGTGGGCGCCGCGGCCGTCCTCGCACTCGTCGCGATCCTCGTTTGGCCGGTCGGCGTCCTGACTGGCGGGGACGACGACGGTGGTGAGCCGCAGGCGTCCGGCTCGCCCACCGGCGGGCAGCAGGGGGCATCGGCGCAGACCCGCGGCCAGGCGATCATCGCCCGGCAGACCAGCCGGCCGCAGATCGTCGTCACGGCCACGGGGCTGCCGCCGAGCACCGAGCGCTCCGCCTACCAGGTGTGGCTCTACAACAGCACGGAGGACCGCAGGTCGGTCGGCGCCCAGGTCACGGATGCGCGGGGCAACCTGCAGGCCGGTGGTCCGCTGCCGAGCGACTACCAGCGGTACCGCTTCATCGACGTGACCGAGGTCGCGGTGACGGGCGAGAGCTTCCGCACCGGCCAGTCCGTTCTGCGCGGTCCGCTCCGGGTGCGGGACAAGCCGGTCTCGCGCGGCAGCGGCAGGAACAGGATCACCCTGCTCGCGGACATCCAGCTCGCGCCGCTGCCCGGGGGAACGGGCTAGCTCAGCTCGGCAGCAACTTGCCGGGATTCATGATCCCGGCGGGATCGAGGCGTTCCTTCGCGGCCCGGATCAGCTCCAGGCCCATCTCCCCCACCTCCGCGCGCATCCAGCGGGCATGGTCGCGCCCGACGGCGTGATGGTGGGTGATCGTGCCGCCCGCGGCCACGATGGCCTCGGAGGCTGCCGCCTTCGCGGCCCGCCATTGGGCGAGCGCGTCGTCCTGCTGGCGCGCCATGAACGTGAAGTACAGCGAGGCCCCCGAGCGGTAGAGGTGGGAGACGTGGCACATGACGAACGGCCGTGTGCCGCGCTCGCTGAGCGCCGAGCGCAGGGCGTCGGCGGTCGCCCGGTAAAGGGAGTCGAGGTCGGTCCAGCTGCCGGCTGTCTCGAGCGTGTCGACGAGGATGCGCCCGGTCGAGCAGCTCGTCGCGCAGATAGGGGCCCGTGTAGCGGCTGCGCACCCACAGCTCCCCGGGGCGCCGACCGAGAGCGATTCCGCCGCCGGCGCGCAGCAGGGACCCCGTGCGCACGCGCCGCCGCTCCACGTCCTCCGCCGTGCCCTCGAAGCCCACGATCGCGAGGCACCCGGACTCGCGCCCGCGCGCGCGGAGGTAGGCGCGGCCGAGACGCTCGACTGCGCCGCCGGGAGAGGCGAACACGAGCGAGAAGCGGGTCTCATCCTCGTCGGAGAGTCGGGCAACGTCGGGCGAGGCGTCCGCCTGCTCCATCACCCGGAACGCCTCCCGGCCCTCGGCGAAGCTCCCGAACCACCAGCCCTCGTAGCGTCTCTCGCCGGGCGCCCGGCGCACTCGCAGCGTGGCTTGGCAGATCACACCCAGCACGCCCTCGGAGCCGACCAGCAGCTCGCGCAGGTCCGGGCCGGCCGCGGAGGCCGGCAGCGCCCGTGCGTCCACCTCGCCCGCCGGGGCCACGAGGCGCAGCCCCTCGACCAGCTCGTCGATCCGGCCGTACCCGGTCGAGGCCACTCCGGCCGAGCGAGTCGCGATCCAGCCGCCCACCGTCGAGTACTCGAACGACTGCGGGAAGTGACCCAGCGTGAGACCCTCCGCACCCAGCGCTCCCTCGATCCGTGGCCCGTTCAACCCGGCCTCGAACGTGGCGGTGAGCGACGTTCGGTCGATCGAGACAACCCGGTCGAGACTGCCCAGGTCGATGGAGACCGCGCCGGCGAAGCCGTCGCTCACGGGCTCGACGCCGCCGACCACGCTCGTGCCACCGCCGAACGGCACGACGGCCACGCCCCGCTCGGCGCACGCGGCGAGCACCGCGCGCACCTGGTCGACCGACTCGGGCGTGACCACCGCGTCTGGTGCACTCGAACCGTCGCCGACGCGCAGCCGGACGAGGTCTGGGTAGGAGCGGCCCGCCGCGTGGGCCACGCGCGCCTCGCGATCGTCCCGGACGCGCTCCGCCCCCACCGCGGCCGAGAGCCGCTCGCGCGCGGCGGCCGGCAGGCGCGGCGCCGGCAGCCTTACCTCTTCGAGCGCGACGTGGCGGCGGGGCGGGGCGCTCGGATCGGCGCCGATCTCCTCGCGCAGGAGCGCCGTGGCGGCCTCCGGCATGGCCACGACATGCCCGTCCTCGCCCCAGCCCCACCAGCGCACGCCCTACGCTCCGAGCCCGAGCACCCGCTGGAGTCCGTCCAGGGCGCCCTCCACCTGCCTGGTCGCGGCGGCCCGCAGCTGGAACGGGCTCAGCCGGGCCCAGCCCCGCGGCTGCTGGCTGACCGCGATCGCGACCCGCGTCCGGCCATTCTCGGGCTCGAGGACGATCTCTGTCGTCGACCGGGCGAGGATTCGCTCGAACGGGGACCCCTCCACCTCGTGCCGCCATAGGAGCCGCCGCGCCTCGTCCGCCTCGAGCCGGGTGTAGTCGGCGCGCACCGTCTTGCCCTGCGAAGAGGTGAGCACCTTGGTCCACGCCTCGGGTGAGGCCTCCTCGACCCGCGAGACCCCCGGCCACCACTGCGGCAGGCGGGCGGGGTCGCTCACCACGCGCCAGACGTCGGCCGGCGCGGCCGACAGAGTGAGTTCCCGACGCACGATCATCGGTCCTAGGAGTCGTACACGGCCAGGCTGTGAACGTCGTAGCCCTTCAGCCGCTCGCGTCCACGCAGGAAGGCCAACTCGATCACGAAACCGCATCCTGCCACGACGCCGCCCGCCTGCTCCACCAGCCCGCAGAGCGCGCCGGCGGTTCCGCCGGTGGCGAGCAGGTCGTCGTGGACCAGCACCCGGGCGCCGCCGGCCATGGCATCGGCGTGGACCTCGAGGGCGTCCACCCCGTACTCGAGCTGGTACTGGACGGACGCCGTCTCGCGCGGGAGCTTTCCGGGCTTTCGCGCGAGGATGAAGCCGGCGCCGACCTCCGCGGCGATCGCGCCGCCGAGTACGAACCCGCGCGCCTCGGCGGAGACCACGTAGTCGGCCCCCCTCGAGCGGGCGTACTCGCGCCAGCGCGTGAATTGTCGCCCGCAGCGCCTCCGGGTCGAGGAACAGCGGCGTGATGTCCTTGAAGACGATGCCCGGTTTGGGGAAGTCCGGTATGTCCCGGATGTGGTCCTCGAGCCGCACGGGCTACCGGGCGAGCTTGCGCAGGTCCCTGATCAGCAGCAGGTGCTTGAGGTGGGAGGCGATCGCGGCCAGATTCTCGAGCGCCTCGACCGCCTCCTTGCGCCGCTCCGGGTTTCTCGACCGCAGCGCCGGCGCCAGGATCTGCTCGAGCAGCGCGGCCTCGCGGTCCGCCGAGGTGCGGAACACCCGCAGGTTGCGGCCGCCGACCCCGAATCGCTTCAGCTCGGCCACGGCACGCACGATCTCGCGCTCGGTGTCGTCGTACCAGAGCTCGCCGTCGTGGCGGTCTCCCTTGATCACGCCGTAATCCTCGAGCTCCTTCACGAGCGCCCTGTCGGCGCCGGTGTCGTCGAGCACCTCCTCCAGCCGAAACTGGGAGCCGGGTCCGCGCAGCGCGAACGTGGACCGCCGCAGCGCGCGCGGCTCCGGCGCCGCGCCCTGCGACATGTCGCTGTCGGCCCGACCCGACGCGAGCTCCTGGCGGATCACGCGCAGTGGCAGGAACTCGTCGCGCTGGAGGCGCAGGATCGTTCGCAGCCGGTCGACGTCCGCCGCCCCGTACAGGCGATAGCCACCGGGGGTGCGTCGCGGCGAGAGCAGCTTCTGGTCCTCGAGGTAGCGGATCTTCGAGATCGAGATGTCCGGGAACTCGCGCTCCAGCTGCTTGCTGACGGCGCCGATGGTGAGGGCCTTCTCCTTGCGGGGCGCGGCGCCGGTTTCGGCGTCCGCGGTCACCGCTCGTCGAGGTAAGTGAGCTTGTACTTGCCCACCTGCAGCTCGTCGCCGTCCTGGAGCCGGTGGGACTCGATCCGTCGCCGATTGACGTAGGTGCCGTTGAGCGAGCCAAGGTCGTCGATGTAGAGCCCGTCGCGGCGCCGGACGAGCAGCGCATGGTTGCGTGAGACCGTTACGTCGTCGAGGAAGATCTCGGCCTCCGGGCTGCGTCCGATCGTCAGGCGTTCGCCGCCGACGTTGAAGGCCTCTCCCGAGCGCCCCCCGCCGGAGCGGATCACGAGCGTCGCGCCCTCGCCGGTCACCTCCTCGAGGTCCACCGGCCTGATCTCACCCGTCTCGTCGACCTGGTAGACCTCGGTCGTGTCGCCCTTCGTTGCCTCGCCGAGGAAGGCGCCGCACTTCTGGCAGTAGTTGGCGCCGTCCGCGTTGACGAAGCCGCACTCGGGGCAGTGAACCGGCACGCCGCGCCCTACTCGATGTCCGCATCGGCCGGGATGCCCCTGCCGGCCAGGATCTCGGTCAGCTGCTGCACGTCGGCTCCGCTGATCACGGGCTCCCCCTCCTCGTGCTTCCCGCGCAGGCGATTCACGAGCTCGGCGCGGAGGATGTCGATTCTGCCGTGCAGGATCCGCCGCCGGTATGAGACCTCCTGCTCCTCCTCGGTGAGCTCGCGGATCAGCTCTTTCAGCTCCTGCTCTGAGAGCGCGCCTAGGTCGGGAAATGTGTCCATGCGGTCCTTTCGAGGGAACACGCGACTATAGCGTTCCTCAAGTAGAGCTTGAGCCTTCTCGCAGGGCTCGTAGCCCATCTTGCAGATACTGGACGGTGGCCGCAAGCGTCAACGCCAGGCCCAGATAGAGCAGCGCCTCCGAGAGCCATGTCTCGAGGATCATCGCAAGGCCGAGCGCCCCCATGGTGGGCCAAACCGCCCAGCGGCCGAGCATGTTCACGCTCAGGTCCAGGCCGCGACGCAGCGCGAGCTGGGTGAGCAGCAGCATGAAGGCCTCGCGCGCGGCCAGCACGAGCAGCGCCCAGCGCGGCAGCAGCTCGAACTCCCAGGCCACGATCGCGCCCGAGATCACCAGCAGACGGTCGGTGAGCGGGTCGAGCAGGGCTCCGAGGCGGCTGTACTGGCCGGTTAGCCGCGCCACCATGCCGTCGAGGTAGTCGGTCGCCGCGATAAACGCGAACAGGATCGTCGCGGCGGTGTCACGCCCGTCGCCGGAGTTGAGCGCAAGCACGAGGAAGACGGGAATCAGGCCGATCCGCACGAAGCCGATCGCGTTCGGGATCGTCCAGGGATGGAGCGGCTGGTCGCGCCCCGTCTCGGGAGGTGGTCCGCCCGAGCGGTCGAGCCCGAGCAGGCGGCGCCTCGTGAGAGGCGGCATCACGGCAACGCGCGCCAGAGCTCCGCCGCCGCAACCGCCGCCCCCTCGAGCGGCAGCGACCGCTTCTCCCGGCCGCGGCGGATCTGCACGTCGACCTCGCCCGCCTCGAGGCTTCGCTTGCCGACCGTGAGGCGCACCGGGCATCCGAGCAGCTCGGCGTCGGCGAACTTCTCCCCGGCGCTCGCGTCGCGGTCGTCATAGAGGACGTCGAGCCCCTCCTCGCGTAGCTCTCCGTATAGCCGGTCGGCGAGCTCGCGCGCCTCCTCGCCCTGCTTCCCGAGGGTCACGAGCTCGATGTCGAAGGGAGCGAGCGAGCGCGGCCAGCTGATCCCCTGCTCGTCGTGGAACTGCTCGATCGCCGCCGCGACGATGCGCGCAGGCCCTATGCCGTACGAGCCCATCCAGATCAGCTGCTCGCGTCCCTCCTCATCGAGGTAGCGCGCGCCGAGGGCCTCCGAGTAGCGGGTGCCGAGCTTAAAGATGTTGCCAACCTCGATGGCGGGCTCGACTCGGATCGTGCCCCCGTCCGGGGCCGTGTCTCCCGGCTCCACACGGCGCACATCTGCCCAGTCGGGTTGGAAGTCGCGCCCGGGCTCGACGCCGACCAGGTGCACGTCGGGCTCGTTGCCGCCCGCCACCAGGCCGTGCAGGTCGCGCAGGGCCTCGTCGGCCACCACCTGCACGCGGGTGCCCACCGGGCCGATGAAGCCGGGTTCCGCGCCGAATACTTCGCGCACCTCCTCCGCCTCGGCCGGGCGCGCGTGCGCGCCGAGCGCGTTGGCCAGCTTGTTCTCGTTGAGGCGATCATCGCCGCGGACGGCCACGAGCACGGGTCCGCGGCCGTCGACGAACATCGGGAACGCCTTGACGAGAGCGCCCGGCGGCACGCCGAGCATTCCCGAGACCGCCTCGATCGTCGTCGCGCCGGGCGTCTCGACCGGCCGGGGCTCGGCCAAAGGCTCGGGAAGGCCGTCCACCGGCCGAGGCGTGGCCGAGGCGATCTCCACGTTGGCCGCGTAGCCGGAGTCGGAGAGGGCGACCTCGTTCTCACCGGCCGGGCAGGGCGCCATGTACTCGTGGGCGCCGAATCCCCCCATCATCCCCACGTCCGACTCCACCCGATACCACTCGAGGCCCGAGCGGTCGAAGATGCGGTCGTAGGCCTCGATGTGCAGCTGGTAGGAGCGATCGAGGCCGTTCGGGTCGCGGTCGAAGCTGTAGGAGTCCTTCATGATGAACTCGCGCGTTCGCAGCACCCCGGCGCGCGGCCGAGGCTCGTCGCGCTCTTTGGTCTGGAAGTGATAGAGGATCTTGGGCAGGTCGCGGTAGGAGCGAACCTCGCGCGACACGTGGAAGGTCACGTTCTCCTCGTGTGTCATCGCCAGCACGAGATCGGCGCCGCGCCGGTCCTTCAGCCGGAAGACCTCGTCGATGTCGTAGCGGCCCGATCGCTTCCAGAGCTCGGCGGGCTGGAGCACCGGCATCAGCAGCTCGGCCGCTCCGATCGCGTCGAGCTCCTCGCGGACGATCTGCTCCGCCTTGCGATGGGCGCGCCAGCCGGCGGGGAGCCAGGTCCACATGCCCGCGCCGACCTGGCGCGCCAGCCCGGCGCGCACGAGCAGCCGGTGGGACGGCGCCTCGGCGTCGGCCGGCGCCTCCCGCAGAGTTGGGAGGAAATAGCCGGAAAGCCGCGTCACAGCGGGCGAGTCTAACCTCGCGGCGCGGTCGCGCCCCCGAGGTTAGGCTCGCGGGGCCGACTGGCCGCCTTTGCGCTGAAAACGTCGGGGTTTCGTGAAAAATGCGGAAAACTTGGCGCGTTTCCCCAAGTGCGAGGTAGCATGAGTGCCCCGTTTGGGTGGTCCCCTATGTCCCAGGACTCGCTCTCGCCAATTGTGGTGGACTCGCGGCGGGCGCTCGACGCAATCCTCGGCGAGCTCCCGGCTGCGTATCGCGGCGACCCCCAGTCCCGCCGGGCGCGGGCGGCCTTCGAGCACGCGAAGGAACATTCGCCGGTCCTGCTGCTCCTGCTCCCGCATGAGGAACCGCCCGGCGGGTCCGGGCCGGCCGGACGCCAGCAGGCGGAGGTGGTCGGCCTTGGCGACCTCGTGCTCCCATGTGGCGGACGAGAGGTGTGGCGTGGGCGGCGGAAGATTGGGCTGTCGGCGACGGAGTTCCGACTGCTCGAGCTGCTCCTTAGGCACCCGGGTCAGGTCCTACCCCGCGGGCTCATCTTCGAGCGCGTGTGGGGCTGGGACGTCGCCACCACCTCGAACCTCCTCAACGTCTACATCGGCTATCTGCGACGGAAGACCGAGGCGGGCGGAGAGCCGCGGCTGATCCACACGGTGCGCGGCATCGGCTACGTGCTGCGGACCTGATCGGGGTCGGTTCTTACGAAGTTCTTATCCGAAGTGCGTCGGATTCTTAGCTTCGTGTGAGTGGATGCCCCGCAGTGACTCGCGCGGGCTCTCCCGGGTTTGGGGGGCTCGCTCAAACCTCGGAGAGGAGGCTGGCCATGCACATGGCCCGCAGGCGCAAGCTCGCGGCGGGAGCCCTGGCCGCGCTGACTGGACTCGCCATTGCCCCAGCCGGGGTCGTCGCTCAGGACGACTCCTCGCGAACGCTCGATGGCAGTCGCAACAACCTGGCCCACCCCACTTGGGGGAAGGCGGGCGTGCAGTACCGCCGGCTGGCGCCCGCAAACTACGCCGATGGGAGGGCTCGGCCGGTGGCCCCGGCAGCGCCAGATCGCTATGTGAGCAACCGGATCTTCAACGACGGCGCCCAGAACCTGTTCTCGGAGAACGGCGTGAGCCAGTGGGGCTTTGCGTGGGGACAGTTCATGGACCACACCTTCGGCCTGCGCGCCACGGCGGGGGGCGAGTCCCAGCCGCTTCCGTTCGACCGACGAGACGAGCTGGAGGTATTCACCAACGACCTGGGCGCGATCGACTTCGCCCGCACCCCCGCGGCGCCGGGCACAGGGGCAACCAACGCGCGGCAGCAGATCAACACGATCGACTCATACATCGACGGCTCGAGCGTCTACGGAAACTCGGCCGATCGGCTGGAATGGCTGCGTGACGGCCCGGTAGACGGCACGATGTCGAACAACTCGGCCCGCCTGCTGCTGCCGGACGGCCTCCTGCCTCGTAGGGGCGCGCGAGGCAATCCCGGCGCAGCCCCACCCACCGACCTGATCGGTCGTCTCCAGGCGACACCGGACGACGCTGTGGTGGCGGGCGACGTCCGCGCGAATGAGAACATCGGCCTTCAGGCCACGCATCTCCTGTTCGCGCGGGAGCACAACCGCATCGTCGACGCCCTCCCACCCTCCCTGTCGGAGGAGGAGAAGTTCAACATCGCTCGGCGGGTGGTGGGCGCGGAGCAGCAGTTCATCACCTACAGGGAGTTCCTGCCCGCCCTTGGGGTCAACCTGCGCCGGTACGGCGGCTACGACGCGAATGTCGATGCCACGCTGACGAACGAGTTCGCGGCGCTGGGATACCGGGCGCACAGCATGATCCACGGCGAGTTCGAGCCGGCCGGTGAGGTCGCGGACTACACCGCGCAGGAGCTCGAGTCGATCGAGTCTCGGGGGGTGGCGGTGGAGATCGTCGGCGACGAGGTCGAGTTCGTCGTTCCCCTGAACGTCGCGTTCGGCAACCCCAACCTGATGGGGGAGATCGGGATCGGCCCGATCATGCGGGGGCTTGGGGCCGAGGCACAGTACAAGAACGACGAGCAGATCGACAACCAGCTCCGTAGCGTGCTGTTCCAGGTGCCGAAGCCGGGCGTTCCCGATCCGAGCGTGTGCCTGGACGGTCCGCCCCTGCCGGATTGCTTCTCCGGGATGCTGGACCTAGGCTCGCTCGACATCGCCCGCGGGCGCGACCACGGACTGCCGAGCTACAACGACCTGCGGAGCCTCCTACGGCCTGCCGGCGAAGACCTCGTTCACAGCGATCACCGGCGAGGCCACGGAGTCCTTCCCGCGCGACCCGAAAATCAGGAATTCGCGGCCGATCGACGATCCCGACATCCTCGACTTCGTCGAGCTGCGGGATCGGAACGGCAGCGTGATCCCGCTCGACACCGAGGCGGCGGACAGCGATGCGGTCGTCGGCGTCCGCCGTACCACGTTGGCGGCGCGGCTGAAGGCGATCTACGGGTCGGTGTCCAACGTCGACGCGTTTACCGGGATGCTGGCCGAGGCGCACGTGCGCGGCACGGAGTTCGGCGGGCTACAGCGCGAGATCTGGAAGCGCGAGTTCGAGAGCCTGCGCGACGGCGACAGGTTCTTCTATGGCAACGATCCCGCGCTGCAGCAGATCCGCTCGCAGTTCGGAATCGACCATCGCCGCACTCTGGCGCAGATCATCCGTGACAACACGGGCGTCCAGGTGGCGGACAACGTGTTCCAGGCGCCGGTGGAGTAGCCGCCCGCGTCCGGCGTCCGCTCCGGCGACGGGCCCGCGGCGGCGGGCCCGTCGTCACGGAGGGCGGCGATGGGATCAGCCGGGACCGGTTTGAGCCGCAGGCGTCGTGCGCGGCGGACGGCTAGGCGCGAGTGAAGCGGCGCCCCGCCGTCGGAGAGGCGTCCTCGTCGAGCGTGACGCGCTTGGCCTTCGCCGCTCCGGCCATGGGGAGCGACCGGTCGCCCGCGAGCGTGTCCCGGCTCGCCGCCGCGGCCTCCATCGCGGCGATCCGCTCGGGCGTCAACTCGTCGGCGTTCTCCTCCTCGATCCGCTCGAGCCAGGCCGCTCCCTCGGCCGCCTTCCGCTCGTCCACGACGACGCTTCCCACGTCGATCGATTTGTCGATCTCGGTGAAGAGCTCGTCCACGAGCCGGTCCTGCGGCACCTTCCGGAGCGGCTTGCCGTGGGCGAAGATCAGGCCCTCGTTCTTGGCTCCCGTGATGCCGAAGTCCGCGTGCGAGGCCTCGCCGATCCCGTTCACCGCGCATCCGAGCACGGCCACTTCGATCGCGTCGTCGTAGTGGCGCAGGCGCTCCTCGATCTCGGCCACCACGGTGTCCATGTCGAACTGGAGGCGCCCGCAGGTCGGGCAGGCGATCAGCACCGGGCCGCGCTCGCGCAGCTTCAGGGCCTTCAGGATCTCCCAGGCGACCTTCACCTCCTCCTCCGCGTGGAAGGTGGAGAGCGAGATGCGGATCGTGTCGCCGATCCCGTCGGCGAGCAGCGTGCCGAGGCCAACCGCCGACTTGAGTGAGCCCGACCACTTCGTGCCCGCCTCGGTGATGCCGAGGTGGAGCGGGTAGTCGATCCGCTCGGACAGCAGGCGGTTCGATGCGATCGTGTTCGGCACGCTGGTGGACTTGACCGAGACCTTGAAGTCGTGGAAGCCGAGGCTCTCCATCAGCTCCACGTACTCGACGGCGGCCGTGACCAGCGCCTCCACGGGATTCTCGCGCTCGAGCGCGTGCAGGTGCTTGGGGAGCGACCCGGAGTTCACCCCCACGCGCATTGGGACGCCGGCGGCGCGCGCGCGGTCGACCACGATGCCGGTCTTGTCGTGGCCTCCGATGTTGCCGGGGTTTATGCGGATGCAGTGGGCGCCGGCGTCGATGGCCTTCAGCGCGAGGGTGTAGTTGAAGTGGATGTCCGCGATCACCGGGATCGGCGACTCGCGAACGATGCGCTCGAGCGCCCGCACGTCATCGTCGCGGGGGACGGCGCAGCGCACCAGGTCGCCCCCGGCCTCCGCGATGGCGCGGATCTGGCGCATGGTGGCGTCGTAGTCGGCGGTCTCCGTCTTCGTCATCGACTGCACGGCGACCGGGGCGCCGCCGCCGATCCTCACCCCGCCCACGTCGATCTGTCGCTTGGAGGCCAAGTGACCTAAGCGTAGCCACACGCCGGCCATGCGGGAACTTTGGCGGCCTGTGCCCCGGGCCGCGGCGAGTCTCACGCGTTCGACCTTATGCGGCGTTGGCCGCAGAAGGTCGAACGCGTCGGCCTCAACCGGAAACGCGCATCCGCGACCGCCGGGCGGCCGGCGGCCCTGCGAAGCTACGCGTACAGCTCCTCTATCTCGCGCTCGTACCTCCGGTTGATCGGCTTGCGCTTGAGCTTCATCGTCGGCGTCAGCTCCTCCCCGCCCGGCTGCCATTCGGTCGGCAGCACCCTGAAGCGCTTGATCTGCTCGACCCGGCCGAGCTGCTCGTTCGCGGCGTCGATGCCGCGCTGCACCGCCTCCAGCACCGCCTGGTTGTTGGCCAGCCACTCGATCGACCGGTCCTCGATTCCGTGCTGGGCGGCGAAGGCGGGCGCCACGTCGGGGTCGAGCGTGATCAGCGCGACGTTGTAAGGCCGCGCGTCGCCGATCGCGATCGCCTGGCCGATCAGCGGGCTCGACGCCTTGACCTTGGCCTCGATGTTCGCCGGCGACATGTTCTTGCCCCCGGCGCTGATGATCAGCTCCTTCTTGCGGTCGACGATCTTGAGGTAGCCGTCCTCGTCGAACTCGCCGACGTCGCCGGTGTGCAGCCAACCCTGCTCGTCGAGCGCCTCGCGCGTCTGCTCGGGCAGGTTGCGGTAGCCGGGCGTGACCATCGGGCCGCGCATCAGCACCTCGCCGTCCTCCGCGAGCTTGATCTCGGCGCCGGGCGCAACGGGCCCCACCGTCCCGATCTTGATCCGCTCGGGCGGGTTGCAGGCGCCGTAGCCGGTGGTCTCGGACATTCCCCAGAGCTCCGCGAGCGGAATCCCGATCGCGTGGAAGAACTCGATCACCTCGCGCGGCGTCGGCGCCGCCCCGACGTTGATCGACTCGATCTCGTCGAGCCCCAGGCGCCGGCGGATCTTGGACAGCACGAGCTCATCGGCCTTCGCGTGCTCCTGGGCGAGCTCCTCGGGCACCTTCTCCCCGGCCTGTTCTGCCCGCACCTTGCGCAGCCCGACCTCGAGCGCCCATTGGGTGGCCGCCTTCTTCGCCTCGTCCTGCTCGGCGGCTATGCCCGCCTCCATCGCGGCCTTCAGCTTCTCGTAGATCCGCGGGACCGCGAAGAACCAGGTGGGCCGAACCTCGGACAGGTAGGCCACCACCTCTCGCGGGTTCGGGCAACAGGTCGTCGTGAACCCGAGCAGCATCGGCAGGTAATGGCTGCACGCCCGCTCGGCGATGTGGGCCATCGGCAGCCAGGACACCAGCCGTCCGTCCGCGGGGAACGCGATCACCTCGTCGAAGCCGCGCACCGCCGACTGCAGGTTGGCGTGCGTGAGCTCCACGCCCTTTGGCGGGCCCGTCGTGCCCGAGGTGTAGATCAGGGTCAGGATGTCGTCGGGCCCCACCGCGCGCCAGGCGGCCTCGAAGTCGAACTCCGGGTCCCCCTCCGCCTCGACGTCCGCGATCGTGAGCGCCTCGTCGAGGTCGTCCGCGTCCACGACGACCGAATGGTCGAGGCCCTCAACCGACCCGGTGCGGTCGAGAAAGGCCTTCTCGGTCACCAGAATGCGCGCCCCGGCGTCCCGCACCTGGTACTGGATCTGCTCCGGCGCGTACGTGTTGTAGATCGAGAACGGGGTGGCGCCAAGGTGCAGCGCGGCGGCGTCGAAGAAGTGGAACTCGGGCCGGTTGGTCAGCATGATCGCGAGGGTCCCGCCGGGCTCGAGCCCGAGCGCGGCCAGGCCCGCGGCCACGGATCGGACCTTGTCGGCGTACTCGCGCCACGTCATCACGAACGCGTCCTCTTTGAGGCGCAGTGCGCAGCGGTCGGGATGCGCGGCGGCGGTGAGCTGGAAGGCCTCGGCGACGGTGGCGGCGTCGAGGCCCGGTGGCCGCTCGGTGCGGCGCGGAGTCGCAATGCTCATGGTGACCTCCCTCAGGCCAGTGTGGGAGATCAGCCTATCCGGAAGCGCGTCACCTATCGACAAACGCTCAGGGAACCTGGAAGCCCTCGCCGGAGAGCCTGTCGATGTCGTTCGAGAGGCCCACGAGGAAGATCAGGATCACCAGCATGAAGCCGATCACGCCGGCGCGCTCCATCACGCTGAAGGGCACGGGCTTGCGGCGCACCTTCTCCACGATCGCCCAGAAGATGTGGCCGCCGTCGAGCGGGAGGAACGGGAACAGGTTCACGATCGCGAGCGAGAGCGAGATGATCGCGAGGATGCCGACGACCGAGGCGAAGTCGTCCAGGATCGTCTGGCGAGTGGTCTCGTAGGAGCCCACCACTCCCGAGATCTCCTTGCGCTGCTCGGGGTTGATTAGCCGCGCCGGCAGCTCGAGGGTGGCCTTCGTGATGAACCAGAACTGGTCCACGGAGACGTCCGCCGCGTCGCCGAACGGCAGCGGATCGCGCGGGCCGGCCAGGTACGAGAACCCGAGGCGGGTGCGACCAGTGGGGTCGTCCTCGTCAGCGGTGGGCGCGTCCGGGTCGTAGATCGGCGTGAGCTCGAAGGACCGCTCCTCGCCGGCGCGCACCACCGTCACCCGGGCGGGGGTGGACGCCTTGCAGCCCTGGGTCGGTTCCGCCGCGGGGCACGTATGGCTCGCGATCCGCTCCGAGAGCTCTCCGGGGCCGCCCCGCCTGCCATCGACCGCGACGAGGCGGTCCCCCGGCTCGAGCACGCCGGCCGCTGGGTAGCCCTTCTCGATCGCGTTGACCCGCCTCGTGCCCGTCTCCGGCCCGATGGCCCAGAAGAAGAGCAGCAACAGCATGAACGCCAGCACCAGGTTCACCGCCGGCCCGGCGGCGATCACGACGATCCGCTTCCACACCGGCTGCGAGTAGTAGGCCCGGGTCCTTACCTCGTCGGGAAGCTTCTCGTCCGGATTCATCCCGGTGATCTTCACGTAGCCGCCCGCGGGGATCGCGCCGACCGCGTACTCCGTCTCCCCCACCTTCTTCTTCAGCAGGGTCGGCGGGAAGAAGAGCGAGAACTTCTCCACCCTCATCCCGACCGCCTTGGCCGCCGTGAAGTGGCCAAGCTCGTGAAGGATCACGAGCAGCGCGAAGCCGACGAACGCCAGGATCCAGCTCATGCCGCCACTCCCCTCGCCACCTCGCGGGCGTGGGAATCGGCGTCGTAGAGATCGGAGAAGTGGCGCACGGGCTGCGCCGGCAGCTCGGAGAGCGTCGACTCGATCACATGGGCGATACCCGCGAAGGCGAGCTCGCCGCGGAGGAAGGAATGCACCGCCACCTCGTTGGCGGCGTTCAGCACGCACGGCGCGGTGCCGCCGGCCTCCGCCGCCTCGCGCGCCAGACGCAGGCAGGCGAATGTCTCGAGGTCGGGCCGCTCGAACGTCAGCGTGCCCACCTCCGCCAGGTCGAGCATCGGGACCGGCACGTCGGCCCGCTCGGGGTGATGTAGCGCGTAGGAGATCGGCACCCGCATGTCTGGGTAGCCGAGGTGGGCGAGCGAGGCCCCGTCGTTCAGGTGCACGAGGGCGTGCACGATCGACTGCGGGTGCACCACCACGTCGATCCGCTCGTACGGGACCCCGAAGAGGTGGTGCGCCTCGATCAGCTCGAGACCCTTGTTCATCAGCGTGGCCGAGTCGATCGTGATCTTGCCCCCCATGTCCCAGGTGGGGTGCGCGAGCGCCTCCTCGCGCGTGATGCCGTCGAGGTCGGTCCGGCCGCGGAAGGGTCCGCCGCTGGCGGTGAGCACGAGCCGCTCCACTGTCCCCGGCGGCTCGCTCGCCATCAGCTGATGGAGCGCCGAGTGCTCGGAGTCGACCGGGATCAACTCGGCGCCCGTGGCCTCGGCCAGTGCGGTTACCAGCTCGCCGCCGACGACGAGGCTCTCCTTGTTGGCCAGCGCGAGGTCGATCCCCTCGCCCAGGGCGGCGACGGTCGGCCCGAGGCCGGCGGAGCCGACGAGGGCGTTCAGCACCAGGTCGCAGTCCGCCTCGGTGATCAATTCGACGAGCCCCTCCGGGCCGGCCAGCACCTCGATCCCGGAATGCTCCGCTGCCCGGGCGGCGGCGTCCTGATCGGCGAGCGCCACGCGCGGCACGGCGAAGCGGCCGGCCTGTGCCAGCAGCGGCTCCCAGCTCGAGGCGGCCGCCAGCCCCACCAGCTCGAGCTCGTCACTCCGCTCCACCACCTCCAGCGCCTGCGTGCCGATGGAGCCGGTGGAGCCCACGATCAAGATCCTGCGCACCCGGCTGAGTCTAGGGAGCGCCGGATAGGCTGCCTGCCGTGCGCTTCGGCATCTTCTACGAGCACCAGAACCCGCGCCCCTGGGAGGACGAGCGCGCCGAGCACAGGCTGTTGAAAGACGCGCTCGAGCAGATTGAGATCGCCGACCGCGTGGGCTTCGACTACGTCTGGGAGGTGGAGCACCACTTCCTGGAGGAGTACAGCCACTCCTCGGCGCCGGAGGTCTTCCTGGCGGCGGCCGCCGTCCGCACCTCGCGGATCCGCCTGGGCCACGGAATCGTCCAGATCCCGCCGCCGGTGAACCATCCGGCGCGAGTGGCGGAGCGGGTGGCCACGCTCGATCTGATCTCCGACGGCCGCGTCGACTTCGGCACCGGCGAATCGAGCTCCGGGGCCGAGCTGGGCGGCTTCCTGGTCGACCGGACGCAGAAGCGCGCGATGTGGGAGGACGCGATGGACGCGATCTGCCGCATGTTCGTCGAGGAGCCGTTCGCGGGCTGGACCGGCCAGTTCTGGCAGATGCCGCCCCGGAGCATCGTGCCCAAGCCGCTCCAGAAGCCGCATCCACCGCTCTGGGTGGCCTGCAGTCGCCGCGAGACGATCCAGTTCGCCGCTCGCAACGGCATCGGCGCGCTGTCGTTCTCGTTCGTCGAGCCCGAGGACGCCGACCGCTGGGCGGAGGAGTACTACGCCCTGATCGCATCCGACGAGTGCGTGCCGGTCGGGTTCGACGTCAACCCGCACCTCGCGGTCGTCCTCCCGACGATGCTCCACGAGGACGAGGCCACAGCCATCGAGCGCGGCATCGACGGCGCCCACTTCTTCGGCTACTCGCTCGCCCACTACCACGGCGTGGGCCGCCACCGGCCGGGTCGCACGAACGTGTGGGAGGAGTTCCTGGCGAACCGAGACGAGCGCGGGCTCGCGCGCAGCGTCGTCACGCCCGACGACGCGCCGCTGGCCGTCAGGATCATGCAGCACGGTCTGGGCTCGCTTCGGGGCGCGATAGGGACTCCCGAGCAGGTAATCGACCTCTGCCGCCGCTACGAGGCGGCGGGCGTCGACCAGGTGATCTTCGTGCTCCAGGCGGGGCCGAACAGGCACGAGCACATCTGCGAGAGCCTCGAGCTGTTCGGCGAACGCGTGCTGCCGGAGTTCGCCGCGGCGCGCGAGGAGAAGGAGCGGGCGAAGGCGGAGCGTCTGGCGCCCGCCATCGAGGCGGCCCTGGCCCGGCGCCCGCCCCCGCGCGAGGCCCCGGCCGGCTACGTGGTCGACGAGCCCGCCGAGCTCGAGCGCGCGGCGCGTGCGCGCCGCGCCGGTGGGCTGCGCGAGCGTTTGGTCGATCTCGGCGGCGAGGCCCGCCGCTCCATGCGGCGACGCGGTCAGCGGGCCCTCGCCCGGCTCGTCCGCGGCGCCAGCGACGAGCAGCTCGAGCGCCGATTCGGCACCGCGCTCGCCCAACGGGCGGTCTTCACCGGCATGGCGCGCCAGTTCGAGCCGAGGTTCGCCTTCGGCTTCGAGGGAGACATCGGGTACGTCCTCGAGCACAACGGCAACTCGGGGCCGCCCGCGCGCTGGACGGTGCGCGTCCGCGACGGCGGCGCCAGCGCGCTGCCCGGCCTGAACGGAACGCCGGCCGTGACCTTCCGGCTCACGATCCCGGACTTCGCTCGGCTAGTCGCGGAGGAGATAGACCCACGGGAGCTGCTGTTCGCGGGCCGGCTCGCGGTCGAGGGCGACCTGACCCTCGCTACGCGCGTGCCCGAGATGTTCGGGGCGGCGCCCAGGTTCTAGTCCGGCCACCGCTCGCCCGACCAGGCCACCTCCCAGCGATCGCGAGGCGCGGTTTGCGAGGCTCGGGCCCGTGGGCGGGTAGCCACCGTCCCCACCCGGGCGGTACCGTCGGATCGTGGACCTCGATCTGCTGGTCATCGGCTCCGGCCCGAGCGGCCAGAAGGCGGCGATTCAGGCGGCCAAGCTGGGGAAGCGGGTGGCGGTGGTGGAGCGTCGCCACCGGGTGGGCGGCGTCTCCATCCACACCGGCACGATTCCGTCCAAGACCCTGCGAGAGGCGGTTCTCGACGAGCTGGCCCGCCGCCCACTCGACGTGCCCGACCCTCTGCATCCCGAGTACCACGAGCGCGCGGCGGTGGACTTCCTCCGCGACCGCACCGCCCGCGTCGTCGGCGCCGAGGCGGCAGTGGTGCGCGAGCAATTTCGCCGCAACGGCGTCGGCCTGCTGTTCGGAGAGGGCGAGTTCGTCGATCAGCACTCGGTGCGGGTGCGGGACGCGGACGCCACGCACGTACTGAGCGCGCACAGGCTGATCATCGCCGTGGGAACCCGCCCGGCCCGCCCGGACGACGTTGACTTCGACGACCGCACCATCATCGACTCCGACGGCCTGCTGAGGCTCGAGGACCGCGTCCCGCGAAGCATGACGGTAGTGGGCGCGGGCGTAATCGGAGTGGAGTTCGCCTCGGTCTTCGGCGCCCTCGGCACGAAGGTCACGGTTGTCGACCAGCGGCCGCGGATCCTCCCCTTTCTCGACGGCGAGGTGGGCGAGGCGCTGCAGTACATCCTGCGCCGCCACAACGTGACGTTCCGCTTGGGCGAGCGGGTGGTGAGCGTAGAGCGGCGGGACGGCGGCGGCGCGACCACACGCCTCGCATCGGGCAAGGAGGTCACCTCCGAGACGGTGCTCTATGCGACCGGACGGCACGGCTCCACAGACCAGCTTGCACTCGACCGCGCGGGCTTGGAGCCCGGCAACCGTGGGCGCATCCCGGTCGACGATCGCTACCGCACGAAGGTTCCACACATCTTCGCCGTCGGTGACGTCGCGGGACCCCCGGGCCTGGCCGCTACCGCGATGGAGCAGGGCCGGCTGGCCACGCTGCACGCCTTCGATCAGCCGGTGCAGTCGCTGCCGGACCTGATCCCCACCGGCATCTACGCGATCCCGGAGGTCTCGATGGTGGGGCGTACCGAGGAGGAGTTGACGGACGACGCAATCCCCTACGTGGCCGGCATCGCGCGCTGGAGCGAGATGGCCCGCGGGCTCATGACCGGAGACGAGGACGGAATACTCAAGCTGCTGGTATCCATGGAGGACCGGCGACTCCTGGGAGTTCACGTCCTCGGCAGCGGCGCGACCGACCTGGTGCACATCGGACAGGCGGTCATGGGCGCTGGTGGCACGGCGGACTTTCTCGTCTCCGCCGTCTTCAACTACCCGACCTTCGCCGAGTCGTACAAGATCGCCGCCCTCGACGCGCTGAACCGCCTGACGCTCGGACCTTAAGCCTGGATCCACCGAGACTGTCATGCGTTTCCGCGCCGGGGGCCGAGCCAGGGGCCGCCGGCGACCGGAGCGAGGGTGAACCCTCGCGAGGGAGCCGGTGGCGCATGGCGACGGCAATCCGGGGCGGAAACGCCGGCAGGATCGGTGGATCCAGGTTAAGTGCTCCCGGGCCGGCTCAGGCGTACCCCAGCCCGAGCGCCGCGAAGTAGCCGACGACGATCGTGAAGAAGAGGGCGTCGAGGCGGTCGAGGACGCCGCCGTGAGCGCCGAAGAAGCGGCCCGCGTCCTTCACCTCCAGGTCGCGCTTGATGAGCGACTCGAACAGGTCGCCGACCGGCGCCGCGATCGCCACCAGAACGCCCATGAGGAGCGCGTGCGGCCCGGTCAACCAGTCCTGGTAGAGCCCGGCGAACCAGAAGGCGAGCGTGCCGCCGGCGATCCCCGCGATCAGTCCCTCGACTGTCTTGTTCGGGGAGATCAGTGGCGCGATCCGGGTGCGGCCGTAGAAGCGGCCGCCGAAGTAGGCGAAGGTGTCGCCAACGAACGTCGCCACCAGCACGTCGATGACCAGACCGTCGCCGTGCGGGGTCTCCCGTAGCAATACGGCGTAGACCATGGCGAGGCCGATCCAGAGCACGCCGAACAGCGTTGCGGCCATCGCCCATGAGATGTGCTCCCGGCGCGGCCGCAGAAGGGCGAGGAAGAAGGTGACCGGGATGGAGGCGGCCAGCACCATCAGGACGTGTCGCTGCTCGCCGTACAGCGCGGCGGCGATCATCGCGGCCAGCGTCAGGAAGCCGGCGAGCGCGGCCGGCCGCACGCGACCCATCAGCGTGTACAGCTCGCCGAGGGCGATCACCCCGAGCACGTAGATGCCGAGGGCGAACACCGCGCCGCCCTGAACCACGATGAAGATGGCGTAGGCGACCGCCGGGATCGCGATCAGGACCCGCGGAGCGAGATCGGACCGGCGGCGGGTTCGCTCGCGACCGACCGCCACCGGTCATCGACCCCCGAACCGCCGCCCGCGGGCCGCGTACTCGTCGAGCGACTCGGCAAACGCCTCGCGCGAGAACTCGGGCCACAGCTCGTCGCGGAAGACGAATTCGGCGTAAGCCAGCTGCCACAGCAGGTAGTTCGAGATGCGCAGCTCCCCGCTCGTACGGATCAGAAGATCGGGATCGTGCATGTCGGGTGCATAGAGGTGGCGCCGAAAGTCCTCCTCAGAACCGCCCGTAAAGGTTCGAGCCGCGTCCACGATCTCCGCCCTGCCCCCGTAGTTGAAGGCCACGAACAGCGTGATCCGCTCGTTCTCTTTGGTGAGGCGCTCCGCCCAGTCGATCCTCCGGGTCAGCTCGGCGTCGAGGCCGTCGCGGCGGCCCATGAACCGAATTCGTACGCCCTCATCGTGAAGCTCGGGGGTCTCGCGGTCGATCCGCTCAGCGAACATGGCCATCAGCCCGTCGACCTCCTCGCGCGGCCGCGACCAGTTCTCGGTCGAGAACGAGTAGACCGTCAGCTCCCGGACCCCGAACTCGACGGCGTCGCGCAGGCGGGCCTTGACGACGTCCGCTCCCGCCTCGTGCCCGACGAGCACCGGCAGCCCTCGCTGCCGGGCCCAGCGCCCGTTCCCGTCGGTGATGATCGCGACGTAGCGCGCCCGTTCGGAGGCGCTTTCGCTCACACCTCGAGGATCTCTTCTTCCTTGCCCGCGAGCGCCACGTCGATCTCGCCCGTGTGGGAGTCGGTGAGCTTCTGGAGCTCGGCCTCGGCGCGGTGCTCGTCATCCGAGCCGACCTCGCCCTCGCTCTTCAGCTCGCGCAGGTCGTGCATGACGTCGCGGCGGATGTTGCGGACCCCTACCCGACCCTGCTCGGCGATGCCGTGCACGACCTTCACCAGCTCCCTGCGGCGCTCCTCGGTCAGCTCCGGGATCTGAAGCCGGATCACCGTGCCGTCGTTGGACGGGGTCAGCCCCACGTCCGACTCCAGGATCGACTTCTCGATCGCCTTGATCGAGTTCTTGTCATACGGAGTGATCGTGAGCAGGCGCGCCTCGGTGGCCGAGATCTGGGCCAGCTGCCGGAGCGGGGTCCTGGCGCCGTAGTAGTCGACCTCGATGCGGTCCAGGAGGTGCGGCGAGGCGCGGCCGGTGCGGACCGTGGCGAACTCGTTCTTCGTCGCCTCCACGGATTTCTTCATGCGGGCGATCGCCTCGTCGAGGAAATCCTTCATCACCCCATTGCTCATGATCCGGTCCTCACCACGGTCCCTACTCGCGCGCCGCACACTATCCGGTCGATGTTGCGCTCGTCGTCGATATTGAACACGTACAGCGGCAGGCCGTTGTCCATGCAGAGCGAGAGGGCCGTCGAGTCCATCACCTGAAGGCGCTGCTCGATCGCCTCCTGGTGGCTGATCTCGGGGATGAAGGTGGCGCCGGAGTCGAGGCGGGGATCGGCGGTGTAGACGCCCTCCACGCCGTGCTTCCCCATCAGGATCGCCTCGGCGTGGATCTCGAGCGCCCGCAACGCCGCCGCGGTGTCCGTGGTGAAGAACGGGTTGCCGGTGCCGGCGGCGAAGATCACGATTCTGCCCTTCTCGAGGTGGCGCATCGCGCGCCTGCGGATGTACGGCTCCGCCACCTCCGAGATCGTGATCGCGGACTGGACCCGGGTCACGGCGCCGGTCTTCTCGAGGGCGTCCTGCAGGGCCAGCGCATTCAGGACGGTCGCCAGCATGCCCATGTAGTCGCCGGTGGCGCGGTCCATCCCCGCCGCGGCGCCCTTCAGCCCGCGATAGATGTTCCCCCCGCCGACCACGATCGCGATCTCGACGCCGCGGTCGGCCACCGTCTTGACCACCCGGGCAATTGCCGCGATGCGCTCGGGATCGGCGCCGTAGGGGAGGTCACCCAGCAGTGCCTCCCCCGAAAGCTTCAGAAGGATGCGCTTGAAGGCGGGTGTCACTCCTCCCCGACCTGGAAGCGCGAGAATCGGCGGACCACGATGTTCTCGCCGGTGCTGGCGGCGAGCTCGGCCCGCAGCTCCTCGAGCGTCTTGCTCTCGTGCTTCTCCTCGTTCACGTGCGTCTGGTTGAGCAGCACGACCTCCTCGAGCCACTTGGCGAGCCGCCCCTCGACGATCCTCTCCTGCACGTGCTCGGGCTTGCCCTCGGCGGCGGCCTGCTCGCGAAGCACGCGCAGCTCGGCCTCCCGGTCCTCGTCGGACACGTCGTCGGGCGAGATGTAGAGCGGCGCGGCGGCCGCGACGTGCATGGAGACCTGGCGCGCGAACTCCTGGAACTCATCGGTCCGCGCGACGAAGTCCGTCTCGCAGTTGACCTCCACGAGCACGCCGATCTGGCCGCCGGCGTGGATGTAGCTCGAGACCGCGCCCTCGGCGACTGCGCGTCCGCCGCGCTTGGCGGCGGAGGCCTGTCCCTTGACGCGCAGGATCTCGACCGCCTTGTCGATGTCGCCGCCCGCCTCTTGGAGGGCGGCCTTGCTGTCCATGACGCCGGCGCCTGTGCGCTCGCGCAGGGCCTTCACGTCCTGTGCCGAGATGGCGATGCTCACGGTGAGGTCTCCTCTACTGGACCACTCAGAGGTCTTCGTCCGGATCGAACGTGCGGCGCTCGCGCGGCGCGGTGCCGGCGGGCGCCGGCGTCGCGGGTTCGTCGGGCGAGAAGCCGGCCTCCTCGGCCTCGCGGCGAGCGCGTTCCTCGGCCTGGCGCCGCTCCTGCTCCTCCGCCTCTCGCAGCGCACGCTCCTCGGCCTCGCGTCGTTCCTGCGCCTCACGCTCGAGGCGGGCCGCCTCCTCCTCGGCTCGGAAGCGCGCGGCGCGGTCGCTCACCACGTCGGCGATCGCGTAGGTCACGAGACGGCAGGAGCGGATCGCGTCGTCGTTGCCCGGGATCACGTAGCGAACGGGGTCCGGGTCGCAGTTCGTGTCCACGAGTCCGATGATCGGGATCCTCAGCCGCTCGGCCTCACGTACTGCGATCACCTCGGTCTTGAGGTCGATGACGAACATCGCGTCGGGGGGACGCTGCATGTCGGCAACGCCGCCGAGGTTGACCTCGAGCTTGTCCCGCTCGGCCGTCGCCGCGAGGCGCTCCCGCACGGGCAGCAGGTCCATCGTGCCGCTCTCGGTCCAGTCGCGCAGCTCGTGGAGGCGCCCGATGCGCTTCGAGATGGTCTGGAAGTTCGTGAGCAGGCCGCCGAGCCAGCGCTGGTTCACGTAGGGCATGCCGCAGCTCTCGGCGCCCTCCTTGATCTCGTCACGTGCCTGCTTCTTGGTGCCGACGAACAGCACCGTGCCGCCACGGCCGGCGAGCTCGCCCGTGAAGTCCTGCGCCTGGTGCAGAAGCCGATCGGTCTGCTGCAGGTCGATGATGTGGATCCCGCCGCGCTCGCCGAAGATGAACCGGCGCATCTTGGGGTTCCAGCGACGGGTCTGGTGGCCGAAGTGAACTCCGGCTTCCAGCAGCTCCTTGATGCCGATCTCGGTCGCCAAAACCGGTCGCTGCGCTAGCGGTTCTTCGATTCCTTGTGACAAACGACGCTCCCTTGTCTTGGTCGTACAGCCGCCCGCCGGACGGCTGCGGACCCGGGAGATGGAGTCCCGGGCAGGGCCGCGTCCGTTCATCCGGCGGGATCGATTACAGGTCGGAGAAGGATAGACGAGACGAGGCGGCTCGAAAGCCGCCTCGTCTCTTATGTCTCAGTCCCCGTCTGGCCCTCCGGAGACTGGCTCCCGTTTCGCTAAGTCGAGCGCGCGACTCAGGTCAACGGGTGGTTTGGACTCGCATTGCAGAGGTTCCCCGCTCGAAGGATGACTAAACATCATCCGCGCCGAATGTAGAAATTGCCGCTCCAGGCCGATCCTTTTCCCGCAATTTGCGCCACCGTATTGCCGGTCGCCGCACACCGGATGGCCGATCGCCGCCAGGTGCGCGCGGATCTGGTGCGTGCGTCCGGTCTCGAGCCGCACGCACAACAACGTCGTTCGCGGGAGCCGTTCCACCACCCGGAAGTGGGTGACCGCGGCGCGGCCGCGGTCGGTGCGCGTCGACACGACGGTTCGCCGGACCCGATCGCGGCCGATCGGAGCGTCGATCGTCCCGCTCTCGGCCGTCGGACGGCCGTCCACCAGAGCGAGGTACTCGCGCGTTATCCGGCGGTCGCGCATCATCCGTCGCAGGGCCCTGTGCATCTCCTCGGACTTCGCGACCACGAGCAACCCCGAGGTGTCGCGATCCAACCGGTGCACGATCCCCGCTCGCTCGGGGTCGGGCCCGCCCGCCGCCCGCCCGGCCAGCGCCGCGGCGAGAGTCGGCCCAAGATGGCCGGGCGCGGGGTGGATCACCACCCCGGGGGGTTTGTCGACGACGAGCAGAAAGTCGTCCTCGAACACGACCTCGAAGCTCACCTCCCCGCGCGGGACGGGCGGCCCCTCGACCTCCGCGACCGCGACCGTGTCTCCCGGCGCGAGCCGGTGGTTCTTCGGGCGCGCGCGACCGTCAACGGTGACGGCGCCCGCCTCGATCAGGCGCTGCGCGGCGGCTCGAGACGAGGCGGCGCCGTGCGTCGCGAGGAACGCGTCGAGCCGGACTCCGGCGTCCCCGGGCCCGGCTGTGAACGCGCCGCTCAGCGCGCCTCCCGGCGGGCCAGTCTCTGCCGCCCCTCGACCACGTACAGCAGCGCCACCACGCCGATCACGATGCAGGCGTCGGCCACGTTGAACGCCGGCCACGCGACCGGGTCGATGAAGTCGGTCACCGCCCCCTGGCGCGCCCGGTCGACCAGGTTTCCGAGCGCACCGCCCAAGAGCAGGCCGACCGGCAACCAGAGCCACGGCATTTCGCGATGCACCGCGAAGTAGCCCACGAGCAGGGCCAGCGACACGCCGATCAGGATCGCGACCACCAGCCCACCGCCCTCCAGCGCCCCGAAGGCGACGCCGGTATTGCGCGCATTCGTCAGCTCGAGGCCCGGAAAGACGCTCACTTGGTCGCCACGATCGATCTCGGAGACGGCGAGTTGCTTCGTCGCCTGGTCGATCGCGACCACCACGCCCGCGGTCGCCGCGGCGCCCGCCAGCCCGGCCCTGGCGGCCGCCATCAGCCCCGGATGATGTTCGCCACGATGCTGCTCACGATGATGAGCACGAACGTCGCGACGATCGGACTCAGGTCGATCGCGCCCGGCCCCAGGCGCACCGGTGGCAGGAAGCGGCGGAAGAGGTTGAGGTAGGGATCGGTCACGTCGGACACGAACTTCAGCGCGGCCGAGAGGAAGCGGTTGTAAGGCATCCGCGGGATCCAGCTCATGATGATCCGGATGAAGATCAGGACCAGGTACACGAGCGCGAGAGTCGAGACGTAGTCGGCGATGTCGCCGCGGGTGACGGCCAGCCAGGAGCTCATCGGCTGGTCCCCTCCACCACCGCGTCCACGGCCGCGCGGCAGACCTCGCGCAGCCCGCGCTCCTCGAGCGTCACCAGCCCCCGCTCGGTTGCTCCCCCGGGGGTGGCGACGCGGGCCCGCAGAGCCTCGAAGTCGTAGCCGTGCTCGGCCAGGTAGGTCGCCGTACCCGCCATGGTGTCGACGACCATACGCACGGCCTCCTCGGAGGGAAGCCCATGCGCCTCGCCGGCGTCGGCGAACGACTCTGCCACGAGCGCCACGAAGGCCACCCCGCAGCTCATCAACGCCATCGCAGGCTCGATCAGCGGCTCGTCGTCGAGCCGGATGACCGTTCCGGCTCGGCCGAACAGCTCGAGGATCTCCCCCTC
The DNA here is from genome assembly GCA_963812915.1 of uncultured Thermoleophilaceae bacterium. GTDB lineage: Bacteria > Actinomycetota > Thermoleophilia > Solirubrobacterales > Thermoleophilaceae > JACVRW01. The sequence goes on along the minus strand of CAWEXB010000007.1, from coordinate 258,550 downwards.
CGGCCCCTCCGCGGCCCGCGATCCGGACGTGTAGCAGAGCACTCCCCGCCGCACCTCGGCCGGGATGTTCGGGATGAAGCGGTAGACCGGAACGCCCGGATAGGCCGCCTCCAGCCGCTTCGTCGGAACGGCGGCGAGTATCGAGACCACAACCCGCGCCTTGCCCGACGCCTCGGCCGAGACCTCGCCTAGCTGCTGCGGCTTGTGGCAGAGGACGACGGCGTCGGAACGCTCGGCCAGGTCGGCGTTCGAGTCGACCGCCTCCCCCCCGAGCTCCTCGGCGAGGGCGCGCGCCTTCTCGCGGTCGACGTCCGCGACCAGCGCCGGCTCACCGATCCCGCGCGCGAGAGCGGAGGCCATGTTGCCCGCGCCTATAAACCCAAGCTTCATCGGCGGGAAAGCCTATCCGGCGGCTGCCGGGGCAACACCGGCAGCCTAAGACTGGTTGAAGAAGCCCTTCTCGATCAAGCGCGCGCGCTCCTCCGCCGACACCTCGACGTTGCGCGGCGTGAGCAGGAACACCTTGTCGGCGATTCGCTGCATGCCGCCGTCGAGCGCGTAGGTGAGGCCGGAGGCGAAGTCGATCAGCCGCTTCGACAGGTCCGTGTCGGTTCCCTGCAGGTTCAGGATCACGGGGATCGAGTCCTTGAACTGGTCGGCGATCTGCTGGGCGTCGTTGAAGTTCTTGGGGATCACGAGGTGGACCTGGATGTCGCCGGCCTGGGTGTTCCGACCGTTGCCTCCGACCGGCCGCAGCGGCCGCGTATCGCGGGCCGAGCGCGGCTCGTCGGCGAAGATGTCGTCGATCTCGTCGCGGCGGCGGCGCTGCAGGCGGCGCACGTTGGGCCGCTCCCGATAGCGATCCTCGAGCTCGGCCTCGGGCTCAGGCTCGGCGACGGCCTCGTAGCGGGGGTCTTCCTCCTCGGCGAGGCCGAAGTACACGAGCGTGCGGTGCCATGTGTCGCGAAGCGCCATGCCCTGGTCTGTTCGCCCGTAAGCGGGAAACTCCTTGTGACAGTGTAGGCACCGTGCGGTCGGAGCCGTTCCAGGTCCTGCGCCAGATCCCGGGAGCCGGAAGCGTGACCCTATCCGGCGAGGTCGCCGGCGATGGCCCACCGCTCGTGCTGCTCCACGGCCTGTCCGCCACGCGCCGGAACGTCGTACAGGGCTCGCGCCACCTGGTCCGTCGCGGCTACCGCCTGATCGCCTACGACGCCCGCGGCCATGGCGTCTCCGAGCCGGCGCCGCGCTACGAGTACGGGGACCTGGTGGGTGACCTCGAGGCGGTGCTCGCGCAGCTCGATCTCGAGCGCGCGTCGCTCGTCGGCAGCTCGATGGGCGCGACCACCGCGATGGCGTTCGCGCTTGAGCATCCCGACCGCGTCCCCGCCCTGGTGCAGATCACCCCCGCCTATATGGGTGACGCTCGCGCCGGCGCGGAGGACTGGGAACGGATGGCGGCCGAGCTCGAGCGCGGCGACCTGGACGCCTTCGCCCGCGTGGCGCAGCCCGACGGCGTGCCGGCGCGCTGGCGTGAGGTTGCGCGCGAGGCCATCCGGCAGCGGATGGAGCGCCACGAGCACCCCGAGGCGGTGGCGCAGGCGCTCCGTGAGGTACCGCGGTCGATCGCCTGGAAGGGGCTCGAGCCGCTCGAGAGCCTCGAGCTCCCGGTCCTGGTCGTCGGCTCGCGGGACGAGGCCGACCCGCTTCACCCCCTGACGGCGGCCGAGGAGTACGCGCGGCGGCTGCCCCACGCGGAGCTCGTCGTCGAGGACCCGGGCCAGTCGCCCCTCGCCTGGCAGGGCGCCCGGCTGTCCGGCGCGATCGGCGACTTCCTGGAGCGGATCGGCATCTAGTCGTAGAGAACGGTCCCCAGCCGCACGATCGTCGCTCCCTCCTCCACGGCGACCTCGTAGTCCTGCGTGGTCCCCATCGAGAGGCGCTCGAGGCCGTGCTCCGCCGCCAGCTCCGCGAGCCTGGCGAAATATCGCCGGCTGTCCTCGGGGCGCTCGGTGAAGGGCGGCATCGTCATCAGGCCGGTTACCGGGACGGGGCAGCGCTCGATGTAGCCGGCGAGCTCGCCCGGATCGACGCCCTCCTTGGACTCGTCGCCCGCCACGTTCACCTGGATCAGCACCTCTTTCGCCGGGTGCCGCTCGAGTCGCCGCAGCGCCGATTCGGAGGCGACCGAGTGGATCAGGCGCACGTTGGGCGAGATGTCCCTGAGCTTCCGGCTCTGAAGCGCCCCGATGAAGTCCCAGGTGAAGAGCTCGCGATGTTGCTCCTGCTTGGCGAGCAGCTCCTGGGCGCGGTTCTCGCCAACGAGCTTCGATGCCGGCCTCGGCCAGCGCCGGGAGATCCTCCGCGGCCACGTACTTGATCGCCGCGCAGATCTCGACCTCCGGGCCGATGCGCTCGCGGACGCGCTCGAGGTTTGCTGCGACGCGCTCAGGATTCATCGAGAACGACTAGGCCGCCCTGGCGGCCGGTCACCCCGCCGTCACGTCGGTGAGAGAAGTACAGGTCCGGGCGGCAGCTCGTGCAGTGGTCGAGGTGCTGCACCTGGGCCACGCCGGCCGCGGCGAGCTTGCGGGCGATCACCGCGCGCAGATCGAGCATGCGGCCGCTCGCCACCCCCTCGAGGTCCCCGAACGCCTCGAGCACTTCGTGTCCCACCTCGTAGCAGCAACCGCCGATCCCGGGACCGACCGCCGCCGACGGCGGCTCGTCGAAGCGCTCGATCGCCCGCTCGATGATGCCCCCCGCCAGCGGCCGCCAGCCGCAGTGCAGTATGGCCGTCCGGGCGCCGTCGGAGAGAGCCACCGGGTAGCAGTCCGCCACCAGCACGAGCAGCGCCAGGTTGCGTTCGACGGTGAGATGGCCGTCCACGCGCGGCAGGACCTTGCCGCCGGGCTCCGCGTAGGCGCGGTCGGACGGCGGCGCGTCCCACTCCAACAGGTCGGTGCCGTGCACCTGCCAGCCCATCGCCACCCGCTCGGGCGCCACGCGCGCAGTGCGCGCCACCCGCCGCCGGTTTTCGGCCACGCGCTCGGGGTCGTCGTCGGTCAGGATGCCGAGGTTGAGCGACTCGTACGCCCCCTGGCTGACGCCGCCGCGGCGGGTCGAGAAGACGGCGCGCGCCCCCGGGAGTGCGAGCTCGAAGGCTGTCTCCTGGCTCACGGCCCGGTCTCCCGGGCGATGGCCAGGGCGGCCTGGAGCTCCTCGTCGCGTCCCGACACCAGACCGTCGAGCTTACGGTCCAGCGTCTCGTCGAGTGCGCGACCCAGGGCCGGTCCCTCCGGAACCCCCGCCGCCAGCAGGTCGTCGCCCGCGATCTCGAGCCGCATCGAGGACAGATCGGTGACCCAGCGCAGAATCGGCCCGGACGGCGCTCCCATCGCCAGGGCGAGCGCCAGCGACAGGAGCGGCTCGCGCCCCAGGAGCGCCCGAAGCTCCGAGGGCCGGTGGTCGCGCGCGCCGAGCTGCGCCGCGAGCCGGGGCGCCACGCGGGCGGCGCGGGCCACGGCGTCGCGCTCGCCGGCCGTGAGGTGAAGATCGGAGAGCCAGCGGTCGAGCCGCTGCGGATCCGCCGAGCACAGCGCCGCGAGTGCCGGCCAGGCCCCGGTCGGCGCCGATCGCCGCGGCGCCGAGCGACGCGGACGCGATGAGCTCGGGATCGGCGTCGAGCGCCGGGTGGAGCGCCCGGTCGAGGCCCAGCTCGTGCAGGCGCCCCACCGCCGCGGGCGCCTCGGGCTCGCGCAGCAGGTCCATCAGCTCGTCTCGCACCCGCGCCCCCGACACGGTGCGAAGCACGCTCGCCGCCGCCGCCGAGCGGGCGAGGCGCTCGGTCGCGCGATCCATTCGGAAGCCGAGCCGAACCTCGTAGCGGACGGCGCGAAGCAGGCGGGTCGGATCATCGATGAAGCTGCCGGCGTGGAGCACGCGCACGATCCCCTCCTCGAGGTCCGCACGGCCGCCGCAGGGGTCGTAGAGGTGGCCGAGATCGTCGCCCGCCAGCCCCACCGCCATCGCGTTGATCGCGAAGTCGCGCCGGCGGAGGTCCTCGTCAAGCGACGCCTTCTCGACTCGCGGCAGGGCGCCCGGCTCGTCGTACGTCTCGCGCCGAGTGGTGGCGAGGTCGAACACCAGGTCGTCGGCGCGCACCGTGGCGGTGCCAAAGCGCTCGTGCTCGCGCGCGACCCCGCCGAGCCGATCGGCCAGGGCCCGGGCTACCGAGCGAGCGTCTCCTTCGACGGCTACGTCGAGGTCGACGGCATCGGCGTCGCGGAGCAGGTCGCGCACGGCGCCGCCCACGAGGTAGGTGGGCGGCAGTCCTTCCAGGGCCGGCAGCAGGCGCCCCATGCCGGGGAGGCGACGTATGCGCTCGCGCAGGTCCACCTCGCGCCGCGACATCACAGGCGGACTGGGATTCCCGCCTCGCGCATCCGCTCCTTGGCCTCGCGAACCGTGTGGTGCCCGTAGTGGAAGATCGAGGCGCAGAGAACGGCGTCGGCGCCGCCGCGCTCGACGGCGTCAACCAGGTCGTCGAGCGACCCGGCGCCGCCCGAGGCGATCACCGGAACGTCCACCGCATCCGCCACCGCGCGGGTCAGCTCGAGCTCGTAGCCGTCCTCTGTGCCGTCGCGGTCCATGCTCGTCAGCAATATCTCCCCCGCGCCCCGCTCGACTCCCTCGCGGGCCCATTCGATCGCGTCGCGCCGCGCGGGCGTGCGGCCGCCGTCCACGTAGACCCCGTATCCGTCCCCCTCGCGGCGTGCGTCGATCGCCAGCACGACGCACTGGGCGCCGAACACCTCGGCCATCTCACCGAGCAGCTCCGCCCGCGCCACGGCCGCCGAGTTCACGGATACCTTGTCGGCGCCCGCGTCGAGCACCGCCTGGGCGTCCGCCACGGAGCGAACGCCGCCGCCGATCGTGAAGGGGATGAATAGGTCGTCCGCACAGCGGCGGGCCAGGCGCGCCGCGGTCTCGCGCTTCTCGTGCGAGGCGGTGATGTCGAGGAACACGATCTCGTCTGCTCCCTCCTCCTGGTAGCGCACGGCCAGCTCGACGGGGTCGCCGGCGTCGCGCAGGTTCACGAACTCGACGCCCTTGACCACGCGACCCTTGTCGACGTCGAGGCAGGGGATCACCCGGCGCAGCAGCATCACCGCCGGTCCTCCAGCACGGCCTGGCCCTCGCGCACGCCGAACCGTCCCTCGTAGAGCGCCTTGCCGACGATGATCCCGGCGAGGTTGAGCAGCCGCAGCGAGCGCAGCCTGACCAGGTCGTCGAGCGAGCCGATCCCGCCGGAGTAGAGGAAGCGCCCGCGCACCGCCTGCGAGACGCGCCTCACCTCGTCGGGATCGGGTCCCTCGAGCATCCCGTCGCGGTCGGCGTTCGTGTAGGCGAACCGGGTGGCGCCTCGCCGCTGCATGCGCCGGATCACCTCGTCGCTGCCCATGTGGGTCTCGCGCGTCCAGCCCGCTACGGAGACCTGCCCGCCGCGCACGTCGACGGCCACGAGGATGCGGGCGGTGAACGCGGCGAGCGCCTCGTCGAGGAAGTCGGGGTCCGTGTACGCGGCGGTCCCCAGCACCACGCGGTCGGCGCCGGCGGCCAGGGCGCGGCGGATCGAGCCGATCGAGCGCAGCCCCCCGCCGAACTGGACGGGGACGTCGAGGTCGTGCCTGATGCGACCGAGGTGGTGGAGGTTGGCCGGCTCCCCTTCGCGCGCGCCGTCGAGATCGACGACGTGAAGGAAGCGCGCGCCCGCGGCGACGAAGGAGCGCGCGGCCTCGAGGGGGTCGGCCGCATAGACGGTCTCCTGGTCGAAGTCCCCCTGGCGCAGGCGGACCGCCCTGCCGCGGCGGATGTCGACTGCGGGCAGGAGAATCATGCTGTGACGGCTACGCAGGCCCGCACGAAATTGCCGAGCAGCGACAGCCCGTGGGGGCCGGATTTCTCCGGGTGGAACTGCACGCCGTACACGCGCCCGCGGGCGACCGCGCTCACGAACTCGCTGCCGTATTCCGCCGTGCCGAGCACGTCCGCGTGACGCGCGGGCCGCGGCGCGAACGAGTTGGCGTGGTAGAAGGCGCAGGGGTCCGGAAGCCCGGCGTTCAGCGCCGACCCGCGGCGCCACGCGACCGGGTTCCAGCCGATCTGGGGAACCTTCAACCCCGGCGCGTCGAGCTGTTCGACCGGGCCGTCGAGCAGGCCGATGCCCTCGGCGCCTCCCAGCTCGGTGGTGGACTCGAACAGCAGCTGCATGCCCATGCACAGGCCGATCAGTGGCAGGCCGGCGTCCACGCGCTCGCGCAGGAGCTCGTCGAGCCCGAGGCGGCGCACCCGATCCATCGCCTTCGGCATGGCTCCCACCCCCGGCAGGACGACGCCCTCCGCCTCGCGCACGCGCGCATGGTCATTCGTGAGCTCGGGCCGGGCGCCCACGTGCTCGAGCGCCTTCGCCACCGAGCGCAGATTGCCCATGCCGTAGTCGAGGATCGCGAGCCGTGTCACAGGAGGCCTTTCGTCGACGGCACTCCCGTCAGTCGGTCATCGTGGGTGACCGCCTGGCGCAGGGCGCGGGCGAACGCCTTGAACGAAGACTCGACCATGTGGTGGCCGTTGGTCCCGGCCTCGATCCGTACGTGGACGGTGAGCTTGGCGGCGTTCGCGACCGCTCGGAAGAACTCCTCGACCAGGTCCGTGTCGAAGTCGGCCACCCGCTCGACCGGGAACACGCCCTCGAAGAGCGTGAAGGGGCGGCCCGATATGTCGATCACGCAGAGCGTGCGCGCCTCGTCCATGGGTACGACGGAGTGTCCGAAGCGAGTGATGCCGGAGCGGTCCCCGAGCGCCTCGTCGAGCGCCTGACCGAGGGCCAGCCCTGCGTCCTCGACCGTGTGGTGCGGACCCGTCTCGAGGTCGCCCCGCACCCGAAGGTCGAGGTCCAGCCCGCCGTGGCGGGCGAGGGCGTTCAGGAGGTGGTCGAAGAAGCCGACACCGGTGTCGCGCGTGCCCTCGCCCGTCCCGTCGAGGGCCAGGGACAGCGACACGTCGGTTTCGCCGGTGACTCTGTGGATCTGGGAGGTGCGACTCACGCGCGGCGCTCCATCGACTCTGCGTGCACTGGGAAGCCCTCGGCGCGAGCCAGCGCGGCACCGGCGGGCGCGAGGCGGCCGGGCGCCCCGTCGGGCAAGGATACGCGAGCCATCCGGCGCCGGAACGTGGCGGCGGAGAGCGCGCTCTGGAAGCGCGCCGCGCCCCCGGTCGGCAGGATGTGGTTCGAGCCGGCGACGTAGTCGCCGAAGGCGGTGCCCGCACCGGCGCCCACGAATACGCAGCCCGCGCGACGCACCCGTGGGGCCAGCCTCTCGGCCTCCTCTCCCACGAGCTGGAGATGCTCCGGCGCGAGCCCCTCGACCATCCATAGCGCCCCCTCGCCGCCCGCCGCGCACACCTCGAGCCGGGCGTCCGCGACGGTGGGGCGCGCGGGGGCCAGGCGCTCGACTGCGGCAAGTATCGCCTCGCGCACCTCGTCGTCGGGGGCGAACAGCCAAAGGGGGCTGTCGGCTCCGTGCTCGGCCTGTGCGAGCAGGTCGAGCGCGACCGCCTCGGGATCGACCCCCGTCCCGTCGACGATCACCGCGAGCTCGCTGGGGCCGGCCACGCCGTCGATTCCGACGTGGGTGAACGCGAGCTGGCGCTTGGCCTCCTGCACCCACGCGTTTCCGGGGCCGGCGATCACGTCGACCGATCGCACGCTCGTCGTGCCGTACGCGAGCGCCGCGATCGCCTGAGCTCCGCCCATCCGGTAGACCTCGGTCACCTCGCACAGCACGCACGCGGCCAGGATCACCGGGTGCGCCCGCCCCCCGGGGCCCGGCGGTGCGCAGACCACGATCTCGTCCACACCGGCCGCGCGGGCGGTCACCGCCCCCATCACGACGGTGGACGGATACGGCGCACGGCCTCCGGGCACGTAGATCGCGGCCCTGCCGACCGGCACCTCGACGATCTCCAGGTGCTGCCCCTGGTCGAGGTCCACCTCGACCGGCTCGCGTGCCTGCGCCTTGACGACCGCCCGCACGTTCGCGATCGCCGTTCGCAGCCCGCTCAGGACCTCGGGCTCCAGCACCCCGACCGACCCCTCCAGCTCGCGCGCATCGACGCGCAGCTGCTCGGGCTCCGAGCTCGGCCTTGTCGAAGCGCTCGGTCAGGCGCAGCACGGCCTCGTCGCCACCGGTTCGGACCTCCTCGAGGATGGAGCGGACGTCCTCCTCGACGCCCGGGCGGATCTCGCGCCGGGTGACCCCCGATTCAGTGCGCTCGATCCTCATGAGCCGCGGATGCCCTCCACGATGCGGTCGATCTGCTCACCCTTCAGCTTGTGGGCAACCGGATTCGCAATAAGCCGTGCCGTGCAGACGCCGATCTCCTCCACCACGCGCAGGTGGTTCTCCTCGAGAGTGCGACCGGTCGCGGTGAGGTCGACGATCCCGTCCACCAGGCCCGTCAGCGGCGCCAGCTCCACCGAGCCCTTCACCTCGACGATCTCGGCCTGGCGTCCGGTCTCGGCGAAGTGGGCGGCGGCGACGCGGGGGTACTTGGTCGCGATCCGCACGCGGCCGAGCCGTCGAAGGGCGTCGCGGATCGGGTCGCCGCTCTCGCGCGCGGCGACGACCATCCGGCAGTGGCCATAGCCGAGGTCGAGCAGCTCGTAGACGTTGCGCTGGGACTGCTCTAGCAGCACGTCCTTGCCGGTGATCCCGATGTCGGCCGAACCGTGCTCTACGTAGGTGGGCACGTCGCTCGGGCGCATCGTCACGATGCCGGCCTCGGCGAACAGCAGCTTGCGCTCGTTTCGGCGCACCTCGCTCGTCTCGACGCCGAGCCGGTCGAGCAGGTCGAGGGTGCCGACGAAGAGGACTCCACGCGGCACGGCGATCGTGAGCTCGTCGCTCATCGGAGCGCCTCCTCCGCGGCCTGTGCCAGGTGAACGCGCTGGACGTCGAGCGCCAGGCCGCACGCGGGCAGCCCACGGCCGAAGCGACCGAGCAGGTCGTCATAGCGACCGCCGCCGCCGAGCGCGAAGCCCACCGCCGGGTCGTAGACCTCGAACACGGCGCCCGTGTAGTAGCCGAGCTCGCGCACGAGCCCGAGGTCGAAGATCACGCGGTCCACCACGCCGCGCTCCTCGAGCAGCTCATGGAGCGCCAGCAGGCCCCCGACCGCGCCTCCGGCGCGGCCGTCGGCGTGCTCCAGCATGTCGCGGCCGCCGCGCAGCTCCGGCAGGCGCACGAGCAGCTCGTGTTCCGGTTCGCCGAGGCCCAGCTCCGCCACGCCCCGCTCGAGTCCGACGAGGTCACGCCGCGACAGGCATTCCAGCAGCGCCAGGTGCGCCCCCGTCGGAACTCCCAGCGACCCGAGCAGCCTGCGGTAGAGGGAGCCGTCGCCAACTCCGAGGCGATGCCGCCGCAGCCCCACCTCGTCGAGCGCGGCCAGCGTGAGCGCCACCACCTCGGCGTCGCCCTCGGCCCCGGGTACGCCGATCAGCTCCAGACCGCCCTGCAGGAACTCGCGCGGCTCCCCCACGCCACGGTCCGCCGAGCGCCACGCTCGGGCGAAGTAGCAGAACCGCATGGGCGGCTCGACACCTCGATAACGCGTCGCGACCACCCGCGCGATGGGGATCGTCATGTCGGAGCGCAGCGCGAGCACGTCGCCCTGCTCGTCGAATGTGCGGTAGCGAGCGCCGGCCGCGCGCTCCTCCCCACGGCGCAGCACCTCCTCGTACTCGAGCGCGGGCGTGTGGATCTCCCCGTAACCGGAGTCCTCGAAGCGGACGCGCATGCGCTCGCAGATCTCGCGCAGCTCGCGCATCTCCTCCGGAAGCACGTCGCGAGTGCCCGGAGGGATCGGGTGCGTCATGGGCCTGCCTTCGTCGCTCTACGCAAGCACGCGCTCGCCGGCGACCCGCTCGATCCGCGCGCCCAGCGCCCGCAGCCGCTCGTCGATGCGCTCGTAGCCGCGGTCGATCTGCCTGATGTTTCCGATCTCGGACCTGCCCTCGGCGCACAGCGCGGCGATGAGCATCGCCATGCCCGCGCGAATGTCCGGGCTCTCCATGCGCTCGCCGTGAAGCCGGCTCGGGCCGCTTACGACCGCACGGTGCGGGTCGCAGACGATCACCCGAGCCCCCATCGAGACCAGCTTGTCGACGAAGAACAGGCGGTTCTCGAACATCTTCTCGTGGATCAGGATCAGGCCCTCGGCCTGAGTGCCCATGGCGAGGGCGATGCTGGTGAGATCTGCGGGGAAGGCCGGCCACGGCCCGTCCTCGATCTTCGAGACGGCCTCACCCTCGTCGCTCTTCACCCGCAGCCGTTGCCCCGCCGGCACGATCACGTCGGCGTCCTCGTACTCGATGCGACAGCCGAGTCGCTCGAAGGCCAGCCGGGTCATCCGCAGGTCTTCGGGCGCGCAGTCCCGGATTCGCAGCTCGCCGCCCGTGCATGCCGCCAGCGCGATGAAGCTGCCGATCTCGATGTAGTCCGGACCGATCGCGTAGTCGGCGCCCCCCAGCTCGTCCTGGCCGTGCACGATCATCAGGTTCGAGCCGATCCCCTCGATGCGCGCGCCCATCTGCATCAGGAGCCGCGCGAGGTCCTGCACGTGCGGTTCCGCCGCGGCGTTGTGGATGACGGTCGACCCGGGCGTCAGCGCGGCCGCCATCAACGCGTTCTCGGTGGCCATCACCGACGCCTCGTCCATGAAGAAGTCGCAGGCATGCAGGCCGTTCGGGGCGATCAGGTGGTACCAGCCCTGCGCGCGCACGTGGGCGCCGAGAGCACGGAAGGCGTCGAGGTGAGGGTCGAGCCGCCGCCGGCCGATCACGTCGCCGCCCGGCGGCGGCATGTCCGCCCTGCCGAAACGTGCCAGCAGCGGCCCCGCGAGCAGGAACGAGGCGCGGATGCGCTCGGCTCCGTCCGGATCGACCTGTGTGTCGGTCACGCCGTCCGTACGGAGGGCGATCGTGTTCTCGTCCCGCCATTCCGCCTGCCCGCCAAGCAGCACGAGCAGCTCGACCATCGCTTCCACGTCGCGGATGCGCGGGACGTTGCGCAGCACGACCTCCTCGCGGGTCAAGAGCGACGCGGCGAGTGCGGGAAGGGCGGCGTTCTTGTTGCCGGCGGGAATCACCGTCCCGGAGAGGGGGGTCCCGCCCTCGATGACGAACTTCTCCATGCGCGAATCCGTCGGGAAACTGGGGTCGAGAGGCCGGGGAAGGGTATCGAAGGCCATCTGCCACGAGGTTCGGTTCGCCGGCCGGATACCCTGCCGGGTCGATGGGACCGAGCCGTGAAGAAGCCTGGGCACTCGTCGAGGAGTGGGTCCAGAGCGACTCGCTGCGCAAGCACCTGCTCGGCGTCGAGACCGGGATGCGCGCCTACGCCCGCAAGTGGGGGGAGGACGAGGAGATGTACGCCGTCACCGGGCTGCTGCACGATCTCGACTACGAGCGCTATCCCGACCTCGAGACGGGGCATCCCCGCAAGGCACTCGAGCTGTTTCAGGAGAAGGGCTACCCCCAGGAGCTGATCGACGCCGTGGCGGGGCACGCGACCTTCCTGGGCGTCCCGCGCGAGTCGCGGATGGCGAAGACGCTGTACGCGGTCGACGAGCTGTCCGGCTTCATCTCGGCCTGCGCCCTCGTCCGCCCCACCGGCGTCGAGGGCATGACCCCGAAGTCGGTGAAGAAGAAGCTCAAGCAGCCGAGCTTCGCCGCCGGTGTGAACCGCGAGGAGGTCCGCGACGGCGCCGAGGAGCTCGGAGTCGACTTCGACGAGCACGTCGCGTTCCTGATCGCGGCGATGGAGGGGCGGGCCGACGAACTGGGGCTTGCGCCGGAGACCGCGTCCTAGATACGACCGGACGTCGGGCCCGCCCCGGCACCCCGTCGCCGCCCGGCCGGGGGCGGATCCTCATGCGTTCGACCTTTTGCGGCATTATGCCGCGGAAGGTCGAACGCGTGGCACTTGCGGCGATCGGACCGGCCCGGGCGCCCGCGCAAACCACCTTCCTCACCCAGCCCCGGCGCCGCCGCGTTACCGCAAACCGGCCGCCCCACCTTCAATCGACCACGGCACGAGGCGCTCGGCCAGTGGAGGCGACGCCAGGCGCGCCTCGATCGCGGAACCGCTCCAGGAGCAGCTGTCTGTAGATTGCGCAGCCATGGCCGAGGGGCTCCGGATCATCGTCCTCGAGGGAGACGAGACCGGCCAGGAGCTGCTGGAGCAGGCGCTGCGCGTGCTGGATCCCGCGGTGACGAAGGTGCCGGTCGAGCTCGAGCACTACGACCTGTCGCTCGAGAACCGCCGTCGGACCCGCAACGAGGTGGTGGACGCGGCCGCCCGGGCGATGCTCGACGCCAAGTTCGGTCTCAAGGCGCCGACGATCACGCCCGAGGGGGCGGACGACGTCGGGAGCCCGAATCGACTCTTGCGCGAGGCCGTCGACGGCAAGGTGATCATCCGCACCGGGCGCCGCATCCCGGGCGTGACCCCGGTGGCGGGGGTGCACTACCCGATTGCCGTGGTGCGGATGGCGGTCGGCGACGCCTACGGCGCAAAGCAGTGGCGGCAGGACGAGGATGGCGAGGAGGTCGCCTACCGCACCGAGCGCATCACGCGCGGCGTCTGTCACGCGGTCGCCGAATACAGCTTCCGCAGCGCCGCCCGCATTCACGGGCGCGTCTACGGCGGCCCCAAGTGGACGGTCAGCCCCGTCTACGAGGGGATGCTGAAGGAGGAGCTCGACGCGGCCGCCGAGCGCCATCCCCAGGTTCCGTACAGCCCGGTGCTGATCGACGCCACCTACGCCGGCCTCATATCCGGCGCCGCCGACGCCCCGCTCGTGATCCCTGCTCTCAACCGTGACGGCGACTGCCTCTCGGATCTCGTGATGCCGATGTTCGGCTCGATCGCCGGCGCGGAGTCGGTGCTCCTCGCGTTCGACGACGAGTACGAGCCGTCCGCCGTCATGGCGGAGGCGCCCCACGGCACCGCTCCGGCCCTCCAGGGCAAGGACATCGCCAACCCGATGGCGATGATCCTGGCCACCGCGGCGCTCTTCCACTACGCCTCGACGCTCGGCCACGACGGAACCGAGACGGCCTCGCGCGCGATCTACGAGTCGGTGCTCGAGGCAACGGCCACGGGAGTGCGAACACCGGACCTCGGCGGCCACGCCAGCACGAGCGAGTTCACGGGCGAGGTCATCTCGCGGGTGCGTACGAAGATCGACATCTGGGCGTCCTTGTGACGCGGCCCTGCGAGCGAGGCTTTGCGCTGCGGCCCGCTAGCGCTAGCGCTGCAGCTCGCGGTCCTTACCCTCACGCCAGCCGCGCACCCGCTTGGTTCCCTTCATGCTGCGCCCGATGGGGAGCCCCGCCGCCGTGCGCGATGGATCCATCAGGTGTCGCCGGCGGCGCATGACGTAGTAGCGGCGCTGGACGAAGAGCGTCAGAACCCCGGCGACCACGATCGAGGTGAGGTTGACGGCGAGCTGCGCCGTCGCTCCGCCCGCCTCGCTCCAGTCGGCATAGGCCGCCGCCACGCCGATATTGGCCGCCGCGGGAATCGTCGTCACCGAGATGAGCACGCCTACGAGCGCCCCCGACTTCGCCGATGTCAAAGACAGCACCCCCGCGATCCCTCCGATGAAGGCAACGAAGACGCTGAGGAAGTCCGGGTTGGAGATGAAGGCGGTCAGCGGGTGACTAGCTTGCGAGAAGTCGTCGGGGAAGGCGCCGATCTCGATGAACAGGAGCGACGTAAGGAGGGCGCAGGTCGTCCCGGCTGGGAAGCCGACGGCCAGAGCGAGCAGCGAGCGCTTCGCGAGCTTCCCCTGCAGGTTCACGAGCGCCACGCTCAGACCGGCGAGCGGCCCGAACTCGGGTCCGACGACCATCGCGCCCACGATCAGGATCGGCTGGTCGAGGATGATCCCGACCGCAGCGATCTGCATCGCTGCGATCATGAACAGCACGAAGCTGATCGAGAGCTCGGTGTTCTCGGAGGTGCGTGACTCCACCTCCTCCCAGACCACCGCATCCGATGGCAGTCCGGGCGACGCCTCCTCGGCCGCTGTGAACGCGTCGGAGATCGCAGTGTCCAAGGGCTCAACCGCGATCGACCCGGTCTTTGGGATGTCGAGCTCCTTCAGGTCGCTGATGATCACGCTCGCGTCCTCGCGCGTGACGTCGCAGAGGACCACGTCCCCGATCGGCTTGCGCGAAGCGCCGGGCAGGTGCACCACGTTGAGGACGGCGGGCGACGCGCAGAGCAGCTCGAGCGCATGGTGGGCGGCGTCCTCGGGCGCGACGATGCGGAGGTGGACCATCAGGCGACCCGCTCCGCCTCGGCACTGAAGGGCGCGAGCGCCGCTCGCACGCGCTCAGGGATTTCGCGCTTCTCCATCCTCTGGGGGTCGACGCAGACGTGGCGCAGCTCGCCCTCGGCGAGCAGCGTCCCGTCCTCAGCTCGCTCGACTCTCAGCCGCGTTGTGATCGAGGTCGAACCGAGCCGCCGCACACTGGCAACGAGGTCGATCTCCTCGTCGAATCGGGCCGACGCGCGGTAGTGGATCCCAGCCTCGGCGACAACCATGTCGGCTCCGCCCTCGATCATCTCGCCGTACGGCAGGCCGCCGGCCCGCCAGAGCTCGGTCATGGCGAGATCGAACCAGGCCAGGTAGTGGGGGTAGAACGCGACGCCCTGCAGGTCGCACTCAGCCCAGCGGACCCGAGTGCGGTGCCGAAAGGCGGCGGTCATCATGGCCAGACTACCGCCGGCCCGAGAGTCGGCACTGCCGCCGGCACGCGGCGGCCCGCGCCCGCCGTGCAACGGAACTTGCAGGAAATCGACCCTTCCATCCGATCTCCGTCCGTACCTTCCCGAACGCATGTTCCCTCGGTTCAGAGAGCAGCTCGGCACGCGCTCGACCTGATCGTCGAGTTCTCCACCCTCGGCGAGTACCGCCTGGGCGTGGACTGCGCCCACGGCGCCGCGAGCGCCCCCGCCGTCGCTCCTGGCCATGCACCGCAGCTGGGAGGCGCCGGCTCCCCCGCCGGCCGTGCTGCGGTCCGCCGCATCGTCGCGGGCGGAGCGACCGGCCGAGCGCCGGTCGCCACCCCCGCGGCCCGGCGGCTCCTAGCGTCCGCCGAGGGCGCCGATCCGGTGCCTTCGGCCCCGCCATTGGCCGGCCGGCGTACCGCCGATGCCGTGCCTCCGGCGCCGCCCGGAGCCGCCCAGCGGAGCGCTGGTCCGTGTCATGGGGATCGACGTCGGCCCGCCGCCTCGCGGCGCGGTCGCGCGCGCCCCCACGCCGTCGCCGAACAGCTCTGCTTCACCGTCTGAACGAAGGCCGGACTACTCCACTTGCTCGGCCACCCAGCCGTCGGCCTCTCGCGAGAGGATCACGCGCGCCTCGCCGTCGTCCGCAATGGCGACGAAGTGGGCGCGATCTTCCTCAACGCCGGGACGGTCGTCGACGAGGATGAGGTGCAGGTCGCGGTACCTCCAGCCCGGCCGCGCCTGCTCGATGGCCGCGCGGGCGACCTGCTCCATCGCGTCGCGGTGCCAGCCTTTGTCGGCGGCCCGAGCTGCCTCGAGCGCCGCGTCGGCAGAGGCAACGTGCTCCTCGTACGAGGGCGCCTGTCGCCGGTCACGCGCCCGGGCGCCCAGCAGGCCGAGAATGAACGCGATGACGATGACCGCGCCGACGGCGATCAGGATGATGGCGAGCGTTGACACCGCAAGGGGTGCGATCATGACCGCGCGTCAGTCTATGCATCGGGCACGAGGTCCGTCCGCGAGGAGATACTGCTAGCGATGGGCCCCGGGAACGACGAACCGGTGCGTCGCTTCGCCGATGCGATAAATCGCTCCGATCTCGACGGCGCGCTCGTGGTCTGCGACCGGGCGATCGAGTTCCTCTCGATGCTCGGCATCAGCGGCCGCAGGTATGTCGGTCACGAGGGCATCCGTCAGTACTTCGAGGACGTGGCCTCCGCCTGGGGGGAGTGGAGGGTCGAGGTACATCGCGTCGCTGCCGCACCGGATGGGCGGGTGGCCATCGTGATGACCATGCACGTGCGCGGTCGGGAGAGCGGCGCGGCCCTCTCCGAGTACGCCGCCCACGTTTGGACTGTCGAGAATGGGAAGCTGCTCCGGAACGAGCTCTACCGCGACCCGGAGGAGGCGCTGCGCACGGTGGGGGCGACACCGTAGCCTCGGTTTGGCGAATCGCAACAGGAAACGGTGCCCCACGAACAACAGGAAACGGTGCCCCACGAAGAAAGAAGGGCCGCCCCAGACGAGACGGCCCTTCTCAATCAAGACCGGCGGCGACCTACTCTCCCAGGGCCGCGAGGCCCAAGTACCATCGGCGCTGAGGGGCTTAACTTCTCTGTTCGGAATGGGAAGAGGTGTATCCCCCTCGCTATCGCCACCGAAAGGTTGCGAGACCAGGCCCTCGCCGGGCCCTTGAAAACCGCACAGCCGGCCGCGCCAACGCGCCGAAGCGCACCGGAAAGTCACTAAAATCCGTCAAGCCCTCGAACCATTAGTACCGGTCTGCTGAGCGCATCGCTGCGCTTACACATCCGGCCTATCACCTGGTTGTCTTCCAGGGGTCTTACTCCCTCAAGGGGATGGGAGAGCTCATCTCGAGGTCGGCTTCCCGCTTAGATGCCTTCAGCGGTTATCCGATCCGCACGTAGCTAACCAGCGCTGCCCCTGGCGGGACAACTGGTACACCAGAGGTGCGTTCGTCCCGGTCCTCTCGTACTAGGGACGACTCCCCTCAACTCTCCAACGCCCACGGCAGATAGGGACCGAACTGTCTCACGACGTTCTGAACCCAGCTCGCGTACCGCTTTAATGGGCGAACAGCCCAACCCTTGGGACCGACTTCAGCCCCAGGATGCGACGAGCCGACATCGAGGTGCCAAACCGGGCCGTCGATGTGGACTCTTGGGCCCGATAAGCCTGTTATCCCCGGAGTACCTTTTATCCGTTGAGCGACGGCGCTTCCACTTGCTACCGCCGGATCACTAAGGCCTGCTTTCGCACCTGCTCGACATGTCTGTCTCGCAGTCAAGCTCCCTTATTGCCTTTACACTCTGCGCACGATTTCCAACCGTGCTGAGGGAACCTTTGCGCGCCTCCGTTACATTTTGGGAGGCGACCGCCCCAGTCAAACTACCCACCTGACACTGTTCACCGCCCGGATTCACGGCGCGGTGTTAGAAGCCCAAGACACCAAGGGTGGTATCTCAAGGGCGGCTCCACGAGGGCCGCAGCCCTCGCTTCACAGCCTCCCACCTATCCTGAGCGAGATGCCTCAGACTCCAATATCAAGCTGTAGTAAAGGTTCACGGGGTCTTTCCGTCTTGCCGCGGGTACTCGGCATCTTCACCGAGACTGCGATTTCACCGAGCCCCTCGTTGAGACAGCGCCCAACTCGTTACGCCATTCGTGCAGGTCGGAACTTACCCGACAAGGTTTCGCTAGAACCTTACCCACGTGATCCTGAGCGGACAACGCCCTCCTTGCAGAGGCATCGTCCCTGCATGTCGCCATGCAGACGGGACCATCTCTTCATCCACTGTCGTGGATGTCTGGCGTATGGCCTCTGAGGATTCTGATGAGGTCCGTTCTGGGCTTGCGCCGATTCATCGTCTCTGCGATGCGGGCGATCTCGATGAGACCGTCCCGCGTCAGGTGATCGCCGGCCGACATGCGCTCCACGCACGCGGCGAACTTCTCGAAGTTCTGCTGCTTCGAGGTTCGCATGGGATACCGCTGGAAGAACGGGATAATCCGCTCCAGCAGATTCTCACGCCGACGGACAACGTATCGGTACAGATGTTCGCGGTGGTTGTCATAGCGTGTGTTCGCCAGGACCTGTCCCACCTCGAAGAAGTCACGAAGGTCGTGGAGGCTCTCAGCGCTTGAAGCGCCTTGAGTCACCGCGAACTCGTGAGACACCTGATAGCCGGTCCTGTAGCCGATTCGACCTCGCCGGTCTTGCTGCCGGACAAAGCCGATTGAGAAGCATCCTTCTCCGTCTACAAAGCCGATCACCCAGCCACGGAGCTCGATCAGTCTTTCCTGCTGGTTTTCCGCACCGTCCGGCTTTTCACTGCTCATAGGGCAGATCCTATGGCGAGTACCGGATGGATACACCGGGTTTTCCAGCATATAGCCAGATGTGTTACCGAACCGTTACCAGTCCGGGAGGCAACGAACACTCTCGTAACCTTAGGACGGTTATAGTTACCGCCGCCGTTTACCGGGGCTTAGTTTCAAGGCTTTGCCGCCCGAAGGCGGCTAACCTCTCCACGTAACCTTCCGGCACCGGGCAGGCGTCAGCCCCTATACGTCGTCTTGCGACTTAGCAGAGACCTGTGTTTTTGGTAAACAGTCGGTTGGGCCAATTCACTGCGGCCCCCTCGGGCTTCGACCGCGAAGGTCTAGACCCTACCGGGGCGCCCCTTCTCCCGAAGTTACGGGGCCATTTTGCCGAGTTCCTTAACGAGGGTTATCTCGATCACCTCAGTATTCTCTACCTGTCCACCTGTGTCGGTTTTGGTACGGGCACGCACGTCCTCCCTAGAGGATTTTCTCGGAGGCATGGCTTCAGGGACTCGCCGGCCTTCCGGCCAGCTGGCATCGCACCTCACCGTAACGAGCTCCCGGATTTCCCTAGGAGCCCTGGCTACATGCTTACCCCCGCTCAACCGTCGGCGGGGTTCCCTTAGCCTTCCTCGTCCCCCCATCGGTCGTAACGGACGCGACGTGGTACGGGAATATCAACCCGTTGGCCATCGGCTACGCCTTTCGGCCTCGCCTTAGGTCCCGACTGACCCTGAGCCGAAGAACGTTGCTCAGGAAACCTTGGACAATCGGCGGAGGGGATTCTCACCCCTCTTTCGTTACTCACGCCGGCATTCTCGCTTCTGGCGCCTCCACGGCTGGGTTTCCCCGCCGCTTCGCGAGCGTCAGAACGCTCTCCTACCGCGCACGCGATCCCGAAGGATCACGCACACCCGCAGCTTCGGTGACTGGCTTGAGCCCCGTTACATTTTCCGCGCCCGAACACTTGACCAGTGAGCTGTTACGCACTCTTTCAAGGATGGCTGCCTCTAAGCCAACCTCCTGGTTGTCTCGGCACTCGAACATCGTTTTCCACTTAGCCAGTACTTAGGGACCTTAGCTGGCGGTCTGGGTTGTTCCCCTCTTGCCTACGAAGTTTATCCCCCGCAAGCTGACTCCCCGGGTACACCTAACGGTCTTCGGAGTTTGCCTGAAGTCGGTAACCTGGTAGGGCCCCTAGTCCAAGCAGTGCTCTACGGCCGCAAGGCATCGCCGGAGGCTATACCTAAATATATTTCGGAGAGAACCAGATATCTCCGGGCTTGATTAGCCTTTCACTCCGACCCACAGGTCATCCGCCCAGTTTTTAACCTAGGTCGGTTCGGCCCTTCACGGGGTCTTACCCCCGGTTCAGCCTGCCCATGGGTAGCTCGCCCGGTTTCGGGTCTACCGCCCCTGACTGAATCGCCCTGTTCGGACTCGCTTTCGCTGCGGCTCCGCTCATCGCTTAACCTCGCCAGGGACGAGTAACTCGCCGGCTCGTTATGCAAAAAGCACGCCGTCACACCCGAAGGTGCTCCGACCGCTTGTAGGCACACGGTTTCAGGTACTATTTCACTCCCCGTCTGGGGTACTTTTCACCTTTCCCTCACGGTACTAGTGCGCTATCGGTCACCAGGGAGTACTTAGCCTTGGAGGGTGGTCCCCCCGGATTCGGACCGCGTTTCACGGGAGCGGTCCTACTCAGGAACATGCCCGGGAGGCCATCCGCTTTCGCCTACGGGACTGTTACCCCCTGTGGTGCCTGTGTTCCACGGGTCTTCGGCTAACGGATGGCTTTTTGACTCCCGCCGGGTCGGGCACGACCCGGGAAGCACGTCCTACGACCCCCGGCAGGCAACGCGTGCCCGCTTGCACCTGCCAGGTTTAGGCTGATCCCCTTTCGCTCGCCACTACTCGGGGAGTCTCGGTTGATTTCCTTTCCTCGGGGTACTGAGATGTTTCAGTTCCCCCGCTTGCCTTGCGCGCGCCTATGTATTCAGCACGCGATGACACCGCATTACCGGTGCCGGGTTTCCCCATTCGGGCATCCGCGGGTCAAAGCCTGCTCAGCGGCTCACCGCGGCTTATCGCAGCCGTCCACGCCCTTCTTCGACTCCTGGTGCCAAGGCATCCACCGTGTGCCCTTACTATCTTGACGGTGATCGTGATCGCCGACGCGCCTTGCGCCAAGCCACGGGCGCTGCCCGCGGCGCGGCGATTGGCTTTACGCCGGCGACAACGGTGATCTTTCCGTTGTTAGTTTGGCCAACTATGCGGTTTTCAAGGTCCGGCGAGGGCGCAACCGCGGAGACTCCACGGCTGGTCTCTCAAAACTCAGCAGTACGGGACCGGCGCCGAGGCGTCGGTCCTACCCGGGTTCGGTCGACGTTCTAGAGGCGCCGGCGGGCCAAGAGGCCAGACGGCGGACTCTCGCTCGAGAGCTCCCTAGAAAGGAGGTGATCCAGCCGCACCTTCCGGTACGGCTACCTTGTTACGACTTCACCCCAATCACGAGCCCCACCTTCGACGGCTCCCTCCCAGAGGGTTGGGTCACCGGCTTCGGGTGTTGCCCGCTTTCGTGGTGTGACGGGCGGTGTGTACAAGACCCGGGAACGTATTCACCCCGACGTTGCTGATTCGGGATTACTAGCAACTCCGCCTTCATGGAGGCGAGTTTCAGCCTCCAATCCGAACCGAGACCGGCTTTTTGGGATTCGCTCCACCTCGCGGTATCGCAGCCCTCTGTACCGGCCAATGTAGCACGTGTGTAGCCCTGGACATAAGGGGCATGATGACTTGACGTCATCCCCACCTTCCTCCGGTTTGTCACCGGCAGTCTCGCATGAGTCCCCAACTTAATGCTGGCAACATGCGACAGGGGTTGCGCTCGTTGCGGGACTTAACCCAACATCTCACGACACGAGCTGACGACAGCCATGCACCACCTGTGATCCTGCCCCTAAGGGAAGGTGTGTTTCCACACCGGTCAGGAACATGTCAAACCCAGGTAAGGTTCTTCGCGTTGCGTCGAATTAAACCACATGCTCCGCTGCTTGTGCGGGTCCCCGTCAATTCCTTTGAGTTTTAGCCTTGCGGCCGTACTCCCCAGGCGGGGCACTTAATGCGTTAGCTGCGGCACGGGAGGAGTCGACACCTCCCACACCTAGTGCCCATCGTTTACAGCGTGGACTACCAGGGTATCTAATCCTGTTTGCTCCCCACGCTTTCGCGTCTCAGCGTCAGTATCGTCCCAGCGAGCTGCCTTCGCCATAGGTGTTCCTCCCGATATCTGCGCATTTCACCGCTACACCGGGAATTCCACTCGCCTCTTCCGCACTCTAGTCCGGCAGTATCGACCGGCATTCAAGGGTTGAGCCCTTGACTTTCACAGCCGACTAACCGGACCGCCTACACGCTCTTTACGCCCAATAATTCCGGACAACGCTTGCCCCCTACG
Organism: uncultured Thermoleophilaceae bacterium; assembly: GCA_963812915.1. GTDB lineage: Bacteria > Actinomycetota > Thermoleophilia > Solirubrobacterales > Thermoleophilaceae > JACVRW01. The sequence continues at coordinate 236,884 of CAWEXB010000007.1, read as the reverse complement.
TATTACCGCGGCTGCTGGCACGTAGTTAGCCGGGGCTTCTTGTGGAGGTACCGTCACCCGAGTCGGCTATTCACCGCTCGGGCTTCGTCCCTCCTGAAAGGGGTTTACAACCCGAAGGCCTTCTTCCCCCACGCGGCGTTGCTGCGTCACGCTTTCGCGCATTGCGCAAGATTCCCCACTGCTGCCTCCCGTAGGAGTCTGGGCCGTGTCTCAGTCCCAGTGTGGCTGATCGTCCTCTCAGACCAGCTACCCATCGCGGCCTTGGTGAGCCGTTACCTCACCAACAAGCTAATGGGCCGCGGGCCCATCCCAATGCGGAGGCCGAAGCTCCCTTTCCACCGCTCACCATCGTGAGCGGAGCACATCCGGTATTAGCCCGGGTTTCCCCGGGTTGTCCCGGTCATCGGGGCAGGTTACCCACGTGTTACTCACCCGTTCGCGGCTCTGCCCCAGGCCGAAGCCTGGTTCGTCGCTCCACTTGCATGTGTTAAGCACGCCGCCAGCGTTCGTCCTGAGCCAGGATCAAACTCTCCGTGAAAGTCTGGCGTGGTTTCAATCCGGCGCTGCCGGGGGAAGCCCCGGCGCCGCCGGCTCCACTGTCAGATCAAGAGAGTTGTCAAGTCGTATTGCTCTCACGTACACCTGCGAGATGCGGACTTGACGGGTCTGTTCAGGCCCCTCGCGGGATCGCGGAAGCGACCCTGCTCGGGGTTCGAACCTGGGCGCGACCTTTCCGCCACAGCGCAAGCTTGGGCCTGCGGTGCGGGGTTACCGGTCGCGCGTACTGCTGAGTTTTCAAAGACCGTGCGCTCTCAGGGGTGGGTCATCCGTCCGCGCTGAAGCGCGACGGACCAGTGTAGCATCGCCCCACACCCCCGCCAAAACGCTGCGGCCGCCAGTCTAGCGCCGGCGAAGCCGCTTGAAACGCCGTTTTCCGAGCTGGATCACGGCGCCGTCGAGCTCCTCGGCCGGCATCTCGAGCTGCTCCTCGCCGATGGCACGCCCGTCGAGCCGCACGCCCGACTGAGCCAGCAGCCGCCTCCCCTCCGAGCGCGAAATCCCGAAGGCGGCGGCGAGAAGCGCCGGCACGTGCACCGTCCCGTCGTCGCCGGCGAAGGCGAACTCTTCCACCTCCTCCGGCAGCTCGCGGCGCACGTGCAGCGTGTCGAAGCGCTCCTGCGCGGCGCGCGCCGCCTCCTCGCCGTGGAACCGGGCCGTGAGGGCGCGCGCCATGGCGCGCTTGGCGTCGCGCGGCGGCATCGACGGGTCGGGGGGACCGTCGAGGAGCAGCTCGTAGTAGGTCGGCATCGCGGAGTCCGGAACCCGCATCAGCTTCCCGTAGATCTCCTCGGGCGGCTCGTCCACGCCGACGTAGTTGTCGAGCGACTTCGACATCTTCCGCACGCCGTCGATCCCGGGCAGGATCGGCATGGTGAGGATCGACTGGGGCTCGACCCCATACGCCTGCTGCACGTCTCGCGCCAGCAGCACGTTGAACTTCTGGTCGGTCGCGCCCAGCTCCACATCGGCCCGGACCGCGACCGAGTCGTACCCCTGGAGCAGCGGGTAGAGGAGCTCGAGGATCGAGATCGGGTCGCCCGCGGCGTACCGCTGGGCGAAGTCGTCGCGCTCGAGGAGTTGCGCCACGGTCGACGTACGGGCCAGCCGGAAGAGGTCCTCCATCGGCATTGCGAGCCACTCCGAGTTGTGGCGCACCTCGGTTCGCGCGCGGTCGAGCACCTTGAACGCCTGGGTCTCGTAGGTCTCGGCGTTGCGGTCGATCTCCGCCGGATCCGCCTGCGGCCGAGCCGACGACCGTCCGCTCGGATCTCCCACGCGCGCGGTGTAGTCGCCGATGATCAGAACGACCGTATGACCGAGGTCCTGGAACTCGCGCAGCTTTGTCAGCACGACGGTGTGGCCCAGGTGGATGTCGGGCGTTGTGGGGTCCACGCCCAGCTTCACCCGCAGCGGCCGGCCGTTGGCGAGCTGGCGCTCGAGCTCCCCCGCGGGTAGGGCGTCGACGGCGTTACGAGTGAGGAAACCGGCCGCCTCGCGCGCGGAGTCCGTCATCGGGCCAATGCTAGACTGCGGCCCGCTCACGGAGCGCCCGTGACCCTGTCGCACGTCGGGCGCGCCGGCCGCCAAGATTGACCTCCGCGTGAGCGGGGAATGCCTCTGCCGGGGGCCGCCCACAGTCATGACCGAGCCGCCGACGCCCACGATCCATCCTTCCGCCGCGCGCACGCGGCGCTTCGTCCGCCGGGAGCCCCGTCCGGCGCCCGCGCCGCCGCGCGCGAAGCCGAAGCTGAAGAAGCTCCGGTTGGGCTTCATCCTGGTCGGCCTCTCGGCGCTCGCCCTGGTCTCGACCCTCTTCGGCATGCTCATGGCGGTTGCCAGCGACCTGCCCTCGCTCGAGAACACGGCGGAGTTCCGCGCCGCCAAGAACTCGACCCTCTACTCGGCCGGGCGGGGCTGCAGGGAGCCGAAGCTCGCCTGCCGGATCGCTCGGTTGACCGGAAACCAGAACCGCATCCTCGTCGAGGGCGGCGAGATCTCGCCGCACATCAAGAACGCGGTGATCGCGATCGAGGACAGCCGCTTCTACGAGCACGAGGGCGTCGACTACACGAGCATCGCGCGCGCCCTCTCGCAGGACATCCTCCACCGCAGCGCCGTGCAGGGAGGCTCGACGATCACCCAGCAGTTCGTCAAGAACGCGCTCTCCGCCCAGGGCGACCGCTCCGTGTTCCAGAAGCTGCGCGAGTCGGCTCTCGCCTACCACCTCGAGCGAGAGTGGCCGAAGGACAAGATCCTCACTCAGTACCTCAACACGGTGTACTTCGGCAACGGCGCCTACGGCATCGAGGCCGCGGTGCGCACCTACTTCGGCGACGGCGACGAGCCGGGCGAGCAGGCGGGTGCCGACACGTCCGGTGTGGAGTACGCCGCACCGGACGAGGAGCCCAACCCGCGCCGCCACGAGGTCTTCGACGTCACGCCGGCCGAATCGGCGCTGCTGGCGGGGCTGATCGCGTCGCCCGCCCTGTACGACCCGGTTCAAAACCGCGCGCGCGCCACCGAGCGGCGCGACCACGTGCTCGCGCGGATGCTCGAGCAGCGGACGATCACGCGGGCCGAGTACGAGGAGGCGATCGAGGAGGATGTCCCGAACGAGGACGAGGTCGACCCGCCCGACAGCGACTCCGAGCATCCCTACTTCACGAGCTGGCTGACCCAGCAGCTGGTCGACCGGTACGGGACGGGCCGGGTCTTCGGCGGCGGGCTCGACGTCGAGACGACGATCGATCCCGAGCTGCAGAGCGCCGCCGAGGAGGCGATTGCCGGCCGGCTCGCGGGGGTGGGCCCCGCCGCCTCCCTCGTCGCCATCGACAACGACACCGGCGAGGTGAGGGCGATGGTCGGCGGGACCGACTTCGACGCCACGCCGTTCAACCTCGCAACGAACGGCCACCGCCAGCCGGGCTCGGCGTTCAAGCCGTTCATCCTCGTGCGTGCGCTCTCGGACGGCGTCGACCCGGGCAGCGTGTGGGCCTCGCAGCAGAAGGTCTTCCCCGTGCCGGGCTCGACGAGGGAGAAGTTCGTCGTCAAGAACTACGAGGACAGCTACCTCGGATCCGCCTCGCTGTGGTCGGCGACCGCGACTTCGGACAACTCGGTGTTCGCCGAGCTCGGCATCGACGGTCGGGACCAAGCGGGTGGCGAGGATGGCCCGCAGGATGGGCATCCGCACAACGCTGTCCACCAACCCGGCCATGACGCTCGGTGGGCTCGAGGAGGGCGTGACACCACTCGAGATGGCGTATGCCTACTCCACGATCGCGAACAAGGGGCGGCGCGTGTCGGGGTCGCTCGCGTCGGCCGGCGGCCCGGTCGGAATCGAGAAGGTCGAGGGCAAGGGCATCACCGACGACGAGGGGACGAACAAGAAAAGCGTCAAGCGCGTGTTTCCCGATGCCGTGGGCCAGACGGCGCAGGACATGCTCTCGCTCGTCGTCAGCAGCGGCACCGGCAAGGCGGCTGAGGTCGCGGACGAGCCGATCTGGGGCAAGACCGGCACCACCGAGAACTACGGCGACGCCTGGTTCGTCGGCTCGAATGGAGAGCTGACCGTGGCGGTCTGGGTCGGCTACCCGGACAAGCTCATCCCGATGGAGTACGAGTTCGCCGGCGGCCCGGTGGCGGGAGGCACCTACCCGGCCGAGATCTTCGGCGACTTCATGGCGTCCTGGGTCGAGCTCCGCGAGGCGCGCGAGGCGGCGTCCGGCAAGGACGAGGACGAGGAAGAGGAGCAGGAAGTGCCGGGCGGGTACACCCCCTACGTCCCGGTCGAGCCCTCCGAGATCCCGCCGGCCGAGCAGGCGGCGCCGCCCGCGGAGACCGCCCCCGCGCCGGAGCCCGCGCCCGAAGCCGAGGCGCCGCCCGCCGAGCCGGCGCCGGCGCCGACGGAGCCGCCGGCGCCCGCGCCGGAACCCGCTCCAGCGCCGACTCCCGCCCCGGCTCCCGCGCCGACCCCTGTGCCGACTCCTGTGCCGGAGGCCGGTGGCGGCGTGTCGCCGGGCGACCCCCCGGGGTAGCAGGCGCGCCGTCTACGCCGCGCGGCGCCCGCCGCTCCGCATCGCCACGGGCCATGGCCGCGACACGTGCGCGCTGTCCGCGTCGCAGAAGCGCCAGGGCAGTTCGACCGCCTTCGTGATGCCGATCCGCTCGCCGATCGCGATCCGCGGCTCGGCCGCGCCCCGCTCGCGAGCGAGTACCTCGATCGGCCCGTGCACGAGCGAGGAGCCGTTCAACCCGAGGTCGATGCCGAGCGCCTGGGTCAGCTTGGCGGGACCGGAGCAGAGATCCTCGGGCCGGTCGAGGCCGCGACGGACGCGCATCAGGTCGAGCCCCTCGACGGGCTCGAGCGCCCGGATGAGCACGGCCGCGCCCGTGCCCTCGTCCTCGGCCACGGCGTTGAGGAGCGAGTGGATGCCGTACGAGAAGTAGACGTACGCCCGGCCGGGCTCGCCGAACAGGGTGTGCGATCGCTCGGTCACGCCCGCGTAGGCGTGGCAGGCAGGCTCCTCCATGTGGTAGCTCTCGGTCTCGACAATGCGCCCCGCGGTCGCGCCGTGGCGCAAGACGCAGCCGATGAGGTCGCGGGCGACGTCGTGCACCGAGCGGGCGTAGAAGTCGCGCTCGAGCCTCACGTGCGCGTCTCCTCGAGAACGTGGCGAGCGTGAGCGAGCTGCTCGCGCACGCGCGCCAGCGACGTGCCGCCCTCGGAGATCTTCGAGTCGAGCCACGTGCCCTGGTCGAGAAGCTCGTAGAACTCGCCATCGAGCTGAGGCGCGAGTTCGCGCAGCTCCTTCTCGGTGAGCTCGGACAGCTTCTTCCCGCGCTCGACCGCGGCGCGCACGACGCCGCCGACGATCCCGTGGGCCTCTCGGAACGGCACGCCCCGGCGCACGAGCAGGTCCGCCACGTCGGTGGCCGCGCTGAACTCGTCCGACGCGGCGGCCGCCAGCCGCTCGCGGTCGAAGCTGATCCCCTCGAGCATGGCGCCGGCCACCCTCAGGCACAGCTCGAGCGTGTCAATCGTGTCGAAGAGCGGCTCCTTGTCCTCCTGGAGGTCCTTGTTGTAGGTGAGCGGCAGGCCGTGGAGCACGCCGTGCAGGCCGACGAGCCGGCCCACGATGCGCGGGGCCTTGGCCCGCAGCAGCTCGGCCGCGTCCGGGTTCTTCTTCTGCGGCATGAGGCTGGAGCCCGACGAGAACGCGTCGGCCACCTCGCAGAAGCCGAACTCCTGGCTCGACCAGAGCACGATCTCGGCGCCCAGCTGGGAGAGGTGGGTGGCGCAGGTCGCGGCGGCCGCCACGTAGTCCAGGACGAAGTCGCGGTTCGAGACGGCGTCGATCGAGTTCTCGGCGATGCCCCCAAAGCCGAGCTCCTGCGCCACGAACATGCGGCTCGTGTCGAAGTTCACTCCCGCGAGCGCCCCAGCGCCGAGCGGCAGGTCGTCCGTCGCCGTCATGCAGAAGTTGAAGCGCTGGAGGTCGCGACGAAACTTCCAGAAGTAGGCGAGCAGGTGGTGCGACAGATAGACGGGCTGGGCGCGCTGTAGATGGGTGTAAGCGGGCGCGGGCCAGTCGAGGTGGCGCTCGGCGACCGTGGCCAGGGTGCCCATCAGGTCGAGGAGCAGCTCCTTCGCTCCGAGGGTGTGCGCCCTTACGAGCATCGCCACGTCGGTCGCCACCTGGTCGTTGCGGGAGCGGGCCGTGTGGATCTTCCCGCCGACGGGTCCGGCGATCTCGGTCAGGCGCCGTTCGATCGCCATGTGCACGTCCTCGTCGTCCGGCTCGACGCGGAAGCGGTCCTCCTCGATCTCCCGCCGCACCGCGTCGAGACCGCGCTCGAGCGCCGCGAGGTCATCGCCCGTGATGATCCCGCTGCGGGCCAGCATCCGCGCGTGGGCGAGGGACTGCTCGAGGTCGTACGGGGCCAGCCGGTAGTCGAATGCGATCGACGAGTTGAGCGCCCGGAAGAGCGGATCCTGCGGGTCCCTGAAACGGCCCATGAGGCCGCCCAGTCTAGGGCGCTGACTGGCACCACTTACCATTCGACTTCGTGCGCGCCGGCGCGAGACGACCCACGCCCGAGACGCTCGTGCGGCGCCCGACGCCGGACGAGGCCGCGGCCGTAGCGCCGCTCCTCCACGAGAGCGCGGCCGTAATGTACGACCGCTTCGCCGGAGGCCGTGAACGCGCGCTTCGCACGCTCGAGCGCGCCTACCACGAGCCCGGCAACTCGGCGGGCGCCGACGCGGTGTGGATTGCCGAGGTCGAGGGCCGGGTCGCCGCCGCGATGGCCGGCTTCCCGGTGGATGAGGCGCTGCCGCGCTCGCGCGCCTTCCTTCGCCTCGCGCTGCGTGGGTCGCCGGTCTGGCGCTGGCCCGGGGCGCTGCGTCTCTACTGGCTGGGTGGACGCGCCTCGCCGAGCCCGCCGGCCGCCGCGTTCTACATCGACGCCCTGGCCACAGACCGCAGCCTGCGGCGGCGGGGACTGGCCCGCTCGCTGCTCGGCGAGGCGGAGCGGCAGGCTCGCGCCCACGGGCTGCCCGCTCTCGCGCTCGACACGACCATCGAGAACAAGCCCGCGCGGTCGCTGTACGTGAAGGAGGGCTTCGACGAGGTCGCCTATCGCGCCGCCACTCGCACGCTGCCCGGCTTCGTGGCGATGGTCAAGCCGATCGACTGACGCGGGCGGCCGAAGTGGCCAGCACCTCGCGCAGAGCCTCGACCACCTGCTCGACTTCGCCGTCGGTGAGCTCCGGGTAGAAGGGCAGCGCCAGCGAGCGGCGCGCGACGTCCTCGCAGACGGGGAACTCACCGTCGCGGTGGCCGAAGCGCTCGCGATAGAAGCTGAGCAGGTGGATTGCCGGCAGGTACGGCTTCGAGTCCACGCCACGCGCGCGCAGCGCGAGTACCGTCGCGTCGCGGTCGATCCCGCGCGGGAGCTGGACGACGTAGACGAACCAGCCGCGCCGGTCGCCGCCCTCGTCCGGGCACGGCGGTTCCACCCCCTCCAGATTCGCGAGCGCCTCGGAGTAGCGCGCGGCCACGCGTGCCCGACCGGCCAACAGCTCGTCGAGCCGTTCCAGCTGGGCCAGGCCGAGGGCGCACGAGAGGTCGTCGAGCCGGTAGTTGAAGCCGAGCCGGTCGTGGTCGAGCCAGCCCATGTCCGGCGCGCGACCCTGGTTGCGCTCCGAGTCGATCCGCTCCTTGACGGCCGCGACCGGGCAGACCACGGCCCCACCCTCGCCGGTGGTCATCTGCTTGTTCGGGTAGAAGCCGAAGACCGCGAGGTTGCCGCGCGCGCCGACCGGGGCGCCGTCGGCGTGGACCGCGCCGAGCGCCTCGCACGCATCTTCGACGAGCCACAACCGCCGCTCGCCGGCCAACCGCTCGAGCGCCGGCATGTCGGCCGGATAGCCGAAGACGTGCACCGGCAACAGCCCGGTGGTGCGCCCGCCGACGGCTGCCTCCGCCGCGGCGGGGTCGATGTTCAGTGTGCGCGGCTCGATGTCGCAGAAGACGGGCGTCGCGTTCTCGTACAGAACACAGTTGGCCGACGCCACGAAGCTGAACGGAGTGGTCACCACCTCGTCCCCGCCCTCGATCCCCGCGGCACGTATGGCGAGGTGAAGCCCGGCGGTTCCGCTCGAGACCGCGGAGATCGGGAGGCCGCGGAGGCGGGCGGAGAGGGCCGCCTCGAATTCGGGGAGCCGGGGGCCGAGCGCCAGGCGCCCCGACCGGAGCGCCTCTACGACCAGCTGCTCCTCGCGGGGGCCGATGGACGGCCGCGCCAGGGGGATCACGTGACGGCGGCGCGCGCCCGCGTGTGCCTCGTTCGGCCGGGCAGCATGCCGGCCTCGAGCGAGTCGACGAGCGCCTCCCAGCTCGCCTCGATGATGTTCTCGGACACACCGATCGAGCCCCAGGTGTCGGTGCCGTCGCTCGCGTCGAGCAGCACCCGGGTGACTGCGCCGGTGCCCTTCCGCTCGTCGAGGATGCGCACCTTGAAGTTCACGAGCTGGATGTCGCGCAGGTGGGGGTAGCGCTCGCCGATCGCGGCGCGGAGCGCCGCGTCGAGCGCGTTCACCGGTCCGTTCCCCTCGGCGGTGCGCACGTAGCGCTCGCCCTCGACCCAGATCTTGATCGTCGCCTCGGTCTCCACGCGCCCGTCCTCGCGCTTCTCGACGATCGCGCGCCAGGACTCGAGCCGGAAGAGCGGCTCGTATTCGCCGGTCTCCTTGCGGATCAGGAGGTCGAACGACCCGTCCGCGGCCTCGAACTGGTAGCCGCGGTGCTCGAGCTCCTTGACCCGCTCGACTACGCGTCCGGCCGTGTCCCCGTCCACGTCCGCGCGCGCCTGCACCGTGCCCCTGCCGGACAGCTCCGAGACCAGCACGCGCCGGTCGGCGCCCACCTCGGCGGGATCGATGTGCTCGAAGGTGCGCGCGTCCCGATTGACGCCGGCGACGTGCATTCCCCCCTTGTGGGCGAAGGCGTTGGCGCCCACGTAGGGCTGGTTCGGGTTTGGCGTCACGTTGCAGAGCTCATCCACGAGTCGGGCGGTCTCCGTGAGCCTCTGGAGGCGTTCGCGTCCGATGGACTCGAGCCCGAGCTTCAGCTCGAGGGCGGGCAGGATCGAGACCAGGTCGGCGTTGCCGCAGCGCTCGCCGTAGCCGTTCATCGTGCCCTGCACGAGCCGCGCGCCGCGCTCGACCGCGACCAGGCTGTTGGCCACGCCGCAGCCGCAGTCGTCGTGAGTGTGGATGCCGACCTGCACCCCCTCCAGCTCCGCGGCCACGCGGGCCGTCGCCGCCGCCACCTCGGAGGGAAGCGACGAGCCGTTCGTGTCGCAAAGGGTGACGTTCACCGCCCCCGCGTCGGCGGCCGCCCGAAGGCAGCGCAGCGCGTACTCGGGGTCGTCGCGGAAGGCGTCGAAGAAGTGCTCGGCGTCGTAGATCACGAGCTTGCCCTCGCCCGCGAGGAACGCCACCGAGTCGGCGATCATCCTCAGGTTCTCCTCGCGGTCGACCTTCGTGACCTTCTCGAGGTGGAGCGACCAGGTCTTGCCTACCAGCGTGCAGACGGGCGCGAAGCTCTCCGCCAGCAGACGCAGGGCCGGGTCGTCGGCGGCGGCGCTGTCGCGCCTGCGGGTCATGCCGAACGCCGCCACCTCGGCCGTCTCGAAGGGCTCGCGCGCGAGCAGCTCGAAGAGGGCTTCCTCCTTGGGGTTGGAGGCGGGGAAGCCGGCCTCGATCAGCTGAACGCCGAGCTCGTCGAGCGCATGCGCCACGCGCACCTTCTCGTCCACGGACAGCGACATCCCCTCCCCCTGCATTCCGTCACGGAGGGTCGTGTCGTAGACGACGATCTCGTGGGTCACGCCTTCGACGGTACCGGCACGACGTCCAGCCACTCCGTGTACTGCGGCGCGCGCCCGTGGAGCGCGTCGTTGAACACGCGCTGGATCTCGCGCGTGATCGGCCCGGGCGGGCCGATCTCGATGTCGTCGATCTCGCGCAGCGGCGTGAGCTCGCAGGCGGTGCCGGTGAGGAAGACCTCGTCAGCCAGCGCGACCTCGGCGCGCGCGATGTCGCGCTCCACCACCTCGTAGCCGAGGTCCCGCGCGATCTGCACGCAGGTCCTTCGATTGATCCCGTCGAGGATCCCCGCGGTCTGCGGAGGCGTGTAGATGGTCCCGCCCCTGATGACGAAGACGTTCTCGCCCGTGCCCTCGCTGACGTGACCCTGGTCGTCGAGCAGGAGCGCCTCCTCGTAGCCGGACTTCAGCGACTCGATCTTCGCCAGCACCGAGTTGAGGTACTGCCCCGACGCCTTCGCATGGGGGATCAGCGAGTCGGACGAGATGCGCCGGTATGAGGACACTCGGGCGCGCACCCCGTTCCGCTGGCCCTCCTCGCCCAGGTAGGCGCCCCACTCCCAGACCGCCACCATCGCCTCGACCGGGTTCTCGAGCGGGTTGAGGCCCATCGGGCCGTAGCCGCGCCAGACGAGGGGACGGATGTAGCAGCTCTTGAATCCGCTGCGGGCGACCAACTCATGGGTGGCCTCACGGACCTGCTCCTTCGAGAAGGGCAGGTCCATGTAGTAGAGCTTCGACGAGTTCTCGAGGCGGTCGAGATGGTCCTGGTGGCGGAAGACGGCCGGGCCACGCTCGGTCTCGTAGGCGCGAATGCCCTCGAACACGCCGGTTCCGTAGTGCATCGCGTGCGTGAGTACGTGTACCTTCGCGTCCTCCCAGGCGACGAACTGTCCGTTCAGCCAGATGAGGTCGGCGGTATTCACGCACTCTCCTAGAGGTTTGCGACGACCGCCCGGGTGGCGGCCTCTGTGGTGGCGTTGCCGCCCAGGTCCGGAGTACGGAGGCCATCCCCGAGCGCGCTGTCGATCGCGGATTCTAGGGCAGACGCCTCGTCCTCCATAGCGAGTCCGTGCCGGAGCATCAGCGCGACCGATCCGAACATGGCGAGCGGGTTCGCTTGCCCGGTTCCGACGATGTCGGGAGCCGAGCCGTGGACCGGCTCGAACAGCCCCGGCCCCGCAACGTCCCCGAGCGACGCGCTCGGAAGCATCCCCAGCGAGCCCGTGAGCATCGCCGCCTCGTCACTGAGGATGTCGCCGAACATGTTCTCCGTGAGGATCACGTCGAAGTCGGCGGGCCGCGAGACCAGCTGCATCGCGGCGTTATCGACGAGCATGTGCTCGATCGGAGTGCGCTCGGCCGCGGCCACGCGCTCCACCGTCTTGCGCCACAGCCGGGACGTCTCGAGCACGTTGGCCTTGTCCACGCTCGTGACCTTCCGGCGCGCGAGCCCGAACGCGACGCGTGCGATCCGCTCGACCTCGCCCTCGGAGTAGACGCACGTGTCGTGGGCCGTGTCGCCGTCGAGGCCGCGGTCGCCGAAGTAGATCCCGCCGGTCAGCTCGCGCACCACCAGCAGGTCGGTCCCCTCGATGCGCTCGCGCTTCAGCGGGCTGGCGTCGAGCAGCGCCGGGCTCGGGCGCACAGGTCGCAGGTTGGCGAACAGGCCGAGCCCTTTCCGCAGGCCGAGCAGCCCCTGTTCGGGGCGCGGCGCATCCGGGTCGGTCGTGTCCCACTTGGGGCCGCCGACCGCCGCGAGCAGCACGGCGTCGGCGGCGCGGCACGCCTCGAGCACCTCGTCGGTGAGGGCGGTGCCGTTGGCGTCGATCGAGGCGCCGCCGACGAGCCGCTCGTCCAGCTCGAACTCGCCGAGCGCCGCGAGCAGCTCGCGGGCGGCGCCCATGATCTCGGGCCCGATGCCGTCTCCCGGCAGCGTCACGATCCGTGCTGGCACGGCGCGAACGCTATCCGCTGCGGTTCGCGGTGACCCTGGCGCGCGAGCTCAGGGACGACGGGCCGTGGTGTTCAGCCGCACGTAGTCGAGCTCGCGGCCGCAGCGCTCCCGCACCGCCTCGACGTAGCCGGCACGGAGCTCCTCGGGAAGCCGCTCGAGGTGGTAGCCGAGACAGACCGAGCGCAGGTAGCCACTCGGGTCCGGCGGAGCCACCGGTCGCGGCTCGAGCCAGGCGTCCACGTCGACGAAACCGGCGCGGCGTAGCCGCGCCGCCGTCTCGTCCGGCCCGGCGAAGTTCCAGGGGCCCGTCCAGTCGGCCAGGTACGCGGCGTAGGGCGACTCGGAGCCCACGGCGTCGGCCGCGCGGTGGAAGCGCTCGACGTTGCCGGCGCCCCCGCACTGTGCGACCAGCCGCCCGCCCGGCCGCAGCGCGGCGAAGAGGCGCTCGAAGAGCCGCTCGTGGTCGGCGATCCAGTGGAAGACGGCGTTCGAGAACACGGCGTCGACCGGTTGCTCCAGCTCGAGCTCGGTGAGGTTCGCGGGAAAGACCGTCGCGCGCTCGCCGAGGGCCTCGCGCGCGTGCTCGACCATCGACGGCGCCGAGTCGACGGCGATCACGTGGCCGGCCGGCAAGCGTTCCAGCAGCAGACGGGTCACGCGACCGGAGCCGCACCCGGCGTCGAGGACGGTCTCGTCGCCGCGCAGCGGCAGGCGACCGAGCACCTCCGCCGCCCACTCGACCTGCGGCTCGGAGACCCGATCGTAGGTCGCCGCGTCCCAGTCGCGGCTCACAGCGTCGTCGTGACCGGGCCGCTCCGCTGGCGGTCGCGCTCGTAGCGGTCGATCGCCTCCTGCTGGCGGAGCGTCACTCCGATGTCGTCGAGGCCCTCGAGCAGCCGGCGGGCGGTCTCCGGGTCGATCTCGAACTGGCGCTGACGCCCCGCGAACGAAACCTCCTGCTCCTCGAGGTCGATGCGGGCGTGTCGGGCCGCCATCAGCTCGCGGACATCCGCCTCCGGGAGCACGACCGGCAGCATTCCGATCTTCGTGCAATTCGAGTAGAAGATGTCGGCGAAGCTCGGCGCCACGATCGCCTTGAAGCCGTAGTCCTCGAGCGCCCACGGTGCGTGCTCGCGCGACGAGCCGCAGCCGAAGTTGCGGCCTGTGGCGAGGATCGGGTTGCTCGGCAGATCCCAGTCCGGCTGCTTGGCCCAGTCGTAGAACAGGAACTCGCCGAAGCCGGTGCGCTCCACGCGCTTGAGGAACTGCTTGGGGATGATCTGGTCGGTGTCGACGTCGTTGCGGTCGAGCACCGACACTGCGCCTTCGACGACTCGCACGGGGTCCATCTAGCCCTCCCAGTCCCGGATGTCGACGAAATGCCCCTCGATAGCCGCCGCGGCAGCCATCTTCGGGCTCACCAGGTGCGAGCGGGCGCCTCGGCCCTGGCGGCCCTCGAAGTTGCGATTGGAAGTGGACGCCACACGCTCGCCGGGAGCGGCGATGTCCGGGTTCATGCCGAGGCACATGGAGCAACCTGCCGAGCGCCAGTCGAACCCCGCGGCGCGGAACACCTCGTCGAGGCCCTCGGCCTCGGCTTGCGCCTTTACCTGCTGGGAGCCGGGCACCACCATCGCGCTCACCGCCGACGCCACCCGCCGGCCCTTCACGAGCTCGGCGGCCTCCCGCAGGTCGCCGATGCGCGAGTTGGTGCACGAGCCGATGAACACCCGGTCGAGCGGGATCTCCCGCATCGCAGTTCCGGGCGCGAGCGCCATGTACTCGAGTGCGCGCTCGTCCCCCTCGCCGTCTGGATCGGGCACCGCGCCCGTAACGTCGACCACCATGCCGGGATTGGTGCCCCAGGTCACCTGCGGGGACAGTTCGGAGGCGTCGACGACCGCCTCGCGGTCGAAGCCGGCGCCCGCCTCGGTGCGCAGGGAGCGCCACTCATCGAGCGGCAGCGGATCGGGCGCTGCTACGCGCCCCTCCACCCACGCGTAGGTGGTGTCGTCCGGCGCGATCATCCCGGCGCGCCCACCGCCCTCGATCGTCATGTTGCAGACGGTCATTCGTCCCTCCATCGAGAGCCGCTCTATCGCGCGGCCCGCGTACTCGATGACGTGGCCGACGCCGCCGTCGACGCCGATGTGCCCGATCGTTCCGAGGATCAGATCCTTGGCGGAGACCCCGTAGCCGAGCTCGCCCTCGTACCGGATGCGCATCGAGCGCGGCTTGCGCTGCCCGAGCGTCTGCGTGGCGAGCACGTGCTCCACCTCGCTCGTGCCGATGCCGAAGGCCAGCGCGCCGAACGCCCCGTGAGTCGCGGTGTGCGAGTCGCCGCAGACGATCGTCATTCCGGGCTGCGTGACACCCAGCTCGGGGCCGATGACGTGCACGATCCCCTGCCGCTCCGAGCCGATCGAGTAGACGGGCACGCCGAACTCGCGGCAGTTGCGCTCCAGGGTCTCGACCTGCACTCGCGAGAGGCGATCGCGGATGTGGGCCGCGGCGGAGGCGCCGTCGGTGGGCACGTTGTGGTCCGCCGTCGCCAGCGTGCGGTCGGTGCGGCGTACCTCTCGGCCCGCCAGCCGCAGCGACTCGAACGCCTGCGGCGAGGTGACCTCGTGAACGAGATGAAGGTCGATGTAGAGGAGGCTTTCGGCCACCTCGTGTGCATCCCAGATCTTGTCGAACAGCGTCTTTGGCATCCTCGGGGGTCAGCTCCTCCTGAGCCCGGCGGCGACGATCGCGTGGAAGCGCGCCGCCGCTGGACCGGGGTTCTCGAAGTGGTGGGGCAGATCGGAGTCGAAGGTCACGGTGTCGCCGACATCCAGGTCATGGGTCACACCCCCGCACGCGAGCCGCAGGCGGCCCTCCAGCACCACCGCGGTCTCGCGGCTGCCGGGCTCGTGCCGCGGCGGGTCGTCCGGCTCCCCGGTCGCGGCGCCCGGGGCGAGCTTGTGGAGCGACACCTCAGCGCGCAGGCCGGGCAGTGGCGGCGTGAGCACCTCGTAGCTGTGGGTGCGGCCGCCGCCACGACGGCGCTCCGACGCCCGCACCACGCTGACGCCGTCCGTCTCGTCGAGCCGCAGCAGCTGCGACAGGGTCAGCTCGAGTCCAGTCGCGATCCGCTCGGCGACCGCCAACGTGGGGCTCGTCTCGCCGCGCTCCACCTGCGAGAGCATCGGCGCCGACACCCCGCTGCGCTCGGCCAGGTCCCGCAGCGAGAGGTCCAGTGCGTCTCTGAGCTTGCGCACCCGGGTGCCGAACAGATGGCCGTTTACCGACACGGTCGTTGCGTACGTTATCACGGACGCTTGTATGTCCTCCGGCGCCGGTGCGCTAGCGGCTCTGCCCGGTCGGGCGCACGACGACCTCGTTGAAGCAGACGTGGCGGGGACGGGTCACGGCATGGAGGATCGCCTCCGCAATGTCCTCGGCCGCGAGCACCTCGCCGATCTGCTCTCGCGCACGATCCAACCCGGCCCGCACGACGGGGTTCAAGTTGTGCCCCTGGAGCTCCGTGTCGACGTGCCCGGGGGCGACGACGGTCACGCGGACGTCCGCGTGGAGCGCCTCCTGGCGCAGGGCCTCCGAGAAGCCGTGGACGCCGAACTTGGTCATGTTGTAGACCGCGCCCCCGGCCCCCGCCTGGCGGCCGGCGACGGACGAGACGTTCACGATGTCCCCTCCTCCGCTCCGCTCGATCAGGGGAAGGGCGGCATGCGTGCAGTACAGAAGGCCGAGCAGGTTCACGCGGATCATCCGCCGCCACTCCTCGGTGTCGGCGCCTTCCACGGGCCCCAGCAGCATCACGCCGGCGTTATTGACGAGGATGTGCAACCCGCCGAGCTCCTCGTGGGCCTTGTGGACGAACGTGCGGGCCTGCTCCTCGTCGCTCACGTCGACCCCCTGCGCGAGGGAGGGGCCCTCGAGCCGGTCGGTGAGAGCCGTCAGGCGGTCCGCGCGGCGGGCGCCAACCGCCACCGCCGCTCCCGCTTGTGACAGCGCGACCGCCGTGGCGGCGCCGATGCCCGACGAGGCGCCGGTGACCGCCGCAACGCGGCCTTCCAAGGGTCCGGCCATTGGCGCCGATCCTATTCCGTTCCGGCCAGAACCCGCGACCGGAGGGCCAGCTCCAGCTCGAAGCGCGCATCGGGATCGTCGAGGCGCGCGCCGAACAGATCACGGAGGCGGGCCAGGCGGTAACGCACGGTCTGCGGGTGCACGTGAAGGGCGCGGGCCACGGCCTCCGTGCGGCCGCGATGGCGAAGCCAGGCATCCAGCGTTGTGCGAAGGCGATCGCGGGAGAGCTCGGTCTCGCCGTCGAGCGGCGCGAGGGCCTGCTCGGCCACGTCGCGGACCAGGCGGCGGTCGCTGCCAAGCAGCAGCGACAGGTTGTGGCGCTCGGCGAGCAGCAGGCCGGCTCCCTCTTGGATCGCGCCCTCCTTCGCCAGGCGCAGCAGCTGCTGCGCGCGCGCGAAGCTCAGCGCTGCTTCCGGCCAGCGAACCGCCGGCCCGAGCGCGGCCTGGCGGTCGCGCAGGGCTGCCTCGAGCTCGCGACGCCGGCCGGGGGCGGCCGGATCGGGAACCAGGGCCGCGACCACCGGCGGCACTCGCGCGACGAGAACGTCCGGCCCGAGCCGCACGGAGAGGCGATCTGCCTGCTCGTCGCCCGCGCCGTCCTCGGTTTCGACGGCCACCGCGGCGAGCGCCCTCGGCAGCGCCCAGCCGGCCTCGGACGCGGCGGCCTCGATCGCCGCCGGGGCGGCGGCCGGCTGCTGCACCAGCAGCCCCGCGAGTTGCTGCCGGCGGAGCTGAAGCGCGCCGGCGGCCGCGGTCTGCTCACGGGCGTAGCCCTCGATCGACTCGGCCGAGAGCTCGTCGATGTAGGCGAAGATCGATTCGGCAAGCGCGTACAGGGTGCGCGGGGACAGGCCGGCGCGTTCGCCGGCGGCCGCGAGCCGGCGCCACGCGACCCTTGCGCCGACGCGGTAGGCGGCGAGCAGCGCGTCGAGACTCCGTCCCGCCCGCATCTCGCCGCGCCCCAGGTTCACGTACACCTCGCGCCCCGCCCCACGCCCGCCCGCGGGGTCCTCGACCATCGCCGTGAACTGGCGCAGGGCCTCCACGACGCCGATGCGCAGGGCGAGACCGAAGGGTCCCTCGAGCGGGCGCGCGTAGTCGGGGACGCTGTCGCTGATCTCGGCGATGATTTCGTCGGCGAGCGCCGGCAGCTCGGGACGCAGGGCGGCAGCCACCTCGGGGGGAAGCGCCTCCCATGGGGGGTCGGCGGCCATTTGTACAGAAACTACAAGATTCGCGCTTCAGGTCGTGGCCCCACGGGTGAACGAGCGTCGCTTCTGCTTCATAGCCTCCAGAAGCGATGTCCCAGGCGCAGCGCAACATCAACGTCGTCGCAGTCGTGCTTCCGTTCGCCGCCTTTCTCGCCGCGATCCCGATGCTTTGGAACGAGCTCGTCGGCTGGACCGATCTCGCGCTGCTGGCCATCCTCTACTTCCTCACCGCGTTCGGCATCACGGTGGGCTTCCACCGGCTCCTAACGCACCGCGCCTTCGCAACGTACAAGCCGATCGAATATCTGTTGGCCACCATGGGATCGATGGCGGTCGAGGGACCCGTGATCGGCTGGGTGACGGATCACCGCCGCCACCACGCGCACGCCGACGAGGAGGGAGATCCACATAGCCCGCACGTCGGCCACGGCGAGGGGGTGCTTGGTGCGCTGCGCGGGCTCTGGCACGCCCACCTCGGCTGGCTCGTGCGTGACCACCCCACCGCGGCCGGCGCCGAGAAGTACGCGCCCGACCTGCTCGAGGACCGCGGCATGCGGGTCATCTCGGCGCTCTTCCCCGTCATCGTCCTGCTCGGCCTGGCGTTCCCATTCGCGCTTGGCTGGCTCGTCACCGGGGAGCTGGTCGGGGGCCTGACCGCGCTCGTCTGGGCGGGCCTGGTGCGCGTGTTCATGGTCCACCACGTCACCTTCTCGATCAACTCGATCTGCCATTTCTTCGGGCGGCGCCGCTTCAAGACGGAGGACGAGTCGACAAACGTCTTCTGGTTGGCGATCCCGTCCCTGGGGGAGTCCTGGCACCACAACCACCACGCCTTCCCGCGCTCGGCCACGCACGGGCTGCGATGGTGGGAGGTCGACGTCGGCGGCCTCGTGATCCGCGCCATGCGCCGCCTCGGCCTCGCGTGGAACGTGGTGCGAATCACGCCAGAGCGCCAGCGGGCGCGGCTGGCGGCGGGCGAGCGGTCGGCCGTCCCCTCCTGAGGCGGTCTCAGGGCGAGGCGTCGCCTCCCGCGCAGCATGGCGCGCGGCAGGACCCGGCGCGCCTCAGAGCGCCTCGTGCAGGAGCCGGTTCAGCTCCTCCTCGTTCGGCGGCTCGGGAGTATTTGCCAGGAGCGGGTGCGCCGCGGCGGCCGCCGCGACGGCCGAGAGCTGCTCCTCCCCCACCCCCAGCTCCGACAGGCGCGTGTGCCCGCTGCGGGCGGCAAGCGGCTCCAACCTTCCGGCGGCCGCCCCGGGGTCGCCGGCGGGGTCGCCCAGCGCGGCCGCAAATGCGCCCATCGCAGCCGGGGCCCGGCCAGCCATCAGGCGGGCGAAGTGCGGAAGCATCACCGCATTCGTCTCAGCGTGCGGCGTGCCGGCGGTGCGGACCAGCGTCTGGCACACGGCGTGGTGCACTGCGATCCCCGTCGCACCCGACGCGTAGCCGGCCAGCAACGCCCCGAGGGAGAGCTCATCACGCCCCGGGTGATCGCTCGCCACACCCGCCGCGATGAGCTCCGCGGCGCGGAGCGCCGCCATCTCTGTCACCGGATTCGCCAAGGGCGTGTAGAGCGCCTCCATCGCATGGGCGAGCGCGTTCATCGCGCTGGCGGACAGCGGCCGCGCCGGTTGCGAGGCCATCAGGGCGGGATCGGCGACGACCAGAGCTGGCCGAACCATACGCGCGCCGGGGACGCCCGCCGGGGTCCGGTGAAACGATGTCATCTCGGCGCCCGACAAGGTGGTGGGGATCGCGGCGGGGCGGCCCCCGCGAGCGCCGGCAATCGCCTTCGCAGTGTCCACGACGCGCCCTCCGCCCAGCGCGACGAGCGGCCGGTCGCCCGCCTGCTCGAGCAGCGCCGCGGAGATCTCGTCGACCCGCCCGGACGGCACCCGGATCACGCCGGCGGCGGTCTCGAGGATCTCCGGGGCCGACTCCGAAGCGCGTCCGCCGGCAAGCACCAGGTAGCCCACGAAGCCGTACGCCTCGAGCAGAGCCGGCGCCTCGGCCGCCGCGCCCTCGCCGAAGTGGATCAGCCGCTCGCCGTCTCGCCAGGTGAAGTCGGGGGTCACGGCAGCGCCGCGATCGCATGCCTGAACGCAGCCGCCACGTCGGGCACGTGCACGATCACCCAGCCGAGTCCCGCCGCTTCAGGCATGCGCGGGATTCTCGCAGCGAACCCAGCCGCGTCCCGGCGCGACGCTCGCCTTACGGGGCGTGAGTCTTCTCGACCGCCGTCTCGAGTACGTGCTCGGCCTCGGCCATGGCCTCGTCGGCCAGGACGTTCGAGAGCGCCCTCAGGTAGGCCTTGCCTGAGGCCTCCAGGATGTCGGTGGACACGCCCACGCCCGACACCAGGCGGCCATCGAGCTCGAGCAGCACGTTCACCTCGCCCAGCGCATCGCGGCCGCCCGTGACGGCCGAGACGTGGAACTCCCTCAGCCGCGCGTCGCGGCCGATGGCCGCGTTGATCGCACTGAAGAAGGCGTCGACCGGCCCGTCGCCGGTGAAGCTTCCCGACTCGACCTCGCCGCTCGGCATCCGCACCCGCACGCGCGCCAGCGGCGAGCGGGCGGACGAGGCCTCGACGTCGAACGACTCCAGCTCGAAGGCCGCGGGCGCCTGCTTCATCTCGTCCGAGACGATCGCCTCGAGGTCGAGCGCCGTGACCTTCTTCTTCTTGTCCGCCAGCTCCTTGAAGCGCTTGAACGCGGTATTGAGAGAGGCGCCGTCGACCTGGAAGCCGAGCTCCTCGAGCGCGTTCCGCAGCGCGTGGCGCCCCGAGTGCTTCCCCAGCACGAGCGAGTTCGTCTCGAGCCCGATCGTGGTGGCGTCCATGATCTCGTAGGTGGTGCGCTCCTTCAGGACGCCGTCCTGGTGGATGCCCGACTCGTGCGCGAAGGCGTTGCGGCCCACGATCGCCTTGTTCGGCTGCACGGGATAGCCGGTGAGCCGAGATACGAGCCGGCTGGCGCGGGCGATCTCGCGGGTGTTGGCGGCGGTCCACAGCCCGTGCGCCGCCTCGCGGACGTGCAGCAGCATCACGATCTCCTCGAGCGACGCGTTGCCGGCGCGCTCTCCGATGCCGTTGATCGCGCACTCCACCTGGCGGCAGCCGACGAGCAGGCCGGCGAACGAGTTCGCCACGGCGAGACCGAGATCGTCGTGGCAGTGGACCGACGTCGTGACGTCTGCGAGGCCGGGCACGAGCCGGTACAGGGTGCGCCACATCTCGGCGTGCTCGTCGGGGGTCGAGTAGCCGACGGTATCGGGCACGTTGATGGTGGTGGCGCCCTCGTCGAGCGCGATCTGAAGCACCTCGGCGGTGAACTCGAGATCGGAGCGGGTGGCGTCCATGGGCGAGAACTCGACGTCCTCGCAGTACCCACGGGCCTGCGCGACCGCGGCGCGCGCCTGCCCCTTCACGTCTTCGCGCGTCGTCTGCAGCTGGTGCTCGATGTGGATGTCGCTCGTCGAGATGAAGGTGTGGATCCGCGGGCGCTCGGAGTCCTTGATCGCGTTCCAGGCGGCGTCGACGTCCTGCGCGCCTGCGCGGGCGAGTCCGCAGATCACCGGTCCGTGCACCTCGCGCGCGATCGCTCGAACCGCCTCGAAGTCGCCCGGAGAGGAGATCGGGAAGCCGGCCTCGATGATGTCGACGCCGAGTCGCGCGAGCTGGTGCGCGATCTCGACCTTCTCCTGCTTGTTGAGCGAGATGCCGGGCGACTGCTCCCCGTCGCGCAGGGTGGTGTCGAAGATCTTTACTCGGTCCGTCTCGCTTCGGTCCATGTCGCTTGTCCTTCGTCGCCGTTCCTGGATTCCCCTCGAGTTCGCGGCTTCTCGCGGCCGCCACGCATCAGCTCCCCCTAGCGGGGGAGGAGAAGGAGAAGTTGCAGGTCGGCCATGAGCGACATGGACTGAGAAGCCTACAGGGCTGCGCTCGGCGGGGCTATAGACGCCTGTCGGGCGGCGGCGCCGGAGCCTGGAGCACGCCCTTGCGGCGCGGACGCTTGTAGCCCGCGGCCGCCTGCACGCTCGACGGGCGCCACTCAGCTCCGCCGCGGAGCGTGGGCACGCCCTCGGCGTTGAGGGTGTCGGCTATCGCCTGCAGGGTCATGCCCTGGGCCCTCATGTCCGCGATTCGTTGCTTGAGCGACGGTCGGTCGCTCACCGCGGGACGTCCCGAGCGCCGCATTTCGCGTGCCGCCGCGAGACCCTTTCGCGTGCGTTCCTCGAGCTTGCGCCGCTCGAGCCCACCCACCGTGGCCAGCGCACGCGCGCCCAGCTGTCCCTCCTCCGTGCCGGTGTCGAGCTCCAGGTCGATGACGATGAGCCGCGCATCGCACTCCGTGAGCCAGCCGAGCAGGGCGCCGAGATTGGCCGCGGTGCGGGTCAGGCGCTCGAGGCTGCTGACGACGAGACAGCTCGCGTCACGGGCGGAGAGGCGATCGAGGGCGTAAGTGAGCCCCGGGCGGCGGAGGTCGGAGCTCGCGTGGGACTCGACGTCGCGCACGACCTTCACGAGCGTCAAGCCGCGACGCTGGCAGGCCTCTTGGATCAGGCGGACCTGGGCCTTCAGCTCCGCGTTGTTCTGGTCGTCGGCGGCGGAGACGCTCGCGTACCCGACGGCGCGCTGGCCGCCCGCGGGGCGGGGTGCCGGCGTAGGCAGGTCCTGCGCGCCACGGCCGTCTCCCGTGCGCGCCGCCGCGGGGACGGGGGCCGCGGCCCGGGCGGCGGCGCTTGCGACCGGGGCCGGCTCGGGTGCTCGGTCGCCGTCGGCGTCCGCGACCGGGGCCGGCTCGACCGAGCGGCCGACCGCCGTCTTCGCGGCTGGGGGCAGATCGATCCCGGCACCACCCACCGTCTTCGCGGCGGGCGGCGCCTCCGCCCGGCCCGCACCCAGTAGTCCTCCGGCAGCGGGGATCTTCGCGGAGTCGGTGGGCCGCGCCGGCGCAGGTCGGACGGTCGGGTCGGGCCGCGAGCGCCGTCGCCGGAGCCCGACGCCCACCCGCACCGCCGCCGCGACGCCGACGAGGGCCACGAGCCCGGCCAGGAGCAGCGGGATCGTGCCCGGCGAGCCGTCATCGCCCCCGCCCTGGCGCTCGGAGCCCGCCGCCGGCGCGGCGTGCCCTCCGCCCGGCTCCTCCGAACCGGGCGCGGGCTGCTTCAGCGGGAACTCTTCCCACAGCTCGGTTGGCGGGCCCTCGCCGGCGGCCGGACCGTTCCCCGTTTCTTGGGCCGACGCAGGCGGGGCGCCGATGCTCCAGAGGAGCGTGATGAGCAGCAGAGATGTGAGCAGCGCGCGGGTCACCGGATTGTGAGGGGCGTCCCGACCGGCATCAGCCGACCGAGGCGGACTATGTCGCTGTTACCCATCCTGATACACCCGTGGGAGATCTGCCCGGGAATGAGGTCGGGACGGTCGGTCCCGTGCACGCCCACAAACCCGCCGTCCGGCCAGTCCGTGAGCACCGCCGAGCGCGCACTCGTTCCAAAGGCTAGGGGGCCATAGAAGCTGCTGCGATATCGCACGAGCTTGTTTCGTATATAAAACCGCCCCCGCGGTGTGGGCCACTGCGGCAAGCCGACGCCCACAGGGGCTCGGAAGATGCGGCGGCCGCTGCGGGTCAGCGTCGCGGTCAACTTCCGAAGGTCGACCACGAGATGGGTGCGCACCGTCCTGTAGCCCCCGAGCGCGTCTCGCGGGAGCCAGCCCGTCGTGCCGTTCGGGAGCACCGGGAGCCGGGCCTCGACCCAGACGCGACCGCGCGCATCCCGGGCTCGGCGCTTCACCAGCACGAGGTTGTCGGTGCCCTCCGGGGTGCGAGTATGAAGCCGCGCCACCGCCGCGCCGGCACCCGGTGCGGTGCGCGCCGTGGCGGCGCGGTTGACCACCGACCACATCGACAGGTGCGGGTCCCGTTCCAGCGGCGCAGGCGCCGGCACGTCGAGGGCGCCCGCCGGCGGAGCGGGCAGGCCGCCCAGACGCGGCGCCGACTCGGGGGCGGGCCAGAGCAGCATCGCGGCGAAGCCCAGGACGCCCGCGCCGGCGAGCGTGACCGCCCCGCGCCCAGTGCGTCCGAGTCCCACCGGACTCACCCCGTGTAGCTGGGCGTCCGCTCGCGCTGGGTGGACGGGCTACTGGTAATGAAGTTCGTGGAGGCCAGGACCCGCGTAGCCTGCGGCCTAGACCTTGGTTGGTCGAAGGCCCGGGCCGCCGGCTCGACGCCGAACAGAAAGCGCATCCAGGCGGCGTGACGGGCCTCCACCGTGTGGATCGATAGGGCGGCCATGAGCGCAGATTTCGCCTGAAGGCGCGGGGCCTGGCCTTTATAGGCCTCGACTGAGAGGTCCTCGAAAGCAACGGCGGTTTTGAGAAACCCGTTCTGGTCCTCGGTGGTCCCTTGGAAGTCAAACGACGGACGCTTAATTGCCTTGTCCCCGAGCACGTCGTGGAAGGCCTTCACGTGAGCGCGCTCGACGGCACCCACAACCTCCGCCGCCTCCGCCGCGCGGCCGCGCAGCATCTTCATGCGCTCGGCCTCCGTGTAGAAGGCCGCCTGCAGATACTCGAGCACGAGGGCGAAGTTGAGGATCGACACGTCCGAGGCTGATTGCGCGGCCACCGGCGCGGGGGCGAGTCCCAGGAGGGCCGCTGCTCCGCCGAGCGTCCCCGTCAGGAATGTCCCGCGGGTTACGACTCCAGCTCGCTCGGCCGCTTCACCAAGCGCGCCGTCGACGTCCAACCGATCGAAAGTTAGTTCGTGCACGCCGCTCACCTCCTGAGCCCGGCTTGCCGGAGGCCGTTCAGCACCTGGTCCGCCGATTGGGGCATGTCGAGCGCCTCCGACGCGGGTGGCTGGCCGACGATGCTGCGAACCCACGCGGCGTGCCGCGCCTCCACCGAGGCGATCGTCGCGGCGGCCGCGAGCGTGTTCGAGCTCACGTTCGGTCCCTGGCCGTTGTACGCGGCCACCGCCAGGTCCTCGAGATCGCCCGCCGCCGTCGCGAAGGTATCGGGATCGCCCGTCTTGTCGCCGAAGTCGAAGTCCGGCTCGTCCTCCGCGCGCCCGCCGAGCGCGCTGCGCACGAAGTCGAGGTGCTCCTTCTCCTGCGCCGCGACGGTGCGCGCGTAGTCGAGCAGCTCGCCGTCGAGCCTCTTCCGGCGGACCGCCTCGTCGTAGAAGGCGCTCTCCGTGTACTCGACCATCAGGAGCAGGTTGAGGGCGCGCAGGTCTGGCTGGGACGGCTGCGCGGCGTCCGTCGATCGCGGCGAGCCGGCGATCACCGCGCCGGCGATCCCGGCCCCGCCGACCAGCATCGCTCGCTTCATGAATTCGGCGCGCCGACTGCCGCTGAGCAGGGGAAATTGCCGGGAGGTCGCGACCTGACGCTCCCGGGCTCGAGTCTGGGGGTTCATGGACGTACTCTGCACTCAATTTGACCCGATCGGGGTGGTGAGTAGCCGATTAGGTCCGTTTACGCAACCAAACCGCTGCGTACGTGGCGCCGTTGCGGTCACCCGTTTGGGGTAAGGAAGACCAACTCCGGCTATCTTGACACCATGAGCACGGCGTCCTCCACCGTCGCGGACATCAAGGACTCGATTCTGGACGCGATTGGGGAAACGCCGCTCGTGCGGCTCTCCCGTCTGGGCGAGGGGCTCAGGCCGCAGCTCGTTGCGAAGGTGGAGGCGCTCAACCCGGGCGGCTCGATCAAGGATCGTGCGGCGCTGGCCCTCATCGAGGCGGCCGAGCGCGACGGCAAGCTCAGGCCGGGCGGCACGATCATCGAGCCAACCAGCGGCAACACCGGCACCGGCCTCGCGATCGCGGCCAGCCTCAAGGGATACCGCGTGATCGCTGTGATGCCGGACAAGATGTCGAAGGAGAAGATCGACCTGCTGCGCGCTTACGGCGCGGAGGTCGTCGTGGCGCCCACCGAGGTTGCCCCCGACTCCCCCGAGTCCTACTATCGCGTGGCCGACCGCCTGACCGAGGAGATCCCGGGCGCCTTCCAGCCGAACCAGTACAAGAACCAGGCGAACCCCGAGGCGCACTACCGCACGACGGGGCCCGAGCTGTGGCGCCAGTCCGGCGGCCAGATCACCCACCTGGTGGTTGGGGTCGGCACGGGTGGCACGGTCACCGGGGTGGGCCGCTACCTGCGCGACCAGAGCCCGGAGATCGAGATCATCGGCGCCGACCCGGTCGGGTCGATCTTCTCGAGCGGCGAGGTGAAGCCCTATCTGGTGGAGGGCGTGGGCGAGGACTTCTGGCCCGACACCTTCGACCCCTCGATCGTCGACCGCTACATCACGGTCTCGGACAAGGACTCCTTCCTCATGACGCGCCGGCTGGCCGCGACCGAGGGCATCCTCGCCGGTGGCTCGTGCGGGCTCGCGCTCCACGCCGCCGTCGAGGTCGCGCGCGAGGTCGACGACGCCGGCGCGATGATCGCGGTGATCCTGCCCGATACCGGACGCTCATATCTCTCGAAGGTCTTCAACGACGGCTGGATGCGCCAGTACGGCTTCCTCGAGCGCGACACCGAGTTGACCGTGGGAGACGTGCTCCGTCGCAAGCACGCCGAGGGCGAGATCCCCGACCTGCTCACCGTCGAGACGCACGCCAGGGTGCGCGACGCGGTGGCGCTGCTGCACGAGCACCGCGTCTCGCAGCTGCCCGTCGTGTCGGGCCAGGACCCGCACACCGTCGTCGGCTCGGTGAGCGAGCGCGGGCTGCTCCGGCACGCCATGGACGACGCGGCGCTGCTGGGCGCCGAGATCGTCGAGGTGATGGAGCCGCCCTTCCCCGCGGTCCCCGCCGAGGACGGGGTCCGCGAGGCCGTGGAGCTGCTCGCCGACAAGCGCGAGGCGGTCCTGGTCAACATGGACGGCCGCGCGGCGGGCATCCTCACGCGGGCCGACCTGCTCGAGTCCCTCGCGCGATGACCCGCCTCCCCGAGGGAGCGCGCTTCGCCACGCGCGCGGTGCACGCAGGCCTCGATCCGGACCCCGCCTACGGTTCGGTGATCCCCCCGATCTACCAGACCTCGACCTACGTGCAGTCCGCGCCCAATGAGTACGTGGAGGACTACGACTATGCCCGCTCCGCGAACCCAACCCGGTCCGCGCTCGAGACCGCGCTCGGTGAGCTCGAGGGCGGGCTCGCATCGTGCTTCGCGAGCGGCATGGCGGCAACTCACGCGCTGCTCACCGCCCACTGCCGGGCCGGGGACCACGTGGTCCTCCCCCAGGACCTCTACGGCGGCACCTACCGGCTCCTCGACAAGGTGCTCTCGCGTTTCGGTGTCGCCTACGACATGGTCGACCAGACCGACCTCGGCGCACTCGAGCGCGCCCTGCGGCCCGAGACCCGGATGATCTGGGTGGAGACCCCGACCAACCCGCTGCTGGGCGTGGTGGACATCGCGGGGGTGGTGGCCCGCAGGGGCGAGGCCCTCGTCGCCGTGGACAACACGTTCGCAACCCCGGTGGTGCAGCGCCCGCTCGAGATCGGCGGCCGACGCCGTGATCCACTCCGCCACGAAGTACCTCGGAGGGCACTCCGACGTAGTCGGCGGCGCGGTCGTGGTGCGCGACGCCGAGCTCCACGAGCGGGTTCGATTCGTGCAGAACTCCGTGGGCGCCGTCCCCGGGCCCTTCGACTGCTTCCTGGTCCATCGCGGCCTGCGCACGCTCCATCTGCGGGTCGCGGCGCACACCGCGAACGGGCGCGCGGTACGCGACTTCCTGGCGGGCGCCCCCGGCGTGGAGGATCTGCGCTGGCCGGGATTCGGCGGGATGGTCTCGTTCCGCCACCGGGACGCCGGCCGCATCGCGGTCGCCACGCGAATCTTCGCGCTCGCCGAGTCGCTCGGCGGCGTGGAGTCGCTGATCGAGGTGCCGCAGGCGATGACGCACCAGTCCGTTGAGGACTCGGTCGCGGCCGTACCGCCGGACCTCGTGCGGCTTTCGTGCGGCGTCGAGGCCGCCGAGGACCTCGTCGAGGACCTGCGCCACGCGATGGGTGGCTAGCGCGGCGGGTGCACCCGCATCATCGCCGGGGCGTCAGAGGCTCACCGTGCGACCCGCCTCGAAGCCATCGCCCTCGACGATGCTGTCCACCACTTCCTGGGGGACCGGCGAGTCGGTGGTCACGAGCATCGTGGCCACCCCGCCGACGTGGTCGGCGTCGGGCCGCCGGCCCACGGCGGCAGCGCTGATGTTGATGCCGGACTGGCCGAAGCCCGTGCCTACGCGGCCGATCATGCCCGGCTGGTCGATGTAGCGGAACACGGCCAGGTTGGGCTCGAGCTGGACGTTGAAGCGTGAGCCCCAGGCCTCGAGCAGGTGAGGGCGGTGCTGCCGGCCGAACGTGGTGCCGACGACGCGGGTGCGCGCGCCGTTGCTCACGACGGTCACCCGCACGAGATCGGTGAAGTCGCGTGCCTGCGCCGTGCTCGTCTGCGAGACCTGGATCCCGCGCTCCTCGGCGATCGAGGGGGCGTTGACGTCGTTCACGTCCTCCTCGACGTGCCCCGACAGCACGCCCTTGAGCACCTGGACGGTGAGCAGGCGGGTGTCGCGGCCGGCGATCCGGCCGAGGTATTCGATCTCGATGCCGTCGACCGACGTCCCCTCGGCCAGCGCCACGCCGATCCGGCCGAGATCGCGGGCCAGCGGCAGGAACGGGCCGAGCGCCTCGAGGTCCTCGGGCGCGACGGCGGGCACGTTCACTGCGCTCGTCACCACACCGCCCGTGAGAGCCGCCACCACCTGCTCGGCCGCCTGGTAGCCGGCGCGATCGGTGGCCTCTGTGGTCGATGCGCCCAGGTGCGGAGTGACCACGACGTTGGAATAGCCGAACAGCGGGTTGTCGGTCACCGGCTCGTCCCGGAAGACGTCGAGCGCCGCTCCCGCGACCCGGCCGCGGTCGAGTGCCTCGCGGAGAGCCTCCTCGACCACCAGCTTGCCCCGGGCGACGTTGATGACCCGAACGCCTTCCTTCATCTTGGAGAAGGCCGCCGCGTCGAGCCAATTCTCGGTCTCCGGCGTCACGGCGAGGTGGATGGTGATGAAGTCGGCCCGCGCGTAGAGCTCGTCCGGGGTCGCCGCCCGCTCCACCCCGAGCTCGCGGAAGCGCTCGCCCGCCACGTACGCGTCGAAGGCCATGATGTGCATTCCGAAGGCGAGGGCGCGCTGGGCAACCAGCTGGCCGATCCGTCCAAAGCCGAGGACCCCAAGAGTCTTCTCGTAGAGCTCGACGCCGCTGAAGCGCGAGCGCTCCCAGGCGCCGCTCGTCAGCGAGGTGTGGGCCTGGGGAACCTTTCGCGCGAGCGCGAGCAGCATCGCCATCGTGTGCTCCGCGGCGGTGATGACGTTCGACTGTGGCGCGTTGGCCACCACCACCCCTCGCTTGGTGGCGGCGTCGACGTCCACGTTGTCCACGCCCACGCCCGCGCGACCCACGACCCTGAGCCGCTCCGCGCGCTCGATCAGGTCGGCGCTGAGCTTCGTGCCGGAGCGGATCAGGATGCCGTCGAACTCGCCGATCCGCCGCTCGAGCTCGGCGTCCTCCCAGTCGGTGCCGATCTCGACCTCGAGACCGGAGTCGCGCAGCAGCTCGACGCCCGACTCGCCGATCTTCTCCCGTACGAGGACCTTCACGCCGGCGCGGCGAGCGGCACGCCCGCCTCGAGGAATACGCGCTGCGCCGCGGCCACGCCCGCGCCGAGCTCGACCTCGTGCCCGAGCTGGCGCAGGGTCATCTCGAACGCGGCGACGGTCACCACGACGTCGAAGGCGCCGAAGTAGCCGCAGTGTGCGATGCGGGCGATCCTGCCCTTCAGGCGGCCCTGGCCGCCCGCGATCGTCACGCCGAAGCGGTCGCGCATCAGCTTCGGCACCTTGGCGCCGTCGATCCCGTCGGGCAACTTGATCGCGGTGACCACGTTCGCGTTCTCGTCGTCGGGGCCGAGCGACTCGAGCTCCAGGGCCCTGGCGGCGGCACGTGTGGCGCGGCCGAGCAGGCGGTGGCGCTCGAATACCCGTTCGAGTCCCTCCTCCTCTATGAGCCCGAGCGCGACGTCGAGCGCCTGAACCAGGCCGACGGCAGGCGTGAACGGGCTGTCCGGCGGATCCTCGAGCTGGCCGCTCAACGTGCGGCCCCAGTCGAAGTAGTAGCGCCGTCCCGGCGCCGCGGCCGCCCTCTCGTGTGCGACCCCGTTGGCGCTCACGAAGGCGAGGCCCGGGGGCGACATGAGCGCCTTTTGCGATCCGGCCACCACGACGTCGACGCCCCAGTCGTCCTGGGGGAGCGGCACGGCGCCGAGTCCCGAGACAGCGTCCACGGCGATCAGCGCCCTGTGCCGGTGGGCGACCTCGGTCAGCTCTCGGATGTCGTTGATCACGCCGGTCGAGGTCTCCGAGAAGGTCGTGAAGACCACGTCGACGTCGCTCTCGCCCAGCAAGCGGTCGAGCTCGGCGGGGTCGACCTTCTTCCCCCACTCCGTCTCCCAGTGCAAGGTGCGGCCGCCGTACGCGACGCAGAGCTCGGCCCACCGCTCGCCGAACTTGCCACAGGAGGCGACCAGCACCCGCTCGTCGGGACGAACCAAGTTGGCGACGGCAGACTCGAGCGCGCCGGTCCCGGAGGCGGCGAAGACGAGTACCTCGTTCTCCGTCTGGAAGATCGTCTTCAGCCTCGCGAGGGCGCGCGCGTAGACCTCGACGAAGGCCGGGGCGCGGTGGTAGAGCATCGGCTGCGCCATCGCCTGCGACACCTCGGGGGGCAGCGGCGTCGGCCCGGCGGTCATCAGGTACTGCTTCAGGTAGGGGTTGGCCATCGGGAGCGGCGAGAATAGCGTCAGCCCAGGAGGTGGGCGCCCACGCGCACCGAGATGCCGGTGACCTGAAGGTATGCCCTGATGCTCTGCGAGTCGTCGAACTCGTTCTCGATGTCCCGCTGGAAGTCCTCGTCGACGGCTGCGAGCACGAGGACCAGCACCCAGAACGCAGTCGCGAGGCTGGCGAGCACGAGGCTGATGATCGAGATGATGAATCCCGCCTGGGCGAGTCCGCCGCTCTTGGTGGTCTCACCGGCCTCGATCTTCCGCTTTCCCTTGCGTGAGTAGATCATCCCGGCGACGCCGCAGCCGACGGAGACGATGGACGAGAGCCCTGCGGTGATCACCAGCAGGCCGCCGGCGACCAGCGAGAGCACGAAACCAGCCACCGCCGGGCCGTTGTCGGGCTCGCGGGCGGCCGGTTGGTAGCCCCAGGGTGGCGGCTGCCGAGCCCGCAGGGGCCGGCGGTCCCTGTGGCTGCCCCTGCCAGCCGTACCCCGGCGGTGGCGCCTGGTGCGGCGGCTGCCACCCGTGGCCCGGCGGTGGCTGCTCGGGCGGCGCCTGTGGCTGAGGCTGCGTCGGCGGCCCGTCGCCGAGCTCGGGCTCCGGCCCCGGAGGCTCCGGCGGGAGGAATTCCCCGCTCCGCTCCCGCTCCACCTCAGAACTCCGTGTCGATCCAGTCCATCATCGCGCGCAGCTCCTTGCCCTCGCGCTCGATCTGGTGGTTCTGCTGCTCCGCCCGCAGGCGCTGGAAGTTCTCCTGCCCCGCCTGGTTCTCGGCGATCCACTCGCGAGCGAAGTCGCCCGACTGGATGTCCGCGAGGATCCGCTGCATCGCCTCTCGCGTCGGCTCGCCGATGACGCGCTTGCCCCGCGTGAGGTCCCCGTACTCGGCCGTGTTGGAGATCGAGTAGCGCATCCCCGAGATGCCCTTCTCGTACATGAGATCCACGATCAGCTTCAGCTCGTGGAGGCACTCGAAGTAGGCCAGGCGCGGGTCGTAGCCCGCGTCCACGAGGGTCTCGTAGCCGGCGCGCACCAGCTCGGTTACGCCGCCGCACAACACGGCCTGTTCGCCGAAGAGGTCGGTTTCGGTCTCTTCCCTGAAGGTGGTCTCGATCACCCCGGCGCGCGTGCAGCCGATTCCCTTGGAGTACGCGAGGACGACGTCGCGAGCGGCGCCGGTTGCGTCCTGGTGCACGGCCACGAGGCCGGGCACGCCGTTTCCCTCGAGGAACTGACGCCGCACGAGGTGGCCGGGACCCTTGGGCGCCACCATGCCCACGTCCACCTCCGGCCCCGGGTCGATCTGGCCGAAGTGGATCGAGAAGCCGTGGGCGAACATCAACAGGTTGCCGGGCGCGATGCCGTCGCCGATCTCGGCGTCCCAGACCTCGGCCTGCTTCTCGTCGGGCAGCAGGACCATCACGATCTCGCCGGCGCTGGCGGCGTCCGCGACGGGCTCGACCCGCAGCCCGTCGGCCCTCGCCTTCTCCGACGGACGACGAACCCTCGCGGAGGCCGACCACCACCTCGACGCCGGAGTCGGTCAGGTTGAGAGCGTGGGCATGCCCCTGGGAGCCGTAGCCGAGGATGGCCACGGTCTTCCCGTCCAGCCTGGAGAGGTCGGCGTCCTTGTCGTAGATCATGGGCGGAGCACAATAGCCACCGGGCACGCCCGCCCGGTGCGCCGAGGGGTATAAGCCGAGGTCTTGCTCCTCGCGCTGCTCGCCAACCCCAAGTCCGGCTGGGGCGCCGCCGCCACGGCCGAGCGAATGCTGCGCGAACGCGGTGCCGACGTGCGCGATTTCGAGCTCGGTGAGCGGGACGATGCTGTGGCGCTCGGACCCGACCGGATCGTGGTGGCCGGAGGCGACGGCTCGGTCGGTTTCGCGGCCGACGCGGCGGGGCGGGCCGGCGTACCACTCGCCGTCGTCCCGGTCGGGACCGCGAACGACTTCGCGCGCGCGATGCGGATCCCACTCGACCTCGCCGAGGCCTGCCGATTGGCGGTCGAGGGCCGCGAGACCCGTCTGCTCGAGCTCGGCTGGATGCGGGATCGTCCGTTCGTGAACGCCGCCAGCACCGGGCTCTCCCCGATCGCTGCCGCCAACGCGCAGGGCGTGAAGCGCCTGTTCGGCCCGTTCGCCTACTCCCTCGGCGCGCTGGGCGCCGGGATCACGGCGAAGCCGGTCCGTTGCCGAGTGACCTGCGACGGCAAGCCGCGCTTCGACGGTCGAGCATGGCAGGTGAGCGTCGCCGTGACCGGCGCGTTCGGCGGCGGCAGCGGGGTCGACGCCGACCCGCACGACGGTGTACTCGACGTGGTCGTGATCGAGGCGACGTCACGGGCCCGGCTGGTACTCCACGCCTATGGCCTGCGTGCGCGCACGCTCGAGTCGCAGAAGGGAGTGCGCAGTGGACGGGGACACGTGGTCGAGGTCTCCACCGACGGTGAGACCGGCTTCAACGTCGATGGCGAGCTGGTCGGCGTCGATAGAGCGCGATTCCGGGTAGAGGCTGGGGCGTTTGCCGTCGTGACCGGATGAGCTTCATAGTCGCGTGGAGGTGGGTACCGGGCCCGGCTCCCGACCGGCCGGGGGGCGGATCCTCACGCGTTCGACCTTCTGCGGCTTATTCCCGCGAAAGGTCGAACGCGTCGGCTAAAGCGGCGACCGGACCGGCCCGGACGCCCCAGCAACCACCCTCAGCAACCACCCTCCTCACCCAGGCCCCCCGGCCCCGACCGTGCAACCGGAAACCGGTCGCCGAAGCCGGGCGGCATGTGCTTGCGCCGGCCGCACCCGGGTATGCAACCGCGTAGCGAACGAAGGAAGGCTCTCCTTGACGGTGATCATCATCATCGGCGTCTGCATCGTCCTGCTGGTGCTCGCATTCCTGCTCCCGCGCCTCTCGCGGTACCCGCAGCGTGGGGTCGACCGGACCCTCGGGCTTGGTCAAAGTGCGGCCTCGAAGGGGCCGGGCAGGCTGGGTCGCTGGCTCCAGAAGCCCTTCGGAATGTCGCGCCGGGCGACCAACAAGAGCGCCCGGAAGGGCCGCGAGGCACGCAGCAAGCTGCCGTCCTGACGACGTGAGCTGAGCTAGCGGCCGCCGCGATGACCGGTGGCTCCCAGCCGGTCGCGCAGCAGCTTGCCGCCAGCGTTGCGCGGGAGTGCCGCGACCTCGTGGACGGTCTTGGGCGTCTTGTGGGGCGCCAGGCGTTCGCGGCACCAGGCGCGGAGCTCGTCGGCGGTCGCGGGCCGGCGAAGGACCACGAAGGCGGTCACCGCCTCGCCCCATTCCGGATCGGGTCGCCCCGCCACCCCGGCGTCCGCGACGGCGGGGTGGGAGAGCAACACCTGCTCGACCTCGATCGGCGCCACGTTCTCGCCGCCGGTCACGATCAGCTCCTTCACGCGCCCGTCGAGGTGGAGGCCGCCGTCCTGGTCGAGGTGGCCGAGATCGCCGGTGTGGAGCCATCCGTCAGGGGCGAGCGACCCGCGCGCGACCATGGGGCCGCGCACGAGGATCTCGCCGTCCGCGGCGATCTCCAGCTCGACGCCGCGCAGCGGCCTGCCCGGGCTGCCCGCAGCTACCTGCGAGCAGGTCTCGGTCATGCCGTAGACGGGCACGACCGGAAGGGCGGCGCCGCGCGCCCAGTCGAGCAGGCCGACCGGGATCGGGCCGCCGCCGAGCGCGATCGCCCGCAGGCCGGGCGCCCGCCCCAGCCCGGCGGCGCGAAGGCGGACGAGCATGGTCGGCACGAGCGAGGCGAGGCTCACCTCGCCGCCCTCCAGCGCGTTCTTGACGGCTCCGATGTCGAAGCGGTCGTGCACACGCGCGGTCGTGGCGTTGATCACCGACCGGATCAGCACGCCGAGACCGCCGACGTGAAAGAGCGGGAGCGGGCAGAGCCAGCGGTCGTCGGGGTGGACGCCGAGGGCGTCGGCCGCGGCCAGGGCGCTCGCCGCGTGGTTCCCATAGGTGAGCTCCACCGCCTTGGGCCGTCCCGTGGTGCCCGAGGTGTGGACAACCGAGTGGACGGCGTCGGGATCGACCGTGTCGCGCAGCGGAAAGTCCGCCTCGGCGCCCGCGAGCGCCGCCGTGACCGTAATCCGCGCGTCGACGCGGACGGGATCGCGCGGGTCGAGCGGCACGAGCACGGCGCCGAGACGCGGCAGGGCGTGCAGGAGCTCGCAGAAGGCGACCCCGGGCGGCAGCGCGGTGGCCACGCGGTCGCCGACGCCGACGCCGAGCGCGGCGAGCCGCCGCGCGGTACGCGCGGCGGCCACCCCGAGCTCCCCGTAGGTCAGGGTTCGGCCCTCGGCGTCGAGCGCGGGATGATCGGGGCGCGTGCGCGCCGCTTGGGTCAGCCACTCGTCCAGCGCAACTATCGTACGAGGCCGCATGGCCACGCAGGAATGGACCGAGCAGCAGGCCCAGCGCCGGGTCCGTCCCGCCGCCGACTGGCGGCCGGGCGGGGGCGATTACGAGGACATTCGCTACGAGCTGGCCGAGGGCATCGCGAAGATCACGATCGACCGGCCGGAGGTGCGCAACGCGTTCCGGCCGGAGACGGTGGTCGAGCTCTCGAACGCGTTCGAACGCGCCCGCGAGGACGCCGAGATCGGCGTGATCGTGCTGACCGGCGAGGGTCCGCTCGCCTTCTGCTCGGGTGGCGACCAGCGCGTGCGGGGCGACAGCGGCTACGTCGCGGCCGGCGCGGCGGTGGGCCGCTTCCACGTGACCGACCTGCACCTTCAGATTCGCCGCCTGCCGAAGCCGGTCGTGGCGATGGTGGCCGGCTACGCGGTCGGCGGCGGCCACGTTCTGCACGTGCTCTGTGACCTCACGATCGCGGCGGACAATTCACGCTTCGGCCAGACCGGCCCGCAGGTCGGAAGCTTCGACGGCGGCTTCGGCGCGAGCCTGCTGGCCGCTCAGGTCGGACCGAAGAAGGCCAAGGAGATCTGGTTCCTGTGTCGGCAGTACTCCGCCGCCGAGGCACTCGACATGGGCCTCGTGAACACCGTCGTCCCGCTCGAGGAGCTCGAGGAGGAGACTGTCCGCTGGTGCCGCGAGATGCTCGCCCTGTCGCCCTTCTCGCTGCGGCTGCTGAAGGCGAGCTTCAACGCCGCGGAGGACGGGCTGGCCGGAATCCAGCAGCTCGCCCACGACGCCAACCTCCTCTTCTACATGAGCGACGAGGCGCAGGAGGGGCGCGACGCGTACCGGGAGAAGCGCCCGCCCGACTTCGGGAAGTTCCCGAAGCGCCCGTGAGCCGAACCCCGGCCGCGGTCCCCCGCGGTACCCTCCGCCTCTGGCTGCTTGCGGCCCGTCCGCGCACGTTGCCGGCGGCGATCGCGCCAGTGCTGGTGGGGACCGCCCTCGCCGGCTCCGAGGACGTGTTCCGGGCGCTCCCTTTCGTCGCGGCCCTCGTCGGCAGCGTCTTCATCCAGATCGGCACGAACCTGTCCAACGACTACTCGGACGCCCGGCGCGGGGCCGACGCCGAAGACCGGCTCGGTCCGGTGCGAGTGACGGCGGGCGGTTTGATGCCACCCAAGCGCGTGCTGGTCGGCACCTATGTTGCGTTCGGCCTCGCGGTGGCCGCGGGCCTCTACCTGGCGGCGGTGGCGGGCTGGGAGCTGCTCGTGGTCGGCGCGGCGTCGATCCTGGCGGGTGTGCTCTACACGGGCGGTCCGCGCCCGTACGGCTACGAGGGCCTGGGCGAGCTGTTCGTGTTCCTCTTCTTCGGCATCGTGGCGGTGACGGGTTCGTATTTCGTGCAGACGGAGGAGCTGCGCTGGGAGGCGTTCGCCCTCGCGGTGCCGGTCGGCCTGCTCGCATCGGCGATCCTGGTGGTGAATAACGTCCGCGACATCGACACCGATCGGCGCGCGGGCAAGCGGACGCTCGCCGTGAAGCTGGGCCGGGCGCGGGTGCGCAGGCTGTTCGCGGCGATGGTCGCGCTGTCATTCCTCGTTCCGCCGCTCCTCGTCCCAGCGCTCTCGCCGTGGGTGCTGCTGGCGCTCGCGGCGCTGCCGCTGGCGCCGCCGCTCGTCCGTACGGTCTCTGGGCGCACCGACGGAGTCGCCCTGAACGGGGCTCTCGCGGGGACGGGCCGGCTGCTCGCGGTCTTCTCCGTGCTGCTCGCGGTCGGCGTGCTGCTGTCGTGAAGCGCACCCTTCTCCGGCTCGCGATCCCGTTCAGGCGTCCGTTCGTGACCTCCGGCGGCGTCGTCGCCGCCCGCGAGCTCCTGCTGCTGCGTCTCGAGCACGCCGATGGCGTGTCCGGCTTCGGCGAAGCGGCGCCGTTCGAGCCCTACGACGGCGTGCCGATCGAACGGGCGGTCGCCGCGCTCAGCGGCGGCGCGGGGCGGCGCCCGCCACAGGCGCGGGCGGCGGAGGAGATCGCCAGGCTCGACCTCCAGGCGCGCCGCGACGGGCGACCGCTGGCCGAGCCCGCAAAGGACGCGCTCCCCGTGAACCTGACGCTCGGGGCGGGACCGCCCGACGAGGTGGCCGCGGCCGCCCGCGCGGGTCTCCGCGACGGCTACGCGTGCTTCAAGCTCAAGGTAGGGCTCCCCGACGACGCCGATCGCGTGGCGGCGGTCCGAGACTCCGTGGGGCCATGGCCGGCGGTGCGAGTCGACGCCAACGGGGCCTGGTCGGTCGACCAGGCGGTGCAGTCGATCCGTGCGATCGAGGACCACGACTTGGAGTTCGTCGAGCAGCCCTGCGCCACGCTCGAGGAGCTGGCCGAGGTGCGCCAGCGGGTTTCCACCCCGATCGCGGCGGACGAGCCGATCGCGACGGCGGAGGACGTGGAGCTGGCGATCGAGCTCGAGGCCTGCGACGTCGTGAACGTCAAGCTCGCGGGGAGCGGCGGGTTCGGCCCCGCGCGCCGGACGCTCCGCACCGCCCGCACCGCCGGCCTGGACGCCTTCCTATCGAGCACGATGGACGGCCCGTGGGGGATCGCCGCCGCGCTGCAGCTGGCGGCGGCCGAGAACGTCTCTCTCGCGTGCGGCCTCGCGACGCTGGACCTGTTCGACGCGCGGATCGCCGCGGCGCTCGAGGCGCCGCGGCGGGGGACGCTGAAGGTGCCGGGCGGGCCGGGGCTTGGGGTGACGGTCGAGGCGGACGCCCTCGAGGAGGTCACCGTGGAGGTGCTGGGCTGACGCCCCGCCGGGTGGCGGCGCCGCGAGGCGTGGCCGGGGCTGGGCGAGGAGGCAGCCCCCCGGGGGGTGGGGCGCTTTCTGTACCCATCTGGGTAGAGAAGTCGCCCAACCCCCTCAGATCCACACCCCCTACCCCGCCCCAGCGCGGCCCGCGTCACCTCCAACCTCGTCGAGAAACCCCGCGATCAACCGCGCCACCTCCTCCGGCTGCTGCAGCTGCGGCGCGTGGCCGGCCTCCGGCACAACCGCCGCCCGCGCCCGCGGGGCCGTCTCCGCGATGCGGCGAGCGGCGCGCACGTAGCCGTCGTCGCGGTCGCCGGCGATCGCCAGCACCGGGACGTCCAAGCCGAGCAGCTCGTGCCAGACGGGCTCGAGCATTCCCTGGCCGGCCGTTCGGAGCAGCAGGGCGAGCCCGGCGGGATCGTGGCTGAGGCGCCCCGGCCGCTGCGCCTCGACGAGCGCGTCCGACTGATCTGCGAACAGCGGCTGCCGCTCCCAGACGCTCACCACGTCCTCGATGGGAGCCGCCTCGATCCAGGCCGCCAGGCGCTCGTCGGCCTCGGCGCGCGCTCTGCGCGCGAGCGCCTCGTCGATGCCGGCGGTGGTGCTCACGGTCACGAGGCCGGCGTAGCGGCCCGGCTCGCGCAGGACGGCCCGCAGCGCCAGGCGGCCGCCCAGCGAGTAGCCGACGACCACGCGATCCTCGCCCGCCGCCGCAATCTCCCGCAGCCGTCCCTCGAAGGTGTGCCGGCGGTGGTCGAGCATGGCGCTCGGATAGCGTTCGGGGAGGAGCTCGGCGACCGGCCGCCACGCGTCCCCACGCTGCAAGAAGCCCGGGATGAAGAGCACCATCGCCTCGCAATGATCCCGATCAACCGCACCTACGCGCCGCTCCAGGCGTTCGTCGACGAGCTCGCGCGCTGCGGGCTGCGGCACGCGGTGACCTGTCCCGGCTCCCGCAACGCGCCGTTGATCCTCACGCTGGCGGGCCACCCCGGGATCGAGGCGGTGTCGGTGATCGACGAACGCGCCGGGGGCTTCGTGGCGCTGGGGCTGGCCAAGGCGAGCGGGCGGCCCGTTGCCGTGACCTGCACGTCCGGCACTGCGGCGGCCAACCTCCATCCCGCGGTCGCGGAGGCCTGGGAGGCGCGGCTGCCGCTGATCGTGCTCACGGCCGACCGTCCGCCGGAGCTGCGCGGCGTAGGCGCGGGTCAGGCGATCGACCAGCTGGGCCTGTACGGCAGCGCCGCCAAGTGGTTCGTCGAGGTGGGCACGCACGAGCCGGGGCGCGAGACCGCGATCCACCACCGCGCGCTCGCCTGTCGCGCGTTCTGGACGGCGGGCGGAGGGCGGCCCGGGCCGGTGCACCTGAACTTCCCGCTGCGCGAGCCGCTCGCGCCGGTGAGGGAAGAGGGCCGTGCGGAGTCCGCCGCCGGCGCGACGATGGACCCGGCCGTCTGGTCCGGCCGTGTGGACGGAAGCCCCTGGACCCAGCTGCGCGGGCACGCGAGCGCGCCACACGCGGACGATCTGCACGCACTCGCCGCCCAGGCCGCCTCGACGCCCCGGGGCGCGATCGTCTGCGGCCCCACGCTCGAAGACGTTGCCGAGCCCGCCGCCCGGCTCGCCGCCGAAGCCGGCTGGCCGCTTCTGGCGGAACCCACCTCGGGCGTCCGCTGCGGCGACCACGACCGCTCGCACGTCGTAGCCCACTACGACGTCCTGCTGCGAGTCGAGCGCTTCGCCCGCGACCACTCCCCAGACCTCGTCCTGCGCGTAGGCGACACGCCGACGTCGAAGCCTCTGCGCGAGTGGCTCGCGGGCACCCGTCAGGTGGTGCTCGACCCGCACGCTGCCTGGAACGAGCCGACCCGCCGCGCCGAGCTGCTGCTCCAGGCGGACGCCGCACCCACGCTCGACGCGTTGGCCGCGGCGCTCGAGATGCGCAGCGCCGAGCGCGACGCCGCCTGGCTCGCCTCGTGGCGCGCCGCCGACGCGTTGGTGCCATCCGCGCTGGCCGAGGCGCCGCGCCGGTTCGAGCCCAAGGTGCTCGCGGGCCTCGAGCCGGACCTGCCGGAAGAGGCGCTCGTGTGGGTCAGCTCGTCGATGCCGATCCGGGACGTCGAGGCGTACTTCCCGCAATCCCCGAAGCGGCTGCGCTTCCTCGCCAACCGGGGCGCGAACGGAATCGACGGTGTCGTTTCCTCGGCGCTCGGGGCGGCGCTCGCGAGCGGCCGCCCCACGTGGCTCCTGACGGGGGAGTTGGCGTTGCTGCACGACGTGGGCGGCCTGCTCGCCTCCCGTCGTGCGGGCGTCGACCTGCGGATCGTCTGTCTCAACAACGGTGGCGGCGCGATCTTCGACTTCCTGCCGGTGGCGGAGCACGCGGACCAGGCCCTCTACGAGGACCACATCGCGACGCCGGCCGGCCTGAACCTGAAGGAGATGGCCCCCGAGATCACCGAGGTGCGCACCGACCGGCGCGACAACGTTCGACTCCACCGGGAGGTGGTGGAGCGCGTGGCGCGGGGCGTCAGGGGGTAGCGGGCGTGTTGCCCCGGCGGTCGCCGTTGATCGGTCCCGGCACGAGCGGCGCCTGCCCGCGGCGCAGACGCGGCCACTTCTGGTCCTGGAAGAGGGAACGCGGGGCGGCGAAGCAGGGGGGCGCGGTTGCGATGCCCGCATCGTCGATCGGATCGGGCATGTTGCCGCCCGTGGGCCGGCAGTCGAAGCTCTCGATCACCCCCAGGCCCGTCGCCCGCCAGCGGGCGTTGGGCGCCACGTATGCATTGCCGCGGTCCCATGGCGGCCGCGTCGTATCGCGCGTGAAGGAGCGCTCCTCGAAGAACGATGACTGCGGCAAGAGGTGCTCCGGCGTCCTGGCCGTGCGCGGCCGCGTGTATCCGCCGGCCATGTTCTCGCCGATCGAGCCGGCGCCCGCGATCAGGAAGGACGCCACGAGCGTGCGGTTGAACTGGAGGTACGCGAGGATCGGATTCACCTCCGGCAGGAGCACGTGTGCGCTCTCGAGTAGCGGCTCTGCGCCCCTCAGAAGGCGGTCGGCGGCCGGAACACCGTCCTCGCTCGCGTCCAGCAACGGGTCGACGTCGCGGAAGAGCTGCTCGAGGTCGGGCGCGAGGTCGCCGAGGTCTCGCAACGTCGGCGCCAGGTCCTCGGCAGGCTGCCGGAGCAGCCGGACCAGGGGGTCCGTGTCGCGCGCGAAGCGCTCGAGGCGGGCCAAGGTCAAACGCGTCTCTCGCTCGAACGTCGGCAGTACCTGGAAGGTGTCGGCGAGCGCCTCGTCGCGGGAGGCGAGCGCGGCGAAGGTTCGGTTGCCGTTGACGATGAGCCCGCGGAGCGCGCCCTCCTGCTCCGACGCCGCGCCGAAGACCCGGCCGGTGTCCCGGATCAGCCGGCGGAGCGCAAGCTCTTGGCGGTCGAGCGGCTCGAGGAGGTCGGCGCCCGACTCGGCGAACGTGGCGAGGTTTCCGAGCGAGTCGCTGAAGTCGCGCGCATAGTCGCCGCCCACCGCCACGCCGGCCTCCTGCAGCCAGTCCTGGAACGCGCGGCGGGTCTCGGGGTCGAAGGTGCTGAAGAGCTCCTCGAACTCGACCGTCTCGGCGACCTGCGAGCCGGGGAGAGTGCCCCCGTCGGGCAGGTCCTCGGCCTCGGCGCTACCGGGCGTGAGCTCCACGTAGGTCTCGCCGAGAAGACTCTTCTGGCGCAGGATCGCCCGCGTGTCGCGCGGGATCGGCGCGAACTCGTTGTCGAGCTCGAGCTCAGCCACGGTCCGGCGGCCGTCCTCGGCCAGCTCCTTCGAGGTGACCCTGCCCACCACGACACCTGCCATGCGAACCTCGGCCTCGTTCACGAGCAGGGTGGCCTCGGGGAACGCTGCCTTGAAGCGATATCCCTGCGGCTTCAGCGGGGTCACGCCGCCGAAGGAGATCCAGAGGAAGAGCAGCAGGCCGAACACCGACAGCGTGAACAAGATCATTGCCGCGATCTGTCCGATGCTGGGTGCCTTCTTGACCATCGCCTAGAACCTGCAGTCCCCCAGGCCGGCGGCCGCGTCGGTGACGGCGTCGACGAGCTGTGTGGTGGTCGGCGTGCTCGTGTCGAGCAGGCCCTGTCCGAGGAGCCCGCCCACCATTTGGTTGCGGATCGCCGGCTGCTGCTCGGCGATCTGCCGGACGAGCGGGGCGAGCTGAATTGCGCCGAGGATCCCGACGGGCAAGCCGCAGATCGTCAACCGGCGGTAGACACCCTGGGCGTCGGCGGTGCTGAACAGCGACACGCCGTTGTTGGCGGTCCAGGCCAGCCAGTAGAGGAAGCCCTCCAGACGCGTGTCGTTGCCGCCCACCACGCGCGGTGGCTCGGCGCCGCCCGGGTTGTTGGCGCCAATGTTGAAGAAGCGGTTGAGCTCGCCCAGCACCTCGGTCAGGTCGGGAGAGGCCTGTGCCAGGTCTCGCGCGGCGGGCTCGAGATCGTCGAGGTACGGGCGCGCCGCCCGTGCGAACGGCCGGATCTCGTCTCGCACGATCGGGGTCGTCTCTTCAAGGAAGGGACGCAGGGCCGCGTTGGTGGACACGAGCTGGCGGAACGGCGGCCGCAGCGCGTCGAGGGAGGGACCCAGCACTTCCGCCAGCGTGTCAACGCGCGTCAGCGTGCGCTCGGTCTGGCGCAGCGTGCCGGGCAGCCGGGCGACCGCTTCCGAGATGTTCGACTCCTGGCGGGCGAGGCTGTCGAAGACGTTCCGCGAGGCGCTGACGAGCCGCCGGAGATCGGCCGGATGACGGCCGAGCTCTCGCACGAGCAAGCCGTAGCGATTGATCAGGCGCCTGAGCGCCACGCGGCGGCGTGCACCCGCACGGGACACGCGCGCCACGTCGCGGTGGAGCGGCTCGAGTAGCTCGAGCGTCGCGGCGAGGTCGGGCCCCCGTCCCCGAAGTCCCTTGCCGGCGCCCGAGATCAGCAGCCTCAGGTAGGGCCGCGTGTCGGCGTCGAGTGTGGAGAGGACCTCGTCCGGATTGACGTCGGGCAGCGTGTTCGCGACGACGATGCGCCCGCCCTCCGGGAGTACCTCTCCCTGTCCCGGATCGACCTCGATCAGCATGTCCTTCAGGCCGGTGCGTGGTCGCAGGAGCGCCGTCGCGTCCTCGCGGATCACGTCATCGAACTCTTGGTCGATCTCGACCTCGACGACCGCGACCCCCTCGTCGATCTCGACGTTGGAGATCTGGCCGATCTCGACGCCCACCACGCGCACGGTCTGGCCCTGGCCGGGCTGCACCGACTGCGCGTTCTGGAGCTCGATCTCCACGCGTTTCGGCTCGTCCTCCAGCAGCGGAAAGCGGAAGCGCTGCTGGGAGAGGAGGTAGCCACCGATCGCGACGCCCAGCACGATCACGCCGAGCACGACCAGGAAGTCGCGCAGATGGGCCCTGATCGCGTGCTTCATTCGCTCTCACCGCCGCCGAAGAAGCTCTCGACGCGGTCCCGAAGCAGAGGGCTCTCGAGCAGCCGCTCGCCCTGGCGACGGGCCGCGGCCACGCTCGCCGCCGTAGCGCCCGCCGGCGCGAGGCCCGGCCCGTCGGGCGCATCGAGGTTGGGCGGCTCCTGGGTCTCGCACGGCACGTCGGGCCGGTGCACCGGCGGAACGTTCGGGTTGGGCGGCGAAAGCGGCTCGAGTCGCCCGCCGTTGGCGGCCGCGAGGTTGGACGGCTTGACCGTCTGGATGTGGAAGTAGGGCGTGTTGGCGTCGTTGTTTCGGCTCTCCCCGGCCAGCCCCACGAGGCCCCGGAAGACCTGTCGGCGCACCTCGTGACCGCTGTTGCCCGGCTCGGCGCTCGGGATGGGCGAGCGGCTGAATGGCGTCAGCACGTTGTTGGTGCACGAGGCCAGCGCGCGCCCCTGGTCGAGGAGTCCGATCCCGCTGCGGTTGAGGCTCACGAGGCTCGGCACGGTCTCACGCAGCGAGCGCGCGACGCCCCTCAGCTCGCTCTCGCTCATCAGCGCGCGCTGCTGGCGGAGCCACGGAGTCCCGACGTCGAGCGTCGGCGCGGAGCTACGCACCCCGGGCAGGGCCTCGCGTGCGAATGCGCGGAGCGAGGGCAGCGCGGCGTTCAGCGAGTCGAGCGCGGGCATCGCCACGCGCAGCGTGTCGCGCAGCGCCGGGACGGACTGTTCGAGCGCGACGT
The DNA here is from genome assembly GCA_963812915.1 of uncultured Thermoleophilaceae bacterium. Classification (GTDB taxonomy): domain Bacteria; phylum Actinomycetota; class Thermoleophilia; order Solirubrobacterales; family Thermoleophilaceae; genus JACVRW01. The sequence goes on along the minus strand of CAWEXB010000007.1, from coordinate 193,441 downwards.
CCTGGCGGGCGAGCGCGCCCGCGGTGGTGTTCAGGTCGGTCACCAGCTCCCGGAGGGCGTCGGGGTCGGACGAGAGGGCTGCGAGCGTCCGCTGCTGTCCCCGCAGCAGCCGCTGCTGGTCGCGGGAGGGGTCCTCGCCGAGGAGCGCGTCGTTCGCGAGCGCCGATCGACGGTACGCCGGCAGGAAGTAGGGGACCGCGCGGTTGAACCCCTCGGCGCCCCCGCCAACGAGCCCCTGCGTGCCTAGCTCGAACAGCAGCGTGCGCAGGTCGCTGCGCACGTCGGACTGGAGCACGCCCAGCACCTCCGAGGTGGAGACCGCGGCCGAGGTCTGCGAGCGCGGCAGGGTGTCGCCGTCCTCGAGCTCCGGCGCGGACGGCGAGCCCGGCTTCAGGTCGACGAAGTAGTTGCCCTCGAGGAAGATGCGCGGCCGCACCCTGAGCTCGGCGTCCTCGCGGAGCGGCAGCGCGTCCTCGCGCAGCTCCATCGTGACCCGCGCGGCCGGGGCCGAGCCCGGAATGGCCTCGACCTTCGTGACCCTGCCCACGTCGACGCCCGCTATCCGCACCGCCGAGCGGGCCTGCAGATTGCGGGCTTCGTCCACGACGGCCTTCAGCTCGTAGGGGTTCGAGAACGGGTTCGCCTTCGTGAAGCCGAAGTAGCCGAACACCGCGATCAGCACCACCGCGATCACGCCCGCCTTGAAGGGCGAGACCCCCGGATCGCCGCGGCGATAGGGCTTTCTGCGCAGGATCGGCATCGCTAGGGCACGTCCCTCAAGTTGTCGATGCCGAGCCGGCGCGAGACCCAGGTGCCGCCCGCGAGCCCGGGGGTATTCGGGTCGACGACGATGTGCGCGCCGCCGAGGCGGTTCGGCCCGTAGCGGTCGTCCGTCGCCAGCCGGTCCAGGTAGCCCCACTGCCCGGATTGGCAGTCGGCCCGGCCTCGGGAGTCCACCGCGGGGCCGCCCTGCTGGGAGTGCAGCGCCTGGCCGGCGCCCTCGGCCTGCGGGTCGGTGCCGGGCGGCACGTCCACCGGGCGCGAGGAAGCCGACGTCGTGAGGCTGTTCTCCTGGGCGCTCGGGGGGATCGACAGGATCCGCTGGAGCGTCCCGAGCGCGTGCCCGTCCGGCGCGCGCGTGACCTGGGAGAGGTGGGCGCCCGTCGCCGGCCAGAAGTAGACGAAGTAGTTGCAGACCGTCTGGTAGGGGGCGGCGAACTCGACCAGCGGCCGGGCCACCCGCAAGGCCTGGCGCAGGTCGCGCAGCGCGAGCAGCGTGCTGGGGTTGTCGCCGAGGTCCTCCAGCGCGCCCGAGAGCTGCTCGAGATCCTCGCCGAGCTGTGGGACGCGCAGCAGCACGGGCGTCCCGACCCTCAGCGCCTCGTTGATCGCCGGCAGCGACACCCGCAGCTGGCGCGCGCCCGGCCGCAGCGCGCGCGAAAGGTCGGCGAACCGCGCCAGGAACGGCGTCTGGACGCGCAGCGAACGGATCGACGTCCGCAGCGTCGGCGGCCCCTCCGCGATCGCCTCGCGCAGCGCCTGGGGATCGCGGCCGATCGCCCCGAACGTGGTGGCCTGGTTGGCCAGGAACTCGGGCTGCACCATCGCGACCGGCGCCAGCTCGCCGAGCGCCCGGCCAAGCCGCGGAAACAAGCCACTGAGCTCGGTCCGCGGGTCCGACAGGTTGCGCGCCACCGGCTCCAGGTAGCGCAACAGCGGCACGAGCTCCTCAATCGCCCTGTTGACCGACGGCCCGCGGCCCGCCAGCGCGCTGCCGAAACCCTCGAGCGCCGCCCGAGCGCCGACCCGCGTCCGGTCGTCGAAGATGGCGGTGAAGTCCTCGATCTCGCCCGCCCGAAGGCGCGAATTGCCAAGCGGGATCGTGTCGCCCGCCCGCAGGCTCCGCGCCGACGAGCCCGGTACGAGCTCGACGTACTTCAACCCCAGCGCCGAGCGCGACCTCACCGCCACCAACGTGTCCGCCGGCAACGGCTCGACCGTCTTGTCGAGCTTCAACTGCAGGACCGCGATCGAGCGCTCCTCCCCATCGACAACCACCCTGCCGCCGCGGATCTGGTCCACCACACCGACCCTGAAACCGCCCGCCCGCACGTCGTTTCCCACCACCAGCTTGCTCGCATTGGGCAGCTCGACCCTCACGTCATAGGTCGGCACAAACGGCAGCCCGGCATTGGCGTTGTAAGCGATAAAGACCGCCACGATCGTCACCAGCAGCGTGATCGACCCCACCAACACCGGACTCCCAGTCAAGGCTGCCGTGCGGCGACCCCTCATGGGCCGATCAGGTAGTCGAGGAGCGGTTCGTCGCCACCGCCGACGGCGGCGGGTTCAGCCTCGGGCTCGCCCTCCTCGCCGGGGATCTCGGTGGGGTCCGGGGCGTTCACCCCCGGCTGATAGGGGCCGAGCCAGCGCTGGCAGCGCCTGTTCTCGGGGGTGATCGTCGTGAAGTACGCCGAGCACCCCCCGAGGTCGAGCGTGGCCGAGATGCGCAGGATGTGGCCGATCGAGTCGAAGGCGTTGGTGGAGAGCGCCTGCCAGTAGTAGTAGTTCCACAGTCCCTCCATGCCGGTGAACCCGCCCTGCTCGGACGCGGGGATGTGGGTCTTGTCCGGGGCCGGCGGGGCGGTGGCCTTGGCGCGCGGATCGTTCTCGACGGCGCGCCGCCGGTCGTCGAGGGTCTGCAGGAGCTGGCGCAGGGGCTTCGCCGTGCCGGGAGCGTTCACCGCCGCCTGGCGCAGCACTTCGACGTCCTCGTCGGTGGCACGAATGGCGTCGAGGCCGGCGTCCGAGGCGCGGCCGAGCGCCCGGAACGCCGGGGTGGCGTTGTCCGAGAATGGACCCAGCCGGGTGAGGAAGGTGTCGAGGTCGCCGGCAGCGGCGCCCAGGTCGCGAAGCACCGGGATCTGTGCTTCGGACAAGTCACCGAGCTGAACCATGGCCGGCCGCAGCTCGGCCAGGAACTCCGGCAGCAGGCGGAAGCTCTCCCCTAGCTCGCGTCCGGCGCGAGGCGGTGATCTCGGCGGTCTCGCCCGCCTCCTCGACGAAGCGGACGACGTCGCGCTTGCGCCGTTCCAGCGGTTCTATGACCGTGTCGGCGTCGGCGATCACGCGCTCGATCGTTCGCGTCTGGCGGCCGAGGATCTCGAGCGCCTGGGTGGTCTCGCGCAGTCCCGGATGCGCACGGCGGAGCACCTCGGAGAGGTCCTCGGGCCGTCCCGCCAGGCCGGCGCCCAGCTCCGCGATGATCAGCCGGAAGCGCTCGCGGTAGGGCTGGCGCATCACGGTGTTCACGAGGTCGAACGGGATGGTCGACGTGGTCTGCTCGACCGGCACGCGACCACCGTCCGGGAGGCGCCCGCCGGCGTCACCGGGCTGGCAGTCGACGAAGTACTCGCCGATCAGCGATTGCGGGCGCACCTCGCAGGTCGCGTCCTCGCGAAGGTCGGCGAAGCCGGGCTCGCTGACCTTCACGTCCACAACGGCCTTGGGCGGGTAGCCGCCGCTGATCCTCAGGTCTTCGATCGTCCCGGCTCGCACCCCCGCGATCCGGAGGTCGCCGCCCTCGGTGAGTCCGAAGGCATTGTCGAAAACGACCCGGTAGGTGGTGTCGTCGTCTTCTCCGCCGCCGTTCGCAGCGATCGTCAGGGCCGCCGCCGCCACCGCGACGACTGCGATCACGAGGGCCGAGACTCGCTTCACGGGCCCGGCACCGCCCGGTCTGACTCGTCGCACTGCAGCTCGCGCTGCTCTCCGGCGGAGAACACGTTGCTTCCGTCGGCGGCGGGCGCGTCGCCGCCGCCCGGGCAGCGCCGGAACTGGCGCATCAGGGGCTCGGCCCCGTAGATGATCTCGGTCAGGTTGAGCTGCGAGCGGGAGAAGCCGCCCGCGGCGTCGTAGGCGCCCGTGCCGGCGAAGTCCTCGAACCAGCCGACGAGGTCGGGCGTGTACGGCCGCAGGAGCGAGAACGTCTCCGCCGACTCGGTCAGCGCCTCCTCAGACTCCGGGAAGGCGCCCCGCCTGATCGCGCCGTTGATGCGGCGCGGGTCGAGCGCGACGTGCGCGAGCGGCGGGAAGCTGCGCATCAACTCGATCAGGTCGTTGCCGCCCCCGCTGCGGCGAATCGTTTGCGAGAGGTCGCGGACGGTGGGTTCGGCGTCGGCGGCGAAACCGCGCGCCGCGTCGAGGAACGGGTCGAGGCGCCGCGCCACGGGGATCGACGCGTCGACGAGCGGGTCGACGTCGTCGAGCGCGCGGCGCAGGTTCACGAAGGTGGTGTTGGCGCGCCGCATGAAGGGCGGCAGCAGCTCGACCGCCTCCGCCAGCGCCTGCTGCTGGGCGCCCAGCGCGCGGAAGGTCGTGTTGGCGCCCGAGACCAGGCCGCTGACGTCCCTGCTCCGCTCGGCCAGCGCGCGTACGAACCGCCCGGAGTCGACCAGGAACCGTTCCAGCAGCGGCTCGTCGCGCGAGAGCTCGCGGAACAGCCTGGCCCCCGTCGACAGCGCCGGGTTGAGGTACCTCACCGCTACGTTGATCTCTCGCCCACGCCCACGCAGGAGATCCGCCGAGCCCTTGATGGTGTCTCGCAGCGCCTGGCGCGTCCTCGGGTCGAAGATGCCGAACACCTCGTCGATCTCGACCGCGGTCTGGGTCTCGTCGGGACCGAGCCGGCCACCGTCATCGATCTCCGCGCCGTCCGCCGGACCCAGGTGGAGGTCGATGAAGCGGTTGGCGATGCCCGAGAGCGAGTTCTGCCTGATGATCGCCCTCGTGCCGCGTCGCAGCGGCGCATAGTCCTCGTGGACCGTGAATCGGACGAGCGCCTGGCCGTTCTCGGAGAGCCCTACGTCCTCCACGGTGCCGACGCTCGCGCCCGAGACCCGTACCTGGTTGCCCTCCACCAGCTGTCCGGCGTTGAGAAACTCGCCCGTGACCGTGTAGGTGCCGCCCCTGAACAGCAGCAGGACGACCAGCACGACAGCCGCGACCACCAGGGCGACAGCCGCGATGCGTACCGGCCACGGGGAGCCCGCCGGTCGGCTCACGGCTGGGGTAGCCATCGCTGGCGACATCCTTTCATAGGTCGACACACTTGAAGCGACCTTGGATCCCACCGCCCGCGTACACCGGATCGACACGATCTCGCGCCACCCGGGTTGGTACGGTGCCCGTTGCCCCGGATTGGGAGGAGGAGATGCCTTCGCAGCGTCTCTCGGCGCTGGACGCGTCGTTCCTCGACGTGGAAACGGCCGCTGCCCACATGCACGTGGGCTGGGTTGCGCTGCTCGAACCCCCGGACGGCCGCCCCGCCCCCAGCTTCGAGCAGCTCCGTGACCACGTCGCGCGGCGGCTCGACCGCGCGCCGCGCTATCGCCAGCGCCTGGCGCGCGTGCCGCTCGGCTTGGCCCGCCCGGTGTGGGTGGACGACGACCGCTTCGACGTCTCCCGGCACGTCAGGCGCTCGTCGGGCGGCGACCTGCTCGAGCTGGCCGCGACCGTCATGTCCACGCCGCTGTCGCGCGAGCGCCCGTTGTGGGAGCTGTGGATCGCCAACGAGCTGGACGACGGGCGCGTCGGCATCGTGGGCAAGGCGCACCACTGCATGGTCGACGGGATCGCGGCAGTCGAGTTGGCGGCGCTGCTGCTCGATGCCGAGCCCGACGTCCCACCCGACGAGCCCGATCCGTGGGAGCCGACGCCGGCGCCGTCAACGGGTGAGCTGCTGGTCGGTGGAGTGCTCGACCGAGCACGCGGGCAGCTGCGCCTGGCCTCCGCCTCGGCGCGCATGGCTCTCGCCCCGAAGCGGCTTTTGGCCGGCGTGGAGCGAAGCGGCCGCGCCCTCGCCCACTCGCTGAGGCGCACCGCTCCGGTCGAGCGCCTGAACGAGCCGCTCTCCCCGTACCGCCATCTGGGGACGCTGTCGCGCTCGCTCGACGAGCTGCGCCTCGTAAAGCGCGCCTTCGGGACGACGGTGAACGACGTTCTGCTGGCCGCCGCGGCCGGAGGCGTGCGGCGCTATCTCGAGCGCCACGACACGGAGCCGCAGCGGCTGAAGGCGATGGTGCCCGTGAACGTCCGCGCCGGCGGCACCGGCGAGCTCGGAAACCGGATCGCGTTCCTGTTCGTCGAGCTTCCCTGCCACGAGCCGGACCCGATCGCCCGCCTCGCCGCGGTGCACCTGGCCACCCGCGAGGCCAAGGCCTACGGGGAGCCGGAGGGCGCCGACACCGTGCTCGAGCTCGCGTCGTACGCGCCGTCGCCGGTGCAGCGCGCGCTGTCGCGGATCGTGGCCAGCCCGCACACCTTCAACGTCGTCGTGTCCAACATCCCCGGGCCCCAAGAGCAGCTCTACATGCTCGGCTGCCCGCTGCGCGAGGCTTACCCGATCGTCCCGCTGGCGGAACGGCACGGCCTCTCGATCGGGTTCACGACCGTGGCGGGCGGCGCCTTCTTCGGCGTCTACGCCGACCGCAACTCGGTTCCCGACCCGGAGCGGCTCGCGGGCGAGGTCGGCAAGGCGCTCGACGAGCTGATCGAGCTGGCGCCGGTGCCTACGCGAGAAGCGGTAGCAGCGCCTGGAGCTTGACCTCGGTCTCGGCGAGCTCCTCGGCCGCCACGGAGTCGCGCACGATCCCGTTGCCCGAATAGAGGCGCGCAACCCGGTCGCGCAGGAGCGCGCAGCGCAGCGCCACGCAGAACTCGCCGTCCTCGGACAGGTCGGTCCAGCCGACCGCCCCGGCGTACCAGCCGCGGTCGAGGCCCTCGAGGGCCGGGATCAGGGGGAGGGCGACCTCGCGCGGCTCGCCCCCGACCGCCGGGGTGGGGTGAAGCAGGCCGGCGAGCTCGACCGCGGCGAGCGGCTCGGCCAGCTGCGCCCGGATGGGGGTGGCCAGGTGCTGCACGTTGTGGACCCTCACGAGCGCCGGCTCGTCGGCACTCGCGACCCAAAGGCTCACCGGCTCGAGCGTGCGCTCGATCCGCCGCGACACGATCGCCTGCTCCTCGCGGTCTTTGGCGCTGTGGAGCAGTCTCTCCGCGAGGTGGTCGTCGACGGCCGGATCGGCGCTTCGCCTGGTTGTGCCCGCCAGGGCGACGGTCTGAGCTCGCTGCCCGTCGCGGCGCACCAGCAACTCGGGGCTCGCCCCGACGAACGCGAGCTCCGGCGTCCCCACGCACCAGCAGTAGCAGGCCGGGAAGATCTCGCGGAGCGCGCCGAGCACCGCGGCCGGGTCGGGGGAGCGCGGGGCGTGCGCCCGCACCTCGCGTGCGAGCACGATCTTCTCCAGCTCGCCGCCGCTGATCCGCTCCACCGCCCGTTCGACCGCCTGCTCGTAGTGCGACGGCGGCGCGGCGCTCGCCACCCGGGTCCGCTCGACGGGGTCGGGGTCCAGGAGCGGCATCGCGGCCGGGCGCAGCCGGTCGACGCGCTCGAGCGCCCGCGCGGCGAGCGCCTCCGGCGCCTCGTCGCCCTCGGCCGCGACGCACACCGTCATCCGCGCCTCTCCCCCATGGCGCACCAGCGCCAATTCGGGCAGCACGAGCGACGCGGGTGCCAGCGAGGACCACTCCGGCGCCGTCCCACCGTCCTCGGCGAACGCGAAACCGCCGACGAACACCGGCCCGGCGGCGGGCGGCCGGGCAGGATCCTCGGCCGGATCGTCAGCGAACGTCCACCGCCCCAGCTCGCGCGCGCGCTCTGCCGCCTGCGCGAACCTTCGGGGCCCGCGCGCCTCGATGAGGGCGGCGGCGCCGAGCGCCGCGAGGGCGAACCCGCCGCGTTCGGGCTGCTCGAGGCAGAAGAAGCGGTCGCCCGGCCCGCGGGCGGCGAGCACGGCGGCGGAGAGATCTAGGTCCGCGGGCAGCGCGACGGTGACCGCGGCGACCGCCCGCTTCCCCTCCTTCCTGGCGAGCCCGGCCGCGCGCGCGGCGCGATCCTCGAGGCGTTCACGCGCGGGGCGCGGCAGCGCAAACGGCCCCGGGCCTGGAGCGGTGCGGGTGGGCATGGCCCTGAAGGATGTTAGTTGTCGCCTGCTCCTCCGAGCAGACCCTCAAGAGACGGTGTTTCGGGTCGAGACGGTGTTTCGGGTCGAGGCGGATCTGGCCGAGTCATCTGGGGGATGTCGGGGGGCCGGGGCGGGCTCGGCGCCGCGACGGGTTCGGGAGACCCGCCGCTCGGAGGGGCGGCCTTGGTCGGCGGCGGCGGGGCCGGCGGAGAGGACTGCGGAGCTGGCTTCGGCGCCGCCACCGGCTGCGTCTCGGAGACGGGCTTGGGGGCGGGTGGGGAGGCGTCGGCGGGCGGAGGGGCGGTTGTGGGTGGAGGCGCCGGAGGGGCGGCGGTGCCCTGTGCCGACGATCGCCTGGCCGCCCGGGTTGTGTTTCGTAGCCCCGGCAAGTCCGCGGCGCGACCGAGCGCCAGGAGTCGCGGGCGAGGGGCGGGCTCAGCGGGAGGCGCGCTGCGGGTGGGCCGCGCGCGTGGGCTGTCTTCGTCGTCGAGGATGGCGTTGCCCGCCGCAAGCGAGGCGCCGAACAGACCGGCACATGCCGCGGCGACCGGGAGCGTACGGCGGAGAGTCATAACTGGGGTCTGCTCCTGCCGGCCTCGGCCCGGTCAGGATCAGGGGAGCTTGACGAGTGGAAGGATTGCAGGTTCCCGGGATCAACCCTCTACAAACCTTGCGCCCGCTCTGGTGAGCCCCAGATGGGGCCTAGCGAGAAGCCCGGCTATCGGAGACGCTCCAGCATCTGCCTCCGGTTGCGGACTGCCGCGCGAGACCCTCAAGTGGCGCCGCGGCCGCGCGACACGGCGATCTCGCCGGTCCTGACCATCTCGATCAGGCCGAAGGGCCGGACCATCTCCTCGAAGGCCTCGACCTTGTCGTCGGTGCCGGTGATCTCGACGGTCACGCTGCGCCGTGAGATGTCGACCACGTTGCCGCGAAAGATCTCGGTGAACTGCATGACCTGCGCGCGCGCTTCGCCGTCCTGACAGGAGATCTTGAACAGCGCCAGCTCCCGTGCCACCCGGTCCGCCGGCTCGAGGTCGCGGATCTTGATCACGTGGATCAGCTTGTGGAGCTGCTTTGTCACCTGGTCGATCGGTTGAGCGGCGCCGTCGACGGTCAGCGTGATGCGTGACATCGAGTCGTTGTCGGTGGGGCCCACCGCCAGCGAGGCGATGTTGAAGCCGCGGCGGGCGAAGAGGCCCGCGATTCGCGCGAGCACGCCCGGCTTGTCTTCCACGAGGATCGACAGCACGTGCCTGCGGCCCGTGCGGATGCCGCCGCTGGCCTCGAGGTCCTCGAGGTTGAGAACCTCCTTGGTCCGGGTTCACCCATGGCTCAGCCCACCTCATGTCGGCCGCGCCGGCCAGGCAAGGACGCAGGCCCGAAGGCATGCTGGGCATGCCGAGGGCCGAGGACGCCGCATGGCGAAGGTTTGCAGCGAGCATGATCATCCGACCATGTCCCGCGCCTTGGCCGGCGGGGATCATCGGGTAGCAGTTCTCCTCCTTCGTGACGTGCACGTCGACGAGGACTGGACCGTCCTCCGCGAGCGCCGTCTTGAAGGCCTCTACCAGGTCACCCTTGTCAGTCACCCGCATGCCCAGGGCGCCGAAGGCGTCGGCCAGCTTGACCCAATCCGGGCTCCCGCCCATCTCCACATGCGAGTAGCGCCGGTCCCAAAACAGCTCTTGCCACTGGCGCACCATGCCGAGGTAGCCGTTGTTCATCAGGAACACCTTGACCGGGATCTGCTCGGTAACGCAGGTGGCGAGCTCCTGGACGGTCATGATCAGCGAGCCGTCGCCGGCGAGGCAGACTACGTCCTGGCCCGGCTGGGCGACCTTCGCCCCCATCGCCGACGGCAGGCCGAAGCCCATCGTCCCGAGCCCGCCCGAGTTGATCCACTGGCGCGGCCGCGTGAAGCCGTAGTACTGGGCCGCCCACATCTGGTGCTGGCCGACGTCCGAGGTGACGATCGCCTCCCCGTTCGTGGCCTCGTAGAGCGCCTCGATCATGTACTGAGGCTTGATCTCGCCGGCCTCGGCGTCGCCGTAGCGCAGGGGGTGCTTCTCCTGCCAACCCTTGATTCGCTGCCACCAGGCCTCGAGCCGCGACCCCTCGGCGCCCAGGGCCCGGTACTCGGCGGTGAGCTTGGGCAGGATGTTCTTCGCGTCGCCGACGATCGGGATGTGGGCGGGCACGTTCTTCGAGATCTCCGCCGGATCGATGTCGATGTGGATGAACTTCGCGCGCGGAGCGAACTCGGCCAGCTTGCCCGTCACGCGGTCGTCGAAGCGAGCGCCGATCGCGACGATCAGGTCGGCCTCGTCCATCGCGTAGTTGGCGGCCCTCGTGCCGTGCATGCCGAGCATCCCGAGCCAGGTGTCCTCGTCCGCCGGGAAGGTCCCCAGGCCCATCAGGGTGCAGGTGACGGGGAACGCGTCCGACAGGCAGAGCTCGCGGAACTCCCTGGCTGCGTTCGCGTTGACGACCCCGCCGCCGCCGTAGACGACCGGCCTGCGCGCGTTGGCCAGCGCCTTCGCGGCCAGGCGGACCTGCTTTGTGTTGCCCTCCGTCGTGGGCTGGTAGCCCGGCAGGCGGACGCCGGAGACCGGCTCGTAGGGGATGTCGGCGCGGGAGAGGTCCTGTGGCACGTCGACCAGGACCGGGCCGGGACGCCCGGTGCGGGCGACGTGGAACGCCTCGTGGATCGCCTGCGGGATCTCGCGCGCGTCCTGGATCAGGATCGAGTGCTTGACGATCGGCATGGTGATGCCGGAGATGTCGGCCTCCTGGAAGCCGTCCGTGCCGATCAGCTCCGTGCGCACCTGGCCCGTGAGGAACACGGTCGGCACGCTGTCCATGACGGCGTCGGCGATGCAGGTGACGAGGTTCGTGGCGCCGGGACCGCTGGTCGCGAGCGCCACCCCCACCTTGCCCGAAGCCTTTGCGTAACCCTCCGCCGCGTGGCCCGCGCCCTGCTCGTGCCGGCACTGCACATGCCGAATGCCCGCGTCGTAGAGGGCGTCGTAGGTGGGCAGGTTTGCGCCGCCGGGGATGCCGAATACGTGCTCGACGCCCTCAGCCTTGAGGCACTCCATGATGGCGTCGACGGCTCGCATGGCGGCGCGTGCTCCTTTCCAAGTGACGAGACTGGCTGGGCCGGCCAGGGAAACGGCCAGTTTACCAGCGGGTTTCCCCGGCCAAGGGAGGAGTCACCGCGCCGGAATGACCTCGTCGGGAAAGTCGAGGTCGCGCCCGCAGCGCATGCACACCTGGTCGCTCACCGGAACGATGTTGCGGCACTCCGGGCACTGCCGGCGCGGCTCGTCCTGACCCCTGCGGACGAAGAGGGCGGCGATGATCCCGATGCCGGGCAGCGCTAAGCCGACCAGGAACCAGATCCAGAACGAACTGCCCCTCAGCCTCCCGATCGCCCCGGTCGCGAGGCCGAACACGAGGGCGATGAGGACGAAGTCCACTTAGAGCACGCGGATCGCCCACACAATGGCGACGATGGCGACTACCACCACCGCGAACCAGGCGACCGCCGCCACGGCTCCGATCACGACCTTGAAGAGGATGTAGGCCGCGACGAGCAGGACGGCGATGGCGAGCAACTTTCGGGCCGCATCTGAGACCGCTTGTCCCATGCGTCCTATTCTGGCAGAGCGCTCGCGGCTTACAGGAGCCGCGCGGGCCGGGTGGCCAGGTAGCGGTCCAGGCCCGGGAGCGGCACCGACGACATCACCCACGCGGGCCAGTGCACCCGGAACCCGAGCCGCCGGAGCCGGTCGAGCAGCCACCAGGCGTGCGTCGTGCAGAACACGCCGAAGGACTCCGGCTCCTGCGCCTTCGCCACGCGGTCGAGCGCCGCCAGCACGACCGGTACGAGGTCTTCGGGGCCCTCCCCCACGGCCGGGCCGATGTCACCGTCGGAGCTCACCCAGCAGAGCCCGGTGGCCCGGCCGAGGTCGGGGTTCATGACCGCGAGACAGGTCCGCGTGCGGCCGAAGAACTCGTGAAGCAGCGGACGCTCGTGGCCGACGGCGGCCGGCTCGAGCCGCTTCCACTCATCCACGGCGCGCTGGGGGGTCAGCACGTGCACACCGGGCTCGGCCGAGTCGACCTCCTGCGAGCGGCGCCCGAGGTACTCGTCCGCGCGATGGCGCATGTGCCAGTGGCCGCCGACTGGCATCACCCCGAACTCGGTGTAGAGGCTCAGATCGACCGGTGTGCCGAATGTGAGAACCACCCTCCCGAGCTCCCGCGACGGCGAGTTCGGCCAGCAGCGCTCGAGCAGCGCCCGGCCAACCCCGCGGCGCACATGCGGCGGCGCTACCCACAGCTCCGTCAGCTCGTCCATCCACCCGAACCGGGCCACGCGCACGTATCCGACGAGCTCGTCGCCGTCCTCGCAGATCCAGAACGAGCCGTCGGGCTGGGCGGCGACGAACTGGATGAACGCCCGCTCACGCCGCCACTGCTCGCCGATCTGCTCGGGCGCGCGGTGATCGTCGGGAGCGAGCAGTCCGCGCGCCTTTCGCGACACGTCCCAGGCCGCCTCGCCGAGCTCGAAGGTCGGGCGAAGATCGGTGGCCCGGCCCTCGCGGAACGACAGCTCGCTCACCGCGCAGCGGCTCGCGCCGCATCCAGCGCGGGTCGCATCTGCACGGGCAGCCGCCGCCGGACGCGCCACGGCGCCCCGGCGAACGCGTGGTTCGCGACAGTCGCGAAGCCCTCCTCGTCCACCCGCAGCGCGAGCAGCAGGTGCGCGACCCGGTCCGAGGGCGGCAGCTCGGGGTCCGTGGCCCTTACGCAGAAGCAGTGCACGCGCCGCGCGCCGCGACTCACGACGAGCGCCCCCGCCTCGCCGACGAGCCAGACGCCGAGCTCGCCCCGCTGGAGGGCGAGCCCCGTCCGCCGTTGGAGCTCGCGCTCCTCGTGGCCCAACAGGTCGCCGAGCAGCCCCTGAGCCACCGGCTCGGCCGCGGCGTTGCGCGCGCCCTTCGGCCTCACCACGCTGGCGCCGCGGAAGGCGTACAGCTCGGGGATGATCCACGCGTGCGCGAGCGCCACCAGCGCCACAGGCGCCGCGAGCGGCTCGAGCGCAAGCATTCCGGCGGCCGCGGCGACGAACGGGACGGTGTAGAGCAGCGTCCAGCCATGCCAGATGCGCCCCCAGCGGCGCAGCCAGCGCGCGTCGGTCCGCTGGCGCCAGGGGACCGACGCCAGTTCCGGAAGAGCCTGCTCCAAACCGGTCGCTTCGCTCGCGGTTTTCCGGGTCCTTGACCCTAACCGCCGGCGATCGGCCGACGCATGATCACGAGCTCGGCCCCGCGGGGCAGATCGCGCACGTGGGTCGCCCTGCCGGGTGCATCGGGAACCGTGCCGATGAAGCCGAGCTCCTGCTGATCCTCGAACTCGCGCACGGCCGCCGCGAACGCAGCGTCGTCCTGTGTCGGTCCACTCGGCGAGGGTGGTGTGGCCCGTGCCGTCCATGCGGATGAGTCGCGCCATGCTGTCCTCCTGTCGAGACGCAAGTCAGCGGATGGTACGCCTAGGCGCCGATCCGGTCGCGGATCATGCGCTGCACCTCGCCGCCGTCGGCGCGTCCCTTCGTCTCGCGCATGACGGCGCCGACGATCGCTCCGATCGCCTGCGCCTTGCCGTCACGGATCTTGTCGACGGCGGCCTGGTTGTCAGCGATCGCCCTGTCGACGATCGCCTCCAGCTCGTCGCCGCCGGCCCGGCCGAGCCCCCTCGACTCGACTACCGCCGCGGGGTCTCCGCCTTCGGAGACGAGCACGTCGAGCACCTCCTTGCCGGCCGAGGCGGAAACCTCCTTCGCCGCGACCATCTCCACAAGCCGGGCGAACGCCGCCGGCTCGAGCCTCGTCCCGGCGGGGTCGACGTCGCCGATGCGGGCCGTCAGCTCGTTGGTGGTCCAGTTGGCCAGCGTTCGCGGGTCCGTGCCGTCGCCCGAGAGGGCCGCCTCGAAGAAGTCGCCGAGCTCGGAGCGGAAGGCGAGCAGCTTCGCCGTCTCCGCCGGGAGCTCCATGTCGCGCTCGAGGCGCGCCGCGCGCGAGGCCGGCAGCTCGGGGAGCGCGGCCCGGGCTCGCTCCAGCATCGCTTCGGTCGGAGCGATCGGGACGAGGTCGGGCTCCGGGAAGTAGCGGTAGTCGTGCGCCTCCTCCTTCGAGCGCAGCGCGCTGAGGGCGCCGGCCTGGGGGTCGAAGTGCAGGGTCTCCTGCTCGACCTGGCCGCCGTCGCGCAGGACCTGCTCCTGGCGCGCGATCTCCGCCGTGATGCCGCGCTCGAGGAAGCGGAACGAGTTCATGTTCTTCAGCTCGGTCTTGGTGCCGAGCGTCGCCTCCCCGGCCGGCCGGATCGACACGTTGGCGTCCACGCGCAGCGAGCCCTCCTCCATGTTCACGTCCGACACGCCCATGCGCCGCAGGGTGGCCTGCAGCAGGCGGCCGAAGTCGGCCGCCTCGGCCGGAGAGCGCAGGTCGGGCTCGGTCACGATCTCCACGAGCGGCGTGCCGCCGCGATTGAAGTCGACGACGCTCGTCTGGGCACCGTGGATGCGGCCGGAGGCGCCGGCGTGGACCAGCTTGGCGGCGTCCTCCTCGAGGTGGACCCTGTGAATTCGCACGTCGCCGAGGCGGCCGTTTCGCCCCAACGGGAGGTCGTACTGGCTGATCTGGTAGCCCTTCGGCAGGTCGGGATAGAAGTAGTTCTTGCGGTGGAAGATCGAGCGCGGCGCGATGTCGCACTCGAACGCCATCGCGATCATGAGAGCGAAGTGGACCGCCTCGGCGTTCGTGACGGGGAGCGTGCCGGGGTGGCCGAGACAGATCGGGCAGGTATGGGTGTTCGGCTCGTCGCCGAAGGAGAGCGCGCAGCCGCAGAACATCTTCGTGCGGGTGCTGAGCTGGACGTGGGTCTCGATGCCGATGACGGGCTCGTACTCACGAGTGGACATGCGGCACCCCCTCGAAGCCGATCGCCTTCTCGAGCGCGTGCGCGGCGTCGAGAATGCGGTTCTCGCTGAACGCCGGCCCCGCGATCTGGAACCCCACGGGCAGGCCCTCGGACAGCCCGCAGGGAATCGACACCGCCGGGATCCCCGCCAGCGGCATGGGCACCGTGAAGTAGTCGGACAGGTACATCGCGAGCGGGTCGGCGGTGCGCTCGCCCAGCTTGAAGGCCACGGTCGGAGAGGTGGGCGTGACCACGAAGTCGACCCGCTCGAAGGCGGCGCGGAGGTCCTCCGCGATCCTGGTCCGCACCTTCTGCGCGGTGCCGTAGTAGGCCTCGTAGTAGCCCGAGGAGAGCGCGTAGGTGCCGAGCATGATCCGGCGCCGGACCTCCTCCCCGAACCCGTCGTGGCGGGTCTGCTCGTACATCGCGGTGAGGCCGCCGTTGCCCGTCGCTCGACGGCCGTAGCGAACGCCGTCGTACCGCGCGAGGTTGGAGCTCGCCTCGGCCGGGGCGATCACGTAGTAGGCGGCGAGCCCGTGGCGGGCGCTCGGCAGCTCGATCTCCTCGACGCCGCCGCCGAGCTCCTCGATCCTGCCGAGCGTGGCGCGGACGACCTCCGCCACGCCCGCTTCGAGGCCCTCCTCGCCCAGCCCCCAGACGCCGAAGCGGAGGCCGTCGAGCCGCTCGGCGTTTGGGAGCGTCACCTGCCCCGGGAAGTCGAGCGAGGTGGAGTCGCAGGGATCGCGGCCAACCAGGTGGCGGAACAGCACCGCCGCATCGGTCACGTCGCGTGTGAGCGGGCCGCACTGATCGAGCGACGACGCGAACGCGATCATCCCGTAGCGCGAGACGGCGCCATAGGTGGGCTTGAGGCCGACGACGCCGCAGAGCGACGCCGGCTGGCGGATCGAGCCGCCGGTGTCCGTTCCGATCGCCCACGGCGCCGTGCCCGCCGCCACCGCGGCCGCCGAGCCGCCGGAGGAGCCGCCCGGCACGCGCGTGCGGTCCCAGGGGTTCTGAACCGGACCGAAGCCGGAGTTCTCGTTCGACGAGCCCATGGCGAACTCGTCCTGGTTCGTCTTGCCGAGAACGGCCGCGCCGGCCGCCCTGAGATTCCGGACGCTCGTCGCCGTGTAGGGCGGCCGGTAGCCCTCGAGGATGCGCGAGGCGGCGGCGCTCGGCACCCCCTCGACGCAGAAGAGGTCCTTCACCGCCACCGGCGGGAGCACGCCCGGGTCCGCGGGGGCCTCGTCCGCCACCCACAGGTACGAGCCCAGGTCGTCCGCGGCGGCGCGCCCGCGCCAGAAGTCGAACGCCTCCTGGGCCGATACCTCCCCGGCTCGGATGCGCTCGGCCTGCTGAACGGCCGTCATGGCCAGGAGATCGGTCATCCCGGCCCCGGGGTCGGCACCCGGAAGCCGCCATCGGCCGCGTCGGGAGCCTGCTCGAGCGCCCGCTCGCGTGGCAGGCTGTCGCGCGGCGCGTCTTCGCGCAGCACGTTCTGGAGCTCGACGACGTGCGTGGTGGGCTCGATCCCCTCGAGGTCGAGCTCGTTCATCGTCTCGACGTGCTCGAGGATCGTGGACATCTCGCCGGCCATGCGGTCGACCTCTTCCTCGCTCAGGCGCAGACGCGCCAGCCGCGCCACGTGGAGTACCTGCGCGCGATCGATCATCGGCGCGATTGTAGGAAGCCGGCCCGGTCTATAACCCGCCGCTCGTGCGTGCCCACGCCGATGGTCCGGTCGCCCTCGCGCACCTCGACGTCGAAGCGGAGCTTGCGGCCGTCCAGCACTTCGCGGAGGCGCGTGCGGACGTTGCAGCTGGCTCCCTCCGCCGCCGCGCCCACGTGCTTCACGCATACCTCGAAGCCCACCGTGACCTGGCCGTCCGGCAGGTGCTCGGCGCACAGAAGCGACGCGCAACGCTCGATCATCCCGATCATCGCCGGGGTCGAGAGCACCTTGCTCGCGAGGGTGCCGCCCACGTCGGTGAGCAGGCGGCCCTCGACGGTGAAGT
This sequence comes from uncultured Thermoleophilaceae bacterium, assembly GCA_963812915.1. Classification (GTDB taxonomy): domain Bacteria; phylum Actinomycetota; class Thermoleophilia; order Solirubrobacterales; family Thermoleophilaceae; genus JACVRW01. Next base: position 176,415 of record CAWEXB010000007.1, on the reverse strand, counting down.
CCTCGCTGCGCTCGAGGCCGGGGCCGAGGTTCAGGTCGCTCCCTCCCTTCCCGGAGCGGGAATCGTCTCGATCTCGGCCGGCGGCGGCGTCGGGCGGCCGGTGAGGTCGGTGTGACGGCCGGGTGGCGAGAGCCGCTCGTCGCGCATCGCCAGGACTCCGCCGACGACGATCCCGAGCGAGCCGCCGAGTGCGAGCCAGACGGCCCAGTCGCGGCCCGACGCCCCGTCGGGCAGGTTCAGCGTCCTGACGAGCACGAGCACCACGCCGACCAGGCCCCCGAGTGTGACGAGCGCGTCGAGAGCGATCGGCACAGCCGGCACACGCTGGCTCGCCGTGACGAGCAGAAGGGCAATGGCGGCTGCTGCGATCAGCGCGAGGACGAGGTCGACCACGGCGAGCGCCTCCAAGCCGCTGGCAGTCGCACCCGCATCCAGGGAATACCACGGCAGGAACAACGCCAGTAGCAGCGCCGCGCCGGAAGCGGCCGCTATCCACTCGCCGGCGCGAAGCCTTCGCGGATCCATGCGGCGGCAGCGTACCGCCCGCCGGGTTGCCGCCGGTCAAACGGGGGGAGTAGCGTGCAGACGGGAAACCCTCGATCCAAGGAGGACGCGATGGGTTTGAGCGACATGATCAACAGGGCCAAGGACATCGTGCAGAAGCGCGGCGGCACCGATGCCCTGAAGGAAGATGCGCAGGAGCTGAAGGACGTCGCCGTGGGCGACGCGAAAATGAGCGACAAGGTGAAGGAAGGCGTCGAGGCGATCAAGGAGCCGGGAGCGAAGCGTCCCGGACAGTAGTCGCCGGCGCCCCCGGCGCCCGCCGTCCCCGGCGGATGAGGGGCCGGGGACGGACGGACCGGGGTTGCGCCCGGGCGCGCCGCGAGGGAGGGGCGCCCGGGGCGGCTCGGTCGGGGTTTGACGCGGAGCCGCCGGCTCCGCTGGGACCAAGCGCCGAAAACGTTCCCAGCCCGCCGCGCGCCGGGCAATAGGGTTTACCCGCCAGCGGGGGTACGGGTAACCGTACGACTCCCCCACCCGCACCCGCGACAATGCCGGCATGTCCCGCGCTTCCGTCCGCCTGCCGCTCGCGGGTGTCGCATTTCTCGCGCTGGCCGACACGGCGATCGTGGCACTCGCCCTGCCACCGATCCTGCGCGACCTGGATACCGACGTGGCGGGCGTCGCCGCCGTCCTCGGCGTGTACGCGGTCGTACTCGCGGTGGCGCTGCCGGCCGCCGAGCTCGTCCGCGACCGCGCGGGCACCCGGCTCACCGGATGCGCCGGCGTGTGCGTGTTCGTCGTCGGCTCGCTCGTCTGCGGCCTGTCCGATTCGCTCGGGCCGCTGCTGGCGGCGCGCGCGGTGCAGGGGATCGGCGCGGCCGCGGTTCTGGTGACGGCCCATACCCTGCTCGCCACCGATGTCGCGGGCGCGCACGCCTGGCGCCTGGCCTCACTGCTCGGCTTCGCCGCCGGTCCGGCCCTGGGCGGCGCGCTGACCCAGGCCTTCGGCTGGCGTTCGATCTTCCTGCTGCAGGCGCCGGCGGCGCTCGCGGCGCTGCCGGCCGCTCTCACCGCCGGCCCGGAGGAACCCTCGCGCGAAAGAAGCGCCTGGACCCGACAGCATCTGGGCCGCGTCGTCGCGTTGGCGTTGATCTCCGGCGCCATCGCCGCCGCCCTCTTCCTGACGGTCCTCCTCCTCATCGCCGGCTGGGGGATCGAGCCGCTCGCGGCGGCCGCCGCCGTGAGCATCATGCCGCTTGCCGCGCTCGCGGTCGTGCGAGTGCACGGGCCGCCGCTGCTTCGCGCGGGGGCCGGCTGTCTGCTGGTCGCCGCCGGCACCGCCGCGCTTGCCTTCCTCCCCACCGCCTCGGTCGCGTGGACGATCCTCCCGCAGATCGCCATCGGGGTCGGAATGGGCCTCTCGCTGCCCGCGCTCGCCGGGGAGCTTCTGCCGGAGCGCACGGGCCACGACGCCGCGCGGCTCCTGTCCACCCGCCACGTGGGGATAGCGCTGGCGCTGCTGATCCTCGCGCCGATCGCCCAGAACGAGATCGACACCACGCTCGTCGAGACCGAGGAGCGCGGCGCGGCTCTGATCCTCGACGCGTCGATCGATCCGCAGCTCAAGCTGCAGATCGCCCCCGAGCTCGTCGACGCCGTCCAGACCGAGGACCCGCGTGGCGGCCTCGACGGGGTCTTCGACGAGCACCGCGGCGACGTCGACGAAGACCAGCGCGCCGCCTACGACGAGCTCGAGAATCGAGCGGACGAGACGCTCGTCGCGGGCGTGAACGACGGCTTTGCGACGGCGTTCCTGGTGGGCGCCGCCTTCGCTCTGCTGGCGGCGCCGGCCCTGGCGCCGTGGACCGCCGTCAGGCGCCCTGCGCTCGCGGGCGGGCTCGCCGTCGTGGCGCTGTTGGCTCCGGCGGGCTACGCGTTGGCCGCCGAACAGGAGCGCCCGGAACCCGTGCAAATCCAGGATCCGTGCCAGGACCGCGATCTCCCCGACAGCGGCGGTATCGCCGGCGTTCTCCAGAACGCCGCGCTCGTCGCGCTCGACCAGCTGGCGTGCCGGGCAGGCTCCTCGCGCGAGGAGCTGGTTCTGGCCATCGCCGACGAGGACGCGGCCAAGGAATACGAGGAACGCTACGACGTCGACCCGCGGTCGATCGAGAACCTCGCGGACCTGGTGCTGCCCGGGTAGCCGGCGGCCCGGCAGGGCTGCCGGCGCTACCGCCCAGCCGCGCGCAGCGTGTTCACCAGGAGCATGGCGCGCGTCATCGGCCCGACGCCGCCCGGCACCGGCGTGATCGCGCGGGCGCGCTGGCTGACGGCTTCGAAGTCCACGTCGCCCACGAGACCTTCGTCGGTGCGGTTGGTGCCCACGTCGATCACCACCGCTCCCTCGCCCACCATGTCCGCGGTCACGAGCCGTGGGGAGCCCACGGCGGCGACGAGGACCTCCGCCTCCCGGCAGACCGCGGGCAGGTCGCGAGTGCGCGAGTGGCAGTGGGTCACGGTGGCGTTCGCCGCCAGCAGAAGCTGCGCGACGGGCTTGCCGACGAGGATCGACCGCCCGAGCACCACGGCCCGCGCCCCCTCCAGCTCGGCCTGTGCATCCGCCAGCAGCTCCATGACACCCTGCGGGGTGGCGGGCACCATCGCCTCCTCGCGTCCCTGCATCAGCAGTCCCGCGTTCGTCGGCGTCAGCCCGTCCACGTCCTTGGCGGGATCGATCAACGAGATGAACTCGTCCTGGTCGAGGTTGGCCGGCAGCGGCAGCTGGAGCAGGATGCCGTGCACCCGGTCGTCGGCGTTCAGGGAGCGGATCAGCGCGGCGAGCGAGTCCGCCGAGACGTCGGCGCCCGGCTCGTAGTGGAAGGACTCGATCCCGACCTCCGCCGAGTCCTCGCGCTTCATGCGGACGTAGACCGCGGAAGCGGGATCGTCGCCGACGAGGATCGTCGCGAGCCCCGGCTTCCCGTCCATGGCCTCGACCTCGCGCCTCACCCGCTCGCGGACGCGAGCGGCCACGGCCTTCCCGTCGATGACCTGCGCGCTCAACGTCTCTTCAAGGGCGCGTAGTCGGCCATCAGCTTGCGCTCGCTGCCGTCGGCCGCGAAGCGCACGACCACGAGCCCGCCGGGCTCGACGCCCGTGACGACCCCGTCGCCGAAGTTCGCGTGCACCACGTCCTCCCCGAGGGCGAACGATGCGCCGGCTCGCGCCGGCTCCGGGACGGCCGCTCCCCCGCCCCAGGTCGCCGCGGCGTCGGGGCCCGTCGGAGCCTCCTCGTCGCGGTCGGTGAGCTCCACCGGAATCTCGTCGATGAAGCGGCTGCGCATGTTCCAGTCGCGCCCGCCGAACAGGCTCCGCGAGCGTGCGTACGTCAGATAGAGCTCGCGCTGGGCTCGGGTTACCCCCACGTAGCAGAGACGGCGCTCCTCCTCCACGTCGCCCGCCTCGATCGCGCGCATGTGCGGGAACACCCCGTCCTCGAGCCCGATGATGAACACCGTGTCGAACTCGAGCCCCTTCGCGTTGTGGAGCGTCATCAGGGTGAGGAGACCCTGCTCGTCGCGCAGGCTGTCCTGCTCCGAGAAGAGGGCGACCTGCTGCAGGAACTCCTCCACCGAGCCCTGTTCGGCCGTGGCGTCATATTCGCGCCCGACCCCGACCAGCTCCTCCAGGTTCTCGACCCGGCCCTGCGCCTCGATGGTGCGCTCGGCGCGGAGCGCATCCGCGTATCCGGTCTCCTCGAGCGTCTCGTGGAGCAGGTCGCCCACACCGGCGCCATTCGTGGCGCGCTCGCGCAGCCGCTCCATCACGGACATGAAGCGCCCGACGGCCTTGACGGCCGCCGGCGCCAGGGCGGGCACCGACTCGGGCGATGCCGCGACATCCCATACGGGCTCGCCGGTCGTGTTCGCGTAGCCCACGATGCGCCCCTGGGAGGTGGCGCCGATGCCGCGGCGAGGCGAGTTGACGACCCGTCCAAACGCCACGGTGTCCGCCGGATTGATGAGCAACGTGAGGTAGGCGAGGGCGTCCTTCACCTCCGCTCGTTCGTAGAAACGGGTGCCGCCGATCACCTGGTACGAGACCCCGTAGCGCACGAGCATGTCCTCGAGCACCCGGCTCTGGGCGTTGGTCCGATAGAAGACGGCCATGTCGTCGCGCGAGCCGCCCTCGTCCACCAGGCGCTCGATCTCGGAGACGACGAACCGCGCCTCGGCGTGCTCGTCCTCGAGCTCGCGCACGTGCACCGGATCGCCCTCGCCGAGCTCGCTCCAGAGCGACTTCGACTTGCGCGAGCGATTGTTCGCGATCACCGAGTTGGCGGCGTTGAGGATCGTCTGCGTCGAGCGGTAGTTCTGCTCGAGCTTGATGACCTCGGCGTCGGGGAATCCCCTCGAACCCGAGGATGTTGCTGGATGTCCGCGCCCCGGAAGGCGTAGACGCTCTGGTCATCGTCGCCCACCACCACCAGGTTGCGGTGCTCCTCGGTGAGCAGCTGCAGCCAGCGGTACTGGGCGCGGTTCGTGTCCTGGTACTCGTCCACGAGCACGTGCCGGAACGAGCGCCTGTATCGGTCCCGAACCTCGTCGAACAGCTCGAAGAGGTTCACGCAGCGGAACAGGAGGTCGTCGAAGTCCATCGCGTTCGCCGCGTGGAGGCGCTTCTCGTAGAGCTCGTAGACGTCGGCCGCGGTCTGCTCGAAGAAGCTCGACACCTTGAGCCGGTAGGCCTCCGCGTCCAGCAGCGCGTTCTTGGCGTCGGAGATCTGGCGCCGGATGCCCCGCGGCGCGAAGCGCTTGGGGTCGACGTCGAGCTCCTCGATGCACGCCTTCACCAGTCGGAGCGAGTCCTGCTCGTCGTAGATCGTGAAGCCGCGCGTGTACCCGAGCCGCTGGGCGTCCGACCGCAGCATGCGCGCGCAGGCCGAGTGGAAGGTCATCACCCACATCGCGCGGGCGCGGCCGCCGACGAGCGCCTCCACCCGCTCGCGCATCTCTCCCGCCGCCTTGTTTGTGAACGTGATCGCGAGGATCTCCCCCGGGCGCGCGGCGCCGCTCCCCACGAGATGGGCGATGCGATGCGTGAGCACCCGCGTCTTGCCCGAGCCGGCGCCGGCGAGGATCAGGAGCGGGCCGTCGCCGTGGAGCACGGCCTCGCGCTGGGGCTGGTTCAGTCCCTCGAGCAGCGCCTCTGTGGCGACGGGTGCGCTCACCCTGGCGAGGATAGTTGCGGCGGCGGCGGGGACCTGGCGTAGCCTGGCCGCTCGATGGGGCTCCTCGACGAGGTCCGAACCCGCTGCGCCGAGATCGCCGCACGCGCGCGCTGGGTGCGCATCGACATCGACCGCCTCGGCGCGATCGGAGAGGCGCCGCCGCCGCAGCTCGACGCGGACCGTCACTACCTCGAGGGGAGCGCCGAGGACGTGGCCGCCTACATGCTCACGCTCGACGCGATCAACTTCGGCTCGGGCTGGTTCCCGACGCTGCGCAAGCGCCCGGGCAGCTCGGGGTACTTCACCGTTGCCTGGTCGCTCGCCGACCATTGGCGCGAGCGTGGACCCTGGTCGCCCGCCGAATTGCGGAGTCTCGACGCGGCCACCGTCGCCACCGTGCTCGGCCAGGAGCCCGGCCACGAGCTGATGGCGCTGTACGCGCAGGCGCTGCGAGATCTCGGGACGTTCCTGGGCGATCGCACGCCGCTCGAGGCGGTCGCCGAGGCGGGTGGCTCCGCGGAGCGGCTCGCCGAGACGCTGGCGGCGGGCATGCCCTTCTTCGACGACAGCGGCTTCTGGAAGCGTGCCCAGATCGCCTCCAACGACCTCGCGCTGGCGGGCGTGGCCGAGTTCGACGACCTCGATCGCCTCACGATCTTCGCCGACAACCTCGTGCCGCACGTGCTGCGCGTCGACGGCGTGCTGCGATACGACGAGCGTCTGGCCGCCCACATCGACTCGGGCGAGCTGCTTCCGCCCGGCGAGGAGGAGCGCGAGATCCGAGCCTGCGCCCTGCACGCCTGCGAGCTGATCGCCGAGCGCACCGACACCCCGCCGCGCGTGCTCGACATGTGGCTCTGGAACCGCGGCCAGTCGCCGCGGTACAAGGCGATCCCGCGCCATCGGACGCGGACGGTCTTCTACTAAGCGGCGGTGCCGGTGCGAACGACGCCGCCGTTCGACAGCACGACCCCGTCCGCACAGGACGCCTCGACCAGGCCGTCCTGGAACTGCTCGTGGTAGAGCCGGGCGTACACGCCGCCACGCGCCAGCAACTCGGCGTGCGTCCCTCGCTCGGCGAGCGATCCGCGATCGAGGACGAAGATCACGTCGGCGGCGAAGATGGTCGACAGGCGGTGCGCGATCGCGAGCGTCGTCCTGCCCTCCATCAGCGGCTCGAGGGCGCCCTGGACGAGACGCTCGCTGGTGGTGTCGAGCGCCGAGGTGGCCTCGTCGAGGATCAGGATGCGCGGGTCCTTGAGCACCACCCGCGCGATCGCGATGCGCTGCTTCTCGCCTCCCGACAGGCGGTAGCCGCGCTCTCCGACGAGCGTGTCGTAGCCGTCGTCGAGCTCCATGATGCGGTCGTGGATCAGCGCCGCCCGGGCCGCCGCCTCCACCTCCGCCTGGGAGGCGTCGCGCCTGGCGTAGAGCAGATTGTCGCGCACGCTCGAGTGGAAGAGGTAGGTCTCCTGGGTCACGACGCCCACGATCTCGGCCAGGGAGGCCAACCGGATCTTGCGCACGTCCGTCCCGTCGATCTCGACCGCGCCGGAGGTCGCGTCGTAGAGGCGGGGGATGAGGTAGGAGATGGTGGTCTTTCCTGCGCCGCTGGGACCGACAAGCGCCGCCAGCTGTCCGGGCTCGATCGTCAGCGAGAGCCGGTCGAGCGCCCGCCGGCGCGGCCGTCCGTCCGAGCCGTCCGTCGCGGCCGCCGCCGCGGCTGGCGAGGCCTCCGGATACTGAAAGGTGACGTCGCGGAGGGCCACCTCGCCCCGCACGGAGCGCGGATCGAGCCGCACGGCGTCCGGCGCGTCGACGATCTCGGGCTTGAGGTCGAGGTACTCGAACACGCGCTCGAACAGCGCGAGCGACGACTGGATCTCCACCGACACCCGGAGCAGCTGGATGATCGGGAAGAAGAGGCGCGTCTGCAGCGTCGTGAACGCGACGACCGTTCCGGCGCTGATCGCGGGGCCGCTGCCGCTGTCGAGCGCGATGCCCGCGACGAGATAGATGATCGCCGGGGTGATGCCGAAGAAGGCCTGCACGAGGGCGAAGAAGCCCTGCCCGGTCATCTGCTGGCGAACCTGCAGGCCGGCCAGCCGCTCGTTGGCCCGGCGGTAACGCTCGATCTCGTCGCCGCGGCGCTCGAAGACCTTCGACAGCAGGATGCCCGACACGGAGAGCGTCTCCTGCGTGATGGCGCTCATCTCCGCCATCGACTCCTGCGTCTCCGCCGTCACGGCACGCCTCAGACGCCCTACCCGCCAGGTCAGGAAGACGAAGAGCGGCACCAGGATCAGCGAGACGACCGTCAGCTCCCACGAGAGGACGATCATCGCGACCAGGCTGCTCGACACGGTCACGATGTTCGAGAGGATCGAGGACGCGGTGCTCGTGACGACCGTCTGGACGCCGCCCACGTCGTTGGCGAGGCGGGACTGGATCTCCCCCGTCCTCGTTCCAGTGAAGAATGCGAGTGGCATCGACTGGAGGTGCGCGTAGAGCCGGTCGCGCAGGTCCTGCATCACGCGGTTGCCGACGACGTTCGTCAGGTAGGTCTGACCGACGCCAATGACACCCGAGACGATCGGGATCGCGATCATCACGCCGACCAGCACGTACAGAAGGCCGAGATCCGGCCCCCCCGCCGGGAACAACGCGTCGTCGAACACGACCTGAATGAGGAGCGGGTTCACGATGCCCAGCCCCGACGTGACGAGAATCGAGACGAGAATCAGCGCCGTACGCCCCCGGTAGGGGCGAAACAGGCGCACGATCCGGTTGACGAGGCGCGCGCGGGGCTCGGCGGCGTTGCTCAACGCGAACGACGCTAGCGGACGCCCGGTCGACCGCTGATGCTCAGAGCGGACGCATCCGGGGCTACCCGCCCGTCGAGTCCGGCCCCCCGCGGCGTCTCAGCGGCCGCACCTCCGCGCCCTCCGGCTTTTGCCCGCTCTGCTCGGCCACCAGCTCCTCGAGCTCGGTCAGGCGGTTGGCCAGTCCACGGATCGCGTCCGCCACCGGGTCGGGCAGGTGGAGCCAGTCGGCGTCGGGGCTGTCGGGCTTCTTTCCCTCCACGCGTACGGGATGCCCAGGGTTGCCCACCACCGTGGAGTTGGGCGGGACGTCGTGGATCACCACCGAATTGGCGCCGACCTTCGAGCGGTCGCCGATCTCGATCGGGCCGAGCAGCTTCGAGCCGGCGCCGATCATCACCTCGTTCCCGACTGTCGGGTGGCGCTTGCCGCGTGCGAAACCCGTGCCGCCGAGCGTCACGCCCTGGTACAGCGTCACGTCGTCGCCCACCTCGGCGGTCTCGCCGATCACGATGCCGGAGCCGTGGTCCATGAACAGCCCACGCCCGATCTTCGCCGCAGGGTGGATCTCGATACCGGTCGCGATCTTGGTCGCGTTGGCGAGGAAGCGCGGCGCAAGCGGCACCCCCGACTCGTACAGCGCGTGCGTGATTCGGTGAGAGAGCAGCGCCTGCACGCCGCCGTAGGTGAGCAGCATCTCGACCCGCCCCACGCTGCGTGCGGCCGGGTCGCGCTCCTGCGCCGCCGTGAGATCCTCCCGCAGTTCGCGGGCGACGCGCGCGAAAGTGCCGACTCCGATCATGGTGCAAAGAATGGCGTGCTGATGTAGCGGTCGCCGGAGTCGGGCATGATCACAACCACCCGTTTGCCTCTCATCTCGGGACGCGAACCCACCTGAGCGGCCGCCCACACGGCCGCTCCGGCCGAGATGCCGGCGTTAACGCCCTCCCGGCGCGCACAGAGACGCGCCGTTTCGATGGCGTCCTCGTCGTCGACCGGCAGCACCTCGTCGACCACCTCGCGGTTCAACACCTCCGGCACGAACCCCGCCCCGATGCCGTCGATCTTGTGGGGCCCGGCCAGCCCGCCCGAGAGCACGGGCGAGCTCTTCGGCTCCACCGCGATCACCTGCAGGTCGGCCCCGCGCTCCTTCAGACGCTCGCCGCAGCCGGTGATGGTCCCGCCGGTGCCCACCCCGGCGACTAGCGCGTCGATCTTCCCATCCATGTCGCGCCAGATCTCCTCGGCGGTCGTCCGACGGTGGATCTCGGGATTCGCGGGGTTCGAGAACTGGTTCGGCACGTAGCAGTTGCCGCGTTCGCGGCAGATCCGCCGGGCCTCCTCCACCGCCTCGTTCATGCCGCCCATCGACTCCACCCACACCACCTCCGCGCCGTAGAGGCGCAGGAGCTTCTCGCGCTCGCGGCTCATCCCCTGCGGCATCGTGAGCACGACGTCGTAGCCCTTGGCGGCGCACACGAAGGCGAGCGCGATGCCCGTATTGCCGGAGGTGGGCTCCACGATCGTGTTACGCCCCGGCTCGATACGCCCCTCGGCCTCGGCGGCGTGGATCATCGACACCCCGATCCGGTCCTTGACGCTGCCCGCCGGGTTGTACGCCTCGAGCTTCGCGATCAGCTCGGCGCCGCAGTCGGGCGCGACTCGCGTGAGCCTGACCATCGGCGTGTTGCCGACGATGTCGGCGAGGTTGTCCGGCAGCGCACGAGCGATCGGCGGAATGCTCATCGCTCGCTGACTGTAGCCCCCACCCGGCACGGGCGCTCGGCCGCTCGCGGGTGGCCTTAGGTTTCGACCTCGAGGGGTTCTGGGCAGGCTCTCATCTACACTGCGGGCAGGGCGCACCGCTCGACCGTTCCTGAACCCAGGTCGTCCCCGCCCGCACAGGCTGTTCCTTCTGCGCCAGGTTGCCCATTCCCGGCATGTGCACCCAGGGGAGGGGGTACATGAGAATCAGAGGCAGGACGCTTATGCCGGCCGTCGCTGAAATGCTCTGCCAGCGCTGCGGTGCGCAGACGGAGGCGGTCATCGCTGACGGGCGTGCCTCGGTGGACGCGTGCCGCTGCGGCGGCATGCGCCAGGTCGTGCGCGTCGTACACCACCCGGGCGGCGAGGCCTCGGCCAGCCCAGCGCAGGTGGAGCGCAACGCTCGCCATCGCTCGGACGAGGAAGCGCCGACGCACAAGCGTCGCAGGCGACCGTAGCTAGTCCCGCAGCGCCACGGCTTCGAGGGCTTCGTCGAACGTTCCGAACCCGCGGAAACGCACGATCTGGCCCTCCCGGACCGTCCAGACGTGCACGAAGCGCATACTTACCTCGATGCCGTCGCGTCCCCTGGCCACGAATTCGACGTTCGCGACGACGTGAGGGCCGGAATCGGCGATCCGCTCGGGACGGATCGAGATCTCTGACCAGTCTCCGGTGAAGGTCTCGAAGAACGTGCGGACGGAGGCCTTCCCCCGGATCTCCCCGGTGGCGTCAGGAAGGCGATCGGAGAACGTCCATTCCACGTCGGGGTGGCACATCTCCAGAATGGCCTCGTAGTCACCGGCGTTCCACGCCGCTAGCCCTCGGCGGAACAGCTCCAGGTTCTCCTGGGACATCGCCTAATCCCGCAACGCCTCAGATGTAGTACATCGGCGCCCCGGCCTCCTGCGCCTCGCGCTCCGCCACGTCGGCGATCGTGGTGCCGCCGAGGACCGACTTCACCGCCTCGACCGCCTCGGTCCAGACGGGGCTCGAGCTCGAGGCGTCCACGCCCAGCTCGCCCTCGAGCAGCTCGACCACCTCGAGCACGGTCACGTCGCTGGGTTCGCGACCGAACAGGTAGCCGCCCTTCACGCCGCGCTGGGACTGGAGGATGCCCGCGCGGCGAAGCGTCGCGAAGAGGCCCTCGAGGAACTGGACCGGGATGTCGCGCGCCCTGGCGATCTCGCCGATCGGCACCGGAGTCGCGTTCCCGCGGCGGGCGAGCTCTGCGAGGGCGCGCACCGCGTACGGCGACTTGGTCGTGATGACGAGCACGAAGTCACTCTACGGTACGAAAATGTCGGTCATCAGGCGACTCGACCCCTGGCTACCGCCGCTTCTCTTGATGGGAGCGATCTTCTACCTCTCGGCTCAGCCGAGCCTCGACTCGGGGCTGGGCGTGGTCGATCTGGTCGCTCGCAAGCTCCTCCACTTCGCCGGGTACGCGCTCCTCTGCTTCCTGTGGTGGCGGGCGTTCGTCACGGTGACGAGCCCCGGACGGGCCGCCCTTGCCGCGTTTCTTGTCGCCAGCGGGTACGCGGCCACGGATGAGCTTCACCAGGCCATGGTCGAGGGCCGTACAGGGACGCCGGTCGACTGGGCGATCGACAGCGCCGGGGCGGGGCTCGCCGCGCTGCGGCTGCGTGGCGCGCGGCGAATGCGGGCGGGAGCGTGATGCTGCGGCGCCTGCCCATCGAGTCTGCCGGACCGGTGCTGCTGTTCGCCGTGACGCGAGTTGCCGTCACGCTGTTGGCGCTGGTCGCGATCGTCGTGCTCAGCTTCCCCTACGAGGGCCGCGCGGCCGCCGTGGTCGGCGGACTCCTCTTACCCTGGTCCGTGGCGGTCCTGCTGCTCGCCCGCCGCAACCCCGATGCGGCGCTCAGCCCGATCGTTCCCGCCGTCGACTTCGCGCTGTTGGCCGTCCTGGAAGCCGCGGTTCCGGAGACCTTCGGCGCGGTCCGCGTCGCCGCACTGTTCCTGGTCGCCTCGCACGGGCACTTTCAGGGCGAGCGGCGCGGCCTGGCCGTGGCGGCGGGTGGGTCTGCCCTGCTCGTGGTCACGACCCAGCTGCGCGGCGACGAGCCGGTGAGCGGCGACCTCCTCGGCCTCTATGAGACCGTCTTCGTGATTTCCGCCCTTGCCACTGCGCTCGTGGTCGGGACGCTGCGCACGGCCGAGTCGGCTTCGCGAATGCGTGCTCGCGGCCTCTCGCGCCGGACGATCCAGGCCGAGGGCGAGGCGCGCCGGCGGGTTGCCGACGCAATCCACGACGGTCCGGTCCAAGAGCTGATCGGGCTCGACATGATCCTCTCGGCCGCGCGCGGCGCCGCTCGGGCAGGGCGCGGAGAGGAGGCCTCCGCCCTGATCGAGGAGGCGCGAGAGCTCGCCGCCGCGAACGTCCAGGCCCTGCGAGACGAGATCGTCGACCTCGGCCCGTACGGCTACCAGGAACTCACGTTCGCCGCGGCGATCGAGCATTGCATCCCGACCTGGAAGCGGCGCTATGGCTTCGAGGTGATGGCCGCGATCGAGCGGGTGGACCTGCCCGAGGAGATGGCTGGCGACCTGTTCCGGATCGCACAGGAGGCGGTGGCGAACGCCGGCCGCCATGCCGACGCCCGAGCGGTGTCGATCTCCCTGCGTACGGTCGACTCGAAGATCGAGCTCCGGGTGACCGACAACGGTCGCGGATTTCAGGACGCCGATCCTCTCGCGGCGTCCGAGCCCGGCCACCTGGGGTTGGCGAGCATCCGCGAGCGCGCCGAGCTGATGGACGGCACCCTCGAGATCGAGACCTCGGACCTGGGCACGAAGGTTCTGGTCCTCGCGCCGTTCCGGTCGCGGCCCCAATAGGCACGAGGCGGCTGATCCGGCCGACGCAGAGAAGCCGTTCACGTCTCGCTCCCAGCTGGGTAGGCTCGCGGGATACTGGGCGGCCATGTCGCGGCAGAACGTCGAGCTGGTCCGACGCCTTCACCAAGCGTTCAACCGGAGAGACACCGAGACCTTCCTCGAGCTCCTCGACCCGGACGTCGAGTGGGTGCCGATGATGGCCAGGCTCGAGGGGGCCGTGTATCGCGGGCGGGCGGAGGTCGAGCGGTGGCTGGCGGGGCTGGACCACGATTGGGTGGAGCTGCGCACGGACCCTCGGGAGTTCCGAGATCTCGGCGAGGTGGTCCTCATACTCGGTACCTGGCATGCGCGCGCCCGGACCAGTGGACTCGTTCTCGACTCCGAGCCCGGCGCGTGGGTGGCGCACGTACGGGAGGGGAAGGTCATACGGCAGGAGACCTTCACCGATCGAGCCCAGGCCCTTGAAGCGGTCGACCGGCGAGGGCGGACATGAGTCGCCCGGAAGGCCGCCGGCCCCTCGGCGGCCGGGGCGCTACCCGCCGCCCGAGGCCCGCCGGAGCGCGTCGTCGATGCGTGCGAGCGTCTCCTCCTTGCCGAGGGCCGCCACCGACTCGAAGATCCCGGGCGAGACCGTGGTCCCTGTGATCGCCACCCGCACCGGCTGAAAGACATCCTTGGGCTTCACGCCGAGCCGCTCGACCACTCCTCGCAGGGCGGTCTCGACCCGCTCGACGTCGAACGGGTCGTCGGCGCCCTCGAGCGCCTCCCGCGCGGCCCGCAGACGCTCGGGCCCGCTGTCGCGCATGACCTTGTCCCACGCCTTCTCGTCGAACGGCCCGCGCTCGACCAGGAAGCCCGCCAGCGGCCAGAAGTCCGCAAGCGTCTGCATCTTCTCCTGGCTTATCGCCACCGCCTCGGGCGGCACCGAGCGCCCGGACAGCTCCTCGAGGCGGCGCCGAAGGTCGTCCGGGTCGAGCTCGCGCAGGTAGCGGCCGTTCATCCAGCGCAGCTTCTGCTCGTCGAACACGGCCGGGTTCTTCGAGACCCTGGCGAGGTCGAAGTGCCTGATCAGCTGCTCTGTCGAGAAGAAGGTGGTGGACTCGTCATAGCCCCAGCCGAGCAGCGCGATGTAGTTGCGTACCGCCTCCGGCAGGTAGCCGGCCGCGCGCAGATCCTGAACCGACGCGGCGCCATGACGCTTCGACAGCTTCTTGCCGTCGGGTCCGTGGAGCAGCGGCAGGTGGGCGTAGACGGGCGGCTCCTCACCGAGGGCTCGCAGGATCATCATCTGGCGCGGAGTGTTGGAGATGTGGTCGTCGCCGCGCACGACGTGCGTGATTTCCATGTCGAGGTCGTCCACGGCCACCGCCAGGTTGTAGAGCGGGCCGCCGTCGGAGCGGCGGATCACGAAGTCCTTGATGGCGGAGTGCGGAAACGCGATGTCGCCGCGGATCACGTCGTGCACGACCGTCTCGCCCTCGTCCGGCACCCGCAGGCGGATCGCGCCCTCGTCCTCGTATGCGTGGCCGCCGGCCACGAGGCGCTCGATCGCCTCGGCGTGGCGGTCGCGGCGCTCCCACTGCGAGTAGGGGCCCTCGTCCCAGTCGAGCTCGAGCCAGCGCAGCCCGTCCAGGATCAGCTCCACGTTCTCGGGTGTGGAGCGCTCGCGGTCGGTGTCCTCGATCCGGAGCACGAAGGTCCCGCCCGAGCCCCGGGCGAGAAGCCAGTTGTACAGTGCCGTCCGCGCGCCGCCGATGTGCAGCACGCCGGTCGGAGATGGCGCGAAACGGACTCTCACCCCGTCGATGCTAATCGGAGCTCACGTGTCCACAGCGGGCGGCCTGGCGCAAGCCCACGACCGAGGCGTGGAGCTGGGCTGCCATGCGATCCAGGTGTGGGGCCAGTCGCCACGCCAGTGGCACCCGTCGCGGTGGAAGGACGAGGACATCGCGGCCTTCCGGGAACGGATGTCGGACGGCCCGATCGAGTCGGTCGTGATCCATTCGATCTACCTGATCAACGCCGCGTCGACGGACCGCGAGATCCGAAGGAAGTCGGCGACGTCGCTGATTCACGCTCTTCGGACGGGTGACGCGATCGGGGCGGACGGCGTTGTGCTCCACCCCGGCTCGGCGAAGGGGGAGCCGAACGAGGAGGCGCTCCCGCGGGTGGCGGAGATGGTGAAGCACGCGCTCGACGAGTCCGATCGCTGCCCGCTCCTGCTCGAGAACACGGCCGGCGCAGGCGACACGATCGGGCGCTCGTTCGAGGAGCTCGACCGGCTGATCAAGCTGGGCGGCCGCCGCAAGCGGATCGGGGTCTGCCTCGACTCGTGCCATCTCTTCGCCTCGGGCTTCGACATCACGACCGCCGACAAGCTGGCTGAGGTGATCGACCGTTTCGGCAAGACCGTCGGCAGCGGACGCCTCACCTGTCTCCACCTGAACGACTCCCAGACCCCGCTGGGCTCGAACCGCGACCGCCACGCGCCCCCGGGCGACGGCGAGATCGGCCCGCGCGGCTGCGCCGCCTTCCTCTCGGAGCCCCGCTTCGAGGAGCTGCCCGTGCTGTTCGAGGGCCCCGGCGTAGAGGGAAAGGCGCCGGTGAAGGCGGACATCGACCGAATGAAGGAGCTGCGCCGGAACGGGCTGCGGTCGCGGCGACGCCGCGGCTAGCGCGCCAGCCGCGCCGGCACGGTCACTACGCGGTCGACGACCGCCCCCTGGAACGAGGGGTGTATTTCCGCGCCCGGCGTCGTGTCTCCGGTGACGCGCAGGATCGGAATTGCGGCCGGGGTGATGTCTCCGTGGCGGTCGAAGCGGAAGCTGCCGAGGACGCCGTCCTTCATCTCGGTGCCGCGCATCTCCTCGAGCACCGACGAACGCGTTCCGTCGGAGCGGGCGATCGCCTCGAGCACCACCTCCGCCGCGCCCGCGGCCTGCAGCGCCCATGGGATCGGCGTGCCAAAGGGCGCCGTCGCGCCGAAATCGCGTGCGAAGCGCAGGCCGGCCGGACCCAGGTCGCGCGCTGGGAGCGGGACGTCCGGCGTGCTGACGTACAACGCCGCGCGCGGCCGGCCCCGCGAGCTCGAGCAGCTCGGGGATCGGCGAGAACGCGTCGCCGGCCATGATCGTGGACCCCGGTGCCGAGCCGGGCGCGCAGGGCCTTCAGCAGCCGGTCGCCGCCATCGAACATGCTGCCGCCGATGAGCACGCCCTGCGCGCCCGGAGCGCGCGACTCTGTCCGCGAGCGCGTCATAGCTCTTCGCCGTCCGGGTCGAAGGCCGCCGAGCCGGCGATCCGCGACGCCGAGCCTCCGGGCCGCCCTGCGGAAGGAGTCCGCGAGGATGATCCTCCACTGCGGGTACGTGTCGTGGAGCAGGTAGACGCCCTTCAGCCCGAGCTGCTTTGCGAGTACGGCGTGGGCCACCCCCTGCAGGTCGTCGCGGGGAGCGACCCGGAGGAAGTTCCGCTCGCCGGTCGGGTAGAACACCCCCGGCTCGCCCCTGTAGCCCTCGGGCGCGGGCGAGGCGAGTGGGCCGCCGCGGGTCAGGCCGGGCCGGGTGTTCGACGGGCTGATCAGTGCCGAGCGGCCCGCCCGGGGCTCGGTTTAGGATCGGGATCTCCACGCTGGCGCAGAACGAGTTGTACGGGCCGATCACGGCCACGAGCTCGCTCCGTGTGCGCGTAGGCGTTCGCGTTGGCGGCGCACTTGCGGAGCTCGTAGCCGCCGGTCTGCCGGGTCGAGTCGTCGCAGGACTGGTAGCCGACCACGTACCGACCCGCCCTGAAGCCGTGGCGCTCGAGCACGAAGCGGATCGCGTCCGCCATCGCACGGGGAGTGCCGCTGTCCGCGCCCTGGAGCGGGAGGTCGGAGGCGATCAGAACCTCCGGCTTCCCGCCTCCCGAAACGACCTCGCCGCAGGCGGCTGTCGGTAAGGTCGCCTTCCCTCGTCCCTCCTGCCACACTCACCCAGGCTGCGCCGCGCGCCGGCGGCGAGCGCCTGCGGAGCGCCCGATCGACGTCCTGCGCTGTGACGCTGTTCGTGCGGGGGTCGATGCGCGAGACGCGTGCCGTCAACCCAGTTGCCGGCCCAGACCGCCCCCTCGCCGAACGTCGACGTAACGTCGCGCCGACCCCGACGTCGATCGTCCTCTTGGCCGGGCTCCGCCCCGGCTCGATCCGCCAGAGCGAGGCCATCCTCCTGGCCGTCGCCCAGACCGAGCCGGCGCCGACGGCGATCCCATGCAGAAAGTTGGCTGCCCACCCGGATCGTCTCGTGCGGCCCGGTTCGTGTGCGGGTCGATCCGCGTGACGGAGGACGGACTGTCGAAGCTGAGGAACCAGACCCCTTCCTCGCCGGCCGCGATCGTCGAGGCCCCGACGCGCCGCGCGACCGTCCGACGAGCCGGCCGGTCTCGGGATCGATGCGCGACACGCTGCCGTCGGGGTTGATCGCCCATACCGCGCCGGCTCCGACCGCGAGCCGCGGGTAGGCCCGCGCGTCGGAGTCCCGCGCCGCCCGTTCGTCGTCCGGGAAGCTTCACGGTTCGGGTGACCGCGCCGACTCGGGATCGATCCGCGAGATGCTGCGCCGTGACGCACTGGTGTAGCGCCCGCCGCCGTTGCCCGACCCAGAGCGCTCCCTGCCCCGGCCGCGAGCTCGCTCGGGCAGGCCGGCCGGTCTCGAACGTCTTGACGATCTCCTTCGTCTCCGGGTCGATGCGCGAGACCGTCTCGTCCTCCGTGTTGAGGACCCAGACCGCGCCCTCGCCGACGGCGATGTTGCCCGGGGTCGTCGCGGACTCGGTGAGCGAAGCGACCTCGCCCTTCGCCGGGTCGATCGCGGCGACGCCGGTCCCGAGCGGCTCCGCCTGACCGCCGCCGCCGCTGGTGAGCGCAACGATGGCCGCGGCGATCGCGACGCCAAGCAGGAGCAGGCCCGCGGCGAGGACGAGGCGGCCATTCCGCCGAAGCGCGGGCGGCACGAGCGCGCGTCGCGTGACCCGGGGCGCGCCCAGGCCGAGCGCCTCCGCCGCTCCCTCGACGAGCTCGGCACATGTGCCGTAGCGCTCACGTCGGTCCTTGGCCAGCCCCTTGCGCAGGACCGGGTCGAGCGACGGGTGGCCCGGCAACGGGGCCGGCTCCTCCTGCATATGGGCCCACAGCGTCTCCCCCTCGGTCGCGCGACGAAACGGCGGGGTGCCCGCAAGGCACTCGTAGAGCACGCAGGCCAGCGCATAGCAGTCGGTGCGGCCGTCCACCTCCTCCCCGCGGATCTGTTCGGGCGCGAGGTAGTCGAGCGTCCCGACGACGCGCCCGGTGTCGGTCGAGGCGCCGCCGGTCTGCTTGGTGATACCGAAGTCGGTGAGGTAGACGTGTCCGTCCTCGTCGAGCAGCACGTTGGCCGGCTTTACGTCGCGATGGACCAGACCGCGCCGGTGGGCCGCGTCCAGTGCGCCGGCCACCTGCGCGAGGACCCGAAGCGCGCGCTCGGGTGAGAGCTTTCCGTCGCGCTCGACGAGCGTCCTCAGATCGCTCCCCTCGACGTAGCGCATCGCCAGGTAGAGCCGGCCGTCGCGCTCGCCCGCCTCGTAGATTGGGATCACGTTCGGGTGGTCGAGCGAGGCGGCCAGCCGCGGCTCGCGCAGGAAGCGGCTGCGGAAATGCTGGTCCTCGGCCAGCTCGGGCGCAATGAGCTTCAGCGCCACCGGCCGCTCCAGGGAGAGGTCCGTTGCCAGGTACACGACGCCCATCCCGCCGCGGCCGATCAGCGAGTCCACTCGGTAGCCGGCGAACGTCATGCCGGGGATGAACGCTGCCTTCATGGGGCGTTCCAAAGGGGTCGAGTCCGCGCCGACCGTACCACGCCGCTGTGCGCGTGGACAAAGGCGACGAGGGGCGGCGCCGGCGGCGCCGCCCCTCGTCTGGGAAGCGCGGTCAGGGGGCGGTCACCTGCAAGCCCCGACGGCGCCTCCGGTTCGTGAGGAGCAGGGTCGATCCGGCGCCGATGCTGAACAGCGCCAGCATGCCGGCCGCGCCGATGCCCGCGTCACCCCAGTCGAACCCACCGGACGGCACCACGACGGTCGCCGTGCCGGCTTCGCGCGCAAGCCGCTCGAGCCGTGTCTGGTCCACGCTGCGCATGTACTCCGGCGTGCGCTGGTAGTCGCGGACGATCTCGCGCTCTCGCTCGGAGAAGCCGGGGGAATAGCCCTGGGCTTCTTGCGCGGTGGTCGAGGATTGCGGCGCCGGGGCCTGCTGCGCGCCCGGCTCCGGTGCCACGCGGTCGGGCAGTCGCAGGTCCTGCTGCGCTACGGCGGCGGACGCGGGCAGTGAGCACGCCAGCGCCAGCGCCGCGGTACCGATGAGTTGGTTACGTCGAAGCATGTGGCCTCCTTCGGTGCGGCCGCCCCGTGCGGCCGGGATCGGTGCTCACCGTCCTGCACCGCGGTATCACCGCGGGGTGAGTCCCGGTAAAGGCCGGTAAAGCTCGACGGGCTACTCGCGCGCGAGTAGCCCGGCGGGCGGCGTGATCGCCGTCTCGAAGCGCAGTCGGCCGTTCTCGATCCGGTAGACGCCCGTCGTCGTCTGGGTGGTGTCCCCGTAGCGATCGATCTCGAGGTCACCGAGGTAGCCGTCCTCCACGCGCGCGCCGAAGAGGTTCTCCGTCACCTCGCCGCGGCTTCCGTCCGAGCCCGCGATGGCATCCAGGATGATCACCGCGGTCTGAGCGGCGTGGACTGAGAAGCAGCACGGGCGCGACGAGAAGCGCCGCTCGAACTCCGCCGTGAACTCACGTCCCGACGGGGGCAGCTCGTCATTCGGCAACGCGGCGATCGTCCACGTGAAGCGCTCCGCGGCCGACCCGGCGCTCTCGACGATCAGGCCCGGTGTGGCAAAGCCGTCGGGTCCCACGATCTGTGTCTCGGGACCGAGCGCCTTGCGGAGATCCTCGATCAGGCGCGCTCCATTGTTGGAGACATAACCGCCCAAATAGACGGCGTCGGGGCGAGCGTCTCGGATGTCCCGCGCGAGGGCGCTGTAGTCGCGCGCCTTGGCGTCCCAAGCTGCCGTTCCGACCACGCGCATCCCGCTCTGTTCGGCCGCGACGCGGAATGCCTCCGCGACTCCGACGCCGTACGGCTGGTTGTCGTTCAGGACGAACGCGGTGCGGGCGCCCGCGTCCTTCACATACAGGGCGCCCGCGGCGCTCTGCGCGTCGTCGGCGGGGATGACTCGAATAAAACTGCGACGCCCGGTGGGGAAGTACCGCGCCGGCTCGGCCGGCCCGACGCCTGGCCCCGGCCGGGTCAGACCCAGATAGGTCGTCGACCCGCTGACCGCCGCCAGCGGCCCGTCGGGCGCTCGGTTGAGGATCGGCAGCATCTCGAGCGCGCAGGACGAGCTCCACGGTCCGGCGACCGCGATCACGCTGCGGTTGCGGGCAAACGCGCGCGCGTTGCGGCGGCACTTGGCGGGGTCGGACTCGTCGCCCTTCGCCGTCGTCTCGTCGCACAGCTGAAGACCCACGCCGTAGTCGCCGGCCCGCCAGTTCCGCTCGGCCAGCACCAGCTTGAGTGCCTGCGCGATCTGCACGCCGTGGTCGACGAACTGCCCTTGCAGGACGGTGCTCGCAGCGATGATGAGATCCGGGCGCTCCTTCCCGCCGTACGTCACAGACGAGCAACCGGCCGACTCGACGGGACGCGCGGGCGGGAGGTTCGGCTCGCTCTCCGCGTCACCCCCGCACGCCGGGATCGAGAGCGCCGCGGCCACGGCGACCGCGAACGTTGCGACCGCTCGCGTCACCTGGGCCGCCTTCACCCGCGAGCCAGCAGCTCGGGAGGAGGCGTGATCGCGGTCTGGAAGCGCAGGCGGCCGCCCTCGATCCGGTAGACGGCGATCGTGTTGAGCGTGGTGTCCCCGTACCGATCGATCTCGAAGCTTCCGACGTAACCGTCCTCGACGCGGGCCTCGAACAGCTTTTCGAGCACCTGCGCCCGGCTCCCCCCGGAGTCCGCGATCGCGTCGAGCATCATGTGGGTGGCCTGCGCGGTGTGAACCGAGAAGCAGCACGGACGCGCGCCAAACCGCTCCTCGAACTCGGCGGCGAAGTCGCCCCCCACCTGGGGCAGCTGGTCGTTCGGTAGTACCGCGATCGTTGGGCTGAAGCCCTCTGCGGCGGCGCCGGCGCCCTCGACGACGGCGAGGTTGTTCCAGGCGTCGGGGGCGATGATCTGCGCCTCCGGGCCGAGCGTCTCGCGGAGCTGCTTGACAAGCCGTGGTCCGTTGTCGAACGGATATCCGCCCAGGTACACCGTGTCCGCTCCGGCCCGCCGGACGCGCTCCGCCAACGCACCTAGCTCACGTGCCTTCGGGTCCCACCTCCCGGTCCCTTCGACCGAGAGGCCGATGCCCTCGGCCGCCAGGCGAAAGGCCTCGGCCACCCCGAACCCGTAGGGCTCGCCGTCGTTCAGCACGAACACCCGCCTGGCGCCCTCGTCCTTGGCGTAGAGGGCGGCGGCGGCGCCCTGCGCGTCGTCGGCGGGAACGATGCGCAGGAAACTGCGCTGGCCGGTCGGAAAGTACTTCTGCGGCTCGTCGTCCCCGACGCCTGGCCCCGAACGCGTGAGCCCCAGATAGGTCGGACCGGCGCTGAGAACGGGTAGCGGCCCGCCGGGGGCGCGGTTCAGTATTGAGACCATCTCGATGGCGCACGTCGACGTCTGCGGGCCGTGGACGACCAGCACGCTGCGGTTGCGAGCGAAGGCACGCGCGTGGCGCCGGCACTTCGTCGGACTGGCCGCATCACCCGACGCTGCCACCTCGTCGCAGACTTGCAGCCCCACGGTGTAGTCGCCGGCGCGCCAGCCGCGCTCCGCCAGGACCATCTTCATTGCCTGCGTTACCTGTACGCCGTGCCCCGTGTACTCGCCCTGCAGCGTGGTGGGCACGGCGATGAGGAAGTCCGGGCGCCCCTCCCCGCCGAAGGCCACTGGCGAGCAGCCGGACGACTCGACGGGCCGCGCCGGTGGGATGTTCTCGTTTCGCCCGTCCTCCCCGCAGGCCGCGCTCGTCAGCGCCGCGGCGGCGGCAAGCGCGGCGATCAGCCCGGCGCGCATCATCCCGCGCCCCCTGGCAGCTTCTGATCGAACGCGGTCGTGGTGACCCAGACCGTGCCCCCGCCCGCCGCCACTCGCTCGAGCGACTCGCCAACCCGGATCACCTTGGCGACTCTCGCCCCGGCCCGCACTCGCGCAAGCGAGCCGTCGGCATTGCTCACCCACGCGGTTGCGCCGGTCGCCGCGATGTCGGTCGGCACGCGGTCGACGCCGATCGGAATCGTCGTCACCACGCCCAGCGTGCCGGGATCGATTTGAGTCACGGTGGCGGTGTTGCCGTTCAGAACCCACACGGCCCGCGATGTAGCCGCTATGGCGCGCGGCGAGGGAGCGTCGGCCCCGGGTCGCGCCACGATCGACATCCGGTCGGTCGGCGTGCCGTTCCGCGGGTCCACCCGCAGGACGGTCGCCGACCTCGAGCTGATCGCCCACACCGCGCCGCCGCCCGCGGCCACGCCGTCGAGGCGCCGGCCGGCCGGGATGGCTGCCACCGCGCCCGTCTCCTGATCGATCCGAACCAGGCGCCGCGAGCCGTTCGTCAGCCAGACCGCCCCGGCGCCCACCGCAAGCGACGCGCGCGCGGCCTGGAGACGGGTGGACGGACCCGAGGCGGCCCTCGGAAAGCGGATTCGCTGGGTGACGCGCTCGTACCCCTCCTCGATGCGGGACAGGACGCCGCGCCTGGCGTCGGCCACCCAAACCGAGCCTTCGCCCACCGCGATCGCGTCCGCACTTCCGCCTAGCGGCACGGTTCGCGTGATCGACTCCGTCTGCGCGCTGATGCCGGTCACCGCCGTTGAGTTGACCGTCGCCACCCACGCGGTTCCGCCGGCGGCGGCGACGTCGGTTGGGCGCCCCGGCAACGGGGCGACAAGCGCGAGCGCGCCGGTCCTCTTGCTCACGGCACCCACCGAGTTGGTGGCGACGTCGAATCGGAGGGCGCCCGGTGCCGGGGGGTCGTCGCCGAGGCTCTGTGTCAGTGCGAGCACCGTTGCGGCGCCGAGAAGCACGGCGCCCACCAGCAACAGCACAGCGCCGCGAGAATGCCGGCGGCCGGCGAGCGGCGGTGCGGCGAGGCCGAGTGCTCCACCCGCCTCCTCGACGAGCTGGGCACAAGAATCCGGACGGGCCTCTCGGTCCTTCGCGAGCCCGCTCTCGAGCACTGGGTCGAGCGCCGCGTGGTCCGCCAGCGGGGCCGCCTCCTCCTGGATGTGCGCCCAGAGCGTCTGCGCCTCCGTCGCCCGCCGGAAGGGCGGGGTACCGGCGAGGCACTCGTAGAGCACGCAGGCGAGCGCGTAGCAGTCCGTGCGACCGTCCACCTCCTCGCCGCGGATCTGCTCGGGCGCCAGGTAGTCGAGCGTGCCGACCATCCGCCCCGTGTCGGTCGAGTCGGCGCCGGCCTGCTTGCTGACGCCGAAGTCGGTCAGGTAGGCGTGCCCGTCCTCGTCGAGCAGCACGTTCGCCGGCTTCACGTCGCGGTGCACGAGGCCTCGCCGGTGGGCGGCATCGAGCGCGTCCGCGATCTGCGCCAGCACCGCCAGCGTGCGCTCGGGCGTGAGCATGCCTTCGCCTTCGAGGATTGTCTTCAGGTCGCTGCCCTCGACGAAGCGCATCGCGAGATAGAGCTGCCCCTCGTGCTCGCCGGCCTCGTAGATCGGCACCACGCTCGGGTGATCGAGCGACGCCGCGAGCCGCGGCTCGTTGAGGAAGCGGGCTCGGAAGTGCTCGTCCTGCGCCAGCTCCGGCGCGATCAGCTTCAGCGCCACCGGCCGCTCGAGCGACAGATCGGTCGCCCGGTACACCACGCCCATCCCGCCGCGCCCCACCAGCGACTCGATCCGATAGCCCGCAAACGTCGCGCCCGGGCTGATGGCCACGGTCATGGCGTGCTCCCTGTGAGTGACCAGCTGAACCGGGTGCGTGTCTCCGCCGGCGCCAGACCGCCGGGTCGCGGCCCCCTTCGCACGAACACCGTGGGTGCGGGTGGGGCCTCGGCGAGCTCGCTGCGCACGCGGCCAAGGCCCTCCTGCCGCCAGCGCTCGGATAGCCCGACGACCAGAAGGCCCGCTCCCTCCGCGAGAGCTACGACACCCTCCCGGCCGGGGCTCGCGAGAAGCGGCTCGGCGACGATGCCCGCCGTGCGCTGGACGATGAGTGAGGCGTCGGCGAGCAGCCGGCTCGCGTCGCGGCTGTCATCCCTTTCGTCCGAGGCCGCGCCGATCAGTCGAAGCGGCGTGCCCGTCGCTCGAGCAACCCAGGCGCCGAGCTCGAGCGCCGCCCAATCGTGGTTTGACGCCCCGAAGGGCACGACGACCGACCCGGCCCCAAGCGAGCCACTGGCCTCGACGAGCAGGGCGACGTCGCAGGGTGCCTGCTCGAGTACGAGGACCGCCTCGCGACCCAGCGGCGACCGGCCTACGTCCATGAGGAGCAGGTCGACGCTCTCCTGCGACGCCAGGCGGACGATGTCGTCACCCGGCCCGGGCGAGGAGAAGGCGGCGGTCCTGGCGGCGAGCCCGTCCGCTAGGAGCTCGTCCCGACGCTCGGCGAGGGCCGCGGTCGCGGCCTGTAGCTCCGCCGGCGGGACGATGCTCGCGACCATCAGCTCGCGCGGCGGCTGAGACGTGGCCAGTGGCCGTGCGAGTCGGAGAAGCGCCTCGACGCGATCGAGGGCTCGAGGGAAGATGAGGAGCGCTCGATCGGGCGGAGCCGCCTGTCGTGACGGGGTTGGGGCGGGGGCGTCTTCTTTCGACCGGTCGAGCGCCGGGTCCTGACGCAGGATGGCCTGCTCGAGCTGCTTCAGCTCCTCGCTCGGCTCCAGGCCGAGCTCCTCGGAGAGCTCGCGCCGAGCAGCGCGGTAGGCCTCGAGGGCCTCGGCTTGCCGAGCCGAGCGGTACAGCGCAAGCATCAGTTGGAAGCGCAGCCGTTCGCGGCGGGGGTACTGGGCCACCATCGCCTCGAGCTCGCCGACGACGTCGGCGTGGTTGCCGGCGGCGAGATCGGCATCGATCCGCCTGTCGAGTGCGGCGAGGCGCAGCTCCTCTAGACGGGCGATCTCGATCTGGGCAAAGGGCTCGTACGCAAGATCGGCGAGCGCGGGTCCGCGCCACAGTGAGAGAGCTTCGCGCAACTTCTGCGCGGCCCTTCGAGCATCGGCCTGCCTCGCCTCGTCGAGGAGCTGCTCGAAGCGTGCCAGATCGAGCTCCGAGGAGTCGACGCGGAGGACGTAGCCCGGTGGGTGGGTGGCGAGCCTGCCCGCCCCGAGCTGCTTGCGGAGCCGGGAGACGTGGACCTGGAGAGCCTTGCCCGCCGTTGGCGGCGAAGCGTCTCCCCAGAGCTCGTCGATCAGGCGGTCGCTCGAGACGAGCTCGTTCGCATGCAGCAGGAGAATCGCCAGCAGCGAGCGCTGCTTGATCCCGCCGAGCGCCAGCAAGCGGTCGTGCTCGGCGACTTCCAGGGGGCCAAGGAGCCGGAAATCCATTGCGTTACCTACGAGTCGCCAGCGACCGTAGCATCGGAGCGCCGGGCCGTTCGCACCTTGCCGAGAGCCCGCATGGCGAAGGGCTCGACGTAGCCTCCGACGTCGAGCGCACGCGGCGCTTCGGCCTCAACGCCTCCCCGGTCGTCCACCGTCCGCCAGCCCGTCGAGGCGCGCAGCCGGATAGTCGACGTCGAAGAAGTCGATTTCGGATTCACGGCAAGCAGTTGCTCCAGGGTCTCGAGATCGCCCCGGAGCATGGCGAGCCTCAGCAGCGCCGGTTCCTTGGCCAGAGGCCCCTGCAGGGTCAGAGTCGTCCGCGGCCAGCTCCTCGAGCCGCCGCGCCTCGCGGTCGTCGCCGAGCTGAGCATGCGCCAGGCTCGCCATCAGTAGCCCGCGCCAGTTGAACTGGCATGGAGTGTCGGCGTTCGACGCGCAGGCCGCCTCGGCTCGCGCAGACTGCCCGCGGGCGCGCTTCCAGTCGCCGCCGATCGTCTCGGCGAGCAGCAGGAACGCTGCTGCGTGGACTTCATGATGTGGCGTCAGCCGAGCACTGATCTGATCGTGCAGCTCTGCGGCCCGCAGCCCGTCCGCCAGTCGGCCTATGCGCAGGCATACGAACGTGGCGATGATGTACTGGGCGCAACGTCGGTCGGGGTCCGCAATCCGGGGTACGAGTGCCAGCTTCCGGTCCGCCCAGGTGCCCGCTTCGGCGAGGCGGCCCTGGGCAACGGCGACTTTTGCCTGAGCCTCATACGCATCGGCGCACAGCACGGGATCGCCGTGCTCTTCGGCGAGCTCCACCGCCTCCTTCGCGGCGGCAGCGCGCCTCGCGGGTCCAGCGACGCCCACGCCGCCACCGCCGCGGCGCGAGCCTCGGACCCGGGCTCGGCGAGCTCGAGCGCCTTCTCGATCCACTGCTCGACCACGTCGGGCGACGGAGGATGCTTCCAGATGTACGGTCGACTCCCCTCCCGGCTGAGCTCCTCCGTAGAGGCGCGCCGCTAGCGGCGCGCGGCGCCGCAGATCGAGCGCCTGCTCCATGGCCTCACGGAAGCTGTCGGTGTCGAACCTGAGCAGGCTTGCCTGCGCCGCAGCCTCCCACAGCTCGCTGCGAACGGCCACCTCCGGCTCGAGCTCGACCGCCTGGCGGTATAGCGCGGCCGCGTCGGCCAGCTCGTAGCGGCCGAAGGCCAGCTCCCCTGCGCGCCGCAGCCAGCGCACCGCCTGCTTCCGAAGTGCCGCCGCCCGTGCGTCGTCGCCGGCCCAGGCGAAATCGGCGTAATCAGGCGATACCGCCTCGGCGTAATGGTGGGCGAGCGCGGGGGCATGTTTGTCGTCTCCGCCTCCGGCGCCCTCGAGCCATTCCGCGAATCGGGCATGGGCCAACGCTCGCCTGCTGGCGGGCAGCGACCTGTAGGCGACCTCACGTGTCAGCGCATGTTTGAAGACGTATTCGCGCTGCCCTTCGAGCGACGATTGCGTACTGCGGCGGACGAAGTCCCGCTCCTCGAGCAGCCGCAGGTCGAGCTTCCGTGGTCTCGGCGAGCGCGCGCACGGCGCCTTCCCAAAAGGAGCGACCGATTACCGCGGCGACCTGGAGGGCAGCTCTTCTCCGGCGCCGGCAGCAGTTCTATGCTCGCTCCTATCACGCCCTGCACCTAGTCTGCGACATCGAGCGTTGCCGGCATCTTGTGAAGCGATCCACCGCCCCTCGTCTCGACGAAGTACCCCCTGGTCAAGAGCGAGCCGAGCACTTCCTCTACGAAGAACTCGTTACCTTCTGCCCGTTTCTGTACGAGTTCGCCTAACCACCTCTGGTAGCTCGCCTGCGATCTCCACCAGCATGTGCTCCGCCTCTGTCTTCCTACAGCTGCTCTAGCCTCAGCCGTATGCGCTACCGCGCGCTACACCCCAGTCTGGCTGCGCAGTCTATCTACTCTGCGTGCCGTCGTGTGTAGTAGTAAGGGGCTGCGCAGCTCGCGGCCGCCTTCTCCGAGCAGCTCGAGCAGAGCCGGCTCGGCCCAGTGGAGATCCTCTACGACGACGGTAACCGGCCCTCCGTAGCACATCTCCCCAAGCAACTCGATCCACGCTTCGTGCAGTCTATCACTGGCCTCGTGCTGGTGAAGCCTGTCCGGGCTGATCGAGGCCGAGCGTCAGCTCCGAGTATTGTCCCGATCGCCAAGGCGCTTCACTCACTGCCTGCTTACTAATCTCCCTTCTATATCCGAGCCGTGCCCTGAGTATCTCTGCCAGAGTCTGATAGGTGATCTCCCTTCCATAGTCCAAGCAGCTACCTTTGTACCAGCACGCGTCGCTCCTGCGCGAGCCTATCGCGCTATGCGTGCACCAGTCTTGTTTTGCCCACACCTTCTCGCCTACGATGGTCTTCGAGGTGCGCCTGACACTGGTCTGCTACCCTCTCTTGTGTGTCTTTGAGCAGTCTTAGCTCAGACTTCGCTACCTACTTAGGCGCTGCCTAGCTCTCTCTCTATCCCTCTCGCCTCTCCACTGCCTATTTATCTCTAATAGCTCTTGCCCACCCTCCACCTCTGCTTAGCTCGAAAGCGCCTCTAACCGTGTCAGCCTCCGCTCTCCTACCAGAATCTCACCTCTCTCTGCGCTGCTAGCGAGTCTCCCTTCTTCTACTAGTCGCTTACCTGTTACCGTGTGCCTTCCTTCTTGTGCATCCTCCCTCTATTACCTGCCCGCTTTCTATGCCTATCTTGAGCGAGAGCTCTTCTCCGAACCTTCTCGCCAGCGCGCTGCGCGTCTCGAGCGCTGCGCGTAGCGCGCGCTCTGCGTGGTCCTCCTGGCGACCGGTGACCCGAACGTGTCCAGCACCGCGTCTCCTAGCGCTTAGTCGCTCTTCCCGCCTTAGACCGCTATCTCTTCGCCTGCTATCTTGCTTACACTCTCTAGCAGTTCTCTTAGACTTTCAGTATCCCTTTTAGCTCCCTGTTCTAAGCTGATCTCCTCTTACAGAACCGTCACTAGCTTGCTCTCCTCCTTCTTCTTCTCCGCCCCACATTCACCTCTTTATCTCTCCCTTCCCTTTCAAGCTCCTCCCGCTCCTCTCTTTTGCCTTATCTTCTTCAGCTCCAGTATACCGCTTCTCCTCTGCTATCAGCGCCTAGCAGTTCTTTAAGCTGTCTTCCCTGTCCTTTTAGAGCCCTTTCCTTAGTACCTTGTCTAGTTACCTCTTACCCCTTCCATTCCAGCTCTCTCCTCCTTTATATGTGCCCAAAGGGTCTCTGCCTCCGACTGTCGATGGAAGGGCTGAGCGCCTGCCAGTCACTCGTAGAGCACGCACTCGAGCGCGTAGCAGTCCGCGCTTCCGTCCACCTTCTCCCCGCTTATCTGCTCTGGCGCGAGGTAGTCGAGGGTCCCCATCACCCGTCCGGTGTCTGTCTAGACGCCGCGGAGCTGTTTGGTGATGCCGTAGTCCGTCAGGTAGGCATGCTCTTCCTCGTCTAGTAGCACTTTCTCTTTCTTCACTTCACTATGCACCAGTCCCCTGCTGTGCTCTGCATCTAGCGCGGCGGCTATCTGTGCCTATAATCGCGAGCGCGTGTTCTTTCATAGTGCGAGGGCTGGCGCTAGATCTCGTCGCGCAGGTCGAAGGCCGCGTCGAAGTCCTCGGGCGTCGGCTTCGCGAAGAAACCGGGGTTCACGCACTGGAAGGCCTCGCTGTAGCCGTCGTAGGCCCGCTCCACCGTCGAGCGGCACTGGGGCAGCGGTATGCCCGTCATCTTCACGCCGCCGAAACCGTGGCGGGTGCGTTCCGCCTGCTCGAACAGCTCGACGTCGATCTCGCCTCGGAAGACCTTGTTGAGACAGCCCATGAAGCGGCGGCCGGTGTCCTCGTCGTCGTAGAGGTAGAGGAACTTGCAACCCGACGCAATGCAGCCCGAGGGGTGCACCACCCGATCGCAGAAGGAGCAGCACTGCCGGCATTCGTGTAGCTCGGTCGCGGCGCGTGCGGATAGCGGTGGCACCTGGCCAGTGTAGAGAGAGACAGCGGTTCTACGCCACTACGCGCGCCGCGCCTTGCAGGCCGCCGAGCTCGGCCCGGCAGGCGCTGTCGGCGGAGACCTGGTAGTCGGCGCCGAGCAAGAGGCGCCGCTCGCCGACGGCCAGCAGCAGCTGGTGGTCGCCCCGGTGGTGCCCCACGACCTCCTTGAGCTCCTCGAGGAAGCTGTCCGGCACGTCCGGCGAGACGTGCAGGGTGAGGCGGCGGGCGACGGGCTCCGCCGCGGACTGCTCGACAGCACGTAGCACTTCATCCCGCGTCGGCTCGAACGGCTCGACCTCGTGCGCCACGAGCTTGGTCTCCCCCGCCTCCTTGTGGTCCACGCGTCCCCTCACGATCACGATCCGGTCCACGTCGACCTTGTCGGCGTTGGCCGCGTAGGCAGAGTTGAACACCAGCAGCTCGACCTGACCCTCGAGGTCGTCGAGGGTGGCGAACATCATCGGGTCGCCGTTCTTGGTGCGGATCCGCTTGCACTCGGCGATCATGCCGCCGACAGTGACCCAGTCGCCGTCCTTCCGGCCCGGGAGGTCGGCCAGCGAGCACTCCACACGAGCGCGCAGCGCGGGCCGCACCTCCTTGAGCGGGTGGCTCGAGAGGAACAGGCCGAGGGTCTCCTTCTCCCAGGAGTTCAGTTGGGCGCGCTCGTCGGGAAGCGACGGGATCGGGAGGTCGTGGTGCCCCGCGTCCGCGCCGCCATCGTCGAGGTCGAAGAACGAGCCTTGGCCGCGCTGGGCGTCCTGCTGGGCCTGCTGGCCCGAGGCCTGGGCACGCGCCAGCACCTCCAGGATGCCCGTGCGGGTCCCGGGCAGCGAGTCCATCGCCCCGCACTTCACGAGCGACTCGCTCGCCTTTCTGTTCACCGCCTGGCAGTCGACCCGCCGGCAGAAGTCCCAGATCGAGCTGAACGGGCCGCCCTCCTCGCGGGCGCGGATGATCGCCTCGACCGCCTGGTGGCCGAGCCCCTTCACCGCGTCGAGTCCGAAGCGGATGTTGCCCTCGACCACCTTGAAATCGTGGCCCGACTCGTTCACGTCCGGCGGCAGGACCTCGATACCCATGTCCTCGCACTGGGCGACGAAGAAGGGAACCTTGTCCTTCGTGGACATCACGGAGGAGATCAGCGCCGCCATGTACTCGGCGGGGTAGCTCGACTTGAGCCACGCCGTCCGGTAGGAGATGAGCGCGTAGCAGGCGGCGTGGGAGCGGTTGAACGAGTAGTCGCTGGCCGCCTCGTTGACCGCCCACAGCTCCTGGATCACGGACTCGGCGGTCCCGCTCGCCCGCGCGCCCTCGAAGAAGCGGTCCCGGAGCGCCGCCATCCGCTCACGCTGCTTCTTGCCGATCGCCTTCCGCAGGTCGTCCGCCTCGGGCCCGGAGAAGCCGGCGATCGTCTTGGCGATCTGCATCGACTGCTCCTGGTAGAGGATCACTCCGTATGACGACTGCGTGATCGGTCGCAGGCGCTCGTCCGGATACTGCACGGCGTCCGGGTTGCGCTTGTTGAGGGCGTACGTGTCGATGTACCGCATGGCGCCCGGGCGGTAGAGCGACACGAGCGCGACCAGATCGTTGAACTCGCTCGGCTTGATCTTCTTCAGCGCGTCGCGCATGCCGTCGGACTCGAACTGGAAGACGCCGATCGAATCGCCCCGGGCGAGCATCTCGAAGGTCCTGGCGTCGTCGAGCGCCAGCGCCGTCATGTCGGGCCGCTCGCCGGTGGACTGCTCGATGATGTCGAGCGCGGCCTCGATCACGTCGAGGTTGCGCAGACCGAGGAAGTCCATCTTCAAGAGGCCGATCTCCTCGATCGGCTTCATCGAGTACTGCGTGACGGTGCGGTCGTCGGCCAACTGGAGCGGCACGATGTCGGTGAGCGGCCGGTCCGCGATCACCACGGCGGCGGCGTGTATCGAGGAGTTGCGGACGATCCCCTCGAGCCCCCTCGCCACCTCGATGACCTGACGCGCCTGGGGCTCGGAGTCGTACACGCGCCGGAGGTCGGGCTCCTCCTGGAGGTACTGCTCGAAGGTCTTCGAGCGGCCCATGACGGGCTCGGGGATGAGCTTCGCGATCCGGTCCCCCGTGCCGTAGTCGTAGCCGAGTACGCGCGCGGCGTCGCGCGTGGCGGCCCGTGGCAGCATGCGGCCGAACGTGACGATCTGGGCGACCGACTCGCGGCCGTACTTGTCGGCCACGTACTGGATCACCCGGTCGCGCCCCTTGACCGAGAAGTCGATGTCGATGTCCGGCATCGAGATCCGCTCGGCGTTCAGGAACCGCTCGAAGAGCAGGTCGTACTCGAGCGGGTCGACGTCTGTGATCCGAAGGCTGTAGGAGACGATCGAGCCGGCCGCCGAGCCGCGGCCCGGGCCCACCGCGATCCCGCTGTCCTTGGCGAACTTGACGAAGTCCCAGACGATCAGGAAATAGGCCGCGAAGCCCATCTTCTCGATCACTCCCAGCTCGAGCTCGAGGCGCTCCACGGCCTCGGCCGGCGGCGGATCGCCGTAGCGGTGCCGCAGCCCCTCGTGGGCCAGTCGGCGCAGGTAGGCCTCCTCCGCCTCACCCGCGGGCGTGGGGAAGCGCGGGATCAGCATCTTCCCGAGCTCTATCTCGACGTTGCAGCGCTCGGCGATCTCGAGCGTGCTGGCGACCGCCTCGGGCCACGGCGTGAACGCCTCCGCCATCTCGGGCGAGCTCTTGAGGAAGAACTCGTTGCGGTCGAAGCTGAGCTTTGGCTGCTCCAGGGTGCTCTTCGTCTGAACGCACAGGAGCGCCCTGTGGTTGTCGTAGTCCTCGCGCCGCAGGTAGTGCACGTCGGCGGTGGCGACCAGCGGCCGGCCGAGCTCGGCCGCGATCCGGACGATGCCCTCGTTCGCCTTGTCCTGCTCGGCGACGCCGTTGCGCTGCAGCTCGAAGTAGACGTTGTCGGCACCGAAGACCTGGAGCAGCTGGTCGGCGTGGTTCCGCGCCTCGGGTGCGATGTCCTCAACGAGACGACGGCAGAAGCGCGACTGGAGGCAGCCCGTGAGGGCGATTACGCCGGCGGCGTACTTCGACAGCAGCTCGAGGTCGACGTTCGCCTTGCCGCGCCGGTAGCCCTCGAGATAGCCCGCCGAGCTCAGCTTGACCAGGTTGCGGAAGCCCTCGTCGCTCGCAGCCAGCAGCGTGAGGTGGTTGCGCTCGTAACGCACCGCCTGGGTGCGGTGGTCGTCGACGAAGTAGGCCTCCAGGCCCAGGATCGGCTTGATCCCGTGCTTCCGGCACGCCTGGTAGTGCTCCACGGCTCCGTTCATTACGCCGTGGTCGGTGAGCCCCAGCGCCGGCTGCTCGAAAGCGGCCGCGCGCTCGGCGAGCGCGTCGATGCGGCAGGCGCCGTCGAGCACCGAGTACTCGGAGTGGACATGAAGGTGGACGCAGGGGGACTGCGACATCGATCCCGAGTCTACGTCCGCGGGCCGACGGCTCCGGGCGGCCGCCCGCAGTTTGCGGGGCTGGCGACCTTATCGCGCGAGACGCTCGCGCCGCTCGAGCTCGGCCTCGGTCGGCTCGTCGAATTCGAAGGACCCGGCGTCGATTTCACCCGCTCGTTTGTAGGTGTTGATCGTGACGCCTGTCTTCGAGACCTTGCTGTCGACCAGCTTCAGTGCGGCGGGGATCGTGCCGTCACCGAAGGCGCGCTTGCCGGTGCCGATCACCAGGGGGAAGATCCACATGCGGAACTCGTCGATGAGGTCGTGCCGGAGCAGCGTCTGGATGAGACCCGGGCTGCCGTGGACCTGGATCTCGGGGCCGTCCTGCCGCTTCAGTGTCGCGACGTAGTCGGCGACGTCGCCGGTGATCAGGGTGGAGTTGTTCCACTCCACGCGCTCGAGCGTCGTCGAGGCGACGTGCTTGCGCGTGCCGTTGAGCCGATCGGCGATCGGGCCCTCGTCGTAGGGCCAGTGCGCCGCGAAGATCTCGTAGGTCCCGCGGCCGAGCAGGAGCTCGTAGGGGTCGGACTCGGCCACCTGCGCCAGCATCTCGTCGTCGAAGTAGGGGGCGCCCCAGCCGCCGTGGGTGAACCCGCCGGTCGGGTCCTCGTCCGGGCCACCGGGCGACTGCATGACTCCATCGAGCGATATGAATGTGTTGACAGCGAGAGTTCTCATGCCTCTACAACGAAGATGCGCGAGAAACTCATCGGTCACAGCGTCGGCGGCAGCCCGAACGCCGGAAACAGCTCGGGGGAGACGAACGAGGTGATCTCCGAGACGCGTCCGCGGTCGAGCCGAAGCACGTCGAGCGCCAGCGGCCGGTAGGCCGATTCCCCGGGCGCGCGCAGGTAGTGGGCTGCCGCGGGCTGCATATTGGCCGCGGCGACCAGGGTGCGGAGCCGTCCGAAATCGGGGTCGAAGCCCTGCCGCATGGCGGTCATAATCGCCTCCCGCCCCGAGTACCAGGTTGGGTGCGGAGGCATGACGAGGCGCGCGTCCTCCCGCAGGAGCTCGGCCAGCGCGTCGGCGTCGGCACGCTCGTGGGCCTCCACGTAGCGTCGCAGCAGCTCGCGCTCCTCCTCGCTCGGACCCGACGACGGCGCCCACTCGGTCCGCCGCTCGGGTAGACGGTCCCGAAGCGTCGCTCGGGCCCTCTGCAGCGCGCTGTTCACCGACGCGACGCTCGCCTCGAGCAGCAGGGCCGTTTCCTTCGCCGACCATCCGAGCACGTCGCGAAGGATCAACACCGCCCGCTGTCTCGGCGGCAGATGCTGGATCGCGGCGAGAAAGGCGAGCTCGATCGTCTCCCTCGCGACGACCACCGCACCGGGCTCGTCGCCCGCCGGAGCGATCGGCTCGAGCAGCCGATCGGGATACGGCTGCAGCCAGGGAAGATCAGCCGGGGGCGGAGGCGGGGCCGCCGGGTCCCCCGCCGGCGCCACGTGCGGCGGCAGGATCCGGCGTGGCCTGCCTGCGAAGCACGTCGAGGCACGCGTTCGTCGCTATCCGATAGAGCCACGCCCGAAACGAGGACGTTTCGCGGGGGCTGAAGCTCGCGCGCCCCCGCCACGCGCGCAGGAAGGTCTCCTGGACGAGATCCTCCGAGTCCTCGAGCGACCCGAGCATCCGGTAGCAGTGCACCTGCAGCTCGCGCCGGTGACTCTCGACGAGTTGCGAGAACGCCGGTTCGTCGCCGGCCTTGCTCGCCTGGCGCCTACGTCGGCCTGGATCCGTCGCCGTGTGTGTCCTCGGGCTCGAAGCTGAAGACCTCGAAGACGACTCCCGCATCGGGATCGGTTGCGCTGGAGAACGCCCTCACTTTGCGCGACACGAGCTCCTCGACGGCCCCGACGAATTGCTCCTGCGAGGCGACCTGAAGGAACATGCGGGATTCGCGGACGCGGTTGTGCTCGCCCATCTTGACCATCATGCGCTCGGCCGGCAGGAGCGAGTCCTCCAGCGTGCAGACCAGGGTGTCGGGCCCGGCGAAGTAGCTCCGCGCGTTGGTGGGGCCGCGGCCGAACTGTTCCTTGTGCAGCTTGACCATCGCGTTGGACACCGCCTGCAGCGTGTTGCCCGTGGAGGGATCCTGGGTTCCGCCCATGGGAGCCGCCTTCCGTCTCCCTCTGAAGCGCGGCCGCGAGCAAGGCGGAGGAAGATCGAGAACCCCCAAGCGGATCCGTCCCGGCCAGCATAGCCCACGCGGCGCCAGGCAGACGGCCGCTCGATATCGCCTTGTGACTCGCGCATGGTTGTCGTTGGGGCCGGGTAATCTGTCCGTGGAGCCTCAGTTTTGACGCGGCTCGATCAGCTTCGCAACTGGCGAGAAGCGCCGGACCTGTTCCTCCATACCTACGGAGTGCCCGCCGGACCGTCTTAGCCGGAACCGGGTCGTGCGGGAGTTCCCAGGAGGATGCTATGTCGCCAGATCAAGGAGAAGGCCTTGTCCAGGTGGGCGAGGCGACGGTGGCCTGCGAGCCCGCGGCGCCGTTGGCCGCGCGCGCGGCCGTCTCGCGGTGGCTCGAAGGCCGTGCGCACACCGAGATGCGTGAGGACGCTTGCCTGCTCGTGTCCGAGCTCGTGACCAACAGCATTCGGCATGCGGATCAGCCGCCCGGTGCGCCGGTGCGTATTCGCACCTTCGCCCTGGATGGCGTCGTTCGGGTGGAAGTCGAGGACCGAGGTCACGGCGCGGTCTCAAAGCGCGCCAACGGGGGGAACGGCGGCTTCGGGCTGCATCTGGTGGAGCTGCTCGCCGCTCGGTGGGGCGTGAGCCGGGAGCACGGCACGCGCGTGTGGTTCGAGCTCACCGCTCCCGGCCCCGGCAGCTAGAAGTCCTACCCGCCCGGTCCCAAGAGCGTTATGATCGTCCTAGGTCCGAGCAGCGGCGAACGCGCGGTGAGGACTTCTGGTTGAGAACGGGGGCGGTTCGGCTTCCATTGCGGGGCTTGAGCAGTGCCGGGTCTGAGAATTCCTGAGAATTAATGAGCCTGCGTAACCGACTCCATCCACGTAACGGCGACAATAGGCCGGGAACTCGCGGCCCCGACGAGGCAGCGCGGTTCCAGGTCGACGCCCAGCCAGAGCCGCGGGGCGTGCGCGTGCGCCCAATCGGAGAGATTGACCTTGCGACGGTGGGCAGTGTCAGACGCAAGATCGACGAGTGCGTCGCTGCCGGCTGCGAGCGCCTCGTGCTCGACCTGCGGGGCGTGACGTTCATGGATTCCACCGGCCTGCACCTCGTCCTCGATGCCCACGCGGCCGCACGCAAGGAAGGATGGGAACTGCTCGTCGTCGAGGGCCCCGGCTCGGTGCAGCGCGTATTCGAGGTCACGGGTCTGCGCGACCGGCTGCCGTTCGTCGACGCGCCGCCGTCCCTGACGCCAAGTCCGCACCCGGCCTGAGGCCCTTCAGGCCACCGCGAGCGCGGGCTTGACCTGCGGCTACTCCTCGCCGCCCGAGGCGCGCGCGGCCGCGAGACCGCCCACCAGCACCAGCAGCACGGTCGCCGCCGCGCCGAGCTTGACCTTGTTCTGCCCCATCTTGCGCGTGCCGACGGCCTTGATGCCCTGCCAGGTGAGCCAGCCGAGCACGGTGTAGCCCTTTGTCTTCATTCGCTCCTCATTCCCGGTTCCGAACCCTGTATGCCATTCGCGACTGCAACGACCACAGCTCGATGAAACCCGGGCTCGCCTGCTGCGCGAACAGGCCCCCGGACTCGCCGAAGCCGGCCAGCGCCGGGTCGTAGAGCGCGTTCGGGGAACGGCGCGCGACGGCTCGGGCGCCGCCCTTGAAGAGGCGCATCGTCACCTCGCCCGTGACCTGCTCGTTCACCGCGTCCATGAACGCGCTCAGGTCGGACAGCAGCGGCTCGTACCAGAGCCCGGCGTACACGAGGTAGGCCCAGTGGTCGTCGAGGTGCGGCTTGAACGTGTTCTGGTGGATGGTCCCCACGAGCTTCTCGAGCTCCTTGTGGGCCGTGAGGATGATCGCGGCAGCGGGAACCTCGTAGACGTCGCGTACCTTCAGCCCGACGATGCGGTCCTCCACGTGGTCGACGATCCCGGCCCCGTGGCGGGCGCCCAACTCGCCGGCGCGCTCGAGCAGCTCGACGAGGCCCATTCGCTCGCCGTTCAGGGCCACGGGGCAGCCACGGTCGAACTCGACCGCGACGTCCTCGGGCTCGTCGGGCGCGTCCTCGGGGCGTGTCACGAGCTGGAAGACGTCGTCGCGGGGCGGCTCGTCGAGATCCTCGATCGGCCCGCCCTCAGAGGAGCGGCCCCAGAGGTTGTCGTCGATCGAGTAGGGCGGCGACTCGGTGCCGCCCTTCACCGGGATGCCGTGCTGGCGAGCGTAGGCGATCTCCTCCTCCCGCCCCATCTGCCAGCCCCGCACCGGCGCGATGATCTTCATCTCCGGGTCGAGCGCGATCACGGCCGACTCGATCCGGACCTGGTCATTGCCCTTGCCGGTGCAGCCGTGGGCGATCGTGTCGCAGCCCGATTTCCGGGCATACTCGACCGCCAGCTTGGCTATCAGCGGGCGCCCGAGCGCCGTGAACAGCGGGTAGCCGCCGCCATAGAGCCCGTTCGCCTTGATGGCCGGAAGCACGTAGTCGCTCGCGAACTCATCGCGCGCGTCGACCACGTGGCACTCCAGGGCGCCGAGCCGCAGCGCCTTGCCCTTCACGACCTCGAAGTCCTCGCCCGGCTGGCCGAGGTTGACCGTAAGCGCCACCACCTCGGCCTCGTACTCGTCCTGGATCCACTTCAGCATCACGCTGGTGTCGAGGCCGCCCGAGTAGAGCAGAAGCACCCGTCCGACCTCACCCGGCTCGGCCTCGTAGGAGGCCGTCTTGATGAGGGTGCGGCGCTCCTCGCTCATCGAGCGAGCCACCGTAACAGGCGCCCCACATACGCCTCGGGGAGCCCGCGCTCGCGGGCCCCGCGCGCGAGCAGGGCCGCATACTGGGGAGTCGGCGGCAGTTCGTGCGGCTCCTTGTCGACGACCTCATAGGCCTCGGCTTCAAGTGGGCCGGCGCCGTCCGCCTCGACGCGGACGGCGACGCGCCGGTACGCCCACCCCTCCCCCTCCTTCGCATCGAGGCGGTCGAGCGCACCGTCGGGAACCTCGTAGAGGACGCCCCAGACCTCCTCACCGCGAGCGGGCACGATGTCGACGGCGCCGCCGCCCCAGCGGATCGAGCGCCGGTTGAGGGCGAGCCGGTGGTCGGGGAGCCGCGCGAGGCCGGCGAAGCGCGCCGCCGGACACCAGGCGGCCATCTCGGAGGCCGCCAGGTTGCTGCCGTAGGCGAACAGCAGGCCGGTCACGCGCCGCCAGAACTCAAGAGCAGCGCACCAATCCGGCGTACGGCTTCGTCGATCTCGGCGTCCGACACGGTCAACGGCGGCAGCAGCCGCACCGTGTCCGGCCCGGTTGCGTTCAGCACCAGGCGTTCGTCCAGCAGCGCCCGCCGCACGAGCGCGGGGCCGTCGTCGGCGCGGAAGGCGAGCATGAGACCCAGCCCGCGCACGCCGAGCCCGAGGTCGCGCAACCCGGCCGCCAAACGGTCCCCCTTACGTGTGACCGCCTGGAGGAACGCCGGATCGTCCACCACCTCCAAGACGGCGCTCGCCGCCGCGCAGATCACCGGGCCGCCGGCAAACGTGGAGCCGTGGTCGCCGGGCTGGAGCACGTTGCCCTGCTCGGGCGAGGTCACGCAGGCCCCGATCGGCAGCCCGCCGCCCAGCCCCTTGGCCACGGTCATCACGTCGGGCCGCACGCCCAGCTGCTGCCACGCCCACAGCGTGCCGGTTCGGCCCATCCCGCACTGGATCTCGTCGAAGACCAGCAGCGCCCCGTGCTCGTCGCAGGCCTCGCGCGCGGACGCGAGCAGTTCGGGGTCGATCGGATGGATTCCGCCTTCGCCCTGGATCGGCTCGATGATCACGGCCGCTGTGCGCTCGTCAACCGGGAGCGGCCCGTGCCGCGAGGCCACCCGGAAGCCCGGCACGAGCGGCGCGAAGGGCGCCTGCTTCTCCTCCTGCGGCGTCGCCGAGAGCGCTCCCATCGTACGGCCATGGAAGCCGCCCTCGAGCACCACGAAGTCGCCGCCCGGTCTGTGGCGGCGCGAGAGCTTGATAGCGCACTCCGTCGCTTCGGTCCCGGAGTTGCAGAGGAAGACCTTGCCGCCGAGCGAGCGCTCCGACAGCCGGCCGGCCAGCCGCATTCCCGGCTCGGTGTAGTAGAGGTTGCCGACGTGCATCAGCCGCCCGGCCTGGTCGCCCACCGCCTCGAGCACCCGCGGGTGACAGTGGCCGAGCAGCGCCACCGAGATGCCGGTGAGGAAGTCGAGGTACTCGTTGCCCTCGTCGTCCCATAGCCGAGTGCCCTCGCCGCGCACGAACTCGACGGGGTGGCGGGCGTACGTCGGCATCACGGCGTCTCGCTCCAGGGCCTGGAGCTCGTTCAGGGCCACAGCTTCGTCCCGATTCCCTCGTCCGTGAACAGCTCGAGCAGCAGCGAATGCGGCAGCCGCCCATCGATGATGTGCGCGTTGGCGACGCCGTGCTCGAGCGCGTACAGGCAGGCCTCGAGCTTGGGCCGCATCCCGCCGCTCACGTCGGGGAGTCGGCCGCGCAACTCCTTCGCGGTCGCCTCGGATATGCGGCTGTCGGCGTCGTCCGGGTCGGCGCGCCAGCCCTCCACGTCGGTGAGGAACATCACCTTCAAGGCGCCGATCGCGTCGGCCACGGCCGCCGCCGCGGCGTCGGCGTTGACGTTGTACGAGTTGCCGTCGAGGTCGGCGCCCACCGAGGCGATTACGGGGATGTAGTCCTCGGCGATGTGGTTGAGCACGCCTGCGTCCACGCGCTCGATCTCGCCGACGAAGCCCACGTCGGTCTTGCCCGCGAGGCGCTTCTTGACCGTGAAGAGCAGTCCGTCATCACCGCATAGGCCCACGGCCGGCTGCCCGTGGCGGCCCAGGAGCAGCACGATGTCCTTGTTCTGCTTGCCGACCAGCACCATCTTCGCGACCTCGACGGTGGCCTCGTCGGACACCCGCAGGCCCTCCACGAACTTGACCTCCATCCCGAGCCGCTCCATGTAGCGCGTGATGTCGGGGCCGCCGCCGTGCACCACCACCGGGTTCATGCCGACGTACTTGAGCAGCACGACGTCGCGCGCGAACTCCTCCTTGAGCGCCGGGTCGGTCATCGCCGCGCCGCCGTACTTGATCACCACGGTCTCGCCGTGGAACTCGCGGATGTAGGGCAAGGCCTCGAGGAGGGTGCCGACGTCCCTCACGTCGTTCCACCGGAGTTGAAGCGCACGTACTCGGGGCTGAGGTCGCTGAAGAACACCTCGGTCTCGCCGCCCTCGCCGGGCATCGTGAGCACGTATTCGACTTCGGAGCCGTCCACGAGATCGGCCGGGGCGGCCTCCACCACGTCACCGGCGGAAACGAGCAGGCGACCCTCGATCTCGAGATCGGCGATGAACGGCTCGCCGCGCGGCCAGGCCTGGCCGGCCGCCTGGAGGATGCGGCCGAAATTCGCATCGCCGCCGTGGAGCGAGGCCTTCACGAGGGGCGAGCCCGCGATCGAGCGCGCCACGGGCTCCACGGCGTCCGGCCGGCCGCGTACCACCATCCGCCCGACCCTCTCCGCACCCTCGCCGTCGGCCACGATCTCCAGCGCGAGCTGACGCAGGAGCGAGTCGAGCGCCTCCCCCAGCCTCAGCTCCTCCTCGGACTCCGGCTCCACCCGCACGCCCGACGCCCCGCTGGCGAATGCGAACACGGAGTCGCTCGTCGAGAGCTGGCCGTCGACGGAGATTCGGTCGAAGGAGCGCTTCACGCAGACGCCGGTGAGCAGCTCGAGCGTGTCGGCCGACACCGCGGCGTCGGTCTCGACGAAGCAGAACATGGTCGCGAAGCGCGGTGAGATCATGCCCGCGCCCTTGGCCTGCGCCGCCAGCCGCACCGCGCCCGAGCGCAGGTGGACCTCGAGGCAGGCGCGCTTCGGGCCGCCGTCGCTCGTGAGGATCGCCTCGGAGAAGGTGGTGGCGTCGAGGCCGAGCTCGTCGCAGGCGGCACGCACGCCGCCGACCACCGCGTCGCGGGGAAGCTCTGTACCGATCACGCCGGTGGAGGCAACGCCAACCTGGCGGGGCTGCAACCCGAGCTTGCCCGCAGCCGCCGCCTGCATGGCGACGGCGGTCTCGAGCCCCCGGCGCCCGTCGCCCACGTTGGAGCAGCCGGAGTTGACCGCCACGGCGCGCAGGCCGTGGAGGTCGGCCTCGCGCGAGACGATCACCGGGGCGCCCACGCGCGCGTTGGTGGTGAAGCGGGCGGCGGACACCGTCTCGGGCGCGTCGGAGGCGAGGACGCCCACGTCGAGGCCCTCCGGCTTGATTCCCGCGGCCGCGCCCGCGGCCCTGAAGCCGCGCGGCAGCGCGGTCGGGTGCAGCTCGCCCGCGTGCGCCGGCGCGTCGACCCAGCGCGAGCGGAAGAAGCTCATACAAGCCCTTCCGTCTCCGGCAGCCCGAGCATGAGGTTCAGGTCTTGCACGGCCTGCCCGGCGGCCCCCTTCCAGAGGTTGTCGATCGCGCAGAACGAGAGGACGCGGTCGCCGACCACCGTCACGTAGACGGTCGCCCGGTTCGTGAAGCGCACGTCGCGCGTGCGCGGCGGCTCGTCGATCACCTCCACGAACGGCTCGCGCGCGTAGGCCCGCTCGAACAGCTCGCGCGCGGACTCCTTCGTCATGGCTCCGTTCGCCGTCACGTAGCAGCTCGCGAGGATTCCCTGGTCGATCGGCAGCAGGTGCGGCACGAACGCAAAGCGGACGCCGGGCAGCTCCTGCTCGAGCTCGGCCACATGGCGGTGGCCCTCCGTCTTGTAGGGGTTCACGTTGTCGATCGCCGACACGAAGTGGGTCTCCTCGGTGGCCTCGCGCCCCGCCCCGGATACGCCCGCCTTGATGTCCACGACGGCGTCGTCGATCCGTCCCCGCAGCGGGAGGAGCGCCAGCAGGGCGGCGGTGGAGTTGCATCCCGGGCCGGCCACCAGCTCGGCGCCGCGGATCTCCTCGCGGTGCGCCTCGGGCAACCCGTAGACCGCCTTGTCGAGCAGCTCGGGCGCCTCGTGCGGCTGGTACCAGCGCTCGTAGCTCCCGCGGTCGAGCCGGAAGTCCGCAGAGAGATCGACGACCTTGATGCCGCGCTCGCGTAAAGCGCTCACTGCGCCGGCCGCGGCCTTGTGGGGGTAGGCGACGAGCGCCGCGTCGGCCCGCTCCGCCACGGAGTCCGGGTCGAAGGTCTCCATCACGAGCGGCACCCGGTAGGCGGGGTACAGCTCGTCGTGCCGGCGCCCGGCCTCCCCGCGCGCGGTCACGACCGTGAGCTCGAGTGAGGGGTGGTGCCGGCAGATGTACGCGCACACCGCCCCGCCGAAGCCGGTGGCCCCGATCACGGCGACCTTAGGCACGCAGCCGCCCCCCGATCCCCTCGAGCTCGCGCTCGATCGCCGCCCGGCGCTGCGCCACCTCCTCGTCGGTGAGCGTGCGGTCCGGCGCGCGGAACTCGAGCCGCAGGGCCAGCGACTTCCCGCCCTCAGCCACCTGCTCGCCGCGGTAGAGGTCGAAGACGGCCAGCCGGTCGAGCAGCTCGCCGCCGCCGGCGCGCACGGCAGCCTCGACCTCCGCCGCCGGCACCTCCTCGGGCACCACCACGGCGATGTCCTGCAGGACTCCGGGGAAGGTAGTCACGTCGCGGTACGTGCTTTCGCCCGGCGCCAGCTCGGCAACCGTTCCGAAGTCGATCTCGAACGCGGCCACCGGCCCGTCGAGCTCCCACGCCCGCGCGACGAGCGGGTGCAGCTCGCCGATCCAGCCGAGCTCGCGCCCGTCAGCGGCCAGCACGGCCGCTGCGCGGCCCGGGTGGAGAAACGGCCGCGGCACCGGCTCCACGCGCCAATCGATCCGGGCCACCTCCAGCACCGCCTCGAGCAGCCCCCGCAGCGTGTGGAAGTCGGCGGGCCGCGGCGGCGTGCGCCAGCCCCCGGACGCGGCCTGCGTCGCGAGCGCCGCCAGGTGCTCGCGCTCCTCGGCCGGCATCGCCCCCCGCGGCGAGACGTCGTCCGGCACGTCGGGCGAGTCCGACGGCAGGTACACGTGGGCGGACTCGAACAGCGCCACACCCGCGCGACCGCGCGCCGCGTTGTGGCGGGCCGCGTCCAAGAGTCCCGGCAGCAGGAGCGGGCGCATCACGCTCAGCTCCTCGCTCAGCGGGTTGTCGACCCGCAGCAGCGGCTGGTCCCGGAGCCGTAGCCGCTCGATCGCCTCGGGGGAGGTGAAGGAGTACGAGATGCACTCGTCGAGACCACGATCGCGCAGCGCATCCTCGAGCCGCCGCCGCAGGCGCTGCCGCGGAGTGAGGAGCCCGACCGCGTGCCGTCGGGACGGCAGAGTCGTGGGCAGCTTGTCGAGGCCGTGAATCCGGGCGACCTCCTCGATCAGGTCGGCCTCGCGCTGGACGTCCGAGTCGCGCCAGGCCGGCACGAGCCAGCCGTCCTCCCTCTCCTCGACGCCGAGCCGTCGGAGGATCCCCCTCACGTCCTCGGGCGCGATCTCCTGGCCGAGCAGCCGGGTGATCCGCTCATGGCGAAGGGGGACGGTGCGCAGCCCCTTCGGCGCCGGGTAGCCGTCGATCGTTTCGGGCACCATCCGCGCCCCGCACAGGTCCACCATCAGCCGCGCCGCCAGCCGCTGCGCCGCCATGGCCAGGTCGGGGTGGAGCTGCTTCTCGAATCGCGCCGAGGCCTCGGTGCGCAGCCCGAGCGCCCGGGAGGTGCGCATGATGTTCGGCCCCACCCAGG
Source organism: uncultured Thermoleophilaceae bacterium (assembly GCA_963812915.1). GTDB lineage: Bacteria > Actinomycetota > Thermoleophilia > Solirubrobacterales > Thermoleophilaceae > JACVRW01. The sequence continues at coordinate 132,242 of CAWEXB010000007.1, read as the reverse complement.
TGGCCGCCTCCATCAGGACCCGCGTGGTCTCGTCCGACACCTCCGAGATCTGGCCGCCCATGATCCCCGCGATCCCGCTCGGTCCCTCAGCGTCACAGACGAGCGCCATCTCGGACGTGAAGGTGCGCTCCACCCCGTCCAGGGTGGTCATCGTCTCGCCTTCGGCCGCCTTGCGGACGACAATACGTCCGCCCCGCACCTCGTCGAGGTCGAAGGCGTGGAGCGGCTGGCTGCAGGTGAGCATCACGTAGTTGGTGATGTCTACGACGTTCGAGATGGGACGCTGCCCGGCCGCCATGAGCCGCTGCTTCAGCCAGAGCGGGGACGGCCCGATCTTCACGTCCTCGAAGACGCGCGCCGTGAAGCGCAGGCAGATGTCGGGATCGGCGATCTCCACGGCGGCGTGGTCCGCCGCGGAATCGGTCCCTCGCGGGTCTGCGTCGGCGGCGGTCGGGTCCTCGGCCAGCGGGGCGGCGGTGGCCGCGTGCAGGTCGCGAGCCACGCCGTAGACGCCCATGGCGTCCGGGCGGTTCGGCGTGATCTCGATCTCGATCGCCTCGTCGGCGATCGGGAGGTGCTCGGAGAGTGGCGCGCCGGGCTGGGCGCCGTCCGCGAGAACCATGATCCCGGCGTGGTCCTCGCCGATCCCGACCTCGTCCTCGGCGAGGATCATGCCGCTGGACGTGACGCCGCGCAGCGTGGCCTCGCCGAGCACGCTGCCGTCGGGCATCGTGGCGCCGGGCCGGGCGACGGCCACGGTCTGTCCGGCGGCCACGTTCGGGGCGCCGCATACGATCGTGCGAGGAGCGCCGGACCCGTCGTCGACCGCGCAGACCGTGAGCCGGTCGGCGCCCGGGTGGCTCTCCACCCCGAGCACCTTGCCGATCACGAACGCGCCGGTGTCCCCCACCCCGGTCCTGTGCAGGCGCTCGAGTTTGAGGCCGGCCATCGTCAGGCGGTCGGCGATCTCCTCGGCCGAGAGGCAGGGGTCGCAATAGGAGCGCAGCCATGCGACGGGGATCCTCATGCCCCGAACTGCTCCAGCACGCGCACGTCGTTCTCGAACAGCAGCCGCAGGTCCGGCACCTCGTGGACGAGCATCGCGATGCGCTCGATGCCCATTCCCCACGCGAACCCCTGCACGCGCTCGGGGTCGTAGCCGTTGTCGATCACGTAGCCGAGCACGTTCGGATCGACCATCCCCGAACCCAGGATCTCGATCCAGCCCTCGCCCTTGCAGGTGGGGCAGCGCGCCGAGCCGAGGTACCCCGTCCCGCCGCAGCGGAAGCAGGAGACGTCGACCTCAACGCTCGGCTCCGTGAACGGGAAGTAGCCCGGGCGCAGGCGCACCTCGGTGTCCTCGCCGAACATCTGACGGGCGAACGCAAGCAGCACCCCCTGGAGATCCGCGAGCGTGATGTCCTCGTCGATGGCGAGCCCCTCGAGCTGGTGGAACATCGGCACGTGGGTCGCGTCCGGGGTGTCGGGCCGGTACGTGCGACCCGGGACGACGACGTAGATCGGCGGCTCCTGCGCCTCCATCGCGCGCACCTGCATCGGCGAGGTGTGGGTGCGTAGCAGGACGCTGTCGCGGAAGTAGAAGGTGTCCTGCCGCTGCCGCGCCGGATGCTCGGGCGGGTGGTTGAGGGCGGTGAAGTTGTAGTAGCCGTACTCGACCTCCGGCCCCTCGAGCACCGAGAAGCCCAGCCCGACGAAGATGTCCTCCATCCGCCGGCGAATCTCCGAAACGAGGTGCAGGTGGCCGACCGGCATCGGCGGGTCTCCCGGAAGGGTCACGTCGAGGCGGTCCTCGGCCAGCCGGCGGTCGAGCTCGCTCGCCTCGAGCTCCGCGGCGCGCCGCTCCACCAGCCCCTCGAGCGCCCGGCGCACCTCGTTCGCCTCCTTTCCGACTGCGCCGCGCTGCTCCGGCGGCAGCTCGCCGATCGAGCGCAGCGCCTGCGTCAGCTGCGACTTGCGGCCCAGGTAGCGCACGCGCAGCTCCTCGAGCTCGGACGCGCTCCCGGCGGCGCCGATCGCCGCCTCGGCCTCGGCCCGCAGCTGCTGGAGGTCAGGCATGGGCGGCCATCGCGGTCAGCGGGGAACCTCCGCCTTGGTCGACGGAGGGGTTGCTGGCACGCTCTCCGGCTCTGCCGTGTGCGGTGCGAGTGAAAAGACCTGTTCCACGATCAGGCCGGAGACGGCCTCCGCGCGAGGAGGACGTCCAGTCCGCGTTGGGGTCGGTGTCGTCTTTTCCGTCCGTGCCGAGTGGGAACATGTGTTCGTGCGACGCTCCTACCGCTTTCGCCTTTACCCCACCCGTCGCCAGCGCGAGGCGCTCGCGGCACAGCTTAAGGCCGCCTGCGAGCTCTACAACGCGGCGCTCGAGCAGCGCCGCCAGCTGTGGCGTGAGCACGGTGTCTCGGTCCGCTACCACGACCAGTCGGCGGAGCTGTCGGGCCTGCGCGCCGAGAACCTCCTCCCCTCGGAGGCGAACTTCTGGTCCCAGCAGGAAGTCCTGCGCCGCCTCGACCGGGCCTTTCGCGCCTTCTTTCGCCGCATCGCACGCGGCGAGACGCCGGGCTTTCCGCGTTTTAAGCCGGCCGGGCGCTTTAACACGTTGGCGTTTTCGTTCGCCGGGAACGCCGGCGGGGTCGCGCTCCGCGACGGCCGGCTCTACCTCCAGGGCGTTGGGCGGGTCAAGGTGAAGCGGCACCGCGAGCTGCCCGTAGCGGCAACACTGCGCGAAGCCAGAGTGAGCCGCAGGCCCGGCGGGCGTGAGGGCTGTCGCTTCTACGTCTGCGTCCAGATCGAAATGCCCGACGCCGAGTCCGAGGGCCACCCGCATCCGGGACCCGCAGTTGGCCTGGACCTCGGCGTGCGCTGCCTCGCGCGGCTCTCGAGCGGCGAGCCTATCGAGGGGCCACGCGCCGCCCGAGCGGGGGCGCCGAAGACACGCCGGCTCGCCCGTGCCCACGCACGAACGCGCAAGGGCTCGAACAGGCGCCGTAAAGCCGCTCAAAGGCTCGCCCGACAGCGAGAGCGGGAGCTCGCCCGGAGGATCGATCGGGCGCACAAGCACTCGCGCAGCCTGGCCAAGCGCTTCGGACTGATCGCGGTCGAGGATCTTGATCTCAAAGGGATGGTGCGCTCGGCTCGTGGAACGGTCGCCAAGCCCGGCGCGGGGGTGGCGCAAAAACGCGGCCTCAACCGCGAGATCCAAGACCAGGGCTGGGGCAGATTCCTCCGGATGCTCGCCTACAAAGCGGAAGAGGCTGGTGGGCGAGTCGTGAGTATCGACGCCAGGCACACCAGCCAGACCTGCGCCGTGTGCGGGCGATGCGATCCGGGCTCGCGCGACGGGCCGCGCTTCCACTGTGCCCGTTGCGGCAACCGAGACGACTCGGACACGAACGCCGCCAAGGTGATCCTCACCCGTGCGCTCGCGATCCTCGTACAAGCAGACAGACCGCAGGAACCGGGGCCCGGACGGGGCCTTCAGGCGCCAACACCAGCGGTGGCCGGTGTCGCCTGAGAAGCCGCGGCGTTCAGTCGGCGGAGTCGTCACCCTACGTGCCAGCTCGTCTCATCCTGATTGCTACCTCGTACATGGCGACGGTCGCCGCCATGGCCACATTGAGCGACTCCGGTCCGTCCGGGCGCAGCGGGATCCGAGCGACCTCATCGGCTCCCGCGAGCACCACAGCGGGAAGGCCCCGACGCTCCGCCCCGGCGCACACCGCGACCTGGTCCGTTAGCGACACCGCCCGCACGTCCTCACCGGCGCGCGCGTCGAGCGCGATCCGCAGGCCCGGCAGCTCCTCGAATGCCGCGCGCCCGGGAGGGCGGGCGAAGACCGAGCCCATGCTCGCGCGCACGGCCTTCGGCGAGTAGGGGTCGGCGCACCCCGTGCCCAGGATCACCGGGCCGTCGCACAGGGCGTGCGCCGAGCGCAGGACGGTGCCGACGTTGCCCGGGTCCGCCACCGCGTGCAGCCAGACCATCAGCCGTCCGCCGGGCTCCGACCAGCGCTGCGCGTACACCCCGATCGCACGGCTGCCCGACCCGAGCGCGCTCGCCTGGCTCAGCAGATCGGGCTCCACGTCGCGGCCGGCGCGCAGCACGAACTCGGGTTCCCAGCCGGCCCGCTCGGCCGCCGCCACCAGGTCCTCGCCCTCCGCCACGAACAGGCCCAGCTTCTCGCGCCAGTGCTTCTGCTGGAGCTTCCGGATCGTCTTGAGCTTGGTGTTGTCGGCAGATCGGATCACAAAACCCGTCGCTTCGCTCGGGGTTTTTCAGTTACTTGACAAAAGCAAAAGGGCGCCTCAGAGGGCGCCCGGGAAGTGGTGGTGTGCCGTTGGCGCTACGCGGCCACGGCCTCCCGGGCCCTCTCGGCAAAGCGTCGGAACGTGTCGGGGTCGCGGACGGCGATGTCGGCGAGCACCTTTCGGTCGAGCTCGATGCCCGCCTCGCGCAGGCCGTGCATGAACTGGCTGTAGCTCATCCCCTCCTGGCGCGCGGCGGCGTTTATCCGCACGATCCAGAGACGGCGGAAGTCGCGCTTGCGGTTGCGCCGGTCGCGGTACGCGTAGGAATCGGCCTTTAGCAGGGCCTCCTTAGCGCGCTTGTAGCTCGAGTGCGCCTGGCCGCGGTAACCCTTGGTCCGCCCGAGAGCGGCGCGGCGCTTCTTGCGCGCCTGAACCGACCGCTTGACCCGGCTCACTTGTGCAGCAACCTCGTGACTCGCTTGCGGTCGCGCTGGTCCACGACGACCGGCCGGCCCAGCCGCCGCTTGCGCTTGGCGTTCTTCTTACCGAGGTTGTGGCTCGTGAACGAATGCCGAGCGCGCAGCTTGTCGCCGCCCGTCTTGCGGAAGCGCTTCTTCGTGCCCGAGTGGGTCTTCATCTTGGGCATGGCGACGACGTATTGAAGCAGACGCGTTTTCGGGCTCTACCCGGCCACGGCGGGCTCGGCCTGCTGCGGTCTCCTCTTGTGGGGCGCGAGCAGCATCGTCATGTTGCGCCCGTCCTGCTGTGGCGCCTGTTCGACCAGGCCCAGGTCCGCCACGTCGTCCGCGAGCCGATTGAGGAGGGCCTCGCCGCGCTCGGGGTGAGTCTGCTCTCGGCCTCGGAACATGATCGTCACCTTCACGCGGTCGTCGCCCTTGAGGAAGCGCACCACGTGATTCTTCTTGGTCTCGTAGTCGTTGCGGGCGATCTTCGGCCGCAGCTTGATCTCGCGCACGTTGACCTGCTTCTGGTGACGGCGCGCGGCCTTTGCCTTCTGCTCCTGCTCGTACTTGTACTTCGAGTAGTCGAGCACGCGGCACACCGGTGGACGGGCGTCGGCCGCGACCTCGACGAGGTCCAGGTCGCGCTCCTGGGCGTAGCGCAAGGCCTGGTCGGTCGACACGATGCCGATCTGGTTGCCGTCCTCGCCGATGAGACGGACCTGCGGCACGCGGATCCGCTCGTTGATGCGCGTTTCATCGCGCTCGGGCGGGCGCCGATCGAATCTGCGAGGGATCGGCACTAGGCGGAGAGTGTGAACGTCAAAGGCGCACAGTGAGTCGAGAACCGGGGAGCGGGCACGAGCGCGTCAGCGGCGGCGGATGCGCGTGGTGTGGGTGCCCGTCATTCGCCCGCGAGTATAGCGGCGGTCTCAGGACCGGCGGGCAATCTCGTCGCGTGCGCGCTCGGCGAACTCCTCGACCGCAACGGCCCCGAGATCGCCCTCCCGGTGTCGGCGAACCGCCACCGTGCCGTCGGTCTGCTCCTGATCCCCGACGACGAGCATGTACGGCACCTTCGTGACCTCCGCCTCGCGGATCTTCTTCCCGACCGACTCCGAGCGCTCGTCGACCTCGCAGCGCAGGCCCCCCTCGCGCAGCCGCACCGCCACCTCGCGCGCGTAGTACACGTGACGGTCGGCGATCGGCAGCACCGCTGCCTGCACCGGAGCGAGCCAGAGTGGGAACTCGCCCGCGTAGTGCTCGATGAGGATGCCGATGAAGCGCTCGAATGCGCCCATCAGGGCGCGGTGGATCATCACCGGGCGATGCTCGGCATTGTCCGCCCCGATGTAGGTCAGCTCGAATCGCTCCGGCATGTAGTAGTCGAGCTGCACGGTGCCGAGCTGCCAGGAGCGCCCGACGGCGTCGGTCACGTGGGCGTCGATCTTCGGCCCGTAGAAGGCGCCGTCGCCCTCGTTCAGCTCGTACTCGAGCTCGTTGTTCTCGAGCGTGCGCAGCAGCGCCGCCTCCGCCTTGTCCCACATCTCCTCGGTCCCCACGCGCTTCTCGGGCCGGGTGGACAGCTCGAGCCGGGGCTCGAGCCCGAACTGGCGGTAGATGAAGAAGCCGAAATCGAGGCAGCGCATCGCCTCTTCCTCGATCTGCTCCTCGGTGCAGAACACGTGGGCGTCGTCCTGGGTGATGTGGCGAACGCGAAGCAGGCCGTGGAGCGTGCCGCTGGGCTCGTGCCTGTGCACGAGGCCCTGCTCCGCGAGCCTCAACGGCAGATCTCGGTACGAGCGCAACTCGTGCTTGTAGATCTGGCAGTGGGCGGGGCAGTTCATGGGCTTCAGGCCCATGGGCTGGTCCTCGATGTCCGTGAAGTACATGTGGTCCCGGTAGACGTCCCAGTGGCCGGACCGCTTCCACAGCTCGACGTCGTAGAGGATCGGCGTGCGTACCTCGACGTAGCCGCGCTCGACGTTCGTGGCCCGCCAGAGCCGCGTCAGCTCGTTCCAGATGTGTGTGCCGTTCGGCAACCAGAAGGGCATGCCGGGCGCCAAGTCGGAGAACATGAAGAGCCCCAGCTCGCGGCCGAGCTTCCGGTGGTCGCGCGCCCGGGCCTCCTCCAGCCGGCGCAGGTGCTCCTCGAGGTCCTCCTTCGAGAGGAACGCGGTGCCGTAGACGCGCGTGAGCATCTGGCGGCTCGCGTCGCCGCGCCAGTAGGCGCCCGCGACCGCCGTGAGCTTGAACGCCTTGACGCGCTTCGTGGACGGCCCGTGGGGTCCGCGGCAGAGGTCGGTGAAGGGGCCGTTTCGGTAGAGCGAGACGGTCTCGACGCCTTCATCCCGAACGAGGTCGTCGATCAGCTCGACCTTGTAGTCCTGGCCGTCCGCCCTGAAACGCTCGATCGCCTCGGCCGCCGGCAGCTCGCTGCGCTCGAACGCCTCGTCGGCCTCGACGTGCTCGCGCATCTTCGCCTCGATGCGCTCGAAGTCGTCCTCGGTGACCTTGACACTCTCGGGGAATTCGAAGTCGTAGTAGAAGCCGTCCGCGATCGGAGGGCCGATCGAGATCTTCACCCCCGGGTAGAGCTCCATCACCGCGGTGGCGAGCACGTGCGCCGCGTCGTGGCGGATCAGCCAGAGGGGACCCATTCCGTCCTCCTGGCTCTTCGCCGTGACGATCTCGATCGTGTCCCCGTCCCGGAGCGGCGCCCCCAGATCGCGGAGGTCCGGCTCGGCGCCGTCCCGACGGACCCGGATACCGAGCGCGGCGCGCGCCAGCCCCTCGCCGATCGCGCGCGCGGCGTCGGCGCCGGTGGCGCCGTCGGGAAGCTCCAGGGGGGAGCCGTCGGGGAGCGTCACGTTCATGCCGGGGCCAAGGTACCGGGTCCGGTGCGTCAGGCGGCGCCGCAAAGTGCCGGAGTCGCGGGAGAACGCGTGTCGCCTTCCGAAGCGCCGCACTAGCATCCGCCTGGGCGATGGCTCTCCTTCTCTGGCAACAACGGCAAGACATCGGACCAGCACCACGGGCCGCGGCGGCGACGGCCCACCTCGAGGCGACGGGAAGGACTCTGCTCTGGGGTGGCGGCGGAGGGCAGGAGTTCAACGACACCTGGGAATGGGACGGAGAGGGCTGGGTTCAGGTAGCCGACACAGGGCCGACGCCGACGTACCTCGCGGGCATGGCCTACGACTCGAATCGGGACGTCGCGGTCGTGTTCACCAGCACGCTGGGCCCCAGCTACGTCTCGGAGACGTGGGAGTGGGACGGCGAAGCCTGGACGCAGGTCGAAGACACCGGACCGCAGGCGCGCAACGCCTACTTTCAAATGGCGTACGACGGCGCGCGTCAGGTGACGATCCTGGAGGGCGGCCAGGCCGACCCGGGCGGCACGCTCGATCCGGCTCCCGTCGGCACCTGGGCCTGGGATGGCACCACCTGGACCCAGGTCGCGGATGTGGGGCCACGCCAGCGGGTCGCTAGCGCTCTCGCGTACGACGCATCCCGCCAGCGGATTGTCCTCTTTGGCGGTTTCACCACCGATGACACGACACCCCAGCGCGATACCTGGGAGTGGGATGGGAGCGCCTGGGAACAGGTCTCGAACATGGGCCCGGCAACTCGGTACGGGCATGCCATGACCGGAACCGCGGGTACGACACTCCTCTTCGGCGGAGTCCGCGTCGAGAACTCGACCGCTGTGCTCCTCGGAGACACATGGACCTGGGATGGCGAGCTCTGGCGCCAACGGCAGGACATGGGGCCGAGCCCGCGCTATCTGCCCGCGCTGAGCTGGGACGCAGGGAGGGCACGCTCGGTCCTGTTCGGCGGCGTGACGTTGACCGACTTCTTCGGGGACACCTGGGAATCGTTCGAGCGTCCCTGAAGGGTTGGCCCGGCACGCCCGGGTCTCGTAGACGCGCGAGGCGACGCTCTCAGAGGGTCGGCGGGAGTTCTGGGGTCCTGCTCCTTGCGGCGGTGGGTTGCGCGCTGGTCCTCGCCCCGTCCGGCTGCAGCCGATCGTCGGAGACAAGCGGTCCGGGGGCGCGGGAACCATCGACGTCGATAGGTAAGTCCGCGGCCGTGCCGCCGTCTGGGAGCTCCACGTACACGTTGATGCAGATGAACCTCTGCCTGTCCGGTCTGGCCGGCTGTTACGGCAAGGCCGCGTACCCGGCCGTGGTGGAGGAGGCAGTGGCCCAGATCCGTGAAGCGCACCCGGACGCGGTCACCTTCAACGAGGCCTGCCGGGGTGACATCGCGCGGATTGGCCGGCGGACCGGTTACCACATGCGCTTCTCGAGAGTGGTTTACCGCGGCGAGCGCCTACGCTGCGTCCGACCGGGCGACCGCGGACTCTTCGGCGACGCGGTGCTCACCGAGGCAGCCATAGAGAGCACCGACAACCAAGACTTCGAGGCACAAGCCGGCATCGAGCGGCGGCGGTGGCTGTGCGTCACGACCCGAGTCGACGTCGACGTGTGCACCGCCCACCTGAACACACGCTCGACCATTGAGGTCGCGGGGAACGACGCGCAGTGCGTCGAACTCTCGGCGCTCCTTGCACGTCGCGCGACCGCACGCACCGTCATCTTCGGGGGTGACGTCAACCGTCGCCAGTCCTGCGCCCCCGCCGGCGTCTGGACCCGCACCGACAGGTCCGCCGAGCAGGCCCCCGGGCTCCAGCACGTCTACGGAAGCGGCGCGCTCCGCTCGCCCTCGGCGCAGGTGGTGCCGGCCACGCACACTGACCACGACGTCCTGCTGGTCCGCGCGCACCTCAGGGCACCTGAGTAGGGCTAGTGTCCTGAGTCGTTAGTTCGCCGCACCTTCCCGGCGTCTGGACGCGCCTGACGGTCGCCGGCGACCTCGCCGTACTACCAAGTACGGCTCCGGTCGCGTCGAACCGTCAGCCACGCCCAGCCGCTCGGGAAGCTGATGCCGAACTTCCGACTCAGGACACTAGGCGCGCTCGGCCACCAGCGCGAGCTTCCGAACCCGCCCCTCATCCAGCCACTCGATCCACAGCCGATGGGCGGCGAGCAGTTCGTCCAGTGCCCGGCGGCCGATCTGCGCGGCGATCTCCTCGGCGTCCGCGGCGAACGCGTCCGCGAGCGCGTGTGCCATCGCGCGGTGCGCGCGGCTGTGGTCCTCCCGCCACCTGACGACGAGCCCGGCCCGCTCCAGGGACATGGCCATCTCGTCGAGCGGGGCGAGCCAGACCGTGTCGGCGTCGGGCATCGCCGCCCGCTCGGCCGTCGTGAGCGGAGGCCCCTCCTCGAGCGTGAAGGCGAGGCGCCCGCCGGGCCGGAGCGCCGCGGCGATCTCGCGCACCAGCGCGTCCTTGTCCTCGAAGGCGAGCATCGTCTCGAGCAGGAGCACGACGTCGAAGGCGCCGGCTGGGAAAGGCGGGACGTGCGCGGTCGCAAAGCGGCACGGCAGGTCGCCCGCGCGCTCGCCGGCGATGGCGACGGCGCTCGCGCTCGCGTCCACGCCCAGGTACACGCAGCCAAGCTCCCGCGTGAGGAAACGCCCGGGCCCGCCGATGCCGCAGCACAGGTCCAGCACCGTGATTCCGGGGCCGATGCCGACCTGCACCGCCAGGGCCCGGATCTCGCCGGCGGTCATGAAACTCTCCTGCCCGACGAACTCGCCGGGAGCGTAGGCCGACACGCGCGCGCGGTGCAGCGCCCGGTCGAACGGCGCGCGGTCGTCCTGCCTCACCGCAGCGCCTCAGTCGACACCGGGTTGCCTCTCGCCGGCGACGAGCCGAACGCGGTGAGAAACCGATCACGGAACGCGGCCATCGGCCAGACCGGCGCCTGCGGGCTGGGCAGCATGCCGTCCTGCCAGCTCCATCCGGCGATCCGGTCCATCACCTCGGGGTCGTGGGCGATGACCGAGATGGGCACGTCGTGGCTGGCGCCCTGGCCGGTGACGACCGTCGCGGGCTGATGGTCGCCCAGTACGACGAGCACGAGGTCGTCGTCGCCGTAGCGCTGCACGAACGAGAAGAGCGTGCTCAGCGAGTAATCGATCGAATGGGCGTAGGCGGAGCGGGCCCGCTCGGCATCGCCGAAGAGCGAGGCCTTTGTGGACTCCTCCGCCGGAAGGCGGTCGAAGATCGAGCCGTCGCCGACGTCGTCCCAGGGGATGAACCGCGGAATACGCGTCCACGGCGCGTGGCTCGAGATGAGGTCTACCTCGGCGAAGAGCGGCGGCCGATGACGCTTGGCGAGCTCGCGACGTTGCAGGGCCAGAAGGGTGTACTGGTCGGGCATGGGGGGCACGCCGAAGCCCGGGCCGCGATAGCCGAAGTTGCGGCGGTCGTAGACCCGGTCGTAGTGGTAGAAGGTCGAGCCCTCCGGCCACGCCCGGCGGTTCCCCGGCATGGCGCCGACCGCCCGCCAGCCGGCGCGCTTGAACGCCCGGGTGAGGGTGAGGCGGTCGTTCTGGACGAGCTGGTCGTACCGCCGCTGGCCGTCGACCTGCACGCCCGACTGCAGGGTGGAATGCGCCAGCCAGCTGAGGCCGCCGAAGGTCGGCGAGGTGAGGAAGGCGCTGCGCGAGGAGAAGCCGGCGGCTCGCAGCTGCGCGTCGCCCCGATCGAGCACGGCGTGGATACGGCGCGAGATGGATGAGCCCCCCTGGACCGCGACCCTCCCGTAGCTCTCGACGAACACGAGAAGGACGTCCTTGCCTCGTAGGCCTGCCAGCGGCCGGTTGCTGGGCCTGGCGCGGAAGCGGTCGTGGGCGATCTCGCGGGCGAATGCCGCGCGATCCGCCAGGCCGGCCCGCACGGCCTCCACCTCGTCGACGGCCAGGGCGGCCGTGCTCGAGGAGGCGACCGGCGCGCCGACGACGCGGAGGGCCACCCAGATCACGCCCAGCGCCGTCGCCGCCCGAAGCGCCCAGCCGCGGTGGCCGGCCGCGACCCGCGTCACGCGCAGCAGCGCCAGCACCGGGAGGGCGAGGAGCGCGACAATGAGCACGGCCGCGACCGCTACGACGAGGTTCGCGCTCGAGCTGCCGATCGCGTGGCCCAGCGTCTCGATGCCGATCCCCACGTAGCGCGAGTCGTCGAGGGGATTGAACGGGCGGTCGAACGCCGTGAAGAACCCTATGTCGAGGACCTTCACGAGCACGAGCACGCCTAGGACGACTCCCGCGGCCACGGCGAGCACGCGGCGCGGGGTGGCGGGCAGCAGGGCGCCCACGGCGACGACGACGAGGAGCTCGAGGGGGAGCCGCGCGAACGCGCCGAGGGTGAGGTCGCTCGGGTGGTTTGGTGCGACGAGGGTGGCCCAGACGAGCAGCAGGGCGAGGAGGGTGATCGCCACGGCGATTCCAGTGCGCAGCCGTCCGCGTCGGGCCTGACGGACGTCACCCTCCGGCACTTGGTCGTGTGCGGCGTGCCGGGCGTGCCACAGCCACCAGACGCACTGGACCATCGACGCCGCCAGCAGCGCCAGCGCGGCGACGAGTAGGGCTTGCATGAGCGCCAGGGGCAGGACCCCGGCTGCGGCGACCGTCAGCACGACCCCCTGCGTCGCCGCGACGAGCTTGCGCCAGCCGCGCGGCGGCAACGGCGTGCGCATCCACGGCAGCAGCCGCTCGCCGGCGAGGAACAGGTAGCGCGCCGCCCCAACCGCGAGCACCCATGCACCGTACGCGGGGGCGACGTAGACGCTGAGGGCGAGGATCAGGAACGCGTCGACCTCGCCGTCGAAGCGCGCCCCCAGCGCGGTCGCCGTCCCGGTGTGTCGCGCCACCCATCCGTCGACCGCGTCCAGCCCGAGCGCGACGGCCGCGAGCGTCACGAGCAGCGCGACCGGCGTGTCGTGGGTGAACGAGTCCGCGGCCAGCGCGGCGACGCCGACGGCCAGCGTGGCGCGGGCGAGTGTCACCCAGGACGCCGGGCCCAGCCGCTCACCGGGATCGCGCGCGAGGCCGCGTGCCAGCGCCGCCGCCATGGTCACGGCGCAGGCGATACCGACGGTCCAGCCCACCTCGCCGAGCCTGGCGGTCGCCGCAAGGATGGCCAGCAGCAGCACCTGGGCGATCAGCCCGGTGGCCGGAGCCGTCTGGATGGCTCGCGTCGTGGTCATTCGTCCCGGAACCGGGGTGAGAGCGCGTACCGCAGCAGCACGACGTCGCCGATCTGGCGCACCTCGGCGAGCGTCGCGCGCCGGTCCGCGTTCCACGGGAAGCGGCCGTCGCTCACGAAGCGCGGGGCGCTGGAGTCGCCGACGAAGAAGGGCGCAACGACGAGCTGCAGTTCGTCGACGAGGTCGCCGGCCAGGAACTGCGTGTGCACGATGCCGCCGCCCTCGACCATCAGGCGGTCTACGCCGCGGTCACCGAGGTCCTCGGTTAGCCAGCGCATGCGCACGCGCCGGCCGCCGTCCACGATCGTCGCCGCCGGCCCGAGCCGTGCGCGGGCGTCGGCCACCCGCGAGGTCGGGGTGTAGACGAGCTTCTCGGCCTCGCCGGCGGTGAAGAAGTTCGAGCGCGCGTCGAGGTCCACCCGGTTTGTCACGGTGATCTTCTTCGGCGACGGTGGGAGCCCGCGCGCCGTGCGCTCCTGGCGGCGGGCGGGCGAGCGCACGAGCAGACGCGGGTTGTCGGTGCGCACGGTGACCGCGCCGACCATGATCGCGTCGCAGGAGGCGCGCACCTCGTCGACCCGGTCGAAGTCGGCCTCGTTGGACAGCGCGAGGCGGGGCGTCTGGTCGCCCAGGTAGCCGTCGAGCGACACGCTGCAGCTCATCAGGATGTATGGGCGGTCAGACATCCGGGGCTCCGTCCAAATGCGCGGGGCCCCCGAGCCCGCTCAGATGCGGCCGCCTGAGCCACGGCGCGGGACGGGTGCGGCACACCCAGGCCGCCACGAGGACGACGGCGCCCGGCAGGCTGGCGACGAACACCATCACGCCGTACACGACCGCGGTGGCGACCCCGAGCGACGGGCCCAGCCCGGCTGCGGCGAACGCCCAAGCGGTCACGCCCTCGCGCGGCCCCCAGCCGCCCAGATTGGGCAGCGCCGCGGCCTGCATCACGAGCAGCGCCAGCGGCAGCATTTCGGACGCCGGCGCGGTTACCCCCGCGCTCCGCGCGGCGATCAGAAACGTGGCCGCGTGCCCCGCAACGACGAGCGCCGACGCGAGCGCGATGGCAGGCCACGCCCGGCGGGCGAGTAGCGCGTCCCGCAGGTCGCGGGCCGCGGCGCTGCGCAGCCGTGCCCAGCGGGACCCGCCGACGGCGGGCCAGACGCGCGCCGCCAGCGCGACGCCCGCTGCCGCCGCGATGAGCGCGAGCGCGACGAGCGGCACGACCGGCCGCACGGGCGACGGCACGACGAGTAGTACGGTGACCGTGAGGACGACCTGCACGACCTGCCCGGCCGAGCGCTCCCACGCCACGGCGCGCAGCCCGCGGCCGACGTCGCTCGTGTCACGGCCGTGGCTCCACCCGCGGTGGACGTCGCCCACCACCCCGCCGGGCAGCGTGACGTTGAGGAAGAGCGAGCGGTAGTACGCGGCCACCGCCGTACCCAGCGGCAGGTCGACGCCGAGGCCGCGCGCCACGATCCTCCAGCGCCAGGCGCAGCACAAGGTGGTCAGCACGGCCAAGCCTGACGCGGCCGCCAGCGCTCCGCCGTCGACCGCGCGCAGGCCGTCGAGGAACGGGCCGGTTCCCAGGCTCCATACCAGGACGGAGAGCGTCGCGGCGGCGGCGGCGAGGTGGACCCACCACCGGCGGATTGCTGTACGGCGCCCGGCGCGGACGGCGGTCGTCATGGCAGCACCAGCAGGTCGGCATGGTCGACGGTGACGGCGAGCTCCCCGGCGGCCGCCTGCGCCAGGCGCCGCTCCCTGTAGGCGCCGGCCTCGGCGGCCAGGGCGGGCTCCTGCTCGCAGGCGGCGGCGACCCACCCGTCGACCCACTCGGCCGCCAGGTCGGCGTGGGCCCCATCGAGTCGCCAGGGGCTCGGCCGGACGAGGACCTCGGCGCGCAGCTCCTCGACGGCGGCCGCGACGGCGTCTGGGCCGAGCAGGCCGCCGCGGCGCTGGTGGGCGTTGAACGCCGTGCCGATGCGTGCGTCCAAGGGGTCCGCCGGGCTCAAGGTGACGCGGCCGACGACGGTCAGCGTGAGCAGCATCGGACGCCCGGCGCAGGCGCGGAGCATCCGCACCAGCCCGTCCGCCGTCAGCAGGTCGAGCAGCGCCGAGGCGGTGATGAGGCTCGCGCTCGCGAGATCACGCGGCGTCAGGCGCGTGATGTCTGACCGCCTCGCCTCGACGTGACGGCGGCCGGGCCCGGAGCGCCGGCGGCGGCGAGCTTCAGCAGGCCTGCGTCCCGGTCGTGCACCACCCAGTGCTGCGGCCCGGGCAGCCGCGGCGCCAGCCAGCGGCCCATCGCGCCGCTGCCGCCGCCGAGGTCGTGGATCACGAGGCGGCCGGCCGTGGCGAGGTGCCGCCCGAGGCGCTCGGCGAGCTCGGCCGAGCGCGCCGCCGCGTCGGCCGGCTCGCGCAGGAGGAGCCACTCCGGGCTGACCCGGACGCCCTCCGCACTCATCGCGCCGCTCCCGCGAGAACTTCCGCGCCGGCGCACGACGAGGACGCTCGAGGTCGGTCGCGTGCCACCGGCGCAGCGACGCGCGCCGCTCCCGGGCGGCGCGGCGCAGGCGCGCGCGCAGCTCGGCGTCGCCGAGCCACGTCCGCAGCGCGGCGCCGAGGGCCGCCGGGTCGCCGGGCGGGACCAGCAGCCCCGGCCGCGTGCCGTCCTCCCCCTGCCCGAGGGCCTCGGTCACTCCGCCGACCTCGGTGGCGAGGACCGGCAGGCCGCGGGCCAGGGCCTCGGTGACGACCATGCCGTACGTCTCGGCGTGTGAGGCGAGCACGAGCAGGTCGGCGGCGGCGTACGCGCGGTCCAGCTCCGCGCCGGTGAGCGGTCCCGGGAAGCGCACCCGGTCGCCGAGCCCGCTGTCCCGCGCGCGCCGGCGCACGCCGTCGGCGAACGCCGGATCGCGGACCAGGCTGCCCACACACGCGCAGCGCCAGGACAGGTCCGTCGCCGTCGCGAGCGCGTCGAGCAGCACGTCGTGCCCCTTGTCGGGCGTCAACGCCGCGACGCAGAGCAGCGCGTCGCCGGCCGCGGTCCCCGGCGCGAGGCAGGCGGCGTCAACGCCGGGCTCGGTCACGTGCACCCGGTCGGCCGGCAGCGCGTACAGCTCCCCCAGCCGGCGCCGAGTCCATGCGCTGGTCGTGACGACGGCGGCGGCCGCCGCGAGCACCTCGCGCTCGCGCGCTCGGACTGCGCCGGCCTCGTCGTCCGGCGGGCGGTGGCCGAGCGGCATGTGCACGAGCACAACCTGCCGCAGCCGGCGCGCCTGCGGCACGAGCGCTTCGGGGGCGGTGGACGCGATCAGCCCATCGAGTAGCACCACGGCGCCGTCCGGAATGCGCCGGACGGCGCGCGCGAGGGCGGCGTGCCCCGCCGCCGCCGGGCCGCGGCCAAGCGCCGGGCACGGCGTGCTCGTGCACCGCCCAGCCGAGCGCGACGAGCCCTCGGCAGACCCGGCGGTCGTACGTGTTGCCACCGCTCGGCCGCGCCGGGTCGTCGATGCCCTCCGGGACGACGACGTGGACCTCAGTCACAGCGGCTGCTCGTAGCTCGCCCACGCGACGTGGGACTCGTGCAGCGTCACCACCAGCCCATCGAGCTCCCGCCCGCCGTCGCCCAGGGCGCCGGCCCGCGCGCGGTCCACAAGTCGGTCCGCGATCACCCGGGCGAGGGCCTCGGTGGTGGTGTTCATGCCCGCGAACTCCAACTCGTCGTCGAGGTTGCGATAGCCGAGCTCGCCCAACACGGCGCGCAGCACCTCGGCTGCGCGGCCGATGTCGACCACGATGTCGTCCGCGTCGAGGGTCGCGCGCCGGAAGGTGGCGTCAACGACGTACGTCGCGCCGTGCAGGCGCTGCGCGGGGCCGAACACCTCGCCGCGCAGGCTGTGGGCGATCATCAAGTGGTCGCGGATGGTCACGCTGAACACGCGCTACGCCCCGTCGTAGGTGATGGTGTGGCAGAGCGCCGGCAGCCTCCCCGCGGCCAGGCGCTCCATGACGCCGGGCAGCTCGTCGAAGCGCGACTCGCCGGTTACGACCACATCGAAGGCGGGGTCGCGCAGCAGGTCGAGCGCGAGGGCCAGTCTGTCGGCCCTCGTGCGGCGCGTGCTCCGGGCCGGGGACACCGTCCCGACCTGGCTGGCGCGCAGCCCAAGGCGGCCCGCGTGGAACGCGCCGCCCAGCGAGAGCCGTACCTCGGCGTCGCCGTACCAGCTCAGGTCGAGCACCGTGCCCTCGGGCGCGAGCAGGTCGAGCGAGCGCTGGAGCCCGGCGGACGTCGCGCTCGTGTGCACGACCAGGTCGCATTCGCCGGCAGCGTCGTCCGGCCGCGCGAAGCCGGCACCGAGCGCAGCCGCAACCTCGGCCCGTGACACGTCTACGTCGACCAGCGTGACCTCGACCGCCGGGAACCGGGCGAGCAGGCGGGCGACGCAGCAGCCAACCATCCCGGCACCGACGACGGCGACGCGGTCGCCGACCAGCGGAGCCGCGTCCCAAAGGGCGTTGACGGCGGTTTCGACGGTGCCGGCGAGCACCGCACGCGCGGGCGGCATGTCGTCGGGCACGACGGTCACGGCGCTGGCCGGCACCACGTAGGCCGTCTGGTGGGGATACAGGCAAAAGACCGTGCGGCCGCGCAGTTCAGGCGGCCCCTGCTCGACGGCGCCGACGTTGAGGTACCCGTACTTGACCGGTCCCGGGAAGTCCCCTTCCTGGAACGGCGCGCGCATCGCCACGTACTGGCTCGGCGGCACGCCGCCCCGGAACACCAGCGTCTCGGTGCCGCGGCTGACGCCGGAGCGCAGCGTGCGGACCACCACGTCGCCGTTCCCCGGCTCGGGCAGTGCAACCGGCCTGATCTCCCCACGCCCGGGGCGGCGGAGCCAGAACGCGTGCGCCTCGTCGAGCACGTCCTATGCGTCGGCTTCGTGCGGCATCGGTCTGTGGTACGCGCGGCGGCCCCGGGATGTTCACCTCACCCAGACGCCTGCGGGCGGCGATCCTTTCCCTGAGCGCGCCGCGCGGTCCGTCCGTCGGCGGCGCGGAGCCCACGGGAGTCTACCGCCGCTGAGGAGCTCCTCGCGCGCGCCACCCCTGACGTCAACACCCAATCACCGCCTGCCGGCGGTCGTCAAAAAGCTCCCCTACGACCAGGCCGGCAAACGCCGCGTCGACCGGGCGACCTCGCGCGTGGGGATGACCCCGTCCGTATCGCGTTCATGCCAAGGGAGCGGTGACGAGGTGCGCGCCGCTGGCGGCTCGTTGGGCGTGGACTTGAGCTGTCGGTGCGTCGCTGCAGCACGGACGCGGTCCGTTGCGCGTCGCGCGCCGGCGATGTCCGGCCGGTCAAGCGCGCCCCGGTAGTGGAGCCCTGCTCGGGGCCCGGCGGCTAGCGCCGGCGGACCGCTTCGCAGCGCCTGAGCCGGTCGGCCCTGTCGCGGTGGGCGCGGTCGACGCCCGTTCCGCAGTCGACGCGGTCGCGGGCGGTGCCGGCGAGGCCGACCTGGTCGTTGCCCGGGCCGGTGCCGACCCGATCGCGGCCGCTGCCGGGGTTGACGCTGTCGGCCCCGCGGCCGGTCGCGACCCGGTCGTCACCGGGGCCCGCGGAGACCCGCGTCGGCGCCCGCGCCAGTGCTGACCACGTCGCCGCCGCCGCGGCTGCAGACCAGGTCGCGGCCGGCGCCCGAGGAGATGCGGTCAGCCCCCCCAGAGCCGACGACCACGTCGTTGCCGGGCGTGCCGCGCGTCGGCCCGCCACCCGCCGGGGCGACGACCGTCGCCGACCGGCCAAGACAGCGCGCCGCCGGCGTCGTGTAGGTCGCCATCACCTGCCCGTCTCCACGCCGCACGCCGGTCTCGAAGACCACGCCGGCGGGCCCGAAACCGCTGCCGCCGCCGCCGGCCCCCTTGAGACGGGCCGCCGGCCCCGCCGTAGTAGCCGCCGCCACCGCCGCCACCGCCCACGTCCGCGAATCTCGGCACTTCATCATCCGCGCCCGCGCTGCCGGCGCCCAGCAGGCCGCTCCCGCTTGCGCCGGTCTGATCGCCCGCGCTTCCCTTGCCGGCGTCGCCTCCTCCGATGCCGGCGGTCCCGGTCAGCCCGCCACCGCCGCCGCCGAGTGTGTCCTGGAGGTTCGCCGTCCCGCCGCCGCCGCCGGCGACGAGCACCCGGTCGGAGACGGCGCTGCCGCCCATGCGTACGTCGGAGGCACCGCCTCCCCCGCTGCCCGGGCAATATCCGCGGCCGCCGGCTGCCCCGCCGTTGACGCCGCCGCCACCGGGCGATTGGTTGGGGCAGGTGACGGACGTGTTCGTGGAACCTCCCCGGCCACCCACGACGACCGTCAGCGTGCCACCGGGGGTGAGCCCAAGCTGGGCGCTGGCGTGACCGCCGAAACCACCGAATCGGTCAAAGCCAGGCACGTCACCGCCCTGGGCGCCGAACACGTCGAAGCTGGCCCCGCTGACGCCCCCAGGGACGGTGAACGTGTCGTCGCCGGGGGTGGAGAAGGTGCAGACCGTGTTGGCACCCGACGGCGCGCAGCTGGGGGCGGCCAGCGCCGACCCCACCCCGGCCACCATGACGCCCCCGGCGGCGCAAGACGAACGCTGCCACCAGGGCCGTCATGCGCCGCCCTCGCCGCCGCGCGGTCGCGGCGCCGCCCGCCAAGCTCGATCGCGACCCCTCCGCAGCCGGAAGCCACGCGGCCCGCCAACCCGGCACGAGACCCTCCCCCGCCACAAGCGCGGCCCGGCTCCCGCGCCATAACACCGCCGCGGGCAGGCACAATCCGGGAGCGGCGGCCAGCACCGCCACGAGCCAACCGCGGCCGGCGAAAGGGCGCCGCCCAAAACCAAACATGCTCGGCCTCCTGGCCTCGACACGCGCTCCGGGGCCAGTCTTGCCGACTCGAATGGCTCGCGTCAAGACCGCGTCAACGCAGGCCTAGTGCTCGCCCGCGCTCCGCACGCATACTCGCGCCGGTCTCGGCGCGCTCTACCCCATCCCGTGTCAAGCGACGAACCGATCGAACCAGTTGAAAACGCGGTGGTAGGCCTCAGCAGCCGCGTGAGGGTTGAAGCGGTCGGCATTGGTGTCGTTGAAAAAGGCGTGGTTGGCCTCGGTGAACGTGACGAACTGGTGCTCAAGCCGCGCGGCCTCGAGCGCCGCGAGCGCGGCGGGCCTCGTCGCGTTGACGCGGCTGTCAAGCCCGCCGTAGATGCCGAGTACCGCCGTCTTGGAGCGCTCGAATGTGCCGCCCTCGGGGAACGGCCCGTAGAACGGGGCGGCCGCGGCCAGACGCTTCTCCCCCGAGGTCAGCAGCTGCCACACCATGGCGCCCACCGAAGCAGAACCCGATCGCTGCCACGCCCTTCTTCGGCACGCGGCGCTCGAGCTCAGTGACAGCCGCCTGCATGTCTTCCGCGTGCCGCTCAGGCGGGATCTGGGCAAGCGCGGCCGCCACCTCGGCCTCGCCGGGGAAAGCGCCCGTGCCTCCCTCCTCCGAGAGCAGGTCGATGGCGAGCGCGGAGTAGCCGCTCGCCGCAAACCGGCCCGCGACCGTGCGGATGTGTTCGACGAGCCCGCGGTTCTCGTGGATCACGAGCACGCCGCCGCGCGGCTGCTCAGCCGTCGCCCAAGCGCCCATCAGTGGCACGCGCGGGCCAGCGAACGTGATTGACTCCCTCTCCACCGGGGCCCACTCGACCTCCCGTGCCCCGCGGGACGCGCCCCTCCCGCGCCCGGACACCTCGCGGGCACGGGCTGCCTCCGCACCGCCAGAGGACGCCGCCAACAGGGACGTCGCGGCCGCCCCCGTGACGCCGAGCAGCCCGAGGCGCCTCATCGCTTCGCGCCGGGTGATGATGCCATCGGCGTGGTCCTCGGCGACCTCCTCGGCCAAGTAACGCTGCAACTCTGTCATCTCGCCTCCCCAGGGATTTGACGCACCACTTCTACGCCACCGGATCCTGGCAGCGGGTCGCTGCGCCTTACAAGTAGTAACGCGCCATGACACAGCGCGGCTGGACAACACCTTGTACGGCGAGCATCGTTCCGGTACTGGGCGTTAACCGCGATCGAGTCGAGGCCACGCCTACCTGCGTCGACCACCCAAACCAGCCGGCCGTGCAGCCGCTCTCGCTTCGCGCGACGCGCATCAGCAGGCTGCAGTGCTCCTCATGCGGCCGGGGAGTGAGCGTGGATCTCTCCACGCGCGGGGCTTCTGGAGGAGCCGCGTCGCTCACCGGGTGCCGACGCGAGCGCGCTTTCGCGACCACGCGAAAGCGACGGCGGGCGGCGCAGAGACGACCTTGCTACTTGTAGGCGATGGCGGCGCTGGTCGGGCCGGCGAGCGGCACGACATCTATCTCTTTGAACCCGGCCTCTTTGCACCATCCAGCGAAGTCGCTGCCTGTGAAATCGAAGGCGTCGCCGAACTCGATCAGCATGTTGAGCGACATGAGTAGCCCGAACGCGTTTTCGCGGCGGGCGTCGTCGATGATGTTCTCGATGACGATGTAAGCCCCGCCCTCTGGGACGGCGTCATAGGCGGCCTTGACCAAGTGCTTCTTCTTCTCGAGGTTCCAGTCGTGAAGGATCAGGCCCATCGTGATGACGTCCGCCTTGGGTAGAGGGTCGGCGAAGAAATCACCACCCACAGCCGTGATCCGCTCGCTCAGTCCGGCGGCTTCAATGGTTCGCTTCGCGATCGGCTCGACAACGGGCAGGTCGAAGGTGGTGCAGCGCATGTGGCGGTGATGGTTGGCGACGATAATCGAGAGCTGGCCGGTCGCACCACCCACGTCGCAGAGCGTCTCGTACTTCGAGAAATCGAACTTCTCCGCCAGCGCCTGGAACGGGCCCATCGAGATCCCGGCCATCGCGTTCATGAACTGCTCGAGCCTGTCCTCGTCGGCATAGAGCTCCTCGAACATCGGCTTGCCGGTCCGCTTGATCTCGTTCTGGGGTGTTCCCGTCCGCAGGGCCTCGGTGAGATCGCCCCAGAACGAATACAGCCGCGCGTTGGCCATCTCGAGGATCCCGCCGATGTAGGCCGGGCTTCCCTTATCGAGAAAGACGGCGCCCGCGTCCGAATTGCGGTAGAGCGCATCGCCCCCCTCACCCTCGCGATCTAGCAGCTCGAGGGCGACGAGCGCATCGGGGAAATCGGGTATCGCGCGCTCGTGGAGCTCCAGTGCCTCGGCGATCTGCGGGCCCGTCATCCCGTTGCGGCCCAGCTTGGTGAACAGCTCGAGCTCGACCGCCGACAGGAGCGCCTTTGAGCCCCAGAACCCCATACCGACCTGCAAGATGTGTGATGGGTCGACTTGCCCCGCCATCAGGTCCTGGTTGGCGTGGTTCTCGCTCGCTGTGTGCGTTGCGGGCATTCGTGGGCTCCTTCCTTATGGTTCTCGCGCGCCGTCCAATCGCTCGCTCGCGCCGGGCGACACATGTGTAGTTGCGGATACAGACCGGTCGCCGCGCTCGCTTATTCCGTTCGTCCCGGCCGGCTCAGCGGCCAGAGGTCGGAGTACTCTCACCGGCCGGACCAATCGCTCCCGCCTTGCGCGATTTGCGGAAGGTTCGCGGCGGGACTCCGCCAGGTCTACGGCGCGGCCCGCCACTGGGCCCGCCACTCCGGTGCCTCGAACGGCTCAGCGAAGTAGATCGTCTCGCGTTCGATTCGATCACCGCGGAACTGGTGAATGCTCACCCCGAAGTTCCACGGGCCGTCGTCGTAGCGGACCTTGCCCTCCATGACCCAGACATCGTCCTGTCCTCTGATCTCCCCGAGCTCGAAGCTCGCGGAGGCGGGATAGTTGCTCCTCCACTCGCGGAAGTTCTCGACGCCCTCGAAGCGCTCTCCGGACTGCGGGAACTCGAGGACGGCATCGTCGTGGTAGATGGCGTGAGCGGCCGCGGGATCTCTTCGGCTGAGAGCGAAGTGCTCCACAAACATCGCCCTGATTCTCGCCTCGTCCATGCGCCGCAAATACTGCCGGATTCGCCCAATCGAACGACTCTGGGCTGCCGACCTCCTCATCACCGCAGGGCACGAATAGCGAGTGCCACGTCTAGCCCGCTAGCGCTTTGCGCGACAAAAACGTAAGTAGTCGCGCTGGCGCTAGTGGCGGGTGCCAATTGCGCGTCCCAAGCGCGAGTGGCGAGAGAGCGCTAGCGCAGGCCTTAGCCATGTCGCCCCGAGCACGTAAAGTTGGGGCTTGGGGAGGGTTGAGCTGGATCCTGAAGGCGGCCGAGCCGTTGCAGCGAGGTTGAGGGCGCTCGGCGTGAAGGGAATCCTCATCGAGGCAGCCGAGCAGGGTTACATCACGGAGCTCGCGTGCAAGATGCCCGAGTGCCGCTGCCCTGAGGAGCTCGGAGGCGCCGGGTACTTCGAGCCGGTCACGGGGGGAGTGAGCGACTGGAGTCCCACCGTCGAGCACTTCCCGCTCTCCAAGAAGGACGGCGGTCACCGAAAGGTGGACAACGCCATCCTGGCGCACCGCCTATGCAATCGCATCGACTACTCCATCCGCGTTGGCCGTGGGCACGCGCGCGATCTCGAGAGGATCATGAAAGCCCGCGAGGAGGCGATCCGCCGCAAGAAATGAACCACCGTAGGTCGCCTCCGGATGTGCTGGCGAAGGCGAACATCGGCCGCTTCTCGACGTCCGAGGTCGCAACGGCGTCAGCGAGAGACCGAAGCCGGGGACATTCCCGAACACTGGCTCACGACGCCGCTGCCTCCCTCGCAAGCGAGGCGGCGAAGCGAGGTCGTCAGCTACTGATGTTGGTGTCCAGCGACGTACCGCACGGAGCTAGGGTCGATCGTCCGCGTCGATACCCAGGCGGGCCGACGGCGGCGGCTCGTCGAACTCGTCGTGGCGGCGAAACCAGAACGACTGCGGCGCCCGCGGCCAGCCCTCGGGCAACTCCTCGTCGTCGGACTGGCCGCCGTATGGCGTGAGCGACCACATGCTCCAGATGCTGCCGATGAACTGGACCATCGCCCCGTGCTGGAGGAAATAGGTGCGGTACACGTCTTTGCCGTCACGCAGGAAGATATTGAGGCCGAACCACTCGTCGACCCCGAAGTCAGCCGAGAACCGCTCGGTGCAGATCGTGTACCAGGGCACGTCGGTCCAGCCCATGCGCTCGGCGTAGCGCTGTAGGTTCGCTTGGGGTGCCGGCGATGCCATGGCGAAGGTGATGTCGCGAGAGTGAAGTAGGCCGAGCTCGGGGATGCCATCGGCGAAGGACGAGCATCCGACGCACCCGGCGTCGGGCCAGCCGTCGACGCCCTCCTCAAAGAAGAACCTGTAGAGGATCAGCTGGCTGCGCCCGTCGAACAGCTCTGGCAGTGACCGCCGCCCGTCAGGACCCTCGAAGGCGTAGTCGCGCTCCACCCGCACCATCGGCATGCGCTTCCGTGCGGCGGCGAGCTCGTGCATCGCGGCGGCGACGTTCCGCTCGCGCTCGAGCAGGGCCGTCAGACCCGCGTCCCACTCGGTCTGACTGACGACAGGCGGACGAGCAGGGGTCGCCTCGGTTGTCTCCATGCCGGTCGTCCTACCCCGACTGTGGCGGGACCCAAACGATCCAGGACCTCGGGGTACATTCCTAAACGCTAGCCCACCCGAGCGTGGTGTTCCTTGACGCGCTCTAGCTTGCGCTTTGCGCGAAGGGGAGCAGCGCTCCGCTGATGCTCAAGCCGCTCGGAGGCTGCTCAGATTCGTCCATATCGGCAGCGAGCGGACGCTCGCACCGGTGCGCCAAGACGGCTCCTTTGCAGGGAAAGGAGCAGCGCAAGGTGCCGAGGCCGATCCGGTGCACCATTGCCCGAAGCCCGTGGCAGCCAGTGCTAGTCGGCCGGCTCGAGGGCCTGCTTGGGCAGAAGCCCGTGCCCGTCGACAACCGCGGCGGCGGTGTCAATGAGCTTGCGATTGGTCGAGCGAGCGTGCGTCCGCAGCAACTCGAAGGCCGCCTCCTCACCGACGGCGTGGCGCTCCATCAGAATTCCCTTGGCGCGCTCAGTGACCGCGCGGCGCCCGAACGCTCCCTGCAAGTCGTGGTACTCGGCGAAGCGCCGCAGCACGATGTCGATCGAGCTCTGCCACTCCGATGCTTCGTCCCCGCTCTCCCCATCGGTGACGCTCTCGCCATCGGTGATGTACGCGAAGATGCCGCGCCGCGACGCCTCGCGGACGAAGCCGGGATTCGCCTCATGGATCAGCAGGATCACCGGGCAGTACGCCTGCTTGACGATCCTCTCGATCAGGTGGAGCGCGTGCTGCGAGCTCTCGCCGAGCCCCACGAGCGCCACGTCCGGCCGCTCTCGTGCGGTGACCGGCCCGACCTCGTCCACGTCGATCTCGCGGGCGATCACCTCGTGTCCGAGGGCAGCCACGATCGGGGCGACGACGGCGAGCCGATCGCGCCTCTCGTTGGCGATGAGCACGCGCAGATGCTGTGTCTCGCGGGAGCTCATGATCTCGAAGCTCTTACTGAGGTTTTCCCCGGAGATCCGGTGGTATGAACATACCGCGCTCCGCCCGACGCCCCCGGTGTCAGACTGCCGTTCGGCGTTGCTGGTGCACAGGGTTGATTCGCGCCGGCCTGGCGCGATTCGCCGACGCCAACAGCCGTCCGCACTTCACGTGGCGCCTCCGCTTTCGTGGAAAGCAGCGGCAACGGGCGGACCGTTCCTATCCATGCGCAGGAGAAGCGCACCGGGCGGCGAGCGGCAGGTTGAGCTCGCTGCTCCTTTGCGCGAATCCGGGCAGCGCGACGACTGGAGCGGACCGACGTCGATCACTGCTCCTCCGAGGCAGGAGCAGGCGCTTGGCCGTCAAGCGTCCGCGCTGTCGAGTTGGACGAATCTCGGGCGCCCACCGCAGGAGACTCCTCGCTCTCGCGTTCGGCCAAGACCGGGCGTCTGCGGCAGTCGGCCAGGCGCGCCTGAGCTTCGTCCGGAGGGGCACTCGCCGTCGTCGGAATCGCGGCTACTCGTAGCCGAGCTGATCAGGGGTCTCACTGCTATCGGCACATCCTGAGTCAGCAGATGCGCTAGCACCGTCTACTTCTGCTCGGTGCCGAACGTACCGATCTCGCCCGCGCCGCGCGTGGCCGCTCCTCAAACCCCAGCAGCAATCTCATCGTCGTCGGTCACGGCTGCATTGATGACGACGCGGCTTGCTGAGCTGGTCAGTTGCAGGCACAGTCCCGCGATAGAGCCCAAGTGCTCGCAATGTCATCCGAGGCAGAAATCTGGATCGCTCGTGCACTGTTGTCACTGTCATCGTCTTCTGGGTGAGTAGCTCATACCGGCTCGCTGGGCCGACTCGTCGTGGCTCGCTGGCAGCTTGTAGCCGTCTGGTCTCAAGATGTATAAGCGGTCCGATGAGCGCCACTCAGGCGAACATCCAAAGCGTCCCGGTGCTGTGGCAGCTCGAGCTCTCGCATTACAACGAGAAGGTGCGCTGGGCGCTGGACTACAAGCGGGTCCCCCACGTCCGCCGCTCGCTGCTTCCGGGGCTCCACACCTTGAAGGCCAAGCGCCTGACCGGCGATACGTCGACGACGCCCGTGCTCACCCTCGACGCGCGGTCGATCGGCGATTCGACGCGAATCATCGCCTCGATCGAGGAGCGCTGGCCGCAGCCCCCGCTCTATCCGGAGGATGCGGCGCGGCGGCAGCGCGCGCTCGAGCTCGAGGAGTTCTTCGACGAGGAGTTGGGACCGCACATCCGCCGCGCGGCCTACCAGGAGCTGCTTCCCCACCCGGAGCTCGTGGTGCCACTGTTTACCAACGGTCAACCGCTCCCGGCGCGGATCCTGCTGCGAGCCGGATTCCCACTGCTGCGTGTCGGCATGCGACGGACATTCGAGATCAACGCCGAGACAGCCGAGGAGAGTCGCGCGAAGACCGTCGCCGCGATGGATCGGCTCGAGCGTGAGATCTCCTCGAGCGGGTTCCTCGTCGGCGAGGCGTTCACGGTCGCCGACCTCACAGCCGCGGCGCTGTTCTACCCGGTGGTCCGTCCGCCCGAGTTCCCGTACCCGACGATCGCCGACCACGACCTGCCGGAATCGGCGCGCGAGTTTCTCGACTCACTAGCCAAGCGCCCGGGCGGCAAGTGGGTCGCGGAGATTTACCATCGCCACCGCCACTGGTCGGCCGAGCAGACGCCTCGGTGAAGCGACGAGGCTGCCGCCACCGATCTGGCGCTCTGATTGGGCACACCGACGGGGAAGGGCTCAGGCGCGCTTACCGAGTCGTATAGCTGAGTTTCCGCGGCAAGCTCGTCAGCGAGGTCCGACGCCGCCGAAACGGACACGTCGACGTTGTCGTGCACCAGGAACCGTTCGGCTGCCGTTTCGTCAAGCGAGAACAAGCCGCTCCGATCTTGCGAACTCCTCGCTCGCCAGCGCAGGTTCGCACCAGTCGGATCCGGCCAACGGTCGACCGGCGCTCCCCCGTTCGCCTGGCAGCGACAGCCGCGCGCGACCGTATCGCGACCGCCGCGAGAGTGGCGCGCCTTCCCATGCGCCGGCCACTCTGCAGGTTGCGGTTGGGGTCAGGAGAGGCAGTGCTGAGTTCGGATCGATGCGAGCGTGTCGATCCGTGATGCGAGACGCCCGCCCTGGACGAGCTCCGGCCGTCTTGGCCGCGCCCGTCCGGACGCTCGCTTCGTCGTAGGAGAGCTGCTCTAGGCCTCGGATCGTGTCGCCGCCGTCGGCGAAGGTGCCCTCGAAGCGCTGCGAGAACTCGGTCTCCGTCGGCGCGACGTTCGAAGGAGGACCGCGGTTCACACGAGGATCATCCCGCCGTCGATCGCGATGACCTGCCCGGTCATGTAGTCCGAGTCCGGCGCGGCGAGGAAGATCGCGGTGGGGACGATGTCCTCCGGCTGGGCCGGCCGGCCCTGGAGGATCTGGCTGGACAGCGAGTCGAAACCCGCGTCGCCCTCGCCGATGGCCTCGAGATCGCGGTCGAGCTGGGTCCACAACGGTGTCGCTACGACGCCTGGCGCGAAGCCGTTGACGGTGATCTTGTGCGGGGCGAGGGCTCTAGCGCCCGCCTGAATCAACGACAGTACTGCGGCCTTCGACGCCGAATAGGGCGCAACGTCCGGGAAGCCCGTGCGGCTGGCGACCGACGCCGTGTTGACGATCTTTCCGCCGCCCCCCTGCCGGATGAACTGGTGCGCGGCCTCTTGCATCCCGATTAGGACGCCGAGGGCGTTCACCTTCATGATGAACTCCCAGTTCTGCTCAGTGACGTCGAGAAACTTCAGCGGCGAGTTCACCCCGGCGTTGTTGAAGAAGGCGTCGAGGCGACCGTGAGCCTCCACGGCATGCGCAACGGCGTCGCGAACTGAGGCCCGGTCAGTGACGTCGGTGTTCACGGCCGATGCCGATCCGGCATCGGTCTGGATCGAGGACGCGACCGACTCACCGAGCGCCGTGTTGAGATCCGCGATGACGACGTCGGCACCTTCTCTCGCCATACCTCGACACATCGCCTCGCCGATGCCCGACGCGCCTCCCGTCACAACGATGACCCGTCCTTCAAGTCTTCCAGGCATCTCCTACTTCCAGTTCCAACAAACCCGCCAGCAAGCGCTCCACGCCGCTGGCCGGATTGAGGCCCCCGGTCTCGGCTCAGTACTTCTTGAGGACCGCCCCCGTCCCCATGGGTCAGCGAGTTATACCCGCCGAGATACTGGGCGTCGAGCATCTCAAGAACATCGAACTCATGCCACGGATCGAACAGCGACCGCGAGTTGAACGCGAGAGTGCCGAACCCAGCAAACACGTAACCGTCGGCGCCGACCTCGAACTTCGCCTCATCAGGACCAAAAAGCCGTTGAAGACCTGGATCTCGGGGCGCCTCCCACGCCGGTCGGGATCACTTGGACCGTCAAGCTCGACAGCTCGGCCCCGAGCTCCGTCAGCGTCTGAGGGATGAACGATGCCGTGAGGAGCAGGAGCGCAGTCCCACGGCCCGCCTGGACGTTGAGGCCGGTCTCGGGCGACTTCCCCCAGGTGAACCAGTCCATCTTCTTGGGGATGCCGAACATTTCCCGCCCAGCAGCGAAGCCGGCGTATGAGTCGACGATGTTCTTGCACTCGAACCAGTACGTCTCGCCCTCGAGTTGACCCTGAATTGGAGGCTGGCTTCGTGGTACCGCCCGACCGTGCGCTAACCGCAGTACCGTCTGAGCCCCTCGTCGTCATCTGGGGAAGCCCACTCCTTATTTGTTTTCCGCGCTGTAGAGCCGCATCTCGCGGCTGCGCGCCCGCCCCGCGGGCGAGGACGCGGATGCAGACCCGGCGAAACCCCACGCGCGAGATCCCACTCCGTCGAGCAGCAAGGAGTCTCAAAGCTGCGCTCCTGCTGCTGGCGCGACATGCGAGCGTCTCGGCCGGCACCGAGCTGGCTCCCGCAGTGGACATGGAAGGCAGCAGTTCGCTCCGCTCGGACCCGGAACTTGTGCAGCCAGGCGAAAGCACTAGCGAGCCGGCGGCTCTGACTCTTCGCTCCTACCACGCGAACGGAGCGGTGACGAGGGCGCGCCGCTGGCGGCTGGTTGGCGTGGAACTTGAGCGGTCGGTGCGTCGTTGCAGCACGGAACGCGGTCCGTTGCGGTAGGGCGCCGGCGTGTCGCCGGTCGCTGGTAGTGGAGCGTGCTGGGGGCGCGGGGGCTAGCGCGGGCGGACCGCTTCGCAGCGCCTGAGCCGGTCGGCCCGGTCGCGGTGGGCGTCGTCGACGCCCGTTCCGCAGTCGACGCGATCGCCGGTACTGCCGGCAAGGCCGACCTGGTCGTTGCCCGGGCCGGTGCTGACCCGATCGCGGCCGCTGCCGGGGTTGACGCTGTCGGCCCCGCGGCCGGTCGCGACCCGATCATCGCCGGGGCCCGCGGAGACCCGTCGACGCCCGCGCCCGTGCTGACCACGTCGTCGCCGCCGCGGCTGCAGACCAGGTCGCGGCCTCCTCCCGAGGCGATACGGTCAGGTCCCCTGGAGCCCACGATCACGTCGTTGCCGGGCGTGCCGCGCGTCGCCCGCCGCCCGCCGGCGCGACGACCGTCGCCGTCCGTCCAAGACAGCGCGCCGCCGGCGTCGTGTAGGTCACCACCACCCGCCCCTCTCCCTGCTGCACGCCGGTCTCGAAGACCACGCCGGCGGGCCCGAAACCGCTGCCGCCGCCGCCGCCACCCCTGACGCGGCCGCCGGCCCCGCCGTAGTAGCCGCCGCCACCACCGCCACCACCCACGTCCTCGAATCTGGCACTTCCATCCGCGCCCGCGCTGCCGCGCCCAGCTGGCCGCTCCCGCTTGCGCCGGTCTGATCGCCC
The DNA here is from genome assembly GCA_963812915.1 of uncultured Thermoleophilaceae bacterium. Classification (GTDB taxonomy): domain Bacteria; phylum Actinomycetota; class Thermoleophilia; order Solirubrobacterales; family Thermoleophilaceae; genus JACVRW01. The sequence continues at coordinate 102,015 of CAWEXB010000007.1, read as the reverse complement.
GCGCTTCCTCCGCCCCCTGCTGGGTCCCCTCCGATGCCGGCGGTCCCGGTCAGCCCGCCACCGCCCCCGCCGAGGTGTCCTGGAGTTCGCCGCCCCGCCGCCGCCGCCGGCGACGAGCACCCGGTCGAGAGGGCGCTGCCGCCCATGCGCACGTCGGAGGCACCGCCTCCCCCGCTGCCCGGCAATATCCGCGCCGCCGGCCGCCCCGCCGTTGACGCCGCCGCCACCGGGCGATTCGTTGGCAGGGACGGACGTGTTCGCAGACCTCCCCGGCCACCCACGACCACCGTCAGCGTGCACCGGGGGTGAGCCCAAGCTCGGCGCTGGCGTGACCGCCGAAACCACCGAACGTAAAGTCTCAGCACGTCACCGCCCTGGGCGCCGAACACGTCGAAGCTGGCCCCGCTGACGCCCCCAGACGGTGAACGTGTCGTCGCCGGGTGGAGAAGTGCAACCGTGTTGGCACCCGACGGCGCCAGCTGGGGGCGCCCAGCGCCGACCCCACCCCGGCCACCAGAACGCCCACCGGCAGCGAAGACGAACGCCGCCACCAGAGCCGCCACGCGCCCGCTCGCTCGCCGCCGCACGGCCCCGGGCCGCCCGCCAAGCTCGATCGCGACCCCTCCGCACCCGCAAGCCAGATAGCTCCAACCCGGCACAGCCGCTCCCCCGCCACCAGCGCAGCCCGCCTCCCGCGCCATAACACCGCTTCCGGCAGGCACACATGCGGGAAGAGCGGCCACCACCGCCACGAGCCAACCCCGGCCGGCGATAGGGCGCCGCTTAGAACCAAACATCCTCGGCCTCCTGGCCTCGAAACGCGCTCCGGAAGCCAGTCTCGCCGACTCGAATGGCTCGCGTCAAGACCGCCGCACGAGATGCGAGAGGGACGCCGCGGCCAATCGAGGGCGCGCCCCTCGCCGCCCCTTTGCGAGGAAGCAGTCCGACGCTGAGTGCCGCTTATCTGAACCGGGGCCGTTGTCAAGTTGCGGCGGCGAGTGATTGTGGAGCGGTGTGGTTCCGATCGTTCCGCGGGCGCCCGGGCTTATCTGGGTGCTCGACCGTGGGGTCGGCGACGTGATGGTCGATGGGTCGATCCGCGGGGAACGACTCCGGCCGCTCGGTCTTTGGTGGACCGCCGCCCTCGGGCGGGAGTCGCGACAGTTGCGGGAGCGGCCGGAAGACTGCGTGTCATCTGGGAATGGTGGGCTTGGCGGAATGGATCGGCGGAGAGGGTTCAGATGACGGGTTCCAAGGCGTCTGGGCCGAGCTCGCGCAGCGTGTGGAAGCAGCGCCGGGCGAGCTTGCGGGCGATCGTCAGTGACGCCCTGGTGTGCGAGAGCCCGCGCGCCTTGAGCGCGAGGTAGTCGGCGCGGTCGGGACTGGTGGGCCGACAGGCCGCTTGGGCTGACTCGTAGAGTGCCCAGCGCAGCTGCGGCGAGCCCTGGCGGGTCAGCTTGCCGGCCCGCGAGCGGCGGTCGGAGCGGTGTACGCCGACGTCGAGTCCGGCGCAGCGCACCGCCTTGCGCGAGGCCGACAGGCGCGTCACGTCGCCGAGCTCGCAGAGGATCGTGGGGGCGGTCAGCTCGCCAATGCCGTAGTGGGCCATCAGCGCCCGGCAGCCGGTTTGGCGGCGGGCCAGTTGGCGCAGCTGGCGCTCGAGCGGGGCGAGCTGGCGGTCGAGCGCCTCGATCATCGAAAGCGCCACATCGATCCGTTCGCTGGCCGCGTCGGGCAGCTCGAGCCGGTCGAGGAACTCGCGGCCCTGCGCGCTCAGCAGCTTGTCCGGCGCGCCCGCGATGCCGTGGTGGAACAGCGTGGCTTGGACTCGCTGCAGCCATGTCGTGCGCTCGTCGACGAGCGTCTTGCGCAGCCGGGCGCGGGTGCGCCATTCGCGCACGTGCGCCGGCGGGATCCAGGCCTCCGGAGCCGGCCCTCGCACAGCAGCGTACGCAGCCACCGCGCGTCCTCGCGATCGGTCTTGGCGCGGCGCTTCTTGCCTCTCAGCGCGCTCGTCTCGACCGGCTCGGCCAGATGCGCGACGGCGCCCGCCTCCCGCAGCGCCTCGCACACAAACAACCAGCCCGTGCCCGCCTCGACCGCGACGTCAAGCTCCGCGCCGGCGAGCCCGCCCGCCCACTCGCGCACGGCCTCCGGCGTGGCCCGGATGCGGCCACGCTTCACCTCGCCCGTCTCCCGGTCGAGGGCGTCGAAGGTGATCTGCGCTCGATGCACGTCGAACCCGGCTACGATCGCCATTGGGGCCTCCTCTACAGCTCCGACAACTGTCAATTCGCGCGAGTCTCTCGCGCTGAGCGGGGGAGGCCCCGGTTCATGCCATCTTTGCGCGAAACCGAGCACCGCGCGGAGCCACTTGCAGCGGGCGCTGGCCCCTCCCTCGCATCAAGCACCCACGGTGGGCGCGCATGCGGCTGAGCCTCGGCGCCGGATCCCGGCGCGGCGCCAATTCCTAGCAGGCAATCACAGCGCCCGCCGCCTGAGCGGAACCCGATATGTTGCGCGGCCACGGCACAAAGGGGGAGCGACATGACCATGAAGGGCCTCGCACGCATCGTCGTTTCTGCGCTCGCACTCGGAGCGCTGCTCACCGGGACCGCGTCCGCGCAGGAAGGCGCGGCCGGATTCGGCATCAAGGAAAGCGGCGGGCGCGTGAAGGCGGACGGCCCGGGCTTCAAGGTCACGCTCAACAAGGACCAAGTCGTCACCCGCATCGATGATGAGAGCTTCGGGATCCCGGAGGCGGGCTTCCCGATACAACGAGCCCAGCAGAATTTGGGGCCGAACCCCAACCGGCGGCCGTTCATTTGCGAGAACGGGACCTACCGGATCGTCTCGGCCGTCTTCGACATCACGCAGCGCTCGTCCAGCACCGTGCCGCGCCCGCTTCCGTACACGCCGGCGTTCGCGACGGCCTTCCCGACGATCATCACGTTCGTGGGCACGCTCGAGGGGACCGTGACCAACGAGGCCGGCGAGCAGTTCCGGCTGTTGATGACCGATCTCGCCCACGAGGTCATGACCCCGACCTCGTTCTCGTCGACGGCCCCAATCCACGCCTTCTTCGTCGACGCCGACGGCCGGATTCGCGACCGCGCGTCGCTGGTCGGCCGCGTCAACATCGACCGCACGACGGGTCAGGCCGTCCACCAGATCGTGGATTCCGGCACCTGCCACCAGACGGCGAACCTGAACCTCGGCCCCGGCACAGATCAGGCGACGGTCTTCGGACCGTTCTTCGTCCTGCCGTTCAACACGACCGTGGTTATGCCCTAACTGGGACTCAGGAGGTCGCGAGCCGCCAACGCGGCCCGTAGTTCCAGCAGGTCGGAGCGAACTGCGTCCCATGGTTCAGGGATGTCTTCGACTCGGCCCATATCGCGGCGTCGGCGCTTGCTGAGGCACGCCGCGATTGCGACCAGCGGGACGATCCTTCTGAGCGCGGCCTTCCAGGCGCCGAACGCCAGACGCCTCTCCTAGTCGCGGCGGCCACTCGGTTCGGAGTTGGCTAGGCCGAGAGCCTGGATCGGATCGTCATGGGCCATCACTCACGCCCCGTCCCGCCCGGCGACCTCCACGCCTCCTCGATCGCTCGATCAAGCGCTGGCGCGAGGTCTTCGTGCGGTCGGCGTTCCCCTCGTCGGACAGTCGTCGTTGGGGCGGGGGCCCAACGAGGGTCGCCGCGCGGGTGCGAGCAGGCGGCCATCACCGAAGCGCCCGGCGGCCGGTCACCGTCCGCGGAACTCGAAGTGCATGGGGTCGGGCACCGTCGGGAAGTCCCCGCCCCAGGAGAAGCCGTTGCGCTCCATTGCCCGGACGAGGCGCGGGTCCTGGTTCGACTCGCCGCCGACCGGGTTCGATGCCGCGTTGAGGTCGACCGCGAGGCCCCAGGCGTGGAGGGACAGCGTCCCGCTCGGCTGGATCCGGCGTGGCGCATAGCAGCCGGCGTACTCGGCCGCGTCCACGAGGTGGCCGAGACCGCGGCGTCGGAGCCCCGCCATCGCCGACCTCAGCGCGGGAATCATCCGGCGGTGGCAGGTCACGGCGCCGAGCAGCGGCACCCGGCGGGTGACGATGTAACGGCGGAGGAAACTGGGCTCCAACCTGACCCAGTCTTCGCCGTAGGGAAGGCCGACCGCCGGCTCGCCGAAACGCGCCTTCAGCTCCGCCGGTCGCGCAGGACCATCCTGAGCCTCGCCGGCGTCGTCGCCGTCAAAAAGCGGGCGCGCCCGGGTTGGCTCGCCGTCGGTGGCGACCCGCTCGAGCCGCCGCTCGCCGAGCTGGGACGCGGGCCTGAGCAGCACCAGAACGTTCCGCGGACGCGCCTGCACACGCCGGTCGCGCAGGTGCGCGAGCAACTCCGCAGACTGCGCGACCTCGTCCGGTACGACCCCGCGAACTCTCAGGCGGCCGCCCGCGGCGAGTACCAGCGTCGCTCCCCCGCCGACACCCCGCAGCCGCGCGGCGGTCGCGGACAGCAGTACCTCGCCACGCCGCAGGCGTGCTACCGGCGCCCGCTCGGCCTCGGTGAGCGCCGCCGCCCAGGCGCGCGGCTCGACCGCGGCGACGTCGAGCGCGAGCGCGAATCCGTCGCGCACCCGCTGTACGAGCCGGCCGTCGCGGGCGCGGACCTCCCTTACGAGCGCGGTGCCTCGGCCGACGAGCGCTGCGCGGCGGACACCCCGCAGCCGGGCAAGGCGGCGCGCGGCTGCCCGCAGATCGTCGGGCCCCCGCACGAGCGCGGCGCGCGGCGGCCGAGCCGTCGCAACGGCTGGTTCCGGACCGGGTGGCGCCACGCGGCGGCCCGGTGATCCTCGATCCTCGCCTCGCGCAGCGAGGGCGACGGCCACGAGCGCGAGGACGACCAGCGCGGGCAGCCCGAAGCGCAGCATGCTTCGGAGTGTGGCGGACGAATCTTCAAGCCGGGTGTCCGCTGTCACGTGAAGGCCGCGGCCACGGTAGGCGCGCCTAATCGCTTGCTTGGACAAGAAATGCGAGCGCAATTCGGACCGCCGGCTCGCTCCTGCAATGCCGAAGGGCAAGGGCCGTCCCGCTCAACGGTTTGGCTAGCGCTCGGCGGGTCTGTGGGCGGATGCCATCCGTCACCGGTGAAAGCATCGGATCGCCATTCCGCCCATCAGCGACCAAGACGCCACCGACGGCGCCGACCCGCGCTCCGCGGCGGTCACGTTCGTGACCACGGAGCACTTCGTGCTCCAGGGCGCTCGGTCCGCGACGATCGCCGAGTCGAACGGCCGGGCGAACATGTTCCTCGCGTCGGTCTCCGGCGGCCTCGTCGCCCTGGGCCTGGTGGCGACCGCAAGCAGCTTGGGAGCGGCCTTCTACGGGTTCGGCCTGGTTCTCCTCCCGACCCTGGCCTTCGTCGGGTTCGTCACCTTCGAGCGGGCGCTGCAGTCCTCGATTGAGGACACTGAGTCCGCGCGCCGGATCGCCCTGCTGCGCGGCTACTACTTCGAGCACGCGCCGGAGATCGCGACGTACCTGCTGAGCGTCCCGCCCGCGGAGCGGCTCCTCATGCAGCGAGTGCCGGGCGATCGCTGGCAGGGATACCGGACGGTCGCCGGTATGGTCGCGGTGATCACGGCGGTGCTCGCCGGCTCGACCGCGGCCCTGGCGGCGATCCTGATCTTCGATCACTCGCTTGCCGCGGCCGTGATCTCCGGGACGTTGGTCGCGCTGCCGACGATGATCGCGATGATCCGATACCAGGATTCGGCCTGGGGCCGCGCCGCCGCTGAGCCGCTGAGGCCCGGCGAAGCGTGACTAGGGCGAGCGGTGAGGTTGGGCCGGCCGCCGCCGCTCGCGATCTGCTCGTTCTCCGGCCTCAAGGTTCACCCGTCTACGCGTGCTGGCGCTCTTGAACTCCCAACGTCGTCCTGTGGCGCCGTTCCGGAAGCAGCCCCGCCGGTCGCAGGAGCATGATGATCACCAGCAGGAAGCCATAGATGCCTGACGAGATCTCCGACAGGTCGAAGTCCAGCCCCAGGTTGCTGGGGACGCCATAGAGGACCTCGGGCAGCAGGTAGTGGTTGATCGCCGACAGGATGATCGCGCCGACGACGACGCCCCAGATCGAGCCCAGGCCGCCCAGCACGATCATGGCGAGGATGAAGATCGAGAACGAGTACGTGAATTGATTGGGATTGACGGTGCTCAAGTACGACGCGAGGAAGGCGCCGGACACGCCGCCCAGCGCGGCTCCCACCCCGTACGCCAGCAGCTTCGTGCGCACGATCGGAACGCCCGCGCACGCCGCCGCGCCCTCGTCGTCGCGCAGCGCGATCCACGCCCTGCCCACCCGCGAGTCGCGCAGCCGGAAGTTGACGAACAACATCAGTACGACGAGCGTGAGGGCGAACCAGTACCAGGGACGCAGGTCCAGCGCACCGAAGCGCTCGAGGAACGGCAGGTCGATCTTGTCGATGGCGGACATGCCGCCGGATCCCCCGGTGAGCGATCCACCGAAGAGCTCGATCTCCCGGCCGTTGGCCGCGACCTGCCCGATGATCTCGCCGAACGCGAGCGTGACGATGCCGACATAGTCGCCGCGCAGGCGCAACGTCGGCACCCCGATCAGCACGCCGGCGATCGTGGTCGCGATGATCGCCAGGACGAGGATGATGAGGAAGTTGAAGTGGATGCCGGGCATGCTGGCGGCCGGCTCGCCGACGAAGAGGGCGATGCCGGCGCCGTCCCCGGCGCCCGCCCAGAACGCGGATCCGAAGTGCCCGGCGACGTGCGCCCCGATCGCGAAGAACGCCACGTACCCCAGGTCGAGCAGCCCGGCGAAGCCCACGACGATGTTCAGGCCCAGCGCCATGATCACGTAGGCCGCCGCCAGGACCATGTTGTGCATCGCGCTGCTGCCCTCGCCGAGGAAGAGCGGTAGGACGGCGGCGAAGCCGAAGGCTGCGGCGGCGAACACGCGCCGCTCTCTTCGAGGCGCCCCGCGGACGCTCCCGCGCAGGGCGGAGCGCGACCGTGCGGCTGCGCTCGACACGTGAGAGCGGAGTGCTCCCGGCGCGGCTTCGCTCATCTCGTAGAGGTACGGCGGCGCCGGTAGTAGGCGCGGTTCTTCGTCCGATTGCCGCAGATCGACATGGCGCACCACGCCGCCGATCGGTTCTTCGAGCGGTCGAAGAACGCGTACCCGCACTGGCGACAGCCCTTCACGCGCGACCAATGACCGGTGAGCTGCGCCTCGTGGAGGATGCCGAGGAGCGTCGCCACGGCACCATCGACGCCGCGACGCGCGGGTTCGAGGGCGGTTCGCCCTGTGTCGTCGATCGCGACGCTGATCCGAGCCCCGCCGGAGACCCTGCGAATGATGTCCGTCGCCGCTACTCCCGGTTGCCGTCCCTGGTTCGCGATTGCGAGCGCCCGGATCGCCTCTCGGAGCTCGCGGAGGCGCGCAACGTCCGCCTCCGAGATTCGGTCGCCCGGCGCCACGAGCCGCTTCTGTCGCAGCCACGCCTTGGCCCTTTCCGGGGTTCCGATCCGATCCCACTCGCGCGGGAAGTCGTGGTTGTAGGAGTTGATGAAGCGTTGAAGCAGCTCGAGCCGCCCCGGTGCCTTCGGTCGCCCTCCGGGCTCGATCTGCTCGCCTACCCGTCGCTTGTCGTGCTCGTCCATGACTCGGCTCGACTTTCTGATCAGACCGGCATAATGCTAACGCTGGTCAGAGCCCACAGGCGAGCAGCACCCTTGCGTCCGATCGGTGCGATGCTTGGCGGGTGAGGGCGCGCGGCTGTGCTGGTGCTCGTGGTGGTGGCGCTCGGCGTGCTTGGTCCGGCGGCTCGCGCCGCGGGTGCGCCGGCCCTGTCCGTCTCCCGCAGCGCGGTTCTGCCGGGCGAGCAAGTGCGGGTGGCGGGTCAGGATTTCAGGGCCGGGGCGCGTGTGCGCCTGGTCCTCGCGGGGCGTTCGCTGGGGCGGCGGCGCGTCGGCCGACGCGGAGGTTTCCGGTTGCGAGTTCGGGTTCCGCGTCGCCTGGCGCCGGGGCCCTACCGGCTCGCGGCGCGCTCGGCTGGTGCGGTCGTAAGGCTGCGGCTGCGTGTGCTGGCGAGGCGGCGGCCGCCTCGGCCGTTGCCCGGGTTCGGGGTGTCGCCACCACCGCCGGAGCCGCGGTCCGCGCCGGCAGCTTCCGCCGCGTCACCGCCAGCGCCAGCGCCTGCGCCGCCGCCCGAGCGGGTCACCGTTGTGGCGGCGGGCGACATCGCGTGCCGACCCGAGCTGGTCGAGACGCCCGCCGCCTGCCGGCAGGCACGGACCGCCGATCTGGTCTCGAGCCTCGTCCCAGACGCCGTCGCTCTGCTGGGCGACAATCAGTACGAGCACGGCGAGCTTGCGAACTTCATGGCCGTCTTCGAGCCGACCTGGGGCCGGTTTCGGCAGCTGACCCACCCCGCGGTCGGCAACCATGAATACGAGGGCGATCCGGAACGAGACCAGGCGCCAGGCTACTTCTCCTACTTCGGGGCCGCCGCCGGCGACCCGGCGAAGGGCTATTACCGCTGGGAGCTCGCCGGCTGGACGTTGTTCGTGCTCAACTCGGGCGCCATCAACTGGACGCGCACAACGGGCGGCAACCCATCGCTGCCCGACGACTGCTGGCCGGTCTCCTGCGCGGCCGGCAGCGAGCAGGAGCAGTGGCTGCGCAGCGAGCTCGAGGCGCTTCCGGACGACGCCTGCGCGATCGCCTATTGGCACCACCCGCGATTCAGTTCGGGCTTCGGCGGAGCCAACCAGTCGCACCCCGAGACCGGGCCTCTGTTCGCGGACCTCTACCAGCACGGGGTCGAGCTGCTGCTGACGGGTCACTCGCACAACTACGAGCGCTTCGCGCCCGTCACGCCCGAGGGAATCCCAGACCCCGGCGGTGTCAGGCAGTTCGTCGTCGGCACCGGAGGCCGCAACCTCCACACCGACACCGGCCCCCAGCTGCCGGCCAGCGAGATCCTGCGCACAGACACGTTCGGGGTGCTCGAGCTCACCCTCGAGCCCGGCGCCTACACCGCCCGCTTCGTCGGCGAAAACGGCCTCACGGTGGACCAAAGCAGCGGAACCTGCCACGCGCCGCCGCCCGGCGCGTAGCAATCAGGCATCTCGCCCCGGCCGCACCACGGCCCGCCCGGGCGGGCCTCGGCCGGGCGTCGTCGTCCAGGCGGCCGTCGCGGGCGCTGGTCAGCTCGCGGCGTCCAGCGCGGCCCGGAGAGCGCCGAGGTCGGGCGCTCCGAAGACGACGCGATTTCGTGTGGCGACATACACGAGATCGAGGTTGACCCCGGCCCGGGCGATCTTGCGAGTGAGGTCCGCCAGCACGCCGGGGCGGTCCTCGACGTCGACCACGACCACTTCGCGCTCGCGGGTGACCGCGACGTGGGAAATCGCAAGCGAATGCTTCGCGGCCTCCGCGTGCGGGACGAGGATGTGGAGCTCGGCCCGCTCGCCCGGTCCGACGCACGTGGCGGCCGCGATGTTCACGCCGGCATCACTGACCGCGGCCGCCACCTGCGCCAGCGCCCCAGGGGTGTTCTCGATGTCGATGACCAGATCGACCGCCATCTGTCCCGTGCGGGGGTCAGCCTACTTGGAGGAGAAACGTCAGGCAGCCTTCCGCGAGCTGCGGTCCGGCTCCGTAGGGGTTCGGATCTCCGGCGGCGCGCCCGTCGGTGGCCCCGGCGAGCTACTGAGGGACGATCCGGGCGTTACGCCTACGTCGCCCCGAGCCCCCCGAGCTCCGCCACGAGCCCATCGACCTCCTCGGCCGTGTTGTAGTGAGCGATGCCGACGCGCACGGCCTCGCCGTCGTACGGCAGGCGGGGATAGAGCCCGAGCGAGTACCAGTTGTCGTGGTGCCAGACGCCGTAGCCGCGCTCGGCCAGGCGGTGGGCCACGTCCCGGGCGGGGACGTCCTCGACGTTCAGGAGGAAGGTGGGCACCCGGTCGCGCATCGTCTGGGGCCCGTAGACCGTCACCGCGTCGGGCAGGCCGGCGAGGAACCGCTCGCCCAGCTCGCGCTCGTAGGGCACGATCGCGTCGTAGCCTCCGATCGAGTCGAGGTACTCGACGGTGGCGATCAGCCCGGCCAGCAGCTCGAAGGGTGAGGTGCCGGTCTCGAAGCGGCGACCGACGGGCGAGCTGGGCGCCGGCCGTGCCTTGAACGGCCGCCAGCGCTCGACGACCTCGCTCCGCCCGAACGCCATCCCGAGGTGCGGGCCGCACCACTTGTAGGAGGAGCACAGGACCAGGTCGGCGCCGACGGCCGTCACGTCGATCGGCTCGTGCGCGGCGTAGTGAACGGCGTCGATCCAGGACAGGGCGCCGGCCTCGCGCGCGAGCGAGCAGACCCGCTGGGCGTCGGAGATCGAGCCGACCGCGTTCGACGCCCAGGCGAACGCGACCACCCGGGTGCGGTCCGTCAGCTGGCGCTCGAGGTCCTCGTAGTCGAGCGTGAGGTCCTCGCGGACGTCGACGTGACGGACGACGAGCCCGAGGTCACGCGCCAGCTCGACCCAGGGCGCCACGCCGCCGTCGTGGTCGAGCCGTGTGACCAGGATCTCGTCGCCCGCGCGAAGGTCGCGGGCGAGCGTCCGCGCGAGCGCGAAGTTCAACGTCGTCATGTTTGCGCCGAAGATCACCTCGGCGGGGTCGCAGCCGAGCATCCTCGCCCCGGCCGCCTTGGCGTCGCCGAGGATCCGTTCCACGCGGTGGCCGGTCTCGTACGGAGCGCCGAGGTTGCCGCTCGCCTCCCGCATGGCGCGCGCCACCGCCTCCCCCACCTCGTCCGGCACCTGCGTCCCGCCCGGGGCGTCGAAGAAGCGGAAGCCGGCGGCGAGCGATGAGAAGCGCCTGCGCACGGCCTGCACGTCCAGAGCCACTGCCGACCGCTCCACGGTCACCTCGCGCTCGGGGCCAGCGTGGCCTCCAGGGTGATCTCCGCGGCCGCGAGCACCTTCGAGACCGTGCAGCCGCGCTCGGCCTCGCCGGCGAGTCGCTCGAACTCGGCCTGGTCGATTCCCGGGACCTCCCCGGTGGCCTCGAGGTGGATGCGCGGGATCACGAAGCCCTCGTCGCGCCGCTCGAGGTAGACCGTCGCGGTGGTATCGAGCTGCGTCGGCGGGTGCCCCGCTTCGGTCAGCTCGTTCGAGAGCGACATCGTGAAGCAGCCGGCGTGAGCCGCCGCGATGAGCTCCTCGGGGTTGGTGTCGGGGCTCTCGTCCGCGGTGCGGGCGTGGAGTGAGTAGGCGCCCTCGAACGCCCCGCTGCCGAGGCGGATGCTCCCGCCTCCGGTCTCGACGTCGCCCCGCCATGCGGCCCGCGACCGGCGCTTGAAGTTCATCTTTCCTCCTCCGCGACGTACGCGCGGGTGCCGTCCGGCAGATAGGCCTCGGAGGGGTCGCCCGCCGGGCGGAAGACCCCGAGCACGCGCATCTCGCCGCCGCCGGTGTTCTCGAGGCAGTGGCGAAGCTCCGGGCTGAGGTGGATGCATGACCCCGAACCGATCGGGGTGTGCTCGTCGCCGACGTGCAGTAGGCCCTCCCCGCGGAGCACGTAGATCACCTCGTCGTGGAGGTGGTAGTGCTCGGGCGCCCGCTTCGTGGGGATGTAGCCCACGAACTGGGTGGCGCCGCTCAGCCCCGACTCGGGCTCGAGCAGGATGCGGAACTCGCGGTCGCTCGTGGCGAATGCGGAACTCGCGGTCGCTGGTGGCGTCGCGCGCCTCCTGATCACCGGCCATCGAAGTCCCGCGCTCGGCGGACATTCGCTCGAGCGCCTCGAGAGCGTCGAACACCTCGTCCCGTACCAAGGCTTGGTATGGCTCGGGGCGCTGGGTCATCCGCGAGCCGGTCGGGAAGGGCGCGCCGCGGCGGTACTTCCCCGTGAGCCAGCCGCCCGCCAGCGGTCCGAACGCCACGTACGCGATGTCGCGCTCCGCGCACAGGGGAATTACGTCCTGCTCGTCCGTCCGCTCGAGCAGGGAGTACGAGTTCTGCACGCAGGCGGGCGAGCCCGCCGCCGCCGCCAGCTCCAGCTGGTGCGCTCCGAAGTTGCTGACGCCGTAGGCGCCGATCGCACCGCTCCGAACCAGGTCCTCGAAGGCGCCGAACGACTCCTCCAGCGCGACCTCCGGATCGAACTCGTGAGCGAGATAGAGGTCGACGTGACGGGTGCCCAGCCGGTCGAGGCTCGATGCCAGCTGCCGCTCGATCCGTTGCGCGCGACAACCCGTGGTCCGCGCCGGCGCTCATCGGGTTGTAGGTCTTGGTCGTGAGCTGGGGGCGCACGCCGCGGGACCGGCACCAGCGCCCGATCGCCTCCTCGCTGCGGCCGCCGCCGTATGCGTCCGCAGTGTCGAACCAGGTGATTCCGAGCTCCCACGCGGCGTCCATGAGGGCGAACGCCTCGTCCTCGGACTGCCCCATCCCGAAGAACTCCGGGGCCGACCCGACTCCGCCGAAGTTGCCACAGCCGAGCATGATCCGCGGCGCCTGGAGCGGAGAGGGGCCGAGCGCGCGCCGCTCTATCTCGAGGCGGGTCGGCATTTCGAATAGTTGATCAAATCTCCGGTGGATCTGGGGGTTGGGCGAGTTCTCTACCCAGATGGGTACAAAAAGCGCCCCACCCCCCGGGGGCTGCCTCCTCACCCAGCCCCGGCGACGTCTCGCGGCGCCGCCAACCAGGCGAGAGCCGCGGCTCAACCGCCCCGCCGCCGCCGTGGCTTCGGCACCTCGACGGGCTCGAACAGGTCGCCTCCGCGCATGCTCCGCGCCACCAGGCTCGCCGTCCGGGTGAGGTGGTTGTGGAGCTCCGCCCGCGCCACCGCCGGCTGATGGTCCGCGCAGGCCCGAAGGATGCGCTCGTGCTCCTCCCGCCGCATCGACAGCTTGCGCTTGGTCGGGAAGGCCAGCCGGTAGCGCTCGCTCGATTCCCACAACGGACGGATGAGCCGCAGCAGCCAGTCGGATCCGGCCGCCTCGTAGAGGCAGAAGTGGAACGCGGTGTGGGCGGCCCAGGTCTCGGAGGTCGAGCGATCGCCGAGCTTGTTCAGGGCGGCCAACCGCTCGCGGCCGCGCTCCATGTCATCGCCGTCGAAGCGCTCCGCCGCGTGCTGGACGGCGAGCGGCTCGAGCGCCAGTCGCGCCTCGTAGACGTCGCGGAGGTCCTCGAGCGAGAGCTCGGTCACCCGCGCCCCCCGATGGGGCACGTTCTCCACGAGTCCGACGGCGTCGAGCCGGCGCAGGGCCTCGCGGATCGGCATCGGGCTCATGTCGAGGACGTCGGCCAGCTCCTCGATCGGCAGCCTTTCGCCGGGCCGAAGCTCGCCTCGCACGATCGCGTCGTGCAGCGCGACGAAGGCCTTCTCGGCGAGCGTGCGGTGCCCCGTCTCCGGCGCCCAACCGCCGAGCCTGGTGGATGCGAGCGCCATCAGGCCACCACCGTTCCCACGTTTGCCTCGGAGCCGTCGAACACCTGCACGGGCACCCGTGAGAGCGGCTCGCCCTGCTCCGCTCCGACGAGCCAGGTGTCCTGCATGTAGAGGCAGGCCGTGCGGTCCTCGTTGTACGCGTGCGGGTGCATCGACAGGACCATGTTGCGCTCGAGTGCGACGTCCGCCCCCTCCCCCACGCGAGGAAGCTCGATCATCGTCATCCCGATCGAGTGTCCCGTCACGTGGCCCAGGCGGTAGCCGCGTTCGGTGAAGGGCCTTGCAACCGCGCGGTGCACGTCCTGGGCGGAGGCGCCGTCGCGGAGGCCCGCGCGGGCGGCCTCGTGATATTCGCGGTATGCGTCGAGCAGCGTCTGGGTGTCGGCCGCCAGCGGGCCGCCGCATATTGGGCGCGAGAACTCGACCCAGTGCCCCCCGGGACCGGCTACCTCGAGTCCGTAGAGCAACAGGTCCGTCGACTGAATCGGACGGCGGGGGTCTGGGTGGCGCATCTCGGGCGTCATGGCGCCGTCGGGCCCCGAGAGGACCATGTCCATGGTCAGCCGGGTGGTCCCCCGCGCGGCGAAGGCGCGCTCGGCCTCGGCCATCAGCTCCGCCTCGGTCCGGCCCGGCTCGTAGGCGTCGAGCACGGCCCGGAAGCCCGCCTCGTTGATGGCCATGCTCTCCCGCACCGAACGCAGCTCCTCCTCGCTCTTCACGGCGCGGGCGCGGTCGAAATCCTCGTCGAATCGCACGAGCTCGGCGTCGCCGTCGGCGAGCGCGCGGTAGTCGCGCACGGGCATCGCGAACTCCATCCCGTACACGCCCACCCGGCGCATCCCCTTCTCCCGCAGGCGGTCGCGCAGCCAGGCGCCGGGAGCGTCCACGAACACGCGGTCCTCGACGAACGTCTCGCTGTGGTCGCCCACCCAGGCGGCCTCCTGCGGGAAGACGCACGTGGGGTCCGCGTCCAGTGGGATGAGCACGTAGGCGTACCGGTGGAGCAGGCGGAAGCCGCAGGTGTAGGTGAGCGCCCCCTCGAATCCGGTGTACTCGCTGCCGCACACGAGCACCGCGTCGAGCCCCGCCGCGGACGCGGCCGCGCGGATGTTGCGATAGCGGCGCTCGATCTCGCCGGCGCTGGGGATGTGGCTGATGTCGGTCATCGCTGCTCCTGTCGATTCCAAGAGTGTTCGAGCCCCTTGACCAGCGCCCAGAGGGCGTCGTTCAGCGGCGTTTCGATGCCCCGCTCGCGCCCGAAACGCGAGATCCCTCCGTTCAGGAAGTCGACCTCCGTCGGCCGGCGCGCCTCGACGTCCTGGAGCATGCTCGCCTTGTGGTCGTGGGCGACCCGCGTGGCGTGGTCGATCAGATCGTCTGGATCGGAGTCGAGCTCTACGCCGAGCGCGTCCGCGACGGCGCGGCCCTCCGCGACCAGCCCGCGCACGAGCTCGCGGATGTCTTCCCGCTCGCAGGCCCAGCCGTGCGGCAGCCCGGTGAGGGCTCCCACCGGGTTCGACGCGGCGTTGAAGATCAACTTCGTCCACTGGGCGCCGCGGGAGTCGGGCATCGCGATCGTCTCCATGCCGCCCTCGGTGAGCGCCCCGGCGAGCCGCTCCACCTCGTCCATCCCCGCGGGCTTGGGCTCGAACGGGCCGATCCAGGTCTTGCCGCCCGTGTCCTGCTCCACGTGGCCCGGCTCCACGAGGTGTCCCGCCGGGAACGTGGTCCCGCGGATCACGCGCGCGACGTGGGGCGCTATCAGCTCCTCGTTTCCCACCCCGTTCTGCACGGAGCACACAGCCCCGCGCTCGAACACCGCGGCGGTCGCCGCGATCGCCGCTTCCGTGTGCATGCTCTTCGTGGCGACGATGCCGTACTCGCAGGGCGGGATCTGCACGGGATCGGCGGTGGCGCGAACGTCCGCCACCACGTCGCTGACGCCTGAGATTCGGAGGCCGCCCTCGTTGATCGCGTCCACGTGATCGCGCTGTAGGTCGTAGGCCCAGACCTCCGCGACCCCGGCGAGATGCGCTGCGAACAGGCTGCCCACGGCCCCGCAGCCGACCACGCAGACCCTCATCGCCACGACGCCTCCTTCGCCTTCACCAGTCGGTAGATCGCGGTGTTCAGCGGAGCGGGCACTCCCAGCCGCTCGCCCTCGCGGGCCAGCGCGCCGGAGATGTAGTCGACCTCGGTCGCGCGGCGGGCGCGAACGTCGGCGAGCATCGAGGGGATGTGGGCGTAGTCGCTGCGCTGGGTCTCCCCGTGAGTGACCGCCCGCACGTTCATCTCCCATGGGTCGTCGTGCAGCTCGATGCCGGCGGCCGCGGCCACCGCCTTGCCCTCGTCGATCAGACCGCGGAGGAGATGCCCGAGGTCGGCGAAATCCTCCTCCTCGGCGAAGGCGCGAACGTGCGGAAGGTCAGTCAGTGCGGCGACGCCGTTTACGGCGGAGTTGAAGATCAGCTTCGACCATTGCGCGGGGCGCAGGTCCGGCATCGCCTCGGCCTCCAGGCCGCCGGCGAGGAGGAGTCCCTCGAGCTCCCGCACGGTCTCGTACGGAGGACCGCCGCCCATGTAGGGGCCCATCCAGGTGGCGGTGTCGAGCTCGTACTCCACGTGCGTGTCCGAGCGCCGCGTTCCGCTCATGAATGTCACGGCCGAGATCAGCGGCCACTCTCCGTGAAGCCGCACCACCTGCTCCGCCCCGAGCCCGTTCTGCACGGTCATGATCGCCGCACGCCGGAAGCGGCCCTCGAGCCGCTCGGCGGTCCGCGGCAGATCGACCGCCTTGCAAGCCACGATCGCCAGGTCCACGTCGTCGATTCCCTCCGGCTCGTGGCTCGCGGTCACGCGCACGCGGAGGTCGCTCTTGCCCGAGACCTGCAGACCGCACTCGTTGAGCGCGGCCGCCTGCGCGCGGCGCCGAGTGAGCACTGTGACGTCGGCCACCCGCGCGAGATGGCCTGCGTAGAGGCTCCCGATGGTCCCGGCGCCGACCACGCATACGCGTTCGATCGCCACCTCAGCTGCGCTCCGTGGTCGTTCGGAAGTCGTCCGGGTAGCGGCAGAGGCGCTCGCCGCCGTCCGCGGTCACGAGGAAGTTGTCCTCGAGCCGCAGACCCCCGCCGCCCTCCCAGTAGACGCCCGGCTCGATCGCCAGCACCATCCGCTCGCGGATCTCACCGCCGCCCGCCTGGTGCGGCCACGGCGGCTCGTGGGCGCGCGCCCCAACGCCGTGCGCGACCGGGTGTGACGGCTGGCCGGGGTAGCCGGCCTCGGCGATGCCGGCACGTATCAGACGGTCGAGCTCCGCCATCGACGCTCCGGGACGCAGATGGTCGATCGCCCGGCCGTAGACGTCCAGCAGCAGCTCCAACAGCTCGACGTACTCCGGCGCGAGCGTGCCCGGACAGACGTTCTTCGTGAGGTCCGACCAGTATCCGTCGACGCAGACCCAGATCTCGAACAGCGTGGGCTGGTCCTTCACCACCGGGCGGTCGCGCGTGGCGGTGAACGTGGCGATCCCCGGTCCCGACCACACGAGCGAGAAGCCGCGTGCCATCTCCACGCGCCCCTCGAAGCCCACCCCCTCGCCGTGAACGTAGCCCTCCCAGATGGCGGCCACCTGGCTCTCCTTCATGCCGGGCTCGATGCGCTCCGCAACGTGCTCCATCGCGAGCGCGGCGAGCTCGTTGGCGATCCGCATCCGCTCGATCTCCTGGTCCGTCTTGATCGCTCGCGCCTCGATCAGCACCGGCATGGCGTCAACGACCTCGCGCGCCACGCCGTCGAACGCGGCGAACCAGTCGGCGGTGTACACGGTCGGCTCGCCGACCATCCGGTCGGCGGTCTGGCTGCCGTTCGTTCGCTCGATCCCGATCCGCCCGGTCAGGTCCCGCTCCCTGAGCACCTCCAGCGTGCGCTGCTGCGCGCGCACGAGCGGCGGCCGCGGGTCGGTGGGGTCGTAGCTCCTGAACAGGCGGATGTCCTCAGTCCAGGCGGTGCGGCGGGCATCCGCCTCCTGCGGCTCGATCACGACCAGCGTGGGGTCCCCCTCGCGCGGGAAGATCACGTGGTCGTAGCCCTTCATGCACCAGTAGTCCGTGAGGTAGAGCACATCGTCCGGGGCGCGGCATACCAGCGCGTCGAGGTCACGCTCCGCCATCAGGGTCCGGACCCGCTCGAGCTTGACCGCGTCGACCGGCCAGGCCACGGCGCTACGCGACGGCGGGCGCCGGCGTCGCGCGCGCGTCCCGCCGTGAGATCACCGGGTTGCGCAGCACGCCGATCCGCTCGATCTCCGCCTCGATCACGTCGCCGGGCTTCAGGTAGTACTCGTCGGCGTCCTCGCGGAAGCCCGCCACCCCGGACACCGTCCCGGTCGACAGCACGTCGCCCGCGCTGTAGCCCATCGGCGAGTAGTGCGCGAGGATCTCCGGGATCGTCACGGTCATGTGGCTCGAGTGCGAGCGCTGGAACGTTGCGCCGTTCACGCGCAGCTCCATCGCGAGGTCGTGGGCGTCTGGCAGCTCGTCCGGCATGACGATCCAGGGGCCGAGCGGGCAGAAGGTGTGGATCGCCTTGCAGAAGCTGAACACTCCCGACTCCATCTCGCGGCGCTGGATGTCCCGAGCGGTGATGTCGTTGAAGATCGTGTAGCCGCCGACGTAGTCCGGTGCCTCCTCCGGGCCGAAGTCGCGGCCGGCCTTCGCGATCACGACCGCCAGCTCGAGCTCGTAGTCGAGCTCGCTCGTCAAGTGCTCCGGGTACACCACGGGCTCGTCGGGCCCGACGATCGCGTCGACGTTCTGGAAGAAGAAGATCCAGGGAGCGATCTTGTGAGACCAGTCGACCTGCTTCGACTCCTCCTCGTGCTCGCGAAAGTTGCCGGCGGTATGGAAGAACTTCTTCGGCTCGATCGGGGCGCGCAGGGTCACGTCGGCCAGGGCCAGCTCCTCGCCGGAGGCGGCCCGCGCCAGGGAAAGCGGATCGCCACTCTCGTAGAGCGTCCGCAGGTCCGGGGCGTCGAGCAGGGTCACCGCGCCGTCCCGCACCACGCCGCAGCGGCGCTCGCCCGTCGGCGTGTCGAACGTGGCCAGCTTCACTCGACCGTCCCGCAGACGTCCGCCGCGACGAGCGCGTAGACCTTGGCGATCCGCACAAGCCCCTCGACGTCGAGGTTCTCGCCCTCGGGCCCGGGCAGGCCGCTCGAGGTGCCGTAGTTGACGGTCGGGACGCCGTACCGGGTCAGCGCCGAGGCGTCGGAGAACCAGCGCACGGCATCGCGCTCCGGCGGCGCGCCGAACACCGTCGAGTGGCCGCGGTCGATCGCGTCGACGAGCGGATGGTGCTCGTCGATCTCGGCTCCGGGGGCGGTCACGTAGACCTCCGAGTCGATCTCCCAGTCCGGATGGCGCGCGCGCAGGTCGCGCACCAGCTCGTCGAAGGCTCGGCGGGCGTCCTGCATCGCCATGGTCGGCGGCACGCGCACGTCCAGGAACAGGTCGGTGCGGCCCGGGGTTCGCGACAGGCGCCAGGGGAGGCCGCCTCGCACGGCCCCCACGTTTACGACGCCGCGAAGGCCGCGGTAGCTCGCCCGCTTCTCCCACTCGGGGATCCACTCGAGCACGCGATCGAGCGCCTCGCGAGCGCGCACGATCGAGTTCTCCGGCATTCGCCCCTCGCTGAACGCCGTATGTACGAACGGCCCGCCCACGCCGATGCGGCACCACATCGCGCCGTAGTGGCCGAGCACGATGCGCTGCTCGGTGGGCTCGCCCAGCACGCACATGTCGGCTAAGGCGCCGTGCGTCACGAGGTGGCGGCTGCCGGCCGCGTAGCCGCGATAGTCGCGGCCGCGAAACTCCTCCCCCCACTGGGTCTTCTCGATCTCGCCGACCACGGCGGCGATCGTCACGTCGCCGCGCAGGCGCACCCCCGAGTCGATCAGCGCCCGGACCGCCTCCACATAGCACGCCAGCGCGCCTTTCATGTTCGAGATGCCGAGGCCCCAGACCCGGCCCTCCTTGACCACCGCGCGCGGCCTGAATCCGATCCCGCGGAGATGGGGCTCGGAGCCGGAGTACGACGTGTCCATGTGGCCGTTGAACATCAGGCTCGGCCCCCCGGCCTCGCCGGCGAGCGTGCCGACCACATTTGGCCGGTCCTGCTCCACCTCCTGCCACGCGACCGAGAGTCCCAGCTCGTCGAACAGCGCCCGCATGTGCTCGGCCATCCCGAGCTCGTGGCCGGTGGGGCTTGGAATGTCCACGAGCGCCCTGGCGGTGTCGACGAGCCGCTCCTCGCTCACGTGCTGAAGCAACACCCCGTGGGCGACGCCCGAGATCATGCCACCGCCGCCCTAACCGCCGGAAGCACCCGCTCGCCGAAGAGTCGAATCTGCTCGCGCCGGTCCTCACCCCACAGCTCGAGCATGACGTGGGTGCAGCCGGCGTCGCGGTACTCCTCGATCGCCGCGATGCACTCCTCCGGGGTGCCGGCGATCGGCTTGCACTTGTCGAGGACCTCGTCGCTCACCGCGCGTGCCGCCGCGAGCCGGCCGCCACGCTCCATCGCCTCCGCCACCGGACGGATTTCGTCCATCGTGAGCTCGGCCTTCTCGAGCAGCGTGTCGGCCGAGGCCTGGATGTTCTGGACCTTGTTCGCCAGGTACATCCCGGCGATCTCCCGCGCCCCCTCCCGACCACGGTCGCGGTCCTCGTCGATGCTCGCCACGACCGTGCAGCCGAGGTCCAGCTCGTCGGGATCGCGGTTAGCCTTCTCCGCGCTCTGGGCCAGGTTCTCGCGCGCGTAGCGGACGAAGGCGGGTGTGGTGATGCTGGGCGTGAGCAGGCCGTCGCCCACCTCCCCGGCCAGCTCCTGCATGCGCGGGCCGGTGCCGGCGACGTACAGCGGCACGGCCTCGCGCGGCGTCTCCGCGTCGTCAGCGAGCGGCGGAACGTGGGCGGCGAACTCCCTGCCGTCGTAGTCGAGCGCCTCGCCGGAGAGCACTCCGCGGACGATCTCGATCGCCTCCTTGACCGCCGTACGTGGACGGGCGGGCTTCCGCTCGCCCTCGCCGATGTGCTTCATGAAGATCTTCGAGGCGCCGAACCCGAGGTAGAAGCGCCCGCTGCCCACCGCCTCCTGAGTCACGCGCGCCTCCATAGCCACCTGCACGGGGTGGCGGGTGTACGGCGAGATGATTCCCCAGCCGACCGCCAAGCGCTCGGTCTCTCGACCGATGAGCGGGGAGAGGGCCGTGGAGGAGCGCGCCTCCATCTGGTGCTTGCGCCACCAGGGATAGGCCTCGGCGAGCCAGATCGTGTCGAAGCCGTGCTCGTCGAGCGCGCGGGCGTGCCGGAGAATCTCCGGAAGCGGCTCCATGGTCAGCTGCATGACGCCGACTCGGAACGGGACCGTCACTCTCCTAATGCTCCTCTCTCTTGGGGGCCGGCAGGATGCGCACGCGGGCGTCGGGCCTCCTCACTGCATCGGCCGTGGATATTTGATCAAATC
This sequence comes from uncultured Thermoleophilaceae bacterium, assembly GCA_963812915.1. GTDB lineage: Bacteria > Actinomycetota > Thermoleophilia > Solirubrobacterales > Thermoleophilaceae > JACVRW01. Next base: position 81,026 of record CAWEXB010000007.1, on the reverse strand, counting down.
AACGGCATGGGTGCAAGCGTCTCGGGCACGTACGACGTCGTGGTCGTCGGAGCCGGCCACAACGGCCTAGTCGCCGCCGCCTACGTCGCGCGGGCCGGGATGAGCGTGCTCGTTCTCGAGCGGGGCGAGCGGGTGGGCGGCGCGGTCGCGAGCGGCGAGGTCACCCGACCCGGTTTCGTGCACGACCTGTTCGCGACCAACCAGAACCTGTTCCTCGGCTCCCCCGCCTTCGCCGAGCTCGGCGCCGACCTCGCCCGGCACGGCCTGCGGTTCGCCACGACCGACCGGCCGTACGCGAACGTCTTTCCCGACGGCCGCAGCCTGCGGGTCTACCAGGACGCACACCGGACGCGGGACCTGCTGGAGCGCCATGACGCCGCCGACGCTGAGGGCTGGGATCGCCTCCTGGAGCTGTACGAGCGCTTCGCCCCGGTGCTCTTCGAGCTCTATGGCACCCGCATGCCGTCGCGCGAGGCGATGCGTCGGCTGGCGCGAGCCCGTCGCACCCTGGGCGCCGACGGGCTGGGCGAGCTCGCCCAGTTGGTCGCGAGCTCCACGCGGGCTCTCGGCGACGACTTCCTCGCGACCCCGGAGGCAAAGGCACTGGTGGCGTCCTGGGGGATGCATCTCGACTTCGGCCCCGACGTCGCGATGGGCGCCGTGTTCCCGTTCCTCGAGGTCTTTACCGACATGCGAAACGGCATGTCCGTGGTGGAGGGGGGCGCTTCGAGGCTGCCCGAGGCGCTTGCCGCGCTGGTGCGGGAGGCCGGCGGCGAGGTGCGCACGTCCTCGCCGGTGCGCCGGGTTACGGTCGTCCGGGGACGGGCGGCCGGCGTCGAGCTCGAGTCGGGTGAGCGGATCGATGCACGCAGGGCGGTGGTCGCCAACCTCACCCCGGGCGTGCTGTTCGGGGGAATCGTGCCGCCCGAGGACCTCCCCGACGAGTTCCGCCGCGGCGTCGCCCGGTACGTCTACGGGCCCGGGACGATGATGATCCACGCCGCGTTGTCCGGCCCCCTGCCGTGGGCGGCCGGTGAGGACGTCCACGAGTTCGGCTACGTGCACGTGGGCCCGTACGTGGACGACATGGCCCGCACCTACGCCGAGGCGCTCGCGGGGTTGTTGCCATCGAGCCCGCTGCTGGTGGTCGGGCAGACGACCGCCATCGACCCGAGCCGGGCGCCCGCCGGGGGCCACGTCCTCTGGGTCCAGGTCCGGATGGTCCCGCCACGGATCGACGGGGACGCCGGGGACTCGATCGAGGCGCGCGACTGGGGGGCGGCAAAGCGGCCGCTCGCGGAGCGGGTGCTCGACAAGCTCGAGCAGTACGCGCCCGGCGCGCACGAGCGCCTCCTCGACTGGACGGTCCTCGGCCCGGACGACCTGGAGCGCCACAACCCGAACCTGGTGGGCGGTGACAGCGTCGGCGGAAGCCACCACCTCTCGCAGAACCTGCTCTTCCGTCCCGTTCCGGGCTGGTCGAGCTACCGAACCCCGGTCGATCGGCTCTACATGGTCGGGGCGGGCACCTGGCCGGGAGCCGGCGTGAACGCGATCTCGGGCCGGCTGGTGGCGAGGATGATCACGGACCGCCGCAGGCGACGCCTGGCGCGGGCCGGCGCGGCAGCCGGCGTCGGGGTCGGGGTCGGCGGCGCGGTGGCTCTCGCCGCCCGGCGCGCCAGGCGCTGATCGCAGGTGGTCGGCGAGTGGCGGTCGCGCCGGGGCGACCAGGCGGCCAAGGCCGACCCCGAACGACGGTTCCACGCGCTCCACGACAAGGTCTTCCGAAGCGACGTCCTGGAGCGGGCGTGGGGGCAGGTGCGCGCCAACAGGGGCACGGCCGGCATCGATCGGACCACCATTGCGGAGGTCGAGCGGTACAGCGTGTCCCGGCTGCTCGACGAGCTGGGCGAGCTACTTCCGCTACGGGAACTCCGCCCAGCACCTCGACGCGATCAGCAACCACGCCGCTGGGCGCCTCCCGCCGACCGTACCCAGCCCTCATTCATAGTCCGGGTCCTGCTCCAGCCTGAACAGCTCGCGGGCGGCGAACGCGGTGTCGGCAAAGTCAGAGAAGAGCCCGTCCACGCCGAGCCGGTAGAACAGCAGGTACTCGTTGACGGGGTTGCCTCCGTAGTCGCTTAGCAGCCGGCGCTGCTCGTTGCGGAACGTCCATGTGTGTATCAGCAGGCCGTGCTCGTGGGCGCGCTCGACGAGATCGGTCGGCGGAAGCAGCTGGCGGTCGGTCTCGTTCACGAGGCCGTCGCCGTTCGCGTCGGCGACCGTACCGTCCGGGTTCAGCGCGATCGCGCGCGAGCTCGCGATGTACGGCTTCCACGGGCCGATGCCGTCGGCGTAGGTGCGGATCTCCTCAAGCCCTTCGTCGGTGGTGAAGAAGCCGAAGGTGCGGCTCTGAAGCCCGGGATCGCCTGAGACGGTCCAGTCGTAGGGACGATCAAACGGCGGCGCGTAGGTGATCGTCCCGTCGGGGTCGACGTCGTTGGCGTCCACGAGCTGTACCAGGCGCACGGGGGTGAGCCGGTTGAGCAGCTTAAGGTTGGACTGCTCGAAGGACTGGATGAACACCGGCGAGCGGCGGTGGTTCAGCCGGTGTTCCGGAGCACGTTCACGAGCCGGCGCTCGAGCGGGAGCCCGAGGTTCTTATGGTAGGTCGGGTGCTTGGTTTCGGGATAGATGCCGATCCGGCGATGGAACTGCTTTGACATGCGCTTCGCCAGCGCGATGACCTCACCGAGCGTCGGGATCTCGAAACGGCCGTTGAACTGCTGCGGACGCTCGCTGAGCGGCTGAATCGCGCGCAGGGTCTTGATCTCGGCGAGCGTGAAGTCGGACGCGAAGAAACCGGTGTCGGGGACCCCGTCGACCATCTTGGTCGTCATCCGGTCCGCGAACTCCGGATGGCTCGCCACGTCGGTTGTCGTGACGATGTTCGGCTCGTGGCGGGCGATCAGGTGGCCGTCCTTGGTGGCCACCAAGTCCGGCTCGATGTAGTCGGCGCCGAGCCTGATCGCGAGCGCATACCCCTGCAGTGTGTGGTCGGGCAGATAGCCAGCGGCGCCGCGGTGCCCCACCACGAGCGGAGACTGCTCGCGGGCGCTCCCGCCCTGCGCCCACGCGGCCGGGACCGCGAAGAGCAAGAGCACCACCCCCACGAACACGATCGCCCATCCGTTTCGCCCGGTTCCCATGGCAGGAGTCCTCCTCGGCTCGGGTATGGCGCGAACCTATCCCCCCGGACTCGTGGGAGCAAGAGAATCCCCCTCGAAGCCGCTCGCGGGCAGCTGCGGCTGCGCCAGGAGGCGACAGCCTTTTCTTGGACATCCTGCGGGGGCGATGGCGCGGTCCAGCCAGATGCGGGGGGACGCCCGGGGCCGCGCATTCGGCGACGACATCCTCGTCGACGGCCGGCGTGGTGATGATCACGGCGAGGCGCGGCGCGCCGGCAGCCGGGGCGGGGCCGCGAGGGTTGGAGTCGTCGTGACATGGCCACTCAGGCTCCCGTAGGCTCCGCACATGAGCGCGTTCGTGCTAGGGACTGACGGCTCGCGGGCCGCTGAGGCGGCGGTGGAGAAGGTCATCGAGCTGGTGCGCGCAAGCGGCGTCACCGTCCATCTCGTGTGCGCCTATCCCGGCCGGTCCACCTTGGAGCGGCTCGGTCTGAGCGCCCGGCAGGAACCGGTCGACATGCGCGGCGTGGCCGCGGACGTGCTCGGCCGCGCCGAGCTCAGGTTCCGGGAAGCGGGGTTCGCCGTCGAGAAGCACGCGCGCGAGGGCGATCCCGCGCAGACCATCATCGACGTCGCCGACGAGCAGAACGCCGACCTGATCGTGGTCGGTGCGCGCGGCACCACTGGGCTGCGCCGCTTCATGCTCGGCAGCGTGGCGGCCAAGCTCTCCCACCACGCGCCAAGCAGCCTGCTGATCGTGCGAGACGACTGAGCACGGTGGCCTGCCCACGGACGGAGGTGGGCAGGGCGCCGCCGCAGAGCGAGTTTCAGCCGACGCAGAGCGGCAACGACGGGTGCGCGGGACCACCTGGCATCCATTCCCGCGCGCACTCGGCTCGCAAACGGCGAGTCCTACGGCGTCCCTGGAGAGGCCGCAGATCCCCGCCTCGCGCTGCGTCCCTAGGGACAGCCGGAAGAGGTGCAAGCGGGGAGTGAAGACTGTCGTCTGGACCGACGGCAGCTGCAACGCGAACGGGATGCACGGGCGTGGCGGTTGGGCCGCACTGATCGAGCAGGCGGGGACCGTCCGTGAGATTTCTGGCAGCGCGCAAGGCACGACGCACAACCGCATGGAGCTCACCGCGATCTGCGAGGCGCTCGAGACGCTGACTGGGGTCGTCGAAGTCCGCACTGACAGCGCCTATGTCGAGAAGTGTTTCAACCAGAACTGGCACGAGCGGTGGTTGCGCGATGGCTCTTGGAAGGGATCGAGCGGCCCGGTCAAGAACCGAGACCTCTGGGAGCGGTTGTTCGGTTTGGTATGGGACGAAAGGCGAGACGTGACCTTTGAGTGGATCAAGGGCCACGCGGGCGATCCGAACAACAACCGGGTCGACCGGCTCGCCCGAGCGGCGGCACTCTCGGCCGGCTGATTCTGCGCTCGAGAGGGGCCTCAGTCACGTGGGCCAGTGTTCCGGAATGACCCCTGAGGCTAGGGCTGGTCAATCGCCTGGAGTCGAAGCAGCTCGGGGACGACGTCGGCCCAGCGGACACCCGCGAGTGTGTGCATCAGAGTTCCTCAACGATCTCGTCGCTGGAAAGCAGCTCCACGAGATTCCCGTCCGGGTCAGCGACGAACGCGATCCTCAGTGGCAGGGCTCCGACGTCGCTCCCGCATTCATGGGAACGCGACACGGTGTTGCGGTCCATGTTCATCCGCCCTGGGGCCGCCCCATCGCGCAGACCGCGGGGACCGGGCGCAGGTCCTCGACCAGCACCCTGTCGACGGAGAATCCGCCCTCGCGTAGCCGGTCGGCCAGCTCGTTCCCGAGGTCCCGGGCTCGCTCCGGCGCGGAGTGGCGCGCGTCCCAGAAGAGGTAGACGGCCCCGTCCCGGGCGAGGTGCTCGCGGACGGCACCGAGCGCCGCCTCCGGCTGCTGCCAGAAGGGAGCGACGTTGAAGGCGAAGACCTTGTCGAAGCGCCGATCGCCGAGGTCGGCGTCCTCCAGCGCGATGGCCTCGAGCACAGCCCTGCCCGCGTCGACGTGCTCGCGGTTCCTCCGCGTGGCCATCTCGATCATCTTGGGCGAGCGGTCGATCGCGGTGATCGCTCCCGTCGTCAGCCTCTCGCAGACCAGGGAGACCGCGACGCCGTGGCCGCAGCCGACCTCGAGCAGGCGGTCGGCCGGGCGGACCTCCAGAGTGTCGACCGCCCAGACGAACCGCTCCGATGCCTTGCCCGCCATGCCCGAGCAATAGCATCACGCGCCCGTGAAGCCCATGCTGATCTACTCGATGAGCGTCTCGGTGGACGGCTTTATCACCGACCGCGAGGGCGCGTTCGGGTGGACGGCCCCGAGCGAGGAGCTGTTTCGTTTCCACACCGCGCTGGTAAGCGAGCTCGGCGGTTGTCTGCTCGGCCGCAGGCTGTACGAGACGATGCTGGTGTGGGAGACGGATCCGTCGTTGCGCGAGGACGAGCTCGGGGCCGCGTTCGCCGACGTCTGGTGCGCGATCCCGAAGGTCGTCTTCAGCCGCACGCTCGACAGCGTCCAGGGCAACGCCCGGCTCGCCGAGGCGTCACTGGCCGAGGAGATCGCCGCGGCGCTCGACGCGACCGACAAGGACGTCGAGATCGGCGGCGCCGGCCTGGCCGCGCAGGCGATCGAGCTCGGCCTCGTCGACGAGCTGCGCATGTTCCGCAACCCGGTCGTCGTCGGTGGCGGCACGCCGTTCCTGCCGCCGGTCACCGAAGGCATCGCGCTGGACCTGGTCGAGACCAGGACGTTCGGCTCGCGCGTGATCTACGAGCGCTACGGGCGCGGCCGCGATGAGTCGGACTGACACCGCCGTCCGAGTCATCAGCGCCTCGCCGGACCGGGCCTTCGCTGCGCTGACCGACCCCGACGCGCTTGCCGGGCCCGCTTAGGGATCGGAGGATCCGGGGATCCCCTCACGGGTCACCGGTCGCCGCTTCCGCTCAGGTACACAATGCGAGCGCCCGGCTCGCCGCCCGTCGCGCGCCTGGTTTGGACGAGATCCGGCGCTCGACCCGTCCGGGTCGCGCTCGAAACGCCCGCTTGCATGGCCGGGCGATGATGCGGGCCGGGCGGCGTACCCGGCGTTTCCTCCCGACCCGCCATCTATGCGTCTAAGTGACGCAAGACGAGCCTTTCGATGAGGTGTGCTGCTCGGACGGGAAGCGGCGATCCGGCTTGAACGTGGAGGCGGGCCTATTCAGCTGAGCTCGGCCGCGGGCTCGCGGTTTGCAGCTTCCACACCGTGCCGCGGGAAGGGGGGCGCGCAGCCGTCCGGATAGCGCTGGAAGTAGTCCTGATCTTCGGGCTCGGCCTCCCAGAAGTGACCGGCCTCGCTGATCTCAGTCATGACCTTGCCGGGCCAATGCCCCGAGGCGTCGACGTCGCGGATCGTCTCCTCGGCCACCTTGCGCTGCTCCTCGCTCGTATAGAAGATCGCCGAGCGGTAGCCGGAGCCGACGAGACGTTCGCCAAGGTCGGGTCGGTGGATCTGGAAGAAGAACTCGAGTAGGTCCCGATAGGAGATCCGGTCCGGTTCGAAGGCGACCTCGACCGCTTCGGCGTGACCGGAATTATTCTGCTCGGTCGGGTTGTCGTTTTCGCCGCCGGTCCATCCCACGCGGGTGGAGATGACTCCGTCGCGGTCGCGCAGCAGCTGCTGCATGATCCAGAAGCAGCCTCCCGCGAGGACCGCGGTCTCGACGTTGTCGCTCATGGCCTGGTCAGTCCTTCGAAGTACTGTCGAGTCTAAGTTCCGGACGCCCGGCGATCAAACATGACCGCTCCGCACGGGCGCGCGCCGCCGCGACCGTGCTCCTTACTTGGGCGTCCGCCACATTGGCCACATGCTCGGGCCGTCGGGAAGCTTGATCTCTCCTACCACCTCGAAGCCGTGGCGGAGATACAGGCTCTTATTGCCCTCACTCGTCGCCTCGAGGTACGCGGACATGGCGTCTCGATCGCAGAGCTCGAGCACCGGTCGCATCAGGGCCGAGCCGATGCCCCGGCACTGCCACTCCGGTCTCGTGCCGAGCAGGAACAGGTAGTGGTGGGGCTCGTGGGGGTGCTTTTCCTCCATACGCTCGAAGATCTCGAAGAGGGTGTGCGCGTATCTGCCCGATATCTCACCGAGCGCGGCGCCCATCTGCTCGTCGTCCTCGACGCCGGGCGGGACCCAGACCGCGCCCGCGACGACGTCGTCGGTTGTGTAGATCTCTCCGTGGGGCAGGGTTGCCTCGGTGACGATCTCAAACCACCGCGGCAGGATCTGCTTCCGCCGCGCGACGTCGGGATAGCAATACGAGAACACCGGGTCGTCGAAGAACGCGGCGGCCAGCGTGTGGGAGACGGCGGAGACGTCGGCGGAGGTTGCCGGACGCGCCCGTACAGCGTTAGAGCTACCGACCGTTGCCGAGACTGAAACGCTCATTGCGCACCTCCAGGGTCGTCGGACATCGCACGCTACGTCGCGACCGCGCCGGTTACATCTGCCACATGGCATATCCGTGAGCTTGAAGGTGGCCAAACTGGCCACGAGATCGCCGGCGCGGCGGCGGATCGTTCAGATGTGTCCGGCGGACTGCCGCCGCATCGCCTCTGCCGCGACCTCGGAGCGGTTGCGCAGACCGAGCTTGGCGTAGATGTGCGAGAGGTGGATCTTCACGGTGCCGCGGGAGATGAACATGCGCTCACCGATCTCCGGGTTCGTCAGGCCGGCGGCAGCGTGGCGGACGATCTCGAGCTCGGTCGGCGTGAGACTCTCCCAGCCCCCGGGCGGCCGCTTGCGCGTTCCGCGAGCGCGGCGCACGTAGGCGACCGCCTCGTCGAGCGAGAGCGCTTCGCCCTCGCTGCAAGCCTTCGTCAGCGCTTCGTCGCCGAGCGCTTCACGCAGGCGCTGCGTGAGCGCTTCCGCGCGCTCCTGCTCGGTCTGCCAGCGCGCAAGCCCGAGTTCGGCGCGCGCGCGGCCGGCGGCGCCCAGCAGGCGCGCGGCCTCCTGGTGGCTCTCCAGTCCGGCCGCGATCTCGGCCAGGACGTCGAGAGAATCAGGAATGTCGAGGCGGTCCCCACGCTCGGCTTGGTCTGCGAGGGCCTCATGCGCGAGCTGCTCGGCGGCGGTCCAGTCCCCGCGGACAGCGGCGATGCGCGCGAGTTGATGGCGCGCGCGTGCCACAAGCCCGCGGTGGCCGAGGTGCTCGGCGACGGCGAGTGCCTGCTCGGCGGATGCCTGAGCGGCGGCGTGGTCGCCGCGGAGGCGCTCCACCTGCGCCAGGTGTCCGAGCGCCATCGCCTGGGCCCAGACGAACCTGGTCGCGTGCTCCTGCGCTGCGGCGATGAGCCCGCCGCGCGCCTCATCCAGCCGGCCGAGCGCGGCGTGGGCGAGGGCGATACCGTCCTCGAGGAAAGGCAGGCCGTGGCCGACACCGGCGGAGACCATGCGTCGCCGGCACGGTTCGAGTCGCTCGAGCGCCTCGGCCGGTCTCCCCGCGTCGACATCCAGAAGGCCAAGGCTCCAGGTCGCCCATCCCTCCTGAAGATCGCTTGCTCCCTCGAGGCAGCGCTCCCACAACGCGCGGGCAGTGTCACGGTCAGCGGTGGGGTACACGGCGTGGCCGAGCATGAACCAGTGCCAAGCGACCAGCTCGCGCAGGCCGTCGCGACGCGCGATCTCGAAGGAGGCCTCGAGCTTTGCGCGGGCGGCGTCGTGCTCGCCCGCCATCACCAGCGCCCAGCCGATGTTCTGCGTGGCCTCGGCGAGGCACCAGTTGTCGCCCACGGCCTGGGCCAACTCGCAGGAGCGCTCGAACGTCGGCAGCGACCCGCGTGGGTCCGGCCCGGTTTCGAGGAGCCCGAGCAGATTGAGGATGCGTGCCTCGTTCGGCCGGTCGCCGAGCTCGTGCTGCGAGTGCGAGCGCCTCGGTCGCGGCTTGCTGTGTGAGCTCGTAGTCGGCCGCGAAGAACGCGAGATAGCCGCGCCAGAACAGAGCGTCGCAGCGCAGCGAGGATCGCTCGCCGACCGTCGCCTCCAGCGCCCGACTCAGTGCTGCGGAGCCCCTCCACGAGCCGCCCTGTGAGCAGCCACCAGTAGCTCAGCGCCGAGCACAGCCGCAGCGCCTTCTCGGGCTCGGCCTGCGCGGTGTGCTCGATCGCCGCGTAAAGGTTCGCCGCGTCGGCGCCCAGCACGTCGCCCGAGCCGGCGTCCGTCCCCAGGACCGGTGCGGTGCTCTCGGCGAGGGCGAGGAACGCGTCGGCGTGACGGTCGCGTAGCCGGCCGATCTCGCCTGTCTCGGCGAGAAGGTCGAGCGCGTAGTGGCGAATCGTCTCGAGCAAGGCGTAGCGGCTCAACGACTCGCGCTCCTCGACGAGCACGAGCGACTTGTCGACGAGCGACGTGAGCACGTCCAGAACGGCGTAGCGATCGAGTGCATCGTCCGCGCACACCGCCTCGCAGGCGTCGAGAGTGAAGCCGCCTTGGAACACGCCGAGTCGACGCAGCAGCGTGCGTTCGGGCGCGTCGAGCAGCTCGTGGCTCCAGTCGACCGACGCCCGCAGCGTCTGCAGCCGCGGCAGCGCGCCGCGCTCGCCGCCCGTCAGCAGGTGGAAGCGGTCCGCGAGCTCAGCGGCGATGCGCTCGACCGACAGGACGCGCACGCGCGCGGCGGCCAGCTCGATGGCAAGCGGGATGCCATCGAGCTCGCGGCAGATCTGCGCCACGCGGGGAGCGCTGTCGTTGGTGACCGCGAAGTTCGGCCGGACCTTGACGGCGCGCTCGATGAACAAGCGCACGGCGTCGGAGTGCCCCAGCGACTGAAGCGCTTCGGGTGCCCGCTCGGGTGGCAGCGACAGCGACGGCACACGCCAAGTCGTCTCGCCCCCGACCCCGAGCGGCTCACGGCTGGTCGCCACGATGGTGACGTCCGGGCAGCCTCGCAGCAGCGCGTCTGCAAGTTGCCTGCACGGCTCGAGGACATGCTCGCAGTTGTCCAGCAGCACGAGCGCGCGGAGCGGCGCCAGGTGCAGGACCGCCGCCTCGACCGGTGTCCGGCCGGGCAGCGGGCGCACGCCGAGCATCGTCGCCAGCCCAGATTCGATCAGCGCCGGATCCGAGAGCGGCGCCAGCTCGAGACACCATGCGCCGCCCGGATAACGGTCCAGCGCTTCGGCGGCAAGCTGCAGCCCGAGCCGCGTCTTGCCGCAGCCGCCGGCGCCCGTAAGCGTCAACAGCCGCGTCGAATCCAGCAGCTCGCCGAGCTCAATGAGCTCGCGGTCGCGCCCGACGAAGCTCGTCAACTGGACCGGGAGGTTGTTGGGCAATTCATCGAGCGAGCGGAGTGGCGGCACACCGCCCGCAAGATCCGGATGGCTGAGTGCGAACACTCGCTCAGCGCGGCCGAGATCGCGCATGCGATGCGCCCCGAGATTGACTAGATCGGCGCCCTCGGGGAGATGGTCGGCCACAAGCTCAGCCGTCGCACCCGACAGAAGTACCTGACCGCCATGACCGACCGCCCGCAAGCGAGCGCACCGGATCACCGCGGCCCCGAAGTAGTTGCCGTCATCGCGCAACTGCGCCTCGCCGGTGTGCAGCGCCATCCGAACACGCAGCTCAGTCCCGATGGGCCACTCCTCCGCGAGCACGCCTCGCTGCGCGTCCAACGCCGCCGCGACCGCGTCACCAGCGCGCGCGAACACCGCCACCACGCTGTCGCCCTCCCCCTGCTCGACCGGCCGCACGCCACCGTGACGGGCAATCACCTCGTCGAGGATCTCGTAATGCCGCGCGATCGCCTCGGGCATCACCGTCGGCGGGTTCTCCCACAGCCGCGCAGAGCCCTCGATGTCGGCCAGCAGGAACGTGACAGTGCTGGCCGGCACCCCAAACGCCGAGACCTTTGTGGCCGCCTGACCCATGACCGTGAATGCTCAGCAGCCGCCTGGCCGCCGCGCTCATCAGATGCTCTCACGGCGCATGCACAGCCGCCACATCGGCGCGCTGCCCTCACGCCACGGGACCGCCTCTACGGCCCCAAGGAGCATCGGTCCCCTGGTTCGTCAGGCACGGGGAAGAGCTGGTGGACACGATGGCGGAGCCGTCCGGGCCCGACGTGGTCGGCCTGCTGGCGACCGACGTGACCTACGGCGTCGTGGGCGACCACGGCGGCCACACCAAGCTAATCCAGAACATCCCGATGGTGTTCTCCGGGCCGGGCATCGGCTCCAGGGACCCGAACATGGAGATGCGGCTCGTGGACGTGCTGCCCACGATCCTCGAGACAATGGGCATCGACTACGACCCGGCCGACCTCGACGGCGAGGCGGCGAAGCTGCCGAAGCCTCGACGCTGACGGCAGCTCCGGGAGAAATCGACGCCCGTTGCGAGGGTGGGATCAGTCGTCGTCCCCCTCACCGTCGTCGTCTCTCTCGCCCTCGTCGTCTCTCTCGCCACGCGCTCCCGCGGAAGCGACCCATATCGGGGACAGTGCTCCCGCATCGCGGGCCCCGCCAGTAGGGGTGCGGCGACTCCGCGCGAGCCGCGAGCGCGTCGCCCCGCCCTGCCCCGAGCGCCGCCCGTGAGGTAGAACACGGCGCATGGCGATCCCGCCGACACCCGCGATTTCTTCGTCGGGCTGCTCGGCTTCGAGGTGGCGATGGACATGGGCTGGGTCGTGACGGTCGCCTCACCGACCAACCCCTCGGTGCAGGTGACGATCATCTGCAACGACGACATGCCGGCGCCGGGCATCTCGGTCGAAGTGGACGACGTCGACGCGGTTCACGCCAGGGCCGCGGAACAGGGGTTCGAGATCGCCTACCCCCTGCGTGACGAGGAGTGGGGAGTCCGCCGCTTCATGCTTCGCGAGCCGAGCGGCACGATCGTCAACGTCCTATCGCACCACTCCGGCCGAGCGCCCGGACCGTGACGCGGAAGCTGATCTACTCGATGGGAGTGTCGCTGGACGGTTTCATCGCCGGGCCCGACGGCGAGATCGACTGGGGGGAGCCGGACGCGGAGCTGCACAGGTTCCACAACCAGCGGACGCTAGAGCTGGGCGCGCATCTCTGCGGACGCCGGCTCTACGAGACGATGGTGTACTGGGAGACCGCCGACGAGAAGCCGTCGGCCCCGGAGCACGACGAGTTCGCCCGCATCTGGAAGGACCTGCCGAAGATCGTGTTCTCGAAGACGCTCGACAAGGTCGAGGGCAAATCCAGGCTGATGAGGGAGGGCGTTGCAGAAGAGGTCGCCAAGCTGAAGGAGCAACCGGGAAAGGACCTCGCGGTCGGCGGCGCCGGTCTGGCCTCGACCCTCATAGAGCTTGGCCTGGTCGACGAGTACCTCCGGTTCGTCTATCCGGTGGTGCTGGGCGGGGGCACGCCCTACTTCCCGGCCCTGGAAGAGAGGATCGACCTGGAGCTGGTCGAGACGCGGACATTTGGCTCTCGCGTGGTCTACCTGCGCCACCGGCGCGTCTGAGTCACGCGCGGGCCGCCCGCACCGCCCGGCCGCCGGCTTGGGCTGCCGAGGCAGGGGGTTCGTGAAGTTAGTCAACCATCGGTTGACTAACGTATTGAACCCCCATGGGTCCTGGCCGTCAGGCACCGGTATCGGGCGTACACGCGATCTTCGCCGGCGCGGTCTCCGACGACGGACGGCCGGCCTACATCCGGATTGCGGGCTGATCGGGGGGATCGGGCTCATGCCGAACGGGGTCGCGCCCCCGGCACTCCCCCAGGCGCCGCCACAGCCACGCGCCGAGCCGAGCGCGGATTGGCTGCGCGCGGCGCGCCGCGCCAGACAGCTCTCCTGGCTCAGCCTGTTCTGGATGGGCGCCGAGGGCGCCATCGCGATTGCGGCCGGTATCGCGGCGGGCTCGATCGCCCTGATCGGCTTCGGCATCGATTCTGCGATCGAAGGCGTGGCGAGCCTGGTGATCGTGTGGCGCTTCACGGGGCATCGCCTGCTCTCGCCGGCCGCCGAGGAGCGGGCCCAGAAGCTGGTCGCGATCCAGTTCTTCATCCTCGCTCCCTACGTCGCCGTGGAGGCCATCCGCCACCTCGCCGGCGCCGAGCACCCCGAGACCAGCGTCATCGGCATGGCGCTGACCGCGACGAGCCTGGTCGGGATGCCGATCCTCGGCATCGCCAAGCAGCGGCTCGCCGCGACGCTCGGCTCGGCCGCGACAAGCGGCGAGGGCGCGCAGAACCTGATCTGCGCCTATCTCGCCGGGGCGGTCTTCCTCGGCCTCGCCGGCAACGCGCTGCTCGGCTGGTGGTGGCTCGACCCGCTGGCGGCGCTGCTGATCGCCGGCGTCGCTGTCCGGGAGGGACGCCAGGTCTGGCGCGGCGAGGATTGCTGCGCCCACTGCTAAGCGCCCTCAGGCTGCGTCCCACTTACTCACCCCGTGGCTATAAGCCCCGCGCCGGCCTTGAACGCCGATCCGATCTCTGATCAAGTCCCGCCGCGATGAGCCGGAGCGTCGACGCGGTCGTCATCGGAAGCGGACACAACGGGCTGGTTGCCGCCGCGTACCTGGCCCGGGCGGGATGGAGGGTCGAGGTGCTCGAGCGCAACCCGGAGCCGGGCGGCGCCGTGGCGACCGAGGAGCTGACCGAGCCGGGCTACCGCCACGACACGTTCTCGAGCTGGCACCCGCTCTTCCTCACCTCGGCGGCCTGGGGCGAGCTGGGCGAGGAGCTGCGCGCGCGCGGCCTGGACTACGTGAACACCGAGGATGTCGTGACCGCCAGCGCCACTCCGACCGGCGCAGTCGTCGCCCACCGGGACCCGGAGCGCACGGTGGAGGGCCTGGCGGCCGGCGACCGCGACGCCTATCTCGAGGACGTCTCCGCGCTGGGCGCCCAGATGGACCTGATCGGCGAGCTCCTCGGGACCAGGCTGGGCTCGCCGCGCGCCGCCCGGCTCGCGGCGACGCTCGCGCGCCGGCTCGGCCTGCGCGACGGATTGGCGTTCGGCGCGAGATTGGCTTCGAGCGCGCGCGGCTGGCTCGAGAGCCGCTTCGAGGGGCGTGAGGTCGGCGATCTCCTCGCGCCCTGGGTGCTGCACACCGGGCTCACGCCCGACGACTCCGGCGGCGGCTTCCAGCTCCTCGCCCTCGCCGGCGGCATCCACCAGGTCGGCATGCCGGTGGTCCGCGGCGGGTCGGACAACTTCGTCAAGGCGTTCGTAGCGCCTGATCGAGGACCACGGCGGGGCCGTGACCTGCGGCAGGGCGGCCGAGAGCATCGAGGTCCGCGGCGGGCGTGCGGCCGGGGTGGTGGCCGGCGGGGAGCAGATCCTCGCCGAGCGCGCGGTGATCGCCAACACCACGCCGACCCAGCTCTACGAGCAACTGCTTCCCGCCGACGCCGTGCCGGCACGAGTCGCGGCAGAGGCAGCCCGCTTTCGCTTCGCGGACCGCGCCGGCACCCAGATCCACCTCGCGCTCTCGGAGCCGCCGCGCTGGCGCGCCGACGACCGGCTGGCGCGCGCCGCGGTCGTGCACGTGACGGGCGGGCTGAATGCGGTCAGCCTCGCGTGCGCGCAGGCCCGGGCCGGGCTCCTGCCCGCGGAGCCGACGATCGTCTGCGGGCAGCCCACGGCACTCGATCCGAGCAGGGCGCCGGACGGGGCGGCCATCATCTGGATCCAGCTCCAGGAGGTGCCGTACAGGCCGACCGGCGACGCCGCCGGCGAGATCGAGGTCGGGGACGGGACCTGGACGCCGGAGCTCGAGGCGTGCCTACGCCGACCGGATCGTGTCGCATCTGGCGCGTCACATCGAGAACCTTCCGGACGCGATCGTGGGGCGGGCCGTCCTGTCTCCCACGACGCTCGAGAGCCGCAACCCCAACTTCGTGCGCGGTGACATCTACGCCGGCGCGACGCATCTCGATCAGTCCTATGTCTGGCGCCCGCTGCCGAGCTACGGGTCCCACGCGACGCCGCTGGACGGCCTCTACCAGTGCGGAGCGAGCACCTACCCGGGACCGGGGCTGAACGCCGCCTCGGGCCGCATCGTGGCGATGCAGCTCCTCGAGCCGCCCCTGCGGGAGCGGATTCGCGCCCGGCTGCCCGGGGCCTGAAGCCGGCGCCACCGCATACTTGCGATTTGATCAAGTATCGGATACGGTCGTCGGCGAGGGCGAGAACCGAACCGCGGCTGCGCCCTGGGCCGTTCGCTCGAGGCCGCCGGGCCGGGACTGCGTGGACCGCTGAGAGGAGCGATGGATGAGGTTCAGCATCTACTCCGAGGTCCAGTACCACGGGGGAAAGCCCTACCGGCAGCTCTACGACGAGGTCCTGGAGCAGATCGAGCACGCCGAGCGGGTCGGCTTCGATGTCTACACCGTGATCGAGCACTGGTTCTTCCCCCAGTTCTCGATCTCGGCGAACCCCTGGGCGCTCTTCGGGATGGCCGCCGAGCGGACGAACACCATCAACTTCCGCACGCTCGGCCACCCGGTCCCGTACTACAACCCGGCGGTGCTCGCCTCGCAGATCGCGGAGTTCGACATCCTGTCGGGCGGGCGCTACGAGTTCGGCGTCGTGCGCGGGCACGGCTGGATGCCGATCAAGGCCGGGGTTCCGATACGAGAGACGCGCGACCTGTACGAGGAGGGGCTGGAGGTTCTCTTCCTCGCCCTCGAGAACGAGCGCTTCTCCTACAGCGGCAAGTACTACGAGATCGACGATTCGCACATCGTTCCGCGGTTGCCCGAGGGTCGCCGGCCGCGGGTCTTCCTGGGTGGGACCAGCGACCGCACCTACGAGCTGGCGGGCGAGCGCGGCTGGTGCATGGCGGTACCGCCGCTCCTCCCCTACGAGGCCTTGGCCGACCAGCTCGACATCTACAGGGAGAGCTGCGCCCGGCACGGAAACGAGCCGTACATCGCCTGGATCCACGCCGTCTACATCGACGAGGATCGCGACACCGCCAGGCGCGAGGCGGAGGATGGGATGCGCAAGTTCCTGACGGGCAACGCCTCCCCACTCCTCTACGGCGACGAGCTGCCGCCGAAGGAGGTGCTCGCGGAGTCGGGCTTCGAGTTCTACTCGAGCGGGATCATGGAGAAGCTGGCCGCCACCCCCTATGACGAGATGCTCGACGGCGACATCGTCTGGGTGGGAACGCCGGACGACATCGCCGAGCGGATCGAGGCGGTCATGCAGAAATGCGATGACCTGAAGGAGGTGGGGATCACCACCAACGCCGGCGGCTTCGAGCACTGGAAGGCGATCAAGGCGCAGGAGCTGTTCGCGACGACCGTGATCCCGCGCTTCCGCGGGGCGCGGCAGGACACGCCCGCGGCCGAACCGGCGCGCGCCTGAAGGACACAGCAACGAGGAGGGAACGCAGAATGGACCGCAGGCTGACCCGACTGGCCGTGATCGCAACCATGGTGCTCGCGCTCCTCGCGGTCGCCGGCTGCGGCGACGACGATGACGACGATGGCGGCGGCGGCGGTGGCGGAGAGGCCACCGCCGAGACCGGCCCCATCACGATCGGCGCGGCAGTCGACCAGACGAAGCTCATGAAGTTCTTCGACGGGCCGGCGTTGACGGCGGCGCAGATCCAGGCCGACCAGGTGAACGCGGAGGGCGGCGTGAACGGCCGGAACATCGAGTTCAAGGTCCAGAACACGCGGCTGGACCCGGCGCGGACGAAGGCCGCGGCCGTCGATCTGATCGACCAGGGCGCCGACGTCATGTGGGTCACGTGCGACGTCGACTGGGCGACTCCGTCGACCCAGGAGGGCATCCAGGCGGGACTGCTCACCGTCGCGCCCTGCATCGGCACCGATCAGATGGGGCCGAAGCGGTTCGGCGACGCCGGGAGACTCGCGTTCAGCTACGGAAACGTGGCGCAGGACGAGGGGGCGGCGCTGGCCGAGCTCGCGAACGAGAAGGGATGGAAGACGGCCAACGTCGTCACCGACAAGGCGATCGTCTACACCCAGAACGTCTGCCAGGCGTTCAAGCAGCGGTTCGAGGAGCTCGGCGGCAAGATCGCGAGCGAGGAGAGCTTCACGGAGGGCGACGGCACGATCAACAACGTCGTCAGCAGCGTGAACGACTCGAAGGCCGACACGATCGCCATCTGCGCGACCACCCAGCAGGATCTGCCGGCGTTCGTCTCCGGAGTGCGCGGCGGTGGGAACACCACGCCGATAATGGGTCCGTGGTCGATCGACGGCTCCTTCTGGCTGCCGAAGAGCAAGAGCGTGGCGGACAACATCTACGTGATCACCTACGCCTCGGTGTACGGCGACGATCCGGATCCGGCGGTGCGCGACCTGATCGCCAAGATGACGAAGGCCGGTCAGCCGCCCGCGACGGGCGGATTCGTCACCGGCGCGGCCACCGTGGACGGCCTCGTGCAGGCGATCAAGGACAACGACGGCGCGACCGACGGCGAGAAGCTCGCCGAGACCACCGAGGGGTTCTCGGGGCTCGGGACGGTCTCGGGAGACGTCAGCTTCTCCCCCGAGTTCCATTCGGCGTTCGGCCGCGAGTACCGGGTGATCGAGATTCAGAATGGCAAGCCGCGCTTCACAGGGACGGTGAAGGCGGGAGAGCCGGTGACATTCGAGTAGGCGTCGCGTGAACAACCGCCTCCGGGCCGCCGGCGTCTCTCGTTCGTTCCAGGGCATCCAGGCGCTGAGGGAGGTGGACCTCGAGGTCGGCCGCCGAGAGGTCGTGGGGCTGATCGGCCCGAACGGCGCCGGCAAGACCACCCTCGTGAACTGCGTCACGGGCTTCGACCTGCCCGACAGCGGATCGGTGGTCGTCGACGGGTCCGACGTCACGGGCTGGAAGGCCACGCGCCGGGCCCGGGCGGGCATCGCCCGCAGCTTCCAGCAGGGGCACCTGTTCGGGGGGCTGAGCGTGCGGGAGAACGTGGAGGTCGCCGCCCTGGGCGTCGGCCGGTCGGCCCGCGAGGCGAGGCGGCGGGCGGACGGCATCCTCGATTTGCTTCAGCTGACGCGCGAGGCGGAGGAGCCGGCCGGACGACTCCCCCACGGCGTGGCCATGAAGCTCGGCGTGGCCCGGGCCCTCGCTACCGACCCGCGCTACATGCTCTTGGACGAGCCCGCCGCCGGCCTCTCCGACTCGGAGCTGCCCGCCTTCGTCGCCGTCCTGCGCTCGCTCGCCGATTCCGACCGCGGCGTGCTCGTCATCGACCACAACATGGCGCTGATCATGGAGGTGTGCGACCGACTCTGCGTCCTCGACGGGGGCCGGATGATCGCCCAGGGCACGCCCGACGAGATCAGGCGCAGCGCGGATGTTGCGGCCGCGTATCTGGGCGGCGCCGGGCCGGGAGCGCCCCGGTGAGTGACGCCGTCCTCGAGATCGAGGGGCTCGAGGTGCGCTACGGACCGGTGCCCGCGGTGAGGGGCGTGGACCTCCGGGTCGCCCGCGGCGAGATCGTGGGCGTGATCGGCCCCAACGGGGCCGGCAAGAGCAGCACGCTGAACGCGGTGATGGGCGCCGTGCCGGTCCACGCCGGCGAGGTTCGCCTTCGGGGGGTCGCGATCACCGGGCAGCGCCCGGAGGACATCGTTCGTGCGGGCGTCGCGCTCGTGCCCGAGGGCAGGCACATCTTCGGCGGGCTCACGGTCGAAGACAACCTCAACCTCGGGCTCGTCGGGCGCCGGGACCGCAACGGGCACCAGGACGACCTCGGCTGGATCGGCGGGCTGTTCCCCGTCGTCGAGCAATTCCGGGAGCGCCCCGCCGGCGCCCTGTCGGGAGGTCAGCAGCAGCAGCTCGCAATCGCGCGTGCGCTGCTCGCCGGGCCCGACGTGCTGCTGCTCGACGAGCCCTCGCTGGGACTCGCGCCAACGGTGGTCGAGACGGTCTGGGACGCCCTGCGGCAGATCCGCGACCGCGGGGTGACGATCGTGCTCGTGGAGCAGCGCGCGCAGATCACGGTGGCGCTCGCCGATCGGACGTACGTGCTCACGGATGGTCGCGTGGGCGCGACCCTCACGCCCGCGGACGCCGGCGACAGGGAGCGCCTCGTCGCCGCCTACTTCGGCTCATGAGCGTCCTCCAGTCGATCGTCGACGGCTTCGCACTCGGTGCGGTCTACGCGCTCGTCGCGGTCGGCCTCGCGCTCGTGTTCGGGGTCATGCGCCTGATCAACTTCGCGCACGGCGAGCTGATCACGGCCGGCGGCTACACGCTGGCGCTGACCGCCGCCTTCCCCAAGATCGCCAGCCTCGCGATCACTGTCGTGATCTGCATCGCGCTTGCGCTGGTCATCGAGCGGGTGGCCTTCCGGCCGCTTCGCGACGCCAGCCCCACGACGACGCTCGTCGCCACGTTCGCGGTGGCGTTCGCGCTCCAGGGCGTGTGGTTGATCGCCTTCGGGCCAGAGGGCCGCACCGCGGACGTGCTGGCGAGCCTCAACCAGCGCGTGTTCGAGGGCGATCTCGACGTCCGCTGGATCACGCTCACGATGCTCGCGGTCGGCGGCCTCCTGCTCGGCGGCACCGCCTTCCTCCTGGGACGCACGACGATCGGGCTCCAGATGCGAGCCGCGGCGGCCGACTTCCGGGCGGCGCGCCTGCTCGGCGTGCGCGCCGACACCGTCATCAGCTTCGCGTTCGTGCTGGCCGGCCTGCTGGCGGCGGCCGTGGCGATCCTGCTCACCGTCCAGCGGCCGCTCGTGACGCCCACCTTCGGGCTCGAGGTCACGATCCTCGGCCTCGTCGGTGTGGTCGTCGGGGGGATCGACCGCCTCGGCACCGCGACCCTCGGCGGCTTTGCGATCGGCTTCCTCACCTCCGTGCTGGGCGACGCTCTCCCGGCGGACGAGCGGGTCTTCCTCCCCTCCTTCGTCTTCCTGCTCGTGATCGTGGTGCTGCTGCTGCGCCCGGCCGGTCTGTTCGCGCGGCCGAGCCGGTCCGCTGTGGAGCGCGTATGACGCGGGCGCGCAGGTACGCCGACGGCGCGGTGGAGCTGCTGGTGCCGGCGTGCCTGATCGTGCTCGTCGGCGTCCTGGGCGGGTTCATGGGGCCCGGCACCCAGGAGGACTTCATCACGGCGCTCGTGGCGGTGACCATCGTGATCGCGCTCCACGTATTCGTCGGCAACTCCGGGGTGCTCTCGTTCGGCCACATCAGCTTCGTGGCGATCGGGGCCTTCGCCGCCGGCGTGATGACGATCCCGGCCACGGTGAAGCCGACCCTCATGCCGGAGCTGTTCCCGTTCCTCGCCGAGAACGACGTGGGCAACGTCCCGTCGCTGGTGCTCGCGGCCGTGCTCGGCGGAGTATTCGCCGCCTGTGTGGGCATCCCGCTGATGCGCCTGTCGGGTCTCGCGGCGGGCATCGCCACGCTGGCCGTGCTCGAGATCACCCACAACGTGCTGCGGTTCTGGGAGAAGATCGGCCCGGGTGCGAAGACGCTGTCGCTCGTGCCGGAGACCACCGGCCTCTTCCAGGCCACCGTGGGTGCCCTGATCGCGGCCACCGCGGCGATCCTCTTCCGGAGGAGCCGGCCCGGGCGAAAGCTGCGCGCCTCGCGCGAGGACCCACCCGCGGCGCAGGCCGTGGGCATCGACATCCACAGGCAGCGTCTCCTGGCCTTCACGATCAGCGGCGCCCTGGCGGGGTTTGCGGGCGGCCTGCTGGTGCATCAGCTCGGGAGCATCACCACCGAGCAGGTGTACCTCGACCTCACCTTCCTGACGCTCGCGATGCTCGTGATCGGCGGCGCGTCGAGCCTCTGGGGCGCGGTGGTCGGCGCCCTTCTGGTGAGCTTCCTGGACTCGTTCCTCCTGAACGCCGAGAACGGCACAGAGGTGCTCGTGGCGGAGCTCACGCTTCCGAACGGGTCGAGCACCGTGATCCTCGGCGTGCTGCTCGCGCTGATGCTGATCCTGCGTCCCGGCGGCATCACCGGCGGACGGGAGGCCTCGCTGCCCTTTCCTGAGGGCCGCGTTCCCGGCCCCGCCACCGCCGCCGGGCGCGGGTCACACCCCTGACGAGCGGCCCGAAAGGACCGTCCTTGACGTTTGATCAAGTATCTGAAAGCGTGCCTCGAAGGAGGTAGAGATGCTGCTCGAGTCCGTGGAGTACACCCGTCCCGCCACGGTCGAGGAGGCCCTCGAGGCGCTTGCCTCGAACGACGGGGCCGCGGCCCTCGCCGGCGGACAGAGCCTGATCAACGTGCTGAAGAACCGGGTCGCCTCGGTGGCCCTGCTGGTCGACATCAGCCGGCTCGACGAGCTGAGGTCCGTGGACGCGCGGCCCGACGGCTCGCTCGAGCTCGGTGCCTGCGTGACCTACGACGAGATCGACCGCTCCGCCGACGTGCGCCGAGGGCACGCGATCCTCGCCGACGTCGCGGGGCGCATCGAGGACCAGCAGATCCGCAATCGCGGCACGATCGGCGGCAACTGCTGCCTCAGCGACCCCACGAACAACCTTCCTCCGCTGTTGATCGCCCTGGGCGCGACGATGAACATCCAGGGCGCCGCGGGCGTACGAGCGGTCCCGGCCGAGAGCTTCTTCCACGGCTACTTCTCGACCGCCGTCGAGCACGGCGAGCTGCTCCGCAGCATCACGCTGCCGGCGCTCGAATCGAACGCGGGAGCCGGCTACAACTCACTGACGATCGCCGGCGACTCCAAGGCGATCGTCAGGGCGGCGGCGTACGTGCGGGGAAACGGGACGATCGAGGACGCGCGAGTGACGCTGGCGGTGGTCGGCCCGCGACCGATCCGGCATGCGGGGATGGAGGAGCGCCTGCGCGGCCAGCCCGCCACCGCGGAGACCGCCGCGCGCGCGAGCGAGGCCGTGGGCGACGGCGACGACCTGTCGCCGCCTACCGACGCCCACGCGAGCTCTGACTACAGACGCCGCATGGCGCGCGTGGTGGCGCGGCGGGCGGTGCACGAGGCGATGCCGAGGGGAGGCGAGAGCGGTGAGTGACGGCGGCACGGCGCATCCGATCACGGTCACCATCAACGGCGAGACATACGAGCGCACGGTGCTGGCGCGGACGCTGCTCGTTCACTTCATCCGCGACGCCCTTGCCCTGCGCGGCACGCACATCGGCTGCGACACCGGGAACTGCGGCGCCTGCACCGTGATCTACGACGGCAGGACGATCAAGAGCTGCATGATGCTGGCTGCGCAAGCCGACGGGGCCGAGATCCAGACGGTCGAGGGCCTTTCCGAGAACGGCGAGCTCGGCGCCGATACAGCGGGCCTTCCACGAGCACCACGGCCTGCAGTGCGGCTACTGCACGCCCGGGCTCCTGATGTCCACGACCGCCCTCCTGCGGGACAACCCACGTCCCTCGGAGGCGGACATCCGGCGCGGGATCCGCGGCAACGTCTGCCGCTGCACCGGATATGTCAACGTCGTGAGGTCGATCGAGGCGGCCGCCGAGGAGGTGTCGAAGTGAGCGGGAGGCCGACAGGCGAGACGACCGTCGAGCCCGCCGAGCGGGTCGACCGGCTCGGCAAGTGGTCCGGCACGAGCGTCCCGCGGAAGGAGGACCGGAGGCTGCTCCAGGGCCAGGGCGCGTTCGCGGACGACGCCTGGCAGGCTCGGATGGGGTACGCCCACTTCGTCCGCTCTCCCGTGGCGCACGCCCGGATCGCCTCCATCGACACCTCGAAGGCCGAGAGCCTCGACGGGGTGTTCGCCACGCTGACCGGCGCCGAGGTCCGCGAGCTCACCGAGCCGTTCTTCCAGATCGCCCCCGAGCCCGGCGGAAACATCCAGGAGTACTGCCTGGCGACGGACAAGGTCCGCTATCAGGGCGACGCCGTCGCGCTGGTGCTGGCCGAGTCGCGCGACATAGCGCGCGACGCCGCCGAGCTGGTGGACGTCGAGTACGAGCCGCTGCCCGCGGTCGTGGACACGGTGGCCGCGGCCGATCCCGACGCCCCGGTCCTCCACGAGGAGGTCGGCACGAACGTCGTGTGGCACGGCGTGTACGACTACGGGGACGTGGACTGGGCGCTCGAGAACGCCGACCACGTGGTCAAGATCGACCGCCTGCACTTCCACCGCGTCTCCTCCACGCCGCTCGAGTGCAGCGCCGCGGTGGTGAACTGGGACCCCGGCACCGACGTCGTCGAGATCTACTCGAACAACCAGATGCCGATGTTCGCCTCGCTCGTGATCGGCCCGTCGCTCGGCGTCCCGAGCAACCGGCTGCAGTTCCGGTCGCAGGACATCGGCGGGGCGTTCGGGATCAAGATCGGCAGCTACCCGCAGCTCGCCGGGCTCGCCCTCCTGTCGCGGAAGGCCGGCCGGCCCGTGAAGTGGACCGAGTACCGCACGGACCACATGCTCTCCGCCGGCCACGGCAACGAGCGCGTCTTCCTGGACGTCGAGGTGCCCGTGATGAGCGACGGGACGATCCTCGGCTTCAAGGTGCGCGCCTTCGACGACGCCGGCGCCTACCTGCACTACGAGCCGCTCGGCGCGGTGATCTGGTCGCAGGTGACGCCCGGCTGTTACCGCTTCAAGCACATCCGCGTGGACTACACGGAGACCGTCACGAACAAGTGCCCGACGGTCCCGAACCGCGGCTACTCGCGCCTGCAGCACCTGTGGCTGACCGAGCGAATCGTCGACCTGGTGGCCCACGAGCTCGGGTTCGATCCGGTCGAGCTCCGAAGGCAGAACTACGTCCAGCCCGAGGACTATCCCGTACGAGACGCCGAACGGCTGCATCTACGACTCCGGGAACCTGCCGAAGGCGCTCGACATGGCGCTGGAGGCGATCGACTATCCGGCCTGGCGCCGGCGCCAGCAGGAGCTCGGCACCGGATCGGGCAAGCGCATCGGCATCGGCATCGGCACCACGCTCGACTCCGGCACGAACAACTTCGGCCAGGCGCGGATCGTCAACCCGGGGCTCCCGTTCTCCGGCAACGGCGAAGCGGCCTACGTGAAGCTCGACCTCTACGGCGAGGTGAGCGTGAACCTGGGCACCACGCCGCAGGGACAGAGCCACGAGACCACCGCGGCCCAGGTGGTGGCCGACATCCTCGGGGTGACTCCCGACGACGTTCACGTGACCGCGGGGTTCGACCAGCGCCACAACACGTACGTCGCGTTCTCCGGCACATACGCGAGCCAGTTCGCGGTCACAGGGCTGGGCGCGGCGATGGGCGCCGCCGAGGACCTGCGCGGCGAGATCCTGAAGGTGGCGGCCTTCGCCCTCGAGGCGGCCGAGGAGGACATCGAGCTCGAGGGCGGCCAGGCGTTCGTCCGCGGCGACAGCGAGCGCGCCATTCCGTTCATGGGGATCGCCAACCTCGTCTACTCGAACGTGGCGGCGATGCCGCCGGAGCTGGCGGACTCGGTGAGCCTCAACTGCCGCCACACCTACCGGCCGCCGTTCCAGGTGCCCGACCCCGAGAAGAAGCTCGGCAACCTCACGCTCACCTACGCCAGCCAGACGCACGCGTGCGTCGTCGAGGTCGACGAGGAGTCAGGCGAGGTGAAGATCCTCGACTACGCCGTGGCCGACGACTGCGGCCGCCTGATCAACCCGACGATCGTGGACGGCCAGGTGCACGGGGCCACCGCCCACGGCATCGGCGCCGCCCTCTACGAGACGCTCGAGTACGACGAGGACGGCCAGCTGATGCAGTCGTCGTTCTACGAGTACCACGCCGTCACGGCGCTCGACGTGCCCGCGATCAAGACCGTGCACGTGGAGACGCCCTCGCCCTTCACGCCGAACGGGGCGAAGGGGATGGGCGAGGGCGGCGGCGCCCCGCTGCACGCGCTCTCGAGCGCGATCCAGGATGCACTGGATGACGAGTCGCCGATCGTGGCCCACACCCACAACCCCTGGGAGCGGGTCTACCGGCTGCTCCATCCGGAGCCGGGTACGGGTCGCGGCGTGGCGGTGCGGTCGCGGTGAAGCTGACGAACGAGTTCACGGTCGGGGCGGACGTCGACACCGTCTGGCGGACGCTCCTCGACATGGAGGGCGTGGCGGGCTGCCTGCCCGGCGCCAGCATCGAGGCCACCGACGAGGAGGCTCACTACAGCGGCTCGATGCGCGTGAGGATCGGCCCGATGACCGTCGCGTATCAGGGAACCGCGACCCTCACGGAGGTGGACGAGGCGGCCCGCCGCGCCGTGATCTCCCTCCGCGCGCGCGAGGCGAAGGGACACGGAACGGCGCTGGCGACGATCACCAACGTGGTGGAGCAGATCGACGGCGGCACACGGGTTCGCGCCGAGACCGATCTGCGGATCACCGGTCCCCAGGCGCGCTTCGGGCGGGGGGTGATGGAGGATGTTGCGGGCAGGGTGCTGAGCGAGTTCTCCGACCGGCTGGAGCGTCAGATCACGGAGGCCACCCCGCCGTCGCCCGACCAGGAGGCGATGGACCTCGGCGCGCTGCTGTCGCAGTCGAGACTCGGTCGTTACGCGCGCGTGGCCGTGCCGTTGCTGGGGGTGCTGGCGCTGCTGGCGATCGTCGCGCGCCGCCGCTGGCCGGGTTT
The DNA here is from genome assembly GCA_963812915.1 of uncultured Thermoleophilaceae bacterium. GTDB lineage: Bacteria > Actinomycetota > Thermoleophilia > Solirubrobacterales > Thermoleophilaceae > JACVRW01. Next base: position 55,307 of record CAWEXB010000007.1, on the reverse strand, counting down.
GCCCGGGTAGCGACGCCTACTCCGACAGCGCCGTCAAGCGGTCCCGGGCCTCCCAGAGCTCGGGATAGAAGGTCTGGTGAATGAGCTTCCCGAGCACCTCCACCGGTGTGCCCTGGGTGCCGACGACGTTCGCGCCGATCACCCGGGTGATCACCTTGTAGTGGCGGAAGCGCCAGACGGTGATGCGCTCGTCCCACTCGATCAGCAGCTCGGCGAGCTGGTAGAGCTCCTCGTGCTCGCGGCCGCGGCGGTACAGCTCGACCACGGTGAGTCCGGCCTCCGCCAGCACGTCCTGGAACACCCGACCGAGCCGGGGGGTCACCTCCCGAACGCCGCGGAAGCCCGGAGAGTCGAACCCACTGCCGTGGCCCAGCACCTTTCGCACCTCGTGGTACTCCCACGGCGACATGTGCTCGAGCATCTCGAGCTGGTCGGTGACGAAGCGGAGGCAGTGGCACGCCCTGCGCAGCAGTCTGATCGCCGCGGCGGGCTCCCGGCGGTCCAGGAGCTCTGTGGCCTCCCCCACCTCCGCGACCGCCAGCTTGAGCCACAGCTCCGAGGACTGGTGAACCGTCTGGAACAGGAGCTCGTCGCGGTGGACTCGCTCCTCGGGACCCTTCTGGAGCGAGAGCAGCTCGTCGGTGCGCAGGTAGCGCTCGTAGTCGCTCGCCTCGGGACCGGGCAGGATCGGCTCTTCCAGGCGGCCGCTCGTTTCCTCCATGCCAGGATGTTTAGCGGGTGCCGGGAATCGAGGCAGGCTCGATCCGGCCGCGAACCTCGCCGATCCCCTCGCCGCGCAGCACGACCTCGTCACCGTCCTCGAGGAACGTCCGCGTCTCGCCGCCCGGGAGCTCGATCGGCTCCTTGCCGTTCCAGCTCAGCTCGATGAGGCAACCGCGCGACTCGCGCTCGGGCCCGGAGATCGTGCCCGTGGCGAGGAGGTCGCCGGTCCGGAGGCTCGCGCCGTTCACGGTCAGGTGCGCGACCTGCTGGGTGATCGACCAGTAGAGGTGGCGCATGTTCGTTCGCGCTATCACGGCGCCGTTCAGCTCCACCTCGAGCGCGACGTCGTATGCCCACGGCTCCTCGAGCAGGTAGGGAAGCGGCTCGGGCTCCTGCGGAGCGGTCGCCACGCGGCGCCCCTCGAGCTCGATGAGCGGCACGACCCACCGGCCCACCGAGGTGGCGAACGACTTGCCGAGGAAGGGCCCGAGGGGCTGGTACTCCCACGCCTGGATGTCGCGGGCCGACCAGTCGTTGACGAGGACCATTCCGAACACATGGTCGAGCGCGCGCTCGACCGGCACCGGCTCTCCGAGCGCGCTCGGCACGCCGACCACGAAGCCCGCCTCGAGCTCGATGTCGAGCCGCGCGCTCGGACCGAACTCGGGCCCCGGCCGCTGCCCGCAGGGGCGGCGGACGGGCGTGCCGCTCGGCACGACCGTCCCCGACCGCCCGTGGTAGGCGACCGGCAGGTGGCGCCAGTTCGGGAAGAGCGGTTCCGCGTCCGGGCGAAACATGCGGCCCATGTTGGTCGCGTGGTGGAGGGAGGAGAAGAAGTCCACATAGTCCGCGACGTCGAAGGGCATCAGGAGCTCCACGCCGCCGGGCTCGAACAGGGGCGCGTCGAGCTCCTTCACGCGCGCGTGGGTCTCGCGCCAGAAGCCCGGGCCGCGCGCCATGAACGGGTTGAGTGACCCGGCGCGGAACACCTCGTCGCCCAGGGCGGCGCCGAGGTCGAGCACGCCCCCGTCGACCCGCGCGCCCACCCGGGTCCGGCCGCCCTCGCGGAACACCCCGTAGGCGATCACAGGACGCCGAGCGCCTGGAGATCCTCCACCGGCTCGCGCCAGCTGCAGCTTCCGATGCTCGCGAACAGCCGATCACGGGCCGCGGCGATCTCGGAGCGGTCCGCCCGTCGCTCGTGCACCGCGATGCCGTCCGCGGCTATCGAGAAGGCCCGAGGATCCTCCTCCGCCAGCACCGGTTCCAGCTCCTGCGCGCCGGCGCCGTGGGCGTGCGCGAACGTGACCGCCGCGAGCAGGTTGATGAAGCCGTGCTCGCTCCCGCGCCGGATGGGGTGGTGAAGGCCCGCGGTGGCCTTGAGGACGCACCCCGCGTCGCGGCAGGCGGCGATCACGAGCGCCACCTGCTCGACCGACGGAACGGTGTCCCCGCCGCAGCGCAGCTTCACCCGGCCGCCCGACTCCTGCACCGCGCCGACCGCCCTGGGGACGGTGTCGGGCCAGCCCTCGCCGAGCATCAGCTCGAAGTACGGCGTCCATCTGAGCCGGCGTGTGGTCTCGGCGAGGAAGGCGGGGCTTGGGAGCGGGTCGGAGAGTCGCAGCTCCACGGCCTCGATCGGAGCACCCGCATCCGCCGCCAGCTCGATGGGAGCGAGGTGCGCCGTGTCGAGCACCACGCTGAGACCGGGCGCCCCGCGCCACGGCATCTCCCGCCCGAGCGCCTCGAGCTTGGACGCCGGGCACACGAAGCGGGCGAGCATCCAGGCGTATGGGCTCCCGCGCGCCTTCCGGTCCTCGGCCGCGGCGTCGGGAACGGTCATGCTGGCCGGCGGGAACAGAGCGGCATGGTCGATCAGGCGTCCGAGCAGGGCGCTCCGAGCGTCGCTCGCGGCGCCCGTGACGGTCACGGCTCGCGGGTGACCGCGCTGCCGGGCACGATGTCGTCCCGGCCGTCCGCCCAGCGCACCCAGGCCTTGTGGCCCCCGTCGTAGTCGGGCGCCCACAGCACCAGCGTCGCGTCCTCGTCCCCCACTCGGCACTGGTCGTCGCCCTCGTCGTCCAACCCGCGCCAGAGCCGGACGAACGCGTTCCGCTCCCACTCGTCGCCGATCGTGGTGGGATCGGTGTGGCCCGGGTGCACGTTCGTCTCCGGCGGCAGCTTCATCAGCACTTCCATGATCGAGCGCTTGATGTCCTCGAATCCAGTCGAACCTGGCGCCCGCACGCCGCCGACCGAGCCCTTGAAGAGCGTGTCGCCGGTGAAGACGTGCTCGCCGTTCACCACGAAGTTGAGCATTCCCGCGGTGTGGCCCGGCGTGAGCAGGCACTCGATCCGGAGCTCGCCGGCCTCGATCGGATCGCCCGGCTCGATCGTGTAGTCCACGTCCAGGAGGCGCTCCGCCTCGAGCGGATGGGCGAGGATCTCGACGCCGTGGCGCTCCTTCCAGACGTGGTTCTCCGCCACGTGGTCGTGGTGGTGGTGGGTGAGGAGGAGCAGACGGACGTCCAGACCGTCGCGTTCGGCCGCCTCGAGCAGCGGCCCGGCCGGCCCGCCCGAATCGATCACGACGGCCGTGCCCCCCTCCCGGTCGCCGACGAGGTAGGCGTTCGAGAGCCAGTCGGATTGCATCGAGCGCTCGAGGATCACCGCGGCATGAAGCCTAGTGTCCCGGCGGGCACCGCGTGCGTGAGCGGAGGATACTTCCGGGGGTTGCTCCGCCTGCGCGCCCAGTTCCCCGTCCTCGAGCGGATCGCCTACCTGAACGCCGGGACGAACGGTCCGGTGCCTCAGCTCGCGCTCGAGGCGGCGTCCGAGTCGCTGCGCAGTCAGGCACAGCGCGGTCGCGGCGGCAACGCGTTCTTCGAGGCCTTCCTCAGCGATGCCGATGCGCTTCGCGGTCGGGTGGCCGGGCTGCTCGGCTGCGACCGCGACGAGCTGGCGCTCACGTGCTCGACGACCGACGGCGTCAACGCCGTGCTCACGGCCCTCGATCTGCGACGCGGCGACGAGGTCCTCACGAGCGACGAGGAGCATCCGGGCGTGCTGGCGCCGCTCGGGGCACTCCGCGAGCGCGTCGGCATCCGCGTCCGCACCGCGCCGTTCGCGGAGCTGCCAGGTGAGGTGCGCACGGGCACGCGGCTCGTTGCGTGCTCGCACGTGTCATGGCTGACGGGCCGCGTGATGGACACGGCGGCGCTCGCGAGGGCCGGTTCGCCGGTGCTGCTCGACGGCGCCCAGGGCCTCGGTGCTGTGCCGGTCGACGTGCGCTCGCTCGGCTGCGATTTCTACGCGGCCTCCGGGCAGAAGTGGCTCTGCGGCCCGAACGGCATCGGCTACCTGTACGCGCGGGCGGAGCTAGTCAACGACCTTCCCGCGCCGTGGCCCGGCTGGCAGGTGCTCGCCGACGCCGCGCGGCCGCTCGAGTCGGAGCTGCACCCCGACGCGCGCCGGCTCGCGACCGGCTTCCCAGCGCCGCACAACACCGCCTTCGCCCACGCCGCGCTGGACGTGCTCGAGGAGGCCGGGGTCGAACGCGCACAGGAGCGCGCCGCTGGCCTCGCCGCCGGCCTGGCGGATGGCCTCCGGGCGCGCGGCGTGGGCGTCGCACCCCGCGGCAACTCCACGCTCGTCTCATTCGAGGTCCCGGACCCGCCGGCGTTCGTTGAGACCCTGGAGGCGCGCGATCGGATCCTCATACGCGCCCTGCCGGGCACGCCCTATGTCCGGACGTCCGTGGGCGCCTGGAGCAGCGAAGAGGAGCTCGACCGGCTCGTGAGGCTAGCCTCCCCCGGCTGACACATGCGCGCGATCCGTCTACAGGCCCCCGGCGGGCCCGAGCAGCTCGTCGTCGACGAGCTCGAGACGCCCGGGCACGGGGCAGGCGAGGCGCTCGTCAGCGTACACGCCGCCGCGATCACGCGAGACGAGCTCGATTGGCCGGTCGATCGGCTCCCGGCGACGCCGTCGTACGAGTTCTCGGGCGTCGTAGCCGCGATTGGAACCGACGTCGACGACGTCTCGATCGGGGAGCCGGTCTTTGCCCTGAGCGGCTTCGACCGCGATGGCGCCGCCGCGGACTACACCGTCATCCCGGCGGCCGTCCTCGCCCCCAAGCCACGGACGCTGGGCCACGTCGAGAGCGCCGCCATCCCGCTCGCGGCGCTGAGCGCCTGGCAGGCCCTTTTCGACCACGGGAAGCTGGCCGAGGGCGAGAGGGTGCTCGTGCACGGCGCCACGGGCGGTGTGGGCCACTTCGCCGTCCAACTCGCCAAGTGGCGCGGCAGCCGGGTGATCGCGCCGGTGTCGAGCGCGAACGTCGAAACCGCCCGCGAGCTCGGTGCCGACCAGGTGATCGACATTTCGGAGGTGCGCTTCGAGGACGTCGTCGAGCCGGTCGACCTGGTGTTCGACACGATCGGCGGCGACAGGCTCGAGCGCTCGCCCGCCGTGATCCGGCGCGGAGGCCGGCTCGTGTCGCTCGCCGAGGAGCCTCCCCGGGACTCGGCGATCAGCACGGCCTCCTTCGTGGTCGAGCCAAGCCGCGAGCAGCTGGTCAAGCTCGCAACGCTTGCCGACGGAGGCGATTTGCGGCCCGCGATCGACAGGGTGTTCGCGCTCGCCGATGCGCGCGAAGCGTTCGAGCGCAGCATGTCCCACGCGGGGCGAGGAAAGATCGTCCTGCGCGTGGCGGACCACGAGGCCTGACGGCCCGGCCGCTCCTCCCACTCAAGAGTTCTTGATCACAACACCCTCGAGGAGGTTCGCGACGCGCTCGGTGGCGTCGATCGCCTCCTCGAGACGCTCGAAGATGTCCTTCCAGCGGATCACCACCATCGGATCGATGCCGTTGTCGAACAGCGACGCGAGCGCCTCACGGGTGATGCGGTCGCCGTCGTTCTCGAGCCGGTTGATCTCGACCGTGTAGCGCGAGAGATCCTGGAATCCACGCAGGCGCGGCATCGCCTCGACGATCTGCCGCGCCGCCCGGTGCAACACCCTGGCGAGCTCCTGCGCCTGGTCCATGGGCGCCTCGATCTTGTAGAGCCCGAGGTAGTCGGCCACCTCCTCGGTGTAGTCGACCACGTCGTCGAGGGCGGCGGCCAGCTCGTGGATGTCCTCCCGGTCGAGCGGCGTGACGATCATCTGGTTGAGCCGCCGGAGGATCTCGTGGGTTATCCGGTCGCCCTCCTGCTCGCAGATGAGGATGTCGCGGGCGAGCTCGTTGCGCTCGGGAAACTCGCGCAGCATCTCCTCGAGGAGCGCCGCCGCCCGGAGGATGTTGGCTCCCGCTTCTTCGAAGAGGTCGAAGAACTGATGGTCGCGCGGCGCTATCGCTCGGGAAAGGCGCACCGGGCTGACCGTACCATCAAGCCACGTCGAAGCGAGCCTGCTCGATGCGGTCGGCGGGCAGATCGCCGACCTGCTCTCGAACCGCCGCCGCCGAGGCGCGCCAGTCGTAATCGACGCGGCGCTGCTCGACGCGGCCGTCGTCATGCACGAGCGCGTAGGCGGCGCGGTGATCGCCGTCGAGGGGCATTCCGACGCTGCCGGGATTCACGAGGTGGATCCCGGCGGGACCCTGGCGCTGGAACGCGAGGTGCGTATGGCCGAACACCACTCGCTCGGCCTCCACCCCCATCAGGCGCTCGGCATCCGTGTCTTGCGGCTCGGGGTAGAAGCTGTCCATGTCGGAGAGCGGCGACGCGTGGCAGTACAGCGTTCGGCCCCGCGTGGTCGCGGCGGGCAGACGCGCGAGCTCGGCGCACAGCTCCTCACCGATCATCTCGCGCGAACGCTCGATCAACGGAAGCATGACGTCGGGCGCGTCGGAGTCGTCGACGAGCCAGCGGTCGACGTTGCCGCGGATCCAGTCGGCATCGAGATCGCGGAGGCGTGCGATCGTCTCCCGCGGCCACGCGCCGAAGGTCGCGTAGTCGCCGCCCAGCAGATAGCCGTCAGCGCCGGACGCGTCCTCGAGCACCGCCTCGAGCGCGGGCAGGTTGCCGTGCACGTCGTACAGCAGCGCCAGCACCCGCTGCACGCTATCGGAGCCCTCCTCGCCGCGGCTATACTCGGCCGCCCACCCGCCGCCTCGCACGGCCCAGCAAGCGTGGCGCACCAGAGGGCCGTTAGCTCAGCTGGGAGAGCGCCGGCTCGACAAGCCGGAGGTCGCTGGTTCGAGCCCAGCACGGCCCATGACCCGCCTTCTTCGCCAGCTACCTGGACGCGCTCGCGTCAGGTACGGCAAGGTCCTCTACCCGCGTTTTAAGGACAGATGAGCGACTCGGTGCCTGTCCGCGGGCCCGCGGGCTTTCGTCCCGGGAAGCGCCAGGCGAACCGCGTGAAGAGCGAGCCCGGGACACAGCCACGCGTCTCCCGCGGCCGGAAGGCCCGCACACGGACGGGGTAGCGCCTGAAGGTGCCCTCGACGCAGTTCGGCTCACAGTCTCTGACGAGCGCCGTTCCCCGGCCCCTCGCCTCCTGCGCCGTCCAGCTCGACCAGGTGATGCCGCGTATGCGGAAGTTCGCGTCGGCGCAGGAGACGAGCACCCGGGCCGGCTTGTACTTACCGCGCTCGCAGTTGTAGATGAGCAGCACTCGATCCTGGCCGGAGGTTGCCTCCGGCTCGGTCGCCGCCGCACCGGCCTGGGGAACGAGCGCCGCGGCCGCAACCACTCCGGCGACCGCCGCTCGACGAGATCTCGACATGGTCAGGGAGCCTCTCACCTATAGGCCCCGAATCGCAAGTGCGATTCGGCGAGGCCGCCCGAGGATAGGCCGGGCCCGGCCTCCGGGGCCGCTACTCGAGCCCGAGCGCGTCCAACGCGCCGTCGCGGTCGAGCGTCAGGCGGGCGCTTGCCACCAGTCCGTCCCGGAGGGTCGCGACCCACGCAACGCGCATCTCCACCGGGACGCCGCTGGAACGTCCAACGCCGTGGCACCGCACGAGCGCGACGACGACGTCGTCCTGTTCGACGATCGCCTCGACCTTCATTGTCAGCTCGCGCCAGACGTCGTCATGCAGGGACTGCCAGTAGGCCACGGCCGCCTCGTGGCCCCTGTAGACGCGGCCGTCCGGCAGCTCGGAGACGTCGAGCTCCACATCCGGGCACAGGAAGCCCAGGCCGGGGCCCTCGAGGAGGCCCTCCAACTGGGAGTGGTTGCGCTCGATCGTTGAGGCCATCACGCCATTCAGGATCGCGGTCGAGCGCCGCCTCGGGTATGGGGGGATCCCCCCCAACTGCCCCCACCTCGAGGACGGGGGGAGCGGGCGTTCGCGGCACCTCTAGGACGCCGTCGGCTCGGCCGCGAGCTCCGTCGCCGCCGGCGGCTCGGCCGGCGGCAGTTTCCCGTGCGCGCGCATGGTGAGCTCGAAGGTCTCGCGGCTCGTGTGCCGGGGCCTCCAACCCGTGGTCCGCTTCAGCTTCTCAGTGGACACGATCCACGGGTACAGGGCGAAGTCGAGTTGGCCCGGGGGCACCTCGGAAGCGCGCAACTTCCAGGCAGTCCGCGCGAGCGTGCGGTATGCGCGCATCGGGAGCTTGCGAATCGGCGCGCCGATCAACTCCGCGCACTCGCGCAACGTCATCTCCCCGTCGCCCGCAACGTTGAAGGCCCCGGCGTGGCGGCCGAGCAGCAGCGCCGCAAGCGCGTCGACGATGTCGTCTTCGTGGACGAACTGGATCGGGGTTTCGAGGTTGCCCGCGTCGACGGTGAACGGCTGCTTCGTCCAGATGCGGACCAGATAATTGTCGACGTGGGGGCCGAGGACGATGGGCGGTCGGACGATCGTCATCACCCGGTCGGGGTACCTCGCCGCCCAGAGCTGACAGATGCGGTCGGATTCCGTCTTGTCGCGCGCGTAAGAGAAGCCGGCCGCGCCGCGCACCGGGTCGTCCTCGGTCAGCGGGATGGGGTTGTCGGGGAAGGCGCCGTAGGCCACGGCCGACGAGGCCGCGAGCACCTGCTGGGTCCCCGCGTCGCCGGCCGCCTCGAGCACGTTGTGGGTGCCGTTCACGTCGACGTCGTACATGAGGTTCTCGTCGTGCAACGGGTTGAGGACGAAGGCCAGGTGAACGAGGGCGTCGGGCCGCGCCCGGTCGATCACGCTGTGGACGCCGTCGCGGTCGCGCACGTCGACGCGCGCGAACTGCGACGTCGGCTTGTAGTCCCTGGGCGGCGCGACGTCACAGATCACGATCCGCTCGGTGTCGTCGCGGCGAGAGAGCAGGTCGACGAGCCGCGAGCCGATGTAGCCCGAGCCGCCGGTGATCAGGTAGCGCATGCGCGGTGATCCTAGAGGCCGGGCCGCGGCCGGCGGATCAGCAGCGGCAGCGCCACGCTCGCCAGCATGATCGCCGCGATGATCCGGAGCGCGCCCGTATAGCCGCCGCTGGACTCACGCAGCGCTGCGACGATGAGCGGCCCGAGCACTCCGCCGAATCCCCAGGCCGTGAGCATGAGCCCGTAGATGGCCCCCACATGGCGCGACCCGAACAGGTCGGCCGTGGTCGCCGCCATCGTGCCCGAGCTGCCGCCGTAGCACAAGAGGATGAGCGCGCCGAGAACGGCGAAGACGCCGGCAGATCCCACCAGGCTGAGGCTGAAGAAGAGGCCGGCCTGCACCAGGAAGATGGCTGCCAGCACGGTCCGTCTACCGACCGCGTCGGAAAGCCACGGCCAGGCGACGCGCCCCACTGCGTCGCCGATGAACGCGGTGCCGACGAGCCCAGCGGCCGCCACCGCCCCGACCCCGACGAGGTCCCTCGCCATCGGCGCGCTCTCCGAGATGAAGCCGAGCCCGGCTACCACGTTCAGGAAGAAGATCGCCCACAGCAGGTACCACTGGGACGTGCCAAGCGCTCCCCGGAGGTCGAAGATGCGCTGCCTCCCACCCTCACCGTCCGCAGCCGGCTTCCATCCCGCCGGTCGGTACCCGTCCGGTGGATCGCGCAGGAGAAGCGCGGCACCCACGACGACGACCAGGTAGACGGCGCCCAAGACGGCGAGGGTGTCGACCACGCCGATCGACTCGATCAACCGCGCGGCGATCGGGGAGGCGATCAGCGACCCGGCGGCGACCCCGCTGACCGCGAGACCCGTGATGAAGCCACGGCGGTCCGGGAACCACTTGACGAGCGTGGCGATCGGGACGATGTATCCGAGCCCCACGCCCGCCCCGGCAATGAGCCCGTAGGTCAGATAGAGGACGGGGAGCCGATCGTCTGACAGGGAGGCGAGGCTCACGCCCGCCCCGTAGAGGACACCGGCGCACACCGCCACCCTGCGTGGGCTCGAACGTCTCAGCCACAGGCCTCCGAGGAACGCGGCGAAGCCGGCGGTCAGGATCAGGATGCTGAAGGTCAGCGTGACCTCGGTGATCGACCACCCGAATGCATCGGAAAGCGGACGCCGGTAGACGCTCCACGCGTAGACGCTGCCCAGGCCGACCTGCACCGTCACGCCGGCCGCGGCGATCAGCCAGCGGCTGGGAATCTCAGGCCGCCCGGCGTCCGTGTGCCGGGCAGACCTTGCCGCAGTTGCAGTCCTGGGCCCTGCCGACGCCGGTGTGGTGCGTGAGACAGCGGTCGTAGCAGGTGCACCGAGGCACGAAGCCCTCCGGACAGCTCATCCGGCCACGGCTCCTCGCCCTCCCGACAGCGAACCACCTGGTCCTTCGGCAGTGCGCGAAGCCGCCCCCGCGAACGGTCTCGCGCCTCGCCGAGCTCCCGGGTCAGGCCGCGGAGGCGCCAGAGGAGGTCGATGAGGTCGTTGTCGCCGGTCCGGACGATGGCCGAGTCGAGCCCGGCGCACGCGTTAGCCGCGCCTCGTATGGCGTCCTCGAGGAAGACCGAGTGGTGTACCTGGATGCCGATGATCCGCCTTCTCATTCCAACTTCCTTGCGGCAAACGTCATCACGTGGATCAACCCGGGGGGCCGTTAACAAGCATCCCAGCCGGTTCGGACGCTCAGCGCAAGCGGTTCGCCAAATCGCTCAGGAGCGCCGCGAGCTGCGCCACGTCGTCGGGGTCCGCCTCGGCGAGAATCGCCGCCTGGCTGCTCTCGATGCGCCCGGCGAGTCGCTTCTGCAGCGCCCTGCCGCGGGGGGTGATGTGGACGAGCACCCGCCGGCGATCCTGCGGGTCGACGGTTCGGTAGGCGAGGTTGTCGGCGACCATGCGGTCGATCAGGCGGGTGAGGGTCGGCGCTGGTAGCAGGGCGAACTCCGCGACCTCCGACATCGAGTGGCTGACTCCGTCGGCGAGAAGAACCAGGGCGCGCCACTGCTCCACGGAGCAACCCTCCTCGTCCAGGACCCGGCCCAGCTGACGCGTAACGCCACGCTCGGCCTGGCTCAGGAGCTGGGCCAACCGCTGCGTCGCAACGGCGGGGGCGGAAGCTCTGGCGGCGCCTTCATCCATGGAGCATCTGTGCCACAGTACGTGATCGGTCAACTTCCTGGGGCCGGTGAACGGAGTCGCCAGTGCAAGAAGGGGGAGTCTTGCTGCCGGAGGGTCGCGTGGTTGAGCCCACGCTCGACGTGGCGCTGGTGATCCCGCTGCACGGCTCCGCGGGGATCTTCGGACCGTCCTGTGAGCTGTGCGGTCAGCTGGCCGCCGAGGAGGTGAACGGCCATGGCGGGGTCCTCGCCCGCGAGCTTCGCCTCTCGGTTGTGGACGGCTCCGGGCCGCCGCAGCGAGTCGCGGACGAGGTGGGCGCCCTCGTCGCCTCCGGACTGGTCGACGCCGTCGTGGGCTGGCACATCTCTGCCGTCCGACAGGCAATGGTGCCCCGCATCGCGGGCCGCGTTCCGTACGTCTACACGGCGCTGTACGAGGGCGGCGAGCGAACGCCCGGCGTGTTCCTTGCCGGGGAGACTCCCGCAAGCCAGCTCCTTCCCGCCATGCGGTGGCTTCGCGCGGAGCACGGAGTGCGGAACTGGTGCATCGTCGGCGACGACTACGTGTGGCCGCGCATCACCGCCAAAGCGGCCCGCGCCTACGCGGAACTCTGCGACGGACACATCTCGGACGAGGTCTTCATCCCCCTGGGGACGACGGAGTTCGGCCACGTTCTGGAGCGCGTGGAGCGCTGCAGGGCGGACGCGGTGCTGATGCTGCTCGTGGGCGAGGACGCCGTGCATTTCAACCGCGCGTTCGCAAAAGCGGGCCTGGACTCGCGCTGCCGCAGGCTCAGCACGCTCATGGACGAGAACATGCTGCTCGCAAGCGGCGCGGGCAGCACCCGCGGGATCACCGCGACAGCCGCGTACTTCGAGGCGCTCACGACGCCCGAGAGCCTCGACTTCGGCTGGCGCTACACGCAGCGATTCGGGTCCGACGCGCCCACCCTGAACTCTCTGGGCGAGTCGTGCTACGAGGGCGTGCTCATGCTCGCCGCGCTCGCGCGGCAGGCCCAGAGCCTCGCGCCCGGGCTATGTGCGCGGTGGCCGACTCGGTCTCGTACGACGGGCCTCGCGGGGAGCTGCACATGCGCGACCGCCACGTCGACCAGCGGGTCTACCTGGCCGAGGCGAACGACGTCGAGTTCGACGTCATCGCGCAGCTGTAGCGACCTCCTCCCGCCGCTCGGCGGGCCCACTCGCGGCGGCCTTGAAATAGTTCTAATTGGAAGCATTCGGGTAGACTGACCGCCCATGGCGGAGGCGGTCGCACCGAGGGAGATCGCTACCGAAGGCCGACCCCGGGCGGCCCTCGATTCGATCGCAACGAGGGCGCGGCGTGGCTTGGCAACCGGCACCCACCGGGCAAACGCGGGCGTATCGACCGAGCCTGCTGTGCTGGGTGCGAGGCGCAGCCGACGGAGGCCCTTATCGGGCGGATGAGAGGCGCGGCGCTCGACTGGGACCCGAGGAGCATGCTCGTTGCGGTCGACGGCGGCGCCCAGGCACTGCTCGTCGCGGAGGACTCGCCGGGAGGACACGAGCAGGGAGCGCGTGCACGCGGCGGTCCACTCGGTGGTCGAGGCGGTGCACGCCGTGCGACCGCGGCGCGGAGATTCACGCCGTCGTCGGCGAGCGCATTACGTCCCGCGAGCGCCTCCCGGTCGAGCTGGCACGGCTGTCGCGACTTGCGCGCTCCGCCCGGGCGCGCGAGGGCGACGAGGTGGTCTCGGCTCGCCGCCTCTCGCTCGCCTCCCTGCTCGAGACGCTCGACCCACGCGACGCGTCGGCCTTCGTCGAGGGGCAGCTCGCCGGGCTGCGCGCCTATGACCATGAGCACGGGACGAACCTGCAGCGCGTGCTCGAGCTCGCCCTTGATCACGAGAATCGCAACACGGCCGCACGCGCCGCCTTCATGCACCGCAACACCTTCCGCCGCCAGCTCGCCAGGGCGCTCGAGCTGATCGACGCGGATCTCTCGTGTCCCGAGGAACGGCTGGCGCTGCACCTCGCCCTCAAGATGCGGGTGCCCGCTAGCCCGCCAGCAGCTCCTTCAACGCCTCGTCGATGAACTTCGTGTCGGTGGGATTGACGCCCCCGCCGGCGAAGTGGCCCCAGGCGCCCGGAATCACGCGGAGCTCGGCATCCGCCCCGGCCAGGTGTCGCAAGGCGTACTCCTCGTCCTCCGGCGGAAAGTAGAGGTCCTTCTCGGCGGGCATGACGATCGCCTTCGCCTTGATCGATTGGAGCGCCTTCACGTGGTCCCCGTCGAAGCCGGGCGTCTTCCCTATGTCGCCGTTCTGCCAGGTCCACAGCATGGTGAGCAGGTTGTTGGCGTCGCGACCGTCCAGGAAGAACCCCTCCCAAAACCCGACCAGGAAGTCCTCGAGCGAGGAGTAGCCCATCTCCTTGTAGAGCTCGTCCCAGTAGAAGGCCTGGGAGAAACCCCAGCCCGCGTACACGCGGGCAGCCGCCCGCAGGCCCTTGGCGGGCTGCTCCTCGTACCAGCCGTGATTCCAGGCGGCGTCCGCGGTCAGCGCCGCCTTGACGCCCTCCAGGAAGACGATGTTGTGCTCGCTCGTCTTCGAGGAGCCGCAGAAGGGCATCATGCGCTTGACCATGTCGGGGTAGCTCACCGCCCACTGGTACGTCTGCCCCGCGCCCATCGACCAGCCGGTCACGAGCTCCACCTGCTCGATCCCGAAGTGCTCGGCTGACGAGGCGATGCTGGACCGTGACGTTGTCCAGCACGGTGATCTTGGGGAAGCGGGCCCGGTCGTAGGGCGGCGGCGTGTTGCTCGGCGACGAGGACAGGCCGTTGCCGAGCATGTTCGGGACGATGATGAAGTAGCGGCCCGGGTCGAGCGCCATGCCCTCGCCGATCAGCCACTCGTTGTCCCAGTGGCGGCCCGAGTACCAGGTCGGGTAGACGATCGCGTTCGACTTGTCCTCGTTGAGGGTGCCGTAGGTCTTGTACGCAAGCTTCGCTTCGCGCAGCGTGGCGCCCATCCGAAGCTGGACCTCGCCCAGGTCGAGGGTCTCGTAATCGTTCTTCAGAAGGCGAGTTCCTCCTGGAGCAGCAGGATCGCGAACACCCAGGAGGTCCCGATTCCCTCGAGGATCGCCACCCAGCCCGTGATGCGGGCGATCGGGCGCTCGAGCGCGAGCAGCAGGAAGAACATGAACCAGAGAACGGCCCAGGCGTACCAGGCCACGCCGAGGTAGATGGAGGCGTCGTTTCCGTCCGCGTTGCTGAACGTGTAGGTGCCTGCCACGACCGCGGTGATGGCGACGAACAGGCAGTACCAGCCGAAGGCGTGACCGTTGACGTTCAGGAACTGGTTGAACGCCACCCAGATATAGGTGAAGGCGAACAGGAGGATGTAGCCGGCGCCGCGAATGGAGGCGATATCGCCGTCCTGGTTGCCCTGCACCGCGAGCGTCACGGCCGCCACCACGCCCACGAATCCCGTGAAGATGTTCAGAACGGCGATTTCCCGGTTCTCGATGAACGTCGGATGCGACTCCGCCGCGGCGACGGCCGCGCCCCCGCCCGGCCCGGCCGGCGCCGGCGCCACCGCCGCGACTCGCGCCTGCCCGATAAGCCAGATTCCGTTCACGATCAGAACCACGCCGACATAGAGCAATACGACACCTAGCAGCATCCGATTCTCCTTCGCATCAGTGTCCGAGCGTCCAGGGCGGCGACGGCGAGTGCCGATGCGGCAGCGGGCGGCCGCGCTTCTCGCTCACCAGCTCCGGCTCGTGCGCGCTCTTCTCCTCCATGTCCAGCCCCAGGCGAACCGGCCGCGCCAGGAGCGCGAGACCCGGCGGGCTGAAGACCCGCCGGGCATCGCTTCCACACCCCGGACAGCGCACGGGCGCACCCGCCTCTGCCATCGGCCGTATAACGTCGAACGGGCCGCAGGCGTCGCACGTGAACGCGTAGACCGGCACTGGCCTAGCTCGTCTTCGCCGCGCTTCCGCGCGCCTCGGACACGGGCCCGTCACCGTTCGGCCGAATGTCGAAGTCGAAGATCTGCGTCGGCAGGTAGAGCGAGCAACACGAGTTCGGAATGTCGACGATGCCGCTCACGCGGCCCTCGATCGGCGCCGAGCCGAGCAGCAGGTAGGCCTGCTCCCCGCTGTAGCCGAACTTCTTCAGGTACTCGATCGCGTTCAGGCAGGCGCGGCGGTAGGCGACCGTCGCGTCCATGTAGTGGTTGTTGCCCTCCTCGTCGACCGAAACCCCGATGAACGTCACGAACTCGCTGTAGCGCGGCTCGACGCGGCCGGGCATGAAGATCGGGTTGTAGTGCACCCCGTACTTGTTCATGCCGTCCTTGATCAGATCGACGCCGAAGTCGATGAAGCCGCCGATCTCGATCGCGCCGCAGAAGGTGATCTCCCCGTCGCCCTGCGAGAAGTGGAGGTCACCGCCGGAGAACTTCGCCCCGGGGACGTGCACCGGGTAGTACACGCGGCTGCCGCGGGTGAAGTTCTTGATGTCGTGGTTGCCGCCGTTCTCCCGCGCCGGGACCGTGCGCGCGCCCTCGCGACCGATCTTCTTGAGCAGGTCGCCCGAGGCGTTTCCCGCGAGGCAGTCTTGCTCGAGTGGCGGGAGCGCGAGCGGCGGGACGCGGTCGGGGTCCGTGTCGATCAGCGCCTGCTCGCGGCGGTTCCACTCCGCGAGGAGCTCCGCCGAAGGCGCAGTGCCGAACAGACCAGGGTGCGTGATGCCCGTGTAGCGAACGCCCGGGATGTGGCGCGATGTCGCGTCCTGGCCGTGGAAGTCCCAGATCGCCTTGTAGGCGTCGGGGAAATGGTCGGTTAGGAAGCCGCCACCGTTCACCTTGGCGAAGATCCCGGTGTAGCCCCAGCCCTGACCCGGCGCGGGCCCGTCGTCGTCCGGCGGCGGGCACGGTCCAAGGTCGAGGATGTCGACGACCAGCAGGTCGCCCGGCTCCGCGCCCTCGATCTCGATCGGCCCACTGAGCACGTGGCAGAAGTCCAGCTTGACGTCCCGTACGTCGTTTGCGCTGTCGTTGTTGCCGAGCTGCGCGTCGGTCCACTCCCGGCACTCGACGCGGAACTCGCTACCGGGCTTTACAGACGAGGCCGTCGGGTTGTCCGGATGCCACCGGTTGTGAAGAGGCACGGCCTGGTCGGCCGCCGACTTGGATTGGTCTACTTCGAATGCGACGTGCACGCTGCCCTCCTGAATCGCTGACTCGACCCAACCGAGCTCGGCCGTGGGGCCGTACCTCGCGCACAGCGCCGTCCGGCGGCCTGCGCCGTCGCGGCGCCATCCGCTGGCCGCACATTCCAGCGGCGCGACCGCGCCGTCAAACATATGGGTGCACCGTGCACCCGATCGCGCGTGTAGCGCTGACTTGCGCTTGGCCGTGTGTCTTACTGCAGAGGGGGCTGGGAAACCCCTATCCCTGGGTGACATATCCGGATTGCCCTGCCCGCCTTACGGATCTGGCGGCTGCCCTGCAGCGGTAACCAGCCATCTGAGCAAAGGAGCTCGTCGATGCCCGAGAACCTGTTCCCGTTGGATAACACCAAGAAGTTCACCGACCAGAAGCACGTCGGGCACAATCGATGGCATCCGGATATCCCTCCTGCGGTAAGCGTCAAGCCGGGTGACGTCTTCCGTGCCGATTGCCGTGAGTGGTTCGACGGGGCGATTCACAACGACGAGTCAGCAGATGACGTTCGTAACGCCCCGCTTCCTGGCGTTCATGTCCTCTCCGGACCCTTCCGCGTTGAGGGCGCCGAGCCTGGCGACCTGCTCATCGTCGACATCCTCGAGATAGACGCCTGCGACCAAGAGGACGAAGGCCCGTACTCCGGCATGGGTTGGGGCTACACCGGAGTGTTCGCCACGACGAACGGCGGCGGCTTTCTCACCGAGCGGTTCCCCGATGCATACAAGGTGATCTGGGACTTCACGGGTGACGTCGCAACCTCGCGTCACATTCCGGAATGCTCGTACGTGGGAATCCACCACCCCGGCTTGATGGGCACCGCGCCGTCGGCGGACCTGCTCGCCAAGTGGACGAAGCGCGAAACCGACCTGATCGCAACCGATCCCGACCGTGTCCCGCCCTTGGCTCTGCCGCCGTTGCCGGACAGCGCAATTCTGGGAACGCTTGAGGGTGCCGACTTCGACAGGGTGGCGGGCGAGGCGGCCCGGACCGCGCCGCCTCGTGAGAACGGCGGGAACCAGGACATCAAGAACTTCACCGCCGGGACTCGGGTCTTCTACCCCGTCTTCGTCGAGGGCGCGAATCTGTCGTTTGGCGACTTGCACTTCTCACAGGGCGACGGCGAGATCACGTTCTGTGGCGCGATCGAGATGGGCGGCTTCATGGACCTCCACGTCGATCTCATCAAGGGAGGCATGGAGACCTTCGGCGTTTCCGAGAACGCAATCTTCATGCCCGGCCTCCGCGACCCGCAGTACTCCGAGTGGCTCGCATTCTCGGGCGTGTCGGTGGACCTCGCCGGCAAGCAGCACTATCTCGACTCGCAGTTGTCCTATGCGCGGGCCTGCCACCACGCCATCGATTACCTCATGAAGTTCGGCTATACCGATATCCAGGCGTACATGATCCTGGGTTCGGCACCGATCGAGGGGCGCTTCTCCGGTGTGGTGGACATCCCCAACTCGTGTGCGACGGTCTACATCCCGAGGAGGATTTTCGACTTCGACCCCGCGCCTTCGAGCGAGAAACCGCACCAGGTGAAGCAGGACCTTCCCGTTCCGATGTCGCCGAACTGAGATCGCGCTGCGATCGAGGAAGGATCGTTGTGGCCATCTACGAGTATCGGTGCGACGACGATGGTGCGTTCGACGTATTCCGGGCCCTCGGAACGGCACCGGATTCGGTCGCCTGTCCAGCGTGCGGCAACGATGCAAGACGAGTGTTCTCAAAACCCATGCTTTCGTTGTCGCCGCCCGCCTTGATTGCGGGGATCGATCACGCGGAGAAGAGCCGCGACGAGCCGGAGGTGGTCACCTCGCTGCCCCCGAAGGGGGCGCGCAAGCGAACTCCGGTGCTTCCGCTGACCCCGACTCTCCGGCGCCTCCCGAGACCATGACCGGGGGGATGCGCGTCAAATAGCGCTGACGTGAGTCGTGTAACAACTGGGCGGCGCGCGCCACGGGCGGGATTTCGCCCAGCGGTGTGGGCGGCCGGGCGGGGGTTCACCGCGGCGCAGCTCCGCGCCGTGGCGATCCTGACGGGCGGCGCCGTCGGCGCCCTGGCCCGCGCCGGGCTGGCCGAGGCGTTCCCCGCGGATGCCGGCGAGTGGCCGTGGGGCACCTTCGTCGCCAACCAACTCGGTGCCCTTCTGCTCGCCTGGCTCGCGACCGAGCTCACCGAGGTGGTGGTGCCGACGCGCTTCTGGCGGCCGCTGCTCGGCACCGGCTTCTGCGGCGCGCTCACCACCTTCTCCGCGTTTCAGGTGGAGACCATCCAGCTCGCCAGGCACGATCGCCCGGGCGTGGCCGCGTTGTACGCGGCGGTGAGCATTGCGGTCGGCATGGCGTGTGCCGTCGCCGGCACCGTGTACGCACGCCGGAGGGCCTACGGATGATCGACGCCCTTCCCTGGCTGGGCGTCGGCGCGCTCGGCGCTCTGGGGGCGCTCGGGCGGTTCACGGTAGACGGGGCGGTGTCCGATCGCTGGCCGAGCGACTTCCCCTTCGGCACGCTCGCGGTCAACCTGAGCGGCGGGTTCGCGCTCGGGGCGCTCGTGGGGCTCGGCGTCGGCGGCGACGCGCTGCTGGTGCTCGGCACCGGGTTGCTCGGCGGCTACACGACCTTCTCCACCTGGATGGTCGAGGCGCAGCGCCTCGGCGAGGACGGCGAGTGGCGGCTCATGTGGTTGAACCTCGCCGGGCCGATGGCAGCGGGCCTCGCGGCCACCGGTCTCGGCTGGATCCTCGGAGCCGCGGTCACGTGACCGAGGCGCTCAAGCTGTGGGTCTACTTCGGCGACTCTCAACTCACTGGCGCCGATCTGACGAGCGACGCGCTGATGGACGCGATGGCGCGCCGCCGCGTGGCCGCCTCGGCGCTGTGCCGGGGGATCGAGGGCTTCGGGCTGGGCCGCCGCATCCACACCGGGCGCTTCCCGGACATCTCGACCGACCTGCCGCTCGTGGCGTGCGCCGTCGATTCCCGCCGGCGCATCGAGGCGCTGCTCGACGACGTCGACAGCGTGATGACCGACGGGCTCGTGACGCTCGAGCACGCCCGCCTCGCCCAGGGAGAGGAGGTGGCCGGGGCGGAGTTCCCGAGCGCGCCGGGGCGCGCCGCCAAGCTCACCGTCTACTGCGGGCGCCGGGAGCGTGCCGCCGTCGGCCGCCGCCCCGCGTATCGGGAGGCGGTGGAGGTCCTCCGCAGGCACGGCGCCGCGGGCGCGACGGCGCTCCTAGGCGTCGACGGGACCCACCACGGCCGGCGAAGGCGCGCGACCTTCCTGTCGCCACGGCGCGAAGCGCCACTCATGATCATCTCCGTCGGCCGCCGGGAGACGCTCGCCGCCGCGCTCCCCGACCTGAGCGGGGCGCTCGAGGCGCCGCTGGTCACTCTCGAGGGCATCGCCCAGCTCAAGCACGATGGCGAGCGGCTCGAGGAGCTGCCCACCGCGCGGGACCTCGACCGTCGCGGCCTGGCTGTGTGGCAGACGATCCGGGTCTACACGCGCCAGTCGGCCCAGGTGAACGGTCGCGCGCTCTACACCGAGCTGACCCGGCGACTCCGCGAGGCCGGGGCAGCGGGCGTCACCACGATCCGCGGCCATTGGGGCTTCTCGAGCGACGAGCTCCCGCACGGCGACAAGTTCGCCCGCCTCACGAGCCACGCACCCACCTACACGACCTTCATCGACCGGCCGTCGAGGGTCGCCCAGGTGTGGCCGATCGTCGACGAGCTGACGGCCGAGCACGGCATCGTGACGTCGCTATTCGTGCCGGCCTACCGCGAGCGCCGCGGCGACCGCGTCGGCGGAGGCCTGCGGCTCGCCGAAATCACTCCTCCAGCGCGGCGAACTTCTTCTCGAGATCCTTCATGACGCCGGGCTCGCGGAGCGTGGTCACGTCGCCGAGCTCGCGGCCCTCGGCGATGTCGCGCAGCAGCCGGCGCATGATCTTGCCCGAGCGCGTCTTGGGGACGTCGGCGGTCCAGATGATGCGCTTCGGGCGGGAGAACTTGCCGATCCGGCGACCGACCTCGTCCCGCACCTCCTGCTCCAGCTCGTCGCTTCCCTCGAGATCGCCCGCGAGTATCACAAAGGCGGCGATCGCCTGGCCCGTGTCCTCGTCGGCCTGGCCGATCACCGCTGCCTCGGCGACCTTCGGATGGGCCACGATCGCCGATTCCACCTGCGCCGTGGACAGGAGGTGCCCCGACACGTTGACGGCGTCGTCAGCGCGGCCGACGATCCAGAAGTAGCCGTCCTCGTCCCTGCGTGCGGCGTCGCCGACGTAGTACTTCTTCTCGTCCCACTTGGAGAAGTAGGTTTCCTTGAACCGTTCCGGATCCCGGTAGAGCGTGCGCAGCATCCCGGGCCATGGCCGGGGCAGCGAGAGCAGTCCCTGCTCCCCCGGCTCCGCCTCGTTGCCGTCCTCGTCGAGCACCGCCGCCTCGATGCCGGGGAGCGGCCTGGTGGCCGAGCCCGGCTTGGCCCGCGTCACGCCCGGCAGCGGAGAGACCAGTATGTGGCCGGTCTCGGTCTGCCACCAGGTATCGACGACCGGGCAGCGCTCGCCGCCGATCACCTTCCAGTACCAGAGCCAGGCCTTCGGGTTGATCGGCTCGCCGACGGTGCCGAGCAGTCGCAGCTTGGACAGGTCGTGGCCGTGCGGGTACTCCACGCCCCATTTCATACATGCGCGGATCGCCGTGGGCGCGGTGTAGAAGACGGTGACGCCGTAGCGCTCGCACAGCTCCCACCAGATGTCCTTCTCGGGATAGTCGGGCGCCCCCTCGTACATGACCGAGGTCACGCCGTTCAGCAACGGGCCATAGACGATGTAGGAGTGCCCGGTGACCCAGCCCACGTCGGCCGAGCACCACCACACGTCCTCCTCGGGCCTGAGGTCGAAAACGTACTTGTGCGTCCAGGCCACGCCGGTGAGGTAGCCACCCGTGGTGTGCAGTACCCCCTTCGGCTTGGCGGTCGAGCCACTCGTATAGAGCACGTACAGCGGGTGCTCCGCGTCGAGCGGCGTGGCCGGGCAGTCATCCGAGGCGGCCTCGACGGCCTCGTCATAAAAGAGGTCGCGCCCCTCCTCCATGCCGACGTCGGCGCCCGTGTTGCGCACCACGATCACGGTCTCGATCGACGGCACTGCGCCGAGGAACTCGTCGACGGCCGGCTTGATATCCGCGGCCCTGCCCTTGCGGCGGGCCTGGTCGACGGTGATCAGGGCCTTGGCCTCTGAGAACTCCATCCGCTCCTTCACGGCGTCGGGCGAGAAGCCGCCGAAGACGAGGTTGTGCGGCGCGCCGATACGGGCGCAGGCCAGCATCGCCACCGCCACCTCGGGGATCATCGGCAGGTAGACGCCGACCACGTCGCCGGGCCCGACGCCCCGGTCCTTGAGTACGTTGGCGAGGCGCTTCACGTCGCGCAGGAGGTCGGCGTAGGTCACGTCTCGCTCCTCGCCCTCCTCGCCGCGCCAGTGGAAGGCGACCTTGTCGCCCCGGCCCGCCTCCACGTGACGGTCAAGGCAGTTGTACGACGCGTTGAGCTTCCCGCCCACGAACCACTTGAAGAAGGGAGCGTCCGACTCGTCCAGCACCTCATCCCAGGGTTCGAACCAGTCGAGCGCCTCGGCCTGCTTCGCCCACCACGCCTGCGGGTCGCGCGCCGCCTCCTCGTAGACGGACTCGTCGGCTATCAGGGCCTTCTCGCGGAACGCCGCCGGGGGCTCGAAGATCTCCTTGTCAAGAAGCTCAGCGAGCTGGCGTTGGATCTGGTCCGCGGACGGCTTGGTGGTGGCCTCCATTTCTCCTCCTTGTCGGCCTCACCGCAACTTCTACCCGATGGCCCGCGCCGGCACACGGACGACGTGCTCGAGCCAGCTGGCCGAACAGGCGCCGTGCGAGCGGCAGGAGCTCGTCCGCGTTCTCGGTCACCTGCTCGAGCAACCTCCGCATCGAGCCCGGCCCCATGATCGCCTCCAGGCTCTCGGCATAGGCGGAGACCTGGGCCCACTCGGACGCCCGAGCAGCGTTGGCATGGCTACCTATAACCGTAGTCAGGGGAGGGGACGCGGCCACGGCGCCGCGCCCCTCCACTGAGTCCTACGGATGGGGGATCGTGCTGGTCGCCGCGGCCGCCCGCCCCGCGCCGGTCCGCCGGCCGGTCAGCGTCAGGCCCGTGGCCGCCTCGGCGCCGAGCCCGGTCTCCGACCGCACGTACAGCTCGTCGAAGGAGCGCAGGGCCTTCGTCTCCCTCGTCAGCACCGTGCCCAGCCAGCAGCCGATGAACCCGAGCGGGATCGACACGATGCCGGGGTTCGCCAGGTCGTAGAAGCCGAGCGCGCCTCCCTCGGAGTCGGGCCCGGGCCACACCGTCGGGCTGATGATCACGAGCGCGATCGAGCTGATGACGCCGAAGAGCACGCCCGTGACCGCGCCGCCGGTGTTGAACCGGCGCCAGATGAGCGCGAGCAGCAGCGCCGGGAAGATCGCGCTCGCCGCGACGGCGAACGCCAGGCCCACCATGAATGACACGTTCAGGCCGGAGCCGCCGATCACCGCGATGGCGATCGCGATCGCACCGATCCCGACAGCCGCGATCTTGGCTACCCAGACCTCCTCGCGCTCGGAGTCCTTGCCGTGGCGAACGATGTTCGACCACACGTCGTGCGCAACCGCGCCCGACGCCGAGATCACGAGGCCGGCCACCACGGCCAGGATCGTGGCGAACGCCACCGCGGCGATGATCGCGAGGAACAGGTCGCCTCCGAACGTGCCTGCGCCGCCGCCGACCTCCTCCGCGAGGAGCGGCGCGGCAAGGTTGCCGCCGGTGCCCACCGCCTCCTCGGCACCGCCGCCGAGGATTGCCCGGGCACCGAAGCCGAGGAACGTGGTCATCACGTAGAAGGCGCCGATCAGTACGACCGCCCACATCACCGACGAGCGCGCGGCCTTGGCGTTCGGAACCGTGAAGAACCGCATCAGGATGTGCGGCAGCCCCGCCGTGCCGAGCACCAGCGCAAGGCCGAGCGAGACCGTGTCGATCGGGCTCGACAGGAACAGGCCCGGCTCGAGGTACTTCTGCCCCTCGGGCGACTCGGCCCGCGCCTGCGTGAACAGGTCGATCGGGTTCCAGCCAATCTCAGCGAGCACGAATATCGACAGCGCGATTGTCGCCGTCATGAGCAGCACGGCCTTGATGATCTGCACCCAGCTCGTTGCGAGCATTCCGCCCGCGACGATGTAGATGATCATGAACGCGCCGGTGAGGATCACGCTCAGCGTGAAGTCGATCCCGACGAGCGCCTGGATCAGCACACCCGCGCCGACCATCTGCGCGATCAGGTAGAAGCCCGCCACGCTCAGCGTCCCCAGTGCCGCCGCCGATCGCGCGGGGCGCTCGTTCATACGGAACGAGAGCACGTCGGCGATCGTGAACTTCCCGGAATTTCGCATCCGCTCACCGAGCAGGAAGAGCACGGTGAGGAAAGCCACCAGGAAGCCGACGGAGTAGAGGAAGCCGTCAAAGCCGAACAGGAAGATCAGTCCCGCGATCCCGAGGAACGAAGCCGCCGACATGTAGTCCCCGGCAATCGCGAAGCCGTTCTGGGGACCGGTCAGCCCGCGCCCCGCGGCCCAGAAGTCGGTGGCCGACGTGACCCGCTTCGACGCAAAGTACGTGACGATCAGCGTGACTGCGACGACTAGTCCGAAGATCGAGAGCGCGAGCTCGTTGACATCTGCTGCGATGAACGTCATCGGCGCGTCACCTCCTCATCCCCCACTTCCTGACCGCCGGCCGTTCCGCGTTCGAAACGTCCCGATGGCTCGCGGAGTCGCCCGGCCTCGAGGGCCCGCGCCGCGGCCGTTTTCGCCAGCGGATCGAACACCCGGTCCGACTTGCGCAGATACCAGGCGGCGAGACCCCAGGTCATGATGAACTGGGTGAACGCGAGCACGTAGCCGACGGTGAGACCATCGACCAGGAACGTCTCGCCCATGAAGTCCGGCGCGTACCCGGCCAGGATGATGAAACCGAAGTACCAGGCCAGGAAGAAGATCGTCGCCGGCACCACGAAGGCCTTTCGGCGGCTAACGAGCTCTCGAAACTCGGGCGACCGCTCGGCGGCGATCCAGTCGATTTCAGGATGCTCGGCCGTGCCGGCGCTCCCGTCTCCGCCCGGGCGCTCGCGCAAGCTCGCATCCCCGCCGGAACGATCGGCCACACGGCCGGCTCCCGCGCCGCGCGTGTGCGTCATTGGTCTACTCCTTCTCCCGTGAATGCGTAACCCTGTGTGAGCCGGCCTAAATGTCGGCCGGCCCCTGCGTCACAAGGGCAATCGAGTGGTGTGTTACCCGGACCCGCGCGGGATATGCACGCAGCTCAAGCGAAGGCGCCGACCGGAATCGAACCGGTGTACACGGCTTTGCAGGCCGCTGCGTAGCCACTCCGCCACGGCGCCGAGAGGAGAACCAGCGTAGCGCCGCCCAAAGCGATCGCGCCCAGGCGGGCTACCGCCGCCGGAGCTCGAGCACCTGTTGGAACACCGGCCGGTTCGTCGTTCGGAAGGTGTTGGGAATCAGACGCGGGGCGAACTCGGCGCGGCCGGCAGGCGCACGCCAAGCGCTCGGGTTCGGGTTTCCGAACAGGGCGGCGAGGCCGTCCGCGGTCTGGCTGACCGCCCTCCAGAGCGCACTCCGGCAGGCGGCAAGCGAGCCGTGCCCGCAATAGCGCAGGTTGAACCGTCCTCGAACCGGGCGCCGCAGAAGGGTGCGCAGGTCCTTCTCGACGTATGAGTGACCCGAAGGCCCGCCCAGGCCGCGCACACGGTCGAGGTCGCCGAGGAGGTCACCGAAGACCGGGCCCATGACCGCGTCGACGACCGGCCGCCACACGACGTCCATCAGCACCGGGCCGGCCTGGTCGTAGAGACCGTCGCCGTCCGCGTCGAGACGCGGGGCGTCGCGGCGAACCCAGTCGTCGAGCAGATCGACGACCTGCTGATCCCGTGCGCTTGGCGCTGGCCCCGTGCGGAGCACGCTGCTCACCACGGGCCAGACGGGTGTGCGGACGTCTTCGGTTGCAGCCCGGTTCATGATGCCGACCACATCGGTGAGCTGCGGCCGGGATTGGAAGCGGCCCAACAGCTCCACCCGATGCGCGGAGCCGAAGGGCTCGTCGTCGCCGTGCATGAAGCCGGGCGCCGAGCGGTTGTTCCAGTTGAGCAGCA
This sequence comes from uncultured Thermoleophilaceae bacterium, assembly GCA_963812915.1. Taxonomy (GTDB): domain Bacteria; phylum Actinomycetota; class Thermoleophilia; order Solirubrobacterales; family Thermoleophilaceae; genus JACVRW01. Next base: position 29,704 of record CAWEXB010000007.1, on the reverse strand, counting down.
GCCCGCCCGGTCCGCTCACGTCGTGCGGGTGCTCGCGTCGGCTCAAGAAGCCGCGCCACTCGTACCGGCCGCCACCCCGGGTCGGAAGCCGCCGGTCGAGCCCTCGGGGCCGCCGCGGGAGACGACCGGAGGTGAAGTAGGCCGTCGCCCTTCGGGACGCGTAGGCCCAGTTGAAGGTGAACTCGAACTGGTTCGCGGTCCGCCAGAAGCGGCTCGGGGTGGACGCCTCGCCTGAGGTCATATCGTGCAGGGCCGCCAGGTTGAGGGCGTCGCGGCCGAACGTGGAGCGGCGGCGCGTCAACGCATACGGTTGGCCGCCCACCGTGGCGGTGGCGAACACAGGCCCGTGCACGGAGGTCTGGTAGCGGAGCGGCCGGCCGCTCAGCAGTCCGGCGTTGAGCTTCTCGAGCGGACGGCACTCGCGCCTGAACATGTAGTGGGCGGAGGCCCGTGTCGGCGCCGAGCCGTCCGGTTCGCACAGCCGCTCGGCATAGACGTCGCGGACGTCGTGGCCGGCGGAAGTCAGGCTCCACGCATAGTCCCTGGTCCGTCCGATCAGGATGTACATAGCCAAGCCGGGGACGGCGATCCCCTGCGCCTCGATGCCCGGACCGTGGAGGTCCATCTGCTGCACGATCGGCGGGTAGAAGTAACCGAGCTGGGGCCCCATCACGCCGAGCGTGTTGCCGGTGCCGGACCGCTGGGGCGAGACCACCAGGAAGTTCGAGGCCCGGCGCCGCTGCAGGGCCGCGGCGGCGCCGGCGGCGCCTTCGGTCGGGTCGACCTCCCGGATCGAGCCGGGATCGATCATCACCGAGCCGCGGACCCTTCCGCCGGTCAGGGGGCCATAGCGAAAGCGGCGTGCGATCGTGGTCGGCGCCTCGGGATCGTCCGCAAGCATGACGTCGTCCCAGGCCTGGTAGCCACGCACCGGGCCGAGCCGGGCGCGCAGCTTGGCGAGCAGGTCCGCGTTGCTCGCTTCGCTCCCGCCGCCAAGCCCGAAGATCGAGCCGATGAACGCGGTCACGGCGAGCACGTCGTTCACCGTCGCGGGCGGCTGGTCGACGTTGTTCGCCCGCCAGTAGGCGTTGACGCCGTCGGCATAGGCCCGGGCGTCGGCGAGGATCCGTCGGCCCTTCGCGCCGTAGGTTTGCACCAGGAGCTCCCGCTGGTGTGTCACGAGCGCCTCGACCTCACGGCTCGGAACGAACGATTGGGCACTCGTGAGGAGCCCGAACGCGTCGACATTGGGAACGTCCGCGACCGCGACACGCGCCGGACCGCGGCCGAGCTGGAGCAGGAGGCCGCGATCCCTCGCCGTGGTCCAGCCCGCGCCGAAGGCCACATCGGCGCGCGTCTGACCGTAGACGTGCGGGATCCCGAAGTCGTCGTAGAGCAGCCGCAGCCCGGGCCGGCCGGTCTGCTCCTCACGCACCGGTCCGACAGGCGCGAAGTCCTGCGGGAGAAACAGCCGCTCGATGTCGCCCGCCGCCACGTTCTCCCTGAGCGGCGTCAGGGCGTCGTAGAGCGGGAGCTGGTCGAGGGAATCGTCCGTCATCGGGAGGCCGCCGAAGTTGCCCGGCGGAAGGATGTAGCGGGCGGTGTCTGCGCTCCCGCCAACGGCGACGGCTGGCGCCGCCATAGCCGCGACAAGCAGCACGACCAGCGACCTCAGCAAGATCCCACCACTCGGCTCCTCCCCATGAAACGACGCGGTTCCGGCTGGACCGCGGCGCGCACTCTTTCACACCGGCTGCAAGTTCACCACCGGCCTCGCGCGCCAGATCCGCCGCGCTATCCTGCGCGCAGCGCGCGGCTGTAGCTCAGCTGGCTAGAGCGTCTGCTTGCCATGCAGAAGGTCGTGGGTTCGAATCCCATCAGCCGCTTCCGAAAAGGCCTGCATTTGCAGGTCTTTTTCGTGGGCGCAGTCGGCTGGTGCGTTTGCGTCGCCGGGCACCCAATGGGCACCCGGTGGCCAACACGCGGCGGGAGCGTCTCAGAAGAAGCCCGTTTGCAGGCATTTCCTGATGACTCGAACCCTTGACCTTCTGTTCACGCTTCTGCTTTCGACGCGGTTACCTCGGGCGGCTCGCCCATCGAGCGGACCGCCTGCGTGGGCACATGGGCGTCGTCTGGCGAGTGTCGCGCTCCCGCGACCCCTGTGATTGCCCGTGACCCCCGGGAAGCCCTCCGCTGGGGCGCTGCTCGGCAGGATGCGCGCCGTACCTCAAAGACGCGCCGGCCGCGACGCGGCCGACCTCCATGGGGCTCGGTGCTACGGGCTCTCTGCGGACGATGCGGCCGAGGTGGCCGCGCGCCCGCTTCCTGAGGTATCGCGACCCTAAGCGGCCGCAAGCGGAACATTCATCTCAACTAAGGAAAGCCCGCAAACGCGGGCTTTCCTCGTTGCTCGTGGGCTCACCGCCCAAACGGCGGCGGCGCGCCCGGGACCGAGCGCGCCGCCGCCTGGGTCGCGGTTATGCGGAAGCCCCCGCCTTGGGCCGATGGAGCTTCGACTTCAGCTCCTCGACCTTGGCGTGTGCGTCTTGCTTGGTCTGCTCGACGCGGGCCTTGTGCAGTTCCTTGCGGGCCTCGCGCTTGGCCTTGCGCTGCGCCTCCTGGGCCGCGGCGATCTCGTCCTCGACATGGACGACCGGGCGGCGCATGACCTCGCCACCCAGCCGCGCCATCGCGGTGTCGATCACTTCGGGGCTCTGCTCGGTGACCTGGGCCAGGACCGCCGTGCGCGTCGGCTGAACCTGCTTGGAGATCTCGCTCAGGACCGACTCGGTCGTCTCGACCTCATCGATGTCGAACAGAGATCCGACCAGCACGCCGGTGGCGCCGCCGAGCAGCACGCCGAGCGGGCCGCCGATGATGCCGACGAGCAGCCCGATCATGCCGCCGCTCGCGGTGCCGACGTAGGGGTCGTCGCCGACCTCGCTCTTGGCGTCGACGCGGCCGTTGGGCTCGCGCGTGACGACAGCGGCGCCCGCGATCTTGATCTGGTTCTGCGAATCGAGCTGCTTGAGGTCGGTGAGTGCCTGGTAGGCGTTCTTGTCGTTCTCCGGGTCCTCGCCGAACGTGACGACGAGCACGTTGTCGGGCGTGAAGTAGTTGGTATGCATGGGACGAGCCTTTCTTTGAGTGGGTTTGAATGAACGTCCACAGGCTCCCGCCGACGCGTGTGAGCGGTCATCACAAACTTCGTGTGATTGAGCGTTGGCCGCCGCGGCTATCTGTGGGAGAGTCTCCGTTGGATTGGCCCGGACTCAGCAGCAGCCTCGATCCTCAGCCGATCGGGTCGTTTCCCGGCCCGGTCTCATCGAGAGGCTGTCAGCGGCCGCTCCTGGCACGGTCACGCTCGTGTGTGCCCCGGCGGGAAGCGGGAAGACTCTTCTCGTGCGCTCGTGGGCCGCGGAGCGGGAGGAGGCCGTCGCCTGGGTCACGGTCGACCGCGAGGAACGTGACGCGCAGCGGTTCTGGATTCACCTGATCGAGGCGCTCGCCGATGCGGCCGGCGACCAGGTCGTCGAGCGGGTCAGCCCGGCGCCGCGGTTCGCAGGCGCGGTGGTGGTCGAGCGACTCCTGACCCAGCTCGAGCGGCTCGAGGAGCCGCTCGCGCTGGTGATCGACGACCTGCACGAGCTCGACTGCGAAGACGCGCTCGCCTGGCTGGAGGTGCTGCTGACGCGGCTGCCGGCACAGCTGCGGGTCGTGCTCGCGACGCGCGAGGAGCCGGCGCTCGGCCTGCACCGCCTGAGGCTGGCGGGTGCGCTGACCGAACTGCGCGGACCCGACCTGCGTTTCTCGCTCGACGAAACGCGCGCCCTGCTCCGTGCCAGCGGGATCGCTCTGTCGGATACCGGTCTGGCCTCGCTGCACGAACGGACCGAGGGATGGCCGGCCGGTGTGCGCCTGGCGGTGATCTCGCTGACCGCGAATCCGGACCCGGAGCGCTTTGTGTCCGAGTTCTCGGGCAGCGAGCGGACCGTGGCGGGCTATCTCCTCGCCGAGGTGCTGGAGCGCCAGCCGCCGGAGGTGCGCGAGCTGCTCTTGCGCACGTCGATGCTCGAGCGCGTCAGCGGCCCGCTGGCCGATGTAGTCACCGGCGGCACGGGGGCCGAGGCGATCCTCCAACGGCTGGAAGACCAGAACGCCTTCGTCACCGCGCTCGATGCCGCCCGTAGCTGGTTTCGCTACCACCACCTGTTCGCCGATCTGCTGCGCCTCGAATTGCGACGCGTCGCGCCTGAGACGATCCCCTCGCTGCACCGCGCCGCGGCCGCCTGGCACGAACAGGAGGGCGACGTCGTCGAAGCCGTCCGCCACCACCAAGCAGGCGGTGACTGGGCACCGGCTGCGCGCCTGCTCGTGGACAACTACCTCACACTGACGATGGACGGCCGGGGCGAGACGCTCCATGCGCTCCTCGGGGCGTTCCCGGCCGGTGCCCCTCTGGGCGACGGAAATCTCGCGGCTGCGCTGGCGATCGACAACATTCTCCACGGCCTGCTCGACGAGGCCGCCGCCCAATTGGACGTCGCTCGGCGACTCGCGGCGGCAGCTCCGTCAGAGCGACGGCGCGCCTTCGACGTGTACCTGGCCGTGATCGAGGTCGAGCTCGCCCGCCGGCGCAGCGATCTGCCCAAGGCTCAGGAAGCAACGCGCGGACTGGAGGCAGCGCTCGGCGCTGCGGCAGAGGCGAACGAGCTGCCCGTGCGGCCCGATTACAGGTGCCTCGCGCTCCTGAACCTAGGGATCGCGGAACTGTGGGCCGGGCGGGCCTACGACGCACGGCAGCACCTCGAGGACGCCCTCAACCGCACGCGCCGGATCTCACGGCCTTTCATCGAGGTCGGCTGCCTCGCGCACCTCGCGATCGCGGCGCCGCTGACCGGGCAGCCGCTGCCGCTCGCGCTCGAGCTGAGCGAGCGCGCAATCGCGATTGCCGAGGAACATGGCTGGACGGACCAGTCGATGACGACCGGTGCGTTCGCGATGGCCGGCATGGCGCTCGTGCGGATGGGTCGCTTGGCCGATGTCGAGCGCCATCTCGGTCGCGCGGAGGAGTCGCTGCGCGTGGCGGCCGACCTTGGGACGGAGGGCTTGCTCCAGCACGCCCGCGGCATGCTCCGCTTCGCGCAGGGCCGCTTCGACGAGGCGCTGGCGGAGTTCGCCCGCGCGGAGGGCCTGGAACGGCTGCTGGCCAGCGAGCACGTGTTCACCGTCGATGTGCGCGCCCGGGCTCTCCAGGTACGGGTGCGGATGGGCGACACGGAGTCAGCGCGAGCTGCGCTGGCCGGTTTGAGCCCGGAACAGCGAAACCGCGCCGGGATGCGGATCGCGCTCGGTGCTCTGGCACTCGAACAGAACAGCCCGGAACAGGCGGTCGAGGCGCTGGCGCCGGTGATCGAAGGCTCTGCGCCGGCGCTGTACGAGCGCTGGGCGCGCGTCGAGGCACTGCTGCTCGACGCCACGGCTCGCGATCGCCTCGGCGACCGGCGCGCGGCGGAGGAGTCGCTTGAGGCGGCTCTCGAGCACGCCGAGCCCGAAGGCCTGATGCTGCCATTCATGCTCTGGCCGAGTCGCGAGCTGCTCGAGCGCCACCCGAAGCACCGAACCGCCCACGCGACGCTGATCTCGACGATCCTCGACACGCTGGCCGGCCGCGCTCACGGCGGACCGGCGGCGCCGCTACGCGATGAGTTGAGCGACGCGGAGCTGCGCGTCGTGAGGTACCTCCCGAGCAACCTGACCGCGTCGGAGATCGCGTCCGAGCTGGTGGTTTCCGCCAACACCGTGCGCACGCACATGCGCCACATCTACGCGAAGCTCGACGCGCACTCGCGCAGCGAGGCCGTCGCTCGCGCACGCGAGCTCGGGCTAGTCGCACCTGGAGCGCTTCGCCGCTGAGGACGCCTCCGGGATCGCCCACGTCAGGTCCAGCTCGAGCTCGACCCGGTCGCCTTCCGACCTCAGCTTGCGCCCCAGGCGAAGCTCATCGCCCATCGGAACCGTGATCCTGCGGCCGGCGGCGTTCAGCTCGAGCGGCCGGCCCGCGGTGAGCGCGTAGGCGATGTCGACCAGCCGCTCGGCGGCTTGTCGGCGTGACAGCCGTTCCTCGTCCTCGTGCTTGAAGTCGCTCATGTGCGCTCCGCGAGCTTGCGGCACGACGCGGGGGCGGCGGCAGACTCGCTGCCGGCCGCCCCCTCTCCGAGCCTGTTTCTCTTACAGCTCGTCGCGCACGGCGCGAATCTCGAACGCGCGGACGATGTTGATCGTGCCCTGCATCAACGCCCAGATCCCGGCGAAGACCAGGAGCACGTACGCCTTCTCGATGAAGAACTGGCCCGAGGTCCAGAAGGCAAGCGCCGTCATGAGGATCCCGGAGATCAGCCCCAGCCACCACAGCGGGCTGATCGCACGCTCGAGGAACGCCCGAACCATCCACCACACGCCGACGACCAGGAATAGAAAGCCCAGGATGTCCGCCAGGCCGGCGAAGGTTTCGCTGGGGTCGGCGAAGCAGACGATGGCTGAAACAAGGAAGAGGACGCCGAAGAGCGCCCAGGCCCAGCGCATGGGCACGTCCAACCTCGCCAGCGCGAGGTTCTCGATGCCGAGGGCCAGGAACATGAGCCCGACGAGGACGCCGACGGTCGTCACAGACGCCTGGTCGAACTGAAGGATGACCAGCGCGACGGCAACCCACGCGATCCCGGCGACCAGCAAGACCCACCAGTAGCCGGTGACCGTATGCGCGCTGTCGCGCAACGACCGGATGGCAGGTGCTCCAAATTGCGGTGTGGCGGCGTGCTCGCTCATGATGACCTCCAAGGTGTCGTTGTTGTCACGACCGATACTCGGGGTCACGCGTGTGAGCCGTCGTCACCCGTGTTGCGTGATTCACCGTCAGGCGGACTGCTGCTGGCCCGCCGAATCACGCGAAGTGCGTGACGACGGATCACCCCGGGCGCTGCGACCATGGACCCAGATCGGACGGGACTGTTGGTGACCGACTTCAAGCACGAGGAGTGCATCTCGCGCCAATACGCTGCCGAGCGCCTGGCGGACATCGCCTACGCCCTCACGGCCGGCGAGGCACTAGAGCTGAGGGCCGGAGGCGAGCAGATCAGGGTTCCGGTGGCCGATGAGGTGCTCCTCAAGCGCGAGAGCAGGTCGGACGGCGATCGCGTCGAGGTCGAGCTCGCGCTGAGATGGTCCGCGTGAGGCGCCCGAGGCGCCCTGCCCGCGGGTGCTGAGGCGGGAGCGGGATCGCCTCGGTGGGCGACCCAGGCCCGGGCCGCCGCCGAGCGAGCGGCAACTAGGTATGCGACCCCTCGGTTGCCGTGCCTCCTGAGACTTCCTCGTGCAGCCCCCGGATCGCGAACGCCCGCACGATGTCGTTGATGCCTTCCATCAGCGCCCAGATGCCGGCGAACACGAGCAGGACGTAGGCCTTCTCGATGAAGAACTGGCCTGCCGTCCAGAAGGCCAGGATCATCATCAGGATGCCGGAGATGAGCCAGAGCCACCAGAGCGAGTTGAACTCCCGCTCCAGGAACGCCTCGATCATCCACCTGACGCCGACGAAGAAGAACACGAAGCCGAGAATGTCGGCCAGCGCGGCAAACGTGCCCTCAGGGCTGATGAAGCAGATGACCGCCGCAACCAGGAGCAGCACCCCGAAGAAAGCCGAGACCCAGGCCACGCCCCCGCCCGCAGTGGTGAGGGCGAAGCTCTGGATGCTCGCCAGCGCCAACATCAGCCCGACGAGGACGCCAACCGTCGTGATCGAGGCGGAGTCGAACTGCAGAATCACGAGCGAGACGACGATCCAGGCGATGCCGCCGATGAGCCAAAGCCACCAGTAGCCGGTCATCTCACGCGTTGCCGCGCGCAGCCCCGGCGTCACCCCCGGCGTGCCGAATCGAGGGCTGGCGGCGTGGCCGCTCATTACCTGGTTCCGGTCACGCCGTGGGGGCTGCTTCCTCCGACATCTGGTCGGCATCCATCCTCGCGAGCACCGCGTCGAGAGCCGCATACTCCGCTTCCACGACCGCCGAGTACGCGTGGTCGGCTGCGAACGACGCATATTCCTCCGCGTCATCGGCCCTCCTCTGGGCCACGTGCACGTCGTGCTTCGCTCGCTTGTCCTCGAGGTCCTCGCGGACACGGGAGATGTGCTCGTTCCACGACCTCTGCACGTCACTCAACCGGCCGGAGATCCCGGCCTTGCTCTTCTCCGCCGACTGACGCAGCTTGTCGGCTTGCTCCTGAGCCGATTTGCGCGCTGAGGCGACGTCTTGCTCGAGATCCGCCCGCGCCTCCTCTCGCACTTTCGCCACGCGGGTCTCCGCTTCCTTCGCCCGCGTCGCGAGCCTGGTCAGATCGTCCGACAGGGCCATATCAGCCTCCTTCGTAGAGGGTCGTCGGTTTGGAGACTGAGCCAGAGCCGGGTGACTGGTCGTCACTCAGAGTTGATGATCCTTGCGACGCCCGCTCACCGACAGGCGAGCCGGGTGATAGCGCGCCGGATGAGGTCGTTCGGCGCCAGGGCCAGATCGCGGGCGAAGCGGTTGCGGGTCCACTTTGGTTCGCCTGCTGCCCGCGACGCTGCTCCACGCTGGTCGGCTAAACCGCCCGTGAAGCGGCTCGTAGCGACGATCCACCTCGAACGGCAGGTCCTCGCAATACGCGCGGGCGAGCCCGGCGGCGATCTGTCTGCCCGCAGCGCGAGCAGCAGCGGCAGGTGCACGCGAAGCCGGTTCATCACCCGAATCGCGGCCTGGCGCCTGGCGACCCCGACGTGGACGTGCAGCGCGAGCGTGGGCTCCCGCCGGGCGACCACGCGCATCGAGTCGCCGATGTACCGGTGGCGCGGATGGGACGAGACCGCCGTGTCTTCCATACCGCGGACGGGTGAGTGCCCGCGACGGCGGGGCGCAGCCCGTGACGTCCCAGCGCGCCCGCGACCAGTCGCGGGGATCGAGGAGCATGAGTTCCTCCTCGATCCCGACCGTGAGCTTTTCGGACGGGCCGGCCCGCCCGCCACGCCGACCACGACGTCCCGCCGCGGGGGTTGGGGTTCACGCCGTCCTCGCCGAGCCCTCTGGGGTCTCGGCTTCGAGTTCTCGGCGTCCTCGCGAGATGCCGCGATTGACGCTTCCGACGGGATGAACCGTCGTCACACGGTTCATGTGATTTCGTTGATGCCGGCATCACGCATCCTTGGTGATCCCGGCGCCCGATCAGGGACGTGGGTCCAACTCGCGCGCGAGCGCCCCGCCGAGCAGCACCGACACGTTCGTGAGCCAGAGCCAGATCAGCCCGGCGATCAGCGTGGCGAACACACCGTAGTTCGCGTCGTAGCCGGGCCAGCGCTCGGCGAATACGCGGAACCCGACGGTCAGGGCGATCCAGAGGAGCATGGTCGCCGCCGAGGCCGCCACAACCGCGGCGCGCGGCGGGCGCGGCGGTGCGGCGACGAACGCGTAGATGTAGGCGTAGGCGCACGCCCCGGCGATCGCCGCGAGCAGGTACGTGGCGCCCTGCCGGAGGAGGAAACCCTCGCCGAACACGCCCGTCGCGATACGGTCGCCCACGAACTGGAGCAGCAGCGCCCCGGAGAACAGCAGCACGAGCGCGAGCGTGTCCCGCAGGTGCCGGCCGAGGCCCGCGGAGGAGTGCGGGCGCTCGAGCACGGCATCGAGGCCGCGACCAACGCCGCGCACCCACCGGCTCGCTACGTAGATCGCCGCGACGACGCTGATCGCGACCACGATCAGTGCCTCGTCGGAGCGCTGCGTCACGGCGGCCCTGATCGTCTCGCGCACCGCGTTCACGTACTCGGGGTCGAAGCCGCGCTCGTCGAGCTCCTCCGCCGCGTCATCGATCGCCGACTCGGCGCCGAAGATCCCGAGCAGCGCGTAGATCAGCGCGCCGCCCGGGAACAGCGCCAAGATCAAGTAGTAGGTGAGCGCGGCTGCGTGGTAGCCCCCGTCGGTGCGCAGGAACCGCTGTGCGGCCCTGAAGCCCGCCACGGATCCGCGCCGGCCGACCTCCGGTAAGTCCGGCGGCATCGCGTCAGTCCGGTGCGTGTGGTGTGAAGGGCACCTCTTGGTCGTCTCCATGCTGCACGATCACCGCTGAGGAGGGCGGGACTTCGCGCCACAGCCCTGGAACGTCGGCGAGCGGCTCGGAGACCACAGCGCGCGCTTCGTCGGAGAGGTGCTGCAGACGCTCATCCTCCGGGTACACCTGGCGCATGTCGCGTGCATCGTTGCTGACATACAGGGAGTTCGCCCCGCCTGCCGGCTCGCGTAGCGCACGCTATACAGCCGTTCGCCGTTACTGACGCCGGCCGTCATCAGCAGCGGCTCAGCCACATGCCGGGATCAAACCAGGCGTGACGGGCGATCGTCGAGCGTTCGCCCTCGGAGAGCTGATCCCGCCTACCGCCGGCCGGTGCCCGGGGCGAGCAGCCCGAGGTCGCGGGCCCGGGCAACCGCCTCACTCCGGGTGTGCGTGTCGAGCTTCGCGTAGATGTGGCGCAGGTGCGTCCTGACGGTGTTGGCGGAGACGAACAGCTCGGCCGCTATCTCGGGCACTTTGAGGTTGCTCGGCAGATATCTCAGGACGCGTAGTTCAGCGTCGCTGAGCTCGTCCCGCAGCTCCGCCGCCTCGCGCGCGGGCTGCGGCGAGCCTCCGCCGAGCACGTCGAGGATCGTCGACAGCAACGTGGCGTGGGCGGTGCTGTGCCGGGGATGGCGCTCGAGCAGCTCTCGCACTGGCACGAGCGTGAACTGCAGGATCATCCCGTCCCGCTCGGCGAGCTCGAGCGCGCGCTCGATCGATGTCTCGGCGGTGCGTGGATCGTCGAGCTGGTCGCGGGCCACGGCGGCAAGGAGCAGCGCGTGGACGGTCGCGCGGCGCATGTTGAGCACCTGCGGGGCGCCGCCGGGCACCGGGTCCGGCACGTCCTCGATCATCGGCGCGATCACGTCCACCGCATCCTGCGGGCGGCCTTCCCCCAAAGCGAGCGTCGCGGCGGCGATGCGCATTCCGGCCCGATTGCGCCCTTCGGCGTCGAGAGCCGCGAGCGCGGCGCGCGCCGCCGCCGTGTCGCCCATCAGAGCCTGCGTCGTCGCGATCCACCCGCGCACCTCGGCTGGAAGCGCGTGCTCCCGCGCAAGCCGGGGCAGCATCCTCTCCGCGGCCCGGAACTCGGCCAGCGCCTCCTCGAACCGGCCGCGCGCAAGCCGTACGAAGGCACGCGCGTAGTGGACGACGGGGTCTATTTCGAGTTCCTCGGCCAGCGCCGGCGCAGGCACCACACGGTCCAGCCACCGCTCGGCCTCGTCGAACCGGCCGAGCCACGCGAGCGCGGCTGCACCAGCTGCCACCGCCGGAGCGACGATGCGGTGGTTTCCCCATCCGTGCGCCTCGGCGATCGTCACCGCTTCCTCGCTCAGACGGAGCCCGACGGGAGTCGGCGAGCCGTTCAAGCTGGTCGCGAGCGCGAGGTGGGCCAGGCAGCCGATCTCCAGGTACGGCCGGGGGATGCTGCGGGCTAGCGCCAGCGCCTCTTCGAGGTCGCGGCGCGCATCATCCAGGCGCAGCGACCACAGCTCGGCGATACCAAGGTTCATCAGCGCCGAGGCCCGATAGTCGTTGCTGTGGGCAAGCGTGCCGGCCGACTGCGCCTCCAGAGAACGGATCGCCTCCTGCGCCGCGCTGATGTCGCCGCGCTGAGAAGCCAGCCAGAGCCGGGCGCTGGCCAGCCGTACGGCGAAGAGCTCCCTGCGCTCCTGGGGCACCGTCGGGGCCGCTTGCTCCGCGGCGGTGATGTAGGCCGCGCTCTCGTCCAGAACGCCGTCATAGAGCCGACCTGTGGCGAAGGCCAGCGCCAGCTCTGCGTCTGCGTCGGGCGCATCGGCCGGGAAGACGTCCAGCAGTGCCTGCAGCGTCGCCTTCCGGCCGTCGAACACCAGATCGACGTAGTTGTCGGCGAGCAGGCGAGCCGCGTACGGCCAGTCCTTCGCGGCCTGAGCGTGGCGGATCGCCTCGACGGCGTAGCCGTGCTCATCGAACCACCGGGCGGCCGCCCGGTGCAGCGAGCGCACGATCGCCGGAGCGCTCCGGCGCAGCTCCAGCCGCAGCAGGTCGGCGAAGAGGTGGTGGTAGCGAAACCAGGCCCGCCCCGCATCGAGCGCGCTGACGAATGCGTTCGCGTCCTCCAGCTCCTGCAGGATCGCCTCCGAGGCTGAGCCGCCGGTGAGCGAGTCGGCCAGCGGGCCGCTGACCCGTTCCAGCATGGAGGTCCGCAACAGGAGGTCGCGCACCTCCGCCCGCTGGCGCTCCAGGACCTCGGCCAGCAGATAACCCGCCACCGTGCGCTCGCTGCCGGAGAACTCGGCCACGAAGCGCTCCGGGTCCGGGCGCCCCGCGAGCGACAGGGCCGCCAGCCGCAGCCCAGCGGCCCACCCCTCGGTCCGCTCATGCAGGGACGCGATGTCCGCATCCGACAACGCGATCCCGCTCGCCTTCAGCAGCTGCCGCGTCTCCTCGAGCGAAAAGCGCAGGTCGGGCCCACGCAGCTCGGTCAGCTCACCCGCGAGCCGGAGCCGATGCAACCCGAGCCGCGGATCCTTCCGCGTCGCCAGCACCACGCGCAGCATCGGCGGGACGCGCGTGATGAACCGCTCGAGCCATGCCAGCGCGTCGGCCGAATTCAGCTCGTGCAGATCGTCGATGACCAGCACGACGGGCTCCGGCACCGATTCAAGGTCGGAAAGCAGCCGCTCGACCACCGCGTCGCCGTCGAACGCGGGCGTCGCGGCGACCCGCTCGACAGGCCCGTCCTCGCCGACCGCGGCCATCCAACTCGTCGATCAGCGACAACCAGAACCGCTGGCCATCCCGCTCACCGCGCCCTACGGACACCCAGGCCACCCGATTGCGCAGGCCTTCGGCCTCGACCCAAGACCGCAACAGTATGGTCTTGCCGCTTCCGGCCGGCGCGCAGACGAGGACGACCTGACCCGGCGGAACAGCCGACAGCACGCCGAAGAGCCCCCCACGCGCAACCAGACCGGTCCTGGAGCGATCGCGCGTCGGCGTTATGCGCTCCGCGTGGGCCAGATCTAACACCTCCGAGCAGTCGGACCAGCGGGCCGAAGCCGAGTCTAACCGGCGTTGCTCCCGCCGCAAAGGGGCCGACTACTGATCAGAACCGCGGCTCGCCACGGTCAGCCAGCGCAATCACACAGATTGCGAGACGACATCTCACGCAGTCGGCTCGCAGGATCGCGCCCATGAGCCACGCCGAGGTGGAGCAGGACGCCGCGCTCGAGGTCCGGTCGCGCAGCACGCGCGGTTGGGCAAAGAGCTGCACGGCCGGCGAACCCGCGGGGTCGGCGTCGGCGAGCGCTAGCGGGGCGAGCGTGAACCGCGCCTCGCCGGCCACCCTCCGTCACGACCTCCTCATACCGAGGGTCGGACGTCCTCCGGCAGCGAGCGACCATGTCCGCCGATCTGCGTGAGGCGTCGGACGGACGAACCGATGCGAGCCAACAAGGGTCGCCTGAATCCGGTCGATCTCACCTGGCTGGCAGCTGTGACAGATGCAGTTGCCGCCATGAGCGTGGTTCACGTGTCATCGCCCCCCTCCGTGAAGAAGCTGGAGCCAGTGAACCGCTCGGGTGGGTGACGGAGGATCGCACAGTTGAGGTGAAATGTTCCGCTTGCGGCCGCCTAGGGTCGCGTAGCACCAGAGCCGCGTGGTGGGCGCCGACCCACTAGACCTGAGACAGCGACGTGATGGCGTTCAGGAAGACCTCCTTGGCCAAATGGGACAGCGGCCAAGCGGCGAGCTTGTCCGAGTTCTCGTTCCCTTGTGCAGGTAGTGCCCGGCAGGTCAGGCCGCTGACCGAAGGCGTTCGTCACGGCGCAGTCTGGCCGCGTCCGCGTTCATGCAGTCGCGGGCGAGGCTGCGCAGGCGCTGGTCGAGCTCGGGTTCTTGCTCGGGCGGCCAGCCGTCGAGCAGCTCGCGGAGGTCGTCCTCGCGAGCCGCGCGCAGCCGCTCGATAGCGGATCGGCCATGCTCGGTCAGGGTGATCGCACCGCCGCGCGGATCGGTCGCCACGAGCCTGTGGCTGACGAGTTGGTCGAGGCTGGGCGCGAGGTTCGCGGTGGACGTGCCGATCTCCTCGGCCAGGTCCGCGAGCGTGATGTCGGGCTGGGCTGCTATACGGGTGAGCAGACACGAGGCGGCCGGGCGAACGCCGGTCAGGCCTGCCTGGGCGGCAATGCGGCGATAGAGCGCCACCCGGTCCTGGCGCTGGGCGAGGACTCCGACGCCACGTTCGAGCTCTTGCGCCGAAGTCCGCTCGGTCGGCATGCCGAACGTCTGGCCGGGATCGGTGGCGGCCACCGTCTTCCGCAACGGGACCTGCGGCAGCAGCCAGGAGATCAGGAAGGCGACGGCGGCGACCGGCGCCGCGGCGAGGAACACGGTCTCCAGCGAGTCGGCGTACGCTTGGATGAAGGCGTCGTGGACTGCGGGGGAGAGTTTGCTCAGCGCGTCGGGGCTCAGCGTCTCGCTGCTCACGCCGGCCGGCAGCGCCCTCCCGCCGAGATAGTCCGCGATGTTGGCGTCCAAGCGATTGGAGAAGATCGAGCCGAACACCGCCGCGCCGAACGACCCCCCGATCAGGCGGAAGTAGGTCACCCCGGAGGTGGCGACGCCGAGCTCCTTGTAGTCAACGGTGTTCTGGACGGCGATGACGGTGACCTGCATCACCGAGCCCAGCCCGGCGCCGAACACGAACATGTACAGCGAGGCGTCGAGCCAGCTGGTGTCTGGCCCCAGGCGCGACAGCAACAGCAGTCCGATCGTGATCAGGGCGGTGCCGATGATCGGGAAGATCTTGTAGTGCCCGGTGCGGCTGATCAGCTGCCCGGAGCTGACCGAGGTGAGCAGCAGCCCGATCAGCAGCGGCAACAGCCGGAGCCCGGAGACGGTTGGGTTGACGCCCTTCACGATCTGGAGGTAGAGCGGCAGAAACGTGATCGCGCCGAACATCGCGAAGCCGACGACGAAGCCCAGTGCGCTGCTCACCCCGAAGACGCGGTTCTTGAACAGCCGCATCGGCAGGATCGGCTCCCGGGCGCGCCGCTCAACGGCCACGAACAGCGCGAGCAGCACGACGCCGGCCACACCGAGGCTCACGATCTGCGCCGAGCCCCACGCGTAGGTCGTCCCGCCGAGGCTGGTCATCAGCACCAGGCAGGTCGTGCCCGCGGTCACCAGCGCCGCGCCCACGTAGTCGATCACGTGCGAGACACGGCGCTCCGTCGTGGGTAGGAACGCGCCCGTGACCAGCAGCGCGACAACGCCGACCGGGAGGTTGATGTAGAAGACCCAGCGCCACGAGGCGTTGTCGACGAGCAGCCCGCCGGCCAACGGCCCGAGTACGGTGGTCACCCCGAACACCGCGCCGAACAGCCCCTGGTAGCGACCGCGGTTGGCCGGCGCGACCACGTCGCCGACGATCGTCTGGGCGCCGATCATCAACCCTCCACCGCCGATCCCCTGCAGCGCGCGGAAGGCGATCAGCTCGCCCATCGACTGGCTCAGGCCCGACAGGGCGGAGCCGACGAGGAAGATCACGATGGCGGCCTGGAAGAGCCGCTTCCGGCCGTACATGTCGCCGAGCTTGCCCCACAGCGGCGTCGAGGCCGTCGACGCCAGCAGATAGGAGGTCACGATCCACGACAGGTGCGAGGCCCCTCCGAGGTCGCCGACGATCGTCGGCAACGCCGTCGCCAGGATCGTCTGATCGAGCGCGGCGAGCAGCATCCCAAGCATCAGCGCGGCGAGGACGAGCCAGAGCCGGCGACCCTGCAGGGCCACCGGAGCTCCGGTCGAGGGTGACGGCTGCTGAGCTACCGCCTGGGCCATTGGCGGATGCTCGGCGTCGACTGGGTGACCCGTCGTCACGTGGTCTTAGTGATCTGGTCGCAGTGGACCGGCTCCGTCGGCTCCTGCGTCGTCCGGCTCACGCTCGCCGGGCGTCCGCGCAACACGAGCAGCGCCGCCAGAGCAGCTTCGTGCGACTGAGGCGAGTGACTCCGGATCAGGTCGCCGGGACCACGAGCACCGGACGGTCCGCATGGTTCACCAGTCCGTACGCGGTGCTATCGAGGCGAGAGACCCCGCGTGCGGACCGTCGGTGCCCTACCACGATGCACGAGGCGGACTCTGCCGCGGCGGCTTCGGTCAGCCGGACCCACGCGACCGCCTCGTGGTCGACTGCGAGTCCCTCTTCGCCGACGGCAAGGCTGCGCGCTTCCAGCCCGGCGCGCCGGGCGATCTCGACGCCATGGGCGGCCACCCTCACCGGACGGCCTGCCTCCTCCCGGTCGAGTGCCGCCAGCCGGTCCTGAACTGCGGAACTGACCGGCCAGGGCAACGTCGATTGCAGCACGATGCCGTCGTCGACGGCGGGCAGGAAGTACGCCAGGATCGCATCGCGACGCGCAAGCAGCTTGCCCGCCGTCGCGATGGCGTAACCGGCGGCGTCTGATCCGTCGTAGCAGACGAACATCGGGCCCCAGACCGGCTCGCTGTGGGGACCGGGCCGCACGACGAGCACCGGATGCCGCGCATTCTGAGTGACGCGGCTCGACACGCTGCCGAGAATCGTGGAGCGGCTCGCGGACAGGCCTCGGGAGCCGACGACGATTGCGGCGACCCCGTGTCTTTCCGCATGCGCGAGGATCGTCTCCGCAACCGGTCCGGTGGCGTCGTCCACCACCGACACGGGATCGAACCCGGTCTCCAGGGCCAACCGGCGCCCGTCCTCCGCGGGCGTGTGCGCACTCTCGCCCGCTCCTACGTACAGCACGATCGCGGACGGATCGTCGAGCAGCGCCCCGGAACGACGGATGGCTTGTTCGGCGCGGTCGGAGCCGTCGTAGCACAGTAGAACCGGTCGGTTACTCACGACAGCGAGCATCGCCTCTCGCGGGGTGAGCTGTCGTCACACGGTCTGGACTATTCACGGTCCGGGCGGCAAACCGCCGGCCTGGGGTGGGCTTCGCACTGCTCGCCGGCGTGACGCTGGACGGCGTCCCCGAGAACGTCGCGATGGGCGTCGGGCTGACCGTGGTGGACGAACAGCCAGAGCCCGTCGCGGAATAGGTGGCAGGCGGTCTGCTGGACCGGTGTCCCGGTCGAGGCGCGGGCGTGCGCGAGGACTCCGCCATCCTCAGCGGGCTGCCGACGTACCGAGTAACCGGCACATGGCGCGATCAAACCAGGGGCTGCTCGGCGGCGTCCGCGGCGGCGATGCGAGCTCTTCTGGCGGCGGTGAGCTCGTCCACGAGAATCTGGAGCGCGGCCGCGATCGGCACGCCGATGATCGCCCCGATCAACCCGAAGAGCGCCCCGAACACCAGGACGCTGGTGAGCACGGTGAAGCCGGAGACCTGGGCCGCCTTCCCGATGATCGTCGGCTGCAGGACGTAGTTCTCGATCTGCTGGTAGACCACCATCACGATCGCGAAGACGATCAGGGCCTCGACGCTGACCGACAGCGCGACGAT
The DNA here is from genome assembly GCA_963812915.1 of uncultured Thermoleophilaceae bacterium. Taxonomy (GTDB): domain Bacteria; phylum Actinomycetota; class Thermoleophilia; order Solirubrobacterales; family Thermoleophilaceae; genus JACVRW01. Next base: position 12,091 of record CAWEXB010000007.1, on the reverse strand, counting down.
CGCGATGATGATGCCGGCGATCGTGGCCCCGATGGTGGGAATGAGGTCGAGGGTCGCCGCGATCAGGGCGAGAGCGAGCGGGTACGGCATGTCGAGAATCACCGCGGTGACGCCGTAGACCGTCCCGCAGACCACGGAGATCGCGAGGTTGCCGAGCATGTACCGCGACGTCGTGTGGATGATCCGATCGGTGACATCCAGGTAGCGCTCCCGCTTGTCCCGGTACATCAGGCCCCCGATCCAGTCGCGCACGCGCGGTTCCTCGATCAGCCCGAAGAGCGTCAGGAAGATGACCGAGAAGACGAGCGTGACGGCCCCGAACGCCGAGACCCCGACATCGGCGACGCCGCCCGACACCTTGCCCACCCCGCTGGTGATGTCGCTCGCGTGCTCCCTCAACGTGTCGAGGGAGCCGCTCCCACCGTTGATGAAGTCGCCCAGGTCGCTGTGCCTGACCTCGTCCAGGATCTGCGGCAGGTCGTCGCTGAACCCGCTCACCGCGTCGCTGATCGCCTGCACCAGCACCAGCACGACGACGGCGATGGCGATCACGATGCCGAGCACGAGCACCGTCGAGCACAGCGCCCTGCTCCAGCGGAGGCGGCGCTGCATCGCAGTCGCCACCGGCGAGAGGACGGCGACGCTGAAGACCGACACCAGGATCATGAGCAGGGCGCTCCCGATCGACGCGAGCGCCGACGCGAGCGCGACGCCGCCGGCGACCAGCAGCAGCGTCCGGATCGATATCGACACCACGACATCGGGGCGCCCGGTGTCGCTCACAGCGGTACCTCCCAGCCCATGGTGATCGCCCGCCGGTCAGGCAGGCGGAGGTACTCGACGGGGTTGGCGGAGTTGCGCCAGATCGCGACGAACAGCCGCTTGCGCCAGCGATCCATTCCGGTGGCGTCGGTGACCCGGATCGTGGCCCACGACAAGTGCACGGTTCCCTCGGACAGCGTGGGCATCGGCGCGAGGAAGCGCCGGTAGCGCGACTCCGGAGTGAGGCGGCGAAACCCCCGCAACAGCAGCTGCCTGTCCGAATGGCGGAGCTGGCGTATGTGGACGCGCGAGCCGTCGCGGAGCGCGATCGGCGCTCCGATTCGCACGAGCTGCACACTCGGCGGAGTGGCCGGGCGCCCCAGGGCCGGTTCCATGGCCGGAACCGTGGCTTCTGACGGTGTGACCCGTCGTCATCCATTTCTGACGATTGCGGAGGGCGGCCGTCAGATCACATGGACTGCGTGATGACGGATCACCTCGCCCGGCGCGACGCTCCGCCGATTGATCGAACGACGCCGCCATCCAGATCCGGCATACCTGATCTGCCCGCGCTGCGGGCTGACGATCAAGGCCAGGCTGCCGTCGCTCGCGGTCGAGCACTGCCCTCGCTGCATCGCGCGCAGCCGGGTCGCGGTCAGGCTGTCCGCATCGAGGGGCAGGCGAGCCCCGGCTGAAGCACCCACCGGGTCGAGGACTCCGCCTTCTTCGACTCGGAAGAAGTCGGCGGGGATGACGTCGACCGCCCGGGCGGAGCGATGAGCGCGCTGACCGCAGATGGGTTGACCCGGCGCTTCGGGGATCTCGTTGCGGTGAACAACCTCACGTTCGAGGTTCCCGACGGTGTTGTGGTCGGGTTCGTGGGTCCGAATGGATCGGGGAAGTCGACGACGATCCGCGTCCTCCTGGGTCTGATCGAGGCGAGCGGCGGAACGGGGACGGTTCTGGGCGAGCCGATCGAGCATCCGGAGCGGTTCGCCGACCGGGTGGGCGCCTTGATCGAGAGCCCGGCGTTGGTGGGCTCCTTGAGCGGCCGAGACAATCTCCGCAGCCTGGCCGCGCTGCGCGGCTTGCCCGGCAAGCGTATCGACGAGGTCCTCGAGATCGTGGGCCTGGTCGGACGGGAGGGTGACAAGGCCTCGACCTATTCGCTGGGGATGAAGCAGCGGCTGGGCATCGCGGCGGCGCTGTTGCCGGATCCGGAGATGCTGGTGCTCGACGAGCCGACCAACGGGCTTGATCCGGCGGGCATCGTGGAGATCCGCGACCTGCTCAGATCTCGGGCCACTGGCGGGCGGACGGTCGTCGTCTCGTCGCATCTTCTCAGCGAGATCCAGGCCATGGCGGACTTCCTGGTGGTGATTCGCTTCGGCGAGCTCGTCTACTCGGGCAGCCTCGAAGGCCTGATGGGCAGAGCGAGCGAGCGGGTGGTCGCGACGCCCGAGTCCGGCGCCGACGTTCCCCGTTTGCTGGACGTCGTCGCGGCCAACGGCTGGACTGGCGAGGTCGCAGGCGGTCAGGTGACGATCAACATGCCGATCGAGCAGTCGGCCGAGCTCTTCCGCGCGGCAGCCGTGGCAGGCCTCAACCTGCGGATGCTGAAACCCGAGGAGGACACGCTCGAGACGGTGTTCCTGCGCCTGACCGGAGAGGCGGACAGCGAGCTGCCCCAGGATCGCCGCATCCAGCGGCAGGGAGACGGCGCCTGATGCACACCCTCCGCTCGGAGCTCATTCGTATCTGGCGGCCCGCGTTCCACGCCGGCATCGGGGTGATGGCGCTGTTCGCGGCCCTCGTCTCGGTCTTCATCTTCACGTCGGCCGAGGACCCGACGGCTGCTGCGCCTACGTCCGGAGAGGGCCCTCCCTCCTTCACGGTCGCCGAGATCGCAAGCCCGGGCGGCTTCCTCACTGCGCTGTCGACCGTGAGCACTCTCGCGGGAGTGATACTGCTCGTGCTCTGGGCCATCGCGGCGGCCACCGACTACGGCACAGGTCTGATCCGCATCCTCGTCCAGGCGCACCCGAACAGGGTCACGCTCCTGGCCAGCAAGATCGCCGCCCTGAGCGTCTTCACACTGCTCGCCACGACGGTGACGACCTTGGTCGTGGTCGTGTTCGCGCGGCCTCTCGCGCGACTCGAGGGCATCGAGATCGAAGCATGGAAGACCGACTTCCCCTCGCACCTCCTGGAGGGCTTCTTCAACTTCACGATCGCGGGGCTGGTCTGGGGACTGATCGGTCTCATGCTCGCCGTGCTCACCCGCAGCTCGGCCATGGCCATCGGCATCGGGATCGGCTTTCTGCTGGTCGTGGAAGGCCTCATCACGATCGTCGCGCCCGACGCCGGCCCCTACCTCCCGGGAGGCACGCTCAACACCCTCGCCGCCGGCGGAAACGACCAACTCGCCTGGGGCGCGGCACTCGGGCTCGTCGTGCTCTACGGCGTCGTCGCCGCCACCGTGTCGCTCGCGGTGTTCCGCACCCGCGACATCGTCTCCTGACCGGAACCCCAGGCGCTCGTACGGATGTCGGGCCGCGCAACCGCCGCTCGGGGCGACCCACCATGCGGGCGGGCGGATGTGGCCTACTGGCGTGCTTCGCTGATCGCGTAGATGGCGTGCAACAGTCCGATGTGCGAGAACGCCTGCGGGAAGTTGCCCAACAGACGTTTGCTCTGGGGGTCGTACTCCTCGCTAATCGCGCACGTCTCTAGGTGAGAATCGGCCACGACCGCCTGTTGCCTCTCGGTCGTCGCTGCCAAGCGAAGTCTCAGTCCTCGTGCGGACACCTTTGGCGTGCTCACCGCTTCCGCCGCTGGTTCCGCTTCCGCCGCTTCGGTGCACCTAACCGCGCACCGAACTCAGGACTTCGTCCGTAACTGGGAGGACCTAGGAGCTCCTCTAAACCGCTTGGATAAGCCAGATCCTCTCCCCTGTCACCCATCATAATCCGCGTTGTCGGGGGTTCGAGTCCTCCTCCGGCATCCTGGAATCCCCGCAAACCCCGGTTTTCACGGGCGCCGACCCTTCCGCCGACGGCGCAGGCCAACGAATTGAACAACGCCGTGCAGGGCCCGGGGTTGCCTGTTCGCACGAGCGCGGGCGCGCCCAGGAGCGTACGGATCGCGCCTGCCTGTCGTCCGGCCGGGAAGCGTGGGCGGCCATCGAAGGGTCTCGCCATCTGGGAGAGCGCCGGGATCAGGGGAAGAACCCACCGCGAATCGTCCACTTTGGCTGATGATCGCTCACCCGGCCGGCGCGGAGGATCGGTTCCGTACCCAACCTGAAGGAGTTGCTATGAGTCGCGAGCAGAGCGAGGCGCTCGAAGCGCAACTGCGCGAGGCGCCCCTGGACCTCGGCGGGGAGGTGGCCGAGCAGCGAGTGATCATCGAGGAGATGATGGCCTCGACCCCGCTGGCCGACGACGTCACGACGAGCGACGCGACACTCGGCGAGATCGAAGGAATCCTCGTCGAGACGTCCGAGACGAGCTCTGATCGTGTGGTCCTGTACCTGCATGGGGGCGCGTACGCGCTCGGATCGGCGCGGGTCGGCGTTGGGCTGGCCTCCGAGGTCGCTCGGCGTGCGCGGGCGCGTGCCTACTCGATCGATTACCGCTTGGCGCCCGAGCATCCCTACCCGGCCGGCGTCGACGATACCGTTGCCGCGTATCGCGGCCTGCTCGACAGCGGCGTCGACGCGCGGCAGATCGCGATCGTTGGCGAATCGGCCGGAGCGGGGCTGGTAGCCGCGACGCTCGTGAGAGCAAAGGCGGGTGGGCTGCCCCAGCCGGCGTGTGTGGCCCTGATGTCCCCGTGGGTGGACTTGACGCTCACGAGTGCGACGTTGGACAGCAAGGCCGACGTCGATCCGCTCCTGTCGGTGCAGGCGCTGCGACGTCGTGCTGACGACTACGTGACGCCGGCGGATGCCCGGGCGGCGAGCCCGCTGTTCGCCGACCTCTCCGGGCTCGCCCCGCTGCTCGTCCAGGCCGGCTCGCACGACATCCTTCTGGGCGATGCCATGGGTCTGGCTCGACGCGTGGCGGAGTGCGACGGTCGCGTCGGGCTCGACGTCTGGCCCGATGTGCCGCATGTCTTTCAGAGCTTCGCGAGCATGCTCGACGAAGGCGTCGAGGCGCTCGATGCGCTGGGCGCGTTCGTCGACCGCTGGCTCAGCGCGGTCGCTTCCGCGAGGGCTGCGTGAGGACTGCTCGAGCACGGCGCAGGTGAGGGCATGCCCGGGGAGCGGCGGCCCGTCGGCCGGTCGCAGGCCCGCGACGTAGATCGCGGCTTGGCGGCGCGCGATCGCATCCAGTCGGGAGCGCTCGACAGCGGCTGAGCCAGCAGCGCGCCCATCAGGATGATGTCGGTGGAGGTGACGTCCCCCGGGCTCCCTCAAGCTTCACGGCCGCGCATGAGTCGCGCTGCACCAGCCGGCGGAGCGTTGGCCGCGGCACCGGCACTCAGCCCGAGCCGGGACGCGTGCGGTGACCGCGAGGTAACTGGCCGATCGGTATTGCGATGTCGCTCGCGGCCGCGAGGCGAATCAGCTTCCGCAGCTCGGGGGTGACGCCGATGGCGGGGAGGTGGACCTCGACCTCCACGGTCCCGGAGGCACGGTCGACCACGCGCACCGCGCCGAGCCGCTCGAGCAGGTCCATCATCTGCCCGTTTTCCACGAGCATGAGCGCCGTGAATGTGTCGACGCCCTCCTCGCGCGCGCGCATCGTGATCCCTTCCAGCAGCAGCGTGCCGAGCCCTCGTCCCTGCCAGTCGTCGACCACGGTGACCGCCACCTCGGCCGCGTCGGGCCGCGCCGGGTCGCGCACGTAGCGGGCGACGCCGACTCCCTCGTTGCGCTTCTCGTCGAGCGCGATCAGCGCCTCGTGGTTGCGGTGGTCGATCTCGACCAGGTAGCGGACGGTTCCCTCGGACAGCGTGGGCGTCGGCGCGAGGAAGCGCCGGTAGCGCGACTCCGGGCTGAGGCGGCGAAACCCCCGCAACAGCAGCTGCCTGTCCGAATGGCGGAGCTGGCGTATGTGGACGCGCGAGCCGTCGCGGAGCGCGATCGGCGCTCCGATTTGCACGAGCTGCACACTCGGCGGAGTGGCCGGGCGCCCCGGGGGCGGTTCCATGTCCGGAACTGTGGCTTCTGACGGTGTGACCCGTCGTCATCCGTTTCTGACGATTGCGGCGCGCGGCCGTCAGATCACATGGACTGCGTGATGACGGATCACCTCGCCCGGCGCGACGCTCCGCCGATTGATCGAACGAGCCCAGTCATAGACCGAGCTGCCGAGCCGGCATGCACCCCTGTGGCCCGAGCCGACCGAGCCGACGGCATGCGCCCTCTCACCCCCCACCTGATCGACTTCCTCGATGCCCACCGCGTCGGCGTGTTGGCCACGGTCGACAAGGTGGCCATGCCTCGCCAGTCGGTCGTCTACTACGTGCGAGAGGAGCAGCGCCTCCTGATCTCGACGGAGTCCAAGCGGCTCAAGGCGCGCGACGTCCGGCGCTCGGGGTGGGCCTCGCTCTGCGTCCTCGGGCACGAGCGGCCGTATCCCTCCGCGGTCTTCTCGGGCCCGGCCGAGATCCTCACCGAGAGCATCGGCCCCGCGACGGCCGCGATCGTGCAGCGCATCGCCGACCTGCCCGAGCCGCCGGAGGCGCACAGCGACGAAGCGCTGGCGGCCATCGACCGCGTGATTCTGGCGATCACCGTCGAGGCCGTGACGGCCGTCAACTACCTGCCGGCCGCGAACGAGGGAGCAGCTTCGTGAACCGCGACTCGGACCGGCGACGCTGCTGCTCGCGCCGGCGCTCGACGGCGGCCACGGCCACGGGCGCGAGTGCCACGCCGCAAACCGTCCCCGCGATCGTGTCCGACGGGTAATGCACGCCGGTGTGCACGCGCGAGTAGGCGACGAGCGACGCGACGACGCCGAGAGGGATCCCGGCCTGCGGCCAAGCGGCGCCGACGCCGCTGGCGAAGGCGAAGGCCGACGCGGAATGGCCCGAGGGCCAAGACGTCGAGCGCGGCATCGTGACCTGGCGCGCGACTGGAATGTCGTACATCTGCCTGTCCGGCCGTCGTCGGTTGCCGATTGGCTTGAGCACCAGGTTGACGACGGCAGACGTGAGCGCGATGGACGTCAACCCGTTCTCGGCGGCGCGGCGGCCCCGCTTGCCGCCGCATGCCGCGAGCACCGCGGAGCAGCCGAGCCAAAGCCGCGAGTAGCTCGCCGCGCGGGAGAGCCGGCGAAGTGCCACGTCCATCGCGGGGGTCGGCGTCACAGCGATCGCCGCGTAGACGGCCAGGTCGAGCTTGTTCAGCTCATCCCCCCACGTCCACGGGCCCCGCACGCCCGGGCGGTCCGCCGCCTGGCTCATGACGTGCGGATGGCGGCTTCCGGGGGCGCGCGGTGAACCGACCGCTCCCGACCCAGTACCGCCACGGTTGGGGACGCGCCAACGCGCCACAGCGACCGGTGCTGTTCATCAACCCGAGGTCCGGCGGCGGGAGGGCCGGACGCGCGCGGCTTGCCGAGGTGGCGCGTGAGCGGGACATCGAGCCGGTCGTCCTCGAGCCGGGCGATGACCTCGGCGCCCTCGTCGAGGACGCTGCCGCCGACGGCGCCGATGTGCTCGGCATGGCCGGGGGAGACGGATCGCTGGCGGTGGTGGCGTCCGCTGCCAGCGCCCATGGCATCCCGTTCGTGTGCGTTCCCGCCGGGACCCGGAACCACTTCGCCCGCGACCTGGGCCTGGACCCGGACGACCTCGTCGGCGCGCTCGACGCGTTCACCGACGCGCTCGAAGCGTCGATCGACCTCGGCGATGTGAACGGCCGGCCCTTCCTCAACAACGTCTCGCTCGGCGTCTACGGGACGGCCGTGCAGCGGGACAGCTATCGCGATGCGAAAGCGCGCACGCTCTTCGAGACGGCGGCGGAGGCGCTCGGTCCGAGCGCGGAGCTGCCCGGGGTGCGCCTGGTCGACGACCGTCGGTGTCGTGCACACCGATCCCGCCGTGATCCTGGTGTCCAACAACCCCTACGCGCTGCATCGCCCGGCAAGGACCGGGATGCGCCCCGCCCTCGACAGCGGCCGGCTGGGAGTCCTCGTGCTCTCCCGGCCGGGCGGAGCGCCGCGGCGGCCTGGCCACGGATGGACCGCGCGCTCCCTCGACGTGACCGCCGGCGACGCCGTGACCGCGGGCCTGGACGGAGAGGCAGTCCGGCTCGACCCGACCGTTCACTTCGCCATCCGGCCGAGAGCGCTCCGCGTCCGCATCGCGCGCGCCCTCTGAGTGCTGCGTGAAATAGGTCACCGGCATGCGCGCCAGTCTGGGAACCGACTGGGTGAGCGGTCATCACATGCTTTGTGTGACTGCGCGGCTGAGGCCGTGATCAATGAATCAGGCTCTCCAGGACCAGCAGGAGGACGCCAAGAATCCCCTGCCCCACTCCGAGGATGACGGCGCTGAGCGGGGATGCGCCGGAGCGAAACCCAGCGACGACGCCCCAGCCGGTTATCTGCAGAATCGCGCTGCCCAGCGCGAGCGCGGCGCCGGTCTCGCGCGACCAGACGCCCGCCCAGGCAAGTGCCAGGAGGGCTGTGGGAACAGCTGCAGCTTCGACCAGAGGCCATTCGCGACGCGCGATCACAGGTATGACCCGAGCGTGGAACCTCGTCCCGGCGGAGACGTGCTCGCCAACCACCTCCGACCACACGTGTGCAAGCCAGAAGACGAGCATCGACACGAACGCGCTTCCCGTCAAGGTGCGCGCGTCTGCGCCGGCCTCGAACGCTGCGCCGACCACGGACGCCACCAGGAACGAGCCGTACACAGCCGCTCCATAGCGGATGTCTCGCTGGCCGTCGACAGGAGTCACGCGAGCCAGCTCAGAGTCGACGGTCGCGCTCCTCGTGCTTGAACCCGGTCATGGTGTCGTCGAGGGTCAAGCGCCGCGGGGTGAGCGGTCGTCACGCAGTTCATGTGATTGCCCTCACGAATCACGCAAAGCGCATGACGACCCGTCACCCCGCCGTCGTGGAGTCTCCGGGTCCCAGCCCCGTACACGAAGGAGCACTAGGCATGTTTGACAACGTGGTCGTAGGCATCGACAACTACGAGGCCGGCCGGGACGCCCTCGAGCTGGCCAAGCAGCTGGTCTCCCCCGACGGCGACATGCTGCTGGTCTTCGTCGAAGTGGTGATGCGCGCACCCGGCCCGGACACCGACCCCCAGTGGCAGCTCGACGAGCGCCGGCGCGCGCTGGAGCGGCTCGCCTCGGTGCGAGACGATGCGAACGCCGACGCGCAGTTGCTGACGGTCCAGGCAGGCTCGGTGGCCCGCGGCCTTCATGAGGCCGTCCGCCGACATGGTGATCTGCTCGTGATCGGGGCCTCGCGGCGCGACGAGTTCGAGCGGACCTTCGTCGGCGACGACACGCGGCAGGTCCTGCAGGACGCGCCCTCCGCCGTCGCCGTGGCGCCCACCGGCTACGCGACGCGCCTGCCTTCGCTCGACACGATCGGCGTCGGGTACGACGGCTCGCCCGCGAGCGAGCAGGCGCTGACCGTGGCGAGCACGCTCGCCCGCGAGCGGGGCGCCGAGCTCTCGGCGTTCGAGGCGGTCGCCGAACCGATGTACGCCAGCGATCCGGTCAGCGGCCAGTGGGCGCTCGAAGCGCGCTTGGAGAAGGCCCAGAAGCAGCTGGCTGAGCTCCGCGGTGTCAAGCCCCATGTGGCGTCGGGTGACGCCGCCCAGGCCCTGGCACGGTATGCGGCGTCGATCGATCTCCTCGTCGTCGGTTCCCACGAGTACCGGCTGCGCGACCGGTTCTCGGGTGGCAGCACGTCCCAGCGACTGGCGGACAGCGCTGCGTGCCCGCTGCTCGTGCTCGGCCCGGGAACCCGGGACGCGGCTCGAGCGCGCTAGCGGGGTGCGCTCGCGACCTCGCGCCAGGCGTTCAGCTGCTCTGCCCTGACGATCAGGATCTCGAGCGACCCGCAGTCCTCCACGACGGCGAGCATGGACTGCCTCGATCTGACCACCCAGTCGATGAAACGGTAGAGGCGACCGCCGTCGGTGAAGTACCGCCGGGTGGCTCTGCTCGGCTCAGGGCGCGTCGGTCGTCGCGTCCATCTCATGGCCGGAGCATGAGCGGCGCCGGGGTGAGCCGTCATCACACGGTGTTGATGAATCACGAAAAGAGCCGCGACGAATCGCATGAATTGGGTGATGACCGCTCACATCGCTCGGTGTGAGCCTGCACGGAGTCCTCGAGAGAAAGGAACGGCCATGACCACCACAAACCGGTTGAAGACCGCCACAGGCGCCTCGCGCCGCACCATCGCGTCGTACTCGACCTACGCGGAAGCCGAGCGCGCCGTCGACTGGCTCTCCGACCACGGCTTCGCCGTGGAGCGCAGCGCGATCGTGGGCACGGGGCTCCGCTCGGTGGAGCAGGTGACGGGGCGCATGACCCCGGGGCGCGCCGCAGGGATCGGCGCGGGCCAGGGCGCTCTCATCGGCGCGCTGTTCGCCCTGCTGTTCGGCATCTTCTTCACGGGACCCGAGTTCGTCGAGCTGCTGCTGTACTCGCTGGCGCTGGGCGCGCTGTTCGGTGCGCTGTACGGCGCCCTCGCCCAGTACGCAGCCAGCGGCGGGAAGCGCGACTTCGTATCGGCCCCGAGCATCCAGGCGGACCGGTACGACGTCCAGGTCGACGAGGAAGCCGCCGACCAAGCGACGCGGGTCCTCGGCGGGATGACGGAGGCACGCTGATGGAGGACACCATCGTCGTGCTGCGCTTCAATGACCTCGGTCAAGCGCGCCATGCCCTGGACGAGCTGAAGCGGCTCGATCGCGACCGACGGCTCCAGGTGAGCGCCGCTGCGCTCGTAGGGCGGTCAAACGACGGCCGGATCGAGGCGTCCGGCGGGTCGGAGGACGCCGAAGGCTACTACCTGCCCAAGGACGGAATCGTCGGCATCATGGTCGACGCGCTCAGCGGTCCGACCGGGGCCGTATTCGGACGGCCGACGGAGAGCTTCCGCGGGCACGGGGCTCCACCCACGCACGAGGCCGAGCGCGAGCTCGTCCTCGGGGAGGTCAGCAAGAACCTCGAGCCGGGCGTCACGATCGTCATAGCGGAGATAACCGACCCGGATCCCGGCGTGCTCGACGCGGAGCTCGCGGCGCTCGGCGGAAGCGTCACCCGACGAGCCGCGCGCGACGTCTACGCCGAGCTCCAGGGGCGATGAGCGGCGCTACCGCTGGTCGCCGATGAGGAACGGGCGCACCAGGAGACGCCACAACAGCGCCGCTGTCGCGATCGGAACGATGAACCCGAGCAGCCAGAAGGCGACCGCGCTGTCGACCTGATCGACCATCCAGCCGAAGTTCATGCCGAAGAAGCCCGTGACGAACGTGAGAGGGACGAAGATCGTGGCGACGACGCTGAGCACATACGCTCGCTCGTTCAGCTGGAGGTCGAGCACCATCCCCATCGCGTTCGCGGCGGCGTCGATCGACGTCAGCAGGCGGTCGACCTGATCCTCGAGCCGGTCGAAGTAAGGCTCCTCGGAGGTGCCGAAGTCTCGAAGCGCTTCGGTTTCGAGGCCGACACGCTCGAAGATGGCCTGCTCGTTCCTGACCCAGCGCCTCATCGTCGCGAGCCTGGCACCGGCGTGCCGCAGCGTCGCCCTCGGCACGCCCCCGCCGTCCCCCTCCGTCCATGCCGCGACAAGGGTGTCCAGCCTCAGTTCGACCTCGTCGAGCGCGTCGAAGGTGGTGGCGAGCATTGCGTCGAGCACCGAATAGACGACGTATCCCTTGCTCCGTCCCGGCGGAAGATCGGGAGCGAGGACCGCGGGCAGCGAGACTCGCTCGTCGTGCAGGGTCAGCAGGTAGTCGTTCGTAACGAGGACCTGAACCTCCATGGGCCGCAGGCGGTACCCGGCCTGCTCCTGCTCCGGCTCACGCTCGACATAGCAGCGAAGCGCGAAGACGACGGACTCTCCGTCAGCGTGGAAGGCCCGCGAGGCGTAGCCGTCGGGAGTGGTCCGCAGAGCGCCCAGCGCGCGCTCGTGAATCCCGAGCGCGGCGACCAGATCTTCGCGGCTCGTCTCGCTGAGCGAGACGTCGAGCCAGAAGAAGCGCCCCTCGGCGCGCAGTGCGGCGACACGCTCTCGCTCGGCGGCGTCCAGCCCGTAGAGGACCTCCGTCATGGCCTCTCAGGCGACGAGGCGAACCGGCGGTCCAAGCAGCCGTAGCTCGCGGGCGCGGGCGACGGCCT